>NZ_CP040449.1:0-77500 GCF_014892695.1 Aeromonas simiae
GTCCAACTCCTGGTTGGCGGCGGGCTTGAGGGTGGCGCGGTTGAACTCGAACAGCACGTCCGAGCTTAAGTTAAAGCGTTGATTGATGATGACGCGTGCCGGTGCAATGGCCACGGGAGGAGAGGTTATCGGCTCGGCCTGGGTGAACGTTTCCTGCCCAACTCTGTAGACGATACCTAGCGCCAGCAGACCATTGTCGAGCTCGATGGCGGTGCGATCCAAGGAGGCATCGCCAAGGGGGGTGGTGTACTGATACTCCAGGCGTAGGGCCCATGATGGGGTGAGTGAGTACTCTGCCCCCAGTGCCCCGACGAAGGCGGCGCTGTGCTCCTTGCTGGAGTCGCTGAGCGTGTTGCCGGCATAGCGAGCGGTGGCGCTGGACTTGGTCCAGGCATAGGCGCCTCCCAGCCGGGTGTAGAGGTCAAGCTGCTCGCTGATCGGCCCCCCTAGCTTGAGGCTGGCTTGCAGCATCTGGCTCTTGGCCTCCCCCTCCAGTTTGATCCCCGCCAGCTCACCGCGGGTCTCATATTTACCCAGCCAGTCATAACCCAGCTCGACGCCGACGTTGCGATTTAGCTGATAGCCGGCAAACACCCCGAGTCCGAACGCATTCTTGTTGTCATCGCGCTGCTGTAAGCCGTCTTGCAGTTGCTCCACGAGGCGCTGGGTATCGATGTCATAGAAGTGCGACCACCCCGCCTTGGCGCCAAGATACCAACTGTTATCGTTACCCACCGCGCAGGCGGTGCCGCCAAGCAGCAAGGTTGTGGTGAAGAGAATGCCGTTTCTGAGCAGAGTCATGGGTCGTCCTTGTGAAAGTGAGTCCGGGGCGGTTCCTTCCCCCAGGTTAGCCTAACGCAAACGACTTCAGTCTCAAATGTTCCTGATGAACGCTCTGTGAGCGGGCCTGCATTTCTCCGTGATGGTGGCTGATGGGAGGCCATCCTACCTTGGCACTAGCGTCTTGCCGCTGGTTGCAGAGCGCAAAACAGAGAGGGAGGCCTAGGCCTCCCTCTTTTTCATTCCCGATTTGTTCAGCGCCGTGGGCTGCTTGCCAGGAAGCTGCGATAGGCGGGATCGTCGCTCATCTCGTTCCAGTCGTAGCCAATCTCGTGCAGGTAGTCGTGGAAGGCGCTCACGTCTTCGTCTGGCAGTTCGAAGGCGCACAGCACCCGCCCGTAGTCGGCGCCGTGGTTACGATAGTGGAACAAGCTGATGTTCCAGCGGCAACCGAGGGTCTCGAGGAAGCGGATCAAGGCCCCCGGCTGCTCCGGGAACTTGAAGCTATAGAGGCGCTCGCACAGGGCGCGCGCCGGCCGACCACCAATCATGTAGCGCACGTGATTTTTGGCCAGCTCGCTCTCGGTCATGTTGACGACCGGGTAGCCCCCCTCTTCCAGTTGGCGCTGGATCTGGCCGAGCTCCTCCTCACCACCGGTCAGACGTACCGAGACAAACAGGGCGGCTTGCTCCGGGTCGGAATAGCGATAGTTGAACTCGGTGACCATGCGCGGCCCCAGATTGCGGCAGAAGTCGAGGAAGGCCCCCTTGCGTTCGGGGATGGTGACGGCCAGCATCCCTTCGCGTTTCTCACCGATCTCGCAGCGCTCGGAGACATAGCGCAGGCTGTGGAAGTTGACGTTGGCCCCTGACAGCACGGCGGCCATCCGCCCCCCCTTGACCTGCTCGCGTTCGCAATAGGCCTTGAGGCCGGCCAGGGAAAGGGCACCAGAGGGCTCGGCGATGGCACGGCAGTCATCGAAGATGTCCTTGAGGGCGGCGCAGATCTGGTCGTTGGAGACGGTCACCACGTCATCCAGATACTGATCGCACAGGCGGAAGGTCTCCTCGCCGATACGACGCACGGCCACCCCGTCGGCGAACAGGGAGACCCGATCCAGCGACACCGGCTTACCGGCGGTCATGGCCGCCTTGAGGCAGGCCGAACCGTCGGACTCGACGCCGATCACCTTGATGTCGGGCAGCAGTTGCTTGAGATAGATCGCCACCCCGGCGGCCAAACCACCGCCACCCACTGGCACGAAGACGTGGGTCAGGTGGGTGTCTTGCTCCAGCAGCTCCTTGCCGATGGTGCCTTGGCCGGCGATCACTTCGATATCGTCAAACGGTGGGATCGGGGTGTAGCCCTCAAGCTCGGCCAGACGCCGGCTCTCGGCGTAGGCCTCGTCGAAGTTGTTACCGTGCAGCACCACTAGGCCGCCGTGGCGGCGCACCGCGTCGACCTTGATGTCCGGCGTGGTGGTCGGCATGACGATGGTCGCCTTGATGCCGAGTTTGGCGGCCGACAGGGCCACTCCCTGAGCATGGTTGCCGGCCGAGGCAGCGATGACGCCGCGCGCCTTCTGCTCGGCGCTCAGGGTGGCGATCTTGTGGTAGGCGCCGCGTAGCTTGAAAGAGTGCACCGGTTGCAGATCCTCGCGCTTGAGCGCCACGTGGTTGCCGAGGCGCTCTGAGAGCTTCTTCAGGGTCTGCAACGGGGTGACCCGCGCCGCCTCGTAGACGGGCGAGAGCAGGATCTTGCGTAGATATTCGGCAGCAGAAACCATGGTTTACTCCTCCAACTTGCTGCGATCGCGCACCGCACCCTGATCGGCACTGGTGGCCAGCATGGCGTAGGCGCGCAGGGCAAACGACACGGCGCGCTCGCGGCTGACCGGCTTCCAGGCCTTGGCGCCACGGGCTTCCATGGCGGTGCGGCGTGTGGCGAGCACCTCGTCGGCCACTTCCAGCACCAGTTCCCGGGTTGGGATATTGATGCGGATGGTGTCGCCGTTCTCGACCAGGCCTATGGTGCCGCCAGCCGCAGCCTCCGGCGAGACGTGGCCGATGGAGAGGCCCGACGTGCCGCCGGAGAAGCGACCATCGGTGATCAGGGCACACGCCTTACCCAGCCCCATGGACTTGAGGTAAGAGGTGGGGTAGAGCATCTCCTGCATGCCGGGGCCGCCCTTGGGCCCTTCGTAGCGGATCACCACCACTTCGCCGGCCTTAACCGTGCCGTCGAGGATGCCGGCCACGGCCTCTTCCTGGCTCTCGAATACCCGGGCCGGGCCGCGGAAGGTGAGGTTCTCTTCATCCACACCGGCGGTCTTGACGATGGCGCCCTTGAGGGCGACGTTACCGGTCAGCACCGCAAGGCCCCCCTCTTGGCTGTAGGCGTGATCCAGCGAGCGGATGCAGCCCTCGGCTCTGTCCAAGTCCAGCGTATCCCAGCGGCAATCCTGGCTGAAGGCGCGAGTGGTGCGAATGCCGGCCGGGCCGGCGCGGTAGAAGCTGGCCACCTCGTCGGTCGGTTGGCGGCTCACGTCATACTCTTCCAGCAGCTCGCCGAGCGACATGCCGAGCACGTTGCGGGTGTCGCTGTGCACCAGGCCGGCGCGCTCCAACTGGCCGAGGATGGCCACCACACCACCGGCGCGGTGCACGTCCTCCATGTGGTACTTCTGGGTCGAAGGGGCCACCTTGCACAGCTGGGGCACCTTGCGCGACAGGCGGTCGATATCGGCCATGGTGAAGTCGACACCGGCTTCCTGGGCTGCCGCCAGCAGGTGCAGCACTGTGTTGGTGGAGCCGCCCATGGCGATGTCGAGGGCCATGGCGTTCTCAAAGGCCGCCTTGTTGGCGATATTGCGCGGCAATGCCGAGGCATCGTCCTGCTCATACCAGCGCTTGGTCAGGGCCACGATGCGCTGGCCGGCCAGCTTGAACAGCTGCTCGCGATCGCTGTGGGTAGCCAGCAGTGAGCCGTTGCCCGGCTGGGAGAGGCCGAGCGCCTCGGTCAGGCAGTTCATGGAGTTGGCGGTGAACATGCCGGAGCAGGAGCCGCAGGTGGGGCAGGCGCTGCGCTCAACCTGCTCGCTCTGGGCGTCGGAGACCTTGGGGTCGGCGCCTTGGATCATGGCATCCACCAGATCCAGCTTGATGATCTGATCGGAGAGCTTGGTCTTGCCGGCCTCCATCGGGCCGCCGGAGACGAAGATCACCGGGATATTGATGCGCAGGGCCGCCATCAGCATCCCCGGGGTGATCTTGTCGCAGTTGGAGATGCACACCATGGCATCGGCGCAGTGGGCGTTGACCATGTACTCGACCGAGTCGGCGATAAGCTCGCGCGACGGCAAGGAGTAGAGCATGCCGCCGTGGCCCATGGCGATGCCGTCATCGACGGCGATGGTGTTGAACTCTTTGGCCACCCCGCCGGCGGCCTCGATCTCGCGGGCGACCAGTTGGCCCAGATCCTTGAGGTGAACGTGACCCGGCACGAACTGGGTGAAGGAGTTGACCACGGCGATGATGGGTTTGCCGAAGTCGTCCTCTTTCATGCCGGTGGCACGCCACAGGGCGCGGGCTCCGGCCATGTTGCGGCCGTGGGTGGTGGTGGCGGATCTCAGCTTCGGCATTATTTCTACTCCCTGAATACCTGGCCCTGTCGGGCACTCGAATGTGTAAGGTGGAATCGGTCCGGGTCAGGGTGGTCCCTCACCCGGAGCGACTCGGGGAGGTGTCGCCACCTCCCCGCTGTGTCAGTCGTTGACCGGGGTCAGCCAACCCCATTTGTCCTCGGTCTGGCCATTGAACAGGCCGAAGAAGGCAGTTTGCAGTCGCTCGGTCACCGGGCCGCGACAGCCGGCGCCCACCTGCATGCGATCCACTGAGCGCACGGGGGTCACCTCGGCCGCCGTGCCGGTCATGAAGATCTCGTCGGCCACATAGAGCGCCTCGCGCGGCAACGCCTGCTCGCGCACCTCATACCCCAGGTCACGGGCGAGCGTCATGATGGTGTCGCGGGTGATGCCGGGCAGGATGGCGGCGGTGGCGGGTGGGGTGAACAGCACGCCGTTCTTCACCAGGAACAGGTTCTCACCGGCCCCTTCGCTCAGGTAGCCGTTCACATCCAGCGCCAGCCCTTCGGCGAAACCGTTGCGCTTGGCCTCACGGCTGATGAGCTGGGAGGAGAGGTAGTTGCCACCGGCCTTGGCCCCGGTGGGGATGGTGTTGGGGGCGAGTCGGTTCCAAGAGGTGACGCAGACATCCACCCCGTTTTTCAGGCCCTCTTCGCCGAGATAGGCGCCCCAGGGCACGGCCGCGACGATCACGTCGGCCTTGGCATCCTTGGGAGGATGCAGGCCAAGGCCCACGTTACCGATGAAGGCCAGCGGACGCAGGTAGCCACTCTTGAGGCCATTCTCGCGCACCACGGCACGGCAGGCTTCGTTGACCTGCTCCTCGTTGTAGGGAACCTCCATCCAGTAGATCTTGGCGGAGTCGAACAGGCGGCGGGTGTGCTCTTGCAGGCGGAAGATGCAGGTGCCCTTGGGGGTGTCGTAGGCGCGCACCCCCTCGAACACCGAAGAGCCGTAGTGCAGCGCATGGGTCATGACGTGCACCTGGGCGCTCTCCCAGGGAACCAGTTGGCCGTTGAACCAGATGTATTGGGGTTGTGACATGGGCAAGTTCCTTATGCTCTGAGGCTCGAGCGCTGCTGGGGGGCAGCGGCATGGCAGCTGTCGACGCGGGAGACGTCCACCAGTTTGTCCAGCTGGCTCCACAGCTGCTGGATCGGACGGCATGACTCGACAGTAACCGTGATCCGCAGCTGTTGGCAATCCTGCTCCATGTTGAGGGCGCAGAGATTGAAGCCGCGGTGACGAACCACGCGCAGGACGCGCTCCATTACTTCCGGTTTCGCTTGGGCATGGATCTGCAGGGTATGTTGGCTCATGGGCGTTGCTCCATCATCTTGTGATTGGCGACTCCCGGCGGAACCAGGGGCCACACGTTTTCTTCCTCTGAAATGGCCACATGCAGCAGGTAGGCGCCATCGTGCGCCAGCAGCCGATCGAGGGCGGGCTCGATCTCGGCTTTGCATGTGATGGTCTCACCGCGGATGCCGAAGGCGGCAGCGAGGGTCACAAAATCGGGGTTGTCGGAGAGGTTGGTCTCGCTGTAGCGGCCCTCGAAGAACAGCTCCTGCCACTGGCGCACCATGCCGAGCCGCTGGTTGTCGAGCAGCACCATCTTCACCTTGAGACCGGCACGGCGGATGGTGCCGAGCTCTTGCACGTTCATCATGAAGGAGCCGTCGCCACTCACCAGCACCACCTCATCCTCGGGGCGGGCCATCTTGGCCCCGATGGCGGCCGGCAGGCCGAAGCCCATGGTGCCGAGGCCGGCGCTGGAGAGGTGGTTGCGCGGATTGTCAAAACGCATGTGCTGGGCCACCCACATCTGGTGCTGGCCCACGTCGCAGGCGACCACGGCATTGCTGGGCAGGCGATCGCTCAGGCGGTGCAGCAGGGCCGGAGCATAGATGGCGTCACCGGGATGGGCGTAGTCGAAGGCGTGGTCACGGGCCAGGGCGGCGCAGTGGGCGCGCCAGGGGCCGATGGAGAGTGGGCGAGCCAGTGCCGGCAGCACCAGATTGAGGTGGGTGGTGATGCCCACATCGGCGGCGCGGCGTTTGCCGAGTTCGGCCGCATCCACATCCAGATGGATCACTCTGGCGTGGGGGGCAAAGGCCTCCAGCTTGCCGGTGACCCGGTCATCGAAGCGGGCACCGACTACGACCAGCAGGTCACACATCTGCACCGCATAGTTGGCGGCCTTGGTGCCGTGCATGCCGAGCATGCCGAGAAACACCGGGCTGTCGGGGTCCAGGGTGCCGATCCCCTTGAGAGTGGTCACGCCCGGCATACCGGTGGCGGCGGCAAAGTCGCGCAGCGCGGCCTCTGCATTGGCCATGCCGACGCCGCCACCCACGTAGAGCAGGGGGCGCTCGGCGGCGGCCAGCAGGGCGCGGGCTTGTTCCAGTTCGCCCATCGGCAGGCTCTCGCTCTGGTTGACGGCGGCGAGCGGAGTGCGCGGCGAGAAGTTGGCCAGTTGCACATCCTTGGGGAGATCGATGAGCACCGGCCCGGGTCGTCCTTCGCTGGCGATGGCAAAGGCTTCGGCGATCACTTCGGGCAGCTCTTCCACATTGGTGACCATGAAAGAGTGCTTGGTACAGGAGAGGGACATGCCGAGCACGTCGACCTCCTGGAAGGCGTCGGTGCCGATGGCAGAGCAGGGCACCTGGCCGGAGATGGCCACCAGGGGGATGGAGTCGAGCAATGCCTCGGCCAGACCGGTCACCAGGTTGGTGGCACCGGGGCCTGAGGTGGCGATGCAGACTCCAACCCGGCCGCTGGCTCTGGCGTAGCCGACCGCCGCCATGGCGGCCCCCTGCTCATGGCGGCACAGCTGGTGGGCTAGTCCGCCGTCATAGAGGGCGTCGTAGACCGGCATGATGGCACCCCCGGGATAACCGAATACCTGGGTGACCCCCTGTTGTTTGAGGGCCGCGACCACGAACTGAGCACCATTCATCTGCATACATCCTGTCCTTGCTATTCCTGAGGGCCAACCAGGTAAAGAAAAACCCCCGAGCTTTTTGGGCTCGGGGGTCGTCTTGTCGGTTTGCCGGTCTGGGTCTATCCCTTGTTCCGTGCAGCCAAACGAGCCCCGAGCGGTGTAATAATCACCACCACTAGGACCACAATAATGCTGACGAAACGGGAGACCAGGCTCATGACTAAATCCAATTTTAAACGGCGCCACCGCCGCGAATGACTATTAGAACTAGCATGGGGGCTTTTCGTGAGCAAGACTTTTTTTCGTGACAAGTTTCTGTTTTTCGAGAGAACGCTTTCACTGCGTCAGTTGATTTATCTGGCTCGTGATTTATGGGTAGAACAATATAAAGAGCGGGGTGTAAATCATGTCATTAGCTGTGGTTTACAGCCGGGCCAGCCTGGGTGTCGAGGCACCGCTGGTTACGGTGGAGGTTCATCTCTCCAATGGTCTGCCGGCCTTCAATATCGTCGGTTTGCCCGAGACCTCGGTGAAGGAGTCGCGCGATCGGGTGCGCAGTGCCCTGCTCAACGGTAACTTCGAGTTTCCTGCCCGCCGCATCACGGTCAACCTGGCGCCGGCCGATCTTCCCAAGGAGGGCGGCCGCTTCGATCTGGCCATCGCGCTCGGCATTCTGGCGGCCTCACAGCAGATACCGGCGAACAGCCTGCCAGATCATGAATTCTTGGGGGAGCTGGCCCTGACGGGGGAGCTGCGCCCGGTTCTTGGTGTGCTGCCGGCGGTACTGGCCAGCCGCGCCGCCGGACGCACCCTGGTGGTCGCGCGTGACAATGGCGCCGAGGCCGCATTGATCCGCGATGCGCAGGTGCGCTGCGCGCATCAGTTACTGGCGGTGACCGCCTGGATCTCGGGGCAGTTGGCGTTGCCTTTTCCCGAGCCGGCTACGCCGGAAAGCGATGGCCACGAAGTGCCCGATTTACTCGATGTCATTGGTCAGTCCCAGGCCAAGCGGGCACTGGAGATCGCCGCCGCCGGCTGCCATCACCTGCTGCTCATTGGGCCGCCCGGCACCGGCAAGAGCATGCTGGCGAGCCGGTTATCTGGCATCCTGCCCCCCCTGAGTGAGGCTGAGGCGCAAGAGAGCGCTGCCATTCACTCCATCGGTGGGCACGGGCTCTCTGGTTGGGGTCGGCGTCCCTATCGCTGCCCGCACCACAGTGCCTCGGCGGTGGCGCTGGTGGGCGGGGGTAGTCAACCGAGGCCTGGTGAGATTTCACTTGCCCACAATGGCGTGCTGTTTTTAGACGAATTGCCCGAGTTTGAACGCAAGGTGCTCGACAATCTGCGTGAGCCACTCGAGAGCGGCCACATCACCATCAGCAGGGCGGCTAGGCAGGTGGATTTTCCCGCCTCTTTCCAGCTGGTGGCGGCCATGAACCCCAGCCCCTGCGGCCACTATGGCGATGGTCAGACCCGCTCTACGCCGGAGCAAGTGCTGCGGTATCTCGGTCGCCTGTCGGGCCCCTTTCTCGATCGCTTCGATCTGACGGTGGAGGTCCCGCTGCTGCCCAAGGGGAGCTTAAGCGGTACGCCGGAGCGGGGGGAGTGCAGCGCTGTGGTGCGAGAGCGGGTCGTGGCGGCGCGCCAGCGTATGCTTGCCCGCAGTGGCAAGCTCAATCAGCGTCTGGATAGTCGGGAGATCGAAGAAGTTTGTCGCTTATCGCCGCAAGATGCGGACTTTCTTGAGGGTGCCATCCAGCGGCTTGGTCTCAGCATTCGAGCCTGGCATCGGATTCTGAGGGTGGCGCGCACCATCGCCGATCTGGCGGGCGAGGGGACGATAGACCGTCGTCATCTGGTGGAGGCGCTTGGTTATCGGGCCATGGATCGCCTGTTGTTACGGCTTCGTGGCACATAGTCTGTGTCACTGGCGGCATGATAACATGTGAGGTCTGACCAGAATTGACAAGGAAGCCGGCCTATGCCGCAAAAATTGTTCGAGCTCCTGCGCGGCAGTGCCTCGACCCTGCTGATCTTCGCCAATACCCTGCTGTGGTTTATTCCCGTACTCTTTCTTGGCTTGGCCAAACTGCTGTTGCCGCTGCGCAGATGGCGCACCGGGTGTAACTGGCTGCTCGATGGTTGCGCCACCTGCTGGATCGGGTTCAACAATCTGGTGCAAAACGCCTTTTCCGGCACACGAATGGACGTGGTCGGAGTGGACAACCTGACCCATAACGAGTGGTATATGGTGGTCGCTAATCACCAGTCTTGGGTCGACATTCTGGTGCTTCAGCGGATTTTTAATCGAAAAATCCCCTTTCTGAAATTTTTCCTGAAGAAAGAGCTGATTTGGGTCCCTTTTCTGGGCCTTGCATGGTGGGCTCTCGATTTTCCCTTCATGCGGCGCTATTCCCGTAAGTTTTTGGAAAAACACCCTCAGCTCAGGGGAAAAGATATCGAAACGACGCGCAAGGCGTGCGCCCGTTTCCGCGACATGCCGGTGAGCGTGATGAACTTTGTCGAGGGCACGCGCTTTACCTCGGCCAAACACTCGAAACAGGGCTCACCCTATCGCCATCTGTTGCAGCCGCGCGCCGGTGGTGTTGCCTTTACCCTGGCCGCCATGGGCGATCAGTTGCACAAGCTGGTGGATGTGACCATCTGCTACCCGCACGGTATCCCGACCTTTTGGGACTACATGTGTGGCCGCCTCAAGGAGGTGCGCGTCAAGGTGCGGGTGCTGCCCATCGACAGGACGTTGATCGGCGATTACTTCAATAACCCCGAATTTCAACAGAAGTTCCAGCAGTGGCTCAATGGCCTGTGGTCGGAGAAGGAACAGACCATGGCTCGCCTGCACGCGGCTGGACAATAAGAGAATCATGCTTAGTTTTCTGCCCGGACCGATCCTGTTTCTGCTTAGCGCTCTGCTGAGCATCGCCCAGACCGCCTTCTGGGCGACCCTGATCCTCTGCGTCTCACTGGTGAAACTGCTGCCGATCCCGGTGCTGGCTCATCGGTGCAGCCGCATCAACAACCTCTTGATGCGCGGCTGGCTCGAGAGTAACACCCTGCTCATTCACCTCACCAACCGGGTGGAGTGGGAAATCGAAGACAACACAAACCTGCGCAAAGAGGGGTGGTATCTGGTGGTGTGCAATCACCTGAGCTGGACTGACATCGTGGTGTTGGGTCATCTGCTGCGCCAGCGCATCCCGGTGCCCAAGTTCTTCATGAAGCACGAACTTATCTATATCCCGCTGCTGGGTTTGGCCTGCTGGGGGCTCGACATGCCCTTCATGCGCCGCTATTCAAGAGAGTTCCTACTGCGTAACCCGCATCTGCGCGGCAAGGATATCGAGACCACCCGCAATGCCTGCGAGAAGTTTCGCCACATCCCGACGACCGTCATCAACTTCGTGGAGGGAACCCGTTTCACCGAGCAGAAACGGGAGCAGACCCGCTCCCCCTACCGCCATCTGATGGCCCCCAAGGCGGCGGGGCTGGCGTTCACTCTGGCGGCCATGGGGGATCAGTTCGACAAGCTGATCAACGTCACCCTGAGCTATCCGGATAACCAGGAGGCCCCGTTTCGGGATTTCCTGATGGGACGTATGACCCGCATCCGGGTGCATATCGAGGAGTTGCCCATTGAGGGAGCCATGGTGGGGGATTACTTCAACGACAAGCCGTTCAAGCGCGGCTTCCAGCAGTGGCTCAACGCCCTGTGGGCCGAAAAGGATGCGCGCCTCGCCAGTTGGGAAGCGCAGCCGGCTCAGGTGGAGGTGCCAAGCAGGGAGGCCAGCTCACCGAGCTGATCTTCGGAAAAGACCGTGATGCCGTGGCGGCGCAGCAGTTGCGCCGTCTTGCCTTCACCGGGCACTTTGATCCCATCGAAGCGGCCGCTATAGATGCGGCCGCTGCCACAAGAGGGGCTCCCCTCCTTGAGCAGGGCTATCGTGATGCCCTCGCGTTGACACAGGGCCAGGGCCAGTGCAGCGCCCCGCTCGAACGCGGCCGTCACGTCCTCGCCGGCTTCGGTCACCACCTGCTCCCCCCGGCGTTCGGCCGGCGGGCGCGGGGTTGCCAGGCCGCCGGCGACTTCGGGGCAGAAGGGGAGCAGATGACCCTTCGCCCCGAGCTGGTGCAGCCAGTCACTGAGGATCCCCTTGCTGCGGCCGTCGTAGCGTACCGGCATGCCGAGCAGGCAGGCGCTGATCAATATCGGCTTCATCCTTCGGCTCCGTTCATCACCTGATCGAACATGACGCAGGAGGGGTCTTCGATGCGATAGAGGATCGCCGGGCGCTGGTTACCGGTGCGCTTGCGGCCGGTGTCGCACAAGATCTCGGCGCGGTGGATGCGCTTGCGAAAGGCTGCCGTGTTCATGGGGGTCTGCAAGATGATCTCATAGGCCCGTTGCAGTTCGGAGAAGGTGAACTCTTCCCCCAGCAGATGGACTGGCAGGGTGCTGTAGCGGCTCTTGACCCGCAGCCGCTCAAGTGCCTTGGCGATCAGTTGGGCATGGTCGAAGGCGAGCGGGATGCCGGGCAGACTCTGTAGTGGCAGCCACTGGCCGCGAGAGAGGGGGCAATCAGGGCTGACCAGACAGAGATAAACCAGGGTGGTCGACCAGCCGCGCGGGTCGCGCGCCCGGCTACCCAGGCTGCACACCTGCTCGCGATAACAGTCCCCCAGTGCCCACTCCTGCAACAGCCTGTCGAGGGCCGCCTCGAGATCCGGGTCGCGCTCCTCGTCAATGCGCAGGGCCGGGAGTTGCAGGGCATCTTCAAACGGCGGGCGGTCGCGCCGCTCGAGCAGCAGTTCGAGACGTTCATCGCGCAGTCGCAGTACCACCACATCCAGACTCATTCTCAGCATGTCGCTCGCTCCGCTCGCGTTCGCTAAATGTTTGGTAGATAATATCACAGGAATAATATGTAGTGCAGGAGCGAACATGAGCCTTATCGCCAGTCTCGATATCGATGCGCAGAAGGGGTTCACTCCGCTCTGCCCGCAGGAGTTGCCCGTCCCCGAGGGGGATGGCATCGCGGCGGCCCTCAATGCCCAGGCCACGCTGGCGTCCCTGCGCATCGGCAGCAAAGATGCCCACCCGGCCACCGCCGTCTGGGTCGCTGACTCGCCGCTCCAGCCGTTGCCACTGCCCAACGCCGATCTCACTTGGCCGGCTCACTGTGTGCCCGGCACGCGGGGGTTTGAGCTGCTCGACGGCCTGCCGGCCCCCATCGATTACGACTTCTTCGTCTGGAAGGGGGTAGAGCCGGATCTGCACCCCTATGGGGCCTGCTACCACGACTTGGCAGAGCGCCGCTCTACCGGCCTGCTGGAGTTTTTGCAGGCGCGCGGTGTCGATACCGTGCTGGTGGGGGGGCTGGCCACCGACTACTGCGTCAAGACCAGCGTGCTGCAACTGCGCCGCGCCGGCCTGCGCGTCATCGTCCACCTGGCGGCCTGTCGCGGTATTGCTCCCGACACGGTGTCGAGCGCCCTGCTTGCCATGGGCGAAGCTGGGGCCGAGCTGGCCGCCGATTTGCATGAAGTTCAACGTCTTCTGGGGTGTTGATATGCCGCCCATTCTAACCAGCCTGCTCGACACCGATGCCTACAAGCTGCACATGCAGCAGGCGGTGTTCCACCACTACCCGGATGCCGAGGTGGTGGCCGAGTTTCACAGCCGTAACGATGAGGATCTGCTGCCTCTGATGGGGCAGATCGAGGATCAGCTGCGTCAGGCTGGCCGCCTGCGTCTCTCTCATGACGAGGCGCGTTTTCTCGCCCGGCGCCCCTTCCTCCATCAGGACTACCTCGACCACCTGAGTCACAAGCCACTCGATGCCTCTTTGCTGGAGGTGCACGAGCGGGAAGGGCGCCTGGCGGTGCGGGTCAGCGGCCTGTGGCAGGATGTGATCCTGTGGGAGATCCCGATCCTCGCCATCATCAGCGAGATGCGTAACCGCTTCCGCTATCCCCAGCTCGGGGTGAGTGAGGCGATCGCCCAGCTCGACCGAAAGATCGACTGGCTGACCCGCGAGCTCAGCGCCGAGGAGATGGCGGAGTTCAATCTGGTGGATTTCGGCACCCGCCGCCGTTTCTCCCATGCGGTGCAGGATGCCGTGGTCGGGCGCCTGTGCGAGCGCCTGCCGGCGTTTCGCGGCACGAGCAACTACCAGTTGGCGCACAAGTATGATCTACCGGCGGTGGGCACCCAGGCCCACGAGTGGTTCCAGGCCCATCAGCAGCTCGGCTTTCCGCTGGCCCAGAGCCAGCGTGCCGCCCTGCTCACCTGGCTCGACGAGTTTGCCGATCACCTCGGCATCGCCCTGACCGACTGCATCACCATGGATGCCTTCCTGCGCGACTTCGACTTTGAGCTGGCCAGCCGCTATCAGGGGCTGCGCCACGACTCGGGTGACCCCGTGGTGTGGGGCGAGAAGGCCATCGCCCACTATCAGCGTCTTGGCATTGACCCGCGCAGCAAGACCCTGGTCTTCTCCGATGGCTTGGATCTGGAGCGGGCCGTCGGGCTGCTGCGCCATTTCCGTGGTCGGGTCAGACTCAGCTTTGGTATTGGCACCCATCTCACCTGCGATCTGCCGGGCGCCTCGCCCATGAACATAGTGTTCAAGCTGGTGGAGTGTAACGGGGGGCCGGTGGCCAAGATTTCCGACAGTGCCGGCAAGACACTCTGTCGTGATGCCGAATTCATCACTCGCCTTAAACAGGCTTTCCATCTTGCCCTGTGAAAAATAATCCCGGTTTAGCCGGGATTATTTTTACTATGTCCAAATAATTAAATTGAAAAACGTTTTTTATTAATTATTGGATGTGGGTACCTTTATCTTATTTATATAAGGCGCAATCGTTTTTCATCGTGTCATTCTACATGGTGTTAGGTGTATAAAAACGATTTCTTTATTTTATTTATAACTATATGAATTAATAGGGTTTTATCGATAGATTTCTGTTTGGCTCTCAACAAACGTTTGTATTATTTAAGGACTATATTTTTCTGTCAGACTGTGACGCCAATCCGCTTTTTTATTGGTTGGGCAGATATGATGCGCCGGTCAAAATTACAACTCATAGGCTATTCAGGTTATGCAATATTTTCACTTCGTGCTCGGACTGGCCCTGGTGCTGGTACTGGCGCTGCTCGGCAATCGCCGCGGTTGGCGCAATATAAAAGTGCGTTACATCATCCAACTGCTGGTGGTGGAACTGGCACTGGCCTGGTTCATGCTGAACTCCTCGGTGGGGCTGGCCATCATCAGCGGGTTCGCGGCCGGTTTCACCAAGCTGCTGGAGTTTGCCAAGCAGGGAACCGACTTCGTGTTTGGCGGCCTGCTCAATGAGGGGGCCTTCAGCTTCTTCCTGATGGTGCTGATGCCCATCGTCTTCATCTCGGTGCTGATCGGCATCCTGCAATACATTCGCCTGCTGCCGCTCATCATCCGCGGCATTGGTACCGTGCTGGCCAAGATCAATGGCATGGGTAAGCTGGAATCGTTCAACGCCATCAGCTCGATGATCGTCGGACAGTCGGAGAACTTCATCGCGCTCAAGAACATACTGCCGCACATGAACGAGAAGCAGATGTACACCCTGGCGGCGACCGCCATGTCGACCGTCTCCATGTCCATCGTCGGCGCCTACATGCAGATGATCGAGCCGCGTTACGTGGTGGCGGCCCTGATCCTCAACATGTTCAGTACCTTCGTCGTGCTATCGCTGATCAACCCCTATGAGCCGGACAACACGGTGACCGATGCCAAGTCGTTGGCCGAGGGGGATGAGCACCACACCCCGAAGCAGGAGAACTTCTTCGAGATGCTGGGGGAGTACATCATGGCGGGCTTCTCGGTGGCGGTGATCGTGGCGGCCATGCTGGTCGGCTTCATCGCCCTGATTGCCATGATCAACTACCTGTTTGAGCTGGCTTTCGGCGTCAATTTCCAACATGTGATGGGCTACATCTTCTATCCCGTTGCCTGGATCATCGGTATCCCGTCCGGTGAGGCGTTGCAGGCGGGCAGTGTGATGGCCACCAAGCTGGTGACCAACGAGTTCGTGGCCATGATGGACTTGGGCAAGATTGCCGCCCAGCTCTCGCCCCGCACCATCGGCATGCTGTCGATCTTCATGGTGTCGTTCGCTAACTTCAGCTCCATCGGCATCATCGCCGGTGCGGTTAAGGCGCTGAACGAGGAGAAGGGCAACATGGTTTCCCGCTTCGGACTCAAGCTGGTGTACGGCTCGACCCTGGTGAGCCTGCTCTCGGCCGTTATCGCCGGTGTCATGTTGTAAGCGGTATGGATAGGGTTAACCCACAGCCCCGGCTCGCAAGAGCCGGGGTTTTTCATGTGCGGCAGATAAAAAAAGGGCCAGCATGCAGCTGGCCGAATCTGGAAGCAATGTGAGCAATGTCGTGCCTTCACAGAGGAGTCCACACTCACCCGGGGGTGATGCCATGGTGGTCAAATCCGGAACGCCAGATAAAGATAATGATTCTCATTTGTAAAAGCAAGCACCTTGCTACGCCATGAGAAAAAAATCGGCCACCCTAGGGTGGCCGATGTGCTCACTGATTCACGGGGTGCAGGGCCAGCGCCGGTTCGCCGACCAGCTTGCGGGCTAGATAGCGCAGTAGCACGCCATAGAGCGGAACGAACAACCCCAGGCTGATGATCAGCTTGAAGGTGTAATCGACCATGGCGATCTCGACCCAGTGCTCGGCCATGAAGGGATCGCTGCTCTTCCAAAATGCCACCGAGAAGAAGCTGACCGTGTCGATGAGGTTGCCAAACAGGGTCGAGACGGTTGGTGCCACCCACCATGCCTTGAGCTGGCGTAACCGGTTGAACACCACCACATCCATGAACTGGCCGATGGCGTAGGCCATGAAGCTGGCCAGAGCGATGCGCGCCACAAACAGGTTAAACACGCTGAGCTGGTTCATCCCCTGATATTGCCCCTCGAAGAAAAGCACCGAGAGCACATAAGAGACGGCCAGCGCCGGCAGCATCACCAGCTGGATGATCTTGCGCGCCAACGGGGCCCCGAAGATCCGCACCGTGAGATCGGTGGCCAAGAAGATGAAGGGAAAGCTGAAGGCACCCCAGGTGGTGTGAAAGCCGAAAATGGTGATCGGCAGCTGCACCAGGTAGTTGCTGCTTGCGATGATCAGGATATGAAAGAGAGAGAGACGGATCAGGGCCGTCTGGTACTGATAGGACGTCAGATTCACATTGTGACCTTTTTGGTTAATGGGGTTAGGGAACCCATGCCGCCAGGATGGCGGCAATCAAGGGGCGCGATTATACCCCTTCATCTTTGGAGTGCAATCGTTGCTCGACATGTTGCCGCGCCAGCCAGTCGAGCAGTATTCGATCGTCCGGATGACAGGCCTCGAGCCAGCATACCTCGCCATAGTGCTCGTATTGGAGCAGCAGCTTGCTCCCCTCAAAGTCGACCACCCAGCAGTGGCGATCGGCCCCCAGCTCGCGCTCGATCAGGCGTAGCTCCCAGGCGGTCAGTAGGGTGGGGGCCAGGGCCGGGAAACTCGTTTCGTCGAGACCGGGGTGGGTGAGCAGCAGGCTGCCGCTCACCGGGTCTTGTTTGTCCAGTTGCCACATGGGGCACTCCTTAGCTGCTACAGGAAAGGGTGGTGCACTGATACCAGTCGGGGGAGGGGGTGGCGAGATCCTCTGCCTCAGGCTGCTCGTCAAAGGGGTGGCGCAGCGCCTCGAACAGCCGGATGAAGGGGGCCATGTCACCGGCCTCGGCGGCGTCGATGGCTTGCTGGGCCAGCGCGTTACGCAGCACATACTTGGGGTTGATCGCCTCCATGCGGCGTGCCCGCTCATCGTCTTGGCTTCCCTCGCGGGCGAGGCGCGTACGGTAGTCATCAAGCCAGCGTGGCCACGCCTCGCCCTCCGGCAACAGGGCGAACAGGCCCGGTGGCAGCTCACCGCGCAAGCTGAGGCGGGCGAGGCGGCGCAGAAACAGGTGGTAGTCCACTCCCCCTTCGGCCAGCAGTTGGAACAGGCGGCGAAACAGGGCCGGGTCATCCTCTTCCCAGCTCTGCAAGCCGAGGCGCTCGCGCATCAGGGTCGAATACTCCAGCATCAGGGTCTGCTGATAGCCATCCAGTGCCTGTTGCAGTGCCGCGTCGGGCAGGTGGCCGGCCAGGGCCTGGGCCAGCTTTTGCAGGTTCCAGTAACCCACCGCCGGCTGCTGTTCGAGGGCATAACGGCCGATGCTGTCGGTGTGGTTGCAGACAAAATCGGGCACGTAGCGATCGATAAAGCCATAGGGGCCGTAGTCGAGGGTGAGCCCGAGCAGGGACATGTTGTCGGTGTTGAGCACCCCGTGGGTGAAGCCGGCCGCCTGCCAGCGGGCGATCAGCAGGGCCGTGCGGCGAACCACCTCGGCAAACAGGTCGGCGTCGTCCATCCCATCGAAGTGGTGGACGCGCAGGTAGTCGAGCAAAGCTGGAATGCGCTCCCCCTGGCCGCTCCAGGCGAAGTACTCTATGTGGCCGAAGCGTAGGTGGCTGGGGGCTGTGCGCAGCACGGTGGCGCCCGGCTCCAGGGTCTCGCGCTGCACCGCTTCGTTGCTGCCGACCAGCACCAGGGCTCGGGTGGTGGGGATACCGAGGGCGTGCAGCGCCTCGCTCGCCAGGTATTCGCGGATCGACGAGCGTAGCACGGCGCGACCGTCACCGAAGCGGGAGAAAGGGGTCTTGCCGGCCCCCTTGAGGTGAAGATCCCACAGTTGGCCGTCGGGGGCCTCCTGCTGACCGAGCAGCAGGGCGCGGCCATCGCCGAGACGTGGTACATAGCTGCCGAACTGGTGGCCGGCGTAGACCTGGGCCACCGGCGCCATGCCGGGCAGTGGACGCCCCTGACCGCAGCAGGCGAGCCAGTCGGCGTCGCTCACGTCGGTCAGCCCCAGCTCGGCGAGCAGCGGACGGTTGAGGTGCAGCAGGTGGGCGCCGCTAAGTGGCGTGGGGGTGACCGGCTCGCAGGCCCAGGGCAGTTCGGTGGAAAAAGTGTTGTGCAGCTTCACATTTGCTCCTTGCGCACCTGCCCGAATGAGGGGGTGCTTGCGTATACTGCCGCCTTCTTTTATCCCTGCGGAAGTGTGTCTATGAAGTATTTCCCGTTTGCCGCCATCCTGCTGGCGCTCGGCGCCCCATCGCTGCATGCCGCCGATGCGGCTGCTGGCAAGGAGAGAGCGGTGGTGTGTACCGCCTGTCACGGGGGAGAGGGTAAGGCGGTGATCCCGGGTTATCCCCATCTGGCGGGGCAGAACGCTCAGTACACGGCCAAGCAGCTCAAGGCATTTCGTGACGGCACGCGGGTCGATCCGGTGATGGCCCCCATGGCCAAGCTACTTTCGGACGCCGACATTGAGGTTCTGGCTGCCTGGTACGCCTCGCTCAAACCGTAACCGGCTCAGCGCCGGCAGTAATCGATGATCCTGTCCATGAAGGCGTCGCCGAAGCGCTCCAGCTTGCGCTGGCCGACACCGTTGATCGCCAGCAGGTCGCGCGCGGTCATCGGCATCGCCTCGGCCATCTCCATCAGGGTGGCGTCGTTGAACACCACGTAGGGCGGGACTTCTTCCTCTTCGGCAATCTGTTTACGCAGTCCTTTGAGCTCTTTGAACAGCTTGCGGTCGTAGTTGCCAATGTCGAGCCGGATGCGTTTTTCCTTGCGGCTCGAGACCGGCTGTACCCGCGGCACCGCCAGCTCTAGTGCCATCTCACCGCGCAGTACGGGGCGGGCCGCCTCGGTCAGTTGCAGCACCATGTTGCGGGTGATGTTCTGGGTCAGTAGCCCCTTGTGGATGAGCTGGCGTAGCACGCTCTGCCAGTGCTCGGCGCTGTGACCCTTGCCGATGCCGTAGGTAGAGAGCTTGTCGTGGCCGTGATCGCGGATGCGCTGGTTGAGCGAGCCGCGCAGCACCTCCACCACATAGCCCATACCGAAGCTCTGGCCGACCCGCCAGACGCAGGAGAGGGCCTTTTGGGCATCTTCGGTGCCGTCATAGGTCTTGGGGGGATCGAGGCAGACGTCGCAGTTGCCGCACGGCTGGTCGAGGTATTCACCAAAATAGTTGAGCAGCACCTGACGGCGGCAGGTCTGGGCCTCGGCAAAGGCCGCCATCACGTTGAGCTTGTGCTGCTCCACCTGTAGTTGCTGCGGGTTCTCGATGTTCTCAAGCAGCAGGCGCACCCGGCCAATGTCGGCCGGATCGTAGAGCAGTACCGCTTCGGAGGGGGAGCCATCACGACCGGCGCGGCCGGTCTCTTGATAGTAGGACTCGATATTCTTAGGGATGTCGTAGTGCACCACGAAGCGCACGTTGGGTTTGTCGATCCCCATGCCGAAGGCGACGGTGGCGACCACGATCTCCACATCGTCGCGCAAGAACGCATCTTGGGTCTGCTGGCGCTGCTCTAGCGGCAAGCCGGCGTGATAGGGCGCCGCCTTACAGCCGTGGCGCACCAGTCGCCCGGCCACCTCTTCCACCCGGTTGCGGCTCGAGCAATAGACGATGCCGCAGTTGCCCTTCTGGCTCTGCACATAGCGCAGCAGTTGCTCCGCCCCCTTGAACTTCTCCACCAGGTTGTAGCGGATGTTGGGGCGATCGAAGCTGGCGATGTGGATGAGAGGATCGTGCAGGGCGAGGCGGGTCAGCATGTCCTGCCGGGTGGCCTCGTCGGCGGTGGCCGTCAGGGCAATCACAGGTACATTCGGAAACCACTGCTTGAGCCGGCCGAGGGCCGCGTATTCGGGGCGAAAATCGTGACCCCACTGGGAGACGCAGTGGGCCTCGTCGATGGCAAACAGGGCGAGCGGGATCTCTGCCAGTCGATCCAGAAAATCGTGCTGCAACAACCGCTCGGGAGCGACGTAGAGCAGCTTGATCTCGCCGTGGCGCATGGCCGAGATGACCTGCACCATCTCCTCACGGCTCAGGGCCGAGTTGAGGTAGGCCGCCGCCACCCCGTTGGCGCGCAGGGTGTCGACTTGGTCCTTCATCAGCGAGATGAGGGGGGAGACGACCACCCCAAGGCCGGGACGCAGCAGGGCCGGGATCTGGTAGCAGATGGACTTGCCGCCGCCGGTGGGTTTGAGCACCAGCACGTCGCGCCCAGCCAGTACCTGTTCGATGATCTCCTGCTGCCCTTCCCGGAACTGCTGATAACCAAACACGGTCTGGAGCAGGGCAAGCGGGGTATCGGGCAGGGTCTCGGCGATGGCGGTCATGTTCTCTCCTCCGGGGGCGCCATTCTAAAGCAGGGGACGCTCACAATAAACCGCGATTGCTTATGTTAATGGTCTGTTGCAGACTGGCTAGGGTCTTTACTCCACTCCCAGGGATCAGGGAATGAAACAGATGCTCAAGAAGATGGCCCTAAGCGGCATCGCCAACCTGTTTACCGAGAAGATGCCGTTCAACCGGCTGCTCGGCATGGAGGTGACCCACTACGACTTCGAGCGGGTCGAGCTGCGCATTCGCATGGATGACAAGCTGGTTGGCAACCCCTTCCACAACATTTTGCACGGTGGCGTGACCGCTAGCCTGCTTGATGTGGCCGGCGGCATGATAGTGGCGGCCTCCTGCATCGACGAGCTGGAGGAGTTCTCGCCAAGCTACCTCAAGGAACGCTTCTCACGCCTTGGTACCATCGATCTGCGAGTCGATTACCTGCGCCCAGGACGCGGTCAGGCGTTTATCGCCACCGCTCATATTATCCGCGCCGGCAGCAAGGTGGCCGTGGCTCGTATGGAGCTTCATAACGAAGAGGGCATCCACATTGCCTTTGGCACAGGCACCTATCTGGTGGGCTAGTTGTTATTGCCCTTTTGCATAAATAATCGCCATCTGATTTGATTTTGGTCAATCCATGAGCTGGCTCTTTGTCGTGATCCCGACCCATACTTCCATTGGGATGTCGTGCACTAGGGAGGGAGCGGCAATGAGTGCGAGTGTGGCCACCAAGCCATCGTACGGTGTCATTCTGGATCAACTCAGATCCATGCAACATCAGGTACAGACCCCTGAGTGCCGGCACTGGCTGGAACAGGAGCTTGAGGGCTATTCAGCGACCTCGCCCCTGCCGTGGTACCGCATCGTGCCCTGCCGCCAGCGGGGTCACTTCATCGAACTGACCACAGGCAAACAACTGACTTGCCACATCGGCAGTCAGGCGCTCAGCCAACGTGATTTGGCGCAGGTTCAGTTCATCTATGCAAGAGAACCCGCTGCCTACTACCTCTGTCAGCACGGCCCCGAGCTGGAGCCCTGGCCAGACGAGCTGTTGCACGCCTACCAGGACGTGTTGATCCCCGGCCACTTCTGCCTGCATGCCTGGCACGAGCCGCTCTCCTCACTGCGTTTGCAACTCTTGGAGGGGTTGTCGCGTTTCATGGAGGAATATCCGCGCTGTGCCTGTACCAAGCCGCTTCAGGGCTTCAAGGCAATGCAGCACAGACACTGGCATTTCTAGCGCCTGGAAGCGCAAGGAGGGCAGCATAGCAAGCCAACACCAGACGGAATGCACAATCTGAGACAAAGCGGTCGATCACAAGACCATACGACGAGGCCACCCAAGGGGTGGCCTCAAACATATGCAAGCGGGAGGGGAGGATCAGCTGATGGCCAGCTCGAGCGCCAGACGATAGTACTCGTTGGCTTTGCTGGTCAGGCGGCGCTGCTCCATGACGCGGGCCAGTGCGTAGTAGACCGGGGTGCTCGGCTGCTCGGCCAATTCGGCCTCCAGTAAGCGTTGTGCCTCCTCAAGCTCACCGGCGAGCAGGGCGACTTGGCCGAGAGCGGCGCGGGCTCCCGGTTGATCCTGCATCTTGCGCAACTGGTTTAGCATGGTCTGATAGTTGTCGAGCTTGAGGCGCGGCAATTCGGTCAGCAGCAGGGGGGAGTTTTCCTTGCGCAGGGCATCGAGCCACAGATCGGCAGCCTCACTCTCGGCGCCGAGGGCGCGCAGGCGGTTGCCATAGGCCAGCAGCATGATCGGTTGCTGGCGCAGTTTGCGTGGCATCTCCTGCCACAGGGCTCGCAGCGGTTCAAGCTCGCTGCCCGCCGCCTCGAGACGGGCATTCCACGCCTCTTCCAGCAGTGCTTCTTCACGCTCGGCGTTGATGCGGCCCACTTTGCGCAGTACCGGCAACAGGTCGATCAGTGCCGGCCAGTCGTGGCGGGCGCGATGGATGCGGGTTAACTGCTCGATCACCATGGGATGGCGCGGATGGAGGGCATAGATGGGCTCCAGCGCCGCCAGTGCCTGCTCGTACTGCTCTTGCTCGATCTGCAACTGGGTCTGGGTGAGGGTCAGCGCCAGCTCGGCCTTGGGGCTCTCTTGCTGGGCCAGTTGCAGATACTCATCGCGGCGCGATTCATCTCCGCGGGCCTGGGCCGCTTTGGCGGCGCCCAGATAGTTGAGCAGGGGGGTGTCGCTGTTGCGGGCACTCTTGACCAGCAGTTTTTCGGCTTGACGATAGTGCCCCTCGGCCATGGCCAGGGTGGCGGCCACCGTTTGCTGGTTGGCCTTGTTACGACGGCGTTTGCCAAACCAACCGAGGGTGTTGCGACGTAGGCGCAATACCCGGGTCAGCAGCCACTCGACGGCCAGCAGCACGCCATAGAGCAGGATGGCGAGGATGACCAGGCTGGTGACAGAGCTCTCTACCGTATAGTCGCCCAGTGCGATCAGTACGTAACCCTTGTTGCCTGCGGCTTCCGGCCCGAATACCAGACCGGCGATAAGCACGGCAACCAGTAAGATGATGCGAATCATGCTGCTTCCTCTCAATGGCCGGCCAGAATGCGTTGCAGGCGATCATTGAGCACCTGCTCGAGGATGGCCTGGGTCTGGAAGCGCTCGGGATAGTCGAACTTCACCTGCTCATCCTTAAGCTTGGCCAGTTCGCCCAGCACATAGCGGGTGGCGCTGTCGTCCTGATTGAAGTACTGCTTCACCCAGCGCTGCGCCTTGTCGAGGCTGTCGGCATAGAGATCCTGCTGCTCACGGTAGACCGACAGCTGCGCTTGCAGCAGCTTGGTCTTGAGGTTCTCGCGCAGATAGATCTCCTGCTGCGGGGAGAGCAGGGCTTCGACGGCGCCATCGCGGCGGCGGATGGTGATGAAGTTTTCGGTGAAATTGACCCAGTTTTTCTTCAGGTTGTTTTGCCAGTCATCAAGCTGGCCACTGACCTGCTGATCCGCCGGCGCGATGGCTTCGGGCATGGCGACGGCGTTCATCGGCAACAGGTCGATTTGATCCGAGAGAGCGGCCAGCTTGAGGGTCAGACCTTCCCGATCCAGGGTCGGCAGGGCCTTGAGTTTGGCGATGTCTTCGGCCAACGCTTTGCGCAGCGGCAGCAGGCTGGGGTCGTTGAGCGCCTTGATCCGTTCGTCGGCATTGGCCAGCAGGGTGACCGCGGAGACCAGATCGTGCTCCAGCCACAGCTTGCGGCCTGCCATGCGCACCAGATACTCGGATTCGGCCAGCAGCCAGTCGTTCGGGCGTTTCTCATTTAAGTCGAGCACCCGGGCTTGCAGGCTCTGCATCTCTTCTTGCAACTGCTTCTGACCGGTTTGCCAGCCGGCCAGATCCTGGCTCTGCGCCTGCTTGAGCGTCCCTATGCTGTCGATGGCGCCGGCCAACTGGCTCTTGAGGGCGGCGATCTCGGCCTGCTGGGCATTGCCCTGCTGGTGGCCGTGCAGGTAGATCCAGCCGGTCAGTCCCAGGGTGAGGGCGATGGCGATACCACCTAACACTACACCGCCACGGCCACTCGCTTTTTTGTGCTGCACCGGTTGGGCATGTCCGGGAGCGGTCTCACCGGCCACGCTGGCCTGCTTCTCTTCTTGTGTCATTCCATCTTCCTCAGTTCCAGAGCCGCCAGCAGGGCATTGTGGTCGGCCCCCCGGGCTGTCGTTATATCGAGAAAACCGGCCCCCGCTGCCTGCTCGGCGACGCGCGGGCTGGGTACGATGAGCGGGAGTCGTTGCAGCCACTCCCTGTGCTGCGCCGGCGTGACCGCCAGCAGGGCATCCAGTAGTTCACCGCTGGTCACCAGCAGGCTGTCGAGCCCCTTCTGATGCCACTGATGGCAGAGAGCTTCACCATCTTGCGCCGGGTAGTGCCGTGCATAGACGCAGAGGCAGGTCACCTCGGCCCCGCGTTGGCGCAGGGTGCGACTGATGAGTTCGCGCCCGCCGTTGCCGCGCAGGATCAGCACCCGCTTGCCCGCCACCTGTTGCAGGGCGGGTAGGGCCAGCAGACCTTCGCTGCGTGGATCTTCAGGCCAGGCACCCTGCAAGCCCACGTCGTGCAGGGCCATGGCACTGGCTTCGCCGACGGCAAAGTACTCGATAGCCGGCCAGGTCAGACCAGTATGCAATAGAAAATCATGGGCAAAAAGAACGGCGTGGCGGCTGACCACCACCACCAGATCGGCGTGGGAGAGTTGTTCCGGCAGCGCGGGCAGCTCGTCGCCCGGGGTCAGCGCTAATAACGGGCAGACGATGGGGTGGTGCCCGGCGGTACGCAGCCGCTGCGCCAGGGCATCGGCCTGGGGTTGGGGGCGCACCACCAGCGGCGTCATGCGCCGTATACCTCAGCCAGAATGAGATCGGCACCGGCTGCGAGCAAGCGTTGGGCCAGCGTTTCCCCCAGCTGTTCTCCCTCGGCTAACGGGCCGCGGATCTCGTCGCGCAGCACCTGATGTCCATCGGGACTGCCGACCAGACCGCGCAGCCAAATCTGTTCTCCTTCAACCAAGGCATACGCACCGATGGGCACCTGGCAGCCCCCTTGCAGAGCCCGGTTCATGGCCCGCTCGGTCAGGACGCGCGCCCGAGTTTCCGGGTGCTCAAGTGGTGCCAACAGCGCTTTTACCTCCTCGTCATCGAGGCGGCACTCGATGCCGACAGCCCCTTGGCCATTGGCTGGCAGGCTCTGCTCGGGTTCGATAAAGGCGGTGATGCGATACGCCATCTCCAGTCGCTTGAGGCCAGCGGCAGCCAGGATGATGGCGTCGTACTCACCGGCATCGAGCTTGGCGAGTCGGGTGTTGACGTTGCCGCGCAGGTCGCGGATCACCAGATCCGGGCGGGCGGCCCGCAGCTGGCACTGACGGCGCAGGCTGGAGGTGCCGACCACGGCGCCGTGGGGCAGGGCATCAAGGGTGGAGAAGTGATTGGAAACAAAGGCATCGCGCGGATCTTCGCGCTCACAGATGATGTGCAGACCGAGCCCTTCGGGGAAGTCGACCGGAACATCCTTCATGGAGTGCACGGCGATATCGGCACGCCCCTCCAGCATGGCGGTCTCGAGCTCTTTGACGAACAGCCCCTTGCCGCCCACCTTGGCCAGCGGCGTGTCGAGGATCTTGTCCCCCTGAGTGCTCATCGGGACCAGCTCTACCCGCAGGTCCGGGTGGATGGCCTCCAGGCGGGCCTTGACGTAGTTGGCCTGCCACATGGCCAGCGGGCTCTTTCGGGTGGCGATTCTCAGGGTTCTGGCTGCCATATCAATCTGTTGCATCTTTTTTACAAGGAAAACGATCTTACCACCCTTTGAACAGGCTTTCATGAGCGAGCCGGGAAAAGCGCGATCGGTGCCGAAAAGGTGTAAATGCAATTTATTTCTATTTTAGCGAGAGATAATTCAACATATTGATTATTAATGAATAAAACCATTACCAATGAAACCGGATCTGGTCGGACAAGAAATAATCCCTGGTTTATCTGTGTCCATGTTTACCACCATGAATTGCATTGTTAACATGATCACAGTTTGTCGACACCCCTCCTTCCCCTGGCGGTGTCTCTCATCTGATAAAAGGCAGGCCCTTGCTCGCAAATCTGGAGACACTCGTTCGTCGTTATGATGAGCTGAACCAGCTCAGGACCGAACGGGCGTTGGGTATTATGAGTCGCTACGGTCAGCAGGTCTTTCGTCTGCTGCCTGTGCTGCTGCACTTCAACCATCCGCTATTGCCCGGCTATGTGTCGGGCGAGGTGCCTCATGGTATCTGGAGCTTTATTCCGGATGAGGAGCAGCAGGCCTTCATCGATGATATCTGCCTGACAGCCAATTGCAGTGGTGGGCTCTCTACCTCTGATCGCTCCATCCTCGGCCTCTATACCATGGGCAGCACCTCCTCCATCGGTCAGTGCTGCCACTCGGATCTCGACATCTGGATTTGCCATGCGACCGGGTTGAGTGAAGAGCGCTTGGAGCTGCTCGATCACAAGTGCCTGCTGCTTTCTCGTTGGGCCGAGCAACGTGGTGTCGAACTCAACTTCTTCCTCATTCCCGAGAACAAGTTTCGCCAGTCCAACAGCGCAGAGATGGAAGGGGAGAGTTGCGGTAGCGCCCAACACCTGCTGCTGCTCGACGAGTTCTACCGTAGCGCCATGCGCCTGGCCGGCAAGCGCCTGCTCTGGTATCTGGTGCCGCTGCAATACGAAGAGAACTACGAGCAGTATGTGCAGGGGTTGTTCGCGCGTGGCGAGTTGCAGCGTGACGAATGGCTCGACCTGGGGTCGTTCAACCGTATTCCGGCCGAGGAGTACTTCGGCTCGGCGCTGTGGCAGCTCTACAAGGGGATCGACTCCCCCTATAAAGCCGTGCTCAAGACGGTGTTGATGGAGGCCTACTCCCACGAGTATCCCGAAACCCGGTTGCTGTCGATCACGAGCAAATGCTGGTTCCAGAACAATGAGGTGATGAGCTATCGCCTCGACACCTATTGTCTGATGCTCGACAAGGTGACCAACTACCTTAAGTCGATCGGCGACATGCAGCGCCTCGATCTGGTTCGCCGCTGCTTCTATCTCAAGGTGTGTGACGGCTTGAGCGATCACGCGCCGGCCTGGCGCCGCGAGCAACTGGGCCAGCTGGTCAGCTACTGGGGTTGGAGCGAGGAGAAACTGCACCATCTGGATCGCCGCCGCCACTGGAAGGTGGAAGAGGTGAAAGAGGCCTATGCCGAGCTGCTCGATGCCTTGATGCAGAGCTATCGCAACCTGATCCAGTTTGCTCGCCGCAACCGCATCAGCGAGTCGATCAACCCCGAAGACATCGGGATCCTCTCACGCAAGCTCTACGCCGCGTTCGAGAGCCTGCCGGGCAAGGTGCAACGCATCAACCTGAAGATCGCGCCGAACCTGAGCGAACCGGATCTCAGCTTCATCCAGGTGCCCCATGGCCGCCTCAACCGCGCCGGCTGGTACCTCTACAAGCACTCACTCGAGCCCATCGACATCATTGGGCGTGCTCCGCTTGAGTTCAACAGCTACATCAGCAAGCTGGTCGCTTGGTGCTATTTCAATGGGCTGCTGACCCAACAGAGCCGGGTACACCTGTTCAACCAGGGCTCGGATCTGCACATCGACAACCTGCACCAGTTCTGTCGCGATCTCTCCACCACTTTTCCGGTTAAGTACCCGGCCGCCAGCAATCTGGCCTTGAGCCGCCCCTGCGAGATCCGCCAACTGGCCATCTTCCTCAACCTGGAGGTCGATCCGACCAGCCACTGGGTCGGTCAGGTGATCGAATTTGACGCCAACGCCGCCGACGTTTTCTCGTTCGGGCGTAACCAGGAGTGTCTGGTGGGCACCGTCGATCTGGTCTACCGCAACTCCTGGAGCGAGATCCGCACCCTCCATTTTCGTGGTGACGAGGCGGTGGTCGATGCCCTCACCACCATTCTTGGCAAGATGCACCAGGATGCCGATGCCCCTGAGCGCATCGAGGTGTTCTGCTATAGCCAGCACTTCCGCTCCCTGGTGCGGGCCCGTTTCCAACAACTGCTGGCCGAGTGCATTGACCTGCGTCTGGCTCGCGACAAGCCGCGCTTGGTCAAGACGCTGGCCCTCGGGCAGGAGAAGTACGGTATCTTCTTCGAGCGCCGTGGTGTGTCGGTGAAAAAGCTGGAGAACGCGGTCGATTTTTATCGCCACATCTCCCACAACAAGCTCGACCACCTGCCGCTGCGTCTCGACAAGACCCACAGCCGGCACCTGCCGGCCATCGTCGATGCCTACGCCAGCGAGGGGCTGGTGCAGTTCTTCTTCGAGACCCAGGGCAGTGGTTACAACATCTACATCCTCGATGAGGCGAACCGGGTCGAGGTCTACCAGCACTTCTCCGGCAACAAGGACGATCTGGTGCAGGGGGTCAACCGCTTCTATACCTCGAACAACGAGCGGATCAGCCATGAAGGTGCCTTCATCAACTTCAACCTGCCCCAGTTCTACGAGATCATCAATCAAGGCAGTGAGCCCCAGGTGATTCCCTATCGCAGCCAGGGGCCGAGCCGTGACGTGGGGTGATCCCTCGTTGGAAACAAAAAGGGCCTGCGGTTGCAGGCCCTTTTGCATAAGGAGATCAAGCGCTTAAGCGTGCTAGCAGCCAGGTGCGCAGATCGCCGAGTTGCGGCATGCAGATCTCGTGGCGCATGGGATATTCGTGCCACTCGGGGGTGAGCCCGGCCTGCTCCAACCGGCCCTTGGCCTCCCAGCCGAGCGAAAGGGGCACCACATCGTCATAGATGCCGTGCATGTAGCAGAGGGGGGTGGCCCGGGCTGCTTCGGTCAGTTCACCCAGCAGGGTGTCGGGTTGAGCCAGGTAGGTGGAGAGGCAGAGCAATCCGGCCAATGCCACCGGCAGGCGCAGGGCGGTGAAGGAGGCAATGACGCCTCCCTGAGAGAAGCCGGCCAGCACGATACGCTCGGGAGCAAAGCCTTCGCCGATTAGCTGGTCGATGAGGGCCTCGATACGGGCGGCGCTCTCCCGGACATGGGGGACGATGGCACGACGCTCTATGTCGTCGAAACTCTCGATGTCATACCAGGCGCGCATCCGGTAACCCATGTTGATGGTCACCGGGCGCTCCGGGGCATCTGGCAGCAGATGGCGCACCGGCAGGCTCTCTGGCAGCGCCAAGGCGTCGACCAAGGGAGCCAGCCCGGCGCCTGAGTCGCCGAGCCCATGTAGCCAGATGACGGCGTGGCGAGCGCCGCTGGGATGCAGGTCAATCATGGGAAACGAACCGGCTCGCCAGACTGATCGCTGCATGCCTTGCCAAGCAGGGCCTTCAGTTCGTTGCCGAAGCGGTTGTCGATCCAGCTGTCACCCTTAAGATCGAAGTGGTAGCCATTTTCCCGGGTGGCGACCCAGATCTGGTGCAACGGCTCCTGCTTGTTGAGGATCACCTTGCTCTTGTTCTCGAAGACCAGGGTCAGAATACCGCCAGCTCGTTCACAGTCGATGTCGGGATACTGCTCGTCCACCGTGTCTTCAACATATTGGAAAAAGGCGTCCACCAGGGCGTGATACTCGTGATCCTTCATCGGTTTATCCTGTTGCTTTTAACAATGTGAGTGCGATTATAGAGAGCCGGAATTATTTTCACAGCGAACCTTTAT
This sequence comes from Aeromonas simiae, assembly GCF_014892695.1. Classification (NCBI taxonomy): domain Bacteria; kingdom Pseudomonadati; phylum Pseudomonadota; class Gammaproteobacteria; order Aeromonadales; family Aeromonadaceae; genus Aeromonas; species Aeromonas simiae. The sequence continues at coordinate 29,866 of NZ_CP040449.1, forward strand.
GACAATCCAGCTCGCCAAGGGCCTCGTGGCCGCACTCTTCTGTCTGGGTCTGACCGCCTGCGGGCTCAAGGGACCGCTCTACATGCCTCCCGTCGAACAACCCAAGGCAGAACAGCCGAGCGCTCCACAGGAGCCGCCGGCCACCACTGAGCAGACTGCCCCGGGGACCGAGCAGCACTAATTTAGGAAGGAACCTCCCCCTTGGATCACTTCAACTATGACGCCGACGGTCAGCTGAGAGCCGAGCAGTGCCGGCTTGCCGAGCTGGCCGCCACTCATGGCACCCCGCTTTACGTATACTCACGCGCCACCCTTGAGCGCCACTGGCACGCCTTCGATCAGGCCGCCGGTGATGTTCCCCATCTTATCTGCTACGCCGTGAAGGCCAACTCCAATTTGGGGGTGCTGAACGTGCTGGCGCGTTTGGGCTCCGGTTTTGACATCGTCTCCGCCGGTGAACTGGCGCGGGTACTGGCGGCCGGGGGGGACCCCAAAAAAGTGGTCTTCTCCGGGGTCGCCAAGAGCGAAGAGGAGATGCGCTTCGCGCTCGAAAAGGAGATCTTCTGCTTCAACCTCGAATCTGAGGCCGAGCTGGAGCGCCTGAATCGGGTGGCGGGTGAGATGGGCCGCAAGGCGCCGATCTCGGTGCGGGTTAACCCCGACATCGATGCCGGCACCCACCCTTATATCTCTACCGGTCTCAAGCAGAACAAGTTCGGTATCCCGATCGAGCTGGCGCCGGCCATCTACCGCAAGGCGGCGGCCATGGCTCACATCGAGATCAAGGGGGTGGATTGCCACATCGGCTCGCAGTTGACCGAGCTGGCCCCCTTCATGGAGGCCACCGACAAGCTGCTGCGCCTCATCGATGGGTTGGCGGCCGAAGGGATCCACATTCACCACCTGGACGTGGGTGGTGGCCTCGGGGTCAACTATGGCGCCGAGCAGCCCCCCCATCCGAGCGACTATGCCAGCGCCCTCAAGCAGAAGCTGGCCGGCCGTGAGCTGACCATCCTGTTTGAGCCGGGCCGCGCCATCGCCGCCAACGCCGGCGTGCTGCTGACCCGGGTCGAGTACCTCAAGCCGGGTGAGAGCCGTAACTTCGCGCTCATCGATGCCGGCATGAACGATCTGCTGCGCCCCTCTCTCTATGGCGCCTGGATGAACATCATCGAGGTGGACAGTCGGGCGGAATATCCGCGCGCCCTCTACGACGTGGTGGGCCCGGTGTGCGAAACCGGCGACTTCCTTGGTAAGGAGCGCGAGCTTGCTATTGCGGCCGGCTCTCTGCTGGCAGTGCGCTCTGCCGGTGCTTACGGCTTCGTGATGTCCTCCAACTACAACACCCGGCCGCGTGCTGCCGAGGTGATGGTCGATGGTGAGCAGGCCTACCTGGTGCGCGAGCGCGAGCGCCTGGAGCAACTCTGGCAGGGTGAGAATCTGCTGCCTCAATAAAACGGAAGCCCTTGATGTTGATTGAATTTTCAAAGATGCACGGGCTCGGGAACGACTTCATGGTGGTCGATGGTGTCACCCAGAAGGTGTTCTTCAGCAACGATGTGATTAAGCGCCTGGCGGATCGCCACTTCGGCATCGGCTTTGACCAGCTGCTGCTGGTCGAACCGCCCTACGATCCGGAGCAGGACTTTCACTACCGCATCTTCAATGCCGACGGCTCTGAAGTGGAGCAGTGCGGCAACGGGGCTCGCTGCTTCGCCCGCTTCGTGCGCCTCAAGGGGCTCATCAATAAGGATCGCATCGCGGTCAGCACGGCGCGTGGCAAGATTGTGCTGCAACTGGAGCAGGGCAATCAGGTGACGGTTAACATGGGGGTGCCCCAGTTTGAGCCGGGCCGCATCCCTTTCCGTGCCCAGAAGGCCGAGAAGACCTACCTGCTGCGCGCCGGTGAGCACACCGTCATGTGCGGTGCCGTCTCCATGGGCAACCCCCACTGCGTTATCGAGGTGCCCTCGGTGGCCGAGGCACCGGTGGAGACTCTCGGCCCCCTGCTGGAGCGCCATGAGCGCTTCCCGGAGCGGGTCAACGTGGGATTCATGGAGGTGGTCAACGCCGGTGAGGTGAAGTTGCGGGTGTTCGAGCGCGGTGCCGGCGAGACGCTGGCCTGCGGTACCGGCGCCTGCGCCGCAGCCGTGGTCGGCATGAGCCTCGGCAAGCTCAAGGAGCGGGTCAAGGTCTCGTTGCCGGGCGGCGATCTGACAATCGCCTGGAAGGGGCCGGGTACGCCCGTCTTCATGACCGGGCCGGCCGAGCATGTGTTTGACGGACAGATCGAGCTATGAGCGAAGTATCCTTGCAGGAGAGTGCGACTGACGAGGGGCAGGTACTGGAGTACCTGGCCCGTCATCCTGATTTCTTTCTGCGTCACCCCCCGCTGCTGGATCGCCTCCGCATCCCACACGAGCAGCGGGGGGCTGTCTCTCTGGTCGAGTTGCAGATGGAGCGTCAGCGTGAGCGCATCGAGCAACTTGAGCTGGAGATCACCGAGCTGATGCAGGTGGCCAGCCAGAACGAACGGCTGTTCCGGGTCTATGCCGGTGTCTATGCCGATCTGTTCGAATGCCATAACCTGTTCGATCTCAGCCGCTTGCTGGCGCGCGCCTTCGTACAGCAGCTGCGCCTGACCGCGGTGCGGATCTGGCTCAACCCGAATCAGGTCAAAGTGGCTGAGGGGGAGGGGCTGTTTCTGGCCGACCAGCGCCAGCTTGATACCCTGCTCACCACCCGCCTGCCGGGGCAGGAGAGCTATCAGGGGCGGCTCAGTCTGGGGGAGCGGCAGATGCTGTTCGGCCAGGATGTGCTGGTCAACTCGGTGGCCCTGCTGCGCCTCGGGGATCTCGGCCTGCTGGCCTTTGCCAGCTCGGATCCGGGCCACTTCTCACCTCACAACGATACCCTGCTGCTCGGCCAGCTTGGCCGCCTGCTGCAACTGCGCCTGCCCGAGCTGCTCCGTGGCTGAGCCGGCTCCTGCCCTGCTGGCCGATATCGAGGCCTTCATCGAATTTCTACGGGTTGAGCGGCAGCTGAGTGCCCATACCCGTGATAGCTATCGCCGCCACCTCGAGCAGATGGCGGAGCGGGTCAGCGCCCTCGGCGTCGAGGATTGGTCGCAGTTGGAGGGGAGTCAGGTGCGCAGCCTGCTGACTCGGTTGCACAAGGAGGGGCTGGTTCCTCGCACTCTGGCGGCCAAGTTGTCGGCCCTGCGCAGCCTGTGTGACTGGCTGGTGCGCCATGGCCGCTTAACGGCCAATCCGGCGCGTGGGGTGCAGGCGCCCAAGCAGGGGCGCCCGCTGCCCAAGAATCTCGATGTGGATCAGGTCTATCAGTTGCTCGCCATCGACGAGCAGGACCCGCTGGCGGTGCGCGATCGCGCCATGATGGAGCTGTTCTACTCGAGCGGGCTGCGCCTTTCCGAGCTGGTGGGGCTCGATCTGGTGGATCTCAAGCTCGACGAGCGCCAGATCCGGGTTACCGGTAAGGGCAACAAGCAGCGGCTGCTGCCGGTAGGGCGCATGGCGGTGGAGTGGCTCGGCAAGTGGCTGGCCATGCGTCCGGCTTTTGCCCAAGCGGACGAACCGGCCTTGTTCCTCTCCAAGCAGAAGCGGCGCATCAGCGCTCGCTCGGTACAACTGCGCCTCGACCAGTGGGGCAACCGCCAGGCGCTGGATGCCCATGTGCACCCGCACAAGCTGCGCCACAGCTTCGCTACCCACATGCTGGAGTCTTCCGGCGATCTGCGGGCGGTGCAGGAGCTGCTCGGCCACGCCAATCTGGCCACGACCCAGATCTATACCCACCTCGATTTTCAGCACCTGGCCAAGGTTTATGACCAGGCGCATCCCCGCGCCAAACGCAGCCAGGACGAGGACGAGTAACAAGGAGCCTCCATGCGTTTTTACCGCCGATGGCAGCCGGTGAGCGCCATCACCTTCGATCTCGACGACACCCTCTATGACAACCGCCCCACCATGGTGCGGGCGGAAGCCTGGCTGGTGGCGCACATGCGAGGGGAGTACCTGGAAACAGCCATGCTTGATGCCGCGCGCTGGGCCGACATCAAGCGAGCCCTGCTGCTGGCCGAACCCGATCTGGCCCACGACGTGAGCCTCTCCCGTCGCCGTCAGTTGCAGGCCGGCCTCGAACTCGGTGGCATGGCGCCTGCCCAGGCGCAGGCCGAGGCCGAGCGGGTCTTTACTCTGTTCATGGCGCAGCGTTCGGAGGTGGAGGTGGCACCGCAGACACACCAACTGCTCGGCCAGTTGGCCGAGCGTTACCCGCTGGTGGCCATCACCAACGGCAACCTGGATCTGGAGTGGGCGGGGCTGGCCGGTTATTTTCGCCATGTGCACCGGGCCGGTGAGGGGCGAAGGATGAAGCCGGAAGCGGATCTGTTTTCCCTGGCGCTGGCGGATTTGAACTTACCGCCCCAGCAGGTGCTGCATGTGGGGGATCACCCGATCACCGATCTGCTCGGAGCCCGCCGCCATGGTTTGCGCTGCGCCTGGCTCAACGAGCGGGGGCTGGCCCGTCCGGCCCAACTGCCCGATGTGGAGCTGAGCCGGCTGGCCGAGCTGGGCCCGCTGCTGCTCTGACTAGAGGTCGAGCTCTTTGAGCTTGCGGGTCAGGGTGTTGCGGCCCCAGCCGAGCAGGCGGGCAGCCTCCTGCTTGTGGCCATGGGTGTGCTCCAGCGCCGTCTCCAGCATGATCTTCTCGAACTGGGGCAGGGCATCGGAGAGGATGTCCACCTCGCCGCGCGCCAGCCGGGTGGCCACCCAGCTCTGCAACATCTCCTGCCAGTTGAGCGGAGCACCCCCCTCGCGGCTCTCTTGCGGGCTCTCGCCCGGATGAAGCAGTTCGGAGGGGAGATCCGACACCAGCACCTCCTGCCCTGACGCCATCACGGTGAGCCAGCGGCAGACGTTCTCCAGCTGACGCACGTTGCCCGGCCAGGGCAGGCGGCTCATGTACACCTCGCTATCCGGATGCAGGCTCTTGGGCTCGACCCCCAGCTCGCGGGCGGCGCGCAGCAGGAAGTGGCGTGCCAACTGCGGAATGTCTTCACGTCGCTCCTTGAGTGCAGGAATGTGGATGCGGATGACATTGAGGCGGTGGAAGAGATCCTCACGAAAGTCCCCTTCGGCGACCCGCTTCTCCAGATTCTGGTGGGTGGCGGCGATGATCCGCACGTCTACCTGCACCGGCTGGTGTCCCCCCACTCGATAGAACTGGCCGTCGGCCAGCACCCGCAGCAATCGGGTCTGCACGTCGAGCGGCATGTCGCCTATCTCGTCGAGAAACAGGGTGCCGCCGTTGGCCTGCTCGAAGCGGCCGTGACGGATGTTGTTGGCGCCGGTGAAGGCCCCCTTCTCGTGGCCGAACAGCTCAGATTCGATGAGATCCTTGGGGATGGCCGCCATGTTGAGGGCGATGAAGGGCTTGTGAGAGCGCGGGCTGTGGCGGTGTAGCGCATGGGCAACCAGCTCCTTGCCGGTGCCGCTCTGGCCGTTGATGAGCACCGAGATGCTCGAGCGCGACAGGCGACCGATGGCACGGAACACCTCCTGCATGGCAGGCGCTTCACCGATGATCTCGGGGCTGCTGTCTTGCTCGGGTTGGGTGATGCGGCGCTTGCTGCGCTGCTCCTTGAGGTGGTTCTCGGCGCGTCGCACCAGGGCCACCGCCTCATCGATATCGAACGGCTTGGGCAGGTATTCGAAGGCGCCGCGTTGGTAAGCATTGACCGCGCTGTCGAGATCCGAGTGGGCGGTCATGATGATGACCGGCAGATCCGGTTGCAGCAGGTGGATCTGGTCGAGCAGGCTGAGGCCGTCCAGCCCCGGCATGCGGATGTCGGAGAGGATCACATCCGGTGCCCTGTGTTGCAGGGCATCGAGCAGGGTCTCGCCGGCCTCGAAGGACTCGCAGATCATGCCTTCGCTGCTGAGGGCTCGCTCCAGTACCCAGCGAATCGAGCTGTCGTCATCGACGATCCATACCTTAGCTGTCATGGTGTGTCCTCATTTGCGAAGCGGAAGATAGATGCAGAATTCGGTGTGGCCCGGCCAGCTGATGCACTCGATACGCCCCTTGTGCTGGTCGATGAGATTCTGGGCGATGGAGAGGCCGAGCCCTGTCCCTCCCTCCTTGCCGGTCACCATGGGGTAGAAGAGGGTGTCGCGGATCCCCTCCGGGATGCCGGGGCCGTTGTCGATGATCTTGATCTCGGCCGCCAGCCGGTAACGCTGGCCGTGGATGGTCACCTGAAAGGCGGTGCGGGTGCGCAGCCGGATCACCCCCTGCTCGCCGAGGGCCTCGGCGGCGTTGCGCACTATGTTGAGGAAGGCTTGCTGCAGTTGGTCGGCCTCCATCTCGAAGTCGGGGATGCTGGGGTCATAGTCGCGCTCGATGCGGATCCCGGCCGGCAGCTCCAACTCCACCAGGCGGCGCACCTGCTCCAGCACCGAGTGGACGTTGTGCACCTGGTGGCGCCCTGGACGCTGCGGGCCGAGCAGGCGATCGACCAAGAGCCGCAGTCGATCGGCCTGCTCGATGATGATGCCGGTATATTCGCGCAAGGCGGGGTCGGGCAGCTCTTTTTGCAGCAACTGGGCCGCCCCGCGTAGCCCGCCGAGCGGGTTCTTGATCTCGTGGGCCAGGCCGCGCACCAGCTCCTTGGCGGCCTGCTGCTGGGCGTGTTGCTGCAACTCCTGGCTGATTTTCTTCTGCTGGTCGATCTTGCGCAGCTCGACCAGCATCAGGCGCTGCTCATGGTCGGCCAGCGGCGTGGCGCTGATCTCGACCAGACGGGGTTCGCCCTCAACCACCAGGGTCACCTCACTGTCGGTAAACCCCTGTCCGGAGCCAAGTCCCTGGCGCAGCCGTTGCAGATCGAGGGAGATGTGCTCGAGCAGTTGCGGCAGTTCGAGGCCGATGAGGCGGCGCTGGCTCAACGAGAGCAGTTGTTCGGCTGCCGGGTTGACGTAGTGAATGCACAGCTGTTCGTCGATGAGGATGACGGCAGTGAGCAGATTGTCGAGAACGACCCTGGCATGATCAGAGGAGCGGTCTGGCACGGTCTTCTCCCTAAAACGGTGCATTGCACCAAAGTGGTGCTTGAAGTCTACCCGCTCTGGTGCGTCGGATCACTCCCTATTGCCTGGGCGTCGCCTTGGGCTGGGAACCGATCCGGGCCCGGTGCAGGTAGAACCTGGATTCTATGGTTTTAGCAAGGATCGTACCGTCTGGGCTAACGACGTCGAGATGCAGGCGGTGAGCGCCCCTGTCGATGTTTTGCAGTTGCAGCGCCAGGGCGTTCTCTTGGCTGGCGACCAAGCGGCCATCCAGCCAGACCTTAAGGGTGAAGGGAGTCGTGATAGCCGGGGTGAGGCGGGCGGCAATTCGCACCACTCCTTGGTTGTCGCGGATCGTGGCCTCTGGCTCGGGTGACACCAGTTGTAACTGATGGGAGGGGGTGGGAAGGGTGGGGGCCGCCATCGAGGAAGCCGATGTCTGCACCGCCATGGGGCCTGTGCCAAGCAGGGGAGGCTCGGCCAAGTCGATGCGGGTTGCCGCCGGTTGCGGGGTATCGCTGTAGTGGCTGACGCCGTGGCGATCCACCCAGTGATAGACCGGTTCGGCCGCCAGCAGTGGGCTGGTCAGAAAAACCAGCCAGAGTCCTCTTCTCATGATACCCGCCTCCTCTTTCCTGCCAGAAAGCCTAACAGAGCGGCAATAAAAAACCCGCCTCGAGGGCGGGTTTTCCACGGCAGAGCCGGCTTACAGGGAGTAGTACAGCTCGAACTCAACCGGGTGCGGGGTCATGCGCACGCGATCCACGTCAGCCTGCTTGAGCTCCAGGTAGGCGTTGATGAAGTCATCGCTGAACACGCCGCCACGGGTCAGGAACTCGCGATCGGCATCCAGAGAGGCCAGGGCTTCGTCCAGCGAGCCGGCAACGGTCGGGATCTCGGCCGCTTCTTCAGCCGGCAGATCGTACAGGTTCTTATCCATGGCATCGCCCGGATGGATCTTGTTGATGATGCCGTCCAGACCGGCCATCAGCTGGGCTGCAAAGGCCAGGTACGGGTTGGCGCACGGATCCGGGAAGCGGACTTCGATACGACGACCCTTCGGGCTCGGCACGATGGGGATACGGATGGAAGCGGAGCGGTTGCGGGCGGAGTAGGCCAGCATGACCGGAGCTTCGTAGCCGGGCACCAGACGCTTGTAGGAGTTGGTAGCCGGGTTGGTGAAGGCGTTCAGCGCCTTAGCGTGCTTGATGATACCGCCGATGTAGTGCAGTGCCATCTCGGACAGACCGCCGTACAGGTCACCGGCGAACAGGTTGACCCCGTCCTTGGCCAGGGACTGGTGGCAGTGCATGCCGGAGCCGTTGTCACCAAACATGGGCTTGGGCATGAAGGTCACGGTCTTGTTGTAGGCGTGAGCCACGTTGTGGATCACGTACTTCAGTACCTGTACTTCGTCAGCCTTGGAGGTCAGGGTGTTGAAGCGGGTGGCGATCTCGTTCTGACCGGCAGTGGCCACTTCGTGGTGGTGGGCTTCAACAACCTGGCCCATCTCTTCCAGGATCAGGCACATGGCGGCACGGATGTCCTGGGAGGAGTCAACCGGCGCAACCGGGAAGTAACCCCCCTTGACGAACGGGCGGTGACCCTTGTTACCGTGCTCGTAGTCGGTACCGGAGTTCCATGCGGCCTCTTCGGATTCGATCTTCACGAAGGTGTGACCCATGGTGGTCGAGAAGGTGATGTTGTCGAACATGAAGAATTCCGGCTCCGGCCCGAACAGCACGGTGTCAGCGATGCCGCTGGACTTCAGGAAATCTTCGGCGCGCTTGGCGATGGAGCGCGGGTCACGGTCGTAGCCTTGCATGGTGGCCGGCTCGAGCACGTCACAAACGATGTTCAGGGTGGTCTCTTCGGTGAAGGGATCCAGCTTGGCGGTGGCGGGATCCGGCATCAGCACCATGTCAGACTCGTTGATGCCCTTCCAGCCGCCGATGGAGGAGCCATCGAACATCTTGCCATCTTCGAAGAAGTCTTCGTCGACCTGGTGGGAAGGAATAGAGACGTGTTGCTCCTTACCCTTGGTGTCGGTAAAGCGCAGGTCAACAAACTTGACTTCGTGTTCCTTAATCAGGGCCAAAACGTTCTGGGCTGACATCTTGAGTAACCTCCGGTGTTTAAAACTCTAGCGGGTGTAGTGCGTGTCCGATTCTAACTAAGCGAGTATCGTGCCAAGTTTGTGAAGCCTTGATTTTATTGCCTCATCACGGGGCAATGTGCCCGTTGGCAGGGCAAAATGAAGCGGCTTGCACGATCTTGGTGCGTAATTGGATCATTATGGTGCTCTATCATGGTGCATTAGATGACAAATGCAACACTAGGCCATAAATACCTATCTTTCGGTATCTGGTGATGTCTTTTCGGAGCGCTGCGATTCTGCTAGGAAGATCACAAACTCAAGAGTACAATTAGCGCCCAATTTTACCCGGTGATTGAGGCGAGAATGTTAGAAAAACTCCGCAATATTGCGATTATTGCGCACGTTGACCACGGCAAAACAACCCTGGTTGACAAACTGCTGCAGCAGTCCGGTACCCTGGACCGCGGCAGTGAAGGTCAAGAACGCGTGATGGACTCCAACGATCTGGAACGCGAACGTGGCATCACCATTCTCGCCAAGAATACCGCGATTCGCTGGAACGATTACCGGATCAACATCGTCGACACCCCGGGTCACGCCGACTTCGGCGGTGAAGTAGAGCGTGTGCTCTCCATGGTTGACTCCGTGGTTCTGCTGGTCGATGCCGTTGACGGCCCGATGCCGCAGACCCGCTTTGTGACCCAGAAGGCATTTGCCCACGGTCTCAAGCCGATCGTCGTGGTCAACAAGGTTGACCGTCCGGGCGCCCGTCCGGATTGGGTTATCGATCAGGTATTTGACCTGTTCGACAACCTGGGTGCCACCGATGAGCAGCTGGACTTCCCGATCGTCTACGCCTCTGCCCTGAACGGCATCGCCGGTCTGGAGCCGGATGCCCTGGCCGACGACATGACCCCGCTGTTCCAGGCCATCGTTGAGCACGTCTCCCCGCCGGATGCCGATCCGGAAGGCGAGTTCCAGATGCAGATCTCCCAGTTGGATTACAACTCTTACGTGGGTGTTATCGGTATCGGCCGCATCAATCGCGGCAGCGTCAAGCCGAACATGCAGGTCACCATCGTTGCTCGCGACGGCAAGACCCGTACCGGCAAGGTAGGTCAGGTGCTGGGTTACCTCGGCCTGCAACGTACCGAAGTGCAGAGCGCGCAGGCCGGCGACATCATCGCCATCACCGGTCTTGGCGAGCTGAAGATCTCCGACACCATCTGCTCCAACGCCGCTGTCGAGGCCATGACGCCGCTGACCGTGGACGAGCCGACCGTGACCATGACCTTCCAGGTCAACACCTCCCCGTTCGCCGGCAAGGAGGGTAAGTTTGTCACCTCCCGTAACATCCGTGACCGTCTCGACCAGGAGCTGGTGCACAACGTGGCACTGCGCGTGGAAGATACCGAAGATCCGGACAAGTTCCGTGTCTCCGGTCGTGGTGAGCTGCACCTGGGCATCCTGATTGAAAACATGCGCCGCGAAGGTTACGAGCTGGCGGTGTCCCGTCCGGAAGTGATCCTGCGTGAAGAGAACGGCGTCAAGATGGAACCCATCGAGACCCTGACCGTCGACATCGAAGAGCAGAACCAGGGCTCCGTGATGGAGAAGCTGGGCGAGCGTAAGGCTGAGCTGCGTGACATGGTGCCGGATGGCAAGGGTCGCGTACGTCTCGACTACGTCATCCCGGCGCGTGGCCTGATCGGCTTCCAGACCGAGTTCATGACCCTGACCTCCGGTACCGGTCTGCTCTACCACTCCTTCGATCACTACGGTGAGTACCGTGGTGGCAGCATCGGCCAGCGTCAGAACGGCGTGCTGATCTCCAACGCCACCGGTAAGGCGCTGGGCTTCGCCCTGTTCAACCTGCAAGAGCGCGGTCGTCTGATGATCGGTCACGCTACCGAGGTATACGAAGGCCAGGTGATCGGTATCCACACCCGCTCCAACGACCTGACCGTCAACTGCCTGAAGGGCAAGCAACTGACCAACATGCGTGCCTCCGGCACCGATGAGGCCATCGTGCTGACTACCCCGATCAAGATGACGCTGGAGCAGGCGCTCGAGTTCATCGATGACGACGAGCTGGTTGAAGTGACCCCGAAGAGCATCCGGGTGCGTAAGAAGCTGCTGACCGAGCTGGATCGCAAGCGCGCCAGCCGTGGACGCAGCGAGGATTAATTCCGCGCGAAACACCATAGAAGGGGGCCTTTGAGCCCCCTTCTTTTTTGCGCCTCACCGACGGCTCTGACACAATACTTCCTCAGTCATAACGTCAGAGAGAAGACTCATGCTTACTCGCATGCGTGCCGGCCTGGTCGGTGCTTTCCACTTCCTGCGCCGGGATGGCCGCCATTTCGCCGAGTTCGTCTGGTGCCGCTTCCAGCAGGATCGCCTGACCGTCACCGCCGGTTATCTCGCCTATGTCACCCTGCTCTCCTTGGTGCCCATGATCGCCGTGGTGTTCGGCATGATGTCGGCGTTCCCGGTGTTTGAGGGGCTGCGCCAGGCGCTCGAGCAGTTCGTCTATCACAACTTTGTGCCCACGGCCGGTGAGATGTTGCAGGAGTACATCAACGGCTTCGTTGCCAATGCGACCAATACCACGGCGGTGGGGATCGGCGCCCTGGTGTTTGTCGCCCTGATGCTGATCTCGGCCATCGACAAGAACCTCAACTACATCTGGCGTACCAAGCAGGGGCGCCCGCTCGGTCAGGCGTTTGCCATGTACTGGATGATCTTGACCTTGGGGCCCGTGCTCATCGGCGCCAGCATAGCGGTGAGCTCCTATATCGTCTCCCTGCGGCTATTCTCGGCCGATCAGCTGTTTGGGCTCGGCTACTGGCTGCTGCGCGGCCTGCCGTTCCTGCTCTCGGTGTTTGCCTTCCTGCTGGTCTACACAGTGGTGCCCACCTGCAAGGTGCGGCTGACCCACGCCCTGATCGGTGCCGTGGTGGCGGCCGTACTGTTCGAGTTGGCCAAGCGCGGCTTTGCCATCTACATCACCAATTTCCCCTCTTACCAGGCCATCTATGGCGCGCTGGCCATGGTGCCTATCCTGTTTGTCTGGGTCTATCTGAGCTGGTTGGTGGTGCTGCTCGGGGCCGAGATGACCGCCTGCCTCGGCGAATACGAAAAACCGGCTCTCGAGGAGCTAGGCTGATAACAAAAACGGGCCCGATGGGGCCCGTTTTTCATTGTGTATGCCGGCTCAATAGCGGCGCAGGAAATCGAGGGTGGCGGCCAGCGCCTGCTGGCGCTTTTCATCGCTCTCGATGAGCAGCTCATGCCAGGCGCCCTCGATACGCAGTGGCTTCCCCCCTTCGCAAGGGGCAGCCCGACAGAAAGCGTCTTGGGCGGCATTATCCACCACGCTGTCCTCGCCCGCCTGCAACAGCAGCAGCGGGGTGTGGATCTTGCTGGCGCCCTGAATGGCCTGTTCACCCGTCAATATCCCCTCGCGGATCCAGTGGGCGGTAGCGCCGCCCAGCTTCACCTCAGGGGTGCGTTCATATTGCTCGCGAAACAGCCGGTAGCGCAGTGGGCTGTGGGTCAGCTCATTGTCGGCAAAACCGTGATCTTCATAGCTGCCCTGTCCTGGCCCATAGGGGGGCTCGCCAAACCAGCTCCCGACCGTGTCGATCCCTGTGGCCAGCGCCTTGGCCAGCCAGGCCGGCAGGCCGCCGAGGTTGATGCCCAGCATGGGTGAGGAGAGCACGGCGGCCCGGATATCCGCAGGCCAGCGCTCGAGGTAACGCGCCGAGATGGCGCCGCCCATGGAGTGAGCCAGGATGAAGACGCTGGCAGGCTTGTCCGCCTGCACGACCTGATCGTGGAAGGTCTTGAGATCGTCCACATAGTCCTCAAAGTACTCGACATAGCCCTTTTGCGGGTCGCTCAGCAGGCGGCCGGAGCGGCCCTGCCCACGGTGATCGATGAGATAGAGGCTGTAGCCTTGGTGCCACAGATCCCAGGCCAGCTCCTGATATTTGAGGTAGCTCTCGACCCGGCCGTTGACCACCATGATGGCGCGCTCGCGGCTTGGGTGGCGCAGGGCTGCGTAGCGGATGGGGACGCCTCCCTTGCCGGCAAACTCCCCCTCGACGGCATGCTCCTGCCAGAAGGCAGGCAGCGCTTCGCGGTGCAGCGCCTCAAGGCGTGCTTCGGTGCTGAGTGGTACGGTCACGGCAAACACTCCGGGGGTCAACAGGGTAAACACAAGCAGCCAGCAGATTCTCATCATGGCTCTCCAGCAGGGCCGGGGATCACGCCTCCGGCAGGTCGTCTTCGTCATCATCCAGATGTGTCCAGCTGCTGCGGGACATCTGCACCTTCTGCCACCACGCCTCATCGGCGATGATCTCACCGGCGGCGTCGAGCTGAGGGTAGGGTAGCTCTTTTTGCTTACAGATCCTGGCGAAGATGGGGTGCCCCCCTTCGAACAAGATGGCGTTCTGCTCTTCGGGAGGCAGCGGGCAACCACGGGTGTAGCAACCGGCCAGCTCGCGCTGGCGCTGCGCCTCGTAGAGGATGGCGGCGGCGGCCACCGAGACATTGAGGGACTGTACCATGCCGACCATGGGCACCACGATATGGTGATCGGCCAGTGCCAGCGCCTCTTCACTGATACCGAACTTCTCTTGACCGAGCAGGATGGCGGTCGGCTTGGTGTAATCGATGGCGCGAAAATCGACCGAGCTGTCGGAGAGGTGGGTCGCCAAGATCTGCATGCCGGAGGCCTTCAGCTCGGCCACCGCTTCTTGAATATCCTGATGCAACTTCACCTCGACCCAGTTCTGGCTGCCACGGGCGGTGCCCTTGCGCTTGGCGATACGCTTGCGCGGCCACACCGCATGTACCCTGTGCACGCCGACCGCATCGGCAGTGCGCACGATGGCGGCCAGATTGTGGGGCTTGTGCACCTCTTCCATGCAGACGGTGAGATCGGTCTGGCGCATGGCCAGCATGTCGGTGATGCGCTTGAAGCGTTCGGGAGTCATGATGTTTCTCTGTGATAAAGCGGCGGGCGGCTTGCGCCGCCCGTCCGGTTAGTTCTTTTGCCGGCTGACCCGCAACACATCGGGCATGACGCGGATCTTGCGCATGATGTTGGCAAGGTGGATGCGGCTCTTGGTGGTGATGAGCAGGCTGACCTGATAGACCCGGCCGTCTTTTTCCTCGGTGCTGATGCCGTGGATATTGGCGCCGGTGGCGGCGATGACGTTGGCCAGCTCGGCCAGCGCCCCCTGATGGTTGACGATCTCGATGATGACGCCGGTCTTGAACTCCTGCTCCTGCTCCTTGTCCACTTCCCACTGAACCGGCAGGTACTTGTCCGGCTCCTTGTTGTAGCCCTTGATGTTGCGGCAGGACTCTTGGTGGATCACCAGCCCCTTGCCGGGACTGACGTGGGCAATGATGGCGTCGCCCGGGATCGGGCGGCAGCAGTTGGCGAAGGTAACCAGCAGGCCGTCGGCCCCCTTGATCGGCATCTTCTTGTTGCTGCTCTTGGCGGGCTCTTCGGCCGGCAGGCTGTCGCCCAGCATGCGGCGTGCCACCATGACGCTCATGGCATTGCCAAGGCCAATGTCGGCCAGCAGCCCTTGCAGGCTCTCATGCTTGGTATCGGTCAGCACCTGCTTGATGCGCGGCTCGGGGATGTCCTCGATATTCTTGGCGCCGAGGGCATGGTTGAGCAGGCGCCGTCCCAGCACCACCGACTCCTCGGTGCGCAGGTTCTTGAGGAACTGGCGGATCTTGGAGCGGGCCTTGGTGGTCACCACGAAGTTGAGCCAGGCCGCGTTGGGGCGGGCACCGGGGGCGGTGATGATCTCCACCGTCTGACCCGAGTGCAGCGGGCTGCTGAGCGGGTAGGGATGGCGGTCGACCCGGGCGCCGACACAGGCATGACCGATGTCGGTGTGCACCGTGTAGGCAAAATCGACCGGAGTGGCACCGGCAGGCAGCTCCATGATGCGCCCTTCCGGGGTGAAGACGTAGATCTCGTCCGGGAACAGGTCGGTCTTGACCCCTTCGATGAACTCAAACGAGCTGCCGGCGCTCTGCTGTAGCTCGAGCAGGCTCTGCATCCAGCGCTGGGCGCGGATCTGGGCCGTGGTGCCCGAGCTGTCGCCATCCTGCTTGTAGGCCCAGTGGGCGGCGACCCCCTTGTCGGCCATCTGATCCATGAACTCGGTGCGGATCTGCACCTCGACCGGCACCCCGTGTGGCCCCACCAATGAGGTGTGCAGCGACTGGTAACCGTTGGTCTTGGGGATGGCGATGTAATCCTTGAAGCGGCCGGGGCGCGGCTTGTAGAGGCTGTGCATCTGGCCGAGCACCCGGTAACAGGTGTCTATGTCCTTCACCTTGACGCGAAAGGCATAGATATCCATTACCTCATGAAACTGCAGCTCTTTTTTCTCCATCTTGTTGTAGATGGAGAAGAGGTTCTTCTCGCGGCCGCTGACCTGGGAGTCGATGCTCGCCTCGTGCAGGCGGCCCTCGATCTCGCTTTGGATCGACTCGATGATCTCGCGCCGGTTGCCGCGGGCACGGCGCACCGATTCGCGCAGCACCCGGGAGCGCATCGGATAGAGCGCCTCGAAACCGAGCTCTTCGAGCTCATTTTTCATGGTATGGATGCCGAGGCGGTTGGCGATGGGGGCGAAAATTTCGAGCGTCTCGCGGGCGATGCGGCGGCGTTTGTCTGGGCGCAAGGAGCCCAGGGTGCGCATATTGTGGGTGCGATCGGCGAGTTTGATCAGGATGACCCGGATATCCTGGGTCATGGCCATCACCATCTTACGGAAGTTTTCGGCCTGCGCCTCTTTGCGATCGCGGAATTTGAGCTTATCGAGCTTGGAGACGCCGGAGACCAGCTCGGCCACGGGATCGCCAAACTGGGTGGCGAGATCCTCTTTGGTGACCGGGGTGTCTTCGATGACGTCGTGCAGCACCGCGGCCATCAGGGTCTCGTGATCGAGGCGCATGTCGGCCAGGATCCGGGCCACCGCCACCGGGTGGGTGATGTAGGGCTCGCCACTGGAACGCATCTGTCCCTGGTGCGCATCACGCGCAACCACATAGGCCTGCCTGAGTTTCTCGACCTGCTCCTGAGGCAGATAGGAACTGGCTACTTCTTTGAGACTTTCAAACAGATACAAGTCGGCCCCGCTAGCTGTCGCAATGTCCGTGAAATGAGAAGGAGAATGGGGTGAGTGTGCGAGGTTTTTGATCGCTTGTAAATGGGCAAGGGCCCGTAGACGGGCCCTTGCCGGGAGGGGAAACTTAGCCGCGACCCTCAGCGATGGCGGCAACAGCAGCCAATTCGGCGGCTTCCTGCTCCTGCTGTTCGTAGCGATCCTGAGCGTCCATGACTTGGTTGTTCACCAGGCCCTGTTCGATCTCACGCAGGGCAATCACGGTCGGCTTGTCGTTCTCTTCGTCAACCAGGGGCTCTTTGCCTTGAACCGCGATCTGACGGGCGCGGCGCGCGGCGACCAGCACCAGGTCAAAACGGTTACCCACCTGTTTTACAGCATCTTCTACAGTAACGCGTGCCATGCAGGACTCCAGTGTTTAAAAATGACGCAAAATAGTACTTGGTTTTAGCTTATTCCGCCAGTAGCTGTTGCAGCAAGTCCTGCTGCGCCAGTTGCTGGTTGGCCAGCGTCAGACGCTGGCTCTCGAGGATGGCGCGCAGCTGGAACAGGGCGTGCTCGAAATCCTCGTTGATGATGACATAGTCATACTCGTCGTAGTGCACCATTTCGGCGGTGGCCTTGGCCATCCGGCCCGCAATGACTTCGGCGCTGTCCTGGCCGCGGCCAATCAGACGGCGCTCCAGCTCGGAGCGGCTTGGCGGCAGGATGAAGATGGACTTGGTCGCCATCTGCTCGCGGATTTGGCGGGCGCCCTGCCAATCGATGTCGAGAAACACATCGATGCCCTTGGCCAGGCTGGCCTCGATGGCGGCGCGGGAGGTGCCGTAGTAGTTGCCGAACACCTCAGCCCACTCCAGAAAATCGCCGTTACCGATCAAGGTCTTAAACTGCTCAACCGGCACAAAGTGGTAATGCTGGCCGTCAACTTCGCCCGGACGCGGGGCTCGGGTGGTGTGGGAGACCGACACCATCATCTTGCCTGCCGCGTTGTGCTGGGTCAGCAGGGCATTGATCAGGCTGGACTTACCCGCCCCACTGGGGGAGGAGATGATATAGAGGGTGCCTTGCTGCGCCATGGGCTCACCTTGCTCCTGAATGCACTCGAACTGGTTGTAGCAAACCCGGCCGTACTCTGCCCGCTGGGCGACGGCTCATTGCCTGAGGGCAAACCGGGGATGCAAAAGGGGGCGTGATCTTAGCAGAAGGGGCGGGATAAAAAAATGGCTGGAATCTCTCCAGCCGCTAAAAGAGTGTGCTTGCTGCGCGAAGTATCATCACGCACCCGCTATGGTGCCCGCTCTCGCGCCACCACGGCCATCAGGTTATCTCTGAAACCTCGTTCGGTTTGGCCGAAACGGCGATGCCATGGTGAGCGCACAGACGGTCAAATGCCTCAATCACCCGCGTGGGCTCAATGCGCTGCATCGCCAAGGGATCTTTCACCCGGGTACGCCAGCCCAGTTCGGCTAGCGGCTTGCCGGTCTCTGCCTCAACACACGTCTGATAGACGCTGACGACCCCTTCCGGGCAGTGGTAGGGGCCGGTGCGCGCCGGATTGTGGTGGGCATAGAGACCGAGTACCGGCGTGCCTGTGATGGTGGCCATGTGGGCCGGGCCGGTGTCGGGGGCCAGCACCAGGCTGGCCTCGCCGATCAGTGCCAGCAGCTGCGGCAATCGGGTTTGGCCGACCAGGTTGCCTGGCTGTGTGTGGCAATGAGCTTGGATGTCTCGGGCCAGATCGCGCTCCAGTTGGGCCGGCCCGCCACACAAAAAGACCTGAAAGCCCCGCTTGGCCGCGTGATCGGCAACGGCGGCATACCCCTCGGCAGTCCAGTTCTTGAAGGCCTTGCTGGCGGCGGCGCAGATGAGCAGGGTCGGTCTGCCTTGCAGCGTCTCACGGGCCCAGGCGCGATCCTGCGGGTCGATCGGCAGGTGCCAGTCCGGTGTGAGATCTCGCACTCCCAGCTCGCCAGCGAAGGCGAGGAAGCCATCCAGCACATGGGGAGATGCGGGCGAGGGAACTTGGTGATTGGTAAACAGCCACTGGCCGTCGTTGGCTCGCTCACGGTCGAAGCCGAGTTTCACGTCCGCCCGGATGCCGAGGGTGGCGATGCTGGCGCGTAGCGCCGCTTGCAGGTGCAGCAAGGCATCGAAGCGGCGCCCGGCTAGCTGTTGCCATAGCTGGCGATAGCCGCGCCAGCCCTGCCCCTTGTCAAAGGGAATGATCTCGACGCCAGGCAAACCGGCAAACAGGGTGGCCTCCAGCTTACCCACAATCCAGGTGATACGGGTATCCGGCCACTCACGGCGGATGGCATTGATCAGCGCCAGGGCGTGACAGCAGTCACCGATAGCGGAGAGGCGCAGGATGCACAGGGAGCGGGGGGGAGTCTGGAACAGCGGCATGATGTGACGCAATCAGGGGAAATGAGATGCTGGGCATTATGCAAACTCCCCCGCGGATTGTAAAATTGCGCGGATTCTTCTGACGGAACAACGCGATGCACGTCATCAACCACAACAAGCAGGTCTGCTGGTATGCCGAGCAGGCCTTTGCCGACCCTCATCCCCGCCTGTTCGACCCCCATTGGTGGCAAGAGCAGAAGGCGGTCGTCGGCTCCTCCCTCGGCCGCGGAGTGACCTGGTTCGTCAAGCTCGATGGGCGGCATATGGTGCTGCGCCACTACTATCGGGGTGGCATGGTGGGCAAGCTGGTGCGTGATCGCTTCTGGTTCGAGGGGGTGGAGGGCAGCCGAGCCATGGCTGAATTTGCCCTGCTTGAGCAGCTGTGCGCGCGGGATCTGCCAGTGCCCAGACCTTACGCTGCGCGCATGAGCAAGAGCGGCCCCTTCTACCGGGCCGATATCCTGCTGGAGCGGATCCGTGGCGCCAAGGATCTGGTCGATCTGCTGAAGAAGGGGCCGGTGCCTGATGCCACCTGGCAGCGCATCGGTCAGGTGATCCGCCGTTTCCACGATGCCGGTGTCTATCACGCCGATCTCAACAGTCACAACATCCTCATCGATCGCGATGACAAGGTGTGGCTGATTGACTTCGACAAGGGAGCGATCCGCAGCCCTGGTCCCTGGCAGCAGGCCAATCTGGAGCGGCTGCTGCGCTCTTTCAACAAGGAGTCGGTGCTGCACACCAGCTTCCACTGGGTGCCGGGCAATTGGCAGAGTCTGATGGCCGGTTATCGGGGGGAGTGAGTCCCGTTGCTGGCCGTGGCGGGCAGTGATAAAACTGGTAGCAGTTCGTCCCTTCTGAGTGTCGAGGTCGGTTATGGAACCACTCCGTTCTCCTGTGATGACCATTACATCGCGCCTTGATGAGGCCCGGGCACGACAGGCGCTGGCGTTATTGCAGGCCGGCGTCTGGTGCTGGAGCCCTGAGGCGGGGCTGGAGCGGGATCCCGCCTGTCTTGCCCTGCTCGGTCTGGAGCAGATGGATGACGATCTCGACTGGCACGGCCGGGTTCATCCGGACGATGGCCAGACGCTGCAAACCGCCCTGCAAGCCTGTCTGAGCGGTGAGCGCATGACCTTGCACCTTGAGTACCGCATTTTGCACCATGACGGTCACTATGTGCGGGTCGAGGAGCGAGCCCAGCGTGAAGGCAACGGCAGGGTGTTTGGTGTGGTGCGCCTGTGCGAGCCGTTCCACTCCCATCTCGACCCCGATCTTGCCACCGACCCGCTGACCGGGCTCGATAGCCGAGTGCGTTTCGAGCGTCGCCTTGCCGAGCAGTTACAGCGTGGTTCCGCCTTTCCCTTTTGCCTGCTGCGCTTCACCGTCGATCATAAATCCAAGATCCTGCAACTGTTCGGCGAGGCCGACTGCGACGCCATGCTGGCCAAGCTGGCCCGCCTGGTGCGCCGCGAGCTGCGCAAAGATGACCCCTTCGCCCGCTGGGATGAGGACTCTTTCATCCTGATGCTCTCCGAGACCGATCGGCTGGCTGGGCTGGAGATTGCCGAGCGGCTGCGTATGGAGATCGCCGATGCCAGCTTGCTGCCGGGGCGACCGGTGACGGTGAGTTGTGGTTTGGTGCAGCGCCAGGAGGGGGAGCAGCTCGATCACCTGCTGGCGCGTCTGGCCAGTTGCCACGGTCAGGCGCGGCGCGCCTTTAATACGGTGCTCGGTTAGCGGGCCGGCAGACGCGAAGGGAGAGCGCCATCACCGCGCCGCCGAGCAGCAGGCGGGTCAGGTCGGTCTCCTTGTTCCACAGGAGCAGGTTGACGACCAAGCCGGCCGGGATCAGCGCGTTGTTCATGATCGCCAGCACGCCGCTGCTGACCCGGGTCGCCCCCTTGTTCCACATGAAGTAGCCCAGCCCCGACGCCCCGACTCCGAGCCACAGCAGTATGCCCCACTGTAGCCCTGTACTCGGGTAGCGCGGTTCGCCGAGCAGCCACCAGGCGGGCAACGCCACCATAAGTGCACCGAGATAGAACCAGCCGAACACCTGATGCTGTGCCGGCGCCGCCGCCTCTCGCTCCATCATCACCTTGTATCCCACCTGGCCGAGGGCGAAGCAGAGGTTGGCCCCCTGCACCACCAGAAAGCCCAGCAGATAGCTCTCGGTCAGGCCGTCGAAGCGGATCACCGCCGCCCCGGCCACGGCCAGCAGCGCTCCCCATAGAAAGCGCGGGTTGAAACGGCGCTCCATCAGGTCATAGAGGGCGGTGACGTAGAGCGGGGTGAAGATGGTGAAAATGAGCACTTCCGGCACGCTGAGCAGCAGGAAGGAGTGGTAGTAAAAGAGGTACATCAGCCCGAGCTGGGTGCCCCCCAGCGCCATCAGCCTAAGGATGAAGCCGGGGCGTAGGCCGCGCCAGGTCAGAAAGGGCAGAAATACTAGGCTGGCCAGCACGATGCGGGTCAGCACCGAGAAGTAGGCATCCACCTGACCGGCCAGATAGACGCCGATCAGGCTGAAGGAGAAGGCCCAAAGCAGGGTCACGGCGACGAGATAGTTCATGAGGATGAGAAGTGTTCAGTTGTAAAGGACGGGCGCCATGATGACCGATAGTGAGACCGCGATCCACTCCCTGTGGCATCTGCTGTCACAGATCACCGCGTTTACTTTCCAGGCTGGCAACGGGGAGGGGTCGCGCACCGACTGGAACGGCCGCGCCACAGGGCAGGTGGTGGTCACTCCCTGGGAGGGGGGGCTGAGCTTTGCCGAAAGCGGTCAGTACACCACCCCTCACGGCCAGCGGCTGGCCATGAGCAATCGCTACGGCTGGCAGCGTGGGGAGCAGGGTATCCGGCTGTGCCACCTTAGGTTTGGCTCTCCGGTGCCTTTGTTCGAGCTGGTGCCGGTCACGGCCCACCGCTGGCAGAGTCGCGAGCCCCATCTGTGCGGCGCCGATCACTACCGGGCCGAGCTGGTACTCACTGGGCAGGGGTTTGATGTGGAATGGGTCATCACGGGGCCGCGTAAGAATGAGCGCATCGCCTATTGCTACCGGATCTAGGGAACAAAAAAGCCGGTGACGGGCACCGGCGAGGGGACAAGCGGAGGTTCAATCCCAAAAGAACAGTGGAGGCTTGGCCTCCAAGCACACATGGATGCGGTTCAGGCCACTTGGCTCAGGGCGTAGTGCATGATTGCTTTCAGCTTGGCGTCCAACAGCCAAGGGAGCAGGGTCATGGCCAGGGCGGCCAGTGCCAGCAGGCGTTGCCGATGCTGGTGGGCGGCGATCAACAGCAGGCCGCCACACAGCGTGGTTATGAGACCTGACATGACGCCTCCAGTCGGGCGCGGCGCTGCTGGGCCCACTGGTTCATGGCGACCGAGCCGAGGATCAGCGCCAGCGCGACGCCGGTGGTCTGCTGCACCTGCTCGCCGAGAAACAGGGCGCCGAGCAGTACCCCGAACAGGGGCACCAGGTAGTTGCTGAACGAGGCAAAGGTGGGGCCGGCCTTCTGGATCAGGGCCATGTAGAGGAAGTAGACCAGGCCGGTGCAGAAGACCCCGAGCAGGGCCACGGCGCCGATGGCCCGGTGGCTGGGCAGGTGCAGGTGGCCAAGATCGGCCATGAAGGGGGTGGCGATGAGCAGTTGCACGGCCGAGCAGCATAGGATGTTGCGGGCCACCACCACGGGGTGATCCTTGGCGAAGCGCTTGATCATCAGCAGGCCGACGGCGAAGCAGCTGGCGCCAAACAGGATGGCGAGCGCCCCAAGCAGGCCGGCGTTCATCCCTTGGGCGAGCTTGGGCCAAAACAGCACCACCACCCCGACGAAGCCGAGCAGCACCGAGGCGAGCCCGCTCTTGGTGATCCGTTCACCACTGATCAACAGCGGCGCCATCAGAATGGTGACAAACGGGATACACCCCATCACCACGGCGGCGATGGCGCTGTCCACGTATTGCTGGCCCCACGCCACCATGATGAAGGGGAGGGTGGCGTCGAGCAGGGCGATCAGCATGTAGGTGCGCCACGGCGTGTGCTCGCTTTTCAGTCTGAGCAGCAGGCACAGCAGCGCTAGGGTCAGGGTGCCGCACAGGGCGCGCCCGGCGGCAACCAGGATAGGGGGCAGCTCGGCCACCGCCTGATGCATGAAGATGAACTGGGATCCCCACAACAGGCCGATCGCCAGCAGGAGCAGATAACTGCGCATGATTGGTCTCCAATGAATATCGGGCCGATTCTAGGGAATCTGGTAGTATGTCAAAAATGAATTGTTAGCATTTATCTATGGCTTATTTCGATGGATACCGCCCTCGCCCGCCTCGATCTGAACCTGCTCGCTGTCTTTGACATCCTGATGCAGGAGCGCAACGTCACTCGCGCCGCCGAGCGGCTGCACCTCTCCCAGTCCACCGTCAGCCACTCCCTGGGACGGCTGCGCCAAGCCCTGGGGGATCCCCTGTTTGTGATGACCCGCCGTGAGATGGTGCCGACCGAGCGCGCCAAGGCGCTGGCCGGCCCGGTACGCAGCGCGCTGGCATTGCTCGAGCAGGGGCTGCGCCAGGCGGAGGCGTTTGATCCTGCCAGCGCCCAGCGGGTGTTTCGCATCGCCGCTCCCGGCTCGGTGGAGCACGGCCTGCTGCCCGGGGTGGTGGAGCGCTTGTGGCAACGCGCCCCCCACTGTCGGCTCGAGGTGTGCGAGCTGGCCGACAGCGACTACGAGCGCGAGCTGGAGAAGGGGGATCTGGATCTGGTGATCGGGTTTGCCGGCGCCAACCACCTCTCGCCGCGGTTGTGGCGGGAGGAGTGGTTCTGCAACCCGCTGGTCTGTCTGTCGCCCCTTGGCAGCGATCTGCCCGAACGGGTGACCCCGTCCGAGCTGGTGGCGCGCCCTCACATCCACACCTCCAGTTGGGGCCACAGCCAGGCCATGGTGGATCACTGGCTGGCCGAGCAGGGGGTAAAGCGGGAGCTAGGGGTGCGGGTGCCAAGCTTTATGGCGGTGCCGCAACTGATGGCCACTGGCCGTTACCTAGTGGTGGTGCCCGAGCTGATCGGTCGCCATTTTTGCCGCTACTACCCGCTGCGCATGCATGCACTGGCCCCGGAGATCCCCATCGTCTACCTGATGGCCGGCCATCAGCTGACCAACCACGACGGCGCCATCCGCTGGTTCAAGGCGCTGCTGCACGAGCTGGCCCGCGAGCGTTTCGGCCCCACCCCGTGTACCTGCCACGGCCCGGCGCCTCACCCGAAATAGTCGAGCCCCATCGCCCGCTTCACATCGCCGAGCACGCTGCCGGTCAGCTCGCGGGCCTGTTCGCTGCCACGGCGCAGCAGTGCCAGCAGCTCTCCCCGCTCAGCTAGGGCCGCCTGGCGCCGCGCCCGCATCGGCGCCAGCAGTGTTTGCAAGCAGTCGTTGAGGATCTGCTTGCAGCGGGTGTCGCCGAGGCCGCCCCGTTGATAGTGGGCCTTGAGCTCCGCGACCAAGGCGTGGTCGGGATGGAAGGCATCGAGGTAGGTAAAGACGGTATTGCCCTCGACCCGCCCCGGATCGCTCACCCTCAGGTGGTGGGGGTCGGTGTACATAGCGAACACCGCCTGGCGCAGGGCATCGGCCTCCATTCCGAGGGTGATGGTATTGCCGAGGGATTTGGACATCTTGGCCTGCCCGTCGATGCCGGGTAACCGCCCCTGGGCGCCGAGTATGGGCTGGCATTCGGTCAGCACCGGCTGCCCGACCAAGCTGTTGAAGCGACGCACGATTTCGTTGGTCTGCTCCAGCATCGGTAGTTGGTCTTCCCCCACCGGTACGTGGCTGGCACGAAACGCCGTGATGTCGGCGGCCTGGCTCACCGGGTAGGTCAGAAAGCCGGCGGGCAGGCTGCGCGCAAACCCTTTTTGCTGGATCTCCGCCTTCACCGTCGGGTTGCGCTCAAGGCGCGCCACGCTCACCAGGTTGAGGTAGTAGGCGGTCAGCTCGGGCAGGGCCGGCAGGGCGCTTTGCAGGCAGAAGGTGGTGAGGCTGGGGTCCAGCCCGGCGGCCAGATAATCGGCCATCACCTCGAGTACGTTGCCGGCCACTTTTTCCGGCTGGTGGCCGTTGTCGGTCAGGGCCTGCTGATCGGCGATCATCACGAACTGGCGATAGTGGTGCTGGGCCTCGACCCGCTGGCGCAGTGAGCCGACATAGTGACCGATGTGCAGTGGGCCGGTGGGACGGTCGCCGGTGAGGATGGTGGCTTGTTGCATCTCGTTGCTCCTTGGAGTTACCGGGGCCGGGAGACGAGGTCAGACGTGAGGTGGCTCGCCGCTCGGCGGCCACGGGGTTTTCTGCTGAAAAATAGAAATAGAAAAGGGGTGCCGCCTGATTAGAAGCAGCACCACCAAGCCGTGATGGGGAAAATAGTCGTGTTCATGGATGATGACACTACGCCTGTGTGCTGGGGCTGGCAAGCCCCTATTTCGGCAGCGGCACCACCAGCAGATCGCACGGCACCGTGTTCATCAACTGACGCGCGCTCGAGGTGAGCAGACTCCAGAAGGTCTGGCGATGGCCGCATACCAGCAGATCGACTTGGTACTCGCGCACCGCCTGATTGACCCGCTCGCAGAGGTCGCCACAGATCACCAGCTTCTTCTCGATGGGGAAGTCGATGGGGGCGAGGAAGGCTTCCAGCTTCTCCTTGGCCTCGGCGATCACCTGATCCTGTACGTTGTCGATGTCGATATCGATCATCTCGGTGTAGAGATCCTTGAGATCGACGTCCACATAGATAACCGACAGCTTAGCGCCGTTGGAGCGGGCGCGATCCACCGCTTTCTCGATCACCTTGCGGTTGTCTTCGGCAAGATCGACCGCCGCCAGTACGTGTTTGTAATAGGTTCCGCTCATGGGGCCCTCCTTGCTGTTCAAGCAGTCTCTTCTGAAACTTGACCTTATTGTGCCCCTGTTGCCGTGCCATGACCATGACCAGACCTTGACTCACGACAAGATGGCGAAACATTATCCATTTCTTTGAGGGGGATCACGCTACCCTCTTGTCCCCTCCACAGGGGAGGCATACCATGCAGCCGTGCTCCGCAATGGGCATCAAACAATAAAAGCATCTGAATACCGCTTTGGGGAGCATTCTGCTCCCTTTTGTTTTCCTGTGACAGGTCAATAGCGCTGCCGGCTCAATCGGCTATGCTCTACGCCCTCTTTTTTTCGCAGGACTCTCTCATGATCATCCAACCCCAGATCCAGGGCTGCGTGGCCCGCAATTGTCACCCCATCGGCTGCCGCGCCGCCGTCCAGCAACAGATTGCAGCGGTGCGCGCCGCCGGCGCGTTCAATGCGCCGTGCCGGGTGCTGGTGATCGGTGCCTCGTCTGGCTTTGGTCTGGCCTCCCGTATTGCCCTCACCTTCGGTGCTGGTGCGGACACCATCGGCATCTCCCTCGAGCGTGGCCCCAGTGAGAAGGGGGTGGGCAGTGCCGGCTGGTACAACAACATCTGGTTTCGTGAGGCGGCCGAACAAGAGGGGCGCCTTGGCCTGAATCTCATCGGTGATGCTTTCTCCGACACCATGCGCCAGCAGGCCATCGCCGCCATTCGCGAGCATCTCGGTCAGGTGGATCTGGTGGTCTATTCCCTGGCCAGCGGTCTGCGCATCCTTGCCGATGGCACTCAGGTGCGCTCTACGCTCAAAACCACTGGCGAACCCTTCACCGGTCTTGGCTACGACATCGAGCACGACGCCCTGGTGGAGCAGAGCCTGGCTCCGGCCAGCGAGCAGGAGATCCGTGACACGGTGAGTGTGATGGGAGGGGATGACTGGCAACTTTGGATGCAGGCTCTGGCCGAGGCGGATTGTCTGGCCCGTGGCGCCCAGACGGTGGCCTACTCCTACATCGGCCCTGAGTCCACCTACCCCCTCTATCGTGACGGCACCATTGGCTATGCCAAGGAGCACCTGCACGCCACGGCCGAAGCCATCAACCTGCAACTGGCCGGGATCGGCGGTCATGCCTGGGTGTCGGTGTGCAAGGCGCTGGTAACCAAGGCGAGCGCCTTCATCCCGGTGCTGCCCGTCTATCTGGCGGTGCTGATGCAGGTGATGAAGGTGGAGGGGAGCCACGAGGGGTGCATCGAGCAGATGCGGCGCCTGTTTGCCGAGAAGATGTTCGGGGCACAGGGGGTGGTGGCCGACGGTCAGCGCCTGATCCGGATGGATGACCGAGAACTGGCGCCTGCGGTGCAGGCGGCGGTCGATACGCTGTGGCGCCAGGTGACCCCGGAAAATTTCCATACCCTCGGGGACTTTGCCGGTCTGCGCGCCGACTTCTTCGCGCTCAACGGGTTTGGGCTTGAGGGGGTGGATTATGGGGCCGCAGTGGAGGTGGCCGAGTTGGCGGCGCTGCGCCCATAAGATAGCAAGACTGCGAGCCGTATCTGGCACGAGCAACCCCAGTCGCTCGCTCAGCAGATAGCGCCGCCCCTTTGGTCAGTGGCGGCGCTATCGGAAACGGCTCACCGTCTGACCCCTACCGCTGGGCTCTCCCTTGATTCCCTGCTGAGGGGAGGAGACAATCGACGACATTCCACTAGCGGAGAGACCGAGATGCTGGCCAAACCCATGATCGACAAACTGAACGAGCAGATTAACCTGGAGTTTTACTCCTCCAACCTCTATCTGCAGATGAGCGCCTGGTGCGAAGACAAGGGGTTCGAGGGGGCAGCCTCCTTCCTGCGTCAGCATGCGGTGGAAGAGCGCCAGCACATGGAGCGCCTGTTCACTTATGTGAGCGAGACCGGTGCCATGCCCAAGCTGGGAGCCATCGAGGCGCCGCCCCATGAATTCGACTCCCTCGGCGCCGTCTTTCGCGCCACGCTCGAGCACGAGTATCACATCACCAAGTGCATCAATGGTCTGGCGCATGTGGCCTTCTCCACTCAGGACTACTCCACCTTCAACTTTTTGCAGTGGTATGTCGCCGAGCAGCATGAAGAGGAGAAGCTGTTCAAGAGCATCGTCGATCGCCTGAACCTGGTGGGCGAGGATGGCAAGGGGCTCTACTTCATCGACAAAGAGCTGGCCGAGCTGGCCAAGGGCGCAGCGCCGACCAGCATCATGGACAGTGGCAACGCCTGAGACGTGGACAGACTTTGTCCAGCCAGTACAATGACGGCCCCCTTGCGGGCCGTTTTTCTTTTGATGGGTGAGTGATGATGAAGCAGGTGGATGTGGTGGTGATTGGGGCGGGTGCCTCGGGGCTGATGTGTGCCGCGCAGGCGGGTTATCGCGGCCGGCAGGTGCTGGTGCTCGATAACGCCAAGAAGCCGGGGCGCAAGATCCTCATCAGTGGCGGCGGGCGCTGTAACTTCACCAATGTGCAGGCTGGCCACCAGGCCTATCTCTGCGCTAATCCCCACTTCAGCAAGTCAGCCCTGGCGCGTTTTACCGCTCAGGACTTCATCGATCTCGCCGAGCGCCATGGGGTTAACTATCACGAAAAGGCGCTGGGCCAGCTCTTTTGCGATGAGAGCGCCAAAGAGATCGTCGATCTGTTGCTCACCGAGTGTGACTGGGCTGGCGTGACCTTGCAGACCCACACCGAGATCCTGGCCGTGCATAAGGAAGAGGAGGGGTTTCGCCTCGAGACCAGCCAGGGAGAGGTGCGCTGTGCCTCGCTGGTGGTGGCCACCGGCGGCCTCTCCATGCCCAAACTGGGGGCCACCCCGTTTGGTTACCGGCTGGCGGAGCAGTTCGGCCTCTCCGTACTGCCGACCCGCGCCGGTCTGGTGCCCTTCACCCTGCATCAGGCCGACAAGGAGGCGTTCGCCGATCTGGCCGGCGTCAGCCTGGATGTTGAGGTAAGTGCCGAGGACGGCACCCGGTTTCGCGAGGCCATGCTGATTACCCACCGCGGTCTCTCCGGCCCGGCCATGCTGCAGATCTCCTCCTTCTGGCTGCCCGGTCAGGCGCTTCGCATCAATGTGCTGCCGGGGCGCGACATTCCCGCCACCTTGCAGGAGTGGGTCAAGGCCTATCCGGCCCAGGAGCTCAAGACCGTGCTGGGGCGCGAGCTGCCCAAGCGTTTCGTCGAGAAGCTGATGGAGTTGGGGTTGCTGGTGAACCAGCCGCTGCGTCAGTACAACGCCCCCGAGCTGGCCGCCGTGGCCGAGCTGCTGGGCCGCTGGACGGTGCGCCCCAATGGAACCGAAGGTTACCGCACCGCCGAGGTGACGCTGGGAGGCGTCGACACCGACGAGCTCTCCTCCAAGACCATGGAGTCACGCAAGGTTCCTGGGCTCTATTTCGTCGGCGAGGTGGTGGACGTGACCGGCTGGCTCGGTGGCTACAACTTCCAGTGGGCGTGGGCATCGGGCTGGGTAGCAGGGCAGTTCTGCTGAGTGAGGCTTGTGCATGCCAGACGGAGGTTTAGTATAGAGACCTCATCACAGGTCAATTGGGCCCTTACCATCGGGGCTTGTCCAAGGAGGGCGCATGTTCGAGAGCTTGGGAGTCATCAACGTCTGGACCTATCTGGTCGGCCTCTTTTTCATCATCATAGCGCCGGGCCCCAACTCGATTTATGTGCTGCGCACCGGCGCCTCCCGTGGGGTCGGGCCCGGTTATCGGGCCGCGCTCGGGGTCTTCGTTGGCGATGCCCTGCTCATCTTCTGTGCCTATCTCGGGGTGGCGTCACTCATCCGCACTACGCCGCTGCTGTTTACGCTGGTTCGCTATCTCGGCGCCCTCTACCTGCTCTATCTTGGCGTGAGGATCTTGCACGCTAACTTCGTGGCGCGTCAGGAGGGGGCCGCGCCGCTCGTCGATCCGGGTGAGCGCTACTTCTCCAAGGCGTTGACCCTGAGCCTCACCAACCCCAAGGCGATCCTCTTCTACGTCTCCTTCTTCGTGCAGTTCATCGACTTCAACTATGCCCACCCCTGGATCTCCTATCTGGTGCTGGCGGGCATGCTCGAGACCATGAGCTTTATCTATCTCAGTCTGCTGATCTTCGGGGGGACCCTAGTGGCCCGTTTCTTCCGTCAAAAGCAGTGGCTTGCCCGCATCGGCAACGGCCTCATCGGTCTCTTTTTTATGGGATTTGCGGCCCGCCTGGCCGCCCGCTCCTGAGGGCTATGGGGTCTCGGGCCAGCACACCTTGCCCACTGGGATGAAGCGGGATTGATAGACGATCACTTGCTGATTGCCCGGTTTACCGATTTTGGGATTGTGATAGGTGGCGCCGGGTAGCAGATATTTGCTGTCGGCCTGGCTGTCGGGTTGTTCACAGCCCTGTTTGACCATGAATTCAAAGTAGGTGTTGCCTGTGTTGGTGATGCTCTCTTCTGCCGGGTTTAGCTGGTACTCAAAACGGATCTGGCGCGGGCGAACCACCAGAACCGATTGCAGTTCGATCTTCATCTCCAGCACTCCCTTGCGTTGCTCCCCGGCCTGATCGGCCACTTGGGCGGCGGGGGACTCGGTGAAGGTCACCCGGTAATAGCGCTCTTGGTGATCCTCTTCGCCTTTGTAGTAGAGCTTGATGTTTTGAGCCTGCCGCCCATGCAGCACGAAGCGCTTGGGGGCATAGAGCAGCTCGCCCGGGATCAGCGCCAGAGGGTGGCCACTGGCCGTGGGATTGCTGATTTTCTCTGCCTTTACCTCGTAGAGTTTGGGGGTCGTGCTGTTGTTGGTGATGGTGCGGGCCAGGAAGCGCTGGTCGGGCTCCAGTGCGACCGTCATGGGGCCGATATCGATGGCGCCAACCGGCAGCGTCAGCCATCCTATCCAGCCGATGAATACGCCTTTGTACATCCTCGCCTCCTTGTTAACGCCAGGTTCCCTTGACGGTGATGGTGCCACTTTGTTGCACCACCCCCTCCCATGGCCAGCCATTGCTGGTGCGCTGCACCGCAGGGTCGGTGAGGTCAAACTCAAGCGCCAGGCTATAGAAACGGGTGATCCCCTTGTCACCGTTCGGATCGGTCCACGCCAAAGGGGGCTGACTGTCTCGTATCCCCAGAGCGCGAATATCGACGGGGGTGTTGTCGCAGCGAATGGCGTGTTGGTAGCCCGTGCCATGGAGCGTTGAATCGAAGGTCAGGCGAATCGGGATGGGGACGCCCTTGTCGGACTTGAATTGGCCGGGGGGATAGAAGGTGCAGCGCCCCTGATCGGGGGTGCCGGTATCCTGAGCCACGGCGATCTCCAGCAGGTCGGCACTGGCAGGGCCACTGTCGGAGATGTTGTAGGGAAAGCTCAGGACATCCTGGCCCACCTTTCCTTCCTGGTAGGGGGAGGTGACCCCATCGGACGAGAGGATAGAGACGCTGAACTGGCGAGGTTTGATCTTGATCTCTGTGGTGCCGCTGAACTCGTAATAGCCGCTCTCGGGCGCAAGACCGCTTTTCATGTTGAAGTTAATAAGGTCGCGGGTCAGGCGTGCCTGCAATCCCAGCTTCACCACCTGTTTGAAGAAGTTGCTCGATAAAAACAGGTAGACCGAACTTTGCCCCCTTAAGTATCTCACATCGTAACTGTTGCCCTTGCTGACCCAGTAGCTGAGGTCGGCGCTCATCTGGATATCCGCGCTGCCGATGGCGGAGTTCAGGGCGGCCTCTTTGACGTTGGTGTAGAGATAGGGATTGCTGAAGGTCTGGCTGCCATCTTCCGTGAAGTTGTAATCCAGAAAGCGGCACAGGATCCCATCGCGTGTACTCAACCGATAGTTCTGGCACCCCTGGGAGCCGGGGAGTACGTAGGGGTTGCCGTTGCTGTCGACGATCACCTCGCTGATCGCGTTGGTCTGGATGAAGCGCAGGTGCCCGGCTTTCTTGTGCTGCATCTGGCGTACATACCAGTCTCCGCTTTTCTGATCGGCGCAGCGCGCCCCCGTGGTGGCGTCGTATTGATCCCTGGTTCGGCACAGGTTCATCTCCCGATGGAGGATGGCCCCCACCGGCATGTTGCGCAGGTAGTCGAAAAAGCCGGGGCTGATCTTGGCATGTCCCCAGCCGTTGGCGGCACCGAGCAGGCCATAGAAGCCCTTGCTATCCACCACGGCAGGCTTGTTGATGGCCTCTGCGGTATTACTGTCACAGCGGGTATAGGTCATGATGCAGCGCTGATTGATGTAGGGGTGGCGAATCGGCCCCTCTTCCCACATGTCGATGTTCCAGTTGTCGACGGCCCGGTTTTCGCCGTTGTCCACGTAGGCCAGGCTCACCTGTCCCTTGCCCTTGAGGGAGGTCCAGACGTTGGCCCCCGTCAGGCGGGGATCTAGGGAGTCGGTGGGGGAGACGAACAGGTTGTTGTCCTCCTGGTTTTCGATAAACAGGAAGTTGCGCAGTGGGGCGTTGGACAGTTGCCGCTTCGTGACGGCGGCGGTGGCTTCAGCACTCCAGACGAGCAGGAGCAGGATCAGCAGCGCAGAGGTGTTGTGGTTCATCATTACTCCCTCACCATGGCGTAGGTTGGCAGGCCCCGGCAGATCACATCCCCCAGCCAGGCGGCGCCGGTCTGTTCGCTCAGATCCAGCTCGGCTTCACAAAACTGGCTGCCGTTACGGAAGGTCAGCATGGGGTTGGCTTTATCCACGTCCAGCGAAAACTCCCCGTCTCGGTTGGTCAGCGTGGTGCCGATGTGGTTATCGAGGCGGGCATTGGCGATGACGGAGCCATCTTCGGCCCGGATGACGCCAAAGACAGTGACCATCTCTCGGATGTTCTCTCTGGCGTCGAGTGTGGCTACGTTGCCGGGAAACAGGGTGTAGCGCTGTTTGCCGGTGTTGATGTCATAGCTGTCCCGACTGTGTTTGCTGTTGAGCAGCTCAATTTCGTACTCCTGATAGGAGGGCAGTGCCAGGAAGGTCTGTTCCCCCCGCAGTAGGTAATCCTGACCATTGATCTTGGCCAGCATCTGGCCCTCCTTGGCGATGCCGGTATTGATGATAAGCCCCGAGCCGGCGCTGCTCTGGCTGGAGGCGAGCAGGGTTTCAGCAGTGCTCACCAGGGCCCCCCTCGCGATCAGGTTGCCATTGAGATCCCCTCCGTGGCCGCGCCCCACCGTCATGGTGCCACCGATGATCCGGTTGTCGAATCCCAGGGTGCCCGAGAGGGCCATGTTGCGCTCATCATTGCCGTGAATAAGGCGCGAGGCATTGAGCGAGGCCAGATTGATCACCCCCTCCATGCGCTTTTGATAGTTGAGGTTGGCGGTGGTCTGGCCCTGCTCGTTACTGCTCATGCCAATGCTAAAGAGGTTATCGAACGGAATGCTGTAATCGAGGGTCACGCTCTTGTTATCCACGCCGCCCGGCAGGGCCCGGTTGCCTTGCAGGCTGGCGCGCAGTGACAAGCTGCCGTAGCGACCGGAATAGAGGCTCTGGTAATAGTCCACATAGTTGCGATCGCTGCCGTTCTCCCTGTCTTTGGTCATGTTGATGGATAGCTGGCCAAGGCCCGTGACCCACCCTCCGATATTGAGGGTGATACCGGCTGAGTAGAGGTCGGTTTCTCCTACCGTCAATGTGTTCCCTGTGGCGAGCTTTTCCTGGCTGGCCCACATGGAGAGGTGATCGTGTAACTGCAATGAAAGGCTGCTGGCCAGGCGCCATGAGCGATCGGTGGAGAGCATGGATTGCAGTTGCAAAGAGAGTCGCTCCGTGGCTTGCCACCCCAGGCGGGTCTCTCCCACGGCGGCATCCCGAAAGGCATAAGCGGTGGTGGCGAAATCCACCGTCTCTTGGGTGCGAGCCAGCGAGAGGCCGGCCAGAGGCGAGTCGCTGCGCTGCTCTATGCCCTCCATAAGCCCCCCCCACCATTGCCATCCCCACTCTTGGCTGAAATCGAGGTGGCCGCCCAGCTTGGTGACTCGCTGAGTGCTGGTGTCGGTCAGTCGCCCCTCGACATAGGTCTCGACCGTCACGTTGTAGACGCCGCTGGGAAAGGAGGAGGTATCGATGCTCTGGTTGCCGATCGGCAGGTTTTGCAGGGCGATCAGACGGCCGTCCCGATAGACTCTGGCCTCGCCGTTGGCCGGCATGAAGACCTGGATGGGGGTGCTGGATTCTTGGGTGGTGCGCTTGCGCGATTGGGCCTGGTTGCCATAGGAGGCGCCATAGATGCGTCCGCTATTGAGGGCGGTCACCACCCCGAGCGTCTGTAGATCCCAAGTCGACACCATACCGGCGGCGAACCGGCGATCCTCGAGATCCCGCTCGTACATGGTGCGGTAGAGTTCGCTGCTCTGCTGGCCGGTACCCATGTTGTAGAGGGAGGCATCCAGCTCCAGGTGATGGGCTCCTTGGCCCAAGGTGCTACTTAGTTGGAAAAAGTTGGAATCACTGTGGCCGCTCTCATGCGTACGAGCGAAGGAGTAACCCATGTTGTAGCGGTGAACGCCTGTCAGGGACGCCACGCTCGGGGTCAGGGCCATGCGCCGCTCTGTCTGTTTGGCATCGCCAAACGCCTCGCGGGACACCTGAATCGTCAGCAACATGGCGACCAGATCGAGGTGCATGCTCGCATGTTCGTCGATACGCAGGGTTCCTTCGGGGGAGAAGACGCGCAGCTGTTCATGGGCCAGTTGGGCGATCAGCGCGTCATTGAGCAGCCCCTCCTGCTGACCCGTGGTGAAGTCGATGCTGAGCAAGTGGAGCTGGCCGTCGCGAAGGAGCAGGGTGGCATTGCCGATGGCATCGTCGGTCAGCGTCTCCACTTGATGCGCGGGATCGCGGTATTGCAGGCGCACCGGTACGGCCAACCCCTCTTCCAGCGCCGCCGCGAAGCTGGTCGGAATGATGACGTTGGCAATGCGCAGTGGCGCTGCGATAGCCGGCGTCGCCAGCAGCGCAGAGGCTGCAAGCAGGCAGTTTAAGGTACTACGCATAGTGAATCCTGTGGTTCAGGTCAGGCGACAGGATTACTTAACCACCACGAATTCTTGTCCCAGCCAGAGGCCGAGGTGGCTCTTCTCGTGGTGAATGTCGACCCGCTTGAAGGCGCGTCGTTTGCCCGGCAGATCGTAATAGGTCTCCCTGCACTGTTTGCCGGGCTGATCACGGCAGACCCCGTAGGCGACGACCCGATAAGAGGCATTGCCCCGATTGACCAGCACCCCCTTCTCGATGGCGTAGTCGAAGCGGTGCTGGCGTGGGGTGACGACCAGGATGGTGCCTATCTGGGCGGAGGTGGTGGCGACCGCCTGACGGCGCTCCTGGCGCTGCTCATCGGCAGACAGGGCGGTGTCGAGCCAGGTGATGCGGTAGTAGCGCTCCTTGGCATCGGCCGGCCCCTTGTAGAAGAAACGCACGTTGTTTTTCGCCTTGGCGGGCAGCATCAGGCGACTGGGGGAGAGCAGCAGCTCGCCGTTTATCTCCATCGGTATGGTGACGCCCCCCTCTTCGGGGGAGGAGATGCGGGCGACGGAGATGGTGACCAGGCGGGCCTGATCGCTGTTATTTTCGATCTCTTTCGCAACGTCCTGAGCTCCGGCGTCAATGAAGGTCGTGATACTGCCGACATTGATGGCTTGACCGGAGAGGGGATAGACCAACAGACCGAGCACGATCGTTCTCAACAACATAGGGCTGATCCCTCTAAAAAAGGGGCCACACGACCCCTTGAGTTACACCATGTCGTCAGGCCCAGCTGGCCACAAACTCGACGCTCACCTCACCGCTCCACAGCCCGTCCGGCAGCGCGTTGAACGAGGCGGTCGAGCCACCGACGGTGGCGCTTTCGATGAAGAAGTTGAACGAGCCTTGTGCGCTAGAGCGCTGATCGAGCTTGAAGGTGGTGGCCAATGAGGAGAGGGCGCCACCATTGACGCCGTTGGCGGTATCGATCAGGGCGGTGTAATCCGTATTGGTGAGCGGGGCGCCTTGCCACATGACCCCCACCTCAACGGTTGAGCCTCCGCCGAGGTGATTCAGGGTGCCGCTCAGTTTCTTGGCCTTCAAGGTGAAGTCGGTATAAGCAGTCCCGGACGAATCGCTGGAATGGCCCATGATGGCCACGTCAAACAGGCCGTTGACGGTGTTGAATCCCTCAATCCCTTCGGCGTACTGAAACGAGAGGCTGGTCAGCGGGGTGACCACCAGTGAGGTGGTGGTGTCTTTCTTGGCGGTAGCTTGCCAGGTGGCGACGGCAATACTCTCGACAGCGGCGTGAGCGGAGGTTACCCCCAGGCTTGCGAGAGCCAGAACAATCAGAGTTTTTTTCATTTTTTCTTCCTTCCCTGTGTGGTGGGACAAGCATTCCCGATTTTTGCATGACTCTTGGCAAACACCTTTGGGGCCATATGGAGCGTGTTGGTCAAGATTCAGGCAACAAAGATACATGCAATGCCCACCTTCATCGACCAGAGTCTATGTAGGAAAATCCTCAAAAAACTGTGATGGGAGTCTACGTAGGAAAATGCCCAAAATAACGATGCGTGATACGGATTAATTCTGACGTTCTGTGCTGTGTTGAAAGCTATATGGATATCTTATCTATATGTTTTTTATAAAAAATCATGTTTAACACAAAACTAAATCACAATTATTATTTTATTTTAATAAATTATATGTAAGTGTTTTGTGTTTTTGTAACCAATTGATTTTCAATGGTTGTTCTGTTGTTTTTATATTATTTGATGATGAGTTTATGATTTTTGTCAGCAAGCCGTTCCAGAATAAAGAAATAATGGTAGATTCAAGGGCATGATTGGCCTTATTGGTGAAAGGAACAAGGACGATTATGGCGGATGTTCTGGTTGTGGATGACCATCCTGCAATTCGGATGGCGGTAGGGATACTGTTGCAACAAGATGGACACAATGTGTGTGGTGAAGTCGACAATGGCGTGGATGCAATCCATCAATTCAGGTGTCTTCAGCCACAGGTGGTGGTGCTGGATATCGGTATCCCGAAGCTGGACGGGATTGAGGTGGTCAAGCGCATCAAATGCATTGATGCAACGGCTCAGGTGATCGTCTTGTCAGCGCAGGATAGCCGCCATGTGATGGTTCGCGCCTATCAGGCTGGAGCGGACGGATTTGTCTCCAAACTGGAAGACTTAGGGCTGCTCAAGGAGGCGATCCGTACCTGTCTGGGAGGGAGGCTGTTTTTCCCGACCGAGGTGATCGCCCACGGGAAATATTCCGCGGATGTGAACAGTAGGGAGGTACTCAATACCCTCTCCGATCGGGAGATGAGCGTATTTGTTGCGTTGTGCCAAGGCCGAGCAAACAAGGAGATTGCCGGTGACATGCTGCTCAGCGAGAAGACCATCAGTACCTATAAGGCCAGGGTGATGCAGAAACTGCAGGTGAGCAACATGGTCGAGCTGCTGGAGTTGGCCAAGCGATACATGGTGATATGAGGTCTGTCTATGACGATTCTCAAGGTGCTTTACGCTGCCTGCATGTTGCTGGTGGCGACCATGGCAGTGTCCGTCGAGCGGGAACGCGAGACCGGTCTCATGGGCATTCTCTCGAGAGAATCTCTGCCCGACACCCCTCGGCAGGTGCCGACCCTCAGCGAGCAGCAGCGGCACTGGCTGAACAATAAACAGCGCCTGGTGCTGGCGGTGCCCAGACCAGACAGCCCGCCGATGGATATCACGTTGCGCTCTTGCGCGTACGAAGGGGTCACGGCCGATATCATCGGCATCGTAGGAAAGAGCCTGGGCGTTGAGATCCTGGCCAAAACGTTCCCGTCCCGTGATGAGGCCATCGTGGCCATTCATCGTGGCGAGGCCGATTTCATCGGGTCGGCGAATACTTATGAAGTGAGAGAGGGTCTGGCGCTGACCCTTCCCTACATCATGGATGAGCCGGCCATCTATAAGAATTTCAGCGTGCATCCCGAGCAGATAAAGAGAGTGGCGGTTGCCGAATCCTATCTGCCCTTTGCGGAGGTCATCAGCTATCTGCCTGGGGTCAGGGTGGAGCTCTATCCCTCCCGCTATAGTGCGATGGCCGCCGCCGCGTATGGCGAGGTGGATGCCGTCCTTATCGATATGATCTCGGGGAACTTTCTCACCAACAAATTTTATCAAGACAGCATACAGCTAGTGCGTCCTATCTATGCCGACACCGAGGGGTTCTCATTCGGGGTCAGGGCCGGCAACGATACGCTGAGGGAGATCTTAAATGCCTCCCTGGCATCGGTCACCGACATGCACATCAATTCGGTGATTAAGCGCTGGAGTGGTGGGGGTCTCTCCATTCAGTCCACGCGTACCAATCTGACCCGGCAGGAGTGGCAGTGGATCAATGCCAAAGGGACGATCACCATCGCCGTCAACAAGGGGCTGCCGCCCCTGAGTTTCATCGATGTGAAGGGCAACCTGCACGGCATCGCCGCAGACCTGTTTCAGGTGATCGGCTCCAAGCTCGGCGTGGCAGTACAGGCACTGCCGGTGGCCAATACGCACGAGCAGATTGAGGCGGTCACCCAGGGCCGGGCGGATGCCATGATCCTGACGCCCACCCCGGAGCGATTGCAGCAGTATGTGTTCAGTCGGGTGTTTACGCTCGATCCCCTGGTCTATGTCGTGAACAACAAGAATCGAGGGGTGGAGCCTGAGGCAGTGCTCAAGATTGGCCGGATGGCCAGCATCAAGGGGTTTGCCTCCTCGTCGGAGATCGACAAGGCGTTCACCATTCGGCGGCAGCTGCATTTTGACAAGATCGACGCGGCCTTGGAGTGCGTGGCCAAAGAGCGATGTGATGTCGCCATCTTGCCGCTGCGGGTTGCCAAGTTCTTCATCAACTCCGAGTTTCCAGACCGTCTGCATATCGCTGGCGAACTGTTTGGCTCTGTGCCGCTTGGGGCGGGGTTTGCCGTCTTGCCTGCTCAAAAGAGTCTGGTGGATATCCTCGACACCGTGGTGGCCTCTATCCCGCCGGATGAGCTGGAAGGGTTGGCGACCCGCTGGCGCGTCAGCGCCAAGCAGGAGCTGATCACCTGGCAGGATGTGCTGCGGGAGTTCGGCGTCTTCTTCTTGGTGGCGTTTTTGCTTTTTACTGGCGGGCTGCTCTGGAGTCTCTCGCTGCGCCAGCAGATCCAGCGGCGCAAGGAGGCACAGGCCGCGCTGTGCTATCAGTTGAAGTTCATTGAAGAGCTGGTGGACAGCACTCCTCATCCTATTTACGCCTGCGACCTTTCCGGTCAGCTGATCCTGTGCAACGGCAACTACGCCCATTTCCTCGGCATGGAGAAGGAGGAGATGCAGCGCCTGTCACTGTCCGAGGTGGAGCGGCGCTGGCCTTTCATGGCCCCCCTGATCAGGGCCTTTGACCAGATACGGCAGGATGAGACTGCCCGTGAGGGGGATTATCGGATACACCTGCCCGATGGGGGAGAGATCGATATCTTTCACTGGTTGCAGGTTTATCGCGATCTCTCCGGTCAGGTTCAGGGGGTGGTCGGCGGCTGGATCGACGTGAGTGAGCGGGTGTCACTGATGAGTGAGTTGGCCAGTGCCAGCCTGGATGCCCAAGAGGCGAGTCGGGCCAAATCGACCTTTCTCGCCACCATGAGCCACGAGATCCGCACCCCGATGAACGCCATCATCGGCCTACTGGAGCTGACCCTGCGCAAGGGGGCGTTGAGCCAAGAGGATCACAGTTCAGTCTCGGTCGCCTATCAGTCGGCCCACGATCTGCTCGGCCTTATCGGGGATATCCTCGATATCTCCAAGATAGAGTCGGGCAAGCTGGAGCTGGCCCCGGCGCCCCACCGCGCCACCGAGCTGAGCCAATCGGTCATCAATGTGTTCATGGCCAGCGCGCGGCAGAAGGGGTTGACGCTGGTCATGAAGGCGCAAGGCGATCATACCGTGATGGTCGATCCGACCCGCTTTAAACAGGTGCTCTCCAACCTCGTCAGCAACGCCATCAAATTCACCCGCAAGGGAGGCGTTGAGCTGCGCCTGACTCAGCGCAGGGATGGGCCGTGGTGCCATATCGAGGTTGAGGTGACCGACAGCGGGATTGGGATCAGCCAGCAGGATCAGGCCCGGCTGTTCCAACCATTTACGCAAGGGACGCAACCGGCAGATGAGCAGCACTCCGGCACCGGCCTGGGCCTGATGATCAGCCGCACCCTGTGCCAGATGATGGGGGGCGATCTCTCTTTGAGCAGCGAGCCAGGGCAGGGGACGACGGTATCGGCCTCGCTCCGGCTGCCATTGGTGGAGTCTCTGCCGGGAGCCAACGCCCCGACGGTGGCCGATAACCCGTCAGGGCGTAGCCGACAGGTGCTCATCATTGACGATCATCCCGCCAACCGCCTGCTGGTCGGCCAGCAACTGGCCTTCCTCGGGCATCAGGTCACCGAGGTGGCATCGGGGGCGCAGGCGTTACAGTGCCTTGCAGAGCAGCGCTTTGACATCATCATCACCGATTTCAACATGCCGGATGTGAATGGTTTGGAATTTGCGGCCCGTTATCGGCAGCAGGAGCGGGAAGAGCGGCGGGAGCGTTCGACCATCATCGGACTGACGGCGGATGCGCGCCAGGAGCAGATCCAGCGAGCCATCGAGGCCGGTATGGATGATTGCCTGTTCAAGCCCGTCAGCTTAGATGAGCTGCGCGCCTGCCTGGCAAGGCACGATGCCGGGCAGCGGTACGCGGATCCGGCCGAAGTGGCCGACAGTATCCAACGCACGCTGGGGTCGCTGACCGCCGGTAACAGCGATCTGATGCGCTCGCTCATGATCGAGTTCATCCGGGAGGCGGACAAGGATCTGCGGGCGCTGGCCAAGGCCAGCAGCGAGAACAACAGCCACGCCTTCCTGGCCCATTTGCACCGACTCAAGGGAGGGGCGCGCATCATAGGGGCCAATGAACTGGTGGCCGGTTGTGGTGAATGGGAGGTCTCCCCCCGTTTGCCGTGGTGTATGCCGAGTGTCTTGCGGCAAGTCGAGCTGCTGTACCGGCAGGTGCAAGATGGCATGCTCTATTGGCTGGAGAATAACTGCGTGAAGGCAGAGTGAACCCCTTCACGCGGTAAGGTCAGGATTGCCAGCAGGCGATCAGGTCATAGCCTGTTTCGGTGGTCTGCTGGGCTCCTGGCTGGCCGTCCTGACGGTAGCCAAGGTAGTAGCGGTCTGTGAGAGGAAGCCGCTGGTAACGTATCCCTAGCACCTGGCCGTTGAGTAATACGTCTGGAGCATTGGCCTCGTTGTTGAGGGCGCGGGCCAGCAGTTGGTAGCTATCGTCGGGCTCGAGCAGTTGGGCGGCCAGTTCTTGTGCGGGGTGAGGGGCCCTTGTGGCATTGATGACCTGCTGTCCCGGATGGAGCAGGTTGAACGATGCTTGGGGATATTTGATGGCCGTGGCGTGCCACGTGACCTGATGTGACGGCTCGCTCGCGGTGCCGTAGCCGTAGTACAGGGCCGGCAACAATGCGATGAGCGTCATATTTCTTGCCATACGCACATACCTCTCTGATGAGGACTCTGGGAGTGAATCTCTTCTTTATCGGCTCTCGCCGGGAAAAGCTTAGGCGTATCTGGTCTTGTCAGGGGCTGCTGCCTCAATGCCCTGTCGCGCTCTAGGGTGGGGGCCCCGGCCGCTGGTTGGGTTTTCGCTCATCCTCACTCCCCCGTCGTCCTGTCTGATGGTGCTCGCCGGCGGCGTTTTTTCCTTCTCTGGCAACGCGCCTTTTTCTATAGCAGTGGCGGATACTGCCGCGAGGCCTTCGGTGTGGGATGAGCCGATGAGATAAAAAAAGACCCGGGCCTTGGCCCGGGTCTTTTTATCGGAGTGCGTCCGCCGATGGCGTCAGCGCGGTGGCAGCCCCAGCAGGGCGCGCAGCTGGTGCGCGGTGGCCTCGACGGCCGGCCATTCACGGCCGGTGACGGTGACGTGGCCCATCTTGCGGCCGGGGCGGGCTTCGCCCTTGCCGTAGAGGTGCAGGTGCACGCCGGGCAGGGCCAGGGCGGCGGCCCAGTCCGGGGCGCCGTCTTGCCACAGATCGCCGAGCAGGTTGAGCAAAATGGCGGGGCATACCTCGGCCTGTTCGGGCAGCGGCAGATCGCATAAGGCGCGTACTTGCAGTTCAAACTGGCTGCAACCGGCATTATCGATGCTGGGGTGGCCCGAATTGTGGGGACGCGGCGCCATCTCGTTGACCAGCAGTTGCCCGCCGACCAGGAAGAACTCCACCGTCAGCACGCCGACATAGTCGAGGGCGGCGATGATGTGTTCGGCGATGCGCTGGGCCTCGGCCTCCAGCGCCGGTACATTGGCCGGGGAGCGGGTCTGATCCAGGATGCCGCCGCTGTGCCAGTTCTGCACCAGAGGCAGGGCGCTGATGGCGCCGCTCGGGCTGCGCGCCAGCGTCAGGGCAAACTCCCCCTCCAGTGGCAGGCGCTTTTCCAGCACGCAGGGCACGCCGCTGGCCGCCAGGGCTGCCGGCAGCTCGTCCGCCTGATGGAGGGTCCATTGTCCTTTGCCGTCATAGCCTTCACGCGCCGTCTTGAGGATGGCGGGGAACAGTGAGTCCGGCAGTGCGGGCAATGGCTCACCCGGCAACAGGGTCAGGTTCGGTGCCACCGGCACGCCGGCGCGGGTCAGGAAGGCTTTCTCTTCGCGGCGATCCTGACAGACGCGCACCGAGCTGGCCGCCGGACGCACCGGCTTGTGCTGCTCCAGCAGGGCCAGGGAGGCCGCCGGCACATTCTCGAACTCGCAGGTGATGGCGTCGCAGCGGCGGGCCAGCTCGCTTAGGGCCTCGGCGTCGTCATAAGCCGCCACGATCTGGGCGTCGGCCGCGGCACCGGCGATGCTGGCGGGATCCGGATCCAGCACGATCACTTGATAGCCGAGGCGGTGGGCCGACATCACGAAATAGCGGCCGAGCTGACCGCCGCCGAGCATGCCAAGGGTGGCGGGAGGCAGGATCATGCCGGATCCTCCAGCTCAAGGGCCAGCACCCGGTCACGCTCCTTGGCGCGAAAGCCGTCGAGCTGCTGGTGGTAGCGGGGGGCATCGTTGTCTTGAGCGACCGACAGCAGGGAGACCGCGAACAGGCCGGCGTTGGCGGCGCCCGCCTCGCCGATGGCGAAGGTGGCGACCGGCACGCCCTTGGGCATTTGCACGATGGAGAGCAGAGAGTCCATCCCCTTGAGTTGACGGGTCGGGATCGGCACCCCCAGCACCGGAATAGTGGTCTTGGCGGCCAACATACCCGGCAGGTGGGCGGCGCCACC
The DNA here is from genome assembly GCF_014892695.1 of Aeromonas simiae. Classification (NCBI taxonomy): domain Bacteria; kingdom Pseudomonadati; phylum Pseudomonadota; class Gammaproteobacteria; order Aeromonadales; family Aeromonadaceae; genus Aeromonas; species Aeromonas simiae. The sequence continues at coordinate 72,848 of NZ_CP040449.1, forward strand.
GGCGCCGGCAATGATGGCACGCAGGCCACGCTCGCGGGCGCTGGCGGCATACTCGAACAGCAGATCCGGAGTGCGGTGGGCTGACACCACGCGCGCTTCGTAGGGTACGCCGTGCTCCTTGAGAATGCGGGCCGCAGCCTGCATCACGGGCCAGTCCGAATCCGAGCCCATCACCAGGCCGATCAGGGGAGAGTGCGTCATCGTGATTTTCCTTGCTGTCAAACGTTTGTCTTCAGTCAACAAAAAGAGCCGGCAAAGCCGGCTCTAAGCCTTCGGCAGCGGGGATCGCTGCCGGAGTGAAACTGGGGATGCACTGCGCGTGGCGTGCCATAAGGGCGCGTATGGAGAGTTCGACAAACGGCGTCATGGTCGGCCTCGGCAGGGATCCTATCTGGGTAGCATGCTGGGGCGCATTATACATTGATAAGGCCAGAAGATTATTGATATTTGTTCGATGCAATCGGATAGGAGGGGGCCAACGATAAGCTGCCCCATCAGCGTCTTTGATGAGGTGCTGGGGCAGGAGGAATTTGTCCTCTTCCCTACCATGGCGAGCGGGCTCCGAGCCTGACGGCATACCGTGCACCCTCTCTTACCTGTCTCGGCCCCTTTGTTGCATGTCGGCATCGTACTCATCCCTGTGTCTGCGTCGAGTGGGCACCCTTATCCCTCCCCTAGTCGGAACAGTAATAACAAAATGGATGTCTAGATTGCTATACATCCATTTTTGTCTTGCCTATAATCCCCGCGCTTTGGCGCAACCTGCTTAATAGGGAATCCGGTGTAACTCCGGAGCTGGCGCGCAGCGGTAAGGGGGAACGAAGCGACAACATGGCACTGCCGCAAGGTGGGAAGCCGTCGCCTAGGTTTCCAGCCCCCAAGCCCGAAGACCTGCCAAAGCTCGTATTTCGGGCCGAGAGAAACCGGTCGCGAGATGGATGCTTACGCGTAATTAAGGATCTGTTATGTCGAAGAAACTTCTGGCGGCGGCCCTGCTGCCGACGGCCGCGCTCGCCCAGTCGCCGGTATCAACCAATGAGGTGATGGTCGTCACCGCCAATCGGGTCGAACAGCCCGCCGCCAGCGTACTGGCCCCCACCCTGATCATCGATCGTTCGGATATCGAGGCCCGTCAGGTTCAGAGCCTGCCCGATCTGCTGCGTACCCTACCGGGGGTGCAGCTGGTCAGCATGGGGGGGCGTGGGCACCAGAGCAGTCTGTTCATGCGCGGTACCAACTCCAACCACTCCCTGATCCTCATCAATGGTCGTCAGATTGCCGCCATGGCGGTGGGGACCCCAGATCTGAGCCAGATCCCGCTCGGGTTGGTGGAGCGTGTCGAATACATTCGCGGGCCAAGAGCGGCCGTGTATGGCTCCGATGCCATTGGTGGTGTCATCAACATCATCACCCAGACCTCGGCCCGCCAGGGAAGTGAGACTCATCTGACCGGTGGTGCTGGCAGCCATGGTTACGGCATGGGGCAATTGCGCACGGTGCAGGCGCTGGGGGAGAAGACCGACGGCAACCTGATGCTGGGTTACGAGAAGACCGATGGGGTCGATGTCGTGGCGCAGACCCATCAGCCGGATCGCGATGGTTTTGATACCCTCAACGGTCAGTTGGGCCTGAACCACGACTTCAATGACCAGTGGAGCGGTGAGCTAAATGCGCTGGGCTGGCGCAACCTCGCTGAGACCGACGGTACCACCGATCAGAGCCGGGTCTCTGCCAAGCAGTTTGATGGAGCCCTCAAGTATCGCGGTACTGCCCTGACCAGCCGACTTGAAGCCAGTTATGGCGAACATCGCCTGAAAACCTGGCTGGATGCTGATGGTGAGGGCTCGGGACAGCCTATCCATACCGGCCTGACCCATCTGGCGTGGGTGAACGGCTGGCAGGCCAACGACAACTTACACCTGACCGCAGGTGCCGACTGGCAGCAGGAGCAGATGAAGTCGGACTCCCGCGCCGAGGATTGGAGCAGTGGCAGCCCGGCTATCGTTGGCTTTGCCGCGCCGGATCGCGACAACACTGGCTTGTTTGCCGTCGGTAGCTACCGTTGGAACCCGCTGCTGCTGGAGCTCTCCGGCCGCACCGACGACAACCAGCAGTATGGTCGCCACAACACCTGGTCGGCCGCCGCCGGGGTCGATATCGACCCGCACCACAAGGCGCGCCTGAGTTATGGCACCGGCTTCAAGGCTCCGACTTTCCTCGACCTCTACTATCCAGGTTACGAGAATCCGAACCTGAAGCCGGAGGAGAGCCGCAATCTGGAGCTGGGATTGAGCGGTCAGTACAGTGCTTGGGACTGGTCGGTAAACCTCTACCGCAACCGGATTGAAAACCTGATCCGCTGCCAGAGCGCTAACGCCAGTTGCCGCCCCAATAACACGGATGCGGATATCCATGGTATGGAGCTGGCCCTAGGCCTGATGACGGGGCCGGTGCGTCATGACCTCAGCTTCGACATCACTCGCGCCGAGGACAAGAATGATGCCGATCGGCAGTTGCTGCGCCGTGCCCGTAATAAAGGAAGCTGGCTGGCTAGCGTGACCACGGGGCCGGTGGAGTGGAGCGGCGAGGCGCTCTATGTGGGCAAGCGCTACGACAATGACTTCAGCTCCTGGCCGGCGACCCGCCGCGAGTTGGGTTCTTATACCCTGTTCAACCTGGGGGCTCATTATGCCGTGAACGAGCGGCTGACCCTGGGAGGGCGCGTCGATAACCTGCTTGATCGCGATTACGATGAAGCCGTCGGTTACCCCGGCGCGGGGACAGAGTTCCGCGTGACCGCGGATTATCGCCTCTGAGACCAGGCCCCGCGATGCGGGGCCTTCTTCTTGGGGCTTCCCCTCGTCAAAGAGGGAGGAGTATGATCACGAGCTTGTATCCGAGGGGGAGTTCCGTGGCCAATATTCTCGTCTTCGACTCCGGCATGGGGGGGCTGAGCGTCTATCGCGAAATACGCCGCCTGTTGCCAGGACATCACTACTTCTACTGCTTCGATAACGCCCACTTTCCCTATGGCGAACTTGCTGAGGAAGCGCTCATCACGGCCTGTGCGAACACGGTCGAACAGATGGTGAGCGAGCATGCCATCAACCTGGTGGTGATCGCCTGCAATACCGCAAGCACCATTGCATTGCCCGAGCTGCGCGCCAGGCTGGAGATCCCAGTGGTGGGAGTGGTGCCGGCGATTAAGCCGGCAGTAGCACTGACCCAAAATGGTTGCATCGGGCTGCTGGCGACCCCCGGCACGGTTTCCCGCGACTATACCTTGCGCCTCATCGAGCAGTTTGCGCCAGGCAAGCAGGTGCTGCTCAAAGGCAGCACCGAGCTGGTGGTTCAGGCCGAGCGCAAGCTGGCCGGGGAGCTGGTAGACATGGATGTGCTGCGCGCCGTGATGGCGTCTTGGCGGGAGGAGGGCCATAGCCCCGACACTGTCGTACTCGGGTGTACCCATTTTCCTCTGCTGGCCGATGAGCTGGCCGAGATCCTGCCTGGCGTCACGTTTGTTGACTCGGGAGAGGCGGTGGCCAAGCGGGTACGCCACCTCTTGGGGAGTGGGGGAAGTGCGGGGGAGGGAAGGGGGATGGCTTACTGCACCAGGCTTGATGCGGCAGCCCTGAAACTGCAAGCCCCCTTAATGAGCTGGGGGCTTGAGCAATTACGTCAGGTCGGAGACTAGCGCATTAGGCGTCGCCCTCTCCTTCCTTCTTCTCGTTTGCTTCACGCACCTTGAGGGTGCGCTGCTGATACTCCTTCTCATTGAGCGCCGCTACGGCGCGCTCGGCATCGGCTACCGGCATCTCGACGAAACCGAAACCACGGCGCTTGCCGGTCACCTTATCCTTCATCAGACGCACCGAAATAACCTGTCCGTGCTGGACGAACAGTTCACGCACGGCGGCCTCGTTGGCGCGATAGGGAAGATTACCGACATACAGGGTGCGGGTTTCAACATCGGTGGTCGGGGCTGTTGTGGTCGATGTCGTCACTCCAACCTTACGTTGCAGCAGCAGAGGAACCACAAAACCACCGAGTGCCAGACCCAGAGCAAAGATGATCTCGGTCTCCAGTTGGAAATTGAGCCCTTGTGCCAGCAGATAGCCGACTAACGCCAGAACGGCGGCGCAGATAGCCGCCTGTAGAAACAGGGGAAAACGGAACAATGTCATAGGGAGTCCACCCTCATGTGAATGAAGTCGATGAAAACGCAACACTTTATTCACCTTCATGGTAACGGGCTTTTGTAACACAAGCCACCGCAGAAAGGTGAAAGGCACGTCTGGAGCACATGAAATTGGCTCGGGAGTGGCTCACGAACCAGCACAATGTGGATAACTCTGTATATATACACTTAATATTTTGTTTCTAACTGATTGTTTTGAATTATTCGTGATTTTCTTCAAAAAAAGCCTTGTTATCCCGAGGCACCTCCCTATAATGCGCCCTCACCAGCACGGCGGATGACGCCAGAGGGTCAGTGAGTTGGCTTTGAGCCAGCCCGCTGCGAAAGAAAAGCCGCTACGGCGCTTGACTTTCAAAATGAGGAGCGTAAGATGCGCAGCCTCAGCCGACAAGGCAACGTTCTTTAACAAATTGAATCAAGCAATCTGTGTGGGCACTCGCAGGATTGAAAGCATC
>NZ_CP040449.1:80000-242500 GCF_014892695.1 Aeromonas simiae
ACACGTGATATCCTGTCTGAACATGGGGGGACCATCCTCCAAGGCTAAATACTCCTGACTGACCGATAGTGAACCAGTACCGTGAGGGAAAGGCGAAAAGAACCCCTGTGAGGGGAGTGAAATAGAACCTGAAACCGTGTACGTACAAGCAGTGGGAGCCCTTCGGGTGACTGCGTACCTTTTGTATAATGGGTCAGCGACTTACATTCTGTAGCGAGGTTAACCGTATAGGGGAGCCGTAGGGAAACCGAGTCTTAACTGGGCGACTAGTTGCAGGGTGTAGACCCGAAACCGGGTGATCTAGCCATGGGCAGGTTGAAGGTTGAGTAACATCAACTGGAGGACCGAACCCACTAACGTTGCAAAGTTAGGGGATGACCTGTGGCTGGGGGTGAAAGGCCAATCAAACTCGGAGATAGCTGGTTCTCCCCGAAAGCTATTTAGGTAGCGCCTCGGACGAATACTACTGGGGGTAGAGCACTGTTAAGGCTAGGGGGTCATCCCGACTTACCAACCCTTTGCAAACTCCGAATACCAGTAAGTACTATCCGGGAGACACACGGCGGGTGCTAACGTCCGTCGTGAAGAGGGAAACAACCCAGACCGCCGGCTAAGGTCCCAAAGTTCTGGTTAAGTGGGAAACGATGTGGGAAGGCTCAGACAGCTAGGATGTTGGCTTAGAAGCAGCCATCATTTAAAGAAAGCGTAATAGCTCACTAGTCGAGTCGGCCTGCGCGGAAGATGTAACGGGGCTCAAACCAGGCACCGAAGCCGCGGATTTGCACTCAGTGCAAGTGGTAGGGGAGCGTTCTGTAAGTCTGCGAAGGTGTATCGAGAGGTATGCTGGAGATATCAGAAGTGCGAATGCTGACGTAAGTAACGATAAAGGGGGTGAAAAGCCTCCTCGCCGGAAGACCAAGGGTTCCTGTCCAACGTTAATCGGGGCAGGGTGAGTCGACCCCTAAGGCGAGGCCGAAAGGCGTAGTCGATGGGAAGCAGGTTAATATTCCTGCACGACATGTAATTGCGATGGGGGGACGGAGAAGGCTAGGTGGGCCAGGCGACGGTTGTCCTGGTGAAAGTGCGTAGGTGGTGTTTCTAGGCAAATCCGGAGACACAACACTGAGACACGAGACGAAGCCACTACGGTGGTGAAGCCATTGATGCCCTGCTTCCAGGAAAAGCCTCTAAGCTTCAGATTACATGTCATCGTACCCCAAACCGACACAGGTGGTCGGGTAGAGAATACCAAGGCGCTTGAGAGAACTCGGGTGAAGGAACTAGGCAAAATAGTACCGTAACTTCGGGAGAAGGTACGCTCTTGATGGTGAAGTGACTTGCTCACGGAGCTGTTGGGAGTCGCAGTGACCAGATGGCTGGGACTGTTTATCAAAAACACAGCACTCTGCAAACACGAAAGTGGACGTATAGGGTGTGACACCTGCCCGGTGCCGGAAGGTTAATTGATGGGGTTAGTGGTAACACGAAGCTCTTGATCGAAGCCCCGGTAAACGGCGGCCGTAACTATAACGGTCCTAAGGTAGCGAAATTCCTTGTCGGGTAAGTTCCGACCTGCACGAATGGTGTAACCATGGCCATGCTGTCTCCACCCGAGACTCAGTGAAATCGAAATCGCCGTGAAGATGCGGTGTACCCGCGGCTAGACGGAAAGACCCCGTGAACCTTTACTACAGCTTGGCACTGAACATTGAACCTACATGTGTAGGATAGGTGGGAGGCTTTGAAGCGATGACGCTAGTTGTCGTGGAGCCGACCTTGAAATACCACCCTTGTATGTTTGATGTTCTAACGCAGGTCCCTGAATCGGGATCGCGGACAGTGCCTGGTGGGTAGTTTGACTGGGGCGGTCTCCTCCCAAAGAGTAACGGAGGAGCACGAAGGTTGGCTAATCCTGGTCGGACATCAGGAGGTTAGTGCAATGGCATAAGCCAGCTTAACTGCGAGACGGACAGGTCGAGCAGGTGCGAAAGCAGGTCATAGTGATCCGGTGGTTCTGTATGGAAGGGCCATCGCTCAACGGATAAAAGGTACTCCGGGGATAACAGGCTGATACCGCCCAAGAGTTCATATCGACGGCGGTGTTTGGCACCTCGATGTCGGCTCATCACATCCTGGGGCTGAAGTTGGTCCCAAGGGTATGGCTGTTCGCCATTTAAAGTGGTACGCGAGCTGGGTTCAGAACGTCGTGAGACAGTTCGGTCCCTATCTGCCGTGGGCGTTGGATGATTGAAGGGAGTTGCTCCTAGTACGAGAGGACCGGAGTGAACGAACCTCTGGTGTTCGGGTTGTCACGCCAGTGGCACTGCCCGGTAGCTAAGTTCGGAATCGATAACCGCTGAAAGCATCTAAGCGGGAAGCGAGCCCTGAGATGAGTCATCCCTGACCCCTTGAGGGTCCTAAAGGGCCGTTGGAGACCACAACGTTGATAGGCGGGGTGTGTAAGCGCAGCGATGCGTTGAGCTAACCCGTACTAATTACCCGTGAGGCTTAACCATACAACACCCAAGAAGTGTTTTGAGCGCTTGTGACAAAGCGAGAACGACTTAAGTGCTTGTGATGAGAATCGTGAGTGCAATCAGCTTTTCGGATTACGATTTTGCCTGGCGGTCATAGCGCGGTGGACCCACCTGTTCCCATGCCGAACACAGAAGTGAAACGCTGTAGCGCCGATGGTAGTGTGGCAGATGCCATGCGAGAGTAGGACACTGCCAGGCACCCAATTTAGCAATAAGCTAGCCGAATGCGGAGCGGTAGTTCAGTCGGTTAGAATACCGGCCTGTCACGCCGGGGGTCGCGGGTTCGAGTCCCGTCCGCTCCGCCACTAACTATTGAAGGCCTTCCCTGATGGGAAGGCCTTTTTGCTTTTGTATTGGGCGTTTATCGCTGTCTCGCCAGACGACCGAGAAGGTGGCCATCGCCTCGGCCTTCGCATCACAGCTCCTTGCACGACAGCCACGTCGTCACGCAAGAGAAGCCCAGTCGAGCGACTGGTTTTTTTGTTTAGTGCGAGAGGGGCGGTGCTCTTGAATGTATCAGGTGCCTAGATGCGCCATCACAACCGAAGCTCGCCCGTGAGGGCGGGCCTGTTGCCACCCTTTGCCTCACACAGTAAGAGCGCGACAGGGGCACTCTTGTACTGATGAAGCTTTTATTCCTCTTGGCGATAGATCTCTGAACATAATAAAAAGCCCGCTTGGTAGCGGGCTTTTTTGCTTCAGGTCTGCCGATATCAGGCTTTCCACGCCTTCCAGGTATTGATCAGGCCGTTGGTGGAGCTGTCATGGCTGGTGATGGCTCCAGCGGTGCCCAGTTCCGGCAGAATCTGGTTGGCCAGCTGCTTGCCCAGCTCCACACCCCACTGGTCAAAGCTGAAGATGTTCCAGATGGCCCCTTGCACGAAAATCTTGTGCTCGTACATGGCGATCAGGGAGCCGAGGGTTTTCGGGGTCAGTTGCTTGAACAGGATGCTGTTGGTCGGACGGTTGCCTTCGAACACCTTGAACGGCACCAGATCCTTAACCTGCTCCAAGGTCTTGCCGGCGGCCAGGAATTCAGCCTCGACCTGCTCCTTGCTCTTACCGAAGGCCAGGGCCTCGGTCTGGGCAAAGAAGTTGGCCAGCAGTTTCGGGTGGTGATCGCCGAGCGGGTTGTGGCTGATGGCCGGCGCCAGGAAGTCGCACGGGATCAGCTTGGTGCCTTGATGGATCAGCTGATAGAAGGCGTGCTGGCCATTGGTGCCCGGCTCACCCCAGATGATGGGGCCGGTCTGGTAGTCGACCGGGTTGCCATCGCGGTCCACGTACTTGCCGTTGGATTCCATGTTGCCCTGCTGGAAGTAGGCAGGGAAGCGATGCATGTACTGATCGTAGGGCAGGATGGCTTCGGATTCGGCACCGTAGAAGTTGTTGTACCACAGCCCAATCAGGGCCAGCAGTACCGGCACGTTCTGCTCATAGGAGGCGGTGGCGAAATGCATGTCCATCTCGAAGGCGCCTTGCAGCAGGGCTTCGAAGTTCTCGAAACCGACGGAAAGGGCGATGGGCATGCCGATGGCAGACCAAGAGGAGTAGCGGCCACCCACCCAATCCCAGAATTCGAACATGTTGTTGGTGTCGATGCCAAACTCGGCCACGGCCTTGCCATTGGTAGACAGCGCAGCGAAGTGCTTGGCTACATGGGCCTTATCACCGGCGCTCTTGATAAACCAGTCGCGGGCGGTCAGGGCGTTGGTCATGGTCTCCTGAGTGGTGAAGGTCTTGGAGGCGACCAAGAACAAAGTGGTCTCCGGGTCGATCTTCTTCAGGGTTTCGGCGATGTGGGTGCCATCGACGTTGGAGACGAAGTGCATCTGCAGGTGGTTTTTGTACGGACGCAGCGCCTCGGTGATCATCACTGGGCCCAGATCGGAGCCGCCGATACCGATGTTGACCACGTGCTGGATCGCCTTGCCGGTGTAGCCTTTCCACTCGCCGGAGATGACCTTCTCACAGAAGCCTTTCATCTTGGCCAGTACGGCATTCACTTCCGGCATCACGTCCTTGCCATCGCTTTCGATGGGGCGGTCGGAGCGGTTGCGCAGGGCCACGTGCAGCACGGAGCGCCCTTCGGTCATGTTGATCTTGTCGCCGTTGAACATGGCATCGATGGCGCTGCGCAGATCGGTCTCTTTGGCCAGCGCAATCAACAGCTTGAGGGTCTCTTCGGTGATCAGGTTCTTGGAGTAGTCGACCAGAATGTCGCCACCGAAGGTGAGGGAGAATTTGTCAAAACGCTGCGCATCCTTGGCGAAAAGATCCTTCAGCTGCATCTTGCCATGGGCAGCGAAGTGGGCTTCCAGTGCCTGCCAGGCCTGGGTCTTGGTTGGGTTGATATTTTTCATAGGTTTCCTGAGATTCCAAGTAGTGTATGAACCTGCCAGGCTAGGCTCCCGCCAAACCTTGTTATTCGAGTGATTATAACCAGCCCGCCTATACCGGCGTCGTAACAGAAGATAACGGACTGTCTCCATTAGGGAGGTGGTAAGTTTACAACCAAATGCCGCGATTATGGCTCCCCCCTTTGCATCGGACATTGAGCGCGCTCATATTTTGGCCTCCTCCATCGTTTTCAGTGCAGAGATGGCGAGCCAAGGAGCGGTTTTCAGCCCTCAGCAGGTATCTGGGTGAAGGTGCTCTTGCTGAGCGTGCGCTGAGTCGGCCTCCTTTGTGGCTGCGCTCGCAATGCAAGGAGAGCTGTGCCCACACCTTGCTGGGCCGATAAAGCATCATTGCCCTGCGTGTCGTGGCCCTCATCGAGGCGGGGCCCTCGCCGATGGGTAATCAAGGGGGATGGCGAGGGGGATTACGTCGGGGCTGACGAGGTATCGCGTCCTCTTTTTTGCCCGCATGCTTTTTTCTCCACAGGCTTTACATTCCAGTTCATGTAAAGGTTAAGGTTTGACTGTCCCATAGAGGAGAGTTGAAATGACACTTTCATTGCATGTGCCGATCAAAGGCATGAGTTGCGCCCGCTGTGCCGATCGCATCGAGCGGGGCTTGAATGAACTGGAAGGGGTGAAGGCTTCTGTGAACTTTGCGCTCGAGCAGGGCGCGCTGGAGCTGGAACAACCACAGCAGCTTGGGGCGGCGCTGGAGCGGATCTCGTCGCTTGGGTACCAGGTCGAGCAGGAGACACAGCAGTTTGCCGTCGAGGGGATGAGCTGCGCCGCCTGTGCCAGCCGCCTTGAGAAGGTGTTGGCCCGCGAACCCGGTGTGCTCAAGGCCGAGGTGAACTTCTCCCTGAATGAGGCGCGGGTGAGCGGGGCTGCTGGGGTCATGACACCAGCCAGATTGCGCGATGCGGTGGCCGCCGCCGGTTTCACCGCCCACTTCCGCCCGGCCGAGGATCGCGCCAGACAGTTGCAGGAGCAAGCTGCGCGGGAGCAAGGTGAAGAGCGTCGCGAGCGGTTTCGCCTCATCATCTCCGCCCTGCTGACCTTGCCCCTGCTGCTGGGGATGGCGGCCATGGCCGGTCTGCTGCCCTGGCACCTGCCGCCAGTGGCTGAATGGCTACTCGCCACGCCGGTCCAATTCTGGGTCGGTGCCCGTTTTTATCGCGGAACCTGGCGGGCCCTGCGGGCGCGCAGTGGCAACATGGATGTCCTGGTCGCCACCGGCACCAGCGCCGCCTATGGCTATAGCCTGTGGTTGTTGTTCAAACTGGGGCCCGCGGCCATGGGACACCTCTATTTCGAGGCGAGTGCCGTGGTGATCACCCTGGTCTCGCTTGGTAAGTGGCTGGAGGGGCGCGCCAAGCGCAGTACCCGTGCCGCCATTGTCGAATTGATGGCGCTGCGCCCGCAGCAGGCCAGAGTATGGCGTGACGAAAGCTGGCAGCAGGTGGCGATCGCCGAGGTGCTCAAAGGGGAGCAGATCCAGGTGCTGGTTGGTGAGCGGATCCCGGTCGATGGGGTCATCACCGGCGGTGAGAGCGAGCTGGACGAGGCGGTGGTGACCGGTGAGAGTGTGCCGGTGTTGCGCACTATTGGTGATCGGGTGCTGGAGGGAACCATCAACGGCTCCGGCGTACTGGAGCTTGAGGCGCGTGCGGTGGGGGAGGAGTCCAACCTCGGCCGCATCATAGCGCTGGTTGAGCAGGCCCAGATGGGTAAGGCGCCGTTCCAGCAGTTGGTCGATCGCATCTCTGCTCTGTTTGTTCCGGTCGTCATGGTCATTGCACTGCTCACCGGCCTGCTCTGGTGGCAGCTAAACGGCTCTGGGGAGCAGGCGCTGATGGCCGCGGTGGCGGTACTGGTCATCGCTTGCCCTTGTGCGCTGGGGCTGGCGACGCCGGCGGCCGTGGTGACCGGTACCGGTGCTGCGGCCCGGCATGGGATTCTCATCCGTGACATCGAGACCCTGCAACGGGCGCATCGGGTGCGCGCCGTCATCTTCGATAAGACAGGTACCCTAACGCAGGGGCGTCCGAGCCTGGATCAGTGGCATGGTGACGCTGCCGACCTGCGGCTGGCTGCCGCTTTGCAACAGGGGAGCGAGCATCCGCTGGCGCGCGCCATGCTGGCCGCAGTGGATGAGACCCTGCCCCAGCCCGAGGATCTCAAGGTGCATGTGGGCAGTGGTATCGAAGGGCGCGTCGCAGGGCATCATCTATTCGTCGGCAACCAGGCGCTGATGCAGCGTGCCGGTGTGGTGCTCAGTGGCGGCATTACCGCGCCAGCCGGGGTGACCCGGGTCTGGATGGCCCGCGATGGTGAACTGGTTGGCTGGGCCGATCTGGCTGATCCGCTGCGCCCGGAGAGTGCGGCCGCCGTCGCGGCACTGCGGGCGCGGCACATCACCTCCTGGCTGGTGAGTGGGGATGCCAGGGCTGCGGTGGATCATGCCGCCGAGCAACTTGGTCTGGATGGGGCCTTTGCCCAGGTATTACCGGCTGGGAAGGTCGAGCGGGTGCAGCAGTTGCAAGCGCAGAGCGCGGGGCTGGTCGCTATGGTCGGTGACGGGGTGAACGATGCGCCTGCGCTGGCCGCCGCCGATGTGGGGATTGCCATGGGCTCGGGGGCTGAAGTCGCGATGGAGACGGCGTCGATTACCCTGATGCGTCCGGATCCGCGTCTGGTGGTCGATGCCATCGATATCTCGGCGGCCACTTGGCGCACCATTCGCCAGAACCTGTTCTGGGCCTTCATTTTCAATACGGTCGGCATTCCGCTCGCCGCTTTCGGTCTGCTCAGTCCGGCCTTGGCCGGTGCCGCCATGGCCATGAGCAGCGTGACAGTGCTAGCCAATTCCTTGATGCTGAAACGGTGGCGCCCGAGCGCCCGGTAGGAGAGAAAGCGATGAACATCAGCAAGGTTGCCAAGGCCAGCGGGCTGACGGCCAAGACTATCCGTTACTACGAGAGCATCGGCCTCATCACAGCCCCACAGCGCAGTGACAACGGTTATCGCAGTTACGGTGACGCGGCGCTACGTGAGCTGCGCTTCGTCAAGCGGGCCCGCGAGACCGGCTTCAACCTCGAAGAGTGCCAGGAGTTGCTGGCGCTCTACCGGGACGAGCACCGCTCCAGCGCCCAGGTCAAGAAGCTGGCCGAAGAGAAGATGGTCGACCTGCGCGAGCGCATCGCCGGCTTGCAGGCGATGCTGACCAGCCTGGAACAGTTGACCCGCTGCTGCCACGGCGATGAGCGCCCCGAGTGCCCGATCCTCGACGAATTGGGCAAGGAATAAGGTGGGGTCTCATGTTGACGAGTGGTGAGTTGTTGCTCAGTTGAGTCGGTGCTAGACTGTCGCCTTCTTGTACAGGGAGCGTGCACGGTGACACCGAATGTAGCCAAACAGGTCAGGCAGGCCGTGACGGCCCAGCTCTGTGAGCATGTCCTGTTCAGCGTTCCGTTCTTGCTGTTGGTCGCATTGAGCTGGGGGCTGATGTTCTACCCTTACGTCGCCCCCCAACATACCCTGCTGTGGCTTTTTGGTAACTTGATCGTGCTCGCGCTGCGCTGGGGCCACGTCAAGTGGCGGCAGGGCCATCTCCACCTGGTGCAGCACCAGAGGGTGGAGCACGAAATCTTCATCGGCGTGACCTGCACCTCCATCATCTGGAGCATGGGGATGCTGCTCTATCTCGATGTCCTGCCGCCCTCCCACCGTGCCGCTCTCATCATTCTCTCCTGCCTGTTGCTGACCGGTGGCAGCATACTGCTCATCGGTAGCCGCCGCTGCTTCTATGGCTTGATCTCTCCGCTCGGGCTCACCATGTTGCTGGTGCTGTGGCAGGGCGGAGATCAAGAGCGCATCCTCTCCTGCATACTGGCCGGGTATCTGCTGCTGTTTCTCTCCGCCCTGGTGCGTCGACTGCGCCGCGAGCAACTGACCTCGCTCTACCACCGGTTCACCAATGCCGATCTGGTGGCCGAGTTGCGCAGTGTCTCTGAACACCTGCAACTCGCCTCACGCCTCGACGGCCTGACCGGCATCGCCAACCGCGCTCATTTCGACCACTCGCTGGAGCGGGCCTGGCGCCGTTGCTATCGCGCCAAGGCCCCGCTCTCGCTGATCTTGCTCGATGTGGATTACTTCAAGCAGTTCAACGATCACTATGGACACCAGTGGGGTGACGAATGCCTGCAACAGGTGGCGGCCGCCCTGGCAGAGGCGTTGCGCCGGGAAGACGATCTGGCCGCCCGTTATGGGGGCGAGGAGTTTGCCTTGCTGTTGCCGGCCACGGGTCAGCAGGGGGCGTGGCAAATTGCCGAACAGGTGCGTCAGCGCATCAAGGATCTGGCGATCCCCCATGCCCGCTCCCGGATTGCCAGCGTGGTGACCGGCAGTATCGGGGTGGCGACTCTGGTGCCTGATGAGAGCATGAGTGCCGGTGAGTTGGTGCAAAAAGCGGATGCAGCTCTCTATCAAGCCAAGCATAATGGCCGGGATCGTGTGGAGGCCGCCCTACAGGGGCGTGCCGCCTGATGTTCGACAACAGTGAGGATTCCAGATGCAATGTCATCGTATCGAAGAGCTGCTCGAGTTATTGCAGCCCGCCTGGATCAAGGAACAGGATCTGAACCTGATCCAGTTCATCGAGAAGCTGGCCAAAGAGGCCGGTTACGAGGGGCCATTGAGTGCACTGACCGATGACGTGCTCATCTACCACCTCAAGATGCGCGATGCCGACAAGAGCGCCATGATCCCCGGCCTTGCCAAGGATCAGGTGCCTGATTTCAAAGAGGCCCTGCTCAAGGCCCGCGGTATCAAGTGACCCCTCTGACGCGCCCTCCCGGCGCGTCATTTTTTGCTACAAATTTGCGATCTTCCTTCAACATTGCCGGTGGTGATGGCTCCGGGTGAGCGGCTGATTAAGATATAATCGGCCGATAACAATCAGAACGGAGCAATGTGCCCCATGGCCGAGCAAGAGCAGATCGAGGTCAAGGACGTGACCGGAGAGTGCAACCCCCACACCTTCAAGGCCAGCGATGACCGGTTTAATCCGGGCAATCGTATCTATGTGCGGGCGCAGACCGGGTATTGGCAGCGTCTGCGGCGCAACATGGGCTGGTTGTTCATGCTGCTGTTTCTGGCGCTGCCCTGGCTGCGCTACGAGGGGCGCCAGGCGGTGCTGCTCGACATCGGCAACCAGCAGTTCCACATCTTTGCTACCACGATTTGGCCACAGGATCTCACCCTGCTTGCCTGGCTGCTGATGATCGCCGCCTTTGCCCTGTTTTTTGTGACCACCTTCCTCGGCCGGGTCTGGTGCGGCTATCTCTGCCCGCAGACGGTGTGGACCTTCCTCTTCATCTGGTGTGAGGAGAAGTTCGAAGGACCGGCCAACAAGCGGCGTAAGCTCGATGCTGCCCCCTGGGGACGCGATAAGCTGCTGCGCAAGGGCGCCAAGCATCTGGCTTGGTTGCTTATCTCCCTGGTCACCGGCCTCACCTTCGTCGGCTATTTTCAGGACATCACCGCGCTGATGCCCGCTCTGGTCACCTTCTCCATCGACTTCTGGCCTCTGTTCTGGGTGCTCTTCTTTACTGCCTGCACCTATGGCAACGCCGGTTTCATGCGCGCCATCATGTGCATCCACATGTGCCCCTATGCCCGCTTCCAGTCGGCCATGTTCGATAAAGACACCTTCATCGTTGGCTATGACGGGGCGCGCGGCGAGCAGCGGGGCCCACGCCCGCGCAAGGCCGATCCCAAGGCGCTCGGGCTGGGGGATTGCATCGATTGTGACCTGTGCGTCCAGGTCTGCCCGACCGGTATCGATATCCGTGACGGCCTGCAGTACGAGTGCATCAACTGTGGTGCTTGCGTCGATGCCTGCGATCAGACCATGGAGCGGATGGGCTATGCCAAGGGGCTCATCAGCTACACCACAGAGCACAAGCTGGCGGGTCACTCGACTCAGGTGGCGCGGCCCAAGCTCATCGGCTATGGCCTGGTGATGCTGGTCATGCTCGGGGTCTTTGCCTACAGCGCCATGTCGATCATGCCGATGGGGCTCGACGTCATCCGCGATCGCAACCAGCTATTTCGTGAGAACGGAGATGGCCTGGTGGAGAACACCTACAACCTCAAGATCCTCAACAAGACGATGCGGCCGCAGACCTTCCGGCTGGCGGTCGAGGGGCTGCCCGACTACCAGTGGTATGGCCCGCGCGAGGTGACTCTCAAGAGCGGCGAGATCCTCAACCAGCCGGTGAGCCTGGGGGTTAACCCCGACAACCTGCGCGATGCCGTGCTCGATATCCGCTTCGTGCTGATCCGCAAAGGGGCGGCCAGCGAGCCCAAGGGGGTCATCAAGCAGCCGAGCAAGTTTATCAGCCGGCTCTGAGTGGAATGGGTAGAATGGGGGCCATGTGCCCCCTCTCTTTTTCGGTGATGCCATGGGATTCGACTACCGCGACCTGACCCCCGACCTCATCCTTGATGCACTGGCCCAGACTGGGCTGGTGATTGACTCCGGGTTAACCGCGCTCAACAGCTATGAAAACCGGGTCTATCAGTTTCACGATGAGGCGCGGCGCCGCTACGTGGTGAAGTTCTATCGTCCGGGCCGCTGGCGGCGGGAACAGATCCTAGAAGAGCACGCCTTCACCGCCCTGCTGGCAGCCGAGGAGATCCCGGTGGCGACCCCGCTGGCCTTTGACGGCGAGACCCTGCTCGAATATCAGGGGTTCCACTTCGCCCTGTGGCCGAGCCTCGGTGGCAGGGCATTCGAGATGGATAATCTGGATCAGTTGGAGGGGGTAGGGCGCTGGCTCGGCCGGCTGCATGAGGTCTCGTCGGTGCACCCCTTCCAGCACAGACCGCAGCTCGATGTCGCCACCATGCTGGAGGAGCCGCGCCATCTGCTGGCGAGCGGCGAGTGGCTGCCGCGCAGCCTCGCCAAGCCCTTCTTCGGGGTTCTGGATGAGCTGATTGCCCACGTGCGCGAGGCGATGAGCCTGGAGGTGGAGCTGATCCCGCTGCATGGGGACTGCCATCCCGGCAACATCCTCTGGCGTGATGGCCCGCTACTGGTGGATTTCGATGACTGTCGCACCGGGCCGGCCATTCAGGATCTCTGGATGCTGCTGTCGGGAGACCGGCAGGAGCGGATGATGCAGCTCGATGCCCTGCTGGCCGGCTACGAGGAGTTCATGGAGTTGGATCGCCGTGAGCTGCGCCTCATCGAGCCGCTGCGGGCCATGCGCATGGTGCACTATATGGCGTGGCTGGCGCGTCGCTGGAGCGATCCTGCCTTCCCGCGCCACTTCCCCTGGTTCAATACCGGAGCCTATTGGGAGCAACAGCTGAAGGCTATGCAGGAGCAGTTGCTGGCGCTGCGTGAGCCACCGCTCTCATTGACGCCGGCCTGGTGACGCAATAGGCTTGGCTCTGCTTCGGTTCGCCGGGCGTGCCTCACACCGATCCCCATAACAGGAAAGATCATGAAGAAAATACTGTTGTTCATTGCCGCCATGCTGATGATGCCCATGGTGCACGCCGCCCCGGAATTCAAGGAAGGCGTCAACTATGAGGTGGTCAAGCAGACGGGCTCTGCCCAACCGGAAGTGCTGGAGTTCTTCTCCTACTACTGCCCGCACTGCTACAAGTTCGAGCCGATCGCGAGCGAGCTGAAGAAGAGCCTGCCGCAGGGGGTCTCTTTTAAGAAGAACCCGGTGGCCTTCTTGGGCCGCGAGATGGGCCCCGAGATGCAGCGTGCCTATGCTGTTGCCAGCCTGCTGGAAGTGGAAGGGAAACTGACCCCGGTTATTTTCTCCAAGCTGCACGAGCAGAAGCAGTTCCCGCAGAGCCGTGACGACGTGAAGCAGATCTTCGTCGACAACGGCGTCAAGGGAGAGGAGTTTGACGGTGCCGTCGACAGCTTCGCCGTCTCCGGCATGGTCGCCCAGTTCGACCGCAACACCGAGGAGTTCCAGATCCGCGGTGTGCCGGCCTTCGTGGTCAACGGCAAGTACCTGATCAAGATTGAGTCCATCACCTCCCAGGATCAGTTCAACCGTCTGGTGAGCTTCCTGCTCGCGCAGAAGTGATGCCATCACGATAAAAAAAGCCCGGCCAAATGGCCGGGCTTTTTCATGGCTGCTTATTTTTTGCGGGCGTTGGCAAAGGCGGCCGCGAAGGCGTTGCCGAGCGCGCCGTTTTGCGGTTTGTCTTCTCGCCGCGCACTGCCTTGGTGACGTTCACGCGGACCGTTACCGCTGCGCGCGCCGCTAGCGCGACGATCCTCGCCGCGTGGTTTGCGCTCGCCGGCCTGCTCGTCCATGCGCATGGTGAGCGAGATGCGGCCGCGCGGCACGTCCACCTCCAGCACCTTGACCCGGACTATGTCGCCGGCCTTGACCACTTCGCGCGGATCCTTGATGAAGCGATCGGTGAGCGATGAGATGTGCACCAGCCCATCCTGATGCACGCCGACATCGACGAAGGCCCCGAAGTTGGTGACATTGGTGACCACCCCTTCCAGCACCATCTCGGGCTCGAGATCCGAGACCTTCTCCACCCCCTCGCGGAAGGTGGCGGTCTTGAACTCGGGGCGCGGGTCACGACCCGGCTTGCCCAGCTCGCCGATGATGTCGGTGACGGTCGGCACGCCGAAGCGCTCGTCGGTGTAGTCGGCAGGGTTGAGCTCCTTGAGCAGGGCGCTGTTGCCGAGCAGGCTCTCCACCGACTGCTGCAATTTCGCCAAGATGCGCTCCACCACGGGGTAGGATTCCGGGTGTACTGCCGAGCCATCCAGCGGGTTGGCCCCGCCACGGATGCGCAGGAAGCCCGCGCACTGCTCGAACGCCTTGGGCCCGAGCCGGCTCACCTTGAGCAGTTGCTGACGGCTGGCGAAGGCGCCGTTGTCATCGCGAAACTGCACTATGTTCTGGGCCAGGGTCTGGCTTAAGCCGGAGACCCGTGCCAGCAGCGGCGCCGAGGCGGTGTTGACGTCCACCCCGACCGCGTTCACGCAGTCCTCAATCACGGCCTCGAGCTTACGGGCGAGCTGGGTCTGGCTCACGTCGTGCTGGTACTGGCCGACCCCTATGCTCTTGGGATCGATTTTCACCAACTCGGCGAGCGGATCTTGCAGGCGGCGGGCAATGGAGACGGCGCCGCGCAGGGAGACATCGAGATCCGGAAACTCATTGGCCGCCAGCTCGGAGGCCGAATAGACCGAGGCGCCGGCCTCGCTCACCACGATTTTCTGGGCGCGCGCCTCCGGGTAGCGGCTAAAGAGCTCGCCGGCCAGCTTGTCGGTCTCGCGCGAGGCGGTGCCGTTGCCGATGCTGATGAGCTCGACCTTGTGCTTCACACACAGATCGCGCAGGGTCTTGAGGCTCTGCTCCACCTGGCGCTTGGGCTCAAACGGATAGATGGTGGCGGTGTCGACCAGTTTGCCGGTGGCGTCGACCACGGCCACCTTAACCCCGGTGCGGATCCCAGGGTCCAGCCCCATGGTGGTGCGCATGCCGGCTGGGGCGGCCATCAGCAGATCCTTGAGGTTCATGGCGAACACCTTGATCGCCTCCTCCTCGGCGCTCTCGCGGATGCGACCGACCAGCTCGGTCTCCATCTGCAAAGAGAGCTTGATGCGCCACGTCCAGCTCACCACCCCCTGCAACCACTTGTCGGCCGGGCGGCCGGAGAAGCTCAGGCCAAGATGGCGGGCAATGATCCCCTCGCAGGGGCTGGCTCCTTCCTCTTCCCCTGTGTGCAGGGTGAGGGAGAGAACCCCCTCGTTACGCCCGCGCAGCATGGCCAGCACCCGGTGGGAAGGGGCTCTGGCCAACGGCTCGTCATGTTCGAAGTAGTCCTTGAACTTGGCCCCCTCCTGCTCCTTGCCGGGCACCAGGCGGGCGCGCAGGTTGGCGTGCTGCCACAGGAAATCGCGCAGCTTTTCGAGCAGACCGGCCTGCTCGGCGAAGCGCTCCATCAGGATGTAGCGGGCGCCGTCGAGCACCGCCTTGCTGTCGGCAAACCCGGCCTCGGTGTTGAGGTAGGCGAGGGCTTCCTGCTCCGGCTCGCGCATGGGATCGCCGAGCAGCAGCTCGGCCAGCGGCTCGATGCCGGCCTCGATGGCCATCTGTCCTTTGGTGCGGCGCTTGGGCTTGTAGGGGAGGTAGAGATCCTCAAGGCGGGTCTTGCTGTCGGCCGCGCGGATGTCACGGGCCAGCTCGGCGGTGAGTTTGCCCTGCTCCTCGATGGAACGCAGTATGCTCTGGCGGCGATCTTCCAGCTCGCGCAGGTAGCCGAGGCGGCTCTCTAGGTTACGCAGCTGGGTGTCGTCGAGGCCACCGGTGACCTCTTTGCGGTAGCGGGCGATGAAGGGGACGGTGGCCCCCTCGTCGAGCAGGCGGATGGCGGCCTGTACTTGCTCGGGGCGGGCCGCCAGCTCGGTGGCGATCTGTGTTTCGATGCTGTTCATGGGTCTCTCGTCAGGAGGGATCAGGGCTGGGTATAGCTGATGGCGTTGATGTACCAGATGGCCTCACCGGCCGGGGTCTGTACCACCGCCTCGTCGTCGACCTCTTTCTTGAGGAGGGCGCGCGCCATGGGGGAGTCGATGGAGATGTAATCTTTGCGACCGAAGATCTCGTCGTAGCCGACGATGCGAAAGCGTAGGGTATCGCCGGCTTCGTTCTCGATATCGACCCAGGCACCGAAGAAGACCTTGCCCTCCTGGGCCGGGGAGTGGTCGACGATCTTGAGGTTTTCCAGGCACTTGCGCAGGTAGCGCACGCGCCGGTCAATTTCGCGCAGGCGCTTCTTGTTGTACTGGTAGTCGGCATTTTCACTGCGATCGCCGAGACTGGCGGCCCAGCTCACCTTGCGGGTGGTTTCCGGCCGCTCAACCCGCCACAGTTGGTCCAGCTCCTGCTTGAGGCGGTTGTACCCCTCACGGGTGATCAGTTGGCTTCTCATGGGGTGACTGCGTCTCCTTGAGTCGATGTGCCTGCATTATTACCCCTGGGCCGGCAAGAGGGAACCGCCGCGCTCATGCCACCCCCTTTGCCATGACGCCTTCACCGACACTCGGCGTCGCAGGTGGGAAGTTCATACCCGGTAACACAATTATGCTTGCCCACCGATCGCAGTGACCTAACATGGAGCCCGTAGGCAATGACAGAGAGAGAAGCATGAGCCAACAACAGAAGATCCTGGTGGTTGACGACGATCCCAAGCTGCGCACCTTGCTGGAGCGCTACCTGAGTGAGCAGGGATTCTGGGTGCGCGGCGTGGGTAACGGCGAACAGGCAGACCGGCTGCTGGCCCGTGAAAACTTCCACCTCATGGTGCTCGATCTGATGCTACCGGGGGAGGACGGCCTTTCCATTTGTCGCCGTCTACGCGAGGCCGGCAGCCAGTTGCCCATTCTGATGTTGACCGCCAAGGGGGATGATGTGGATCGCATCGTCGGTCTCGAGATGGGAGCCGATGACTATCTGCCCAAGCCGTTCAACCCGCGCGAGCTGCTGGCGCGCATTCGTGCCGTGATGCGGCGCCACTCGGTGGAGCTGCCGGGCGCCCCTTCCACCACGGAGAAGGTGGTGGAATTTGGCCCCCATGTGCTCAATCTGGCGACCCGCGAGATGACCTCGAACGGCGAGCCGGTGACCTTGACCAGCGGTGAGTTTGCCGTGCTCAAGGTGCTGGTGAGCCATCCGCGCGAGCCGCTTTCGCGCGACAAGCTGATGAATCTGGCGCGCGGGCGCGAGTACACCGCGACCGAGCGCAGCATCGATGTGCAGGTGTCGCGGCTACGTCGCATGCTGGAGGCCGAGCCCTCCCAGCCCCGTTACATCCAGACCGTCTGGGGGCTGGGTTACGTCTTCATTCCGGATGGTAGCGCCCCATGAAGCGCGCCTCTTCCATGTTTTCCTGCCTGCTCTGGTTTCTTGGGGCCGTGCTGGTGGTCTATCAGTTGGTCTCTTACGCCACCTTCTACAACTACCTGCTCGACCCGACCGTCAAGCAGATCGCCCACCTGCTGGCCAATCAGGTCAAGCTGATCCTGCCGCTCGAGCAGAGCCAGGCGTCGCTGAGTGATGATGCCGAGGCGCTGGTCTCGGTAGCGACCGGGGTGGATGTTTACAGCCAGCGGGAGGCAGAAACCAACGGGTTGCGAGAGAGCGATCGTTACCCCTTTCTCGAGACCCTGATCAGCCGCGAACTGGGCGGGCCAACCCGAGTGCGAGTTGAACTCCAGGAGCACTACATCGTCTGGATCCAGCCGCCTCAGGCCAACAAGGTATGGGTGCGCATTCCGCTGACCGAAATTGAGGATGACGATATCCTGCCCATCATCTTCTTTCTCTCAGTCATGTTGGTGGGCACTCTGTTTTGTGCCTGGTGGTGGGCGCGTCAATTGGTGCGGCCGTTGAAGTGTCTGGAGGAGGGCGCCATTGCGGTCAGCCGTGGCCAGTTCCCGGCGCCAAGCCCAGAACAGGGGTCGCGTGAGCTGCGTCGCCTGACCCGCACCTTCAATCACATGTCGCGTTCGCTCAAGAATCTGGTGGAGGAGCGTAACCTGATGATGGCCGGGGTCTCCCATGATCTGCGTACCCCGCTCACCCGCATTCGGCTCGCCACCGAGATGATGTCTTCCGGGGATGAGTTCCTCAAAGAGAGCATCAACGCCGATATCGACGAGTCAAATGACATCATCGATCAGTTCATCGACTACATCCGCCCCGACAGCGGCATCGTCATGGAGACCCTCGATCTGGCGGTCTTGGTGCACGATGCGGTATTGCTGCCGGTCGAGCAGGGGCTGGAGGTGGCGCTCGATCTGCCGCCCGATGCGCTGCCAGTCGAGTGCAACCCCGTCGGCCTGCGGCGGGTCATCAGCAATCTCACCACCAACGCCCTGCGCTATGGGGCCAGCCGGCTGTGGGTTGAGCTGCAAGGCGACGAGCATTGGGCACGGCTGCGCCTGTCGGACAACGGCCCCGGCATTCCGGTGCAGGACTGTGAACGGCTGCTGCGCCCCTTCACCCAGGGGGATGCGGCCCGCACCCGCAGCGGCAGTGGTCTGGGACTGGCCATCGTGGCCAAGATCCTGGCCCAGCACCACGGCAGCGTGCGGCTTGGTCGCGCCGAGCAGGGTGGGCTGTTGGTCGAGCTGCGATTGCCGCGACAGCAGCCGCTGGAGTGGGAAGAGTCGTGAAAAAGAAAAGCGGGCCTGTTGGCCCGCTTTTTCATGTCACGCTCGGCTTACAGCTGGGGGCCGGCGGCCACCAGACGCTTGCCTTCGTCGGTATCGGTGAAGCGCTCGAAGTTCTTGATGAAGCGCTGGGCCAGATCCTGCGCCTTGGCATCCCACTGGGTGGGATCGGCGTAGGTATCACGCGGGTCGAGGATCGCGGTATCGACACCCGGCAGCTCGGTTGGTACTTCCAGGTTAAAGATCGGCAGTTCCTTGGTCGGCGCCTTCTCGATGGAGCCATCGAGGATGGCGTCGATGATGCCGCGGGTATCCTTGATGGAGATCCGCTTGCCGGTGCCATTCCAGCCGGTGTTGACCAGATAGGCTTCGGCCCCGGAGGCTTCCATGCGCTTGACCAGCTCTTCACCGTACTTGGTTGGGTGCAGGCTGAGGAAGGCCGCGCCGAAGCAGGAGGAGAAGGTCGGGGTCGGCTCGGTGATGCCGCGCTCGGTACCGGCCAGTTTGGCGGTGAAGCCGGACAGGAAGTGGTACTTGGTCTGCTCCTTGGTCAGCTTAGCGACCGGGGGCAGCACACCGAAGGCATCGGCGGTCAGGAAGATCACCTTGGTGGCGTGACCCGCCTTGGAGACCGGCTTGACGATGTTCTCAATGTGATAGATGGGGTAGGAGACCCGGGTGTTCTCGGTCTTGGAGCCATCATCGAAGTCGATGGTGCCATCCTCGGCGACGGTCACGTTTTCCAGCAGGGCATCGCGACGGATAGCGTTGTAGATGTCCGGCTCGGCTTCCTTAGAGAGCTTGATGGTCTTGGCGTAGCAGCCACCTTCGAAGTTGAAGACGCCGTCATCGTCCCAGCCGTGCTCGTCGTCACCGATCAGGGCGCGTTTCGGGTCGGTGGAGAGGGTGGTCTTACCGGTACCGGAGAGGCCGAAGAAGATGGCCACGTCACCGTCCTGGCCTACGTTGGCGGAGCAGTGCATGGAGGCGATGCCACGCAGGGGCAGGAAGTAGTTCATCATCGAGAACATGCCCTTCTTCATCTCGCCACCGTACCAGGTGCCGCCGATCAGCTGCATTTTCTCGGTGAGGTTGAACGCGACGAAGTTCTCGGAGTTGAGGCCCTGCTCTTTCCAGTTCGGGTTGGTGCACTTGGCACCGTTGAGCACCACGAAGTCAGGCTCGAAGTTTTCCAGCTCTTCGTCGCTCGGACGGATGAACATGTTCTTCACGAAGTGTGCCTGCCAAGCCACCTCGGTAATGATACGCACGGCCAGACGGGTGTCAGGGTTGGCACCGCAGAAGCCGTCCACCACGAACAGGCGCTTGCCGGAGAGCTGCTTGGTTACTAGGGATTTCAGGTGTGCCCACACTTCCGGCGTGATCGCCTTGTTATCGTTTTTACCCTGGTCAGACCACCACACAGTATCCTGGGTGGTGGCGTCTTTGACGATGTATTTATCTTTCGGGGAGCGGCCGGTGAAGATGCCAGTGTTGACATTAACGGCACCCAGCTCGGTGACCACTCCACGCTCGTAGCCTTCCAGCTCGGGGCGGGTCTCTTCCGCGAACAGTTGTTCGTAGGAGGGGTTGCGGATCACGTCGGCCATGTCATGGATGCCGTAACGTGCCAAGCCCAATTTTTGTGCCAAGGTGGTAGATTCAGCCACGATTGTCATTGTTATCTCCTGGGTTCAGAGGTTTGTAGGGTTTTAGCTGACCATCATGCTACCACCTAGGTGGTATAATTAAGCGACAGCCATCAAAGTTTATAAAATAGGGTTTTGTTTTAGTTATAAAGCGAAAGGCGGGTTTCCCCGCCTTTTTTCAGTGTAACTGGTTTGTATCATTGGCGGGAACCACCTTGAAAAGGCTTTCCACGTCCACACCATCGAACAGGTAGTGGCTACCGCAGTAGTCGCAATGCATGTCGATCTGCCCGTGTTCCCTGACAATATCCAGAGCCTCTTCCTTACCAACCTGCAACAGGGCGTTCTGGCAGCGCTCCCGTGAACAGGTGCAGTGGAAGGCAACGGGTTGCGGCTCAAACAGTCGCACCTTGTCCTGGTTATAGAGGCGATAGAGCACCTCTTCGGCCGGCAGGGTGAACAGCTCTTCATCCTTGATGGTGTTGGTCAGCTGCACCAGATGGTCAAAATCGGCCTCGTGATCTTCACTCTGGGCCGGCAGGGCCTGCACCATGATGCCAGCGGCCTTCGGCTCGCCATCCTGCATGCCGGTGCGGATCCACAACCGGGTCGGCAACTGTTCGGATTGGGCAAAATAGGCCTCAAGGCAACCGGCCAGGGTGGGCTCGGAGAGGGCAATGATGCCTTGGTAGCGTTCGCCCTGCTCCGGGGTGATGGTAATGATCAGTTGGCCGTTGCCGATCAGGGAGTGAATGTCGGCCTCTGCCGGCAGCTCGCCCTCGACGCGGGCGACGCCACGCAGATGTTGGTTGTGATCGCCGTTGATCACCGCCAGTTTGACCGGGCCGTCACCTTGCAGTTGCACCGTGATGGAGCCTTCAAACTTGAGCGTGGCGACCAGCAGGCTGGTGGCGACCAGCAGCTCACCGAGCAGGGCCTGCACTTGCAGCGGGTAGCTTTGGGCATCGACGATGTGGCGGAAGGTCTGATCGAGCTGTACCAGCTCACCACGGACTTCATACTCTTCAAACAGATAACGATGGAGTTGATCTTGGCTCATTGTGATTTCCAGTGATGGGAGGAAGCGAGCGCGCTTCTGTCATGTAAAGGGGTCAGTATTGTTTGGCTCGGATGAGCAGGCGGCGTTCCTGCTTGTCGGGGCGCCGTTCCGGACTGGGCGCGAACTGGCTGCCGAGCTTACGAGCCTCGGCATTGTCGGCCTTGCGCTTGAGGCTGGCCTCGGTTTCCCGATAGAGCTGTTGGGCTTCGGGGGCACCGCGGCGCTGGCCGCTGATGACCAGCAGCTCGACCTCGCGCTCGTCATGGCCTTGCCAGAAACGGATAAGAGCCCCCACTTCGACCAGCTTGCCCGGTTTGCAGCGTTGGCCGTTGTAGTGCACCTTGCCCCCTTCAATCATCTCGCGCGCCATGCTGCGCGCCTTGTAGAAGCGGGCTGCCCAGAGCCATTTGTCGAGGCGAACCGCGTCGCCATTCTCTTGTGCCATGAGAGGGCTCCTACAGATAAAAAAGCGTGGAACAAGTATACCAGAGCCATTGTCCTAGGTTGAGCGGTGGCGGGCTCATGGCTGAATGTGACTCAGGCTCCTTTTTCATGCGGTGCTTGGCTGGGGCGGTTGTGTCGTAAGCCAAGGCCGTACACAATAACCCCCTCTATATACAAAAAAAGTTGTTGATGAATCTATGGAAGCGCTGTTCAGGGAAGAGAAGTTGAATCATCTCTTCACCGTCTTGCGGAAGATGCCCTGGTCACGCGCCAGTCAGTTGCTGTTTCTGGTCTTGCTCCTGCTGCTGGCCCAGCAGTTGGCGGGCCTGACTTGGCGCTCACTCGCCATGCTGCAACCGGCCTCTGTCGAACAGTGGCAGCCGCAGGGGCGGATGCCGGCCCCACCAGGTCAGGGGCAGCCGACCTTGCCGCTCGACGAGCTGCTCGGTCTCTCTTTGTTTGGCAAGGCTCCGCCAGCCGGTGTCGCGCCCCCCAAGGCGGTCGCCATCGATGCGCCGCGCACCCGCCTCAATGTGCAGTTGACCGGCGTGCTGGCCAGCAATGATCCCAACCGATCCATTGCCATCATCGCCAACAATAATCTGCAAAACAGCTACGGGCCCGGGGAGGTCATCGACGGCACCCAGGCCCGCATCCGCATGATCTACCCGGATCGGGTAATCCTCGAGCTGCAAGGGCGTGACGAGACCCTGATGCTCGACGGCGAAGAGTACGGCAAGCCGCTGCCGGTGACACCGGCTGACAATACGCTGGCGGCCGCTCGTGGCGAGCTGCTCAGCAATCCGGGAAAACTGACCGATTACATCTCTATCTCGCCGGTACTGGGAGATGGGCATCTGCTCGGCTATCGCCTCAATCCGGGTAAGAACCCCTCTCTGTTCAACCGCCTCGGCCTCAAGGCTAACGACATGGCAGTGAGCATCAACGGATTGGATTTAAGGGACAATGCACAGGCCATGCAAGCCATGCAGCAACTGGCTAGCGCCAGCGAGATGACCGTCACCGTGGAGCGGGATGGCCAGCCGCATGACCTCCATGTCGGCCTGTCGGAACAATGATCTGGAGTTACAACAACAAGATGACCATTAAGAACAAGGCGCTGCGTCTGGCGGGTGTAGCAGCGGCGCTATTGCTGGCGAGCCAGGGATGGGCTGCGGAATTTTCTGCCAGCTTCAAGAATGCCGACATCGAAGAGTTCATCAATACCGTCGGCAAAAATCTGAATAAAACCATCATCATCGAGCCTTCGGTGCGCGGCAAGATCAACGTCCGCAGCTATGACCTGCTCAATGAGGATCAGTACTACCAGTTCTTCCTGAGCGTGCTCGACGTCTACGGCTTTGCTGTGGTGCCGATGGATAACGGGGTGCTCAAGGTAGTGCGCTCGCGCGACGCCAAGACCTCGGCCATTCCGGTGGTGGATGAACGCAACCCCGGCAGCGGCGATGAGATGGTGACCCGGGTGGTGCCGGTGCGCAACGTCTCGGTGCGTGAACTGGCGCCCCTGCTGCGTCAGCTCAACGACAACGCCGGCGGCGGCAACGTGGTGCATTACGATCCCTCCAACGTGCTGCTCATCACCGGTCGCGCCGCCGTGGTCAACCGGCTGGTTGAGGTGGTGCGCCGGGTCGACAAGGCCGGAAACCAGGAAGTGGACATCATCAAGCTCAAGTATGCCTCGGCTGGTGAGATGGTGCGGCTGGTGACCAGCCTCAACAAGGATGCCGGCATGCAGGGCGGCGGAGCGGCGTCGGCCATGCTCACCCCCAAGGTGGTGGCCGATGAGCGCACCAACTCTGTGGTGGTGACCGGTGAACCGCAGGCGCGCGATCGCATCACCCGCCTAGTGCGCCAGCTCGATCAGGATTTGCAGACCCAGGGCAACACCCGTGTCTTCTACCTGAAATACGCCAAGGCCAAGGAGATGGTGGACGTGCTCAAGGGCGTCAGCTCCAGCATTGAAGCCGAGAAGAAGGGGGGGCAGGCCACCGGGGGCGCCAGCATAGGCGGCGGCAAGTTGGCCATCTCAGCCGATGAGGCCTCCAACTCCCTGGTGATCACCGCCCAGCCCGACGTGATGAGCGAACTAGAGCAGGTGATTGCCAAGCTCGATATCCGCCGTGCTCAGGTGCTGGTCGAGGCGATCATCGTCGAGATGCAGGATGGCGATGGCCTCAACCTCGGGGTGCAGTGGGCCAACAGCAACGGCGGCGGCACCCAGTTCACCAACACTGGGGTGGGGATTGGCTCTGCCATCATCGCCGGCCAGGACTACAAGGATAACGGCAACACAGACGCCCTGAGCTCCCTGCTCGGCAGCTACAACGGTATGGCCGCCGGCTTCTACCATGGCAACTGGGCGGCCTTGGTCACTGCGCTTTCGACCAACACCAAGAACGACATCCTCTCGACCCCGAGCATCGTCACCATGGACAACCAGGAGGCGTCGTTCAACGTGGGTCAGGAGGTGCCGGTGCAGACCGGCTCCCAGAGCTCGACCTCTGGCGACAACATCTTCAACACCATCGAGCGCAAGACGGTGGGCACCAAGCTGGTGGTGACGCCGCAGATCAACGAAGGGGACTCGGTGCTGCTCAATATCGAGCAGGAGGTCTCCAGTGTGGCCAAGGCTCAGGCGACCGGGACCACCACGCTGGGGCCCACCTTTGATACCCGTACCGTGAAGAACGCCGTGCTGGTCAAAAGCGGTGAGACCGTGGTGCTGGGCGGCTTGATGGACGAGCAGACCAAGGAGGAGATCTCCAAGGTGCCGTTGCTGGGCGACATTCCCCTGCTTGGCTACCTGTTCCGCTCCACCTCCAATTCGACGACCAAGCGTAACCTGATGGTCTTCATCCGGCCGACCATACTGCGTGACGCCAGCGTCTACTCCGGGATCTCCAGCAACAAGTACAGCCTGTTCCGTGCCGAGCAGTTGGAGAACGCGGCCAACGCCCGCTACCTCACCTCGCCCCAGCGCCAGGTGCTGCCCGAGTACGGCCAGGACGTGACGCTCTCCCCCGAGATGCGTCAGCAGATCATCCAGATGCAACAACGTCAGCAGGATACGGCGACCGGTGCCCGTGGCCTGTTGCAGGGTAATCAGTGATGGCGTACCGGCTCGACGATGCCCAGGCGGCGGAGTTGCCCGAGCTGCCGTTCGCGTTTGCCCGTGAGCATGGGGTGATCCTGACCGAGCGCGGTGGTGAGCCGCTGCTGCTGTGCCGCGCCGCCGTGGCGCCGCAGAGCCTGCTCGAGGTGCGCCGGGTGGCGGGCCGCTCCTTTCGGATCGAACCGCTGGCCGACGACCTCTTCGAAACCGAGCTGATGGCCCACTATCAGCGCGACTCCTCCGAGGCGCGCCAGCTGATGGAGGACATCGGCAACGAGATGGACTTCTTCGCGCTGGCCGAGGAGCTGCCCCAGAGCGAGGATCTGCTCGACGCCGATGACGATGCTCCCATCATCCGCCTCATCAACGCCATGTTGAGTGAGGCGATAAAAGAAGAGGCGTCGGACATCCACATCGAGACCTTCGAGCGCTCTTTGGTGATCCGTTTTCGCATCGATGGGGTGCTGCGCGAAATCCTGCGTCCGCACCGCAAGCTGGCGTCACTGCTGGTGTCGCGCATCAAGGTGATGTCGCGCATGGACATCGCCGAGAAGCGGGTGCCGCAGGATGGCCGTATCTCACTGCGCATCGGCGGTCGCGCCGTCGACGTGCGGGTTTCCACCATGCCGTCGAGCTATGGCGAGCGGGTGGTGCTGCGTCTGCTAGATAAGAACACGGTGCGCCTCGAGCTGGCCCAGCTCGGCATGACCCTGCGCAACCGCAACATCATCAGCGAGCTGATCCGCAAACCCCACGGCATCATACTGGTGACCGGCCCGACCGGCTCGGGTAAGTCGACCACCCTCTATGCCGCACTCTCCGAAATCAACTCGCGGGATCGCAACATCCTGACGGTGGAAGACCCCATCGAATATGACCTCGAAGGGGTGGGGCAGACACAGGTCAACACCAAGGTCGACATGACCTTCGCCCGCGGCCTGCGCGCCATTTTGCGACAAGACCCGGACGTGGTGATGGTGGGGGAAATCCGTGACCTCGAGACCGCCCAGATTGCGGTGCAGGCCTCGCTCACCGGTCACCTGGTGATGTCGACCCTGCACACCAACACCGCCATCGGCGCCATCACCCGGATGCGCGACATGGGGATCGAGCCGTTCTTGCTCTCCTCATCCCTGCTGGCGGTACTGGCCCAGCGGCTGGTGCGTACCCTGTGCGCCGACTGCCGCGAACCGCATCCCATCACCCCCCTCGAGCGTGAGGCGATGGGGCTCGCGGAGCATGAAGGTGACACCGTATGGCGGCCGGTGGGCTGCGAGCAGTGCAACCACACCGGCTATCGTGGCCGGACCGGCATCCACGAACTGGTGGTGATCGACGAGGCGGTACGTGAAGCGATCCACAACGCCAGCGGCGAGCTGGCCATCGAGCGGATCATCCGTAAGCACACCCCCAGCATCCGCCGTGACGGCATCGATAAGGTGCTGACCGGGCAGACCAGCCTGGAAGAGGTGCTGCGCGTGACTCGGGAAGATTGATATGGCGGCCTTTGAGTACAAGGCGCTCGACAGCAGGGGGCGCAACAAGAGCGGGGTGATGGAGGGGGACTCCGCCCGCCAGGTGCGCCAGCAGCTGCGTGAGCAGGGACTCACTCCGCTGGAGGTGGGTGAGACCACCGAGAAGGCAAAACGCGAGGCGGCCCGCTTCGTGCTGTTTCGCCGGGGGGCATCGACCGCCGAGCTGGCCCTCATCACCCGCCAGCTGGCCACCCTGGTCGGCGCCGCCATGCCGATTGAAGAGGCGCTCAAGGCGGTCTCCCAGCAGTGCGAGAAGGCCCACCTGCGCAGCATGGTGGCCACGGTGCGCAGCCGGGTGGTCGAGGGGTACTCCCTGGCCGACTCGCTCGCCACCTTCCCCCATGTGTTCGATCAGCTGTTCCGCTCCATGGTGGCGGCCGGTGAGAAATCGGGCCATCTGGAGAAGGTGCTCAACCGGCTTGCCGACTACACAGAGCAGCGCCAGCACATGCGCAGCAAGCTGTTGCAGGCGATGATCTACCCCATAGTGCTGACCTGTGTGGCCATCGGGGTGATCTCCATTTTGCTCACCGCCGTGGTGCCCAAGGTGGTGGCCCAGTTCGAGCACATGGGCCAGCAGTTGCCGCTCACCACCCGCTTTCTCATCGGGGCCAGCGAACTGTTGCAGCACTACGGCCTGTGGTTCCTGCTGCTGTGCGCCTTGGCGGCCATGGGGGGGCGCTGGTGGCTCAAGGATCTGGCCCGCCGCCGCCGCTGGCACGCCGTGCTGCTGCGCCTGCCGGTGATAGGCCGGGTCAGCCGTGGCCTCAACACCGCCCGCTTCGCCCGCACCCTGAGCATCCTCAACGCCAGTGCGGTGCCGCTGCTGGAGGGGATGAAGATCGCCGGCGAAGTGCTCTCCAACGATTTCGCCCGCGCCCGGATCCTCGAGGCCACCGAGCGGGTGCGCGAAGGGACCAGCCTGCGGGCCTCCCTCGAAGAGACCAAGATTTTTCCTCCCATGATGCTGCACATGATCGCGTCAGGGGAGCGCAGCGGCGAGCTCGACAGCATGCTCGAGCGGGCCGCCGACAACCAGGATCGGGAGTTCGAAAGTCAGGTCAATATCGCCCTCGGCGTGTTCGAGCCCATGCTGGTGGTCACCATGGCCGGTGTGGTGCTGTTCATCGTCATGTCGATCCTACAGCCGATCCTCGAACTCAATAACATGGTCAACTTGTGACGGCTTGCCGTTACCACTTTTAACCTGCAATGGAGTCAACAATGCACAAGCGTCGTCAACGGGGTTTCACCCTGCTGGAAGTGATGGTGGTCATCGTGATCCTGGGGATCCTGGCCAGCCTGGTGGTGCCCAACCTGATGGGTAACAAAGAGAAGGCGGATCAGCAGAAGGCGGTCTCCGACATCGTCGCGCTGGAAAATGCCCTCGACATGTACAAGCTCGACAACAACCGCTACCCGACCACAGAGCAGGGGCTGGAAGCGCTGGTCACCAAGCCGAGCGTTGAGCCGGAGCCGCGTAGCTATCGCGACGGGGGCTACATCAAGCGCCTGCCGCAGGACCCTTGGAGCAACCCCTACCAGCTGCTGAGCCCGGGCCAGAACGGCAAGATCGACGTCTTCTCCATGGGGCAGGACGGCGAGGCCGGCACCGAGGATGACATCGGTAACTGGAACCTGAAGGACTTCCAGTAAGTGCAGCGTCCCGCCCGCGGCTTCACCCTGCTCGAGGTCATGCTGGTCGCCCTGTTGATGGGGCTGGTGGCCGGTGCGGTCACCCTCAGCATGGGGTCGGTGCAGGGGGATCGCGAGCTGGATCATCAGACCACCCGCTTTCGCGTCGCCCTGCAACAGGCGCAGGAGCGCGCGGTCATGGAGGGACGCCTGCTCGGTCTGAGGGTCGAGCAGGATGGCTGGCAATTCATGGTGCGCACCGGCAAGGAGCGTAAGTGGCAGGCCATCGGCGACGATCGCCTGCTGTCGCGTCACACCCTACCGGAGGGGATGGAGACCACCTTAGAGGTGGACGGTTTCGGCTGGCAGTCGGATCGGGACGAGGCGGCGGAGCAGCAGCGTGACGAACAAAAGCGCTCCCCCCAGGTGCTTATCTTCCCCGGCAACGAGTTGACCCCCTTTACGCTGGAACTGACCCGCGAACAGGAGGGGAGCACCTCACACCGACGGCTCATGGGGGACGAGTTTGGCAAGGTCACCCTGGAGCAGGAGGAAGAGTGAAGGCGCGCGGCATGACCCTGCTCGAGGTGATGGTGGCGCTGGCGGTGTTTGCCATCGCCGGTTTGGCGGTGATGAAAACCGCCAGCGAGCACCTCTCCGGCCTCTCTTATCTGGAGCAGAAGACCCTCGCCACCTGGGTGGCAGAGAACCAGTTGGTGCAACTGCGTCTTGAGCAGAAGTGGCCGGGTGAGAGCTGGGTCGAGGGGGAGAGTGAGCTGGCTGGCAGCAAGTGGTACTGGCGCTATCGCGGCCAGCCAACCCAGGATGCCAACTTCCGGCTGATTGAGCTGGAGGTACGCGATGAGGCCAAGGGGCCCAATCCCATCACCCTGCTGCGGACCTATATCAACAAATGACGATGCGATCGCAACACGGTTTCACCCTGCTCGAGATGCTGGTGGCCATCGCCATCTTCGCTGGCCTCAGCCTCGGCGCCTATCAGGTGTTGCAGGGGGTGCTGGCCAGCGATGAGGTGGCCAAGCGCAAGGAGGCCCGACTGGGCGAGTTGCAGATCGCGCTCGGCGCCTTGGAGCGGGATCTGACCCAGATGCTGCCGCGCAGCGGCCGCATTGAGGGAGAAGCGAACCGGGTGGCGATCGCCGCCTCGCGCTTTGGTCAGGAGAGCGACGACTGGGGTATCGCCTTCATTCGCGGTGGTTGGCTCAACCCGGATGACATGCTGCCGCGCTCCGGCTTGCAGCGGGTCGGTTGGCGCCTCAAGGGGAACAAGCTGGAGCGCCTGAGCTTTCGCTATCCCGACCCGGTGATCGGCACCGAGGCCCAGGTGCGCCCCATGTTGGAAGGGGTGGGGGCGTTTCGCCTCTACTTCTATGACAGGGGGAACTGGAAGGAGAGCTGGAGCCAGCGCGAGGTGCTGCCGCAGGGCATCGCGGTCGAGCTGGAGCTCGACGATCTCGGCCTGATCCGGCGCCAGTTCCTGATCGGGGCCGGTGGCCAGAGGATTGATAATGCGGGGAGCTAGGCGCGCACGGGGCATGGCCCTGCTGGTGGTGATGCTGATCCTCGCCGTCATGGTGGTGGTGGCGACCCAGATGAGCGGGCGGTTGCAGATCGAACTGCGCCGCACCGCCAACCTCAGTGCCGGCAAGCAGGCGTGGTGGTACGCCATGTCGGCCGAGGCGCTGGTGGCCAAGGCGCTGGCTCAGGATGCCAAAGATAGCCCCGAGGTGACCCACCTCGGCCAGCACTGGGCTCGTGACGATGCCACCTTCCCGCTGCCTGATGGCACCCTGAGTGGCCGGGTGCGGGATCTCTATGGCTGCTTCAATCTCAACAGCCTCGGCACGCCGAATAGCTCGGGAGAGACCGGCCACCCCTACCCGGCGCGGGCGTTCAAGCAGCTACTGCTGGCGCTGGAGCTGGATGAATATGAGTCGAGCCAGATCACCGATGCCCTGCGCGACTGGATCGACAGCGACACGGTGATCAGCGGCGAGGGGGCGGAGGATGCCTACTATGAGGGGCTCAAGCCTGCCTATCTGCCGGCCAACCAGCCGCTGGCCTCGGTCGACGAGCTGCGCGCGGTGCGCGGCGTCACCCCGACCCTGTACCGCAAGCTGCGCCCCTATGTGTGCGTGCGGGGCGGGGCCGATCTCAAGGTGAACCTCAACACCATAGGGGTGGATCAGCCCGAGTTGCTGGTGGCCCTGAGCGAGGGGAGCATGGGGCTCGATGACGCCAAGCAGGTGCTGCGCAACCGCCCGAAGAAGGGCTGGGAGAATAATGAAGCGGTGGTGGCCGAGCTGGCCGGCTGGAGTGAGCTGGCCCGCAACACCATCACCCTCAAAAGCGATCTGTTTGAGGCGCACATGGTGGCCGAGGTGGGCGACAGTCGCGCCTTCCTGACCAGCGTGCTGCAACGGGGTCGTGACAACAAATTTACCGTGATCCGTCGTCTGCAAGATGACGGTGAGGAGTGGCATTGAGGGAGAGGCATAACAGGTGAGCGAGAGTCTGGTCGTCCGTCTCGGAACGAGTCGGGAGCAGCCGGTGCATTGGCTGGTCTGGTCGGCAGGGCAGGGGGAGATCATCGCCTCCGGCGTGTTGTCGTCCGCCCATGCACTGGGCGAGCTGAGCGAGCGAGCCGGAGGCCGCCCGGTGCTGGTGCTGGTGCCCGGTAGTGATCTCATCTTGCGGCGGGTCACCCTGCCCGGTCGTTATAATCGGCAGTCGCACAAGGCGCTGCCCTATCTGCTGGAAGATCAGGTGGCCTCTGACGTCGAGGAGCTGCACATCGCCGTGCTCGGCCATGCCGGCAGCGAGGTAAGCCTGGCCGCCGTCGATAGTGAGCGGATGCGAAGCTGGCTGGGCTGGTTGGCCGAGGCCGGCCTCAGCGCCAGCCGTTTGCTGCCGGACGTGCTGGCGCTGCCGCTGCCGCTGCCGGCCGAGGGGTGGAGTGCGCTGCAACTCGGCGAAGAGTGGTTGCTGCGCCAAGGGGAATATGAAGGGGTGGTGGCTGACGCCGTGTTGCTGCCACTGCTGCTGACGGGGGCGCTGCCGCCGATTTACAGCCATACCCCAGCCCCGGCCGGTGTGCCCGGTGAGTGGCATGGCGCCGATCCCGAGTTGCCGATGTTGCTGCTGGCGCGTGGGGCCTTGGTCAGCCAGGTCAATCTGCTGCAAGGGGCCTTCAAGCCCCAGACCGAATACACCAAGTACTGGTTGCAGTGGCGCAAGGTGGCGATCACCGCCGGCCTGCTGCTGCTGGCGGTGCTGCTCAACCGTGGTTTGCAGCTGCATCAGCTCGATGCACAGGACAAGGCGCTCAAGGCCGAGATCCGCCAGGTCTACACCCGCATCTTCCCCGGCGAGAGCCGGATCGTGAACGTACGCAGTCAGATGGAGCAGCACCTCAAGGCGCTCGGTCAGAGCAATGACAAGAGCGGTGTGCTGCGCTGGCTGACCGAACTGGCGCCGCTGTTTGCCGAGGTGAAGGGGCTCAAGCCCCAGGTGATCCGTTACGATGCCACCCGCCGCGAGCTGCGGTTGCAGGTGCGCGCTCCCAGCTTCGCCGAGGTGGAGCGTTTCCGTGAGCTGGCCGGCGAGCGCTTCGCCGTGCAGCAGGGGGAGATGCGCAATGATGAGGGCAAGGTGGAAGGCATGCTGATCCTGAGGAGCAAGTCATGATGAACGCACTGCGGGCCTGGTGGGGCAGCATCTCACCCCGCGAGCAGCGGCTGGTCGGCATCGGGGGCATCTCCCTGCTGGTCGGTCTCCTCTACTGGGGCATATGGCAGCCGCTGGCAGACCGGATCGCCGAGCGTGAGCGGCAGGTGGCGGCCCAACAGCGCACCCTAGGTTGGCTCAAGGAGAAAGGGGAGATGGTCTTGGCGTTGCAGGCAGTGACCGGACGCCAGGTCGACACCGGCGGCACCCTGGAGGGGGTGATCAACCGCACCGCCTCCAACCACAAGATCACCATCGCCCGTCTGCAACCTCAGGGTCAGGATCTGCAAGTGTGGATCGACACCATCCCCTTCGACTCCCTGCTGCTGTGGATCGCTGAGCTGACCGATCGCTACGGCATTCAGGTGCAGGTGATCGAGATAGCCCGTGAGAACCAGCCCCCCGGTATGGTGAAGGTTCGTCGTTTGCAACTGAGTCGTCCCCTATGAAACAGCGCATCCTGATAGGCACCCTGTTCCTGCTTGCTTACCTCATTTTCCTCGTCGCCCGCCTGCCGGCCGAGCTGGTGGTGCGTTTTGCTCCCCTGCCGCCCATGGTGAGCCTGGAAGGGGTGAGCGGCACCCTGTGGCAGGGGCAGGCGGCCCGCCTGCGCTACGCCAGTGAGCGTTTCAGCAACGTGCAGTGGGATCTCAACGGCTGGTCGCTGCTGACCCTCTCCCCTCAGGTGGCCCTGCGCTTTGGCGAGCGCGGCGGCCTGAACGGGCATGGCACCCTGACCTGGCGTGGGGGAGTGCAGGCGCACGATCTGGTGCTGAGTGCCCCGGCGGCCTGGGTGCTCGAGCGGTTGCCACAGCGCCCCCCCTTCCCACTCGATGTGGCGGGAAGGTTGCAGCTCAATGTGACCGAGTTTACCCAGGGTCAGCCCTGGTGCGATCGCCTCTACGGCGTGCTCGACTGGGTCGGTGCCCAAGCCAATACCCCGGCCGGCCAGCTCGATCTGGCCGATCCCAGCGCCAAACTGCGGTGCCAGCAGGGCAAGCTGGTGGCTGAGCTGAACCAGAGTTCGGAGCAGGTCTCGGTCAGCGGCAAGCTGGAGCTGCAAGCGCATCGCCAGTACCTGTTCCAAGGGTTTCTCAAGCCGGGCCCCGAGCTGCCGGAGCAGATGCGCCAGGGGTTGCCTTTCCTCGGTCAGCCCGACAGCCAGGGGCGTTATCCGCTGCGCCAGCAGGGTCGCCTCTGACCGGCCAGCCCACCTCGATAAGAACCCGCCATCCGGCGGGTTTTTTTATGCCGTTACCGTTTATCGCAAAAGTGGCATAGCAAAGGCGGAATCGATCTTTGTCACCAAAGGGGGAGAGGGACACAATAGTTTAAAGTTTTATAACGAACGGAGTCGTTATGCGATCTGGTTCTTATTCGGTCCTTCCTGGACTAGGGCCCACCCTCGGCTTCACCCTGGCTTATCTCGGTGTGCTGGTGCTCTTGCCCATCTCGGCGCTGGTGATCTTCTCGGTCAACAACCTGAGCGCGGCCGAGTTCTGGCAGGTGGTGAGCCAGCCACGGGTGCTCGCCTCGTTTCGCCTGAGTTTCGTCGCCGCCCTCATCGGTGCCGGCCTTAACGCCGTGTTCGGCCTGATCCTGGCCTGGGTGCTGGTGCGCTACTCCTTCCCCGGTCGTCGCTTGGTCGACGCCCTGATCGATCTGCCGTTTGCCATGCCGACGGCGGTCTCGGGCATCGCCCTGTGCGCCATTTTCGCCCCCAATGGCTGGGTGGGTCAGTGGGTGGCGCCGCTGGGTATCGAGCTGGCCTACAACCCCATCGGGGTGGTGATCGCCTTGACCTTCATCGGGCTGCCGTTCGTGGTGCGCACCCTGCAACCCGTGCTGCGCGAGCTGGAGAGCGAACAGGAAGAGGCGGCCGCCTGCCTCGGCGCCAACCGCTGGCAGACCTTTGCCCGCGTGTTATGGCCAACCTTGCTGCCGCCGCTGCTGACCGGCTTTGCACTGGCCTTCGCCCGCGGGGTGGGGGAGTACGGTTCGGTCATCTTCATCGCAGGCAACCTGCCTATGGTATCGGAGATCGCCCCCTTGATGATCATGAGCCACTTGGAGGAGTACGACTATGCCGGTGCCTCGGCCATTGCCGTGGTGATGCTGGCCATCTCGTTCGTGCTGCTGCTGCTTATCAACAAGTTGCAGGCGTGGAGCTGGTCGCGTATCGGAGGAAGCCGGGTATGAGCGACATGACATTGGAGCGGCCACAGGCCGTCACACCGGCCCCACTTGCCCCCGTGGTGACCCGCGAGCCGCGCTGGGTGAAGGGGCTGCTCATCACCCTCGGCCTTGGCTGGTTTGCCGCCCTGCTGCTGCTGCCCCTCGCCATCGTCTTCATCCAGGCGCTGACCCCTGGCCTCAAGGCATTCTGGTTTGCCATCAGCGAGCCCGATGCCCTGAGCGCGCTGGGGCTGACCGCTCTGGTCACCCTCTGCTCGGTGCCGCTCAACGTGCTGTTTGGCCTCGCCGCCGCTTGGGCCATCGCCCGTTTCCGTTTCCCCGGCCGCCAGTTGCTCATCACCCTCATCGATCTGCCCTTCTCGGTCTCACCTGTGATTGCCGGTCTGATGTTCGTGCTGATGTTTGGCAGCCGTGGCTGGTTCGGCGAGTGGTTGAGCGCCCACGACATCAAGATCATCTTCGCCACCCCGGGGATCATCCTCGCCACGACCTTCATCACAGTGCCATTCGTGGTGCGCGAGCTGCTGCCGCAGATGGAGGCGCACGGCCCGGAAGAGGAGGAGGCGGCCATGATGCTCGGCGCCAGCGCCTTGCAGATGTTCTGGCGGGTCACCCTGCCCGGCATCCGCTGGAGCCTGATGTATGGGGTGCTGCTCTCGACGGCCCGGGCGGTGGGAGAGTTTGGCGCCGTCTCCGTGGTCTCGGGTCACATCCGGGGGCAGACCAACACCCTGCCGCTGCACATCGAGATCCTCTACAACGAGTACCAGACCGGCGCCGCCTTTGCGGTAGCCAGCCTGCTCGCCCTGTTCGGTATCGCCACCTTGGTGGGCGAGACTCTGCTCTCCCGCCTGCGTGGCGGCGGACAGCAACACTGATTTTCTGCAGACGTGAAAGGTGAACCCATGAGCATTCAAGTCCAGCATTTGAACAAAAATTTCAACCAGTACGCCGCCTTGCAGGAGATCAACCTCGACTTTCGCGACGGGGAGCTGGTGGCCCTGCTCGGGCCGTCCGGCTGCGGCAAGACCACCTTGCTGCGCATCATCGCCGGCCTCGAGCAGGCGGACAGCGGCCGCGTCATCATCCGGGGCGAGGATGCCTCGGATCTGCACGTGCGCGAGCGCAACGTCGGCTTCGTGTTTCAGCACTACGCCCTGTTTCGCCACATGACGGTGTTCGAGAACGTGGCCTTCGGCCTGCGCGTCAAACCGCGCGGCCTGCGCCCGGACGAGAATGCCATTCGCGCCCGGGTCAACGAACTGCTCGAGCTGGTGCAGCTCGGCCACGTGGCCAGCCGCTACCCGGCCCAGCTCTCCGGCGGTCAACGCCAGCGGGTGGCCCTGGCCCGCGCCCTGGCGGTGCAGCCCAAGGTGCTGCTGCTCGATGAGCCGTTCGGCGCCCTCGATGCCCAGGTGCGCAAGGAGCTGCGCCGCTGGCTGCGCGATCTGCATGACGAGCTGCACGTCACCAGCCTGTTTGTCACCCACGACCAGGAGGAGGCCCTCGAGGTGGCCGATCGGGTGGTGCTGATGAACGCCGGCCGAGTCGAGCAGATCGGCACCCCGGCCGAGGTCTACGAGCAGCCTGCCAGCGCCTTCGTGCACAGCTTCCTCGGCAGCGTCAACCTGTTCCACGGCCGGGTGGCCGAGCTTGGTCTTGGCATCGATGACCAGCTGATCCGTGGCGCCGTACCGGCCAGCCTCACGCCGGGCAGCGCGGCGGTGGCCTATGTGCGCCCGCACGAGCTGGAGATAGCACCGGCCGAATCGGGTGAGGGGGTGCCGGCGGTGATCGCCCGCCTGCTGCCGATGGGGGCCCGCACCCGGGTTGAACTGCGTGGTCAGAGCGAGGGTGGCCTGCGCCTCTATGAGGCCGACGTGGACAAGCCGCTGGCTCGTACCCTGCAACCGGGTCAGGCGGTGCGGCTGGTGGCGCGTCAGGCTCAGTTCTATCCGGATTACCAGATCTAGGGAGGGGCGATGAATTTTCAACAACTGCGCATCATCCGTGAGGCGGCGCGGCGTGAATGCAATCTGACCGAGGTGGCCAATGCCCTCTACACCTCCCAGTCCGGAGTGAGCCGCCACATCCGCGAGTTGGAGGAGGAGCTGGGGGTGGCCCTGTTCGTGCGCCACGGCAAGCGGCTGCTTGGCATGACGGCGCCGGGCAAGGAGCTGCTGGTGATGGCCGAGCGGATCCTGAGCGATGCCCACAACATCCGCCAGCTAGCCAGCAGCTTTGCCAACCGAGAGGCGGGGCGGCTGCGGGTCACCACCACCCACACTCAGGCCCGCTATGCCTTGCCACGGGTGGTGAAGGGATTTCGCGAGCAGTTTCCTCAGGTGCAACTGGAGCTGCATCAAGGCAGCCCGGACGAGATAGTGCGGCTGCTGCAAAGCGGCGAGATGGACGTGGGGATCAGCAGCGAGCGGCTGGAGCGCAGCACAGGTATCGTCGCCTTCCCCTATTACCGTTGGCACCACAACGTGGTGGTGCCGCGCGATCACCCGCTGTTACAGGGGGCGGAACTGACCCTGGCACAGTTGGCCGAGTGGCCCATCATCACCTACCAGTCGGGGCTGACCGGCCGGGCCAGGGTTGACGAGGCGTTCGCCAGCGCCGGGATTATCCCCGAGATCCTGCTCTCGGCGCAGGATTCGGACGTCATCAAGACGTATGTGGAGCTGGGGCTAGGGGTCGGGATCTTGGCCGACATGGCGTTCGATGCGGCGCGCGATACAAACCTAGTGCA
This sequence comes from Aeromonas simiae, assembly GCF_014892695.1. Classification (NCBI taxonomy): domain Bacteria; kingdom Pseudomonadati; phylum Pseudomonadota; class Gammaproteobacteria; order Aeromonadales; family Aeromonadaceae; genus Aeromonas; species Aeromonas simiae. The sequence goes on from NZ_CP040449.1 coordinate 116,334, forward strand.
GCTCGACAGCAGCCACCTGTTTGCCTCGCACACCGCCTGGATCGGCCTCAAACAGGGGCAGTACCAACCCAACTTCGTGTGGCAGTTCATCCAGTTGTGCAATCCGGCGCTCTCGCTCTCCGACATTCAGGGGCGGGCGCTCGGCCAGCAGGAGGATGCGCCGGACTACCAGATCTAGCGGCGACAGTCGCCATCATGGTGGCGTTTTTGCCCCACTAGGGTGGCGCAGGTCAGGCTGGCGAGGATGTGGCTCCAGGCGAAGGGGGGCGATACCGGGCCACGCTGGCAGCTTGGTGTGTGGCGGTCAGTGGCCCGGCTCCTGGCCCCGGTTGTCGAGGCGCAGGCGGAAGGCGCGGGCGAGGCGATCGTAGAGGTCAGGGGCCTCTCTGTCTTCGATATCCCCGCGGATCCAGGGATTGTCGACCATTTCCAGCAGGATGCACTCGCGCTCGCCAATCTGGCGCAGATCCACCCCGAACAGACCATCCCCCAACTGATGCACCGCCTTGCGCGCCGTGTAGAGCACCCGCTCTGGCACGTCGTCGAGGGGCAGTGCCTCGATGCGGCTCATGTCGAGCGGATGCTTGCGGCGGCGAATGCGGCTGCCCGGCTCGGGGCGATAGCGGCGGCAGGCGAACAGGGGGGCCCCGTCGAGAAAGCCGATGCGCCAGTCGAACTCGGCCGGAATGCGGCGCTGCACCAGCAGTAGGGCCGAGCGGGCCAGCCCTTCATCGAGCAGGCGCGAGAGTTCGCTCTCGTTATGCGCCATGGCCAGATCGCGGCCGAGCGCTCCGTCCGGGATCTTGACGATAAGTGGCAGGCCGAGGCGCTGGATCAGCTCGGCGGCGTGGTGGCGGCCGCGTCGGGTGACCACAGTGGTGGGGGGCATGGGGACGCCGCTGCGCACCATCAACTCGTAGAGGTAGAGCTTGTTGCTACAGGCCAGGATGGCGCGCGAACTGTCCACCACCGGCATCTGCAACTGCTCGGCGCGGCGGGCGAACTCGAAAGTGTAGTGGCCGACGGCAGTCTCGGCCCGCAGCCACAGGGTGTCGAATTCGGGCAACCGCTCTATGGCGGAAGGGGAGAGGATCTCGGCGCGGATCCCCTGGGTGGCGGCGGCGCGAGTAAAGCGTTGCAGGGCCAGCGGATCGCTGCTGGCACGGCCGTCGGCCGGGTCGACCAGGATCGCGAGCTGATAGGTGGGGGTGAGGCTCTCGCTTTCGGCCTCCTCCACCATGGCCTGCACATGGCCGAGCATCAGGGCCCGCTCGTTGTCGTCGAGACTGAGCGGCGAGAGGCTCTCGAGGCGGCGCACCGACCAGCCGTGGCGGCCGCGTTTCAGGGTCAGTGCCTGCAACGGCTGCTGGGTCAGGCCGTAGTAGTAGCGGGTGAGGCCGGCCAGGGCCGGCTCGTCACACTGGCCGAAGATGGCGCGGATGCAGAGGCGATCCTCGCGGCACTCCTCCAGCCACCCCTGCAATTTGCGCCACAGCTTGGCCGGTGGTTGGGGCGGTACCCGCACACTGAGGGTCTCGATCTCTGGCAGGCAGTGGTGGCCGCGCGCCTGGGCCAGTAACGAGCAGTAGTAGCCGGCGCTGAGGTGCTCCATGGAGCGGCACAGGTTGATGAGGCGCGCCCTTCCCCCTGTGGTGGGCAGGCCGTGTTGCAGGTAGCTGCGGGCGGTCAGCAGGTAGTCGGCCTGGCAGGGCCAGTCCGTTGTCTCTTCGACGATGACATAGGTACTCATGACGGAAACTCCACAAGAGAGACCCGCCGCAATGAAGGGCGGGTTCCCCAGTGGGCGTCGATGCACCGGTCCACAACAATGGCGCAAGGGGAGGAAAACAGGTTACAGTGGCTACTATGGTCCTTTGATAACTTGTGATACAAGTCGCATTTTTGGTGCTGAAGATAAATATTGCCCAGCCGGACCGCACAATCCTCTCGTTTTGTCCCGCTACCTCGGATGATCTGGCCGACATCGTGAAGCTGGAGCGCTACCTGTTTGCGCCGGAGATCGCCTTCGGCCATGCCCGTTGGCGCGAGCTGCTGAGGGCGGGACGCTGCGAGACCTGGCTACTGCGGGATCGGGAAGGGGCCTTGATGGCCTACCTGAGTGTGCTGCCCCATCGTGGCTGGCGCCGGTTGGTGGTGCAGACGCTGGCGGTGCACTGGAAGGTGCGGCGTCAGGGGTGGGCGCGTTGGCTGCTCGGTGAGGTGATCCGGCGTAGCCACGCCGAGGGGTGGCGGGGAGTGCGCCTCGAGGTGAGCGAGCGCAACGAGGAGGGGCTCGCCCTTTACGATGCACTCGGCTTTCGCATCATGACCCATTTGCCCGATTACTACGGCCCCGGCCATCACGGTCAGCGCAGGGTGCTGGCGCCATGAGCTGCGAGCACTGCCTCGGCGATGCCTTGCGCGCCAAGCTGGGCCGTTGCCGCACCTGTGCCATCCAGACCTTGCTGGTGGGGGTGGCCGGTCTGCTGGTGTGGGGGTGGTGTGGGGCTGACACCTCGGTCAACGCCCTCACCGGCGCCCTGTTCGCCTTAGCGGGAGGGGGGCTGTTTCTGTTGCATCTGCTGGTCTTTGTCTGGCGCCGGATCTCCGGTCGCGAGCTGGATCGGGAGTGAAGATCGCTTTTTCAAGCAGAGGAGGCTTGTGATGATAGCAATGGTGACCGGCGCATCGGCCGGGTTCGGGGCGGCCATCAGCCGCACTCTGGTGCAGCACGGCTGGCGCGTCATCGGCACGGGGCGCAGGCAGGAGCGGCTGGCGGCTCTGGCCCAAGAGCTGGGGGCGGCGTTTCTGCCGCTGGCATTCGATATTCAGGACAAGGCAGCCACCGAGGCGGCCGTGGCGGGTCTGCCGGCCGAGTGGCAGGCGGTGAGTCTGCTGGTCAACAACGCCGGCCTCGCGCTCGGCCTCGAGCCGGCTCACCGGGCCGACCAAGAGGACTGGGAGCAGATGATCGCCACCAATATTCTGGGGCTGACCCGCATCACTCGGCTGCTGTTGCCGGGCATGGTGGAGCGTGGCTGCGGCCAGGTGATCAACATCGGCTCCATCGCCGGCACCTACCCCTATCCGGGTGGCAACGTCTATGGGGCCACCAAGGCCTTCGTGAAGCAGTTCAGCCTCAATCTGCGCGCCGATCTGGCCGGCACTCCGCTGCGGGTCACCAATGTGGAACCGGGTCTGTGTGGTGGCACCGAGTTCTCCAATGTGCGCTTTCACGGTGACGATGCCAAGGCGGCGGCCGTCTATCAGGGGGTGGAGTTCATCCGTCCCGAGGATATCGCCAACACCGTGCTGTGGATCAGTCAGCAGCCGGCCCACGTCAACATCAACAGCATCGAGATCATGCCGGTCGCCCAGAGCTTCGGCCCGCTGGTGGTCAAGCGCCAGTGATCCCTTAGGGTCGCCGGGTGGCGACCCCTCTTCTTCCCTCTCTGGCCGGTGTCGACAGCGGCCTGTTTTGACCCGCTCCGGCGGCGGGGGCACAATGCCCCGAGATTCAAGGGGGGCACATGCACAACTTCCACTACGCCAATCCGACCCAGATCTGCTTCGGGCGGGGTGAGATTGCGGCCATCCGCACGCTACTGCCGGCCAAAGCCCGTCTGTTGCTGCTCTATGGCGGTGGCAGCATCAAGCGTAACGGCGTTTATGCGCAGGTCTGCGAGGCGCTGGCCGGGCGCGACTGGTTCGAGTTCTCCGGTATCGGCGCCAATCCCGACTATGATACTCTGATGCAGGCGGTCGAACTGGTGCGCCGTGAGCGCATCGACTTTCTGCTCGCCGTGGGGGGAGGATCGGTGCTGGATGGCGCCAAGTTCGTGTCCGCCGCCGCGCCGTTTCAGGGGGACGATCCTTGGGCCTTGCTGGCCGACAAGGTGCCCGTCGAAGGGGCGCTACCGCTCGGCTGTGTGCTGACTCTGCCGGCCACTGGCTCGGAGAGCAACCCGGTGGCGGTGATCAGCCGGGGGGCGGCCAAGCTGTCGTTTCGCAGCCCCCATTTGCAGCCGCGCTTTGCGGTGCTCGATCCGGCCGTCACCTTCAGCCTGCCGGCGCGTCAGGTGGGCAACGGCGTGGTGGATGCCTTCGTGCATATCCTCGAGCAGTACCTCACCTATCCGGTGCAGGCCGATGTGCAGGATCGCCTCGCCGAGGGGCTGCTGCTGGCCCTCATCGACAATGGGCCGCGCGCCCTGAGCGAGCCCGATAACTACCCGGTGCGGGCCAACCTGATGTGGGCCGCCTCGCTGGCGCTCAACGGTCTTATTGGTCGTGGTGTGCCGCAGGATTGGTCGACCCATGCCATCGGCCATCAGCTCACCGCGCTCTATGGGCTGGACCATGCCCAGAGCCTGGCCGTGGTGCTCCCTTCGCTGCTGCGCGAGCAGGCGACGGCCAAGCAGGAGAAGCTCTGCCAGTTGGGCCGGCGGGTCTGGCAACTCCCGCAGCAGGAGAGCGCGGCGCTGAGCGAGGCGTGTATCCAGCATATCGAGGCCTTCTTTCAGCAGATGGGGGTGGCAACCTGCCTCAGCGATTACGGTTTGCACGATGCGTGCATTACAGCCGTATGCTCCAATTTGCGCCATTTTGGGTTGACGATGCTGGGCGAACACGGCGATCTTGATCCGGATCGGGTGGCCCGGGTGTTGGCTCGGGCACGGTAGGGAGATTCCGGGTGGACAAGGGGGGGTGGTGGGGATGAGAGTGTGGGCGGCAGCGCTATGCCTGCTCTGGCTGGGCTCTGCCCAAGCGTTGCAGGCGGTGACGGAGGACAAGCCCCCCTATAACTGGCAGACTCCGGAGGGTCAGGTCAGTGGTTTCTCCGTGGCCGTGCTGGGTGAGCTGCTGGCTCGCAGCCACCTGACGCTGGATCCGCCCGGCGTGCGTCTGTTGCCATGGGCCCGCGCCTATCAGTTGGCGCTGCACACCCCCGACACCCTGATCTTCTCGACCGCCCGCATCCCCGAGCGGGAGTCGCTCTTCTTCTGGATTGGCCCTATCACCGGCTCCCACACCATCTGGTTCTGGCGGTTGCGCAATCGCCCTGAGGTGGTGTGGGAAGATGATCAAGATCGCCAGCAGTGGCGGGTGGGGGTGGTGCGTAGCTCGGCCTATCGCGAGCAATTGGAGAAAGAGGGGTTTGTACTGCGTACGGTCAATCGGGAGGAGGACAAGTTCCAGATGCTGTTGCTGCGACGAGTCGATCTGATCGCCGCCCCCGAGGCCGAGGTGCGCTTTCAGATGCGCAGGCTGGGCAAGGATCCTGCGTTGCTGGCGCCGGTCTCTGTCTATAACCATGACTACGAATACTATTTCGCGCTCAATCGTCGCAGCGATCCCGAGCTGGCCCGGCAACTGCAAGAGGCACTGGAGGGCATGCGCCTAGATGGTGCGCTGGCCCGCCTGCAACAGGAGTGGCTCGAGTAAGGCGGGAGGCTGGCGCCCCCCGCAACGACTCAGGCTTGCAGCGCCTGATCCAGATCGGCCAGCAGATCGCCGATGTCTTCGATCCCGACAGAAAGGCGGATCATCTCCGGTTTCACCCCTGCCTTGCGCTGCTCCTCTTCACTGAGCTGGCGGTGGGTGGTCGAGGCCGGGTGGCAGGCCAGTGACTTGGCATCACCGATATTCACCAGGCGCTTGAAGATCTTCAGCGCATCGTAGAAGCGCACGCCCGCTTCGTATCCCTCCTTGAGACCGAATGAGAGCAGCGCCGAAGGGCGACCGTCCATGTATTGCTCGGCCAGCGGGTAGTGGGGATGCTCCGGCAGGCCCGCATAACTGACCCAGGCCACCTTGGGGTGCTGCTTGAGGTGGTGGGCGACCCGCAGCGCGTTGTCGACGTGGCGCTCCATGCGCAGGCTCAGGGTTTCGAGCCCTTGCAGGATCTGGAAGGCGTTGAAGGGTGAGAGGGCCGCCCCCGTGTTGCGCAGCGGCACGGTGCGCACCCGGCCGATGAAGGCGGCGGCCCCGAACGCCTCGGTGTAGACCACGCCATGGTAGGAGGGCTCGGGCTGGGTCAGTTGGGGGAAGCGCTCGGCGTGTTCGCGCCAGGGGAAGGTGCCGCCATCGACAACGATGCCGCCGAGCGAGGTACCGTGGCCGCCCACGTACTTGGTGAGGCTGTGCACGACGATGTCGGCGCCATGCTGGATCGGTTTGCACAGCACCGGGGTGGCGACCGTGTTGTCGACGATGAGGGGGACTCCCTTGGCGTGAGCCACCCTGGCCAGGGCGCCGATATCGACGATGTTACCGGCCGGGTTGCCGATGCTCTCGCAGTAGACCGCCTTGGTGTGCTCGTCGATCAGCTCGCCGATGGCGTCGGCGCTGTCGTCGCGGGCGAAGCGTACCTCAATACCCTGACTCGGCAGCATGTGGGCGAACAGGGTGTAGGTGCCGCCATAGAGCTGGGGCGTGGAGACGATGTTATCGCCGACCCTGGCCAGGGCCTGGATGGCATAGGTGATGGCCGCCGAGCCAGCCGAGACTGCCAGGGCGGCGACGCCCCCTTCAAGAGCGGCCAGCCGCTGTTCCAGCACATCGTTGGTGGGGTTCATGATGCGGGTGTAGATATTGCCGGGGACCGCCAGATTGAAGAGGTCGGCCCCGTGTTGCGCGCTCTCGAACTCATAGGCAACCGTCTGATAGATGGGAACGGCTACCGACTTGGTCGCCGGATCGCTGGAAAAACCGTGATGTAGGGCCAGGGTCGCGTCTTTCATGGAACATTCCTTATTCTTTGGACGGATAGACGTCTACTTTATGCTGATGACCTCTCTCTGTAAACCACGGCTTCCGGCAAAGCCCTTACATCCGCTGGCGATACTCCTCTTCATCGACCCAGGAGAGGTCCCACTGCATCAGGTGGGTCAGGTATTGAGCCGGATCGCTCGGTGTGGCGTGCAGTCTGGCGCCGATGATCTTGAAGTAGCGACGCCAGAAGGGAAGGGGGTTAGTCGGTGTCATGGTCGTTCCTCCTCTTGGTTGGCATCAGTATTGGTCTAAAATAAGGAAGTTAAAACGGAAGTAATTTCACAGATGGATTTCCTTATTTATGCCGAGCGAACGTCTTTATCTCCACTTCACCCGCCTGTCACAGCTGTTGCCCACTGGTGAGGCGGAGCTGACTCTGCCTGAGTTAGCCGCTTTACTCTGCTGCACGCCACGTAATGCCCGCCTGCTGCTACGGCGTATGGAGCAGGCCGGCTGGTTGTGCTGGCAGGCCTCCGCCGGACGTGGCCACCGGGCCAAGCTCACCCTGCGGCGTAACCAGCAGCAGATGCGGCAACAGCAGTTGGCGGCACTGGTGGCCGAGGGAAAACTGGAGCAGGCGTTGCACTTGGTCCAAGGGCGCACCGAGCAACTGCTGCCACACCTGCTGGCTCATTCTCGCTGTTCGGCACCTGGGGGGCGCCAGATCCTGCGGGTGCCCTATTACCGCCCTCTGCCTTATCTGGTACCGGATGTGCCCCTGCGCCGCTCCGAGGTGCATCTGGTGCGGCAGATTTTCAGCGGGCTAGTACGCAGAAATGAGGAAAATGGGGAAATCGAACCTGAACTCGCCCACCACTGGGAGCAGTTGGAGGCACGGCGCTGGCGCTTCTACCTGCGCCCAGCGGTACGTTTCCAGCATGGCCGCCAGTTGCAGGCGGAAGATGTCTGTGAGTCGCTTGGCTCACTCTCGAGTTATCCCCTTTTTCAGCATCTGGAGCGAGTCGAGGCGATCTCGCCCCGTACGGTTGATATCTACTTACGTGAACCTGACCCCTGGCTGCTGCAACTGCTGTGTGAGGCCCAGGCGCTGATCCTGCCGCGCGAGTGGCGCAGCCTGCCTGATTTTGCCCTACAACCGGTTGGCTGCGGCCCATATCGGGTAGTGCGTAACGACCCGCAGCGTCTGCAGTTGGAGGCGTTCGATGACTATTTCGGGTTGCGGGCCTTGCTCGATGAAATTGACATCTGGATGTTGCCCAAGTTGGCCGAGCGGTTGACGTGCCAGCTGCGCCTGGCTCCGGAGCGTGCCGATCTGGGGCAACGCCGGGCGGAGTCGGGTCTGGAGGCGGGCTGCTATTTCCTGTTGAGCGATGATCGCTCCCTCTGGTTGCGGGATGAGTCATTGCGCCACTGGCTGGCGGCCACACTCGATCCCATTGCGTTGATGGCGGGCATGGCGCGCGAGCTGCAACAAATTCTCACGCCGGCGCTGGGGTTGCTGCCACATTGGCGGGATCTGCCCCTGCCGGCCGAGGTGGCGCGGCCAGCGACGTTGCCACCTCGGCTGGTGGTGGCCTGTTTCAATCAGCATCTGGAGTTTCGTGAGTTGGCCGGGGCGATGGCCGGGTTACTGGCATCCCATGGGGTTGCCCTTGAGTTGCGGGAACTCGACTATTCCCGCTGGGCCAGGGGGGAGGATGAGGATGTGGATCTCTGGCTGGGAACCGTCAATTTGGAGCACGACAGGGATTTTGCCGCCTATTCCTGGTTGCAGGGGGTGCCTTTACTGCGGGCCGCATGGAACAGCCTTGACCCACTATGGGCTCAGTTGTCTGACTGGCGTAGCCAGGGGGCACGCCCAGGCCCTCGGCAGTGGCTGCGACAGCGACAGAGTGAGTCCCGCTTCCTGCCACTGTTTCATCACTGGCTGGAGTTGGAGAGTCGCAGTGGGGTACACGGCTTGCGCATGACCGCACTGGGTTGGTTTGATTTCCGACATGCCTGGTTAAAACCGGATAATGGCGGGGATGACTAGCATGATGGAGTGCGTTAATTATATATATTGGTTTTTTATTCGAATAAATAAACTTTTTTAAGAATTAGGTTTTTTGGCTTGAGTCGTTACTACGTTTCATTGAAGGCGTTTTTAATTACGGGTTATGTAAGTGAATTTCATATGAGGCCGGTAACAAAAAAAGACCGCAGCCTTGGGTGCAGGCTCCGGTCATTAGCATATGCATAAAAATTTGAAAGAAGCTGAATCCTGAGGGCAAGCGGAGGCTGCGCTCAAGAAACTTAAGAATTATAACACCCAAGATAGCTTTTTAAAGTATTTGCTCTAGATGGCGAATAAAAAATCGCCCCGAAGAGAGACTCTTCGGGGCTGCTATTCAGCCACATTCAATTACGTGAAATAAAAGGTCTGAAAGATAGAACATCTTACCTCTGTACCCTACGCAGCAAAATGTACATCACGCCCATCGAAAATGAAAGTTATTTTTGTAACTTAATTTCACAAAACGTGACTGAAAATATTTTCATTAATATTCAATTAGATAAAAAAGACCCCGGGGGATTCCCGGGGTATGTACAAAGGTGACTTACTAGCACTTCCTCAAGTGTAAAGTTAGTCAGCACAACGCAGGCAAAGTTCCGCTGTATCAGGAAAAAAGTTTTTAAAAATACTAAAAATGGAAGGGGTTGATGTTAACTATATGATTTATATGGTTATGCTTGCGCCAGTTCATTGGCTGACTGGGGAAGGACGGAACGCCGATAGTGCCCGGCGATGATGGCGCCACGCTGCTGTAAATAGCTGTCGAGAGCCCCGCCGGAGAGCTGGAGGATGTTGCGTTGCTGATGCTCCTCACGGGCTTGTTGCTCCACTCGAGCGGCCTTGCTGGCCACGGCGAAATCCTGTGAGGAGGGGGAGATGGGGGCGAGGGCGGCCCGCTGTACTTGCTGCATCTTGGTGATGGTGGCCTCGGGATCACCGATGACTGCCGAGGTGTCGATGCGTACTGTGCCTCCGGTCGCATAGCTTGCACCGTCCGGCCCTCTTGTCATGTCATAACTTGGTGTGCCCGCATAACTTCCTCCTTGGCGCTGATGGGCCTGTTCGTGCTCGCGGACTTCTTTATCCCGTTGCTGTAGTTGCCGCAGCAGCTTCTCTTGTGCGGGATCCCGTCTTTCATCCTCCTGAGAGCCCCGCTCCTGTCCTTGCTGGGAAGATCGCCCATCAGGATGGCTGCGGGAGGTGGTCTGGGCTGCGGGTTGTTCACGCGCCTCCCGCGTCGGTGTAGAGGGTTCCTGTATCGCCTGCCGAGCACCTTCTTGGCGCTCTTGGGTCGCCGCCTGCTGTTTTTCCTGGGGGGTCGCCTGCTGGACCTGTGGGATCAGCTCGGCCCGGCGATTATCACGCTGGGCCGACTCGGTGGGGACGTAGAGATTGTTGGGGGGGAGGTAGGGGGAGGGGGTTGTGATGTTCATGTCACACCCGGATGTCGATCAGCGTCCCCATCATATCGCTGGCGGTCTTGATCACCTTGGCGTTGGCACCGGCTTCGAGCTCTCCGACGTTAAGATTGATCAGCTCGTCGGTGACATTGATCTTGTCACCTTCCGGAGTATTGAGTCGTGCGATGGCATCGGATGACTCTGCCACCCGTTGCTCGGCTCTTTGGTAGCCCATCACACCCGATGTCATGGCTGAATCGATGCGCATGCTCTCTCTCCTCTGGCTAGATGGCACAATTATCCATCACGGCCTGAAAGAATTAAAGCGTGCTGGTTATTTATTATCCTTTCAGACCCGCCAGTAGCTCGACAAAATCATGTGGGTGGGAGATGAAAGGGGCATGGGAGGCTTTGTCAAATACTCGGCTGTGGCTGGTCGGGTAGCGCTCATCAAGCAGGGGAATGACCGACTTGGGGACCAGTGAGTCGAGGCGGCCATAGATGCGTAACCACTCCCCTTGCCAGTTGTGCATGGCTTCACGCAGGTCGACGGTTTCCAGCAGTTTCAGCCCCGCGGCCAGCGCAAGGGGGGAGGGTTGGGGCCTTTGTGCCAACCAGTGGCGCAGTTGGCGAATATCATTACGGGCATGCTCACTGCCCATGGCCTGAATGGCGAGGAAGCGCTCAATGGTTTGCATGAAGTCGCCTTGCAACATGTGCTGGAAACCGTGCAACACCTTGGGGGCAATGCCCGGCCACTCCTCTTTGGACATGAAGCAGGGGGAGCTGGCGACGGTGATGAGGCGTTCAACGCGTTCTGGGCGGGTCAGGGCTAACTGGCTGGCAACCAGCCCCCCCAGCGACCAACCGAGCAGGGTCGCTCGTTCGGGAATGACCTGGCTCACCGCATCGGCCAGCCAGGGAAGGGTGTAGTCGCATGTGTCGGGCACAGAGGAGGCGCCGAAACCAGGCAGATCGAGGATGTGCAGGTGGTAATGGCGGGCAAGTTCCGGAGCAACCCCGTGCCATACCGCGCCGTTCATGCCCCAGCCGTGGAGCAGTACCAGTTCGGGGCCCTGCCCCATCCGTTCGACCGCGATGCTCATCTACACTCAAGTCCTGTTGCCACCATGGGATGGTGCCGCATGGTAAAGGGCTGGCTGGCGAAAGCAAGAGGGTTGCTAGGGGAGCCACATGATTGGTGCGGAGACTGCCTGCTCTGTCGTCAACCGAGTGAGGAGGCACTGCTCTGCTCGTATTGTCGAATGGCACTCCGGCAGGAAGGGCGCCATTGTCACGGCTGTGCGGCGCCTCTGCCGGAGCTGGTGCCTCTGGATCGGTTATTGTGCGGCCGCTGTCAACGTCGCCCTCCTCCGTGGCAGCGCTTGCAGGTGATCGGCGACTATCGCGCCCCCTGGCCGGTACTGGTGTCCCGCTTCAAATATTCCCGGCAGTGGCAGCTTGCCCCCGTGTTGGCTCAGTTGCTGTCCGATCATCTCGATCTCGGTGACCCGCCCGAAGTACTGATCCCGGTGCCCATACACTGGTGGCGGCGTTTGCAACGGGGTTTCAATCAGGCCGAAGAGTTGGCCAGAGAGGTCGGGAGGTGCACCGGTATTCCGGTAGATGGCTCATTGCTGCGTCGCATTCGTCACACCCCGCAGCAGAGCCGGCTCAGTGCCGGCACGCGGCGACGCAATTTGAGAGGGGCCTTTGCGGTTCGCTCCCATCATTACCAGCATGTTGCCTTGCTCGATGATGTGGTGACCACCGGCGCGACGGCGGGGCAGCTGGCCCGGTTGCTATTAAATAGCGGGGTGGCGCGGGTCGAGGTATGGGCGCTTTGCCGTACGCAGCGGCACCTAAGGTGATGTGACTTTGCCCCCTGCATCGCGTCGCTACCCATCGCCAAACAAGAGGAGTATCATCAATACCCTAGCCATTTGCTCAGGTTTATGAGGACAGTGATGATCACTATTTCCGAAGCCGCCCAGGCTCATTTTCGCAAGCTGCTGGAGAAACAACCGGAAGGTACCAACATCCGGGTGTTTGTCGTCAATCCCGGTACGCCGAACGCCGAATGCGGTGTCTCTTACTGCCCTCCCGACGCAGTTGACCCGGATGATCAGCATCTGCCGTTTTCTGGTTTCGATACTCTGATTGATCCGCTCAGCGCCCCCTTCCTGGAAGATGCCAGCATCGATTTTGTCACCGACCAGATGGGCTCCCAGCTGACCCTGAAGGCCCCCAACGCCAAGATGCGCAAGGTGAGCGACGATGCCCCTCTGGTTGAGCGCATCGAGTATGTGCTGCTCTCAGAGGTGAACCCCATGCTGGCCGGCCACGGCGGCAAAGTCACCTTGACCGAGCTGACCGAAGATGGTTTTGCCATCCTGCAATTCGGTGGTGGCTGCAACGGCTGCTCCATGGTCGATTACACCTTGAAAGAGGGGATCGAGAAGCAGCTGTTAGAGAAGTTCCCAGACGAGCTCAAAGGGGTCAAGGACGCCACCGAGCACCAGCGTGGTGACCACTCCTACTATTGATGTGGTTGGTAACAAAAAGGCCCCGCCAGTTGGCGGGGCCTTTTGCATGGGGAGGCGGGCGATCACTCGTCCTTCTTGTCCCGAGAGAGCAGCGCGATGGCGGCGGCTTTCGGGTCTTTACCTTCATAGAGCACCTTGTAGATCTGCTCGCAGATCGGCATCTCGACGCCGCAGCGGGCCGCCAGCAGATGCACCTCCTTGGTGTTGCGATAGCCTTCCACCACCTGGCCAATCTCGTTCATGGCGGTGTCGACCGCCTTGCCGGCGCCAAGCGCCAGGCCGAAGCGACGGTTGCGCGACTGGTTGTCGGTGCAGGTGAGCACCAGATCGCCCAATCCGGCCATGCCCATGAAGGTCTTGGCGTCGGCGCCAAGGGCCAGCCCCAGTCGCTGCATCTCGACCAGACCGCGGGTGATGAGGGCAGTGCGCGCATTGGCTCCGAAGCCCAGCCCATCGGAGAGGCCGGCGCCGATGGCGATGACATTCTTCACCGCGCCACCGAGCTGCAATCCAACGAAGTCTGGATTGGTATAGACCCGGAACGAGCGGTCACAGTGCAATAGGTGCGAGAGATCCTCGGCGAAATCATCATGGGTGGCAGCGACCGAGATGGCGGTCGGCATGCCAGCAGCCAGCTCGCGGGCGAAGGTCGGCCCCGAGATGACGGCCAGCGGTATCGTTTCACCCAGGATCTCGCGGGCTACCTCTTGCAGCAGGCGGCCGCTATCCGGCTCGAGCCCCTTGGTGGCCCAGGCGATGCGGCTGTCGGGGCGCAGGAAGGGTTTGAGGCGGGTCAGCACATCGCCAAAGACATGGCTCGGCACGACCAACAGCAATACAGGGGCCGCCTGCACCGCCGCTTGCAAATCGGAGGTCAGTTGCAGCGCATCGGGAAACGGCACATCCGGCAGAAATGCCGTGTTGCAGCGATCCCGCTCTAGCTCGGCCACATGGGCGGCCTCATGGCCCCACAGCAGGGTGGGGTGGCCGTTGCGGGCTAAAGAAATGGCAAGGGCGGTGCCATAAGACCCCGCCCCCAAGACCGAGATTACAGCCTTGTCACTCATCTTAAGCGTCCGCAGTAGCCTGCTGGGCCTGCAATTGGGCCACATGCTGGGCGAACAGGGCGTCGAAGTTAACCGGTGCCAGGTTCAGTTGCGGGAAGGAGCCGCGGTTGACCATGGAAGCCACGGTTTCACGGGCATACGGGAACAGGATGTTCGGGCAGAAGGCAGCCAGGCAGTGTGCCAGCTGTTGCTCGGGCAGGTTGCCGATGGTGAAGATACCGGCCTGATGTACTTCGCACAGGAAGGCGGTCTCATCACCCAGCTTGCAGGTCACGGTCAGGGTCAGCACCACTTCATAGATGCTGTCAGCCAGCAGGTTGGTCTTGGTATCCATGTCCAGACCTACTTCCGGTTGCCACTCTTTTTGGAACACGAGCGGGGTATTCGGCGCTTCGAAGGAGACGTCTTTGACGTAGATGCGCTGGATGTTGAATTCCGGTTGGACTTCCTGATTGTTGATTGCTTCAGCCATGTCGATTGATTCCTTGAGTTCAGAAAAAACGGGGCGAATTCGCCCCGGGGTGATCAGCGCTTCTTGGTGACCGGCAGATTGTCGGCGCGCCACTGAGCCATGCCACCCGCCAGGGTGTATACCCGCTTGAAGCCATGCTTGTGCAGGGCCCGTGCGGCGGCATTGGCGCTCATGCCGGTTTCGCATACCACGATAATGGGGTCATCCTTGTGCTTTTCAACCTGGCCCAGGTTGTTCTCCTGGATTTGGCTCATGATGAGGTTGTGCGCACCGGCTAGATGGCCACGACCGAATTCATCGATGGTCCGGATGTCGACCACGACGGCGTTCTCGCGGTTGATCAGCATGGTTGCTGCATGGTTATTGACTGCTTTTATGGGAGAGAAGCGGGCGCGCATGGTGGTGTAGATCAGCGTGCCAGCCAGGCCAAACCAGGCTGCGGTCAGCAGCGGGTTGTTGGCCGCGAAATCAAGATACTCTTGCATCCTTCCTACAATCCAAATCCGGGACAAGGGCTCGAGTATACATGGGGGCGCTGTGAATATCAGCCATCCGTGGGGCAAAGCGAGAGCCAGCTCGCATCGGAGGGGAGTGTCCTGGCGGCAGATCAGGTGACTATTTCGGCAGATGTAGTAATATTACGGCCAGTTCAGCTTCCTGCATTTCATTCCAATCCGAGAGGACATAGCTTTATGTCAACAGCCAAAAAACCTCTGGTTCTGATCATCATGGACGGTTGGGGCTATAGCGATAAAACCGCGTATAACGCCGTTGCTGCCGCCAAGACCCCGAACCTGGATCGTCTCGCCCGTGATTACACCAGCACCCTCATCTCCGGCTCCGGCCTGGACGTTGGCCTGCCCGATGGCCAGATGGGTAACTCCGAAGTGGGTCACACCAACATCGGTGCCGGTCGTGTCGTCTATCAGGAGCTGACCCGCATCTCCAAAGACATCCAAGAAGGCACCTTCTTCGACAACGTCGAGCTGGCTAAGGCCGTCGACGCCGCCGTGACCAAGGGCAAGGCCGTGCACATCATGGGCCTGATGTCCCCGGGTGGCGTTCACAGCCACGAAGAGCACATCCTCGGCATGATCGAGATGGCCGCCAAGCGTGGCGCCGAGAAGATCTACTTCCACGCCTTCCTCGACGGCCGTGACGTACCGCCGCGCTCTGCCCAATCTTCCATCGAGCTGTTCGACGCCAAGTTTGCCGAACTCGGCAAGGGTCGTTTCGCCTCCATGATCGGCCGTTACTACGCCATGGATCGCGACAACCGCTGGGATCGCGTGCAGCAGGCCTATGACCTGATGACTCAGGGCAAGGGCGAATTCACTGCCGCCTCTGCGACCGAAGCGCTGGCTGCCGCCTATGCCCGCGACGAGAACGACGAGTTCGTCAAGGCCACTCGCATCGGCGACGCCGCACCGATGGAAGATGGCGATGCCCTCATCTTCATGAACTTCCGTGCCGACCGTGCCCGTGAAATCACCCGTGCCTTCGTTGATAGCGACTTCACCGGGTTTGCCCGTGCCGCCACCCCGGCGCTGAACTTCGTGATGCTGACCGAGTATGCGGCCGACATCAAAACTGCCTGTGCCTACCCGCCGACCGCCCTGGTCAACACCCTGGGTGAGTGGCTGGCCAAGCAGGGCAAGACCCAGCTGCGCATCTCTGAGACCGAGAAGTACGCTCACGTCACCTTCTTCTTCAACGGTGGCGAAGAGGCCTGCTTCACCGGCGAAGACCGCGAAATCGTGGCCAGTCCCAAGGTTGCAACTTATGACTTGCAGCCGGAGATGAGCTCCGAAGAGCTGACCGACAAGCTGGTGGCGGCCATCAAGAGCGGCAAGTACGACACCATCATCTGTAACTACCCGAATGGCGACATGGTTGGCCACACCGGTGTGTTCGACGCCGCCGTCAAGGCCTGTGAAGCCGTTGACCACTGCATCGGTCGCGTCACCGAGGCCCTGGCTGAAGTGGGTGGCGAGTGCCTCATCACCGCCGACCACGGCAACGCCGAGAAGATGATGGATGAGACCACAGGTCAGGCGCACACCGCGCACACCAACCTGCCGGTACCGCTCATCTACTTCGGTCGCAAGGCCGAGGCGCTCGAAGGTGGCAAACTGTCCGATCTGGCCCCCACCATGCTGACTCTGATGGGTCTGCCTGTGCCGCCGGAAATGACTGGCAAGCCCCTGATGATTTTGAAATAATTCCTCCCCATGCGGGGACGTGTCTTGATTTCAAAACAGTTACATCGCGTCGGCCTTCTGGCCGGCGCGCTGTTTTATTGCCTGTCTGCCAGTGCCGCTCCCAGTAGTGAGCTGGGGAAAGTACAGGGGCAGATCAAGGCGCAGCAGCAGACCGTCAGACTCGGCAAGCAGGAGCTGGCCAAGCTCGCCGCCCAGCTCAAGCAGGACGAGATGGTGGTGTCGAGTGCCGCCGCCAAACTCGATGAGACGCGCAATCAGCTCAAACAGAGCGAGGCGCGCATCCAGGAGCTGGCCAAGGAGAAGGTGGAGCTGGAGTCCCAGGCCACTAAGCAGAAGGCCCTGCTAGCCAAACAGGCCGAGAGCGCTTTTCGCTCCGGCGAACACGATTACCTCAAGGTGCTGCTCAATCAGCAGGACCCCAACCGCCTCAGCCGCACCCTCGATTTCTACGACTATCTGAACAAGGCCCGCATCGAGGCCATCGAGTCTTTGCGCGCCACCCAGCAGAAAATTACCGCCAACCAGCAGGCGAGTGAGCAGACGCTGGCTCGCCAACAGGCACTGCTGGACGATCAGAAGCAGCAACACCAGAGCCTGCTGGCCAGTCAGCAGGCGCGTGAGAAGACCCGGCGTGAATTGCAAAAAGACGTGCAAAGCGACGAAGCCAAGCTAAATCAGCTGGTCAAGTCGGAGCAGAAGCTCAAGGCGCGTCTCGAGGCGCTGCGCAAGCAACAGGAAGAGGCCGAGCGGCGCGAGCGCCAGCGCATCGCCAAACTCAAGGCGGAGCAGGAGCGGCTGCGCAAGCAGGCCGAGAAGGCCAAGCGAGAGGAAGACCGTCAGCTCGCCCGCCGCCAGCAACAAGAGCTGGCCCAAGCCGAGGCGCAGACCCGGCGCTACAGCTCAGGCTTAAGCACCAGCCGGGCCCTGCGCTGGCCGGTGCAGGGGCCGATCCTCATCGCCTACGGCTCGCGCCGTACTGCCGAGCTGAAATGGAAGGGCACCCTGATAGGGGCGCCCGAAGGCTCCCAAGTCAAAGCAGTCGCCCCCGGCAAGGTGGTCTACGCCGACTGGCTCGATGGCTTCGGCATGTTGCTGGTGGTCGATCACGGCAAGGGCTACATGAGCCTCTACGGCCACAACCAGTCGCTGCTGCGCCAGGTCGGCCAGCAGGTGGAGCAGGGGGAGCCGGTGGCGTTGGTCGGCAATAGCGGCGGTCAGGAGCAGACCGGCCTCTACTTCGAAATCCGCTATCAAGGGGAAGCCATCAACCCCACCCGCTGGCTGGGCCGCGGCGGCTGATTGCCCCTTTCTGGTGCCACGCACAAAACTGGCGCCCCATCATGACTCGTTGCACGTATCAAGGGCCCGCAAATCGGGCCCTTTTTGCTGGCACGACTCCTGCTCTGTGACCCCCCTGCAGTTCACCGCGCCCCGCGCGGCACATAACAACGATTCAGGATGGAGACACACAGTGCAGGACACCAACGCAATCGCCATGCTCACCCAGAGCGCGGACACCCTGTTTGTGCTCGGCGGCGCCATCATGGTGCTCGCCATGCATTCCGGCTTTGCCTTTCTGGAGCTAGGCACAGTACGCAGCAAGAATCAGGTCAACGCCCTGGTCAAGATCATCACCGATTTTGGCATCTCGACTCTGGCCTATTTCTTCTTCGGCTACTGGATTGCCTACGGTCACACCTTCTTGGTTGATGCCCCGACCCTGTCGGCGGGGCAGGGTTATCAGTTGGTCAAATTCTTCTTCCTGCTCACCTTTGCCGCCGCCATCCCGGCCATCATCAGCGGCGGTATCGCCGAGCGGGCGCGCTTCTACCCCATGCTGCTCTGCTCCGGCCTGACGGTGGGGCTGGTCTATCCCCTGTTTGAAGGGATCGCCTGGAACGGCAACTACGGGGTACAGCGCTGGCTTGAGCACCACTTCGGTGCCCCTTTTCACGACTTCGCCGGCTCCGTCGTGGTGCATGCGATCGGCGGCTGGATTGCTCTGGTGGCGGTGGCGCTGCTTGGCATGCGTAAGGGACGCATCCGTGGCGGCCATGCGGTGGGTTTTGCCCCCTCCAACATTCCGATGCTGGCCCTGGGCGCCTGGATCCTCACCGTCGGCTGGTTCGGTTTCAACGTCATGTCGGCTCAGAAGCTCGGCAGCATCAGCGGTCTGGTGGCGCTTAACTCACTGATGGCCATGGTGGGGGGGACCCTGGTGGCCATGCTGCTTGGCCGTAATGACCCCGGCTTCATCCACAACGGCCCGCTGGCGGGGTTGGTGGCGGTGTGCGCCGGTTCCGATCTGATGCATCCCATCAGTGCCCTGCTGGTGGGCGGAGTGGCCGGTGCCATCTTCATCGGGGCCTTCACCTGGTTGCAGCGTCGCCTGCCGCAGCTCGACGACGTGCTCGGCGTGTGGCCGCTGCACGGCCTGTGCGGCGCCTGGGGCGGCATCGCCGCTGGCCTCTTCGGCCACACCTATCTCGGGGGGATGGGTGGGGTGAGCCTGATGAGCCAAGTGCTGGGCACCCTGCTCGGCATCGTCGTGGCCCTGCTCGGCGGCCTGCTGGTGTATGGCATGATGAAGTGGCTGGTGGGGTTGCGATTGAGCGAGGAGGAGGAGTTCATCGGTGCCGATCTCGCCATCCATCACATTGCGGCCACTAACCGCGACAAGGCGCCCATCTGACGGCTGACTTGGGAGGGTAAAACGGGTATGTTACAGGTAACATTCCCCGCAGGATCCCCCATGAACGACACTCGCAAACGCCGCCCGACGCTTCAGGACATCGCCGATCGGGTTGGCGTGACCAAGATGACGGTCAGCCGTTATCTGCGCGATCCGGACGCGGTGGCCGAGGGTACTCGTGAGCGGATCGCCGAGGCGGTCGAGGCGCTCGGTTACATCCCGAACCGGGCGCCCGACATCCTCTCCAACGCCACCAGTCGAGCCATCGGCATCCTGATCCCTTCGCTTTCCAACCAGGTCTTCTCAGCAGTGGTGCGCGGCATCGAGTCGGTGACCCGCCCTGCCGGCTACCAGACCCTGCTGGCCCACTATGGGTATGATCCGGCTCGTGAAGAGGAGCAGGTGGCTTCCCTGCTCTCCTACCACGTCGATGGCTTGATCCTCTCTGACAGCCAGCACACCGAGCGCACCCGCAAGATGATCGCCACCGCCGGCATTCCGGTGGTGGAGATCATGGACTTTCCCGAGGAGCCCATCGACATGGTGGTGGGGATGGATCACCGGGCTGCCGCTCGCGCCATGACCGAGGCCATGCTGGCGCGTGGGCGCACGCGCAGTGTCTATCTGGGGGCGCGGCTGGACGTGCGTACCCGGTTGCGGATGGAGGGGTATTACGATGCGATGCAGGCGGCCGGGCTGGAGGGGCGTCACCTGCTGACCGGCGATGCCTCCACCTTCACCCTGGGGGGCGATCTGCTCGATCAGGCGCTGGCGCGCTGGCCGGATCTCAACGGCCTGTTCTGCACCAACGATGACATGGCGGTGGGGGTGATACTGAGGGCCCAGGCGCGCGGCATACCTGTGCCCCAGCAGATCGCGGTGGCCGGGGTCAACGCCCTCAACATAGGGCGAGCCATCTCGCCACAACTGGCCAGCATCGTCACTCCGCGCGAGGCCATTGGCTGTGAGGCGGCGACCCTGCTGTTGGCCCGCCTGGCCGGACAAACGGTGACGCGGCAAATACATGACATCGGCTTCACCCTGTTTGAAGGGGAGAGCCTCGGCGAAAGGGCGCTCACATAAAAAAACAGGCCACCCAGAGGGTGGCCTGTTGGCATTGGTGCAGCGGCGATCAGCGCTGAGTCAGGGCGACGGCCTCGCGGGAGAGACGGGTCACCTCGTCCCAGTTACCGGCCTTGATGGCATCGGCCGGCAGCATCCAAGAGCCGCCTACGGTGGCGACGCACTTGAGGGCCAGGTAGTCGGCCACATTCTTCGGACCAATACCGCCGGTGGGGCAGACCCGCACCTGGGAGAGCGGCGCAGTGATGGCGGCCAGCGCCTTGGTGCCGCCGTTGGCTTCGGCCGGGAAGAACTTGATGTGATCGTAACCGGCTTCCAGCGCCTGCATCACTTCGGAGGCAGTGGCCAGACCGGGGATGAGCGGAACCGTCCCCTTGGCGGCGTGGGCCAGCAGTGCCGGAGTCATACCCGGAGAGATGACGAAGCGGGCACCGGCGGCAACGGCGGCGTCGTATTGCTCGGCATTGATGACGGTGCCAGCACCGACCATGGCTTCAGGCATCGCCTTGGCGATGCGCTCGATGGCGGCCAGGGCTACCGGGGTACGCAGGGTGATCTCGAAGACCGAGATGCCGCCAGCCAGCAGGGCCTGAGCCATCGGGATGGCCTGCTCCAGATCGGAGATGACCATGACGGGCACGACGGGGGAGGCGGCGAACACCTCGGCGGGGGAGACTTTCCAGTTTTTCATGGTGGTTTCCTTATTGCTGCCTAATGGCGGCTTACTCGAAGATGGTGGCGCCACATTCGGCGCTGGACACGGCGCGACGCATCACGCCAAACAGTTCACGACCCCAGCCTTCCTGCTCGGCGCGGAGATCGATGGCCGCCGGCTCGCGGCCAGTCAGATCGCTCAAGCACATCAAGCTACCCTGATCCGCATCCAGACGCAGCAGGTCGCCGTCGCGCAGCAGGCCGATGGCGCCGCCATGCAGGGCTTCCGGGGTAACGTGGATGGCGGCCGGGATCTTGCCCGAAGCGCCGGAGAGGCGGCCGTCGGTGACCAGCGCCACCTTGTGACCGGCCTTTTGCAGGTTGCCGAGCACCGGCATCAGCTTGTGCAGCTCGGGCATGCCGTTGGCGGCAGGGCCGTTGTGACGCACGACGATGATGGCGTCCTGATTCAGCTCACCCGCCTTATAGGCGGCTTCGACCGCGTGCTGGGAGGAGAAGACCCGGGCCGGGGCCTCGACCAGACGGTATTCAGGAGCCACGGCGGAGACCTTGATCACGGCGCGACCCAGGTTGCCTTCAAGCACCTTGGTACCACCGCTGACCTGGAACTGGGCGCCAGAGAGGGCCAGGACTTCCGGGTTGCTGCTTTCGCCGACGGTTTCCCAGACCAGCTTGCCGTTTTCCAGATGCGGACGCTTGAGGTAGTCGGCCATGGTGCCGAACACCGGGGTGGCGTCCATGTGCAGCAGCTTCTGCTCGGCCAGACGACGCAGCAGGCCCGGTACGGAGCCGGCCTCTTCAAAGGCGTTCACATCGGCCGGGCCGTTCGGGTACATGCGTACCAGCAGCGGCACCACGTCAGAGAGATCGCTGAGATCATCCCAGGTCATGATGAGGCCGGCCTGACGGGCGATGGCCACCATGTGGATGCTGTGGTTGGTGCTGCCGCCGGAGGCGAGCAGGGCCACCAGACCGTTGACCAGGCTGCGCTCGTCGAGCACTTCGGCCAGCGGGCGGAACTGGCTGGAGCCCCCCACCATGGCGCTGATGCGCTGGGCGGCTTCACGGGTAAGCGCATGGCGCAGTTCGCTGTGGGGATGGACGAAGGCCGAACCCGGCAGCATCAGGCCCATCGCCTCGAACACCAGTTGGTTGGTGTTGGCGGTGCCGTAGAAGGTGCAGGTGCCGGGCGCGTGGTAGGCGCCGCACTCCATCTGCAACAGGGCGTCACGGCCTACTTCGCCGGCGGCGTACTGCTGGCGAACCTTCACCTTCTCGTCGTTGCTGATACCGCTGGCCATCGGGCCGGCCGGCACGAAGGCGGTCGGCAGGTGGCCGTGGGAGAGGGCCCCCATCAGCTGGCCCGGGGCTATCTTGTCGCACACGCCGAGCAGCAGGGTGGCGTCGAAGGTATTGTGGGAGAGCGAGAGGGCGGTGGCCTGGGCGATGAGATCACGCGAGAACAGCGACATGTCCATCCCCGGCTGGCCCTGGGTCACGCCGTCACACATGGCCGGCACGCCGCCGGCTACCTGGGCGCTGTGGCCCAGCTCGGCCAGCGCCGCCTTGATGATGTCCGGGTAGCCTTGGTAAGGCTGGTGGGCGCTCAGCATGTCGTTGTAGGCGGTGACGATACCGACGTTGGCGCGGGTCATGTCGAGGATGCGCCCCTTCTCGTCGTTGCCACAGGCGGCGACGGCGTGGGCCAGGTTGCCACAGGCCAGAGCGGCGCGGGTCTTGCCGGCGGCAGCCATCTGCTCGACACGGGCAAGATAGGCCGCGCGGCGGGCCTGGCTACGTTCGCGGATACGCGCAGTCACCTGCGCAATGATGGGATGGATCATGAGTGGGCCTCCAGGGCGTGAACGGCTCGTTCTACCACTTCATCGAAGCAGCAGTCGATATCGATACGAATGACCCCGACTTCGCCTTCCGGTCGTTCCAGGGTGTCAAACTGGCTCTTCAGCATGGATTCCTTCATGAAGTGCCCCTTGCGGGCCTTCATGCGTTCGAGAATGAGATCGTAGTCGCCATCGAGAAACAGGAAACGCACCGTGCTGTTGCCGTCACGGATCTGGTCACGGTACTGGCGCTTGAGGGCGGAGCAGACGATGACCCCGACTTCGTTCTTGTGCTCGAGGCTGTAGGCGGCATCGCGGATGCGTTCGAGCCAGGGGGCGCGGTCCTCATCGTTGAGCGGGTTGCCGCCGGCCATCTTCTGGATATTGGCACGCGGGTGCAGGTCGTCTCCGTCAATAAACTTGGCGCCGATCATCTGGGCAATTTTCTCTCCTACAGAAGATTTACCGCTACCGGAGACACCCATCACGATAATGCTCTTTCCCGCCATTGTTTGACCTCTATCTCAATTTTAAAAAAAACATCAGTTGAATGGGTTCTAACTTATCACGTTACCGGTAACATGTTACCGGTAACAGTTAGAAGTGTGAAGTCTCCCACAGAGTGACATCGCTCATGACCGTCCCTCCTCTACAGGCTGGCCTTCCCGGATCGAACCGGTAGGGACTCAGAGTAGCTGACGGCTATCATGGCCAATAACCTGGTATAAGGAACGCAATTCAATGTCCGATATGTCTCTGATCATGACGGCGGCCGGCTCCATCGTGCTGCTGCTGTTCTTGGTGATGAAGGCGCGCCTGCACGCGGTCGTCTCGCTCATCCTGGTCTCCATGGTGGCGGGCCTTGCCGCCGGCATGAACCCTGCCGACATTGCCAACACCATCCAGAAGGGGATGGGTGGCACTCTCGGCTTCGTCGCCGTGGTGGTGGCCCTTGGCGCCATGTTCGGCAAGGTGATGGAAGTCACCGGTGCCCTCGATCGGGTGGCCCAGACCCTGCTTGGCAAGTTCGGCGCCCACCGCGCGAGCTGGGCCATGGCGTTGACCGGTTTCGTCTGTGCGCTCCCGCTCTTTTTCGACGTGGCCGTGGTACTGCTGATCGGCGTGGCCTTCGCCATTGTTCGTCGCGGTGGCGGTACCGTTGTCAAGATTGGTATCGCGCTGCTGGCCGGTATCGCTACCTGTCAGGCGTTCCTCATCCCGGCGCCGGGCCCGATCTTGGTTGCTTCGCAACTGGGGGCTGACTTTGGCTACATGATCCTGTTCGGTCTGATTGCCTCTGTGCCAGCCCTGATCCTGGCGGGCCCCCTTTTCAGCTCTTTCATCAGCAAAATTGTGGATGTGCCGCTGCCGGAAGATGCCCAGAACAGCATTCATGACCACGGCGACAACCTGCCCTCTTTCGGGCTGGCCATGGGGCTCATCGGCCTGCCGCTGCTGCTGATTGGCCTCAAGACCATTGTGAGCCGCTTTGTTGAAGCCGGTTCGACCCTGCACAACTGGCTCGAGTTCATCGGTCACCCTTTCACCGCCATCCTGGTGGCCTGCTTGGCCGCGTTCTACTTGCTCGGCATTCGTCGTGGCCTCTCCCGTGATGAGGTGATGAACGTCTGTGGCAGTGCCATTCAGCCTGCTGGCGTCATCATCCTGGTGACTGGTGCTGGTGGCGTGTTCAAGCAGGTGCTGGTGGACTCCGGTGTCGGCTCGGCCCTTGGCAACATGCTGGCCGACTCCGGCCTGCCGGTGGTGGCGCTGGCCTTCATCCTGGCGGCAGCGGTGCGCGTGATCCAGGGCTCTGCCACCGTGGCCATGCTGACCGCCTGTGGTCTGGTGCTGCCGATGCTCGAGCCGCTTGGCCTGAACGGCGCCCAGTTGGCCGCCGTCACCGTGGCCATCGGTGGGGGTGCCATCGTGCTCTCTCACGTCAACGACTCCGGTTTCTGGCTGGCTAACCGCTACCTTGGCCTGACGGAGAAACAGACCCTGCAGACCTGGACCGTGATGGAGACCATCATCGGTACCACCGGCGGTATCATGGCCATGATCATCTACAGCTTCCTGTAAGAGACGGCTAGGATCTGACGAAGCAAAGGCCCCGCCAGCAGCGGGGCCTTTGCGTATTTGCCACTTTTGTGATGATTCCTGCTTGGGCCTGCCGGCGCAGGTTGCTAGAATTGCCCATTCCCCGCTTCGAGTGGAACGCGTAACGCAGTGATTTCAGGTTTCTCTATGCATTTACCGGCACATTATCGACAGCAGCTCGATCGCTTGCCCAAGATCGCCGTGGGCGCCGATCATTTTGACGTGCTCTACAGCGCCAAAGATTTCAAGCCGCGCATCCTCGATCTCATCGCCACGGCGCGCCAGCGCATCTATCTGGTGGCCCTCTACCTGCAAGATGACGAAGCAGGCCGCGAGATCCTCGATGCCCTCTACGCCGCCAAGGCGCGTAATCCCGACCTCGACATCAAGGTGTTTGTCGACTTCCACCGTGCCCAGCGCGGGCTTATTGGCAAGGGCAAGCAGGGGGGAAACCACCAGCTTTACCAGGCCAGGGCTGCCGAACACGCGGAGCACATCGAGATCTATGGCGTGCCGGTCAAGGGACGCGAACTGCTCGGGGTGCTGCACCTCAAGGGCTTCGTGTTCGACGATACCGTGCTCTATTCGGGGGCCAGCCTCAACGACGTCTACCTCTATCAGCAGGAGCGTTACCGCTACGATCGCTACCACCAGATCGAGAGCCAGGAACTGGCTACCGCCATGGTGCGTTACGTGGATGACTACTTCCTCGCCAGCGATGCGGTGCAGCGGCTCGACAAGCCGGCGATCCCGACCGCCAAGCAGCTCAAGGGGAGCATCCGCCGC
Source organism: Aeromonas simiae (assembly GCF_014892695.1). NCBI lineage: Bacteria > Pseudomonadati > Pseudomonadota > Gammaproteobacteria > Aeromonadales > Aeromonadaceae > Aeromonas > Aeromonas simiae. The sequence continues at coordinate 142,009 of NZ_CP040449.1, forward strand.
TTCAAGGGGCAGCTGGCGCGCAGCCATTACTACTTCAACTCCAGCCTGCCGCTGGAGCATGAGTTTGCCGTTACCCCGCTGGTGGGGCTTGGCAAGCGCAACAACCAGCTCAACCGGATGATCCGCAATCTGGTGCGCAGCTGCGAGCGCGAGATCTTCATCTGCACCCCCTATTTCAACCTGCCCAAGGAGCTGGCCCGCGATATCGAGGGGCTGTTGCGCCATGGCCGCAAGGTGACGATCGTGGTGGGCGACAAGACCGCCAACGACTTCTACATCCCGCCCGAGGAGAAGTTCTCCACCATCGGCGGGCTGCCTTATCTGTATGAGGCCAACCTGCGCAAGTTTGCCCAGCGCAACCAGCATCACATCGACAGCGGTCTGCTCAACCTGATGCTGTGGCGCCATGAGCGCCACTCCTATCACCTCAAGGGGATCTTCGTCGATGGTGGCGAGTGGGTGCTGCTGACTGGCAACAACCTCAATCCGCGCGCCTGGTCACTGGATCTGGAGAACGGGCTGCTGCTCAAAGATGCCCAGCATCTGCTGTCCGAGCGTTTTGAACGTGAACGCGAATGCATTTTGCAGCACACCAAACGGGTGGCCAGTTTCAGCCAGGTGGAGCAGATCAGCGACTATCCGGAACAGGTGCGTCGCCTGATGGCCCGTATCCACAGGGTGAAGGCCCACCTGCTGCTCAAGCGCATCATCTGACGCAGCGCTGACCTAAGCCCTGTCCCAAAGGCCTCCCGTTTTCGGGAGGCCTTTGTTATTATCTGGACGTATTTACAGTACTGTCGGGCATCTGGTTGATGAAATTGGATAAAATCCCGCTGGACAGCCTGAAGGGCGTGGGCGGCAAGATGCAGGAGAAACTGGAGCGGCTGGGTCTGGCCACGGTCCAGGACCTGCTGTTTCACCTGCCGCACCGCTATGAGGATCGCACCAAGGTGTGGCCCATCGGCGATCTGCTGCCCGGCACCACCTGTGCGGTGGAAGGGGAGATCCAGGACAACCAGTTGGTGATGGGGCGCAAGCGGATGCTGGTGTGCCGCGTCAGCGACGGCAGTGGCACCATCACGCTGCGTTTTTTCAACTTCACTGCCGCCCAGAAAAACAGCCTCACCGCCGGGCGCCTGATCCGTTGCTTCGGCGAGATCCGCCCCGGCAAGTTCGGCCTTGAGATCATCCACCCCGAGTACAAGCTGCTGGGGGAGGAGCAGGCCGGCCAGACCGAAGAGGCCCTCACCCCCGTCTATCCCACCACAGAGGGGCTGCGCCAGCTCACCCTGCGCGGCCTCACCGATCAGGCGCTGCTACTGCTGGCCGAGCACGGGGTGGAGGAGCTGCTGCCTCCCGGTCTCTACCCGACTCAGGTCTCGCTGGCCCAGGCGCTGCGCCTGCTGCATCGCCCCCCGCCCGACGTGGCCCTCGATCAGCTCGAGAGCGGCCGCCATCCGGCCCAGTCCCGGCTGGTGATGGAGGAGCTGCTGGCTCACAACCTGTCGATGCTCAAGGTGCGCGAGCAGGCCCAGACCCAGGCCTCGGTACCCCTGGCGCCGGCCCCTGCGTTGGTGGACGCGTTGCTCGCCTCGCTCCCCTTCGCGCCGACCGGTGCCCAGCACAGGGTAGTGCAGGAGATAAGCCGCGATCTGCAACGCAGCCACCCCATGATGCGGTTGGTGCAGGGGGACGTGGGCTCGGGCAAGACGCTGGTGGCCGCCATGGCGGCCTTGCAGGCGATCGGCAATGGCTATCAGGTGGGGCTGATGGCACCGACCGAGCTGCTGGCCGAGCAGCACGCCGTCAACTTCGGCCGCTGGCTGGCGCCCCTTGGCATCCAGGTGGGCTGGCTGGCCGGCAAGCAGAAGGGCAAGGCGCGTGAAGAGGCGCTCAAGGCGATTGCCGACGGCTCCGCCGCCATGGTGGTGGGCACCCACGCCATCTTTCAGGAGCAGGTCAACTTCCATCGCCTCGGGCTGGTCATCATCGACGAACAGCACCGCTTCGGGGTGCACCAGCGTTTGGCCCTGCGCGAGAAAGGGGAGCGCGATGGGGTGCATCCGCACCAGCTCATCATGACCGCTACCCCGATCCCGCGTACTCTGGCCATGACCGCCTATGCCGATCTCGATACCTCGATCATCGACGAGCTGCCCCCCGGGCGTACCCCCGTCACCACGGTTGCGGTGCCTGACAGCCGCCGTCAGGATGTGATCGAGCGGGTGCGGCTGGCCTGCACCGAGGGCAAGCAGGCCTACTGGGTCTGCACCCTGATCGAGGAGTCCGAGGTGCTCGAGTGCCAGGCCGCTGAAGAGACGGCAACCGAGTTGCAACGGCTGTTGCCGGGGCTACACATCGGGCTGGTGCACGGCCGGATGCGGCCGATCGAGAAGCAGCGGGTGATGGAGGAGTTCAAGGCCGGCATACTGCAACTGCTGGTGGCCACCACCGTCATCGAGGTGGGGGTGGACGTGCCCAACGCCAGCCTGATGATCATCGAAAACCCGGAGCGGCTGGGGCTGGCCCAGTTGCACCAGCTTCGCGGCCGGGTCGGGCGGGGGGCGGTCGCCTCCCACTGTGTGCTGCTCTACCACGCCCCCCTCTCCAAGACGGCCCAGAGCCGGCTCGGGGTGCTGCGTGAAACCAACGACGGCTTCGTCATCGCCCAGCGCGATCTCGAGCTGCGCGGCCCCGGCGAGCTGCTCGGCACCCGCCAGACCGGGTTGGCCGATCTCAAGATCGCCGATCTGGTGCGTGACCAGCCGCTCATCCCCCAGGTGCAGAAGCTGGCGCGCTACCTGATGGATCAGCACCCCGCTCATGTCGACCCGCTGATCCGCCGCTGGCTGGGGCTGCGGGAACACTACTCCACCGTCTGACTCGAGGAGGAAGGCATCGATGAATTCCTGGCTACGCGCCCTCTTATACACTCTTGCCTTCCTGCTGCTACTGGTCTGGGTCGCCCTCGGACTGTTCGATGCCGATCGCGCCAAGGAGCCGCTGGCCCGCTGGCTGTCGGCCCAGAGCGGGGTGCCTGTCTCCATCGGCAAGCTGATGTTCAACCCGCTGCACCCCTACACCCTGCTCGCCGAGCAGGTGCAGGTGGGGGAGTCGCTGACCCTCGAGAAGCTCTATGTAGAGGTGGAATCGGTCGATTGGCTGGAGCGCGACGTGCGGCTGGCCCACCTCGACCTCATTCGCCCCCGGGTCACCCTGCCGCTGCCACAGGGGTTGCCGAGCCTGCCGATCCAGCGCCTCAGCGTGGCGGACGGGCGCATCGATCGCCTCTCACTGACCGGCCCGCTCGGCAAGGTGATGGGCCTGTCGGCCGGCATCCGTGACTGGCAGTTGATCGACCCAGTGCGCCCGCCCCAAGCCAACCTGACCCTCAACATCAATGCCCTCGAGACCCCCTGGTTGACCCTGTCGCGCCTCAGCCTCAATGGGCGATTGGAGGGGCAGAAGCTGTCGGTCGAGCGGCTGGTGGCCAACGCGTTCGATGGCCAGGTCGAGACCGACATGGTGCTCGATTGGGGCGAGCGCAGCTTGCAGCTCGACCGCTTCAAGGGCACCGGCATGAACATCGAGCTGGGCGACATCCAGCGCCTTGAATTCCCCCTGCGACAGGTCACCCTCAGCCATGGTGAGCTAGCCCAAGTGAGCCTCAACGCCCTGAGCCAAGAGCTGGCCTTCAACGACATCAATGTCAGCCTAGGGGGGATAGCGTGGCATCAGGGGCAGGCCCCGACCGGTTTTGTGCATGGCCGCCTCGGTGAGATCGGTCGCGGCCTGTTTCAGCTCGAGGGGATCGACACGGATCTGGCCATGTACCCGGATCGCATCGATGCCGAGCTCAAGGGCAGCGCCTATGACGGCCACTTCAATCTGGAGCTGAGCTTGGCCCCCGCCCGCAGCGAGTGGACGGTCAAGGATCTCTCCCTGAGCGGCATGGAGCTCTCCCTGCCCGAGGGGTGGTGGCAGAGCTGGCAGGGGTGGCAGCCGGCTCGCCTCGACGTACGCCGGGTGGCACTCGACAAGATGCGGGTGCTCTCATTTGATGACGCCATTCCGCTTTCGCTGATGAACTGGCAGCTCTATCTCAACGACGTCAGCCTCAAGGGGCGCGAGGTAGCGCCCCTCATCGGCCGCGCTCGCCTCGAGAGCCACTGGGAGGAGCTGGTGTGGGATGGCCTCTCCAGCCGCAAGGGGGAGCTGCTGCTCGAGCTTTCCCCCGAGCAGTGGCAGCTACGCAACCTAGAGAGCCGGCTGCCCGATGATGGGCAGCTCACGCTCTCCGGCAGTTGGGGCGTCGTGGCCGGGCAGGCTGGGGCCATCACCCTGGCGGCGAGCGGGCTCGATCTGGCCCAGTGGGGCAAGATCCTGCACGCCCCGGTCTCGCTGGTCGGCAAGGGGGATCTGACCGCCACCCTCGGCACACCGGACAGCAGCCGCTGGCGCGAGACCCTCACCGGCCCGTTTGCCCTGACGTTGACAGAGCCGTTCTGGGACGGGATCAAGATAGATCCGCTGCTCGACGCGTGGTTTGCCGCGGCGCGGCCGCCGAGCCTCGATGCCGGCGATCTGTGGCAGGCGATGCAGGGGGGAGACACCCCCTTCTACCGCCTTGCCCTCAAGGGAGAGGCGAAAGAGGGGATGCTGACGCTGGAGGGGGCCGCGGCCAGCACCATCACCCACCTCATTGCCGCCCGTGGCGGGGTGAACCTAGTCAAGGAGGAGTGGGCGCTCGATCTCGGCGTGCTCGACAGCAAGGGGTGCAGCGAGCTGACCGGGTTGTGGCGCGGGCCGCTGAGCGCGCCCTCCCTGGATTGGCGCTTCCCGAGCGAGGGGAGCGAGTGCGACTGGCAGGTGCTGGACGTGGGCTATCCGGCTCAGGGGCGTACCAGCCGGCTGCGGCAGACGCCGGCTCCGTGAATGCAAAGAAGCGCCCAAGGGCGCCTCTTTCATGAGCAGGATGCGGCCTTAGCGTTTCTTCGGGGGCTGCACCACGTACTTGCCGGTGAACTCGGCGGCCAGCTTGCCGCCGCTGTAGAGCTGCACCGACAGCTGGAAGCGGGCCGACTCGTTGTTGCGCAGGGGCAGCAGGGCGGCTGGCATCCCTTCGCGGGCGACCCGCGCCTCCGGCGAGGCCTTAACCGGCCGGTAGTAGCGAATGCTGCCCTCGGCCAGTACCGTGTCGCCGAGCAGCCCTAACTCCTTGAGTTGCAGCCAGATAAGGCCCCAGCCGGCCAGCACGCACTGGCTGTAGATGCTGCCGGCGAACATGGTGTCGTGCACGTTGAGGTTGGCGGCCAAGTTAGCGCCAAGGTGGAAGGAGTGGCCGTCGTAGTGGGTGATCTGCATCCCCATCTTCTCGCTGATGGGAATGCCGCGTGACCAGCGGGTGGCCAGATCCTGGCACCACTCGGGGCGGTACTGGATGGTTTGCAGCGGGGCGAGCGACTTGATCATCTGACGGTGCGGGATGCGGCCGAACGAGACCGGCCCTTCCCCCACCTCGAGAAAGCCGCACTTGCGGTAGAACTCCACCGCCTCCTGACGGGCGTTCATCACCAGCCGTTTGACCTTCTCGCTGCGGGCCAGCGCCTCGAGATCCTCGACCATGCGGGCGCCGAGCCCCTGACCGCGGTACTCGGGCAGCAGCCCCATGAAGCGGATCTGCGCCTCGTCACCCCCGACAAAGAGCCGGCCGACGGCGATGGGGCGCCCGTCCGGGTCGAGCATCATGCGGTGCAGTGCGACCGAATCGTACTCGTCGCGTTCCGAGCCTAGGGGCAGGTTGAAGGGTTTGCGCAGCAGCTCCCAGCGTAGCTGGTAGTAGGCGTTGAGTTCTGACTCGGTTTCTGGGGTGACCACCCGGTACATGGGTCATTCCTTGGGTTACACTGGTGTCACCCCATCTTGCCCCATCCACCTCATGAACTTCAATCTGGAAGGACGCCACGCCGACACCTTGCTGCACCTCTCCCAACATGGTGGCCGCCGCCTGAGTGTGCAGCAAAATGCCACCCACCGCTGGCTCGAGATCGATGATGTGGTGCAGTCGGTGCAGTGCCTGAGTGAGCCGGCACGCTTGTGTCTGCCGCACCAACAGATGTTGTGCCGTGCCCTTCCGGAGCGCGCGCAGCGCATTCTCGAGCTGGGGTTGGGGGGCGGCGACATGACCCGCCACTTGGCGGCCCGCTGGCCAGGCGCCACCCAGCAGTGTGTCGATCTCGACGGTGAGGTGATTGCGCTCTATCGCGACTTCTTTCAGGGGGAGGAGCGGCCCCAACTGCACCATGGGGATGCGCTGGCGTTTTTACAGCAGGGGGAGGGGCGCTTCGATCTGGTGCTGCTCGATCTCTTCAGCCAGGATGGCAATCCGCCACTGCTGTTCCAGCCCGCCCTCTATCAGGCGCTGGCGGCGCGCCTTGAGGGGCGGCTCATCATCAATCTGTTGCCGCGAACCCACCTCGAGCTGGAGCGGGTGCGCGAGCTGTGCCGCCAGTGGCTGGCACCGGGGCGGCTGTGGCCGGTACCCGGTTACTGCAACCAGATCTTGATGCTCGACTACACCTGAAGCCAGAAGGTGACCGGGCCGTCGTTGACCAGTGAGACCTTCATGTCGGCGGCGAAGCGGCCGGTCTCGGTGTTCAGGCCACCGGCGCGGGCTTGCTCGACGAAGTAGTCGTAGAGGCGCTCGGCCTCGCTCGGGTGGGCTCCGCCTGAGAAGCTCGGGCGCATCCCCTTCTTAGTGTCGGCGGCCAGGGTGAACTGGGATACCACCAGCAAGCTGCCGCCCGTCTGCTCCACGTTGAGGTTCATCTTGCCCGCTTCGTCACTGAAGATGCGGTAGCCGCGCACCTTGTGCAGCAGCTTGTCGGCATGGGTCTCGGTGTCGCCCTGCTCGACCCCGAGCAGCACCAGCAGGCCACCCTTGATGGCCCCCACGACCTCCCCCTCGACGACGACATTCGCCTCGCTCACCCGTTGAATCAATGCAATCACGAATCGGCTCCTGCTGGCCTGAAAAGAGAGGGCCGAGCATAACAGCCCGGCGCTCGCCGGTCAGTTCTTGTGGTCGTAGGTGAAGACTTTGCCGATATCCTCGAGCCGATAGCTGGTGAGCTGGTAGACGTAGTAGTTGAGCCAGTTGCTAAACAGCAGGTGACCATGGCTGCGCCAGGTGGCGCGCGGGGGGTTGGCCGGGTTGTCGTCCGGGTAGTAGTTCACTGGCACGCTGGGCGCGAGACCAGCGTCGAGATCGCGGCGATACTCCTGATCCAGCGTCAGTGCATCGTATTCGGGGTGGCCGGTGACAAACACTTGGCGACCATCGCGGGTGGCGGCCAGATAGACCCCCGCCTCTTCGGATTCGGCGAAGATCTGCAAATCGGTATGGGCGCGGATGAGATCCCCATCGAAGGCCGCATAACGGGAGTGGGGGGCGACGAACTCGTCATCGAAGCCGCGCAGCAGCGGCTCGTGATCCACCAGGCGCTGATGGCGGTAGACGCCGGAGAGCTTCTCGCCGTGGGTCTGCTTATCCATGCCGTAGAGCACCTTGAGGGCGGCCTGCACAGCCCAACAGAGGAACAGGGTGGAGGTGACATGCTCGTGGGACCAGCGGATGATCTCGCCGATGCGTTGCCAGTAGACCACGTCCTCGAACTCCACCAAACCGAGCGGGGCCCCGGTGATGATCATGCCGTCATAGTTATTGCTGCGCACCTGCTCGAAGTCGTTGTAGAAGTTCTCGAGGTGGGCGCGCGGTGTGTTGCGTGAATCCCGATCATCGATGCGCAGCAGATCCACGTCGACCTGCAACGGGGTGTTGGAGAGCATGCGCAGCAGCTGGATCTCGGTTTCGATCTTCTTCGGCATCAGGTTGAGGATGAGCACCCGCAACGGACGGATGTTCTGAGTCACGGCGCGTGACTCGCTCATGACGAAGATGTTCTCTTCCCCCAGCACGGCGGCGGCGGGCAATTGATCCGGAATCTTGATGGGCATGCTTACTCCCTGTACTGCATCGGTAAATATGTCTGGACATCCAGAAATCTATAATAAACTGAGGCGAGTGTCATCAATCCCTTTGAGTTCGCCCTGCCCTTTGTCTAGCATAACGGCCAATCTGACTGGGGATGGCTGGTTGTGGCGCTCGCTCAGCGCCAGCAGATTGACCATCTCATCCTGTTTGCTCTGGGCTAAGACCCACCCCGTTTTCTCATCAGAAGCGACCCATCCATGGCGCTGGCTCGGCGTGATGCTGGGGAGTAGCAAGAAAGGGGCGGGTAGTGGTCGGCCATCTGCGAGCCTCTCATTACCCACCCGGCAGGGTGACGTCGAACATCTTCCACGCTGAGGTCTTTCATGCATATCGAACTGGTGAGTACGGGCGATGAGATCGTCACCGGCCTGGTGGTCGACACCAATGCGGCCTGGTTGTCGGCCCTGCTGCTTGAACAAGGGTGGCAGGTGCGCCGCCGTCATACGGTGGGCGATGATCTGGAGGCGATCACCCAGGTGCTGGCCGAAGCGGCGGCCCGCAGCGATGTGGTGCTGGTGTGCGGTGGATTGGGCCCCACCTCGGACGATCTCACCGCCGAGGCGGCAGCGCGGGCCTTTTCGGCCCCGCTTGAGCTGCGTGAGGCGTGGCTCGAGGTCATCCGCGCCCGCTATGCCAGCCGTGGCCGCGTCATGGCCGAGAGCAATGCCAAGCAGGCCTGGCTGCCGCGCGGCAGCTGGCTTATCGACAATCCGGTTGGCACCGCCTGCGGCTTTCGCGTCGATGCCGGTGCTTGCCGCCTCTACTTCACGCCGGGCGTGCCGTTTGAGTTCAAGCAAATGGTGCAGCAGCAGATCTTGCCGGAGCTGGCGGCGGGGCAGGATACCCGGCTACGCCGCTTCTACACCTTCGGTGTGCCCGAATCGACCCTGAGTGATGCGCTGGATCGGCTCGAGTGGCCACAAGGGGTGGTGCTCGGTTATCGCTCCAGCATGCCGCTCATCGAGCTCAAGCTAATTGGTCACGAGGTGGATGACGGCGTAATGGGGCTCGCCGAGGCGCAGTTGCTTGCCCATATCACCCCCTGGCTGGTGGGTGAGGGGAGTGAGCCCCCTTGGGCGCACATACTGCGCGGCCTCAAAGGGGAGCCACTTTACCTGTTGGAGTGTGCCAGTGGTGGCGCCTTGCAGCGTATGTGCCGTGACTATCCACACCTGCATGCCCGCTTCGAGGCGACGTTGGAGGTCGATCTGGCGGCGCTGGCGCCCCAACCGGGGCGGTGGGCGCTGCTGGTGGGCGAAGAGAGCGAGCAAGGGGTGGCGCTGGTCTTGCAAGATGGCGAGCAGCGCTTCGAGCAGTTGGTGCAGGTGCGCCATCCCGATCGGCCGAGCCGCGAGCGCATCCTGGCCTTCTGCGCCCTCGACATGCTGCGCCGTCATCTGGCCGGACACTCTCCTTTTGGCGAGTATCAGACCCTGACGTGTACCTTGCTGCGGGCGTCTTGAAAACAGCAGCGGGAGGCCTTGGCCTCCCGCACTTATTTATCGGATGCGATCAGTGCAGGCCGACCACGTATTGTGAGAGCACCTGGATGTCTTCGTCGGTCAGCTTCCTGGCAACGTCGCGCATCATGCCGTTCGGATCGTTGTCGCGGGTGCCGGAGCGGAAGGCTTCCAGTTGGGCCTTGATATAGGCTGGGTGCTGGCCAGTCAGGTTGGGGTATTTGGCCTGTGCCAGCCCTTCACCGCGGGGGCCGTGGCAGGCGATGCAGGCCGCCAGTGAGCGGGAGGTATCCCCTCCCATGTAGAGGGCGCGGCCTTTCTCCACCACGTCATCGGGAACGGCCACGGGAGTGCGCTGCTGCTCGGAGAAGTAGGCGGACAGATCGTCCATGTCTTGCTCAGAAAGCGGCAGTGCCATGGGGCCCATGACCGGTGCAACACGCCCGGTTTTTCCAGAGGCGGCGGCTTTTAGTTCAAGCAGCTGTTTCTTGAGGTAAGCGGGGTGTTGGTCGGCAATTTTGGGATAGATGTCGGCAGGGCTGTTTCCGTCAGCCCCGTGGCAGGCAACGCAGGTCGCAGACTTGGCCTGGCCTGCGGCGGCATCGCCAGCAGCCTGTGCCATGCCTGTCGCACTTGCCAGCAAAGCAAGCGTGATGGCGAGGTTCTTCATGGCGCTCCAACTTCTCGTTATAAGGCTTCCAGATCCCATGCCGCGGAAGGCATGTTAAACTACGCGATTAAGCGACGTCATTTTACACTGTTTTACAAAAAAGTAACGCCATAACCCGCTCTTTCAATGGGGAATTTACCTTGGATAAACAAGTTTTGAATTTTCGCAAGGTCCACTTCGTGACCAGTGCGCCGGACATTCGCCATCTGCCTAACGATGGTGGTGTCGAGATCGCCTTTGCGGGTCGTTCCAATGCGGGTAAATCCTCGGCCCTCAACACGCTGACCCAGCAAAAAAACCTGGCCCGTACCAGTAAGACGCCGGGCCGTACCCAGCTCATCAACCTGTTTGAGCTGGAACCGGGCAAGCGGTTAGTGGACCTGCCGGGTTATGGATATGCCCAGGTGCCGCTCGAGATGAAGATCAAGTGGCAGAAGAACCTGGCCGAATACCTGCAGCGCCGCGAGTCCCTCAAGGGGCTGGTGATCCTGATGGACATCCGCCACCCGCTCAAGGAGACCGACCAGAACATGCTGGAGTGGAGCGCCCACCGCAAACTGCCGGTGCTGCTGCTGCTGACCAAGGCCGACAAGCTCAACCCCGGCCCGCGCAAGACCCAACTGCTCAAGGTGCGCAAGGACGTGGCGCCGCTTGGCGATCACATCCGGGTCGAGGCCTTCTCGTCTCTTAACAACTTAGGGGTCGATACCCTGGCCGAGGTGCTGACCGGCTGGTATCTCGATGAGCAACCTGATGACGAGCAGGTCGAGTTGGCGGCCGAGTAAGGTTCGTCACTGGGATGAAGCAAGGGGGCCATGGGCCCCCTTGTTGTTTATTCCCGCTCCTTGACGTAGGGGGTGCCGAGCGCCTTGGGGGCCACCGCCTTGCCGATGAAGCCGGCCAGCAGGAACACGGTCAGCACGTAGGGCAGTGCCTCGATGGCCTGCACCGGGATCGGAAAGTCGCCGATGCTGACCCCTTGCAGGCGGATGGCGACGGCATCGAGAAAGCCAAACAGCAGGCAGGCGGCCATGGCGCTCCATGGCCGCCATTTGCCAAACACCAGGGCCGCCAGCGCCATGAAGCCTTTGCCCGCGCTCATGTTGGGGATGAACTGGGCGGTCTGGGCCACCGAGAGGTAGACCCCGCCCAGCCCTGCCAGTAAACCGCCGATGATGAGCGCGGTGTAGCGCATCCGCACCACCGAGATGCCGGCGGTGTCGACGGCGGCCGGTGCCTCCCCCACGGCGCGCAGGCGCAGGCCAAAGCGGGTGCGAAACAGCACCCACCAGGCGAGCGGTACGGCGGCGAAGGCGACGTATTCCAGCAGGGAGTGGCCGCTTAGCAGCTCGCTGTAGAGCTGGCCGATGACGGGTACATCGGCCAGCGCCTTGGCGTAGGGCAGATCGATGGGGGCGAAGCGGGCAGCGCCGGAGAGCGCCGGGGTCTGCCCCCCCTGATCGAACCAGAAGCGGCCCAGAGTGACGGTGAGACCGGCCGCCAGTATGTTGATGGCCATGCCGCTCACCACCTGATCGCCGCGATGGGTGATGGTGGCAAAGCCGTGCAGCAGGGCGAGCAGGATGGCGATGCCCACCCCGGCCAGCAGCCCCATCCAGGCCGAGCCGGTGATGGCGGCGGCGGCCGCGCCGGCAAACGCCGCGGCCAGCAGCTTGCCCTCGAGGGCGATGTTGACCACCCCGGAGCGCTCGCAGAACATGCCGGCCATGGCCGCCAGGATCAGCGGTGGAGCGGTGCGGACGGTGGCGTCCAGCATCAGGATCAGCGTTTCGAACATGGCTTAGGCCCCCTTCTTGTTCGCCAGGGCGAGGTAGAGCTGCTCGACCCGCGGTTGCAGCATGTGTTCCAGCGCGCCGCAGAACAGGATCACCAGCCCTTGCAGCACCACCACTATGTTGCGATCCACCCCGAACTCGAAGCTGAGCTCGGCGCCCCCCTGATAGAGGAAGCCAAACAGCAGGCTCGCCAGGATCACCCCGACTGGGTGGTTGCGCCCCATCAGCGCCACTGCGATGCCGGTGAAGCCGAACCCTTCCACGAAGTTGAGCTTGATCTGGTGCAGCTCGCCTTGCAGCACGTTGAGGGCGAAAAAGCCCGCCAGCATGCCGGAGATGAGCATGGCCAGGATCACCACGCGCGGGTAGGGGATGCCGGCATAGGAAGAGGCACTCTGGCTTGCCCCCACGGCGCGGATCTCATAACCCCAGCGGGTGTGCCAGATGAACAGCCACACCAGGGCGGCGCAGATCAGCGCCCAGATGAAGCTGATGTTGAGCGGGCTGGTGGCCATCTCCACCCCGAACCGGGCGCCGATGTCGCTCAGCTTGGGCAGCCAGCTCGCCTCGGCAAAGACCCGACTCTCGGTGGCCATCGAGCCGGCCGGTTTGAACACCTCCACCAGCAGGTAGGCCATGATGGCCGAGGCGATGAAGTTGAACATGATGGTGGTGATGACGATGTGGCTGCCGCGCCGGGCCTGCAACCAAGCCGGGATGAAGGCCCAGGCCGCGCCAAACAGGCCGCCGGCTATGATGGACAGCGGCAGTAGCAGGGCAAACGGCAGCACGTCGCCGAGCAGCAGGCAGACCAGGCCCACGCCGAGGCCGCCGATGTAGGCCTGCCCCTCGCCGCCGATGTTAAACAGCCCCGCGTGAAAGGCGATGGCCACGGCGAGCCCGGTAAAGATGAAGCCGGTGGCGTAGTAGAGGGTAAAGCCGATTCCCTCGCCGCTGCCGAAGGCGCCGCTCCACATGATCTCCACCGCCTCAAGCGGGTTGATGTCGAGATAACTGAATAGGATGGCCGAGATCAGGAACGCCAGGGTGACGTTCAGCGCCGGCAGCAGGCCGACCGAGATCCAGGCCGGAACACGGGCTTGACTCATGAGTGGGCCTCCGCGGCAATCTCATCGGGAACGATATTGGCCATCATCAGGCCGAGGGTCTTCTCGTCGGCGCGCTCGGCGTCGAGTTCACCGACGAGGCGGCCGTCGGCGATGACCAAGATGCGATCCGACAGGCTCATGATCTCGTCGAGCTCCACCGACACCAGCAGCACCGCCTTGCCTTTGTCGCGCATGGCGATGACCTGCTGGTGGATGTATTCGATGGCGCCGATGTCGACGCCGCGGGTCGGCTGGCCGACCAGCAGCACGTCGGGGTCCTGCTCCACCTCGCGGGCGATCACCAGTTTTTGCTGGTTGCCGCCGGAGAAGTTGGCGGTTCTGAGGGTGGGGATGGGGGGGCGCACGTCCCACTTCTCCATCTTGGCCTGGCAGTCGGTGAGGATGGCCCTCTTGTCCTGCAACAGCCCCTGGTTGTAGCCGGGCAGATGGTGGTAGCCGAGGATGAAGGCCTCCTGCGCCTCGAAGCGGTTGATGAGCCCCATCTTGTGGCGATCCTCGGGCACGTGGCCGAGCCCCATAGCGCGTACGGTGCGGGGGCTGGCGGGGGCGCTCGGGCTCACCTGCTGCTTGCCGATGGTAAAGCTGCCCTGGCTCGGTGTGAGGATGCCGCCGAGCAGGCTGAGCAGCTCGGACTGGCCGTTGCCGGAGACCCCGGCGATGCCGACCACCTCGCCGGCGCGTACCTCGAAGCTGACCGACTTGACCCGCTCCACGCCGCTGTCGTCGACGAAGCTGAGATCCTGAACGCTGAGCAGCGTCTGGCCCGGCTTTGCCGGCTGCTTGTCGACCTTGAGGCGTACCTTGCGCCCCACCATCAGCTCGGCCAGCTGCTCCTTGTTGGTGTCGCAGGTGGCCACATGATGCACCATCTCGCCACGGCGCATGATCGATACCCGATCGGTGATGGCCAGGATCTCGCGCAGCTTGTGGGTGATGAGAATGATGGTGGTGCCCTGGTCGCGCAGCTTTTTCAGCACCTCGAACAGGTGATCCGCCTCTTGCGGGGTGAGCACCCCGGTCGGCTCGTCGAGGATCAGGATGCGGGCGCCGCGATAGAGCGCCTTTAAGATCTCGACCCGCTGTTGCAGCCCCACCGGCAGATCCTCAATTTTCGCGTGCAGCGGCACCTCGAGCCCGTAGTCACGGGCCAGCTCGCCAAGCAGCTGCTCGGCGGCGGCCAGGCTCTTGCCCAGATGCCAGCCATCCTCGGCGCCGAGGATGACGTTTTCCAATACGGTGAAGTTGCTCACCAGCATGAAGTGCTGGTGCACCATGCCGATGCCCGCCTTGATGGCGTCCTGCGAGCCGTGGGGGCGAAACGGCTTGCCGAGCACCCGCATCTCGCCGCTGTCGGCGTGGTAGAAGCCATAGATGATGCTCATCAGGGTCGATTTGCCGGCCCCGTTTTCGCCGACGATGCCGTGGATTGAGCCACGGCGAACCTGCAGGTCGATATGCTTGTTGGCATGCACGTCGCCGAACCGCTTATCGATACCGCTCAATTCGATGGCATAGCGATCTGTCTGGTCCATGATGCAATCCTTGCCAGTCATGAAGAGAAAAGGGAAAAAACCGGCCCGAGAGGGCCGGTTTGGAAGGGGGATCAGTATTTACAGGTGCCGTCGGCCATGTAGTCGTGCACCTTGACCTTGCCGGAGATGATATCAGCCTTGATGGCGTCGGCTTTGGCCTTCATCTCGGGGGTGATCAGCTTCTCGTTGTTTTGGTCGAGCGCCCAATCCACCCCGCCTTCGGCCAGCCCCAGGTTCTTGATGCCCGGTTTCCAGGTGCCCTTGGCGGCATCATCCCAGGTCTGGTAGGCGGCCAGACCCACCGACTTGACCATGGAGGTCAGCATGGTGCCCGGTTGCAGGTGGTTTTGGTTAGAGTCGACGCCGATGGCCAGTTTGCCCTCATCCTTGGCCGCCTGGTAGACACCGATGCCGGTACCGCCGGCGGCGGCATAGACCACGTCGGCCCCCTTGGCGAACTGGGATTTGGCCAGCTCCGCCCCCTTGGCCGGGTCGGCAAACGCCGCCGGGGTGGAGCCGGTCATGTTCTGGAACACCTCGATCTTCGGATTGACGTACTTGGCCCCTTGCTCGTAACCGCACTCGAACTTGCGGATCAGCGGGATATCCATGCCGCCGACGAAACCGACCTTGCCGCTCTTGGAGGCCATGGCCGCCAGCGCCCCGACCAAGAAGGAGCCTTCATGCTCCTTGAAGATGATGGACTGGACGTTGGGCTTGTCGACCACCATGTCGATGATGGTGAACTGGGTGTTGGGGAACTCGGTGGCGGCCTTCTCGACGGCCGAGCCCATGTTAAAGCCCACCGCCACGATCGGGCCATTGCCACGGCTGGCCAAGCGGCGCAGACCTTGTTCCCGCTGGGCTTCGTTCTGGGGTTCGAACTCCTTGACCTTGATGCCCTTCTCCTTGGTGTAGACCTCAACTCCGTTGCGGAATACGGCTTCGTTAAAGGACTTGTCGAACTTGCCGGCGGTGTCATAGATGACCGCCGGTTGAGAGGCGGCCTGAGCGGACAGGGCGGCAAGAGTGAGGGTGGCCACGGTGGCCAGTTTGAGTGCGGTTGTCACGATCGTATCCTTGATTGTTATGGTTTCCGTAGCCTGCCATGGCAGGCCTGTCAGGCTTGCGAGATTACTGTAAGTGAGGCGCTTGTAGGGTCAAGCCTACACCTGGAGAAAAACGTTTGCGCTAACGGTTTGAAAAATAAGCGCATGGCAGCGCAACATCCGATTTTTAGCGGGTTTGCCAGGTGTTTGTGCTGGAGTGAGCCGGTGGGATATAGCGTTTGCTATGTGAATCATAGGCTTGGCGATGAGCATCCGGGCTGGCGCCTGATTAATTAACGGCGAGCAGGGGAAATGAGCGCCACCTCTTTGCATCCATGACGTGCGTTGGCTGAGGGGCTGTGGTGCCGGATCCCCGATGGAGATGGTCAATGCTGCCCGTTGTTGCCTGCGCCTCTTTCCCCGAGTGGCCTCAAAAGAGAGGAGGCGCCCTACCCGAGCGAGCGCTCGTCGCGTGGCTCGCCGTGTTGCAGGGTGCGCACCACTCGGGCTGGGTTGCCCACCGCCACGCTGTCGGCTGGAATGTCTTTGGTCACCACGGCCCCGGCGCCGATGATGCTGCGCGGGCCTATGGTGACGCCGGGGCAGAGAATGGCGCCACCGCCGATCCAGCAGTCGTCACCGATGCGCACCGGCTTGCCGAAGGCCTCCCAGCGGCGACGATCGCGATAGTCCATGGAGTGGGTGGCGGTGTAGATCTGCACGTTGGGGGCGAGCAGCACATGGTGGCCGATGTGCACCTCGCAGACATCGAGGATGGTGACGTTGAAGTTGAAAAAGCACTGCTCGCCGAGGTGGATGTTGCGGCCAAACTCGCAGGTAAAGGGGGTGCTGATCCAGCACGAATCGGGGCAGTGGCCAAACAGTTCGCGGCACAGTGCCTTGCGTTCGCGCTCCTCGCCGGCCGGGGTGGCGTTGAGGCGGGCCAGTAGTGCCTGACCGCGGATCCGGTCGTTGGCGACCTCTTCACTGTTGTTGTCGAGCAGACCGCCCGCCAGAATGTTATCCCAGTCACTTGCCATCATGGTCTCCTTTTTCGCTGTCATGGCTTGGCATTATGGTGAAACGAAGTGGCCGTCACCCCCCCAGCAGTGGCAGGGTCAGCAGGGCCGAGAGCAGGTAGGGGAGCAGCACTCGCCAGCCGAGCCCCTTGCCGCCGATCACCAGCGCCAGCACCCCCTTGACCAGCGAGTTGATGAAACCGGCCAGCAGGATGGCGCGCGCCGCCACATCGAGATCCAGCCCGCGGCTCGCCAGATGGGACAGGGAGAGGGTGATGGCGTCCACATCGGCCAGCCCGGAGGCCGCCGCCAGCAGGTAGACCCCCGAATCCCCCACCGTCTGTTGCAGCAAGGTGGCGAGAAAGCCGATCACCGCCAGCAGCAGGCCGAACTTGAGGGCCGTGAGCAGATCGAGCGGGTTGCGGGTCTTGGCCTGCATCGGCTCCGGCGCCTCTTCGCGGCGATACCAGAACCAGAAGGCGCAGCCATAGACCACGGCCGCCAGGGTGAGCAGCGGCCCGGTGAGGCGCTGGGCGAGCGGCACGTGGATCACCAGGATCAGCGCCCACACTCGTAGCCACATGGTGGCACTGGCGAGCAAGATGCCGTTGGCGAGCAGCCGCTCTAGGCCGCTCTGCTCACGGTTGAGGCGGGAAAATTGCAGCGTGAGCGCAGTGGAGGAGGCAAACCCCGCCAGTATGCTGGTGAGCACCAGCCCCTTGCGGGTGCCAACCAGCCGCACCGCGAAGTGACCGCAAAAGGAGATGCCGGCGATCATCACCACCATCAGCCAGATCTTGAAGGGGTTGAAGGCCAGCAGCGGCCCCATCTCGCGGTTCGGCAGCACCGGCAGCAGCACCAGCGAGATGAGCAGAAAACGCAAGGTGGCGTGGAACTCGGTCTCGCTCAAAAACAGCAGCCCCTTGTGGATCTCCCCCTTGAGCCCCATCAGCAGGGCCGCCAGCACGGCGCAGGCGATGGCCTCGCTCGGGCCGAGCAGCACCGCCGTCAGGCCGAGCAGGTAGGTGAGCACCATGGCCACCGAGCTGGTGAGGCCAAACTCCCCCTGCGAGCGCTGGGAGAGCCAGACCGAGAGCCCGACCCCGGCCAGGATCGCCACCAACCCCAGCAGGGGCAGGGTCGCCCCTAGGCTCGGCAGCAACAGGCCGCACACCCCGCCAAACAGGCCGATGAGGCCATAGGTACGCATGCCGGCGATGCGCTGGTTGTCCTCCAGCCGGCGGGTTTGCCAGCCCCGCTCCAAGCCGATGATAAGGCCGATGGCCAGTGATACCAGTGCGCCGTAGAGCGATAAATCGGTCAGGTCCATGGGGCCTCCGTTGCCATGTCATGATGATGACACAGGGCCTGCCCGGTGTGAGTGCGGCCGATCACGATCGTCCGTCGAGGCGGGCGGTGAAGAGGCCCGCTTCGAGCCGGGTCTCGATATGCCAGCCGAGTTTTTCGCAGATGCGCTCGATAATGGTCAGGCCGCAGCCATAGCCGAGCACGGTATCTGGCGCCACCTGGGTTGGATTGCGAACCGTGAGTACCCCCTCTTCCAACTGAACCTCGATCCGCCCCTCGGCATAGCTCAGGGCATTTTTCAGCAGGTTGTCGATGGCGATGGTGAGCAGTGAGAGGGGGGCATGCAGTTGGCTCTGATCGAGCGTGAGCTGCACCGTGATGGCCTCGCGACTTAGCAGTGGTTGCAGGCGGGAAAGCTCGGCCTGGATGAGGGGGGCCACCTCCTGGGCGGGGCGCTCAATCTCCCCGCTGCGCCCCAGCAACAGGAAGGTCTCGGTCAGCAGAGCCATCTCGTCGGCGCCGGCGCGAATGCGCGCCACCGCGCGCCGGGCCGGGGGCGGCAGCTCGGCAATCTTGTCGAGCAGGGCGGCTGAGCCCTGGATCACCATGTTGGGGGTGCGCAGCTCGTGGCTGGCAAAGCGGCTGAATTCACGCTCGCGGGCGAAGACCGCCGCCACTTCGCGCTTGCCCGAGAGCAGGGCCAACTCTATTTCGCGTAGCTCCTGCCAGGGGGCATCCGGGGTGAAGTCAGCCTGCTCCGGCGTCAGGTGGGCTACCCGCTGGCGCAGTCGCTCCAGCGGCCGGGTGATGTGGCGCACCAGCCAGAAGCCAAAACCGAGCGCGGCCAGCAGCATGCTGACCCCGATCAGGCGGGTGGTCGTGTGCAGCGTCTCTTCGTAGGGGTCGAGGTAGTCGTCGGCATCGTCGTTGAACACCAGATAGAGCAGTCCCTGGCCCGAGGGGTGGTGCGCCACCAGGAAGTGCTTGTCCTCGTCGCCGAGTTCGTGCTCGTAAAAACCGGGTTTGGCGTACGAGGTGAGCCAGGGGGGCATGCGGCCGGCCTCGCTCCAGTAGCTGGAGAACTGGCGCGGGTTGGGGGCGGGCGCCGCCTCGCCCAGCCGCCGCCAGTCGTCGTCGTAACGCAGGGTCTCGGCCTCCAGCCAGTGGCGCAGGCTCAGCTCCTCCATCTTGTCCTCGGCCACCATCATCAGCCCGGTGGTGAGCAGCAGAAACAGCAGGCCAGCACCGCCGAGGGCGAGGATCAGGTGGCGGCGCAGGCTCGGCAGGCTCATGGTGCCACCAGCCGGTAGCCCTGGCCGTGCACCGTCTCCAGCATGGGGGTGTCGAATGGCTTGTCGAGGGCGCTGCGCAGGGCATAGATGTGGCTGCGCAGGGCGTCGGAGTCCGGCTCCTCGTCACCCCAGATGGTATCGAGCACCTCTTGGCGGCTGACCACGGCCGGGGCCCTGCGTGCCAGCAGGGTCAGGATCCGAAACGGGATCTTGCCAAGGCGCAGCTCGATGCCGGCGCGCTCAGCCCGCCCACAGGCGGGATCGAGGATGAGATCCCCCACCGAAATCTGGCCCACGTCGCCGCGCGGGCCACGCAGGGCCAGCGCTTGCAGGCGCACTTCCAGCTCCTCCATGGCGAACGGTTTGACCAGATAGTCGTCGCCACCGGCGCGAAAGCCGGCCAACTTGTCCTCCAGACTGTCGCGGGCGGTGAGAAAGATGACCGGGGTGGCGATCCCCTCCTCGCGCAGGCGGCTGACCGCGCTCAGGCCGTCGAGGCGTGGCATCATCACGTCCATGATGATGGCGTCGAAGCGTTGCTCGGCCAGCCGTTGCAGCGCCGCTTGACCCTGATAGGCACAGTCAACCGTGTGACCGGCCAGCTCCAGATAGTCGAGGATGGTCTCCATGACCTGCGGATTGTCCTCCACGAGCAGGATCTTCATCGTGTTCCTCCTTTCACGTCCTCTTCACGCGATGGCTGCCATGCTGCCACCATCGTTAACCGACAGAGAGGATCATCCCATGCTCAAACGTATTTGTCCCCTGCTTATGCTGCTCCCCATGCTGGCCAGCGCTGCCGTGCCGCCCGAGTTCAAGGTGACCGGTCTTGCTAGCTGGCAACTGGGTCGCCTGATGATCAACGGCATCCCCTTCACCCTCGACAACCGCACCCGTTTCGACGACGGTCTGACCGAAGACACCCTCGGTGGTACCTGGGTCGAGCTGGAAGGGGTGGTTCAAGGGGAGACCAATCTGGTGCACGAAATTGACCGCGCCGACCGCCAGCACGATCACGACATGGATATCGTCGGTACGGTGCAAGCGGGGCGGTTGTGGGGCTACGGCGCCAGCGATGACAGCCTCAAACCCTTTGAGGGGAGCTGGGCCGATCTGGAGTGCCGTTTCGATGGCAAGGTGCTCTCCGCCTGCCGCCGCGATGACTGACAGAATCGCCGAGGTCGAGCCTGCCCGCAGGGATCTATGATTGGGGTCCCTGACGGAGGAGGGCCCGGAGCATGGCTGGATGGAGACGAAAGGGGGCGAGCGCGATGCTCGCCTTGCTGCTGCTCGGCACGGCGTGTGGTGAGGAGCTGTGGTTGGTCGAGCTGGAGGCGGATGACGGTCTTTGGCTCCACTTCAAGGGGGCGGCGCTCGAGCGCGGCAGTGCCCCGGTATGGCAGGGCCGCCAGCTGCTGGGTCATGAGTTAAGGCCTGGCACCCGCTTGGCCCTGTGGCAGGAGGCCGGAGTGGCGAGCCGCATTACCGTGCCAGACCCCGCCGAACCGCCGCCTACCGACTGGCAGCGTGGTCAGGATCGTCTGCGGCTGCGCACGGGCAACACCCTGCAACTGGCTCGCCTTGGCACCGTCTTGCTGCACGAGGAGGTGCGCTGGATTAATGGCGGCGTAGCCGATCTTGTCCCCGGTATCGAACTGGTGCTGACTCGTGATGCGAAGGGGCGGTTGAGCGAGGTACTGATCCCGGATCCGGAGGGGGAACCCGACGGTGAGCGCTAGGATGCGATAGAGACTGTGCTGACTGGTCGGTCTTGTTAATGGGTTGTACTTTGCAAAACCCCACTTATACTGGCCCCATCTTGTCGGAGTGCTGACCGTCGAACGACGCAAAGCTGAGACCGTTCATTCGGGATCCGTGGAACCTGATCAGGTTAAAACCTGCGAAGGGAACAAGGGTAACTTGCGGGTTACCGCGCTGGGAGAGGGACAAGCTTCTTCCGCTCATCGAAGGGATCACCCTTGATGGGTCAGGGCGCACAGGAGGGAGTCTGTCCCGTCCGGTTGTCCATCGCCTTGCCCATCGAGGGCAGGACAACCGGAAGCAGCAGAGCGGAGATCCATCCCGCGTACTCCCTCCTGACATGAACACCCCGCCGCAAGTTCATCTTCTCCTCGAACTCCAGACAAGCAAACACCCATAACTTCAACCAGTTAATGTGAGTTTTGCTATGTCTACTTCCGTATCTGATACCAATAAATCCAGCCGCCGCGAGCAGCGCTCCAGCGCTCAGACCTTTATCGATAACCTCAAAGGGATGGCCCACCCCAACTCCCGCCGCATCTTTATCGAAGGCTCCCGCCCCGACATCCGGGTGCCCCTGCGGGAGATCCTGCTGGCCGACACCTTCGTCGGTGGCACCAAGGAAGCACCCCAGTTTGAACCCAACGAGCCGGTGCCGGTCTACGACACCTCGGGCCGTTATGGGGAGGAGGGGGTCGCCATCGACGTACGCCGCGGCTTGCCGCGCCTGCGGGAAGCCTGGGTGCTGGAGCGCGGTGATACCGAGGCGCTGGAGGGGCTCAGCTCCACCTTCACCCAGGAGCGCCTCGCCGACGAGGGGCTCGATCACCTGCGCTTTGAGCATCTGCCCAAGCCACTGCGCGCCAAGCCGGGCCGCCGGGTGACCCAGCTCCACTATGCCCGAGCCGGTATCGTTACCCCCGAGATGGAGTTCATCGCCATTCGCGAGAACATGGGCCGCGAGCGGGTGCGCTCCGAGCTCTTGCGCACCCAGCATCCGGGTCAGGGCTTTGGCGCCAGATTGCCTGAGAACATCACTCCTGAGTTTGTGCGCGATGAAGTGGCCGCCGGGCGCGCCATCATCCCCTGTAACATCAACCACCCGGAAGCGGAGCCCATGATTATCGGCCGCAACTTCCTGGTGAAGATCAACGCCAACATCGGCAACTCGGCGGTCACCTCCAGCATCGAAGAGGAGGTGGAGAAGCTGGTGTGGTCGACCCGCTGGGGCGCCGATACCGTGATGGATCTCTCCACCGGCCGCTACATCCACGAGACCCGCGAGTGGATCTTGCGCAACAGCCCGGTGCCCATCGGTACCGTGCCCATCTATCAGGCGCTCGAAAAAACCAACGGCATCGCCGAAGACCTCACTTGGGAGCTGTTCCGTGACACCCTGCTGGAACAAGCCGAGCAGGGGGTGGACTACTTCACCATCCACGCGGGCGTCTTGCTGCGCTTCGTGCCCATGACCGCCAAGCGCCTCACCGGCATCGTTTCGCGCGGTGGCAGCATCATGGCCAAGTGGTGCCTGTCGCACCATAAAGAGAACTTCCTCTACGAGCATTTTCGCGAAATCTGCGAGATCTGCGCCGCCTACGACGTCAGTCTGTCGCTGGGTGACGGCCTGCGTCCGGGCTCCGTCTATGACGCCAACGACGAGGCCCAGTTCGCCGAGCTGCGCACTCTGGGCGAGCTGACCCAAATTGCTTGGGAATACGACGTGCAGGTGATGATCGAGGGCCCCGGCCACGTGCCCATGCACATGATTGAGCGCAACATGACCGAGCAGCTCGAGCACTGCCACGAGGCGCCCTTCTATACGCTCGGCCCGCTCACCACCGATATCGCGCCGGGGTACGATCACTTCACCTCCGGCATCGGTGCCGCGCTCATCGGTTGGTACGGCTGCGCCATGCTCTGCTACGTGACCCCCAAGGAGCATCTGGGCCTGCCGAATAAAGAGGACGTGAAGCAGGGGCTGATTACCTACAAGATCGCCGCCCACGCCGCCGATCTCGCCAAGGGCCACCCGGGGGCCCAGATCCGCGACAACGCCATGTCCAAGGCGCGCTTCGAGTTCCGCTGGGAGGATCAGTTCAATCTGGCCCTCGATCCCGACACCGCCCGCGCTTACCACGACGAGACCCTGCCCCAGGAGTCCGGCAAGGTGGCCCATTTTTGCTCCATGTGCGGGCCTAAGTTCTGCTCCATGAAGATCACTCAGGACGTGCGCGACTATGCCGCCAAGCTGGAAGCCGTAGAGATCAAGATGGTCGGCATGGACGGCCAGCAGGAGCGGGTGGTGGCCGAAGTCGAAAGCGGCATGGCCCGCATGGCCGAGACCTTCAAGGAGACCGGCGGCGAGATCTACCATCAGGCGGCGACCCTGAAGCAGGCCGCAGGGGAGGAGGCGTGAGCAGCGCAAGCGGGGCTGTCAGCCCCGCCGACCTGCCGCCCGTGACGGACTCTTGCCCAGTTGTCTGGACCATCGCCGGTTCCGACTCCGGTGGCGGTGCCGGCATTCAGGCTGACCTACACACCTTGCACGATCTGGGTGTGCACGGCTGTTCGGTTATCTCCGCTATCACGGCCCAGAACTCGGTGGCGGTGAAGATGGTCGACCCGGTCTTGATGCAGACCTTCACCGCCCAGATCGACGCCCTCGGCGTCGATCTGCCGCCGGCCGCCATCAAGATTGGCCTGCTGCCGACCCGGCTGCACGTCGAGGTGCTGGCCCGCCGCCTGGCGGCCATCAATGCCCCCTTCGTGGTCTACGACCCGGTGGCCATCGCCAGCACCGGCACCCCGATGGCGGAGCCCAATATGCTGGAAGCGGTGCGCGAGCAGTTACTGCCGCACCTCTCTCTCATCACCCCCAACGGCCCCGAGCTGGAAGCCCTGACCGGGTTGCCCGCCTCCAGTCCCGAGCTGGTGCGCCTTGCCGCCCGGCGCCTGCGTGAACTTGGCGCTCGCGCCGTGCTGGTCAAGGGAGGCCACCTGGAGTGGAGCGGGGAGTTCTGCCTCGACTATTACCAAGACGAGACCCGCGAGTTCTGGCTCGCCGCGCCGCGTCTCGATACCCGCCATGGTCACGGCACCGGTTGCGCTTACGCCAGCGCCATTGCCGCCGTGGTGGCGCAGGACTATCCGGTAGAGGACGCCATCACGCTCGCCCGCGCCTATTTGCAGCAAGGCTTGGCGGCGGCGCAGGGGGTGGGAGCAGGCCCCGGCCCCATCGCCCACCTCGGCTGGCCCGCCGATCTTGCCCACTTCCCCCGCGCCGTGCTGGCAGATTCAACGCTCGATCGCCGCTTCGACCTGTATGAGACAAGCCGCGCCCGTTTGCCAGAGGGCCCTTTCGCCCCGACCGAACAGCATCTGGGCCTCTATCCCGTGGTCGATTCGGTCAAGTGGCTCAAACGCCTGCTGGAAGCCGGGGTTAAGACCATACAGCTGCGCATCAAAGACCTGCCCGCCGCAGAGGTGGTACCGGCCATTCGCGATGCTGTGGCGCTCGGTCGCCGCCATGGGGCGCGGCTCTTTATCAACGACTACTGGCAGCAGGCCATCGCGGCGGGCGCCTGGGGCGTGCATCTGGGGCAGGAGGACATGGAGACCGCCGATCTCGCCGCCATTCAGGCCGCCGGGCTGCGCCTTGGCATCTCCACCCACGGCTACTTCGAGCTGATGCGGGCCCGCGAACTGGCCCCCTCCTATATCGCGCTCGGCCACATCTTCCCGACCAACACCAAGGTGATGCCTTCGCGCCCCCAGGGGCTGGTGCGGCTGCACCGTTACCGCGCCTTGATGTGCGACTGGCCGACGGTCGCCATCGGCGGCATCAGCGAGGAGCGGGTGGCGGCGGTTAAGGCAAGCGGAGTTGGCAGCATAGCGCTGGTCTCGGCCATCACCGCCAGCAACGACTGGCAGGGGGCGACGAAGCGGCTGCTTGCCGCCGTGGGGGCGGGGGATGAGCCGCGCTCGGCCACGGCCATCAGAGAGGTGGAACATGCTATCTGATGCTGCGTCTCTTAATGACGAAGAGTATCTGAGATATGGCCGCCAACTGATGCTGGCGGAAGTGGGCGAAGCGGGGCAGGTACGGCTCAAGGATAAATCCGTGCTGATCGTGGGTCTCGGCGGGCTTGGCTCGCCGCTCGCCCTCTATCTGGCCGGGGCCGGGGTCGGCACCTTGTGGCTGGCCGACGGAGATACGGTCGATTCGAGCAACCTGCCGCGCCAGATCTTGTTTGACTCCGAGGCAATCAACCACTCCAAGGCGGAGCTGGCCCGCGAGCGGTTGGCCGCCCACAACCCGCTGGTGGAGCTGATTGCCATCAACCAGCGGCTCGATGCCGCCAGCCTGCCCGGCTTTGTGGCCGAGGTGGATCTGGTGCTCGACTGCTGCGACAACCTCGCCACCCGCCAGGCCATCAACGCCGCCTGCGTGGAGCAGGGCAAGCCCTGGATCTCGGCCGCCGCCGTGGGCTGGCAGGGGCAGTTGATGGCGCGCACCCGCAGCGAGCACGCCTGCTACGCCTGCCTCTATCCGCTGGATACCAAGGTGAGCCAGAGCTGCGAGAGCAGCGGCGTCACCGGCCCCTTGGTCGGGGTGATGGGCTCGTTGCAGGCGCTGGAGGCGCTGAAAGTGTTGCTCGGTCTGCCGAGCCCGGTGGCGGGCACCTTGCGTCGCTTCGATGCGCTGGCCCATCAGTGGCAGAGCCTGCGCCTGCCCGCCGACCCCGACTGCCCGGTCTGCGGCAGCACCAGGAATAAGGAGAACAAGGCATGACCTTGACCATTCGACTCAATGACAAGGAGCAGGCCATCGCGGCCGGCCAGAGCGTGGCCGATCTGCTGGTGACCCACGACATCAATCCTCAAGGGGTGGCGGTGGCCCTCAACGGCGCCGTGCTGCCCCGTGGCCGCTGGGCCGAGACCCCGCTCAACGAGGGGGACGAGATCCACCTTTTTACCGCCATCGCCGGAGGCTGACATGCTGACCATTGCCGATCACACTTTTTCTTCGCGCCTCTTTACCGGCACCGGCAAGTTTGCCCGCCCGGATCTGATGGCCGCCGCTATCGAGGCGAGCGGCTCCGAGTTGGTCACCATGGCCATCAAGCGGCTCGAGCCGGGCAAGGCCCACGACGATATCCTCACGCCCCTTCGGCAACTCGGGGTCAAGCTGCTGCCCAACACCTCCGGTGCCAAGAGCGCCGCCGAGGCGGTGTTTGCCGCTCACCTCGCTCGCGAGGCGCTGGGCACGAACTGGCTGAAACTCGAGATCCACCCCGATCCCAAATACCTGCTGCCCGATCCCATCGAGACGCTCAAGGCCGCCGAGCAGTTGGTCAAAGAGGGGTTCGTGGTGCTGCCCTACTGCGGCGCCGACCCCGTGCTGTGCAAACGGCTCGAAGAGGTGGGCTGCGCCGCCGTGATGCCGCTCGGCGCGCCGATTGGCTCGAATCAGGGGCTGGTGACCCGGGAGTTTCTCTCCATCATCATCGAGCAGGCCAAGGTGCCCGTGGTGGTGGATGCAGGGATTGGCGCCCCGAGCCACGCGGCCGCCGCCTTTGAGCTGGGCGCCGATGCGGTGCTGGTCAACACTGCCATTGCTGTCAGCGGCGACTCGGTCGCCATGGGCCGCGCCTTTGCACTGGCCTGTGCGGCAGGGCGCAGCGCCTATGAGGCGGGCCTCGGCGCACGCGGCATACAGGCGCAGGCCTCCAGCCCGCTCACCGATTTTCTGGGGGCGCTATGAGACACTTCGATCCCATCGAGGGGGATAGTTTTCTCGATAGATGGCGCGAACTTGAGTGGGACGACGTAGGCATGCAGGTGCGCTCCAAGACGGCCGCCGATGTGGAGCGTGCCCTGAGTGCCCCGCGCCGCACTCTGAGCGATTTTATGGCGCTGATCTCCCCTGCCGCCGAGGCGTATCTGCCGCAGATGGCGGCTGAGGCCGAGCGCCTGACCCGCCAGCGTTTTGGCAACACGGTGGGCTTTTATGTGCCGCTCTATCTGTCGAACCTCTGCGCCAACGACTGCACCTACTGCGGTTTTTCCATGAGCAACCGCTTAAAGCGCAAGACCCTGAGTCTGGAGGAGATTGAGCGCGAGTGTCTGGCCATCAAGGCGCTCGGCTTTGACAGCGTGCTGCTGGTGACCGGTGAGCACGAGACCAAGGTGGGGCTCGCCTATTTTCGGCAGGTGTTGCCCCTCATCCGCCGCCACTTCAGCACGGTGGCGATGGAGGTGCAGCCCCTCTCGCAAGCTGAATACGCCGAGCTGAAAACCCTCGGTCTCGACGCCGTCATGGTCTATCAGGAGACCTACCACGCCCCCACCTATGCCCGCCACCACCTGCGCGGCAACAAGCAGGATATCGAGTGGCGCCTCGCCACACCGGACAGGCTGGGCCGCGCCGGCATCGACAAGATAGGGCTGGGGGCGCTGATCGGGTTATCGAGGGACTGGCGTGCCGACAGCTATTTCGTTGCCGAGCACCTCGTCTGGCTTGAGCGCCACCACTGGCAGAGCCGCTATTCCCTCTCTTTCCCGCGTCTGCGCCCCTGCACCGGTGGGTTGGAGCCGGAAGTGGTCATGTCGGATCGCCAGCTGGCCCAGCTGATCTGCGCCTGGCGCCTCTTCTCGCCCACCCTGGACTTGTCGCTCTCGACCCGCGAGTCGGCCACCTTTCGCAACGGCGCGGTGCGCCTTGGCATCACCCAGATGTCGGCTGAGTCGCGCACCCAGCCGGGGGGCTATGCCGAGGGGGATAAAGAGGAGCTGGAGCAGTTCGCCATCCACGACGATCGCCGGGTTGGCGAGGTGGCGGCTGCCGTGCGGCAGGCAGGGTTGCAGCCGGTGTTCAAGGATTGGGAGGCGTTTTTGGGTCGCTAACGACGGTTACACCTGTGGCAACAGATAGCGGCAAGCAGATCGGAGGGGCAGATCCCCGCCACTGCTTGCCGCTTTGCTTTGTCTACGGAGATGGGATTATCTAGACGTTATTCAAAGTGTTTTTTGAGTTATGTGAATCTAGATATTCATTCATTTATAAATCGGGTGTAGAGTAGATTGTCACTTATAAGTATTTATATGTAAATATTGCAAGGAGAGCATATGCATTATGGTTATCTAATATCTGTATTAGATCAAATAATTAAAGAGGCACCTGATAAATATAGCAAGCTATACAATAAAAATGAAACTGATATAGAAAAAATAAATCAGTGTAGAGCTAGGGCCTTTATACATTTGTATTTGAAAGTTAGCTTCGGAATAACTGATTTTTCAGAGAGGGAACATACGCTAACAGATAAAGGATATGATGGAGGGATTGATGGCTATCACATTGATCAAGATAATAAAGTTATATATTTAATTCAATCTAAGTTCAGAGCCAATTCACACAACTTTGAAAATAAAGAAATAAGCCTTGACGAAATCCTCTCAATGGAGATTAGCAGGATTCTGGAAGGGGAGGAACATGATGAACATGGCAATACTTATAATGGTAAGATAAAACAATTACAGCGGGAGATTTCTAACATAAGTGATATAGCCAGATATAAGTATCAAGTGGTGATATTAGCAAATCTAAGAGGCTATTCTGTACATCAACTAAAGCGGTTGACTGATGGATACCCTGTGGATGTTTTCGATTATGAGAAAACGTATAATGGTTTGCTATTTCCGGTACTAACTGGAAACTATTTTACGGCTAGCGACATAATAATACCGATTGACCTGTCAAATAAAAGTTCTGGTAGCAAAATAAGTTATTCCGTAGAGACGAAATATAGTGAGTGTGAAATAACAGTTCTCTTTGTTCCTGCGATAGAAATCGCAAAAATGATGCGTAAATATAAGAATGCAATTTTGAAGTATAATCCTAGAAGTTATCTTGATATGGATGGTCGTACGGTGAATGATGCGATCCATACTACTATAATTGGCTCTAACACAAATGAGTTCGCCCTCTATAATAATGGAATAACCATGTTGTCAGAGGAAACAAATATTAATGAAAAAATTGGGCAAAAAAACAAAGCTCAGCTTAGAGTGAAAAATCCACAAATAATAAACGGTGGGCAAACATCGTTTACTTTAAGTCGCATTCTTGAAGAAAATGAAGCTAAAGCGGAAGATGTTTTTAATAATAAAGAAGTAATGTTGAAGGTTATCACTGTATCTGAATGTGAAGTAGAAAAGAAACTACAGCTTATAGATGAAATCTCGGTTGCCACGAATAAACAGACTCCAGTTATAAATGCTGATAAATTCTCAAACGATGAGTATCATAAAAATTTACAAAATAAAGTATTTAATCTCGTTGGCTTGCTATACGAGAGGAAGCGTGGCGAATTTTCTGATGGGCTAAAAGATGGCTATATTAAAAAAGAGCAAGTAATTGAACGAAATTTTTTCTGGCGTGTATTTTTCGCATCTAATGGAAAAATTAACTTAGGATTTCAAAAAAGACTATTCCAGAAAAATAAGTTCCCATCATTGGAAAAAATCACAGATAGAGAAATAGCACGAGCATCAACAGGGGTTAAAGTCCATAATGCGCTGTCTATCGGTCTCAACGCTCATTCTCAGAAAATAAGAAAGGATTTATATGCCAAGGTCTTTATTGCAACCGAATTTTTAGTTAACGCCAAGGATGCTAGTAATGACGATGCTATTCAGGCTTCAATTCCGGTGATTGAGGATGTATGGGAGCTTTTTATTTCAACAGCGAAAGATAATCCTGATTCTGCAGGTTATATAAATAAGGTTGATAGAAAAACAGGTCTTCCAACTAGACATTTTTCATTAGAAAAATATTTAAGGAATAGCCGTTTTGAGAAAGAATTTATCCATTTCATTGACTTAAGGCGAGATGAAATTAATGCAATACTTTCTCGATGTATAAATGAGCAAGTCTCCTCAATTTTATAAGAAGGTGATTTAGCCAATTCCTTGCAAGGGCGAGCCATCCTGCTCGCCCGTCACCAAATAACATGTTTTTGTTTAGTTTAACGGAGAAGTTCTGGGACACCCACCATTTTGACAGGGGCAGCGAGTTCTGGGACACCCACCATTTTGACAGAGGGGTAGCGGTCTGCTTGGCTTAAGCGACAGAGAAGAGGGCGTTTGCTACGAGTTCTGGGACATCCACCATTTTGGATTAGCCGTCAGGCACCGAAGTTCTGGGACACCCACCATTTTGACAGGGGTGTAGCGGTCTGCTTGGCTTAAGCGACAGCGCAGAGGGAACTCGCTATGACCATCGCCCGTTCACGTCAAATCAGCTTGCAGGATACGCCTTATTACCATGTGGTGAGTCGCTGTGTGCGGCGGGCATTCCTATGTGGTGAAGATGCCCACTCGGGCCAGAGCTACGAGCATCGCCGCCAGTGGGTGGTTGACAGGCTGGGCCAGTTGTCACGGCTCTTTGCCATCGGTATCTGCGCCTATGCGGTGATGAATAACCACTACCACCTAGTGCTGAAAGTTGACCCAGAGCAGGCACAGAGTTGGAGCGAGCGGGAGGTGGCCGAGCGCTGGGCCGGGCTGTTTCAATGGCCGTTGCTGGTGCGGCGCTGGTATCAGGGGGATGCCTTGATTGAGCCAGAGCTGGCGGTGGTGCAAGAGCTGATAGCGCAGTGGCGGGAGCGGCTCTACTCCATCAGCTGGTTTGTACGCCTGCTCAACGAGGGGCTGGCTCGTCAGGCTAATCAGGAAGATGGCTGCAAGGGCCACTTCTGGGAGGGGCGCTTCAAGAGCCAGGCCCTGCTGACGGAGTCGGCGCTATTGGCCTGCATGACCTATGTGGAGCTCAACCCGGTGCGAGCAAAATTGGCTGAGACACCGGAGGAGAGCGACTACACCAGCATTAGCCAGCGCCTTGGGCGTGCTCAAACCACTGAATTGCCACCCTTGTTGCTCCCGTTTGCTCAGAGAGGTGAACCCAAGTCACTTCCCTACACCTTTATCGATTATCTGACTCTGGTTGACTGGACTGGTCGTGCTATTCGCGATGATAAGCGAGGCCATATTCCCGAAGCGCTTTCTCCCATCCTGCAACGGCTGCAACTCGACGGCGACGACTGGCTCAAGCAGGTGACATTGTTCAAACGAAGCGGCATCCGGGCTATCGGCCCCGGTGTAGCTCGAGAGCGCTACGCACACCACTGTGGGCAGCGGCGATGTTATCAGCTAGGAGTGTGAATCCTTTTAGTACTTCTCGGTAACACCGTATTGCCCATGCTTGTGCGGTATGACTCACCGCCACTGTCTCCATGTGGATATCGTATCCACAACAGTCTTATCGTGAACATTTAGTCACCCGCTCTGGCGGTAGCACTAGTCCAGAGAGAGTAATGAGAGGTGTTAAGCACCTGAGTAATGAGTCTACGTCTCATACAAAAAGGTGGGTGTCCCAAAATGAATGCATCATGCAAAAGGTGGATGTCCCAAAATGAATCACAAAATGAATCGAATCTAAAAATGAATCGGCTTGATGCTGGCGGCCTAGTTCTCGCCTCCCTCTGTCACCTCATTTTCGCAGTGTATTGATGGCGTGCTGGCAACCGATGAGCGGGTTGCCCTCTTATTTGTCGTGGAGCCCTGCTTCGCCAGCCTCTGTCGCCCGGTGGGGGCGGGGGCATCGACCCTGCCGAGGTTTGTCTCTAGCATGGGATGAGGTGGGGCCGCGGCATCGCCTTCGGGCGGTGAACGAGGTTCGTCACACGGACTTCTGATAAAGAGAGAAAATGATGAAGCTGCGTAGCGTGTTGATGGTGGGGGCCCTGTTGCTGGGCGGTTGTGCGGTCAATCCCTATGGCGGCAGCCCGGCGCCGGTGGGTGAAACGGCGCCGCCGGTAAAACAGCCGGATAAGGTGGTCACCGAGCCGGAGGTCAGCACTGCGCAGCCCACGCCGGTGGCGCCGCTCGGATTGGCCCAAGCGATGGCCAATGCCGTGGTGCAGGCCCCCGAGGTGCGGGCGCTGACACGGGGGGATAAGCCGGTGCTACTGCTGGCGCCGCCCCAGAACAATACCCAGCGCCAGATTGATACCGATGCCATGGCTGCGGCCATGCGCCCACGCATTCAGGCGGGCGGGTTTCGCCTGGTCGATGCTGACCGAGTGGCGGCCGTCACAGGTCAGCTCGAATACCAGCAGGGGGGCGTGAACCCGGCCTCCCTGGTGCGGCTAGGTCGCCAGACCGGTGCCGGTTACATGCTCTATGGGGATCTTGGGGAGGTGTCGGGTCGCTACCAGCTCGCCATGAGCCTGATGGATCTGAAAAGCGGTGAGCTGATCTGGAGTGGTAGCCGCTCCGCCCAGCGCTGAGCCATACCGATGGGGGCTGCGGCCTCTTGATGCCAAGGGATACCTTGCAAGGCACCGCCTGCTCTGATGCGGGCGGTGCCTTTTTGCAGATGCTTAGTCAACGAGACTGATATCGGCCACCTTGACCACATTGGCACTGACGAAAATATTCGCGATTTCCCCGTCGTGCTCGGCGATGGCGACGTTAATTTCACTCGGTCGACCCAGGAAGCGCCCCTGATGCAGGGTCAATTCATGGCTACTGATTAATCCGTGTTTGAATAAATAGGCGGCCGCCGGGCCGGCGGCGCTGCCGGTGGCAATATCTTCAACGGCGCCCTGATTATCCCAAGTTCTTCCTTCCCGATTATCCACGTCAAGCACATAAAGAAATTTGGCCCCCAGTGGCGCAATCAGCGGGGCTAAATCCTTCACCTTGAAGACGATATGTTCCAGTTGGTGTGATGCCACCGGCAGGATGACATAAGGCAATCCGGTAGAGATAACCTCGGCGCCGATGCTCACCTCGCTCGGCGGCGTCAAATTGAGCGCGGCATACAGCGTTTGGGCTTCTTGCTCTGATAAGGTGCGGATGAACTCCGGTTTGCCCTGGCTCATGGTGGCCGTGAAGGTCTCTGCCGTTTTCAGGCTGGTGAGGGGAATCACTTTGCTCTTGGTGTGCACGCGCCACTCATGGCGAGGGCCATTTCCGTAGTGGTGATGCAAATGGTATGCAAGGCCGAGTAAAGGGTGGCCGGCAAAATCCAGCTCCTCTTCAATGGTGAAAATCCGGGCGTGGAATTCACCTCCCTTCACCTGAATAAAGATCGACTCGAATTGCCGCATTTCTTGTGTCCATGCGAGCATATCGGCAGATGAAAGATGATCGACGTCAGAGAAAATAGTCAGGCCATTTCCATTGAGTTTTTTCGTTGAGAAAACATCGACAAGTTCACATTTCAACGTCATTTTCCTCGGTTGGCTCGATACACGAAGGTTTTTAAAAAAGCTTCTTTTGTTACGTATGTTGCGTGGGGCCGGTCACCTCTCCCTTGCAACCCTTGTCGACGATAAGGGGCGTGCTTTCGCTGTGTAAAGGCATAATTATTCAGTTGTGGCTTGCCCTCCGTCAGGATGAAAGGGCATAAGCCGTAGGCGCTGGCTGATTATGTGGGCGTGGCGCCCGCCATCAGAGCCACGCAAGGGGAGGGGCCTTTTAACCATGGGAGGGGGCGGTTGAACTGATACTCATTGTTTTTCAATTAGATAAGCCAGGAATGGGCAGTGAGGGAGCCAGGTGCGAGCCTGCTCACAAAATCAGCATAATTCTTAATTCTCGTCGTGAAGTTAGTGGGGCTGGTACCTATGCTCGGGGGGCCAAGAAAACAACGATAAGGAAAGTCCCATGTTCAAACCCACCCGCTGCGGCTGGTTGGTGGCCGCTGCCTGTGCGCTGCCCGTCCATGCCGCCATGAATATCCAGCCCGACCCGCAAAACCCCGGCGGTTATGTCATACCGCAAGCCGATGTGCAGGCGGTGGAGCAGCAGAAGACGGCCAACCCCATGTACGGCATCTGGGCCAAGGCCCTCGAGACCCGCGCCAACGCCGTGGTCGATGCCATCGAGCCGGGGCTGGCCTCCAACCCCGACAACGTGAAGCGGGCCGAGCGGGTGTTTCCTGCCTCGGAGTGGGAGTTCCTGACCCAGATGGCGGCGCCCGAGTACACCTATGTGCGCTTCCTGCGGGCGGTGGGCAAGTTCCCGGCCTTCTGTGGCGACTACAGCGACGGGCGCAATGCCGACGCCATCTGCAAGAAATCTATCGTCACCATGTTTGCTCACTTTGCCCAAGAGACCGGTGGCCACATTGCCAAGGAGAACGTCTCGGACAACCCGCTCGGGCTTGAGGAGTGGCAGCAGGCGCTGGTGCACGTGCGCGAGATGGGCTGGTCGGAAGGGCAGACTGGCTACACCACAGGCTGCGGCCAGAATGACTGGCAAAACAAGAAGTGGCCGTGTGCCAGCGGCCAGGGCTACTTCGGGCGTGGTGCCAAGCAGCTCTCTTATCACTTCAACTACGGCGCCTTCTCCGAGGCCATGTACGACGGTGATGCCAGCGTACTGCTCAACAATCCGGGGTTGGTGGCCGACTCCTGGCTCAACCTCGCCTCGGCCATCTGGTTCTTCCTCACCCCGCAGGCACCGAAACCTTCGATGCTGCACGTGATCGATCGCACCTGGAAACCCTCCCAGCGCGAGCTGGATGCCGGCATCGGCTACGGCTTTGGCACCACCATCAACATCATTAACGGTGGCATCGAGTGCGGCGCCCAGAACAAAGACAAGGGGCAGCCGGTTAACCGCATCCGCTATTGGGAGGGGCTGGCCGCCCACTACGGCATTCCGTTGCTGGCCGACGAGAAGAACACCTGTTGGCAGCAGACCCCGTACGGCAGCCTGAATCTGAACGGTGCCAGCGACGTGCTCTACACCAACTGGGACGGCAACTGGAAGTACTACGCCGATCGTCCCGGTGGCTACTCGTTCGAGTGCGAGCTGGTGGGCTACCAGACCGCCTACTCGGCGCTGGTGAAGGGCGATTATGAAAAATGCGTAACCAACTTCTATGGCTCTCACGCCGGCTGGCCCAAGGTGCGGTTGGTGGATAAGCTCGATCCGCCCACCACTGAGCCCAGTCAGCCGCCGGTCGGTGGCGTGCCGCTCTGGGAGGCGAGCAAGGTTTATGTGGGTGGGGATAAGGCCAGCTATCAGGGGGCAGTCTATCAGGCTAAGTGGTGGACTCAGGGGGATGAGCCCACCAAGGGAGGCCCATGGGCGCTGGTGCCCCAGTGATCCGCGAGTGTTAAGGCGCCCATTGGGCGCCTTGTTGTTTGGGGCTCGTTGAGGTTAGCGGGTGGCTCCCTGCGGGGAGTTGCAAGCCGGCGATGGGCCGCCGCTCACGGCGCCTTTGTTGCGAACTGAAGGGAGCTTGCTTCGCTGATCTCTACCCGTTAGCACCAGAGAAAAAGACGCGGGGCCAACGGCCCCGCTAGGTTTATGACGTCAGGTACTGCTGTTGCAGTGACTTGGCCTCCAGATCGGACAGGGCTCGGTCGAAGTAGAGGAAGTCGGCGAATTCGAAGTCGACCTCCTTGTCCAGGTTGTAGCCACCGTCTCCCCCCTCTCCGAAGTTGATGACCTTGTATGGAGACGTGATGCTCTTCACGCCACTGGCAAAGGCCGAGCTGGTCTCATCGTTGACGTTGAGCTGGCCCCCCTGGCGCGTGGGATCGAAGACGGCGGTGATCCGCACCCACTTGCCGATGGGAACAGAGAGCGCGTTGGTATCGAAGCGCTTGATGCCGTTACCCCCCTGGAACTTGATGGCGCCATCGGCGATGGGGAAGGTAAAGCCGGGATTGGTGCCACTGCTCCAGTTCTTGTTGGAAAGCACGTTGGGATCGGAGCGGTAGCGGTTGGCTTTGAACCAGAACGAGAAGCTATGACCCTTCCCGATACCCAGTGTGATGGGAAGACTGGCATAACCTTGAGTGCGATCGACGCGCAGCGCCTTTTGTCCGTTGTGCGGCCCGTTGGTAAAGGAGGGGGTGCCGCTGCCGAGCCATTGAATGGCGCCATCGAGCTGATCGAGGGGGAGCGCGGTATGAGCCGAACCAATCAGGGCCGGCACGTCGACCGGTTCTCCCAGGATGATGGTGACCGTATTGGAGGTGGTGGTGCCGCCCACATCAGCCTGCACGCCATAGCGCAACTCGTAGCTACCGGCCGGTAGGCTCTGGCTGACGGCCAGCTCGTCAATCCATTCGCGCTGTTTGCCATCGAGGGTCGCAACCAGCGTCCCATTACGGTAGATATTCTGGCTCTTGACGTTGTCACCGGCCTGCCAGCTGATATGGACCCTGGCGGTGGGGCCGGCATCGCTCTCGCTCTTGGCCAGCACCTTGTAGGCGCCGAGTTCGCCAACCAGCGAGCTCCCCTGGAACTGATCTTCCGGGGTGGCTTGGTAGCCGAGCCAGCTCAGTACGGTCGGGGTAAGGGAAGCTTGTCCCGGATAGCCCATCCACTCGTCGCGGCGCTCGTCGCCGGTGAGGCTGACTGGGGGGGCTGGTTGCCTGAAGAAGGCGTTCATCTGCTCGGGGCGATTGCTACCGATCATGATTTCGCGCTCGGCATTGCTCTGGCCGCCATGGCCGCCCTTCTCCACATGGCCGTGATCCGAGGTGTAGAGCACCAGCCACTCTTCATTGAACTTGGCCTCACGCTGCTCCACCGCATCGAGAAGCTTGCCGACATGGGCGTCCGTGATGGGCAACTGCTGGCTGTAGCACTCGCCCCAGCCACAACTGTGGCCAGCCCCATCCATGTCATCAAGATGGATAAACAGCACGCCGAGCCGGCTTTGCTCATCGTTTAATTCTTCGAGTACCCGCTCAACGACATAATCATCGCCGCCCATGTCTTGCGGCCGGTCTTTACCGTCGACCCGCTGGTTGATGAAGCGCTGCTGCTTGCTGAGGTAACTGGTGTTGATATTGCTCCATGAGGCATACGACCCGCCTCTGATATGCAGCTTCTCTTGCAGATGCTGAAACAGGGAGATGTTGGCAATGGGCTGGTCATTGTTCTTGGTCACCTTATGCTGATCCGTGTAGGTGCCAGTCAGGATGGTGGACCAAGAGGGGCCGGAGAGGGTGGCGACCTGGGTGCTGGTCGAGAGATAGCCGCCGGAGAAGGAGCGGGTCGTGGTAAACCGCTGGAAGTTGGGGGCATCGGGATGCGGTGTGATGGCGGGGTCGTGTGTTGCAACATAGTCATGCATCAGACCGTCGACGCCGAGCAGCAGTACCTTGCGCTTGGGGGAGGTAGGGGGGGAGGGCGCGTCCTCACTGGAGCTTGAGTCATGGCAACCGGCGGCTGCAAGCAAGGTAGCGCAGGCGATTAAAGTGCGGAATTTCATTTCAACCTCTGATTAATAATCGAGAGGGAATGGTATTTAATGTATTTATCAGTTGGGTTTCCGCGCCATGGCAAATTAATGACAGTGTTAATCCTAACCGTCTATGTTGGGGATCAGGTCATCAAAGCTCTGATAGCCACAGTCAGCCAGTTGCAGCGACATGGTGTAGGTCTTGCTCCCCTCGCGTTGGCCGACCGCCGGCCGGTTTAGCTTGAGTTCGCTGTGCCAGTACTCCTTCATCCGCTCGATCAGCGCCATTGCTTCGTGCTCTTCCAGGTGCAGCTGGCACAGCGCCATGTAGTTGTTGGTCTTGTGCATGTTGTCGACCAGGTAGTCACCCAGCATGGTCATGGCCTGGCGCGCCTGCTGGCGGGCGAAGCGGCTGTGCTGCTCGAAGGTGATCCGCTCGCTGATGAGGAAGTGGTAGCTGTTGTCGATGCCCAGTTGCAGGATGCCGAGCTTTTCTAGCTTGCGCAGGTAGAGGTAGCAGGAGGCGTCGGTGAGGCCGTATTCACGCCGCAGGTCGACCAAGCTCTTCTCGCGCCAGAAGATGTTGGCCAGAAAGGCGTAGAGACCGGGCTCGTTGTGGAAGGCGTCATCCTGCTCCTTGGTGAAGACGGCACGTCGGCTCTGGACATCCTGGGTGCGTTCCAGCAGCTCCTCGAAGGAGAGTCCCACCAGATGGCAGATCTCTAGCAGGGAATCGAACGGCAGGGAGGGCTTGTTCATCATCCGCTTGACGGTGGCGATGGAGACGCCAAGGGCATCGGCCAGGCTTTGATAGCGGATCCCCTTGTCGTTCAGGATCTTCTTCAGGGTCTCTAGTATGTTGTTGGCCAATACCTGGCTATAAGGCATGCTTTCGTTCCCTTTATGCATATTTATTGAATTATTCCGCTAAAACATGAGGGGTGGGATAGACAGATTCTGATACCAGTATGTGGATACCTCAGCGCCTGCTTTCGTCTCTTTACCCAATATCAACGGATTGGCCA
Source organism: Aeromonas simiae (assembly GCF_014892695.1). Taxonomy (NCBI): domain Bacteria; kingdom Pseudomonadati; phylum Pseudomonadota; class Gammaproteobacteria; order Aeromonadales; family Aeromonadaceae; genus Aeromonas; species Aeromonas simiae. The sequence goes on from NZ_CP040449.1 coordinate 180,386, forward strand.
GACCAGTGTGATAATGAAGGAGCAGTTAGTGATACCGGGTGGTGCACTTTCCTCTACTTCAAAACAAAGTGCTGGTTATGAATATTACATCGTTCATACTTTGTCACGTGGTCGATTTCAACGCCTTCCTGGTTGTGTCATCGGCCGTTTGCTTCCAATTTAAGGGTTTTAAACCGCAAGGTTTTTATTCTTTCCTGGCAAATTGAGCGGATCCCGACGGGGCTCCGCTTTTTCTTTTGCTCATTTTGCGGCCCATAGCCTCGGGATCTCCCGCACCAGCCAGCTCTTGGCCTTGCCCATGACGTCGCGGCGCCACGCCAGCACCACCTGAATCTGGTGGCGGTACTCCGGGCTGATCACCCGCAATCGCCCGGCATCGATATCCTCTTTTACCCAGCGCAGCGGCATGGTGCCGACCCCGATCCCGGCCAGCAATGCGGCCCGTTTCTCCTCCATGGTGCTCACCGTTAGGCGCGGCTGCTTGTCGAGCAGGCGATAGGTGAGTGCCGGTTTGCGCAGGGCGGTGTCGGCCACGGCAATGGCGCGGTAGCGGCGCAGCGTCTCATCAGAGAGCGGCTCCGCTTCCTTGTGCAGCGGGTGATCCGGGTGGGCGACATAGAGCATCACATCTTCAAACAACAGCTGGTGCTTGATGCCGGACATCATGCTGTCCGAGTTGAGGCTGGCGATCAGCAGATCGGCACGGCCATCTTCCAGGCACTCCCAACTGCCGGCCAGCACTTCGGCGCGAAAGCGCAGTCGGGTGTCGGTCTGCTCGGCCAGTTTCTCGACCAGCGGATAGAGGTCGGGGATGGCGACCAGAGCATCGACCGCGACCGTGATGTCGGTCTCCCAGCCGCGAGCCAGCGCCCTGGTCTCACCGACCAGTTGTTCGGCGGCCTCGAGCAGTACCCGGCCGCGCTCGAGCAGCATGCGTCCGGCCGGGGTGAACTTGGTGCGGTGGCCGCTGCGGTCAAACAGCACGGCATCGAGCTCATCTTCAAGTTTTTGCACCGTATAACTCAATGCAGAGGGAACCTTGCCCAGCTCTTCGGCGGCGGCGGCGAAGCTACCACGGCGCTCAATGGCGTCCAGCACCCGGATGGCTTCCAGTGTTAATGCCCTTTCCTTACCCATCTAAACACCTTCAAATAATTTGAATCTCTATGCCAGATTATCTTGCTAACAACATTCGTCAAGACTCCCTATCATGCCCTCATCGCTTAGGACGAACCGACAAGTGACCTGAATATCGCTGTTGAAGGGAAGGTTAAGGCTCATGAATGAACCGAGACCAACCAGATTGTAGCAACAACATTTTTGAATGGTCTCTTGGCAAGGATGCATTGGACAGCTCGCCAATGCGACGCTGGCAATGACATGTAACGTGAGAGATTGAAGATATGAAAAAGCAAATCGCAATCGCCCTGCTGGGCATGATGGGTTCTGTTGCCGCACAAGCCGCTATTCCGGCTGAGGTTCGCGCTACACCGGGCATGTTGTTTGTCGACTGGCAAGCCACCGCCGCCCTCGAGGGGAAAGGTAATCCGCTGCTTGAGGTGCGCAATGAGTTTGGTGATGTTATCGCCAGCACCCATGCCAGCCTGACCGGTCGCCAGGTAGTGCGTCTGCCCGCCAAGACCCAGGGCATTTTGACCCTGAATGTGGCGGGTCAGCGCGACACACTGCACATGCCGTTTGGCTTCGGTAGTGGCCATCAGGGTTAAGACCACCCGCGAGAAGATAAATTAACGAATTTAAGGAGGCGTTCACATGATCGCAATGAGACCGGCACAAGAACGTGGGCATGCTAACTTCGGCTGGCTGGATACCCACCACACCTTCTCTTTTGGGCACTACTATGACCCGAAGTGGATGGGTCACTCCGCGCTGCGCGTCATCAACGAGGATCACGTGACGCCGGGTAGCGGTTTCGGTACCCATCCCCATGCCAACATGGAGATCCTGACCTGCGTACTCGAGGGTGCCATTGAGCACAAAGACAGCTTGGGTAATGTAGAGCGGATCCCGGCCGGGGAGTTCCAGCTGATGAGCGCGGGTTCCGGTATTCGCCACAGTGAGTATAATCCGTCTCCAACTGAACCCCTTTCGTTCCTGCAAATCTGGATCGAGCCGAATGAACATGGCACGACCCCCGGTTATCAGCAGAAGCGGATCGAGGCTCAGCCCGGCATGACGCTGGTGGCCTCCCCCACGGGTGAGCAAGGATCGTTTACGATTCGCCAACAAGCCAGAGTCTGGCGGTTACAATTGGCTGCAGGTGAGAGTCTCACCTGGGCTCTGCAGGGACGTAACGGTTACCTGCATATGATATCCGGGAAGTTGACCACTGGTGGTCTCACTGCCCAAGCCGGCGACGGGTTGTTCAGTCGCGATGAACCCAACTGGGAGCTCATGGCCGAGTCCGCCACTGAAGCCCTTTTGTTTGACCTGCCATGAGAGATGAGGAATTGAAAATGGAAAAGATGAAAGATATCGCCCTGCTGCTGAGTCGTTTTCTGCTGGCCCTGATGTTTGTGGTCGCAGGTTGGGGCAAGATCGGCGGTTACGCCGGTACTCAAGGTTACATGGAAGCGATGGGCGTGCCCGGTTTCCTGCTCCCCCTGGTGATCCTGCTCGAGCTGGGCGGTGGTCTGGCCATCATGGCCGGTTTCTTCACCCGTACTCTGTCGGTCTTCCTGGCGGGCTTCACCCTGGTAGCGGCGTTCATCTTCCACTATCAGCCGGCTGACCAGATGCAGATGCTGATGTTCATGAAGAACATCTCCATCGTCGGTGGCTTCCTGGCCCTGGCTGCCGCCGGTGCCGGTGCCTTCAGCCTCGACAACAAGCTGGGCAAAAACTGGTAAGCGACTGTTTACGAGGATTTTCCAAGGCCTTTAGCCGGAGCGAAAGCTCCGGCTTTTTTGCATCTGGCGCGCCAATCCATGACAATCCGGCCATTGCCTTCGATGGGGATTGTCCATGTTCACCCTCTATCACTCCAACCAGCTCGACGTGCTCAAGGCCCTGCTGGTCGAGCTGGTGCGCCGCGACCCGCTGACCGATCCGTTCGAGCGCGAGCAGATCCTGGTCCAAAGCCCCGGCATGGCCCAGTGGCTCAAGCTGGAGCTGGCGAGCGCCTTCGGCATCGCCGCCAACATCGACTTTCCCCTGCCAGCCAGCTTCATCTGGCAGATGTTCATCGAAGTACTGGGCGACGTCCCGGCCCGCAGCCCCTACAACAAGCAGAGCATGAGCTGGCAGTTGATGATGACGCTGCCGACCCTGCTCGAGCGACCCGATTTCGCCCCCCTGCGCAGTTACCTCTCCCCGCAGGAGGAGTCCCCCGAGCAGGTGCGCCTGTGGCAGCTGTGTCAGAAGGTTGCGGATCTGTTCGACCAGTATCTGGTCTACCGCCCCGACTGGATCGAGCGCTGGGAGCGCGGTGAGGGTCTGCCTGCTGAGCTTGGCGAAGTGGCCGGTCAGGATTGGCAACCCGTGCTGTGGCGCGAGCTGGTGGCCCGCACCCTGCAACTGGCCGACAGCGGTTATCACAGGGCGAACCTGTTCGAGGCCTTCATTCAGGCGTTGCAAAGTGGCGCCCCTCTGCCGGGACGGCTGCCCAAGCGGGTCTTCGTCTTCGGCATCTCGGCCCTGCCGCCCGGTTATGTGGAGGCGCTGCGGGTGCTCGGCGAACGCATCGAGGTGCATCTGTTTGTCACCAATCCGTGCCGCTACTACTGGGGCGATCTGCTCGATCGCAAGACCATGGCCCGCCTCGAGCGGCGGCTGCGTCCCGGCACCGACCTTGAGACCCTGCAAGGGGAGAGCAATCCACTGCTCGCCTCCATGGGCAAGCTCGGGCGCGACTACCTGCACCACCTGATGGGGTTGGAGCCGCCGGAGGTGGAGGCCTTCGTCGACATGACCGAAGACACCCTGCTGCACCGCCTGCAAGGGGATGTGTTGGAGCAGCGCGATCGCGGCGCCGTGTTCGACGACCCCGACTCGAGCCGCCACAAGACGGTGCTCACGGCGGGCGATCACAGCTTGCAGATCCACGCCTGTCACAGCCCGGTGCGCGAATTGGAGGTGCTGCACGATCGCCTGCTCGATCTGTTCGAGCGTGACCCGACCCTGACCCCGAAAGAGGTGGTGGTGATGATGCCGGACGTAGCCGGCTACGCCCCCTTCATCCAGGCAGTATTCGGGGCGCGCGGCCAGATCCCCTTCTCCATTTCGGATCGGGCGGCGAGCCAAGAGAGCCCGCTGCTGCAAAGTTTTTTGGCGCTGCTGCGCCTGCCACGCCAACGCTTCGGGGCGGGCGAGCTGCTCGCCCTGCTCGAGGTGCCGGCGGTGCTGCGCCGCTTTGCCCTGACGGTGGAGGAGTTCGACACCCTGCGCCGCTGGGTGCAAGAGAGCGGCATCCGCTGGGGGCTCGACGATGCCTACCCGGAGCGCTTCGATCTGCCGGCCCTGTCGGGCAACTCCTGGCTGTTCGGCCTGCGCCGCATGCTGCTTGGCTACGCCATGGGGGAGGGGGAGCCGGTGGCCGGCATCCTGCCCTATGCCGAGATCGAGGGGCAGCAGGGGGTGACGCTCGGCAAGCTCGCCGCCTTCGTCGACACCCTGGCCCACTTCCTGCCGCTGTTGGAGCAAGCCCGCTCTCTGCCCGAGTGGCACCGGCTGCTGCACGCCCTGCTCGCGGCCTGCTATGACCCGGATGAAGACGAAGAGCGCCACATCCAGCTGGTGCGCGATGCCATGGCGAGCTGGCAGGAGACCCTCGGCGAGGTGCGCTTCGACGAGCCGATTACCCCGGCGCTGCTGCAAGATGTGCTCGGCCAGGCGCTGGCGGCCCAACGCTCGAGCCAGCGCTTTCTCGCCGGGCAGGTCAACTTCTGCACCCTGATGCCGATGCGATCCATCCCGTTTCGCCAGGTCTGCCTGCTCGGCATGAACGACGGCGTCTACCCGCGCACTCTGCCGCCCATGGGGTTCGATCTAATGGCGCTCGCCAGCCGGCGTGGGGATCGATCGCGCCGTGACGACGACCGCTACCTCTTTCTCGAGGCGCTGCTGAGCGCTCAGGACGGCCTCTACATCAGTTATCAGGGTTTCAGCGTGCAAGACAACAGCGAGCGCGAACCCTCGGTGCTGCTGGCCGAGCTGCTCGATTACTTGCGTCAGGGCTTCGTGCTGGCTGGCGATGAAGATCTAGCCGATGACGAATCGGGCCGGCGCCTGTTGCAGGCGCTGGTGACGGCGCACCCGCTCACCCCTTACAGCCGCGACTACTTCTTTCCCAAAGATGAGCGCCTCTTCACCTATGCGGCCGACTGGCTGCCGGCGCTCACCCCCAAGGCGGGGGCGGGCAACTTCCAGAGCGGCGATCTGCCCCTGCCCCCCGAGATGGAGGGGGGCGAGCTGGAGCTGGCCGAGTTGCTGCGCTTTTACCGCAATCCGGCGCGCTACTTTCTCAACCGCCGCCTCAAGGTGTGGTTTGAGCTAGATGACACCCGCCTCGAGGAGAGCGAGCCCTTCGCCCTCGACGGGCTGGAGAACTACCAGCTCAAGGATCAATTGCTGAGCGCCCATCTGGATGAAGGGGGCACAGCGCGGCTGCGCGAGCGGCTGCGGCTGGCCGGTCAGTTGCCCCAAAGCTGGTTCGGCCCCCTGCTGCTCGATGAGCTGGACGATAAGATGGCCGGACTGGCCGAGCGGGTACGCCCGCTGCGATCGGAAAAAACGCCGGTGGAGATCGACATCCCCCTGCCCCAAGGGCGGCTGCTCGGCTGGCTCGACTGCGAGCAGGGCAAGCAGCTCATCGTCAAACCCGGCAGCTTCCACGGCCGCGACTGGCTGCAAGGCTGGCTCAGGCACTTGTGCCTGTGCCTGTCGCGCTCCCCCGGCGAGACCCTGCTGCTCGATGGGCTCAAGAGCTGGCGCTTGCCGGTGCTTGCGCCCAAGGTGGCCCGCCGCCACCTGCTCGCCCTGGTCGATGACTGGGTGGCGGGGCTGCGCCACCCGCTGCCGCTGTTTCCCAAGAGCGCCTGGAGCTGGCTTGGCGAACAGGAAAAAAGCGGTGACGAGGAGAAGGCGCTGCGCGCCGCCCGCACCAGCTTCGAGGGGGGCTGGCAGCTGATGGGCGAGGGGGAAGACCCTTACATCCAGCGCTGCTTCCCTGCACTGGACGAGGCGGTGATGAGCCAGCTCATCGCCCTCGCTCGCACCCATCTGTTGCCCCTTTATCAGGCGCTGGAGGAGATCGACTGATGTCCCGCACTCTAGATACCCTGCGCTTTCCCCTGTTTGGCGAGCGCCTGATCGAGGCCTCCGCCGGCACCGGCAAGACCTACACCATCGCCGGTCTCTACCTGCGCCTGCTGCTCGGCCACGGCCCGGCCGATGAGGAAGGGCAGCTCACCGCCCACGCCCGGCCTTTGAGCGTGACCGAGATTTTGGTGGTGACCTTTACCGAGGCGGCCACCGCCGAGCTACGTGGCCGCATTCGCGCCCGCATCCACGAGGCGCGCCTTGCCTTCCTGCGTGGGCAAAGCGGCGACCCCCTGTTGGCCCAACTGCTCGACGAGGTGCCGGAACACGACTCGGCGGCGCGCCTGCTGCTTGCCGCCGAGCGGCAGATGGACGAGGCGGCAGTCTTTACCATCCACGGTTTTTGCCAGCGGATGCTCAAGAGCAACGCCTTCGAGTCGGGCGCCTTGTTTGAGACCGAATTTCTCACCGATGACAGCCAGCTCAAGTTGCAGGCAGTGAGTGATTACTGGCGCGCTGACTTCTATCCGGCTGGGGAGTCCTTGGCCCGCGCCTTGCGCAAACACTGGAAGAGCCCGGCCGATCTGCTGGCCGATATTCAGGGCTGGCTCGACAACCCGGAGCTGGAGATCCTGCCGCCGGCCGGCGACGAGACCTTGCTTGCGCGCCACGAGCGGGAGATGGCTAGGGTGGCGGCGGTGAAGGCCCAGTGGCGTGACAACCTCGACGCCCTGCGCGCCCAGACCGAGGGGGTGGTGAGCCGCTACACCGGCAAGACCTACGAAGGCTGGCTTGAGAAGATTGGCCTGTGGGCCCACAGCGACGAGCACGGCTATGGCCTGCCCGATCCTCTGGCCCGCTTTGCCCGCTCGGCCCTGCTTGAGCACCTTAAAAAAGGGGAGAAGGCCCCGGATCTGCCGCTGTTCGATGCCATTGAAGACCTCGTGGCCCGCCCCCCCGCCATCGACGATCTGGTGTTGCAGCGGGCCGCCCGCGAGGTGCACAAACGCATGGGGCGCGCCAAGCGCGAGGCTTATCAGCTCTCGTTCTCAGACTTGCTCGGGAATCTCGACCGGGCGCTCGCCTCGCCCTTGGGGGAGCGGCTGCGCGAGCGCATCCGCGCCACCTACCGGGTGGCCATGATCGACGAATTCCAGGATACCGACCCCCAACAGTACCGCATCTTTCACGCCCTCTACGGCGGGCAGGAGGAGACGGCGCTGCTGATGATCGGCGACCCCAAGCAGGCCATCTACGGCTTTCGCGGCGCCGACATCTTCACTTACATCCAGGCGCGCCGGGCAGTGAGCAGTCACTACACCCTGGGGCGCAACTGGCGCTCAAGCCAGGCGCTGGTGGGGGCGGTCAACGCCCTGTTCGAGCGAGCCCGCGCCCCCTTCATCTATGACCAGGACATCCCCTTCCTGCCGGTGGCGGCCCAGGGCAAAGCGCAGGGGCTGACGTTGGCGGGGGCCGAGGCGCCGGCCCTGTGCTGCTGGTGGCTGGCAGAGAGCCCCACCATCAACAAGGGGAGCTACCAGTCGCGCATGGCGAGCGCCACGGCGGCGGAGATCCACCGATTGCTGACCCTGGCCCGCCAGGGGGAGGCCCACATCGGCGAGGCGCCCCTGCGCGCCGGCGACATCGCCGTGCTGGTGCGCACCGGCATCGAGGGGCGGGTGGTGCAGCAGGCCCTCTCGGCGCTCGGCATCGCCTCTGTCTATCTCTCTAACCGCGAGAGCGTGCTCGATAGCGCAGAGGCGCGCGAGATATTGCTGATCTTGCATGCCTGCTTGCACCCGAGCGACGAGCGGGCCCTGCGCGCGGCGCTTGCCACGGGCTTGTTCGACCTCGATGCCAAGGCGCTGGACGCCTTTAGCCGCGACGAGAAGCTGTGGGAGGCCACGGTGCAGGAGTTCACCGACTACCGCCGCCAGTGGCGCCGGATCGGGGTGCTGGCCATGCTGCGCGCCCTGCTGCACCGGCGCAAGCTGGCTGCCAGCCTGCTGGCCGGCCCGTTCGGGGAGCGACGTCTGACCAACTACCTACACCTGGCCGAGCTGCTGGAGCAGGCGGCCAGCGAGCTGGACGGGGAGTATGCTCTGCTGCGCTGGCTGGCCGAGGCGACCCGGGAGGGAGGGCAGGCCGAGGAGCAGGTGCTGCGTCTCGAATCCGAACGCAAATTGGTGCAGATCGTCACCATCCACAAGTCCAAGGGGCTCGAATACCCCTTGGTGTTCCTGCCGTTTATCTGCGCCCACCGCGAGAGCGACACCCCCCTCTATCACGAGGGGAACCGCACCCTGCTCGATCTCAGCCGTTCGCCCAAGGCGCTGGAGCAGGCCGAGCGCGAGCGTCTGGCCGAAGATCTGCGCCTGCTCTACGTGGCACTGACCCGGGGCGTCTACGCCACCTGGCTTGGGCTGGCGCCGGTGCGCTCGGGGCCGGGCAAGTCGACCAAGACCGATCTGCACAAGACCGCCATCGGCTACCTGCTGCAACGGGGCGAGGAAGGGGAGGCAACGCTGATGGCCGAGGCGCTGACCACCCTGGCGCGCGAGGTGCCGGGAGTGGTGGTGGGTGAGCCATCACTCGCTCGCCCGGCCCCACTGCCCGCCGAGCACGAGACGGAGACTACACCGAAGGTGCGCCGTTTCGGTGGGCGCATCGAGCGCGACTGGTGGGTCAGCTCCTACTCGGCGCTCTCCAGCTCCGGCAGCCACCACGATCGCGGTGTGCTGGCGACCCCAGGTTTCGACGCCGAGGTGGCCTGCGAGCGCGGTGAAGAGATGGCGCTGGAGCGCTCCATCTTCACCTTCCCGCGCGGCGCCCGGCCCGGCACCTTGCTGCACACCCTGTTTGAGGAGATCCCCTTCGAGCTGGCGCGCGATCCTGCCCGCCACGACGAGGTGGCCCCCCAGGTGGCGGCCCTGCTCGAGCGCGACGGCTTCGAGCCCGAGTGGAGCGAGGTGCTGACCACGCATCTGGCGGCCGTGCTCGGGGCCGAGCTGTTGCCGGGGCTGCGGCTGGGTGAGGTGGCCCACCATCAGGCCGAGCTGGAGTTCTTCCTGCCCATGGGGCGGGTCACGGCCGAGGGGCTCGATGCGGTGCGAAGGGCCCACGATCCCCTCTCGGCGCGTGGCAAGCCCCTCGCGTTTCAGAGCGTGCAGGGGATGCTCAAGGGCTTTATCGATCTGGTGTTCGAGTGGCAGGGGCGCTGGTACGTGCTCGACTACAAGTCCAACTGGCTGGGGCAGAGCCCCCTCGATTACGGCGGCGCAGCCCTCGAGCAGGCCATGCTCGATCACCATTACGATCTGCAATACCAGCTCTACACCCTGGCGCTGCACCGGCTGCTGGCCCACCGCCTGCCCGATTATGACCCGGCCCGCCACCTGGGCGGCGTCTTCTACCTGTTCCTGCGCGGCATGCCCGAGGCCGGCGTCTTCCACGCCGCTCCCACCCTTGAGCTGGTGCGCGCCCTCGATTCACTCTTTAACGGCGAGGAGGCAGCATGAGCGCACCCATCCATTCCGATAGCCCCTTGCTCACCCGGCTGCGCGCCCTGGCCGAGGCAGGCCGCGTGCGCCAGCTCGATCTGCAATTTGCCCGCCTGATCGAGAGCCTGGGGGGCGAGCCGGAGCTGGTGCTGGCCGCCGCGCTCGCCTGCTTCGAGCTGGGCCGTGGCCACATCTGTCTGCCGCTAGATGCCATCGAACGCCCGTTCGGGCTCGACGGCGACGAGCGCGCCGCCCTGCTCGAGGGGGTGGCCCCTTTGGCGACGTGGCCGGCGCGTCTGGCCGCCTCGCCCCTGGTGGGGGACGGCAGCCACAGCGCCCCCCACACGCCGCTGGTACTCTGGTGCGGGCGGCTCTACCTGACCCGCTACCACGACTTCGAGCGCGCGGTGGCCGCGCGCCTGCGTGCCCTCTCGGCGCGGGCCGAGTTCCCCGACATCCGCGCCGCGCTGGATCGCCTGTTTGCCCGCGACTACGGGCGGCTGTTCGCGGCCTTATTGCCCCTTCGCACCGAGCCGACCTTCTCGGTGCGCCACTTCCTCGAGAAGTACTTGGACGTGGTCGAGGGGGCCGCGCTTGCCTGGGACGAGATCGCTGCACTGCTCGCCTCGGCCCAGAGCGGCGCCGAGCTTACCCCCCTCGATACCCTGATCCCGCCTTCGGCCTGCTCCAACGGCCAGAAGCTCGCGGCGGCCACCGCCGCCGGTCGCCCCTTTGCGGTCATCTCGGGCGGCCCCGGCACCGGCAAGACCACCACGGTGGCCAGGCTGCTTGCGATCCTAGTTGAGACCGGGCTGCGGGCCGGGGCGGCGCCGGCCATCCGGCTGGTGGCCCCCACCGGCAAGGCGGCGGCGCGACTGACCGAGAGCATAGGGGCGGCCCTCGGCGATCTGCCGCTGAGCCCCGACGTGGTGAGCGCCATCCCGACCGAGGCGGGCACCCTGCACCGGCTGCTCGGGGTGATCCCGGGGCGCAGCCAGTTCCGCCACCACGCCGGCAACCCCCTGCATCTGGACGTGCTGGTGGTGGACGAGGCCTCTATGGTGGACTTGCCCATGATGGCGCGCCTGCTCGAGGCGCTGCCGCCGCAGGCTCGCCTGATCTTGCTCGGCGACAAGGATCAGCTCGCCTCAGTCGAGGCCGGCGCCGTGCTGGCCGATATCTGTAGCTTCGTGACGCAGGGGGTGAGCGAGGCGCAGGCCGACTGGCTCGCCGCCCAGAGCGGCTACCTGGTGGCCGGCTCGGCCGCCGGCGCCCCGGTGCGCGACAGCCTCTGCCTGCTTAGCAAGAGCTGGCGTTTTGACGAGCGCTCTGGCATCGGCCGGCTAGCGCGCGCCTGCAACGGCGGCGATCCGGCCGCCGTCGAGCGGGTATGGGGGGAGGGGTTTACCGACATCGCCCTGCACCCCTGGAGCGCCGAGCGCTACGAGGCGCTGATCCAGCAGGCGGTTGATGGCTATCGCCCCTATCTGGCGGCCCTGCGCGAGGGGCTGGCGCCCAAGGCGGTGTTCCAGGCCTTCAACGGCTTTCAGATCCTCTGCGCCCTGCGCGAGGGGCCGTTTGGGGTCGAGGGGCTCAACGAGCGCATCGAGGCGGCGCTCAACCGGGCGCGGCTGATCGCCAAAGAGGGGGAGTGGTACGCCGGGCGCGCCGTCATGGTGGTGCAAAACGATCACGGTATCGGCCTTTACAACGGCGACATGGGCCTGTGCCTGCCGGATGAGGAGGGGCGCCTCAAGGTGTGGTTCGAGCAGGCCGACGGCGGCGTGCGCAGCCTGCTGCCGAGCCGTCTGCCACCCCACGAGACGGTGTTTGCCATGACCATCCACAAGTCTCAAGGCTCGGAGTTCGCGCATACCGTGCTGGTGCTGCCCGATGCCCCCAGCCCCCTGCTGACCCGCGAGCTGGTCTACACCGGCATCACCCGCGCCAAGGCCCGCCTCGATCTCTACGGCGATCGCGCCCTGCTGGCACAGGCGGTGCGCAAAAAGACCGAGCGCTATTCGGGATTGGCGCAGAGGTTGGGGCTGGAATCTGAGCGGTGACAGAGGGGAGCGTGAACCAGCATGAATCTGTCTGGGGATGAAGCGACCGGTATCTCCTTACTACGGCGTGGTGTACAGATCTAATTATCACCTGACACCGGCCCCAAACCGGTGTTTTGGTCACGTCTGGTTTCGACTCATAACACCATAATCGCTCCCTACTCTAAGGAAGGGAAACATATTTCCTAGCCAGTAACTTCACTCCCTGATGCGTCGACCTTATCAGGAAAAAACGCGACTCCTTCACCGCTCCAACCGGCGACGGTGAGCCATGGCCCATGAAACCTGCGCGTTTTCCCGCCAAGTCTGCTATGCTCCGCGGCCGTCCTTCTGGCCCAGCGAGATACCTGCCGTGAACCACACCGACTTTGCCCAACTGGGGTTGCCCGCCGCCCTGCAAGATAACCTCGATGCCCTCGGTTATAAGGAGATGACTCCGATCCAGGCCCAGAGTCTGCCGCTGGTGCTGGCCGGCAAGGACGTGCTCGCCAAGGCCAAGACCGGCAGCGGCAAGACCGCCGCCTTCGGGCTGGGGTTGCTGGCGGCGCTCGACGTGGGCCAGTTGTCGGTGCAATCCCTGGTGCTCTGCCCGACCCGCGAGCTGGCCGATCAGGTGGCCAGCGAGCTGCGCCGTCTGGCGCGCGCCATGCCGAACGTCAAGCTGGTGACCCTGTGCGGCGGCGTGCCGACCGCACCCCAGTCCGCCACCCTGGGCTTTGGCGCCCACATCGCCGTCGGCACCCCGGGCCGGGTGCTCAAGCACCTGGAGCAGGGCACCCTGCGCCTCGAAGCCCTCACCACCCTGGTGCTGGACGAGGCGGATCGCATGCTCGACATGGGCTTTGGTGAGGATATCCACAAGGTGATCCGCTTCGCCCCGCGCGAGCGGCAGACCCTGCTCTTCTCGGCCACCTACCCGGACGAGATCGCCAGCATGAGCCGCGGCGTGCAGCGCAACCCGGTCGAGGTGAGCGTCGAGGCCATCCATCAGGACGCCGCCATCGCCCAGCAGTTGTTCGAGGTGGCGCCGGGCACCCGTCCCGAGGCGCTGGCGCGGCTGCTCAGCCACTACCGCCCCGCCTCCTGCGTGGTGTTCTGCAACACCAAGCGGGCCTGCGGTGAGGTGAGCAACTATCTGGTGAGTCGTGGCTTCTCGGCCCTGACCCTCAACGGCGATCTCGAGCAGCGCGAGCGCGATCAGGTGCTGGTGCGCTTTGCCAACGGCAGCGCCTCCATCCTGGTGGCGACCGACGTGGCTGCCCGTGGCCTCGACATCAAGGAGCTGGGCGCCGTCATCAACTATGAGCTGACCTATGACCCCGAGGTGCACGTGCACCGCATCGGCCGTACCGGCCGCGCCGGTCAGCAGGGGTTGGCGCTCTCCCTCTATCAGCCGAATGAGGCCCAGCGCGTGACCCTGATTGAGGAGTACCTCGGCAGCCCCCTGCCGCAGGGGGAGTTGGCGGCGCTGAGCAGCGAGCTGCACCCGGTGGCGCCGGAGTTTGCCACCCTCTCCATCGGCGGCGGTCGCAAGCACAAGCTGCGCCCGGGGGACATCCTCGGCGCCCTGACCGGCGAGACCGGCCTGCCCGGCGATCAGGTGGGCAAAATTCAGGTGCAGGATCAGTTCTCCTACGTGGCGGTGCGCCGCGCCCAGGCCAAGGCGGCCCTCAAGCGTCTGAGCGAGGGGAAGATCAAGGGCAAGAGCTACCGGGTGCGCCTGCTCGGCTAAACGGGCGGCAAAAAGAAGGGGCCTGACGCGTGCGTCAGGCCCCTTTTGTATGGGCGCTCGGGCGGGATCAGATCGCCGCGCAAGCGGCAAAGCCTTCGCGCAGCGGCTCAACGGGCAGGTAGCGGCCGATGATCACCAGCCGCGAGCGGGGTGGTGTCTCGCCCCAAGGGGAGCCGTAGTCGAACCCCACCACCTTGTGCACCCCCTGCACGATCAGCCGGCGCGATTCACCGGCGATGGCCAGCACCCCCTTGTAGCGCAGCATGTCGTTGCCGTGCTGCGCGATGCACTGCTCCATGAAGGCGCCGATGCGCTTGAGATCCAGCTCGCCCCCCTCGAACAGTTGGGCCTGTATGGTGTCGTGCCAGGAGCGGGGCTGCCCCGAGAGGGGGGCGAAGGCCTCGCCGCTGGCTCGCACTATGCGCACCCCTTGGCTCAGGGGCAGCTCGTCGCTCAGGGTGAAGGCGTCGATATCGAGCCAGAGCGAAGGGGGGCAGGCCCCCTGCTGCACGTCGATGATCTCGGCCTTGTGGTTGATGCGATGGATGCGGGCGAGAGCTGCGGCGCGGGTCGCCTCATCCACGCTGTCGCACTTGCTGAGTAAGATGCGATCGGCAAAGCCGAGCTGGGCGGCGGCCACCGGGTGCTCGTCGAGCTGGCGGGCGATGTGCTGGCAGTCGGCCAAGGTGATGACGGCATCGAGGCGCAGCGCCTCGCGCAGGGCCTCTTCCACGAAGAAGGTCTGGATGATGGGGCCCGGATCGGCGAGGCCGGTGGTCTCGACGATGAGCCGCTCGAAGGCCAGCTCGCCACGCGCCCGGCGCGCCAGCAGATCGGTGAGGGCGGCGGCGAACTCGCCGCGCACGCTGCAACAGACGCAGCCGTTACTGAGCTCGACCACGCTCACCCCCTCGCCCCCCTCAAGCAGGGCGCCGTCGATGTTGGCGGCGCCGAACTCGTTCTCGAGGATGGCCACAGGGGGCCCTTGATGGTGGCGCAGGAAGTGGTTGAGCAGGGTGGTTTTGCCGGCGCCGAGAAAACCGGTCAGCAGGGTGACCGCAATCGCCTGGTTCATGGGGATTCCTATCTAGCAGCAGCGACCGCCGTTCTTGCCGCCGTAGCGGGCATCTTGGCGTTCGCGGAAAAACTCTTCGTAGCTCATGGGGGTCTGCTCCGGGTGGGTCAGCCGCATGTGCTGCACATAGTTGTCGTAATCGGGCACACCGACCATCAGCTTGGCGGCCTGTCCCAGGTATTTGCCGGCTTTGGCCAGGGTGTCGAACATGCTTGCTCCTCGTTTAGCGTCGATGAGGGCCGGCCCCAGGGGGCCGGCCTGCTGACTTACTTCAGGCTGGGGGCCAGATCGCTGTCGTCATCCGCGTCGGACTGAGCGGTCTTGTCCGCCGGCATCGGCTGATACGGGGTCTCGTTGGCGCTCGGCTGCGGGTTGCGCAGCGCCTTGAGCGCGGTCTTGAGCGAGAACAGGGCGAGCACCACCACCACCACCATGAAGAACAGGGTGAGGCCGGCGTCGAGGCGGTTGTTAAACACCAGTTGGCTCAGCTGCGACTCGGTGTACTGGGGCGGGATGGCGCCGCTGTCGATCATCGCCTGGAACTTGTTGGCGATGGCGAGGAAGCCCAGTTTCGGGTTGTCGCTGAACACCTTCTGCCAGCCGGCGGTCATGGTGCAGATGAGCAGCCAGCTGGTCGGCAGCAGGGCCACCCAGGCGTAGGCGTGGCGCTTCATCTTGAACAGCACCACGGCGCACAGCAGCAGCGCCATGCCGGCCAGCATCTGGTTGGCGATGCCAAACAGCGGCCACAGGGTGTTGATGCCGCCGAGCGGGTCGACCACCCCTTGATGCAGGAAGTAGCCCCAGGCCAGCACGCACAGGGCGGTGGCGAGCAGGTTGGCCGGCAGCGACTCGGTGCGCTTGAGGGAGGGGGAGATGACCCCCAGCAGATCTTGCAGCATGAAGCGGGCGGCGCGGGTGCCAGCGTCCACCGCGGTGAGGATGAACAGGGCCTCGAACAGGATCGCAAAGTGATACCAGAAGGCGACGTTCATCAGGCCGCCGAGGGCTCCGTGCAGTATGTAGGCCATGCCGACCGCCAGGGTCGGAGCGCCGCCGGCGCGCGAGATGATGCTCTGCTCACCCACCTCGCTGGCGATGCGGGTCAGGGTCTCTGGGGTGATCTGGAAGCCCCAGCCGCTCACCACGGAGGCGGCAGAGACCACCACGTCGGTGGTACCGGCCGGCGCCAGCACAGCCATCGGGCTGTTCATGGCGAAGTAGACACCCGGATCGATGACGCAGGCGGCCACCAGAGCCATGATGGCGACGAAGGACTCCATCAGCATGCCGCCGTAGCCGATGAAGCAGGCCTGGTTCTCGTTGGCCAGCATCTTGGGGGTGGTGCCCGAGGAGATGAGGGCGTGGAAGCCCGACACGGCGCCACAGGCGATGGTGATGAACAGGAAGGGGAACAGATCCCCGGCCCACACCGGGCCGGTGCCGTCGATGAACTGGGTCAGCGCCGGCATTTGCAGGGTCGGACGCATGATCAGGATGCCGATGGCCAGCCCGACTATGGTGCCGATCTTGAGGAAGGTCGAGAGGTAGTCACGCGGTGCCAGCAGCAGCCAGACCGGCAGCACGGAGGCGACGAAGCCGTAGCCGACCAGCATCCAGGTGAGCTGCACCCCGTTAAAGTCGAAGTAGGGGGCCCAGGTTTCGCTCTCGGCGACCCAGCCGCCGGAGATGATGGCGAACATCAGCAGCACTAGGCCTATCACCGACACCTCGCCGATGCGGCCGGGGCGCAGGTAACGGGTGTAGATCCCCATGAACAGGGCCAGCGGAATGGTGAAGGCCACCGTGTAGGTACCCCACGGGCTGTGGGCCAGCGCCTTGACCACTATCATCGCCAGCACCGCCAGGATGATCACCATGATCATGAAGGTGGCGACCAGAGCGATAACCCCGGCGGTATTGCCCATCTCGGCCTTGACCAGCTCGCCAAGGGAGCGGCCGTCACGGCGGGTTGAGACGAACAGCACCATGAAGTCCTGCACCGCGCCGGCCAGCACGACCCCGGCCAGTAGCCAGAGCATGCCGGGCAGATAACCCATCTGGGCGGCCAGCACGGGCCCCACCAGAGGGCCGGCGCCAGCGATGGCGGCGAAGTGGTGGCCGAACAGCACCTTCTTGTCGGTCGGCACATAGTCCAGCCCGTCGTTGTGGCGCACTGCTGGCGTCATGCGGGTGCCGTCTACCCCCAGCACCTTGTGGGCGATGAAGAGGCCGTAGTAGCGATAGGCGATGAGATAGACACACACCGCCGCCACCACGATCCAGAGGGCGTTGATCTGTTCACCGCGATTGAGGGCGATATAGCCGAGGGCGAAGGCACCGAGCAGTGCCAGCACCACCCAGCCAAGGTGTTTCCCGAACTTCTCCATAAGTCACGTCCGTTATTGAGGTGTTACATAGATTGGTTGTTGGCATTTGCATCTTTATAACAATCGTCTACGCGCCTCAATCGGCTTCTCCTGTA
The DNA here is from genome assembly GCF_014892695.1 of Aeromonas simiae. NCBI lineage: Bacteria > Pseudomonadati > Pseudomonadota > Gammaproteobacteria > Aeromonadales > Aeromonadaceae > Aeromonas > Aeromonas simiae. Next base: position 197,520 of record NZ_CP040449.1, read on the forward strand.
ACTGAGCGCGGCCACGCGATATTTTCCCGAGAATGCTGAGGGGATCACAAACTGGAGGGGTATGGCTAAAACCCATGAATTAGCGGGGGTTTTACTCGAGGAAAGAAAATCAGCCCACGCTGCGGTGACCGCATCAGCCGCTGCCGACCGGCCGCGAGCCAGTGAAAAATAGGGCGGCACGCGTCACGGCGCCCTGCGCGGCTCGGGTGAGCTAGCCCGAACCCGCTGGCGGGCCGCGATGGGCGGCGCCGCTCCTGCTCTATTCGGGTGGCCTTCTCCCTCCATTTTGCGGGTGTTTTGCCGGCAAGCCTGCGCCTATACTGGCTCCCCGACGATACTAATAAACCTTCACAAGGATTGATCATGAGCAACACCGTCACTTTGCAAGGCAACCCGGTTTCCGTGGCTGGCTCCTTCCCCGCCGCCGGCCAGCAGGCCAAGCCCTTCTCCCTGGTTGGCAAGGATCTGGCCGACGTGACCCTGGCCAGCTTTGCCGGCCAGCGCAAGATCCTCAACATCTTCCCGAGCGTCGACACCTCGGTGTGCGCCGCCTCGGTGCGCAAGTTCAACACCGAAGCCAGCGCGCTGACCAACACCGTCGTGCTGTGCATCTCCGCCGATCTGCCGTTCGCCCAGGCTCGTTTCTGCGGCGCCGAGGGGCTCGACAAGGTGGTGACCCTCTCCACCCTGCGCAGCGGTGACTTCATGCAGGAGTACGGTGTGGCCTTCTCCTCCGGCCCGCTGGTGGGGCTGACGGCCCGCGCCATCGTGGTGCTCGACGAGCAAGACAAGGTGCTGCACAGCGAGCTGGTGGCCGAAGTGACCGAAGAGCCGAACTACGCCGCCGCGTTGGCTGCCCTGGCCTGATCGCCTCCACATCTGCTCAAAGGCCCGCCATCTGGCGGGCCTTTTTATGGCGCCAGCGTCACCTCGGGGGCGTGCCGGTGGTGCATCCATTTGCGTAAGATCAGCAAGGTGGCGGCGAAGCCGGGGTGGATGGGCCCTTGCCCAGCCCCTGCATTTGCGCACTTGCCGGATGGCCGCAAGCGGTTACCATGGCTGCACATTCATGACCTGCATGGAGCCCTTTGTGCGCCACATTCTTGTTCTTCTGTTAGGGGGCTTGCTCGGTTCCCAAGCCTTGGCGGGGGATCGCCCGGCCCGTTTTGATTTTTACGCTCTTGCTCTTTCCTGGTCGCCGGAGCATTGCGTCGCCCGTCGCAACGACAACCAGTGCGGCCGGGGTTACGGCTTTGTCCTGCACGGCCTGTGGCCGCAGCGTGAGCGCGGTTATCCGGCCGACTGCCCTGGTGAGCCGTGGGATGCGGCCATGGGCAAGGCGTTTCCGACCCTCTATCCCAGCGCCCACCTCTATCGCCACGAGTGGAAGAAGCACGGCACCTGCTCGGGTCTGCCGCAGCGTGACTATCATGCCCTGGCCGAACGCCTCAAGGGTCGGCTGGTGATCCCCGAGGCCTACCGGGCGCCGGTGCAGCCGCTGCGACGCAGCCCGGCTGCGCTGCGCCGGGATTTGCTGGCAGCCAACAACTGGCTCAAGGAGGAGAGCATCGCCCTCTCTTGCGGAACCGGTGGCCGCTTTTTGCGTGAAATTTATCTTTGCCTGACCCCGGACGGCAAGACGGCGCGGGCTTGCTCGCAGGAGATGCAGCGGCGCGAGGCGCGCCTGTGCGCCCAACCGGACTTTCTGCTGCGCGCGGTGCGTTAGCGGCGTTCACATCAAGGAGGATGTCATGACGCTCACCTCACTGCTGGGCTGTGCCCTGCCGATCATTCAGGCTCCCATGGCGGGGGTGCAGGATCATCGGCTGGCGCTGGCGGTCTGCCGTGCCGGCGGACTCGGCTCACTGCCCGCCGCCATGCTGACGCCGGCGGCGCTGCGCACCGCGCTGACCGAGTTGCAGGGGGCAACCTCGGCCCCGTTCAACGTCAACTTCTTCTGTCACCGCGAGGTAACGCCGGACGCTGCCCATCTGGCGCGCTGGCGTCATGCGCTGGCACCTGGCTACGAGCGGCTCGGGATCCCGCAAAGCTGCACCGTGCCCGGCCCATCGCGGCAACCCTTCGGCCCCGAGCAGGCGGCCCTCATCGAGGCGCTGCGCCCGGCCGTGGTGAGCTTTCACTTTGGGCTGCCGGCCCCTGATCTGCTGGCGCGGGTCAAGGGGGCGGGGGCCAAAGTGCTCGCCTCGGCGACCACGGTCGCCGAGGCCCGCTGGCTTGAGGCGCACGGCGCCGACGTGATCATCGCCCAGGGGCTGGAGGCGGGGGGGCATCGCGGGCACTTCCTTGACGAGGATCTGACCTTGCAGGCGGGCTTGTTCGCCCTGTTGCCGCAGATCGTCGATGCGGTGCGCCTGCCTGTGGTGGCGGCGGGAGGGATCATGGATGCCCGTGCGGTGCGGGCGGCGCGCAGTCTCGGGGCGGCCGGGGTGCAGGTGGGGACCGCCTTTTTACTGTGTGACGAGGCAACCACGCCGCCGCTGCACCGGGCGGCGCTGCTGGGCCCGGCGCGTCACAGCGCCATTACCAACCTGTTTACCGGGCGACCGGCCCGTGGCCTGCACAACCGCCTGATGGGCTGGCTCGGCCCCCTCTCGCCGCTCGCGCCCCCCTTCCCCCACGCCGGCGCAGCGCTGGCGCCGCTGCGCAGTGCCGCCGAGGCCGCCGGGCGGGATGACTTTACGCCGTTGTGGGCAGGGCAGGGGCACAGTGCCTGCCGCGCCGTGGCGGCGGCCGAGGTGGTGGCGGCTCTGGCTGCTGGCTGGAACGTTTAGGGGAGCAGAGTCAGGGCTCGGCGGGTCGAGGGGAAGGCGAAGCGCTCCGGCGCCAGGGCTTGGCGCGCCACCCAGTGCAGCTCGGCCACGTCATCGGCCGCGCGCAGTTGGGGTTTTTCCGTCAGCATGACGGCAAACACCGCATCGCAGGTGCAGTAGTCGATGCCATCGAAGTGGTAGGTGTTGGGAAAGGAGCCGAGATAGCGCAGCTGCTCCGGTGCCGGCTGCCAGCCGATCTCCTCGCCGAGCTCGCGCAGGGCCGCCTGCTCTAGCGACTCGCGCGGGTCGACAAAGCCACCCGGCAGATCCCACAGGCCGCGACCCGGCTCGCGGGCGCGCACCGCGACCAGCAGCTCATCGCGCCAGCACAGGGCGACCATGACGGCGGAGGCCACGTTGTGGAAGTAGTGAAAACCGCAGTGGCAGCGCAGCTCCTGCTCGGACAGGCGCGCCAGGGTGGCGTGGCCACAGGATGGGCAGTGCAGCATAAAGGGCTCCCTCTCAGGTGATAGGGAGCCCAGTGTGTCATAGCCGGCGGGGTTAGTCGCGTCCGGGTAGCATGCGGCGAACCAGGTTACTGCGCTGGCGCCACGAGGTGAAAAGCAGGGCGGCCAGGTGCAGGGCAATCAACCCTTGCAATAGCCAGACGCACCCTTCGTGCCACTCGTCGGCGCCCCAGCCGAAGCCGGCTTCGGTGTTTTGCAGCCAGCCGGTGAAGGCGGTGGCCAGTACGGTGAGCCATAACGCCCACACGGCCAGCTTGCCACTGCCGTGATGGCCGGGGGCGGGCGGCTGGCGATCGCGCAGTGCCTCCCGCTGCTGGCGCAGCTCGCTCAGGGTGGGCCAGAGGGTGCCGAGGCGGGCATATTGGCCGGCAAAGGTGACGCCCCACAAGAGGCGCACCCCGATCAGTACCATGACCAGATAACCGAGCTGCTCGTGCAGCGCTTCGCCTGCTTCGTCGAACCAGAGGTTGGCGGCGCAGCAGAACACGATCCCCCAGTGTACGACCCTGACCAGGGGATCCCAGCGAAAGGTATCAACCCTTCTGCTTGGCATACTTGTGATACTCCTTCTTCAGGTCATTGACCTTGGCCAGGTGGGCGCGTGCTTTTTCCTGATCGCCACTCTTGAGGGCGGCCAGGCTGGCATCGAGCTCGGTCTGCACCTCGTCCAACCCTTCTAGGAACTTGGCCTTCTTGGCGGTCGGCATCTCGCGGCCCTTGGCCTTTTCCACCTCATCTTTCATCTGGGTGATGAACTTCTCCATGGTGGCCGGGTCATCGGCCTTGACGGCCTGCTTGTAGTTGAAACCGATCTTCTTCATCGGTTGCTCGAGATCGCCTGCCAGGGCAGGCAGAGTGAAGGCGCCCAGCAGCAGGGGCAGAAGCAGGGGACGAACAGTTTTCAACATGATGATTTCCTTATGGTTGCACGACATGCGAGTTATTCGTTTGAGAATCATGCGCGAGGATCGCACTGCACATCATGCCACGGCAAAGGGTGAAAGGTTCGTGAAAAGTACGTCTTTTTTGGTAAGGAAATGGCGAAATGGTTACGAGGGTGTAGAGAGGGTGGGTCGCCGTGAGCTGCGACCCAAGCCGGGGATCAGACGAGATCTTCGATGGAGAACTCGCCGGGCAGGCCATCGCACTGGATGGCATAGCCTCCGCTGTAGCAGGTGCTGAACTGGATCAAAAAGGGGTGATCGGACAACACGTCGTGCAGGGGAAGTTCAAGCGGCTTGCAGCGTCGCAACGGCTTGCGGGTAGTGATCTTTTTCATGGTATTTCTCACAACTAAATAGGTTTTGATGACTCCTCTGTTCGCAAAAACGGCACCTGGGTGGCGTGGTTCAGGATCCCTTTCCCGCAGATAACGGGACAGTGCAAGGGAGGAATGGATCGCGTTGACTCCGATAGGGAGCCGAGCCGGTTCAGACTGGGGGATTGTGAAAAACTGACAAACGTGGCGGCGGGTATGGCAGGGGATAACACAAGCGGGCCGTCTTGACTGGCCGGCGCGCATTCTGCGGCGCTTCCCCACAAGATGCAAGCACTATTTGCCTGTTTTTTGTTCGCGCTACCAGTGGCGTCAGGCGCCAGGCCGCTTGTAGTAGTAGGCGGTGGCATGGGGGCGACCATCCGGTGAGAGGGCATAATCTGGGATTTCGCCGCACTTTTGCCAGCCTTGCCGTCGGTAGAGGCGCTCGGCATCCGAGCCAGCTTCGGTGTCGAGTACCAGTAGGGTCAGCCCAAGGCGGCATGCCTCCTCTTCCAGAGTAGCGAGCAGGGTGCGGGCGATACCGAGACCGCGCGCCGCCGGGTGGACGAACAGCTTTTGCACCTCCCCTCTGTGGCGACCGTTGTCTTTGCCGCACGGGGCGAGCTGCACCGTACCCAGGATGGCGCCATCACGGTGTGCCACCCACAGATGTAGCCCGAGCGGTAGCTCGCGGGCCACCTCTTGCCAGTAGGTGTCGGCTTGGTGGGCATCGAGGGAGGCCATAAAGCCAATGGAAGCACCGTCCTGCACGGTCACGATCAGCAGGTGAGCAAGGGCGCGGGCATCTTCTGTGCCAAGGGTATTGAGTCGGGAGATCTGTACCATGAAAAGGGCCTCCTGCCCTGATGGGGAGGAGGCCATGTTAGCGTCCGGCGCCGGTGGGGTGCCAGTGCCCTGTCAGGTGGGGCCTTGCACCCCGCCTTTGTTACTGGGCGCTCAGGGTGTAGGCCAGGGTCTGGTCGTTGAAGCGCACCACGTAGGTACCCACCACAGAGGTGGTGATGTCGGCGCCGGTCAGCTCGGCCACGCCATCTTTGTTGGTGTCGCCGTAGTTCTGGGTCCAGTCCCCCAAGACGTCGAACTTAAAGCGCTGACCGCCGTTACCATCACCGGCACCGGTGAAGTTGACGGTGGCCTGCCACAGGTGATCGCCGACCAGGGTCATGGGGGTGGTGCCCCAGCTGTTGGTGGTGCCGCGAATGTTTAGGCTGGCAAGGTTCTTGGCATAGCTCACCGTGACCGGGGTCAGGCTGTATTGCAGGGTCTGGTCATTGAAGCGTACGCGGTACTGGCCGGTGACCGTGGTGTAGATATCGGCTCCGGTCTGCTCGGCCACGCCATCTTTGTTGGTATCGCCGTAGTTCTGGGTCCAGTCGCCCTTGACGTCGAACTTGAAGCGCTGGTTGGCTTGACCGTCGAAGGTGACCAGGGCTTCCCACTGATTGTCGCCAACCAGGGTCATGGCCAGGGAGCCCCAGCTGTTGGGGGTGCCACGGAAGTTCAGGGTCGGCAACACGCTGGTGTAGCTGCCGTTGACATCGGTGACGTTGACGGTGGCGCTGGCGCTGGAGGTCAGCCCCTCGGCATCGGTCACGGTCACAGTGATGGTACGGCTACCCAGGGTGTCGAACAGCACGGTCTCGGTCTTGGCGCTGCCGCCGGTGGACCAGCTGTAGCTCACCACGCTGGCATCATCGCTGGAGGCCGAGGCGTCGAACACCACGCTGTCACCGAGCGTGACGCTGAGGGTCTTGGGCGAAATGGCGGCGACCGGAGCTTGGTTGCTGGTCAGCGGCGTGACGGTATAGCTCATGTCGCTCTCTTTGAGGGAGATGCGATAGGTGCCGGCACCGCTGACATAGATGTCCTTGGTGCTGCCCTTGTCGGCAATGCCATCCCCTTCGTTATCGCCGTAGTTTTCGGTCCAGTTGCCGAACACGTCGAACTTGAAGCGCTGGGCACCGGTGGCATCGCCGGCGCCGGTCAAGGTCACGGTGGCGGACCAGACGCGGTTGGCATCGACCGTCATGGCGGTGTTGCCCCAGGCGTTGTAAGTACCGCGGATGTTCATGCTGCTGAACTTGTTGCCCACGATGACACTGCTGCATGGGGTGGCCTTGGTGCAGCCCGCTACGATGGCGACGGCCTTCATGCCGGGCACATTGAGGCTGGCCTTGCCGCTACCATCGACCGTGATGTAGCTGCCGCTGCAATAGCTGTCACCGCCAAGGATGTTGCAATACTCGCCAGCCGGCAGGCCGGTCGGGACGCTGGCCACCAGGCTGCCGCTCTCGTTGTTGATGGCAACAAAGCCCTTGTCACCGCGACCGAAGGCGATTTGGTTGTTGCCGTTATCCCACCAGTTGCTGACCGGTTGGCCGTCGGTCTTGTTGTGGAACATGGCCATGTTCATGATGGTCGGGCGGCGCTGTTCGCAGTTCCACTGGGAGTCGGTACAGGGGGTGCTGGAAGGCGCGCCCTTGTCGGTTTCGTACTTGCCCATGTCGGCGAAGCGGTAGCCCGACATCACCTGCTTCCAGCCATAGGGCCAGGCCATCATGAAGGTGTTGGCTAGCTCATAGCGGGCGCCATTCATGAAGGTGAGCATGCCGCCACCACCGTGGCCGCGTTCGCGATCGTGGTTGACCACGAAGACGAAGGCGCTGTTTGAGGGGAGCAGGCCCCAGCTCTCGCCCAGAGTCTTGAGGTTTTTGATCTGGCCGTTGAAGTTGGCGGCCAGATCGGTGCCGTATTTGAAGTCGGTGACCCGATCGATGTAGGTGTAGCGGTTGGGTTGGATGTCGGGCGACTCGCCGCCGGCACCGATCACTTCCAGATAGGCTTTGGGTGTGCCGGCCTTGTCGAGGATGGCCTTCACATCGGCAGGGGCCATGTGTTTGGCGGCATCGATACGAAAGCCCGCCACGCCCCAACCGAGCAGGGTCTTCATGTAGGTGGCGATCTGATCCTGCACGTAGGAGGAGCCGGTGTTGAGATCCGGCATGCCATAGAGGGCGCCGTTCCAGACGTTGCTGCTGTCGCTGTAGGTGGTGATGTCACCGCTGTGGTGGAAGTCGTTGTAACCGAACTGGGGATACTGATACTGCCCCGAGTTGTAGCTGCTACCGCCGGTGCCGGTACCGGTACCAGAGGCGAGCTGGTTAAAGACGGCATCGGCATAGACCTTGACCCCGGCTGCGTTACAGCGGGCGATCATGCTCTTGAGTTCGGCCTCACTGCCGCCGAAGCTGTTGAAATTCTTGAAGCTGACCGGTTGGTAGACGGTCCACCAGTACTCGCTCCCCTGCTTGTGTTCGGCCGGCGGCGTGATCTGTACCCCTCCGAATCCCTTGGGGCCGAGTACCTTCTCGCACTCGTTGGCGATATCGTTGAACTTCCATTGGAACAGGTGGACCATGACGCCTTCGGCGGCGGCACTGTGGCTAAATGAGCCCAGCACGGCAGCCAGCACGGCGGTTCGAAACAGTGTGCTTTGCATGACGATTTTCCCTTCGACGTTGCTGTTATTGATTTATCACTGCATGAATATCGAACGAACTACGAACAACCCTCGTTCGGCTCAATAGCATCAATGAAATCGATGAGGTTGAAAATCGAACAGTTGGAATTAGTTGAGATCTGTGAATGAAAATGCTTTCAAAAGCGGCGAACGCGCAGAATGTCTGATGTGCGGCGACGGCTTTTCTGATGAGCCTTGCCGGTGTGGGATGACGCAGGCTTCGTGGAGACGATCTGTCGACAGGAGGTGACGCAGAGGGTGACAAAGTGCCACCGGTTTGGGTGAGGCGGCTTGGGGGGAATCGCCGTGGCGCCTAATATAAGCGGCCAATGAATCAGTGAGGTGCGGATATGCGGATGGACGATCGGCGCGAGAGCGCCAATGTGGAAGATCGCCGTGGACAGGGGGGCGGCCGCTCTGCGTTACCGCTGCGTGGCAAGGGCGGAATTGGGGTGCTGATCCTGGTGTTGGTGGCCGGTTATTACGGTATCGATCTGACGCCTCTGCTGGGCGGCGGGGCTCCGGGTCAGGTGCAGCAGCAGGCGATCTCGCCACAAGATGATGAGCTGGCGCGCTTTACCTCCAAGATCCTGGCTTCGACAGAAGACTCCTGGGAGAGCCTGTTTCGTCAGGCGGGCAAACAGTACCAAGCCCCCAAACTGGTGCTCTATCGTGGCGCGACCCGCACCGGCTGTGGCCAGGGGCAGGCGGTGATGGGGCCGTTCTACTGCCCGGCCGATCGCTCCGTCTACATCGATCTTTCGTTTTATCAGGAGATGCGCGACAAGCTGGGGGCGGGCGGTGACTTTGCCCAAGGCTATGTGGTGGCACACGAGGTGGGCCACCATGTGCAGACCTTGCTCGGTATCGAACGTCAGGTACGTGAGCAGCAACGCGGCCTGAGCCAGACGGCCCAGAACAAACTCTCGGTCAAGATGGAGCTGCAAGCCGACTGCTTTGCCGGGGTGTGGGGCCACTATATGGAGCGTGAGCAGGTTCTTGAGGGCGGAGATCTGCAAGATGCCCTCAACGCCGCCGAGGCGATCGGCGACGATCGCTTGCAGCAGCAGGCGCATGGGCGGGTGGTGCCGGACAGCTTCACCCACGGCAGCTCGGCCCAGCGCTATGAGTGGTTCAAGCGTGGCTTTGACAGTGGCAAGCCCGAGGTGTGCAACACCTTTGCCAGCAAGGGGGTGTGAGGCCTCTTGTCACCGACCTGAAAACGGAGTCTGCGGACTCCGTTTTTTGTGGGATTCACACGGATGACCCCGGCAGGAGGGGCATTGTCTCCGGGTGGCGCATGGTGCCTCGCCCTGCCTCAAAAAAATTTGAGCCTATTGTGTGGGCATCGGATTGAGTCGCGCCAACGCCATGGTTACCATGGCGTGTATCAGCACCCATGGCTTCAACTTTTGTTGAGCCAAGGCCCTGTGGCCCCACAGAGTGCCGGGGCGCGGCGCCCCCATTACACGCAGAACACGAGAGCCCCATGATGCAACAATGGTCCGATTTCATCGCGCTGCTCCGGCGCGAGGTAGTGCCCGCCCTCGGTTGTACCGAGCCCATGTCGGTCGCCCTGGCGGCAGCTAACTGCCGTCAGTTGCTGGGGGAAGAGCCGCAGCGGATGAGCGTCTGGGTCAGCGGCAACCTGTTTAAGAACGGCATGGGGGTCGGCGTGCCCGGCACCGGCATGATCGGCTTGCCGGTCGCGGCAGCCGTTGGCGCCGTGGGGGGCAACCCGCAAGGGGGGCTGGAGGTGCTCAAGTCCCTCACGCCGGAGCAAATTGCCCACGCCAAGACCCTGCTGCCGTCGATCTCGGTCGATGTGAAGGCGGTGCCGGATGTGCTCTACGCCGAGGTGCTGGCCGAGGCTCATGGCCACACGGCGCGGGTCATTATCTGCACCGATCACACCCGCATCACTTTGATGGAAAGAGATGGCGAGGTGCTGCTGCAACAAGACAGTGCCCCCGGTGTGCAGGTGCAGCCGGCTCAATCTCATCAACCGGCCATGACCCTGCGCCAGATTGTCGAGTTTGCCCTAGCGGTGCCGCACGCCGAGATCGCCTTCATCCTGGAGGCGGCCCATCTCAACCAAGCCCTTGCCGACGAGGGGTTGCAGGGCTATGGCCTGCGCATCGGCCAGATCCTGACGGAGCAGGTCGAGCGCAAGCTGCTCTCCGATGATTTGATGACGCTCGCCATGCGTCTCGCCTCGGCAGCCTCGGATGCGCGCATGGATGGCGCCATGCTGCCGGCCATGTCCAACTCCGGCTCAGGCAACCAAGGAATTGCCGCCACCATGCCGGTGGTGGCCGCCGCCCGCTTTCTCAAGGCCGACGACGAGCAGCTCACCCGCGCCCTGGTGATGAGCCACCTCATCGCCATCTACATCAAGACCTACCAGAACAAGCTCTCGGCCCTGTGCGCGGCCAGTACCGCCGCCATGGGGGCCGGCGCTGCCATCACCTGGCTGCTCGGTGGCCAGTACGAGCAGATCAGTCACTGCATCAACAACATGATCGGCGACGTTTCCGGTATCATCTGCGACGGTGCTGGCAGCGCCTGCTCGATGAAGGTCTCCACCTCCACCTCGGCGGCGGTGAAATCCTCCTTGCTTGCCATCAACAACCTGCGGGTAACCCAGAGCGAGGGGATAGTGGAAGAGGATGTGGACAAGACCATTGCCAACCTGGGGCGGCTCTCCCGGGAGGGGATGCTCGATACCGACATCGAGATCATCAACATCATGCGGACCAAACAAAAGGGTCACACCTCATGATGGCGGGCGGTCAGTCCGCCCCGCGCTTTCAGGCGGATCTCCGCCGATGACAACCACCGACGCCCGTTGCCACGGGCGTCTCTCATTACGGGCACAACCCGTTTCTTAGGGGACAACACCATGACTCTCAGCGTCATAGGAAATCTGGCCATCTTGGTCATGCTGCTGCTTTTTCTCTACCGTTTGCAGCAAAAACACGTGAGCTTCACCCGCCGGGTCTTCTCCGGCCTCGGTCTTGGCGTTCTGCTCGGGGCCGGCCTGCATCTGCTGTACGGCAGCGGCTCGCCGGTCATCGCCCACACGGTCGACTACCTCGACATCGTTGGTAACGGCTATGTGCAGTTGCTGCAAATGATCGTCATCCCGCTCATCATGGTCTCCATCATCGGCGCCATCCTCAAGCTCAGCGGCGGCAGCTCGCTTGGCAAGATCAGCGCCATGACCATAGGGGTGCTCATCTTCACCACCATGCTTGCCGCCGGGGCCGGTATCTTGATGTCCAACCTGTTCGGTCTCACCGCCGAGGGGCTCACCGCTGGCGCCGCTGAAACCGCGCGAGGGGCGGCGCTGCAACACTCCCTCGGCAGCGTGGAGGGGCTCTCGTTTGCCAAGCTGGTGCAGGAGTTCATCCCGGCCAACCCCTTCCTCGACATGACCGGTGCGCGCAAGACCTCCACCATCGCCGTGGTGATCTTCTCCATCTTCATCGGCCTCTCGGCCACCGGTATCGCCCGCAAGAAACCGGAGATCTTCGCTCGCTTTGACAGCTTCATGGAGGTGGCCCACGCCATCGTGATGCGCATGGTGACCCTGGTGCTGCGCCTCACTCCGTATGGCGTGCTGGCCCTGATGGCTAAGGTGGTCTGTGGCGCCAACTATGCCGACATCCTCAACCTGCTCAACTTCGTGCTCGCCTCCTATGGCGCCATCGCCATCATGTTTGCGGTGCACCTGCTGCTGGTCTCCCTGGTTGGCCTCAATCCGCTGCGTTTCTTCAAGAAGATCCTGCCGCTGCTGGCGTTTGCCTTTACTGCGCGCACCAGCGCTGGCGCTATTCCGATGAACGTACAGACCCAGACCAAGGCGCTGGGCGTGCCGGAGGGGATCGCCAACTTTGCTGCCTCGTTTGGGGCCACCATCGGCCAGAACGGCTGCGCCGGTATCTACCCGGCCATGCTGGCAGTGATGATTGCCCCCACCGTGGGCATCAACCCGCTCGATCCCGGCTTCATCATGACCCTGATCGCCATCATCACCGTCAGCTCCTTCGGGGTAGCCGGAGTCGGCGGTGGTGCTACCTTCGCCGCCCTCATCGTGCTCTCCTCCCTCGACTTCCCGGTGGCTCTGGCAGGCCTGCTTATCTCCATTGAGCCGCTCATCGACATGGGGCGCACCGCCCTCAATGTCTCTGGCTCGGTGACCGCAGGCACCATTACCAGCCGCCTGCTCGGTCAGACCGACATGTCCCTGTTCAACCGCGATGAAGCGCCGGTGCTGGACGGGGAAGAGTCAGCCGTTTAACCCGATGTCGCGGGGCGTTCGCGCCCCGCCCTTACAGGAGTCAACCATGCGTATCCTGATCATTGGCGGCGAAGCTGCCGGCATGAGCGCGGCGGCCAAGGCGCGCCGCCTCATCAAAGAGGCCGAGATCGTCGTCTACGAGGCCTCCGAGGTCATTTCGTTCGGGGCCTGTGGCCTGCCCTATTTCGTCGGTGACGATTTTCAGAACCCCGAGTTCATGGCCGAGTTCAGTGTCGAGCAGTTTGCGGCGCGTGGTATCGAGGTCAAGACCGGCCACCGGGTCAGCGCTCTGGACCCCGTCCGCCAGACCCTCACCGTCGAGCATGACGGCGACACTTTCGAGGATCGCTACGATCGCCTGATGATCGCCACCGGCGCCTGCGAGGTGATGCCGCCTATCCCTGGTATTACCCTGCCCGGCGTGTTCGGCCTGCGGCGCATGGCCGACGGGCTGGCCCTTAAGGCCGCCGCCGAGGATAAGGCGCGACCGCGAGCCGTGGTCATCGGCTCGGGCTTCATCGGGCTGGAGGTGGTCGAGGCGCTGGTGCATCAAGGCAAGCAGGTGCGCCTCATTGAGCTAGCCGAGAGAGTTATCCCCGAGGCGTTTGATGCCGAGATCACCACCCACATCGAGCAAGAGCTGCGCGAGCAGGGGGTTGAGCTGCACCTGGGTGAGCGGGTCGAGGCCCTGCTCGGTGAGGAGGGCGTCACGGCCGTGCGCACCGATAAAGGGGAGTACGAGGCCGATATCGTCGTGGTCTGCACTGGGGTTCGCCCCAACACCGCCTTTCTCGACGGCACTGGCATCGCTCGCCTTGGTAACGGGGCCATCGAGGTGGACAGACAAGGGCGCAGCTCGCTGCCGAACGTCTGGGCCGCCGGCGACTGCGCCAGTGTCTGGCATAGCGTGAAACAGCAGCAGGCTTATGTGCCGCTGGCCACCATCGCCAACAAGCTCGGCCGCCTGGTGGGCGAGAACCTGGCTGGTGGCAGCGCGACATTCCCGGGCACGCTCGGCTCAGCCGCCCTCAAGGTGCTGGGGCTGGAGGCAGGGCGCACCGGTCTCTCTGAGCGCGAGGCGCAGCAGCTCGGCCTTGACTACCGCTGCGTGGTCATCAAGGACAAGTGCCATACCAACTACTGCCCGGGGCAGTCTGACCTGTACGTCAAGCTGGTGTACGAGGCGGGTAGTCAGCGTCTGCTGGGGGGGCAGATCCTAGGTCGCAAGGGGGCGGTACACCGCATCGATGCCCTGGCGGTCGCCATCACCATGGGGGTGACCACGGCGCAGTTAGGGATGATCGATTTTGCCTATGCACCGCCCTTCTCCCGCACCTGGGATGCGCTCAACGTGGCGGGCAACGTGGCCAAATAACGGCAAACGCCCATAAAAAAACCGGAGCCACAGGCTCCGGTTTTTCATTGCTCGGGTTTAACCGCGCGCCAGACTGTTGTCCGGGTAGTTCTTGGCCAGCACGGCACGGGCGTTTTGGGCCAGGCCGGGCATTTTCAGCGCTTCATAAGATTCAACCATGATCTCGAGGGCGCGTTCGGCCTGCGGGGTGTCGGGGAAATCCTGCACCAGCTGCTTGGCGCGGTTGGCCGCCGCCACCAGCGCATCACGCTTGACGTAGTACTCGGCCACGCTGAGATCGTACTTGGCCAGACGGTTCTTCAGGCCGATCATGCGGGCACGGGCATCCGGGGCATATTGGCTGCTGGGGTAGTTTTGCAGCAACAGCTTGAAGTCCTGGAAAGCCTGATGGGCGTAACCGGGGTCCTTGTCATCCCGATCGATGCCGAGCAGATCCTGGAAGAAGTTGTAGTCAGCCGCCATGTTGGTGAGACCACGCATGTAATAGACGTAGTCGATGTTCTTGTGCGCCGGATTCAGGCGGATGAAACGGTCGATGTTGGCGATCGCCTGGGCGTTGTCATCCTGCTTGTAGTAGGCATAGATGAGATCCAGCTGCACCTGGGTGGAGTAGGCGCCGAACGGATAGCGTGAGTCGAGCGCTTCGAGCAGTTCGACCGCACCTGCGTAGTTGCCGGTGTCCAGTTTGACGCGCGCTTTCTGATAGAGGGTCTCCGGCGGCTCGTCCGGTACTTTGGGCTTGGAGCTGGAGCAACCCGTGGCCATAACGACGGCCAGGGCCAGTGATAACAGCAGGCTAGACTTCTTTACCATCAACAACATCCGGTCCATTTCCACGAAATGGGCAAAGTATCCGTTATGCTTGGCTAAAAGAAAAGCTAGAATATCCCGTTCTTCGAATAGATAACTGCTCCAGAGACGTTAGATGAGCCAGCAAATTGAACTGACCGGTGAATTCCAGGATCACCAATATGGACAGCGCCTTGACCAGGCGTTGGCCGAACTCTTTCCGGACTACTCCCGGACCCGCATCAAAGAGTGGATCTTACAGGACAGAGTGACCCTGGATGGTCAGGTGGCCAACACTCCGCGCGAGAAAATCCTAGCCGGGCAGAGCGTGTATATTCGCGCCGAGCTGGAAGAGGATACCCGCTTCGATGCCCAGAATATCGAACTCAACGTCGTGTTTGAGGACGAACACATCCTGGTGATCGACAAGCCCGCCGGTCTGGTGGTCCATCCGGGGGCCGGTACCCCGGACGGCACTGTGCTCAACGCCCTGCTACACCGTTACCCCGGTATCGGCGAAGTACCGCGTGCCGGCATCGTGCACCGTCTCGACAAGGACACCACCGGCCTCATGGTGATCGCCAAGACAGTTCCGGCCCAGACCCATCTGGTGGAAGACTTGCAGGCCCGCCAGATCACTCGTGAGTATGAGGCGATCGCCATCGGTCACATGACCGCCGGCGGCACCGTTGATGCCCCCATCGGCCGCCACCCGACCCAGCGTACCCACATGGCGGTGGTGCCGAACGGTCGCCCTTCGGTCACCCACTACCGGGTACACGAGAAGTTCCGTGGTCACACCCGCCTGCGTCTGCGCCTGGAAAGCGGCCGTACCCACCAGATCCGGGTACACATGGCTCACATCAAGCACCCGCTGGTGGGCGATCCTGTCTATGGTGGCCGCCTGCGCCCGCTGCGCAACGCCACGCCTGAGCTGACTGAGGCCCTGCGTGGTTTCCGCCGTCAGGCTCTGCACGCCACCATGCTGCAACTGGCCCATCCCATTACTGGTGAGATGATGCAGTGGCACTCGCCCACCCCACAGGACATGGTGGCGCTGATGGAGGTGCTGCGAGCCGATACCGAGGCCAACCCCAACGATCTGGTCTGGATGTAAACGCTGATAGCAACGAGGGGGGCGAGTCCCCCTCTGCGCTATCTGTGTCCCCTGTGGTGTTAGCAGACCTCGTCCTGAGGTCGGCCATCTTCCTTCGATAGCCCTATTCCCTCCTTGCGCGTCTGTCGCCTCTTTCTGCCATTCCTCTTACGCCTCCTTGTATTCGCCTTATCTTCATCTTGGCTTGATGCCTTGCTCGGGGATGATTTCCCGCCATGGTGGCGATGCGCTATGGGCAGGCTCTGCGATCGCCGGTGACCAGATCCCAGATGTTAGTAGGGGCCGGTCGGCAGGAGTGATGGGAGAGGCATGAGGCGCCAGCGGCGCCCCATGCGGGGTCACGAGGATCAGCGCGCCGTGGCGATGGCGCGGCGTGGCAGCAGCAGGTTGAGCAACATGGCGGTGATACCGCCGGTAGCGACGCCGAACGAGAGCACGCTTTTGAGCAGCTCCGGCAGGTGTTGCAGCACTTCGGGCACCTGGGCGACCCCCAGCCCCATGGCCAGCGACACCGCCAGGATCATCAGGGCGCGGCGATCGAGGGTCTCGCGGGAGATGATGCGCACCCCGGCGGCGGCGATGGTGCCGAACATGACGATGGTGGCCCCACCCAGCACCGGTTCGGGGATCTGCTGGATCAGGGCGGCCACGCCCGGCAGCAGGCCGAGCAGCACCAGCATGGCGGCGATGAAGAAGCCGACATAGCGGCTGGCGACGCCGGTTAGCTGGATCACCCCGTTATTCTGGGCAAACACCGACATGGGAAAGGTACCCACCAGGGCGGCCAGCATGGAGTTGATGCCGTCGGAGAGCACGCCCCCCTTGATCCGCTCCATGTACACCGGGCCTTCTACCGGCTCCCCTGAGATATCCGAGGTGGCGGTCATGTCACCGATGGCCTCAAGCGCAGTCACCACGAAGATGACGGTGAGGGGGATGCAGAGGTACCAGTCAAACGCCAGCCCCACGTGCAGAATGCGCGGCAGGGCGATCCACTCGTCCGGCAGGGTAGGCAGGGTGACACGCCCCATCAGGAAGGCAACGGCATAGCCGAGTACCATGGCGATGACGATGGCCGACAGCCGCAGCCAGGGGTTCTGGCTGCGCTGCAACAGCACTATGGTGAGCAGCACCAGCAGGGCGAGCCCCAGATTCTCCAGGCTGCCGAAGCTGCCATCCTGCATGGCGGCAAAGCCGCCGCCCATGCTGACCAGACCCACCTTGATCAGGGTCAGACCGATGAGCAGCACCACGATGCCGGTGACCAGCGGCGTGATCACCTGGCGGATCAGGTGCAGGCAGCGGCTCACCACTATCATGCTGAGGGAGGCGACCAGTATGGTGCCAAACAGAGTGGCCAGCATCTGCTCTTCGGGCATGGCCGCCTGCTTGAGGGCCAGCCCAGAGGCGATGATGGGGCCGAGGAAGTTAAAACTGGTGCCCTGCACCGAGAGCAGCCCCGAGCCGACCGGGCCGAAGCGACGGGTCTGGATGAAGGAGGCGATGCCCGACATCAGCAGCGACATGGAGACGATGTAGCGGCTCTCCTCGGCACTGAGCCCCAGCGAGGAGGCGATGATGAGCGGGGGGGTGATGATGCCGACAAACATGGCCAGCATGTGCTGGAGGGCGGCAAACAGGGTTTGGGGTAAGGGAGGTCTGGCCTCCAATCCGTAGATGAGATCCGTGTGGGGGCGGGACGCACTGGTCATGGTGGGTTTTGTCCGAGGCTTGGGGTTACAACACATCGTGCCGCCGTCGCGGCGCGGGGGAATCAGGATGAAGAGAAGGGCCCGCAGAAGCGGGCCCTTGAGTGCAGGGGGATTACTTGCCCTGCTCACGCTCGATGGCGCGCCAGCCGATGTCATGGCGGTAGAAGAGGCCATCCCACTGGATGCGTGCCGCCAACTGATAGGCGCGCTGCTGGGCTTCGGCCACGCTCTGGCCGAGCGCCGTGGCACACAGCACGCGGCCCCCTGCGGTGACGACGGTATCGCCTTCCAGGCGGGTGCCGGCGTGGAACACCATCTCGCCGCTCGCCTCCTCAACCGGCAGGCCGCTGATGGGCTTGCCCTGCTGGTAGTCGCCGGGGTAACCGCCGGCGGCCAGTACCACACCGATGGCGACGCGCGGGTCGTAGACGGCTTCCATCTGATCCAGCTTGCCGGCACAGGCGGCCAGGCACAGCTCGACCAGATCGGACTTCATGCGCAGCATGATGGGCTGGGTTTCGGGATCGCCGAAACGGCAGTTGAACTCGATCACTTTGGGGTTGCCCTGCCCATCGATCATCAGACCGGCATAGAGGAAACCGGTGTAGACGTTGCCTTCGGCGGCCATGCCACGCACGGTCGGCAGGATCACCTGCTCCATCACCTTCTGGTGCACGTCAGCCGTGACCACAGGTGCCGGGGAGTAGGCACCCATGCCGCCGGTGTTGGGGCCAGTATCGCCGTCGCCGACGCGCTTGTGATCCTGGCTGGTGGCCATCGGCAGCACATGTTCGCCGTCGACCATGACGATGAAGCTCGCCTCTTCCCCTTCCAGGAACTCCTCGATCACCACCCGGGCGCCGGCGTCGCCGAAGGCGTTGCCCGAGAGCATGTCACGTACCGCATCTTCGGCTTCTTCCAAGGTCATGGCGACGATGACGCCCTTACCGGCGGCCAGACCGTCGGCCTTGACCACGATGGGGGCGCCCTTCTCGCGCAGGTAGGCCAGAGCCGGCTCCACCTCGGTGAAGTTCTGGTATGCGGCGCTCGGAATGGCGTGGCGTGCCAGGAAGTCCTTGGTGAAGGCCTTGGAGCCTTCCAGCTGTGCGGCAGCGGCCGTCGGGCCGAAGATGGTCAGCCCCTCGGCACGGAAGGCGTCGACCACCCCCTTCACCAGCGGTGCCTCGGGCCCGACTATGGTGAGTTCGATCTGCTGGCTCTTGGCAAATGCCACCAGAGCCGGAATGTCGGTGGCCGAGATGGCCACGTTCTCGACCCCGCTTTCGTGGGCCGTGCCGGCATTGCCGGGGGCGACGAAGACGCGGTTCACCAGGGGGGAGTGCTTGGCCTTCCAGGCCAGGGCGTGCTCGCGGCCGCCGTTACCGATCACCAGTACTTTCATGGTCTGTTTCCGTTGCTCGTTTCGTCGTGTGCGAAGTGGGCGAACCCACCTCGCGCTCTCGTTATCAATGGCGGAAGTGGCGCATGTTGGTAAAGACCATGGCCATGCCGTGCTCGTTGGCGGCGTCGATCACCTCTTGGTCGCGCATCGAGCCACCCGGCTGGATGACACAGGAGATGCCGGCGGCAGCGGCGGCGTCGATGCCGTCGCGGAACGGGAAGAAGGCGTCGGAGGCCATGACGGAGCCCGCCACGGTCAGCCCTTCATCCTCGGCCTTGATACCGGCAATCTTGGCGGAGTAGACCCGGCTCATCTGGCCGGCGCCGACGCCGATGGTCTGCCCGTCCTTGGCATAGACGATGGCGTTGGACTTGACGAACTTGGCCACCTTCCAGCAGAACAGCAGGTCGTTGAGCTCTTGTTCGGTGGGCTGGCGCTGGCTGACCACCTGGAGATCGTCCAGGGTGACCATGCCCAGATCGCGCTCTTGCACCAGCAGGCCACCGTTGACCCGCTTCATGTCAAAGCCGCTGGCCGGGGCGGTCCACTGTCCGCACTCGAGCAGACGCACGTTCTGCTTGGCGGCCACCGCGTCGCGGGCCTCTTGGCTCACCACGGGGGCGATGATCACTTCGACAAACTGGCGATCGACGATGGCCTTGGCGGTGGCGCCATCCAGTTCACGGTTGAAGGCGATGATGCCGCCAAAGGCGGAGGTGGGGTCGGTCTTCCAGGCGCGCTCGTAGGCGTCCAGCAAGTCGCCGCCGATGGCTACGCCGCACGGGTTGGCGTGCTTGACGATGACACAGGCTGGCTCAGCGAACTCTTTCACGCACTCGAGCGCGGCGTCGGTGTCGGCGATATTGTTGTAGGAGAGGGCCTTGCCCTGCAACTGGGTTGCGCTGGAGACGGAGCCTACCGCGGCCTGCTCTTCCACATAGAAGGCGGCACCCTGGTGGCTGTTCTCGCCGTAGCGCATGTCCTGCTTCTTGATGAACTGGGCGTTGAAGGTGCGCGGGAAACGGGACTCCTCGTCACCCTCTTTGTTATCGCCATAGGAGGGCACCATGGTACCGAAGTAGTTGGCGATCATGCCGTCGTAGGCGGCGGTGTGTTCGAAGGCTGCGATGGCCAGATCGAAGCGGGTGGCAAGGCGCAGGCTATTGCCGTTGCTGTCCATCTCGGCGATGACCCGGTCATAGTCGGCAGCCTTGACCACGATGGCGACATCCTTGTGGTTCTTGGCAGCAGAGCGAACCATGGTCGGGCCGCCGATGTCGATGTTCTCGACGGCGTCTTCCAGGGTGCAACCCGGTTTGGCCACGGTGGCGGCGAACGGATAGAGGTTGACCACCACCATGTCGATGGGGTTGATGCCGTGCTCGCTCATGATGGCGCCGTCACGGTCGCGACGACCGAGGATGCCGCCATGTACCTTGGGGTGCAGAGTCTTGACGCGGCCGTCCATCATTTCGGGAAAACCGGTGTAGTCGGAGACTTCGGTCACCGGCAATCCAGCCTCGGCCAGCAGCTTGGCGGTGCCTCCGGTGGAGAGCAGATCCACGCCACGCTCATTCAGGGCGCGGGCGAACTCAAGGATTCCGGTCTTGTCCGAGACACTCAGCAGGGCGCGGCGGATGGGCCTGGCTTGTTCCATTACTCTATCGTCCTCAAGGTGATGGGGACCCGGGCACGCGCACGCACAACGAGAGTCCCCGTGATGATGTGGGGGGAATTTCACAAAGCCGACTTGAAGCAGTCAGCTTTGGGAAATACCCGCTTGAGGGCGGCGTTGGTTGTCGGCGCGCATTTTACACAAAAAATGTGAGCGGTGGGGGATTTTTTGCCGGTGCAAGGCCTTGATTGGCGCGGCGTTAAACGTTTGTCATTGATTTTGAAGCAAACGATTGTTTTCGAGTCCAATTTGTCGTTGTAACAGGCTGGCCCGCATTGGGGAAAGTGGGTGGCGGGTGTACAGTAGCGCCAACAGAGTAAGGAGGAGACATGTACCGGATCGGTGAACTGGCCAAGGCGTGCGGCATCAAGGCCGACACCCTGCGCTTTTACGAAAAGAATGGCCTGCTCGCCCCCAGCATTCGCAGTGAGGCGGGCTATCGGCTCTACAGCGAGGCTGACCGTCGCCGTCTCGAGTTTATCCTGCGGGCCAAGTCGGTGGGCTTCTCCCTGGCCGACATCGGCGAGCTGCTCGATCTCGATCGCAATAAGGCCAGCGTCACCTGCCAGGAGGTGAAGGCGGTGGCCGACGCCAAGCTCGACCAAGTGGAGGCGAAGATCCACGAGCTGGTCCGCTTTCGCGAGAACCTCAAGGCGCTCTCCGCCATCTGCTGCGGTGGGCCGCGTTCGGCCGAGCACTGCGCCATTCTCGAGACCCTGGAATCGGGGGAAACGGGGAACCACGAGCATCACGAGCACGGGGCGTGAAGGGGGGTGGGCAATCTATTGCATCGCAATGAAAGTGGGCGCACAATCGGCGCGTTTTTTAACCGCCCCATGCCGGGCATACGATGAAAAGGAGCCGATATGGCCAAGAAGAAGAAGGTGGTCGACGTCGCCACCGCCCACGAGCATCAGCGTGGCACCGTGAATGACAATCACCTCAAGGCGTTGGTGACCTCGCCCCTGTTTCAGGTGCGGGTCGAGAAAAGCGGCAAGGGCAAGGGCAGTTTTCAGCGCACCCCCAAGCACCGCAAGGGGTGGGAGTGCGGTCAGCAGTCGATGATGTTCGTCGCCTGCTGAGCGCACTTCCCTCTTATTCGTCCATAAACAGCTCGAGCAGCACGTTGAGATAGCGGTGCCCCAGCGCCGTCAGCTGCCAGCTCTCCCCGTGGTCGGTGATCAGTCCCTTGCTCTGGGCGATCGCCAGCACGCTCTCGACCCGTTCCAGTGACAGCCCTGTGTAGGCGGTGAACTCCGTCTTGGGAACCGGCTCGAACAGGCGGAAGCGGTTCATGAAGAACTCCAGCGGCAGGTCGTCCGTTTCCACTACCCAGCGTTGATCCAGATAGGGGCGGCCCGGCTCCAGATAGCCCTTGGGGTGTTTGACCTTGGCGGTACGCACTATCTGCCCCTCGGCGGGCAGGGTTAGCTTGCCATGGGCGCCGCAGCCGATGCCGAGGTAATCCCCGAAACGCCAGTAGTTGAGATTGTGGCGGCACTGGTACCCCTCTTTGGCATAAGCCGAGATCTCGTACTGGCGGTAGCCATTGGCGGTGAGCAGGGCGTGGCCACGCTCGTAGATCTCCCACAACACCTCATCGTCTGGCAGGCGCGGCGGCTTGGAGGCGAACGCCGTGTTCGGCTCTATGGTGAGCTGATACCAAGAGATATGGGGCGGGGCGCAGGTGATGGCCTGCTCGAGATCATAGAGGGCGTCATCGAGGCTCTGATCCGGCAGGCCATGCATCAGATCCAGGTTGAAGGTAGGAAGCGCAATGGCGTGGGCCAGCGCGGCGGCGGCGCGCGCCTCGTCCGGCCCGTGAATACGGCCGAGCCGGGTCAGCTTCTGCTGCTGGAAGCTCTGCACCCCGATGGAGATGCGATTCACCCCGGCGGCGCGAAAGCTGGCAAACTTCTCCGCCTCGACCGTGCCCGGATTGGCCTCCATGGTGATCTCGCAATCATCCACCAGTGGGAGGCGAGCGCGGACGCCATCTAGCAGCGCCTGCATCGCCGCGACGCTGAGCAGGCTGGGGGTGCCGCCACCGATGAAGATGGAGTGCAGTGGCCGGCCCTGGGCCATGGGCAAGTCTTGCTCTAGGTCATCGAGCAGGGCGGCGACGTATTCCTGGTGGGGCAGCTCCCCCTTCTGGGCGTGGGAGTTGAAGTCGCAGTAGGGGCACTTCTGCACGCACCAGGGAATGTGAATGTAGAGGGAGAGGGGAGGCAGTTGCAGCATGGTGGTTCCATCAACAAAACGGGGCCCGTGGGCCCCAGTCTATCGCACTTTCGGTTCGGTGCAGGATTAGTCGGCGGCGGCGAGAGCGGCCTTGAGCTTGGCCAGCGCCTGGCCGCGATGGCTCAACTGGTTCTTGCGCTCGGCCGACAGCTCGGCGCTGGTGCATCCCTCGGAGGGGACGAAGAAGACCGGATCGTAGCCAAAGCCGTTCTGGCCGTGCAGCTCCTCGGTGATGCGCCCTTCCCAGCTCGCTTGGCAGATGAGGGGAGTGGGGTCGTTTTCGTGGCGCATGTAGACCAGCACACACCAGAAGCGGGCGGTACGCAGCTCGGTCGGCATGCCGCTCAGCTCGGACAAGAGCTTGTCGATGTTATCGCGATCGGAGGCCTGATCGCCGGCGAAGCGGGCCGAGTAGACGCCGGGGCGTCCTTGTAGCAGATCGACCTCCAGGCCGGAGTCGTCGGCCACGGCGGGCAGCCCGGTCACCTTGGCGGCGTGGCGGGCCTTGATGATGGCGTTTTCGACGAAGGTGGTGCCGGTTTCGGCCACTTCGCTCACCGCAAACTCGCTCTGGGGCACTACCTGGATGTCGAGATCCGCCAGCATGGCTGCCAGCTCCTTGACCTTCTTCTGATTGCCGGTCGCCAGTACGAGTTTGTTCATCATCTACCTCCGAAACGAATTTCGGGGCATTCTAGGCGCTCTCTCCTGACAGGGAAAGCAACAATGTGGCGCAAGGGGGATTCAGCCGGCCAACAAGGCGTGCTGATCGAGCAAGGTGAGGTGCCCGTGATAGGCGGCGCCGGTGTCGAGCCAGCACAGATTGCCCCGACGTAACCAGTGGCCGCGCAGCGGGGTGTGGCCCATCACTACTCGGTCGATGCCGGCAATCTGTGCATCGATATGGCCACCCAGCAGCAGGGTGGTGATGCGCTGGCGCTGCCACAGCAGATCGCGCCGGTAGCGCTCGCAGAAGGCCTCATCCAGCAGGCGCCAGTCATGGGTGATGGGGTCGGCATGCACCACGCCGATGCGCTCGCCCCCGGCGAGCCGTACCGTCAGCGCCAGAGGCAGATCGCGTACCCGTGGCAGCAGTTGATAGAGGTGGCGGCGCTCGCCGCGCGCGAGCTGATCGGCCCATTCGCCGCCGTTGCGGCGCCACAGGGCGCCGGCCTGGCGATCGCCGGCCATGGCCTCCAGCAGCATCGCCTCGTGGTTGCCGAGCACGCTGTAAAACCAGGGCTGCTCAAGTAGGGCAAGACAGGCGAGGCTATCCGGGCCCCGGTCGATGAGATCGCCGACCGCGATGAGTGCATCACCGCGCTCAGGCCGGAAGTTGCTGCGGGCGAGGGCCGCCTCCAGCTGACTCAGGCAGCCGTGCAGATCGCCCATGAACCAGGCGGTGCCGCTTACATCGATATGCCGGTGCATGCCATGACGCCTCCTTCATTGCCATCACTATACCCGTGGCGGCTCGCCAGTTATCTTTCCTTTTGGGAATAACAGAGGTGAATACAATCCATTTCCGTTCATTACAGTGACGCCGTAGACTCGCCGCACCCGTTAATGCCATGTAATGAAAAGGAGCACCGAGTGCGATTGTTGTTGCTGCTGATCCTGTTGGTGTTGTTCAGCCCGCTCGCCATCGACATCTACCTGCCTGCCATCCCGTTGATGGCCGAGTCACTGGGGGCGCCGCTGCTCTCGATGCAGGCCACCATCACCGGTTTTCTCTTCAGCATGGGGCTGGGCCAACTGCTGGCCGGCCCCCTAGCCGACCGCTATGGCCGCCGGCCGGTGGCCCTATGGGGCATGTTCATCTATGGACTCAGCGCGCTGCTGGCGGCCCACGCCGGCTCGTTGGAGGCGCTAATGGCAGCCCGCATTTTGCAGGGGCTGGGGGCCTGTGCCACCTCGGTGGCGGCCTTCTCCGTGGTGCGTGACAGTTATGGCCCGAGCAAAAGCGGCCAGATGATCTCTTACCTCAATGGCGCCATCTGTTTCATCCCCGCGCTGGCGCCACTGCTTGGCGGCTGGCTCACCACTCGCTTTCACTGGGAAGCGAACTTCTGGTTCATGGCCGGCTATGCGGCCCTGGTCGGGGGCTGGCTGTGGTGGCGTATGCCAGAGACCCGCCCGACCGAGACCCACAGCGAGGGGGCGCTCATCGCCTGGGCACGCTATCGCCCCGTCATCGGTGACCCGCGCTTTGTGTTCAATGCCTCGCTCTGCATGCTGGCAATGGCGGTGATCCTCGCCTATGTCACCGCAGCCCCAGTGCAGTTGATGGTGACGCTGGGGCTCGACATGGCGGGGTTCAGCCACTGGTTTACCGCTAACGCTGTGCTCAACATCCTGGCCTGCTTCATGGCGCCGCGCCTTATCGGCCGTTTCGGCCCGCGCCGCACCCTGCGCGCCGGTCTGCTCGTGATATCCTTGTCGGCGCTGCTGCTGAGCCTGTTGCAGGGGATGGCGACGCCGCTGGCCATGATGGGGCCCGTGTTTATCTCCAGCATCGGATTTGCCATGGTGCTCGGCTCCGCTGCCGGACTGGCGCTGGCTCCCTTTGGTCATTGTGCCGGCACGGCCTCGGCCCTGCTGGGGCTGCTCCAGATGAGCGGCGCAGGAGCCCTAGTTGGTCTGAGCGGTGTGCTGGTGGCCACGCCATTGCAGCAGCTTGAACTGCACATGTGGCTGCTGCTGCCGCCTTTGCTGTTGCTATTGACCCGACGCGGGCGCCGCCTGTGTGCGTTGAACTGAGGAGAATGTGATGACGTTGCAAACTGCCCTGGTGGGCTATGGCTATGCCGGCAAGACCTTTCATGCCCCCCTGCTGCGCAGCGCCGAGGGGATCGCTCTGAGCACGGTGGTCAGCCGTGACGCCAGCAAGGTGCATGCGGATCTGCCCGATGTGCGGGTGTGCGACATGGAGACCATGCTGGCCGATCCGGCCATCGCGCTGGTGGTGATTGCCACACCGAATGATACCCATGCCCCGTTGGCACGCCAGGCGTTGCTGGCAGGCAAGCATGTGGTGATCGACAAGCCGTTTGCCCTCGATGTGAGCGAGGCGCAAGGGCTCATCACGCTGGCGGCGGAGCGCGCTCTGCTGCTCTCCATCTTCCATAACCGGCGCTGGGATGCCGATTTTCTGACCCTGCGCCGGCTGATCGAAAGCGGGGATCTGGGGGCTTGGAAGCAGATGGAATCCCGCTTCGATCGCTTCCGCCCCGTGGTTCGCCAGCGCTGGCGCGAGGGGGCAGGCCCTGGCGCCGGCCTCTGGTTCGATCTCGGCCCGCACCTGCTCGATCAGGTGTTGCAGCTGTTCGGCCAGCCCGATTGGTTGCAGGCCGACATCGTGGCCCAGCGTGCAGGGGCGCTGAGTGACGATGGTTTCGAGGTGACGTTGGGTTATGGCGAACGGCGGGTGCGTCTTGGTGCGAGCTCGCTGGTGTCGCACCGGGTGCGACGCTTTGCCGTCCACGGTGACCGGGGCAGCTACCTCAAGTTCGAGCTCGATCAGCAGGAGAGCTGGCTCAAGGCGGGCTTGCTGCCGGGCCAGCCTGGCTGGGGCGAGGGGGAGAGCGCCGGTGTGCTCTATCGCCAACAGGATGAGCAGATCGAGGAGACCACCATCCTGCCTGTGCCGGGTGATTATGCGGGCTACTATCCTGCGGTGGCACGTGCCATTGCGGGTCGGGGCGCGAATCCGGTGGAGCCGGTTGAGGCGCTACGGGTGATGCGTCTGCTCGAGCTGGCCACCCACAGCGCCGCAGAGGGGCGCCGCCTGGGATGCGAGTCAGTTTTTGTCTGAGTCAGGGTCAGAAGAAAAAAAAACGCACTTTTTTTCGTGAGTCATTGCTGTCAGAAAATGAGCTGAATTTGGTGTTCTTCACCACATTCCGTGCGTTTATTTCTCACTTTTTACTGACTTGTGGCGTTACAGTCTTATCTTTTATCAAACGGTAAAAAAAACTCATTGAGAGACACGTTTTCCTTCTGGTTTCAGAGAGATATAGTGCGCACCGTGTCAGACCGGGCTCGCTCCGGTTCACAGGGATGGTGAGATGCCATCTCTCCACCATGTTTGAGGAATGACTGATGAATAAAGTACTGGTAGCCGGTATCCTGGGTTTGATGTTGACCGCTTGTGGCCAGAAAGAAGAGGCCAAGGCTCCTGCCGCTGAGCCGGCCGCGACTGCCGCCCAGGCCGTGAGCGAAGCTGCTGCCACCACTGAGCAGGCCGTCAGCGAAGCTGTTGCCACCACCGAGCAGGCCGTCAGCGCCGCTGCTGAAACCGTAGAGAAGGCTGCCAGCGCTGCCGCCGCTACTGTTGAAGAAGCCAAGAAGTAAGTCGCCACGCGACGAAGAAACGGGCCCATCGGGCCCGTTTTTTTATGGGGTGGTGCACAGTTTCGAGGTGAGAATGTGATCTTCCCAGCGACCATTGATCATCAGGTAGTCCCGCGCCCTTCCCTCTTGCTCGAAGCCGAGCCGCGTCAATAACCTTCCACTGCGTTCGTTGCGTGGCATATAGCAGGCCATGATGCGGTGCAGGCCGCGTTCCTGGAACAGGTGATCGATGGCGCATGTCAGGATCTCCTGCATCAATCCCTCTCCCTGCCTTGTGGCGTCGATAGAGTAGCCGAGGTGGCAGGCCTGGAAGACCCCCAGAATGATATTGGTGAAGTTACAGCTGGCGATCATGCGGCCGCTCTCATCCAGCGCGGCCAGGTTGAGCGCGGTACCGGCGAAGCACTGCTGGTAGCTGTCACGCAGGCGTTGGTGCCAGAAGGGGAGGGTATAGAAGTTGGCCGGCCGCTGCGGCTCCCACGGCTCGAGGTGGCTGCGGTTACGCTGGTAGTAGTCGAGGATGAGATCGGCGTGATCCGGTGTCAGCACGGTCAGGCGGGTGCGGGCGGTGACAAGATGGGGGATTTGGTTCACCCGCGCGCCTCCCTCTGCTGCCACTCTTCGCGCAACAAGCCATAACAGGCGTGATCCACCATGCCCCGTTGCAACCGTTCGGCGTTGCGATTGATACCCTCGAGCTGGAATCCCAGCCGCTCACAGACGGCTCGACTGGCCTGGTTATCGACGGCGGTATTGATGGCGACTTTCTCCATACCCATCTGCTCGAAAGCGTGCTGGATCAATGCACGACAGGCGCGAGTGATAATGCCCTTGCCTTGCCTGCGTTCAGCCAACCAATAGCCGATGACCACGACGCCAAGTCGGCGATCGATCTGGTTGTAGGCGATGGCTCCTACCACCTCTCCCTGATATTCGAGGGCACAGTGCAGGCTTTCGCCACGGGCAAACCCCTCGATGGCGTGACGAATAAACAGCCCCATGTCATCGACGTGGCGCAGCAGAGGAGGCCAGGGCAGCCATTGCCCCAGATAGTCCCGATTATCACGGCATAAGGTGAAAAGCTCGGTACTCATCTCGGGCCGTAAAAAAATCAAGGAGAGGTCTTCATCCAATGGCCAAGTAAACAAGGGAGGCTCCGCTGTTGAGAGGTTTCTTTTTCACTCTATCCAATCGTGGAGTGAGACGCCAAGGGCAGAATCCAGGAACAATCCCCCAAATAGGAGGCGTAATGACAATATTTTGTATTGTTGCCTGTTTTTCATTCAACGGCTGGGGCTGACTTCACTTTCCTTCCCTTTGCGCCGCTACTCCTTGCGCCAGCGCCTGGCCATGGCGCGGGCTGCCTCCAACACCGTTTCCTTGGCCGGATTGGGGCGCTTGCCGCCTCGCCAGGCCATCATCACATCCCAGTGATCCTGGGGCAGATCCACCACATCCAGTTGCACCAGTCGTCCCAGTTCAAGATCCCGCTCGACTGCTAATGCCGGCATCAAGGTGATGAAGCCGTGCTCCAGCGCCAGCTCGCGCGCCGCCCCCGCCGGCTGGATGGCATGCAGTGGGCTGGTGGGTTGGCGCAGGCGCCGCAACTGTTGGATGAAGGCATCGCACCCCGGCCCCCACTGCTGCGGGGCCAGCCGCTGGTTAGCGATATCGTGCAGAGTGAGCCCCTGCTGGCCGGCCAGCGCATGCAGCGGGGAGGCAACGGCGATGATGGGGGCGCGGCACAGCAGCTCCATCTGTAGGCCGGCGACCGGCGGACATTTGAGCACGAAGCCAATGTCGGTCTCCCCGGCCAGCAGCTCCTGCATGATGACGCCGGAGTGATCGGTGTTGCAGCGGATCTCGAAGGCACTGTCGACCAGCGTCATCAGCAGTGGGCTGAACACCACAGAGGTGAGGGAGGGGAGGCTGGCCAAGTGCACCCGAGGCAGAGCGGGGGCCCCCTGAATGGCGAGGCGCCCCTCGGCGATGGCGGCCAGCGCATGGCCGGCGGCGGGCAGAAACTGCTGGCAGGCCGGGGTGGGGGTGGCGCCGCGACGGTGACGCTGAAACAGTGGCGCCCCCAGTTGTTGTTCTAGCTGGGCGATGCGCTGGCTGACCATGGGTTGTGACCAGCCACGGATGGCCGCCGCCTGGCTGAAGCTCCCTAACTGGGCCACATCGAGCAGTAGTTGCAGGTCATCGAGATCAAGAGACATAACAAAACCCAATATTAAATATAGATAGTTGTCGTCTACCACTATATCTGATGCCACCGCACAATGACTTCCTGAGTGTGTGAGAGGTGGTCATGGTCGATAAGGCAAGGTATTGGGGGCGCTGGTTTTTGGCACTGGACACCACGCTGGTGATCCTCGGGTTCTTTGTGGTGATGCCGATGATCAGCCTGCGTTTTGTGGATCAACTGGGTTGGGCCGCCGGTCTGGTGGGGCTGGCGCTCGGACTGCGCCAGTTGACCCAGCAGGGGCTCGGCATTTTCGGCGGGTCGCTTGCCGATCGCTTCGGGGCCCGCCCGCTCATCGTCGCTGGAATGTTGCTGCGGGCGGCCGGGTTTGCCTCGCTGGCCTGGGCCGACAGCGGCGCCATGCTGATCTTCTCCTGTTTTCTCTCCGGATTGGGGGGATGCCTATTCGATCCGCCGCGCGCCGCGTTGGTCATCAAGTTCACCCGTCCCCATCAGCGTGGTCGCTTTATCTCACTGCTGATGATGCTTGAGAGTGCCGGCGCCGTGCTGGGGGCGCTGCTCGGCAGTTGGCTGCTGCGCTTTGACTTCACCTACGTCTGCCTGCTTGGGGCGGCGCTCTTCATGTTGGCGGCGCTGTGCAACGCCGTGTTGCTGCCGGCCTATCGCCTCTCGGTCAAGCCGACGCCGATGTGGGAGGGGCTCGGCCAAGTGCTGGCCGACCGCGCCTTCTGCCGGTTGGTGCTGGTGCTGAGTGGCTACTACATGCTGTGGGTTCAGGTGATGCTGATCTTCCCGATCTTGGTCAAGCAGATGGCGGGGACCACGACGGCGGTGGGCTGGATGTATTGCCTTGAGACCGCCCTCTCGCTGGCGCTGCTCTACCCGATAGCGCGCTTCAGTGAGCGGCGTTTTCGGCTGGAGAATCGTCTGATGGCCGGAGTGCTGATGATGACCATCGGCATCGGGCTGGTGGCGTTTGCCCATACCCTGCCAGGGGTGTTTGCCCTGTTGGCCTGCTTTTATCTTGGCATCATCATCTGCGAGCCGGCTCGCGAGACCCTGATGACCAAGCTGGCTCATCCGGCCGCCCGTGGCAGTTATATGGGATTTAGCCGGTTGGGGCTGGCCATCGGGGGGATGACGGGGTACGTGGGGGGCGGCTCGCTCTACGATGTAGCCCTGGCGCAGGGGCAGCCGGATCTGCCTTGGTTGGTGCTCGGCACCATCGGTATCGCGACCATGCTGCTGCTGGCGCGTTGTTTTGTTCGCCGCCCCGAGTTGAGCATCCGCGCGCTGGCCTGAGCTTGGCCCATAAAAAAATGCCGACCCTTGGGTCGGCATTTTTGTTGCGATTGGCAGATTAGATCATCATGCCGCCAAAGAAGAAGCCCAGCGCCACGGCGATGGCGATGGTGGCCACACCCGGGACGAAGAAGGGGTGGTTGAACACCGCCTTGCCGATACGGGTGGAGCCGGTGTCGTCCATCTCGACCGCGGCCAGCAGGGTCGGGTAGGTCGGCAGTACGAACAGGGCGCTTACGGCGGCGAAGGAGGCGATGGCGGTCAGCGGGCTGACACCCAGTGCCAGGGCGGCCGGCATCAGTGCCTTGGTGGTGGCGCCTTGGGAGTAGAGCAGCATGGCAGCGAAGAACAGCACCACGGCCAGCAGCCAGGAGTACTGGTTCAGCAGGTCGCCGGCGATGAGCTGGATGGTGTCCATGTTGCCCTTCACGAAGACGTTGCCGAGCCAGGCCACACCCAGTACGCAGATACAGGCGGACATACCGGACTTGAAGGTCGGCATGTTGGTCACCTGGGTCACGTCCAGTTTGCAGAGCAGGGTCATGATGGTGGCCGCGGCCAGCATGATGCCCATGATGGCGCCGTCGCGGGGGATCGGCGGGTTGGTGATGAGGCCCACTTTACCGGAGATGGCGGTGGCATAGGCCATGACCGCGACGATGGCGGCAATGAAGATCCAGACCGACAGCTTGGCGTAGGGTTTGATCTCGAGCTGGGTGCTACCGCGCAGCTTGATCAGGCCCTTGGCCTTGCGCTCCAGGTAGACTTCATCTTGCTCCAGCGGCTTGCCCAGCATGTTGGCAACAAAGGCTCCCAGGATACAGGCGATGAAGGTGGAGGGGATGCAGATGGCCAGCAGGGTCAGATAGTCCACACCAAACGGCTCAAGCATGCCGGAGAAGGCCACGACGGCCGCCGAGATCGGCGAGGCGGTGATGGCGATCTGGGAGGCGACGACCGCGATGGAGAGCGGACGGGACGGACGGATGCCCTGCTCCTTGGCCACTTCGGCGATCACCGGCAGGGTGGAGAAGGCGGTGTGGCCGGTACCGGCCAGCATGGTCATCAGGTAGGTGACCACGGGGGCGGCGAAGGTGATGTATTTGGGGTTCTTGCGCAGGGCTTTTTCAGCCAGGTGCACCAGATAGTCCATCCCGCCAGCCAACTGCATGCAGGCGATGGCGCAGATGACGGACGCGATGATCATGATCACGTCCCAGGGGATGTAGCTGACCAGTTGGTCACCCGGGATCTGCACCCCGAGGCCCCAGGTCAGCACCAGTACCCCTAAACCACCGGCAAAACCGATCCCTATGCTACCTATCCGGGCGCCCAGATAGATCGCTGCGAGCACGACCAGTAACTCAATGCCAATCATAGTGTTAACTCCATTTTTTGATTTTTTAGTGTACTAACTCAAAAAGCCGTTTTCCGACTGTGCTGTAGCAGAGACATTCGGAAAACGGCTCTCAAGGGGTGGGCATCAGCCCACCCCTTCAAGCAATTTAGGCGGTTTCGCGGGTATAGCGCTTGGCCTTGTACTGCGGGTTCATCAGGTTGTCGATAGAGAGGATCTCGTCGAGCTGTTCCGGGGTCAGCAGACCGCGCTCGAGGACAACCTCACGCACGTTCTTGCCGGTCTGGGCACAGATTTTACCGACGATGTCCCCTTCGTGGTGACCGATGAAGGGGTTCAGGTAGGTCACGATACCGATGGAGTTCAGCACGTGATTGCGGCAGATTTCCGGGTTGGCGGTGATGCCTTCCACGCACTTCTCGCGCAGGGAGATGCACGCCTTCTCCATCAGGCTCAGGGATTCGAACATGGCCTGGCCGATCACCGGCTCCATGACGTTCAGTTGCAGCTGACCGGCTTCGGCGGCGAAGGTGATGGTCACGTCGTTACCGAAGACCTTGAAGCAGGCCTGGTTGACCACTTCCGGGATAACCGGGTTGACCTTGGCCGGCATGATGGAGGAACCCGCCTGCATTTCCGGCAGGTTGATCTCTTTGAGCGCGGTACGCGGGCCGGAGGAGAGCAGACGCAGATCGTTACAGATCTTGGAGAGCTTCATGGCCAGACGCTTGATGGCGCCGTGCAGCATGACATAGGCGCCGCAGTCGGAGGTGGCTTCGATCAGATCTTCAGCCGGCACATAGGCACGACCGGTGATCTCGGCCAGGCGACGAATGGCCAGGGCAGAGTACTCGGGCGGGGTGTTCAGGCCGGTACCGATGGCGGTGGCGCCCAGGTTCACTTCCAGCAGCAGCTCTTGGCAGCGCTTGATGGACTTGATCTCTTCACGCAGGGTGACGGCGAAGGCGTGGAACTCCTGGCCCAGAGTCATGGGCACGGCATCCTGCAGCTGGGTACGGCCCATCTTCAGCACGCTCTTGAATTCGGAGGCCTTGGCATCGAAGGCGGCGATCAGGGTTTCCAGTGCGGCCAGGGTGACGTCGGTGCTGTTGACCACGGCAACGCGGAAACCGGTCGGGTAGGCGTCGTTGGTCGACTGGCACTTGTTGACGTGGTCATTGGGGTTGACCACGTCATAGCGGCCCTTCTCCAGACCCATCAGCTCGAGGGCGATGTTGGCCAGCACTTCGTTGGTGTTCATGTTGACGGAGGTACCGGCGCCGCCCTGGAAGACGTCGATCGGGAATTGATCAAAGCATTTGCCGGTGTTGAGCATGACGTCGCAGGCTTCGACGATCTTGTCGGCGATGTCCGGACGGATGGTGCCCAGTTCGCCGTTGGCGAGGGCTGCGGCCTTTTTGGTGAGAACCATGCCGCGGACAAATTCAGGGACGTCGGAGATTTTCTGAGAGCTGATCTTGAAGTTCTCGATGGCACGCTGAGTGTGCACGCCATAGTAAAAATCATTGGATACTTCTTTGGTGCCCAGCAGGTCTTCCTCAATGCGGACGTTTTTGATGTCGCTCATTGTTTTGCCTCAGAAATGAAACGGATTGAACATTCCTCACCGTGTGATTGCGTGTTCCTTGCGCAGAGAATCGTCCTGAAGCATTACACATAGTGTGGGAGAGTGGGTAAAACCCCAACAGCTGAAGGGGATGTTATCTCATTGGGGGTAACTCTAATCAGACTTGGATCACTAAATTTGATGATTCACGACAAAATTTAAGCATCCTCAAATTTTTATTTGCCTGTTATACAAAAGCTTATCTTTCGCATCACCCGCTTGCACCATAAATTGTGGCGCTTCGGCGCAATGGATGAAACGGTGGCGCTTGAAAAGCGTTCCATCCCCCCCCCATATTGGTGATAAGAGCGGGGGGTTACCCCACCATCCATTATTGAGGTCTTCATGGGAAAATTGTTGCTCGGGCTGGTTGGGCTGGCCCTGTTAGAGATGGTGGTGCTCATCAAGGTGGGCTCCGTCATCGGCGCCCTACCGACCGTGGCGCTGGTGATTTTGACCGCGTTGGTGGGCTCCTCGCTGGTGCGCAGCCAGGGGTTGCGCACCTTGATGGAGGCCCAGCACAAGATGCAATTGGGTGAACTACCGGGGCGGGAGGTAATGAGTGGCATGATGCTGGCCCTAGCGGGGCTGCTGCTGATTATCCCCGGCTTTGTCACCGATATCGTGGCGGTGTTGCTGCTGCAACCGGCGCTGCGTAACCGCCTTGCCGACAAGCTGATGGGATCAGGCCATTTCACGGTTCGTGGTGGCCCCTTCGATGGCCCGACGGGCCAGCGGCCTTCCGATGGGCACACCATCGAGGGGGAGTATGAGCGTAAGGATTGAGATGAAACTTGCCCTCATCGCCATAAAAAGCGGAGCCACAGGCTCCGCTTTTTATTATGGGCAGCGGCGCCGGCACAGTGGCTCGAAGCGGGTGAGGGCATAGAGATAGGCCAGGATGCCGACGGCTAGGTTGGCCAGCAGTATGCCGGTATAGATGCCACCTAGTCCCCCGAGCTTGGCACCGATCCAGGCGGCCGGCAGCAGGAAGCCGAACAGGCGCAGGCTGTTGAACAGCAAGGAGATGGCTGAGGCCCGCACGCCGTTGAGGGCCGAGGCCAGCAACATGACCAGCGCCTGGCAGCCATAACCGAGCGGAACCAGCGAAAGATAGAGAGTGATGGCCCCTATCACAGCGGGGTTGCGGCTAAAGAGCGGGCCTATGTAGGGCGCGAGCAGCCAGAGCATGGCGTAGAGCAGGAGCTGGAACACGATGGCAAAGCGCATCGCCAGCATCAATGCGGCGCGCGCCCGCAGTGGGTGGCCAGCGCCGGTGTTTTGTGAAACGAAAGGGGCCAGCACGGAGGAGAGCGCCATCATGACGATGAGCAGCAGGGCTTCGACTCGCGATGCAGCGCCGTAGGCCGCCACCGCCTCCGTTCCCAGGCCGGCGAAAAGCACCATCAACAGGGCATTGGCGAGCGGGTTGAGCATATTGGTGAAAGCCGCAGGTAGCGCCACATGCAGCATGGCTTGCCAGTGGAGCAAAAGTTGTGGTTTTGCCGAGAGTTGCAAGCGCAGCAACTGTTCACGGCGATAGAGAATGTGCAGGCTCCCCAGGGTTGCCATCAGCCAGGAAAGGGAGCTGGCGATGGCAGCCCCCTTGATACCTAAGGCCGGCAGTGGCCCCCAGCCGAAGATAAGCAGGGGATCGAGCAGGCCGTTGAGCAGCCCCGCCATGGCCATGATCAGACTGGGGGTTCTGGTATCCCCGGTGGCGCGCATGGCCGCGTTGCCGACCATGGGCAGTACCAGCAGGGGCATGGTCAGGTACCAGATCGCCATGTAGTCGTGGATGAGGGCGATCAGGGGGCCGCTGGCGCCGAGCAGACGAAACAGTGGGGTGATGGTGAGCGCCCCGAGAGGGGCCAACACGACAATCAGCAGCACGGCGAGAAACAGCGCATCGGTGGTGAAGCGGGCTGCCTCTTCATGGCGCCCCTGACCGAGGGTGTGCCCCAATACGGCGGAGAGACCGGCCCCCAGTCCCATGGCCAGTGAGGTGATCACGAAGGTGACGGGAAAGGTAAAGCTCACCGCCGCCAGCGCGTCGGTGCCGAGCATGCCGATGAAGAAGGTATCGATCAGATTGAAGGCGTGGATCGCCACAATCCCCAGCAGCATGGGGCCGGTCAGACGGGCCAGCAGGGTGGGGATGGGGGCATGGTGGAGTGGATTGGGTGAGTGCAAGGTTGGTGTTGGGCGATGCCGGGGCTCGATAAACAAGATTTCATGGTACGTGAAAAAATTTTTTTTGTATCTGCCCTTGAAGGGGCGGCTTGTGCCCCCACATCTGGAAACATCAAAGAGTTGGCCAGGAATGGCCAGTATCACCAAACAAAGAAGACTCATTTTGGGAGAGTTATCGATGAAAATTCGTCCACTGCACGACCGCGTCATCATCAAGCGCATCGAAGCCGAAGCCAAATCTGCTGGCGGCATTGTCTTGACTGGTACTGCGGCCCAGAAGTCCACCCGTGGTGAAGTTCTGGCCGTGGGCACTGGTCGAATTCTGGATAACGGTGAGGTTAAGGCTTTGGCCGTTAAGGTGGGTGACAAGGTCATCTTCAACGAGGGTTATGGCGTCAAGACCGAGAAGTTGGATGGTCAGGACGTGCTGATCCTGTCTGAGACCGACATCCTGGCGATTGTCGAAGAGTAATTTCACCCCTGTCCCGAATTCATTGATAAGGATTGAACAAGATGGCTGCAAAAGACGTTAAATTTGGCAACGAAGCCCGTATCAAGATGCTGGAAGGCGTCAACATCCTGGCCGATGCCGTTAAAGTGACGCTGGGCCCGAAAGGCCGTAACGTGGTGCTGGATAAGTCCTTCGGTGCCCCGACCATCACCAAGGATGGCGTCTCTGTTGCTCGTGAGATCGAGCTGGAAGACAAGTTCCAGAACATGGGCGCCCAGATGGTGAAGGAAGTGGCCTCCAAGGCGAACGACGCCGCCGGTGACGGTACCACCACCGCGACTGTACTGGCTCAGGCCATCGTCAACGAAGGCCTGAAGGCAGTCGCCGCCGGCATGAACCCGATGGATCTGAAGCGCGGTATCGACAAGGCCGTTGTGGCCGCCGTTGCCGAGCTGCAAACCCTGTCCCAGCCCTGTGCCGACAACAATGCCATCGCTCAGGTGGGCACCATCTCCGCTAACTCCGACGAGAAAGTGGGCAAGCTGATTGCAGAAGCCATGGACAAGGTCGGTCGTGACGGCGTCATCACCGTCGAAGATGGTCAAGGCCTGGACGACGAACTGGCTGTGGTAGAAGGCATGCAGTTCGACCGCGGCTACCTCTCTCCGTACTTCGTCAACAAGCCGGAAACCGGCTCTGTCGAGCTGGATGATCCCTTCATCCTGCTGGTCGACAAGAAGGTCTCCAACATCCGCGAAATGCTGCCGGTACTGGAAGGCGTTGCCAAAGCAGGCAAGCCGCTGCTGATCGTTGCCGAAGACGTGGAAGGCGAAGCCTTGGCGACCCTGGTGGTCAACACCATGCGTGGCATCGTCAAGGTTGCTGCCGTCAAGGCGCCGGGCTTTGGTGACCGTCGCAAGGCCATGCTGCAAGATATCGCCATCCTGACTGGCGGTACCGTCATCTCCGAAGAAGTGGGCATGGAGCTGGAGAAGGCGGCACTGGAAGATCTGGGCCGCGCCAAGCGCATCGTCATCACCAAAGAGAACACCACCATCATCGATGGTGTCGGTGATGCCGCCCTGATCCAGAGCCGTGTGGCTCAGATCCGTCAGCAGATCGAAGAGACTTCCTCCGACTACGATCGCGAGAAGCTGCAAGAGCGCGTGGCCAAGCTGGCCGGCGGTGTTGCGGTGATCAAGGTGGGCGCTGCCACCGAAGTCGAGATGAAAGAGAAGAAAGCCCGCGTCGATGACGCCCTGCACGCGACCCGCGCTGCGGTAGAAGAAGGTGTGGTTGCCGGTGGTGGCGTGGCGCTGGTTCGCGTTGCGGCCAAGCTGGCCGGCCTGCGTGGCGACAACGAAGATCAGAACGTGGGTATCAAGGTTGCTCTGCGTGCCATGGAAGCCCCGCTGCGTCAGATCGTCATCAACGCCGGTGAAGAAGCCTCTGTGATTGCCAATGCGGTGAAGAGCGGCGAAGGCAACTACGGCTACAACGCTTACTCCGAGCAGTATGGCGACATGCTGGAGATGGGCATCCTGGATCCGACCAAGGTGACCCGCTCTGCCCTGCAATTTGCCTCCTCCATCGCCGGTCTGATGATCACCACCGAGTGCATGGTGACCGACCTGCCGAAGAAGGATGCGCCGGCCATGCCGGACATGGGTGGCATGGGTGGTATGGGCGGCATGATGTAGTGCGACGAGAGTCGCGTAGGTAGCTAACCGAGCGGGCTACGTCCATAGTGACCACTAACTTTTTACAGTGGTGGTCACTACCCTCCCGCCGAAATAGCATTTGAGAAAACCCGATATTCGGGCTTGTTCCAGGCCCGAATATCGGTCTCCACTACGTGGAGTCCGATTTCAGGTATGGGCGAAAGCCTGTATCCCCGCGCAAGCGTACGATACACGTTGAAGTTGCCTCTCTGTGAGGCAGCGAGGTAACGGGAATACTCGTGTCTATCAAAAGCTTGAGCACCTGCCGGTGCGAAGCTGTGTCTGATGATTGTTCCACGGTAGCCCTTGATGGTCGTAGCCATCGCTGTCTGTCCGAGCGGAACCTGTTGTGCAACCAACAGTAGCCTAGGGGTAGTGCGTCACCGGTAACGGTGGGGTGCGAAGCTTCCTGACAATGTACTCCCCGCTAGGGGCCGATGTGACCGCGAGGTCGCCCGGCGATTTCACCAGTAGCAGGTGAATGA
This sequence comes from Aeromonas simiae, assembly GCF_014892695.1. Taxonomy (NCBI): domain Bacteria; kingdom Pseudomonadati; phylum Pseudomonadota; class Gammaproteobacteria; order Aeromonadales; family Aeromonadaceae; genus Aeromonas; species Aeromonas simiae. Next base: position 235,926 of record NZ_CP040449.1, read on the forward strand.
GAGGCTAGGCTGGGTCATATGGTCAACATTATGTGAACTGCTAACAAGCACCGTCAGCCGCAATGAGCGCAAGCTACTGACGCGCTCTGACCAAAAGGTACAAGGCTGGCTATCCCTCTTACATCTGGGGATACGTTGCCATCACGCCTTCGGTGTACTGGCAGGACCTAAGTGACTCGTGTCATCGGCACGGAACTTGGAAAACCCGTATCTTTGCCCCGCTTTGACGGGGCAGGCAATCCGCAAGGAGAGCTGTCGAGGGTGCGGGTATAGGAGGTTGGAAAAAGCGAAGGCCACCCTGTAATGGGGTGGATAGGGGGTTAAAGGTTCCTCCACCGGAAACGGGGCCCACTTCCAACTGGTCTTTAATCGTGTGAAGGCGTGTAAAGCGCCCACAGTGAGATGAAAGTGGGCGAAACGGTGACAGCCGTTTTCGCCCGAACCCTTGCGGGAGCAGACATCACTCCCGCAAGGGGATGATCCGTCTGTTACCTGCTCGGGGCTTTCTCAACAAAGCACTGAGGAGAGTAGCAAGATGAGTACAGCAACAACAGTACCTGCATTCTCCGGCCCACCGCAGAGCTGGCATACCATCGACTGGTATCGAGTGACGCGGCAGGTTCGGGGGCTACAGGTACGGATCGCGAAGGCGACTAAAGAGCGGCGCTGGCGCAAGGTAAAAGCCTTGCAACGGATGCTGACTCGCTCGTTTGCAGCCAAGGCATTGGCAGTGAAACGAGTCACCGAAAACCGGGGCAAGAAAACGCCTGGTGTAGACAGGGAGTTGTGGAGTACTCCAGAAGCCAAATGGCGAGCAATAGGCAGGCTGACGCGCACGGGCTACCGGCCCAAGCCGTTACGTCGGGTCTACATCGGCGTTGTTTCCCAAATCGATGCAGCTTGAATGGAACTAACAGAGGACTTGGTGATCTGATCACCACCATCCTCTTCAAGTCTGCATTATGGGCAAGTCGCTTCACCCCATCACCAATTGGCCTAAATACAACAAGTCTTTGATTAACCGAGGTTCACTCACCTTCTGGGTTGATGCCGAAGTCATGAACAACTGGCTCTACCACGACCATCATGGGCGGCGGGGCCGCAGCCAGCTTTACACTGACCAGACCATCTGTACCTTCCTGATGCTCAAGGGAATTTTCAACCTCACTCTGCGGGCTACTCAGGGACTATTCGACTCCCTGTTCGAGTTGATGAATGTGCCGTTGTGCGCACCGGACTATAGCTGTGTCAGCAAGCGGGCCCGCACGGTGACCGTGACCTATCGGCAGCCCAGCAAGGGGCGCATCACCGACCTGGTTATCGACTCGACTGGCCTGAAGGTGTTTGGCGAAGGCGAGTGGAAGGTTAGAAAACATGGCGCTGAGAAGCGGCGAGTGTGGCGCAAGTTGCATCTGGCGGTAGACCCGGTGAGCCACGATATCGTGGCGGCGGAAGTCTCGCTGGAAAATGTCCATGATGCTGAGGTGTTGCCCACCTTGCTTAACCCTCTGCGGCGTAAGCTGGGGCGTGTTTATGCAGATGGCGCCTATGACAGCAAGGCCAGCCATCAGCTTATCTCGCGCAAAGGGGCGATAGCCTGTATCCCGCCTCGCAAGAGTGCGGGGCTCTGGAAAAAGGGGCATCCAAGAAATGAGGCTGTGCTGGTGATGCGCAAGGAAGGGTTGGCGCACTGGAAGAAGATATCGGGGTATCACCGTCGCTCGCTGGCAGAGACGGCGATGTACCGGTTCAAACAGTTGCTGACGGGGAAAATCAGTCTGCGTAACTACAACGGTCAAGTGGGAGAGGTCATGGCCTACGTGTGTGCGATGAACAAACTGAATACCCTTGGCCTACCTGTCAGAAAGCCCCGAGTGTAGCGCTCACCCTGGGCTGGGAACGTCATGACTTGCTGGCTGATTTGGGAAACAACGCCGTCTACATCCCCAAGGCCAACGGTAAACGTCGTCCTTTGGGGATACCGACCATGCTGGATCGGGCGATGCAGGCACTTTACCTGCTGGCACTCGAACCTGTGTCGGAGACTACCGCAGATCGCAACAGCTATGGCTTTCGCCCCATGCGCTCGACGGCAGATGCGATTGAGCAGTGCTTCGTCAATCTCAGCCGGGGTAACTCGGCCGAGTGGGTGTTGGAGGGTGATATCAAGGGGTGCTTTGACAACATCAGCCACGACTGGTTACTTGCCAACATACCGTTGGATAAACAGGTGCTCGGAAAGTGGCTGAAGGCGGGATTCATGGAGTCCAACCGTCTGTTCCCGACTGAGGCAGGAACTCCGCAAGGGGGGATCATCTCACCGGTGTTGGCCAATCTGGCGCTGGATGGACTGGAGGCGGTGCTCGAAGCTCATTTTGGGCGCAAGAACACCAAAGCCAGCTATAAGACCAAGGTCAACTATGTGCGCTACGCCGATGACTTCATCATCACCGGTATCTCGAAAGAGCTGCTGGAAGATGAGATCAAACCCCTGGTCGAGGCCTTTATGGCAGAACGGGGGCTGGCGCTGTCACCGGAGAAAACGGTGATCACGCACATCACGGACGGTTTCGATTTTCTGGGGCAAAACCTGCGTAAGTATCACGGCAAGATGTTGATCAAGCCGAGTAAGAAGAACTTGCGTACACACCTCCAGAAGATTCGAGCAATCGTCAGAGGCAATCTGATGGTCAAGCAGGACGTGTTGATCCGGTTGCTCAACCCGGTTATTCGGGGTTGGGCCAACTACCACCGTCATGTGGTTGCCAAAGAGAGCTTTGGCTATGTGGACTACCGGGTCTGGAAACTACTCTGGCGCTGGTGCTGTCGCAGGCACCAGAACCGCAATAAACGCTGGGTGAAGGAGAAATACTTTCATTCGGTGGGCGGTGAGCACTGGGTATTCCAGAGTTTCGATGCCGAGGGCAAGCCAGTTCGGCTGCTCAAGAGCAAAGAGACCCCGATCAAGCGGCACATCAAGATCAGGGCGGAGGCCAATCCCTTCGATCGTAGCGACGAGCTGTATTTCGAACAGAGGCAAATCAAGCTCTGGAAGGAGAACAAACTACAGCAAGGCAAACTGCGGTTGATCTGGGAGCGCCAAAACCACAGGTGTCCGATCTGCGGCCAGATGTTCAAAGATGATGAGGATTGGGATATCCACCACATCATCCGGAAGACAGAGGGCGGCGGGGACGAGGCCGAGAACTTGATGATGTTGCACCCGAACTGCCACCGGCAGGTGCATAATTTGCCGAGATGAACACAGGACCGGGTCAACATGCATGGTCAAACACATATTAGCGTTCAGTCTGCTATATTTGGCTGAGAGATATGGTGTCGTATGTGTCCTTGTTGCTCGACAACCCGAACGGAGGCTCGATGATTACAGAAGAGCACGCCCAGATACTTAAGATGCTTGCTGATGGCTCACTGGCCGATGGGGTGGATGAATCTCCCGAGTTCAACATAGACGCATTCGCGGAATTACTCAGCGCAGGTCTGGCTGAGGCTAAGGATGCAAGTGCTGACACGGGGAGGTGCTACCTCAGTCCCAAGATTACACTCGAGGGACGACAAGCCATGATCGACTATCACGAGCAAAAGAAAGGGTGGTGGCAAAAGCTAACTGGGTGGAAACAGGTATATCGTGAACTCGTTATCCTCGTTGGACTCGTCGCAGCTGCTGTCTCCATATGGGTTGCCATAAAGTAATCTCAAGTCTCATCTATGTCGCTGGTCCATGCCATGGTATGGACTTATAAAGGCTTGAGCCGTATGCGGGGAAACTTGCACGTACGGTTCTTAGGGGGCGGGGGAACAGCAATGTGCTCCTGCTACCCGACAGCCTCTCTACCCGCACTCTCAAAAAGGGCCCGTCAGGGCCCTTTTTTTGTGGACGGTTTTCCCTCCGGGGGACCTGTGCGGGAGGGGGGGCGATAAAGTCATCATGAAGTCAGCATGCCGGCCGATAATGGTGTTGGACAGGAGGTAAACCATGGAAATATCCGGATCCGTCTCTGCCAGCTATGGCCAGGAAGTGATGGTCGCGAGCCTTGCGAAGAAGCAGCAGGAGCAACAAGGCCAGGCTGCCCTGGCGTTGCTGGAATCGGCTGCGCAGTCTGCACCGGCGCCGCAGCCTTCCAGCAGTGGTACGCTCGGCAGCCACATCAATATCAAGGTGTGATGTGATTAAAAAAAGCCTCGGCATTAGCCGAGGCTTTTTCATGGGTCGTGTTCAGAGCGGGAAAGGGGCTGGCGCCTCGAAGGCGATACGCTCGCCACTGCGTGGATGGCTTATCTCAAGGCGAGCCGCGTGCAGATAGAGGTGCGGGGCCGCCGCCAATGCCTGCGGGTGGGCGTAGAGATTGTCCCCCAGTATGGGATGACCCAGCTCCAGCATGTGTACCCGTAACTGGTGCGAGCGTCCGGTGATGGGGGTCAGCTTCACGAGTGTGTTGCCATGCTCTACTTTCAGCTTCTGCCAGAGGGTGAGTGCGTTGCGCCCCTCTTCAAAATCCACCTTCTGCCGGGGGCGGTTGGGCCAGTCGACGCACAGGGGCAGGTCGACCTGACCACTCTCCTCACTCATTTCACCCCATACCCAGGCCAGATAGTGCTTGTCGGTTTCACGCTCGCGAAACTGGCGGCTTAACTCCCGGTGGGCGTTGGGGGTGAGCGGTACGACGATGACCCCGCTGGTCGCCATGTCGAGACGATGGGCCGCTGCCGCTCGTGGAAACCCCTCCTGCTGCACGCGCCACAGCACACTGTCTTCATACGCGGCGCCACGGCCGGGCACGCTCAGCAGGCCGGTGGGTTTGTTAACCACCATGATGTCGCGATCCTGATACAAGATCTCGAGCCAGGGCTCCTTGGGCGGGTTGTAGTCGATCATCTCTCTCGCTCTGTCTGTTACTGGTGGGTGACCACGATGAAGCGGATGGCGTCCAGCTTGAGCTGGGTCTGGTCAATCAGATGGAGCAATTCTGCCTCCAAGTCGGCCACATAGGCCAGCTCGCTGTCACGCACGTTCGGGTTGACCGCCTTGAGCTCGGTCAAACGGGCCAGCTCCTGCTGCAAGGTATGACTCATGCGGGTGCGGGCGTCGTCGGTGATCTTGACCTTGAGGGTCTCTGCAATCTCCTGACCCTTGCCGATGAGACCGTGGATCAGCGGCTGGGAGGTGGTCACCAGCTTGCTGCCCAGGTGGCGGTTGACCGGTGTGAGCTGACGGTTAAAGGTTTCGAAAGGCACCTTTTCACCCAGGTTATTCCCGTTTTTGTCCAGCAGCAGGCGGATCGGCGTCGGCGGCATGAAGCGATAGAGCTGGGGATGGCTAGCCGATTCGGCCACAAACACCAGCTCGAGCAGAGTGGAGCCGACCGGTAACGCCTTGTTCTTCAGCAGTGCCACCGAGGTTGAGCCAATCTCGGAGCCCAGGATCAGGTCAATGCCACCGCGCAGCATGGGGTGATCCCAAGAGACAAACGCCATGTCGTCACGAGAGAGCGCCGTCTCGCGGTCGAAGGTGACCGTCATGCCGTCCTGGGGCAGGCCCGGGAAACTGGGGACCAACATATGATCTCCCGGGGTGAGAACCAGAGCATTCTCGCCACGATCGTCCTGATTGATGCCGATTTCGTCGAACATATTGAGGGCGAAGGCCACCATGGCGGTGTCATCATCCTCGGCCGCCAGCAGCTCGACCAGCGCATTGGCCTTGTCACCGCCACTGGAATGGATCTCGAGCAGGCGATCCCGGCCTGATTCCAACCTGGCCTTGAGCGGCTCGTGGATGGCGCGAGTACGCTCGAGCAAGGCATCGAGCGCGTCGTCGGCGCTGTCATTGGCCGCGAGCAGGGTGAACAGCTCCTCGCGCACCTCTTCGAAAATCGGACGGGCGGTTGGACAGGTCTGCTCGAAGGCATCGAGACCGGCGTGATACCAGCGCAGCAGGGCGCGTTGGGAGGTGCCTTCCAGATAGGGGACGTGGAGTTCTACCGTATTGCGCTGGCCGATACGATCCAGTCGGCCGATGCGCTGCTCCAGCAGATCCGGGTTCAGCGGCAGATCGAACAGCACCAGATGGCTGGCAAACTGGAAGTTACGCCCTTCCGAGCCGATTTCGGAGCAGAGTAGTACTTGGGCCCCCCCTTCAACTTGCGCAAAGTAGGCGGCAGCCTTGTCGCGTTCGATGAGGGACATGCCTTCATGGAAGACGGCGGCGCGGATCCCCTCACGGGTACGAACGGCCTCTTCCAGCGCGATGGCGGTGGCCGCTTCGGAGCAAATCACCAGTACCTTCTGTTGGCGAGCCGAGAGCAGCAGCTCCAGCAGCCAGTCGACACGGGGGTCGAATTGAGTCCAGCTGGCGTTGTCGCCTTCGAACTGCTGGAAGATCTTTTCGGGATAGAGATAGCGCAGGGCGCGTGTTTGCAAGTCGCCGCTGTTGCTGCCCATCATGCCCATCACTTTGATGGCGGTCTTGTATTGTTCTGGCAGCGCCATGGGATAGACGTTGAGGTGGCGCTCCGGGAACCCTTGGATGTTGGCGCGGCTGTTACGAAACAGCA
>NZ_CP040449.1:247500-795000 GCF_014892695.1 Aeromonas simiae
CGGATTTGCACTCAGTGCAAGTGGTAGGGGAGCGTTCTGTAAGTCTGCGAAGGTGTATCGAGAGGTATGCTGGAGATATCAGAAGTGCGAATGCTGACGTAAGTAACGATAAAGGGGGTGAAAAGCCTCCTCGCCGGAAGACCAAGGGTTCCTGTCCAACGTTAATCGGGGCAGGGTGAGTCGACCCCTAAGGCGAGGCCGAAAGGCGTAGTCGATGGGAAGCAGGTTAATATTCCTGCACGGCATGTAATTGCGATGGGGGGACGGAGAAGGCTAGGTGGGCCAGGCGACGGTTGTCCTGGTGAAAGTGCGTAGGTGGTGTTTCTAGGCAAATCCGGAGACACAACACTGAGACACGAGACGAAGCCACTACGGTGGTGAAGCCATTGATGCCCTGCTTCCAGGAAAAGCCTCTAAGCTTCAGATTGCATGTCATCGTACCCCAAACCGACACAGGTGGTCGGGTAGAGAATACCAAGGCGCTTGAGAGAACTCGGGTGAAGGAACTAGGCAAAATAGTACCGTAACTTCGGGAGAAGGTACGCTCTTGATGGTGAAGTGACTTGCTCACGGAGCTGTTGGGAGTCGCAGTGACCAGATGGCTGGGACTGTTTATCAAAAACACAGCACTCTGCAAACACGAAAGTGGACGTATAGGGTGTGACACCTGCCCGGTGCCGGAAGGTTAATTGATGGGGTTAGTGGTAACACGAAGCTCTTGATCGAAGCCCCGGTAAACGGCGGCCGTAACTATAACGGTCCTAAGGTAGCGAAATTCCTTGTCGGGTAAGTTCCGACCTGCACGAATGGTGTAACCATGGCCATGCTGTCTCCACCCGAGACTCAGTGAAATCGAAATCGCCGTGAAGATGCGGTGTACCCGCGGCTAGACGGAAAGACCCCGTGAACCTTTACTACAGCTTGGCACTGAACATTGAACCTACATGTGTAGGATAGGTGGGAGGCTTTGAAGCGATGACGCTAGTTGTCGTGGAGCCGACCTTGAAATACCACCCTTGTATGTTTGATGTTCTAACGCAGGTCCCTGAATCGGGATCGCGGACAGTGCCTGGTGGGTAGTTTGACTGGGGCGGTCTCCTCCCAAAGAGTAACGGAGGAGCACGAAGGTTGGCTAATCCTGGTCGGACATCAGGAGGTTAGTGCAATGGCATAAGCCAGCTTAACTGCGAGACGGACAGGTCGAGCAGGTGCGAAAGCAGGTCATAGTGATCCGGTGGTTCTGTATGGAAGGGCCATCGCTCAACGGATAAAAGGTACTCCGGGGATAACAGGCTGATACCGCCCAAGAGTTCATATCGACGGCGGTGTTTGGCACCTCGATGTCGGCTCATCACATCCTGGGGCTGAAGTTGGTCCCAAGGGTATGGCTGTTCGCCATTTAAAGTGGTACGCGAGCTGGGTTCAGAACGTCGTGAGACAGTTCGGTCCCTATCTGCCGTGGGCGTTGGATGATTGAAGGGAGTTGCTCCTAGTACGAGAGGACCGGAGTGAACGAACCTCTGGTGTTCGGGTTGTCACGCCAGTGGCACTGCCCGGTAGCTAAGTTCGGAATCGATAACCGCTGAAAGCATCTAAGCGGGAAGCGAGCCCTGAGATGAGTCATCCCTGACCCCTTGAGGGTCCTAAAGGGCCGTTGGAGACCACAACGTTGATAGGCGGGGTGTGTAAGCGCAGCGATGCGTTGAGCTAACCCGTACTAATTACCCGTGAGGCTTAACCATACAACACCCAAGAAGTGTTTTGAGCGCTTGTGACGAAGTGAGAACGACTTTAGTGCTTGTGATGAGAATCGTGAGTGCAATCAGCTTTTCGGATTACGATTTTGCCTGGCGGCCATAGCGCGGTGGACCCACCTGTTCCCATGCCGAACACAGAAGTGAAACGCTGTAGCGCCGATGGTAGTGTGGCAGATGCCATGCGAGAGTAGGACACTGCCAGGCACCCAATTTGAAGAAAGCAAAGGCCATCTCTAACGAGATGGCCTTTTTGCTATTGAATCGTAAGTCATCGCCACGCGACACGTCTTTGTTATATCCCCACCCCTAGGTGAGCGGTAACACCATGCTCACCAGATTGTCCTCCTGCGACACCGAGACCTCGAACCCCACCTTGCGCGCCAGCGCAATTATGCGAAAGTCCCTATAAAGGGGTTCTTTCGTCACTCTTAGTACATTCACCGTATGTCCAAACCTTGGAAAATCGAGGGAATGTGACATTGTTAACCCTCTTTCCTTTCACTCTTTGGTTAAATGTTAATGCCGCAAGAAGCGGCGATACAACAACTAGGATCCGAGGAAAGGACACATGTTCAAGAAAACTGTAGCGATGATACTGGCGGCGGGAACCCTGGTATTGGGCGGATGCAGTGCCGGCGGTGGTGCCGATGCATCTGGCGATTTTGACGGTAAGAGCGTCTTCCTGCGTGGTGAGATGAACGATTGGCAAGCCAACGATGAGACCAAGGTGACTAAGGTTGGCGATAAGCTGTACATGGCCAAGGGCACTCTGAAGAAAGAATGGGCTCCCTACAAGTTTAAGTTTGGTGATGCGAACTGGAGCTGCGGCACCAACTTTGGTTATAAGAGCCCGAGTGATGGTGTAGCCAGCCTGGATGGTGAACCGGTACCGGTTAACCCTTGCTCCAAGTTTGAAGACCTGAAGTTCTCTCCGGATGCTGATGGGGTATACGAGTTCTATCTCGATCTCAACGGTGAGCAACCGACTGTCTACGTTAAGAAACCCTGATCGCCTTTTCTAGTGTGCATGCATAAGACCCCCGCCTAAAAACCGGGGGTCTTGCTTTTTCTGGTTGTCATTTGGGGGTTAGCATCGAGTCAAGCAAATGGACACGGTGCGATGGGCTCTTACTAGGACGTGTTGCAGGGCTCGGATTTAGGGCGTAGCTTGGATGGAAATAAAAGTGCCATGTCGGTATGGTTTGAATAGTATCTGAATCACTCGACATGGCCATGCGAGCCAAGGAGGATGCTTATGGATAACGCCGATCGGAAGCTGTTTATCCTGGATACCAACGTACTCTTGCACGAACCCCTTGCCATTTACTCCTTCAAAGAGCACGACGTGCTCATTCCCATGACGGTGCTCGAAGAGCTCGACAACATCAAGGATCGCAACAAGGACGTGAGCCGTGATGCTCGCGTCGCCATCCGGGCGCTGGAAGACGTGTTCCGCGATGCGACGCCCGAGCAGATCTCCCAAGGGGTTCCCCTGGCCGGTGAGGCCACTGGCACCATCAGTATCTTCAGTGATCACCATCTACCTCAGGATGCCGAGCTCTTTACCGACAAAGAGGCGGACAACCGCATCATCAATGCGGCCCTTTACCTGCAAAAGCACGAGTCGCGTCGTCAGGTGGTGCTGGTGACTAAAGACATCAATATGCGTCTCAAGGCCAAGGGCGCCGGGCTGGCGCGCGTTGAGGATTATCGCAGCGACCAGCTCATCGATGATATTCGCCTGCTGGCCAAGGGCTTTCAGGTGGTACAGGGCAGCTTCTGGGAGCGGGTGGGGGAGTGCGAGAGTGAAACCCACGGCCGTGACACAGTCCATATCATCGATGACAAGCTGATTGAGCCGGTTCATATCAATCAGTACCTTCTCGATGAAGAGCAGTTCTTCGCAGCCCGGGTTCTCAGTCATGAGGCGGGAAAGATCCACCTCAAAGACATAGGTCGTGAGCGGCTGATGGGGCGCAAGGCGTGGGGCGTGCATCCAAAGAATGTCTATCAGGGAATGGCGCTCGATGCCCTGCTCGATCCACATCTTGATCTAGTGATCCTCACCGGCCCCGCCGGTTGTGGCAAGACCCTGCTCGCCATGGCTGCGGCACTGGAACTGGTGGTGGAAAAGGGGATCTACGACAAGGTGATCGTCACCCGTAACACGCCGGAAATTGCCGAGAGCATCGGTTTTCTGCCCGGTACGGAAGAGGAGAAGATGATGCCCTGGCTGGCCGCCGTCACCGACACTCTGGAGGTGCTGCACAAGCAGGATGAGAACATGAGCGGCTCGCTCAGCTACATCATGGAAAAGGCCAACATCCAGTTCAAATCGATCAACTTCATGCGCGGGCGTAGCATTCAAAACGCCTTTGTTCTGCTGGACGAGTGCCAGAACCTGACGGCCTCCCAGATCAAGACCATCATCACCCGTTGCGGTGAGGGCACTAAGATTGTTTGCTCTGGCAACCTAGCGCAAATTGACTCCAACTACCTGAGCCCGGTCACATCTGGGCTGACTTACATCGTCGAGCGTTTCAAAGATTTTGACGGTAGCGCCAACATCTACCTCAACGGTGTGGTGCGCAGCAAGTTGGCCTCGTTTGCCGAAGAGAATCTTTAGGCGGGCAGATGTCACAAGGGGAGCTTCGGCTCCCCTTTTTCATGGTGCGACGGCGCCTTGTCCCATGCCCAAATAGGCGGCCAGCGCAGGGAGTGTCGGCTTGGCCAGCTCACTCGGCGAGCCGTCGAAGGCGATCCCCCCTTCGTGAATAAACAACAACCGGTCGGCAATCAACTCGGCATCCTCCGGGTTGTGGGAGACCATCAGCACTGTGGTGCCCCGGCTGCGGGCCAGCAGGGCCACCTCGGCTAACATCTCCCTGCGCAGGGCCGGGTCGAGGGCTGAGAAGGGCTCATCGAGCAGCAGCAGCGGGCGATCGCGCACCAATGCCCTGGCTAGCGCCACCCTTTGCTGCTGGCCACCGGAAAGCTGCTCGGGCAGGCGATCCAGCATATCCCCCAGCCCCACGCGCGTAGCGGCTTGCAGCACTTGCTGCTGCTGGCTTGGGGTGAGATGCAGGCCGGGGTGCAGGCCGATGGCGATGTTGTCATAGACCGAAAGGTGCAAGAACAGGTTGTGATCTTGAAACAGGGTGGTGATGGGGCGCAGGGCTGGGCGCAAGGGGAGTAGATCCTGGCCCGCAAAGCTGAGTGCTCCCGAGGTGACGGGTACGAAGCCGGCCAGCATGCCGAGCAAGGTCGACTTGCCGGCCCCACTGCGTCCGATCAGGGCGACGATCTCACCTTGGGCGACTCGCGTCGTGAAGGTGACACTCCACTCCGGGTAATGGGCGGTGAGCTTATCCAGAATGAGCATCTTTACCTCCAATGCCGCGCTCGACCAGGGTAAACAGGGCCAGGCAGAGCAGCAGTAGTAACAGGGCGGTAGCGGCGGCGGGCCCCAGTTGATAGCTGCCGAGTTGCTGGTAGAGCAACCAAGGCAGGGTGGCCATGGTGCTGCTGCCAAACAGGGCGATGGCACCGAGATCCCCGAGCGAGAGAATCATCGACAGGGCCAGCGCCAGTGCCAGCGGGCGGCGCAGCAGGGGCCACTCAAGTAGGCGCAGCCGGTGCCAGCCGGTGAGGCCCAGGCTATCGCCGAGCCGGTCATACTGACGGGCCACCAGCTGCATCGGCCCCGACAGGGTGCGCAGCACATAAGGAAGTGCCATCAAGGCATTAACCAGGATCACCAGCCAGGGGGCGATGGCGAAGACGTCGACCCAGGGCATACAGAGAATGAACAGCCCCGTGCTCAGCACCACGGCTGGCAGCATCAGGATCAGTGAACCGCTCGCTTCCCACAGCGCCGCCTGACGACGAGCATGGCGGCGTAGTTTGGCGTGGCGGCTGGTGATGAGCAGGCCGCTGCCAAGCAGCAGGGCCAACAGGCCTGCCACGACGGCGATCCAGAGCGATGTTCCGGCCGCCTGCCACAAGGGGGTACTGTGCAGGGCATCGAGCAGCTCAGGCCGTAGCCCGGCGCTGACGATGGCCAGCAGAGGGGGCAGAAACAGGGCCAGAGCTAGGGTCAGTACCAGCGCATCGGCCAGCCGGGTCAGCCACTGGTCACGGTCGGGGCGTTCAGCCCGGCGGGCCAGACCAATGCGGCTGGCTGGCGCACGCTGTAGCTTGTGCTGACCCCACAGGATCAAGGCGCTCAGCAGCAGTTGCAGCAGCGCCAAGGTGCCAGCGGTGGCGAGATCGAAGTCGAGGCGCAGCGCTTGGTAGATGGCCACCTCCAGGGTGGTTGATTTGGGGCCACCACCGAGCGCCAGCACGGTGGCGAAGCTGGTGAAGCAGAGCATGAAGATGAGGCTGGCGAGCCCCGGCAGTTGGGCCCGGATCACCGGCCACTCCAGCACTTTGAACAGATGGTGTGAGCGCAACCCGAGCTGGCTTGCCAGCCGCCAGCTCGATTCTGGGATAGCCTCGATGGCTTGCAGCAGCAGGCGCGCCGCCAGCGGCATGTTGAAGAAGACATGGGCGATGAGAATACCGGTTAGGCCATAGAGATACTGGCCGGGCTCGATACCGAGCGGGCGCAGCAGTTGTGCCACCCAGCCATGTTGGCCATGGACGGTGACGATACCGAAGATGGCGATGATGACCGGCAGCACCAACGAGAGGCCAAACAGTTTCAGCAGCAGGCGGCGGCCGGGGAAGTGGCGCCGCGAGAGGGCGCGCGCCAGCGGGATGGCGAGGCCAAGGCTGAGCAGGGTGGAGAGGGCGGCCTGGTTCAGGCTAAACAGCAAGACGTGGCGCAGGTAGGGGTCTTGCAAAAGGCCGATGGGGTCGAGCGCTCCGGCCTGCCACAGCAGGGCGCAAAGCGGCGCCAGACCGAGCAGCAGGATCAGGCTGCCAGAGAGGCTCCCCGGCAGCCACCAGAAACGACGCATCAGCGGGTCACGGCCTGCAGCCACTCACGGATCCATCCCTTGCGCTGCTGACTCACCTCGGCAGGAGCGAGTGTCAGGGTCTTGGCCGGCAGCGGCAGGGAGGCAAACGGTTCGGGCAGCGGGGTCTCGGTCACCGGATACATCCAGTTGCCGGTGGTGACGGCGTCCTGGAAGGGACGGGTCAGTACGAAGTCGAGGAAGCGCCGGGCCAGCTCGGGGTGCTGGCTGGCTGCGAGCCGAGCCACCACCTCCACCTGCCGGTAGTGCCCCTCGTCAAACAGGGCGGCATGGTACTGCTGCTTGCCTTCGGCGATACGGTGATAGGCCGGCGAGCTGGTGTAAGAGAGCACCATGTCGGCTTCCCCCTTGAGGAACATGCCGTAGGCCTCCGACCACCCCTTGGTGACGGTGACCGTCTTCTTAGCCAGCGTCTCCCACTGTGCGCCCGACTGGTCGCCATAGAGCGCCTTGAGCCACAACAACAGCCCCTGCCCCGGGGTGGAGGTGCGCGGATCCTGATAGATGATCTTCAGATCGTCGCGCGCCAGCAGGGCCTGCATGCTGCGCGGCGGGTTCTTGAGTCGGGTCTGGTCATAGACGAAGGCGAACCAGCCGTAGTCGTAGGGGAGGAAGGTTTCATCGCGCCAGCCACCCGGCAGCGCCAGTGGGGTGAGATCGGTGCCATGAGGGGCGAACAGGCCGGTCTGCTTAGCCTCGCCGAGCAGGCCGTCATCGAGGCCAAGCACCAGATCCGCCTTGCCGTGGCGCCCCTCAAGGCGCAGCCGGTTGAGGATGGCTACCCCATCTTCCAACGCGACGAAGTTGAGGGTGCAGCCACACTCTTGCTCGAAGGCCTGCTTGATCTTGGGGCCAGGGCCCCACTCGGCGGTGAAGGAGTCGTAGGTGTAGACGGTCAGGGTTTCGGCCGCCAGCGGCGCCGACAGGCAGGAAAGCAGGGCCAAGCTGGCCAGTGCGGTGCGCTTCATCATGGGACTCCTCGTCGGGAGCCGGCGGTAGGGCCGCGAAATGCGCGCCGGGCCTCAAATTCCTCCGCCAGCATTATCTGGATCAGGTCTACGGGTATATTCTCAGCAGGTGACTGCACCCCGTTTGAGCGGGCACATTGTAGTCATCTTGGCTGGGGTGGGCCAGCAGATTCAGACCAGGGAGGAGATCGGGTGTGATTACCACGACCAAGGAACGAAGAGCGTTTCAGCGCATGATCATCAATGCCCCCGTGACCCTGCATCAGGGAGCGCTGCGCCAAGTTGGCATCTGCCGTGACCTGAGCGCCAACGGCATGGGGATCTTCATCGAAGAGTCGGGGCTCGATGAGTCACTGCCGCTGAGCGTCAGCCTGGCGACCGGCAGCAACCTGCTGCCCCCCTTCGAGGCGCAGGCTCGCATCATCCGTATCGGCGAGGAGGCCGGCGGCTACCAGGTGGCGGTGGAGTTCGTCTCCGTCGCCTGAACCGGCTGAGCCCTAAACTGGCCGCTCTCAACCATCACCTGGCTGGGGCGCGCCAGCGCCCCCAACGGCAGCTCGGCCGGCCCGGTCGGCTCCATCAACAGATAGCGGGTTCCTGCCCACTCCAGCGTCTGCTCTTCGCCGCTGGCGGCCAGCTCGACCCCGAGCAGGGCGTGATCCGGGGTGAAGATCATCAGTTGTTTCAGGTTCGGATAGATCTGGCCGAGCAGGGCCGCCATCAGGGTGACCTTGCTGTCACAGTCGCCGCGGTTTTGCAGCAGCACCTGGCGTGGGGCCAGAAAGCCGCGCCCACCACGGATCCCGCTGTTATCGAGCGGGGCGTAGGGGATCGCCTGCACGAAGGCGAGCACCGCTGCCGTACTCTTGCGCCTGGCCTCCTCCTCACTGCCCCCTTCCTCCTTGAACTGCTCTGCCAGCGGCGCCAGCTCGGCGCGGCTCTCCAGTGCGATGCGCACATGATCCTGCTTGACCGCCTCGCCCCCGGCGGGGTCGGTGAAGCGCTGGAAGTAGCGGGCCAGCAGCCACTCGTCCTCGACCTTGGGTCTGGTCGTGGCGAGCCACGCCATCGCCGCATCGACAGCCTGCTGGGTGCGGGCTTGCAGGGCCAGCTCACCGCCGGGGCCTAACCTAAATCGCACCCCGGGGAACTGCTCCTTACCCTGCTGCAACAAGGTTTGCAGCGTATCGCGGCGCAGCCGCTCGGGCGAGAAGATGAGCAAGGGGGGCAGGGTGCCGCGCTCGAGTCGGTAGGTGAGCGCCTGCGCCTCTTGGCCCTGCTCCCAGCGCACACTCACCTCGTCGCCACTGCGCACGAAAGAGAGCTGCTTGGCGCAGAGGGAGAGGGGGAGCAGCAGGAGCAGGGGGATCAGACGCATGGGCAGTCCATAAAAAATGGGAGCGAGCGCTCCCATTCTAGTGTGGTGATGTGGCTCAGAGCCAGGCTGGCTGCTTGGCCTCGTAGGCCTTGATGGCCTCATCGTGTTGCAGGGTCAGGCCTATGCTGTCGAGGCCGTTGAGCAGGCAGTGGCGGCGGAACTCGTCGATCTCGAAACCAAAGCAGAGATCCCCAGCGCGCACCTGACATGCCTCCAGATCCACTGTGATGGTCTGGCCGGGGTGGGCCGCGACCAGGGCAAACAGGGCCTCGACTTCCGCCTCTTGCAGCCGCACCGGCACCATGCCGTTGTTGATGGCGTTGCCATAGAAGATGTCGGCAAAGCTCGGGGCGATCATCGCCTTGAAGCCGTAGTCGGCCAGCGCCCAAGGGGCGTGTTCGCGGCTCGAGCCGCAGCCGAAGTTCTCGCGGGCCAGCAGTATGCTGGCGCCAGCGTAACGGGGCTGGTTCAGCACGAACTCGGGGTTGGGGTGCTGCCCTGCGTCATCGAGGAAGCGCCAGTCGTGGAACAGGTGCTTGCCAAAGCCGATGCGGGTGACCTTTTGCAGGAACTGCTTGGGGATGATGGCGTCGGTGTCCACGTTGGCGTGATCGAGCGGCGCGGCGAGACCCGTGTGTTGCTTAAATCCAGTCATCGCTCTCTCCTTACAGTGTGCGGATGTCGGTGAAGTGGCCGGTCACGGCGGCGGCGGCAGCCATGGCCGGGCTCACCAGGTGAGTACGGCCGGCGCGCCCTTGGCGCCCTTCGAAGTTGCGGTTGCTGGTGGAGGCGCAGCGCTCCCCCGGTTGCAGCCGATCGTTGTTCATCGCCAGGCACATGGAGCAGCCGGGCAGGCGCCATTCAAAACCGGCTTCGATGAAGATCTTGTCGAGCCCTTCGGCCTCGGCCTGAGCCTTGACCTGCTCGGAGCCCGGCACCACCAGGGCCTGTACTCCGGCGGCTACCTTGCGGCCGCGGGCGATGGCAGCCGCGGCGCGCAGATCCTCGATGCGGCTGTTGGTGCACGAACCGATGAACACCTTGTCGATGGCGACCTCGGTGAGCTTCTGGCCGGCACTGAGCCCCATGTATTCGAGGGCCTTGCGGGCGGACTGCTGCTCGATGAGATCATCAAAGCTCTCGGGGGAGGGGATAGGCGCATTGACGTCGATCACCTGGCCCGGGTTGGTGCCCCAGGTCACCTGCGGGGCGATATCGGCGGCGTTGAGCACCACCTCGGCGTCGAATTTTGCATCGGCATCGCTCTTGAGGGTTTGCCAGTAGGCGATGGCCTGCTCCAGCGCCTCGCCCTTGGGGGCGAACTCCTTGCCACGGATGTAGTCGATGGTGGTTTGATCCGGGGCAATCATGCCGGCCTTGGCGCCGAGCTCGATGGCCATGTTGCACACCGTCATCCGCCCTTCCATGGTGAGCCCTTCGATGGCCTCACCGGCGAACTCCACCACGTAGCCGGTGCCACCGGCGTGGCCCACCTTGCCAATGATGGCCAGCACCACGTCCTTGGCGCTGATCCCCTCGGCGAGCTGGCCGCGCACCGTGATGCGCATGGTCTTGGCCCGGCCCTGCTTGAGGGTCTGGGTCGCCATCACGTGCTCCACTTCCGAGGTGCCGATGCCAAAGGCCAGGGCACCGAAGGCGCCGTGTGTGGCGGTGTGGGAGTCGCCGCAGACGATGGTGGTGCCGGGCAAGGTGATGCCGAGCTCCGGCCCCATCACGTGGACTATGCCCTGATATTGGTGGTTGAGATCGTAGAGGCGAACCCCGAACTCCTTGCAGTTGGTCGCCAGCGTCTCCATCTGGATGCGGGCCATCTCGCCGGAGGCGGCGATGTCCTTGGTGGTGGTGGAGACGTTGTGATCCATGGTGGCCCAGGTGAGATCCGGGCGGCGCAAGCGGCGGTTCATGGCGCGCAGGCCGTCGAAGGCTTGCGGGCTGGTCACCTCGTGCACCAGGTGGCGATCGATGTAGATGAGCGGGGTCTCGCCGTCCACTTCGCGCACCACGTGGGCGTCGAAGACTTTCTGATAAAGGGTTTTAGCCATTGCTCTGTGTCCTTGTTATGCGTGCTGTTCAGATGCGCGCGGCGATCTGAGAGCCCATCTCGGCAGTGCTCTGCACCGGGTGGTGGGCGGCGGCGCTGTGCAGATCGCCGGTGAACCAGCCTTCGGCCAGGGTGGCGGCGACAGCCTGCTCGATGGCGTCGGCAGCCTCGGTCTGCCCCAAGCTGTGGCGCAGCAGCAGGGCGGCGGAGAGGATCTGGGCCACCGGGTTGGCGATGCCCTTGCCGGCGATGTCCGGGGCCGAGCCACCGGCCGGCTCATAGAGGCCAAAGCCCGACTCGCTCATGCTGGCCGAGGGGAGCAGGCCCATGGAGCCGGTGATCATGGCGCACTCGTCGGAGAGGATGTCGCCAAACAGGTTGGAGCAGAGCACCACGTCGAACTGGGACGGGTCCTTGATGAGCTGCATGGTGGCGTTGTCGATGTACATGTGGCTCACCGCTACATCGGGGAACTCCGTGGCCACCTGATTGACCACCTCGCGCCACAGCACCGAGGAGGCCAGCACGTTGGCCTTGTCGATGGAGGTCACCTTACCGCGGCGGCCGCGGGCGGCGTTGAAGGCCAGGCGGGCAATACGCTCTATTTCAAAGCGGTGATAGACCTCGGTATCGAACGCCTTCTCGGTGGCGCCACCCCCTTCGCGTCCCTTGGGCTGGCCGAAGTAGATGCCGCCGGTCAGCTCGCGCACACAGAGGATGTCAAAGCCGCGCGCCGAGATGTCGGCCCGCAGCGGTGAGAAGTGCTCAAGGCCGTTGTAGAGACGGGCAGGGCGCAGGTTGGAGAAGAGCTTGAAATGGGCGCGCAGGGGCAGCAGAGCGCCACGCTCCGGTTGGCTGTTGGGGGGCAGGTGCTCCCACTTGGGGCCGCCGACCGAGCCGAACAGCACGGCGTCGGCCGCTTCGCACCCCTTGAGGGTGGAGGCCGGCAGCGGGGTGCCGTGGTTATCGATAGCGATGCCGCCCACGTCGTGCCACTCATACTCCAGCTGGAAGCCGAACTTGGCCTGAACCTTGCCCAGCACCTTGATGGCTTCGTCCATCACCTCGGGGCCGATGCCGTCCCCCGGTAATACCGCGATCCGATAGCTCGTCATGTTTATACAGTCTCCGTCTTGATTTTGTTGTTGCGTTCCATCTGCTCGGCGACCTGATCGGCGCGCCAGATGCTGTTGATGACGTGGAGCAGCGCCTTGGCCGACGACTCGATGATGTCGGTAGCCAGCCCCATGCCGTGGAATTTGCGGCCCTTGTATTCGGCGACGATGTCGACCTGGCCGAGGGCGTCCTTGCCTTCCCCCTTGCTCTTGAGGGCGTACTTGTCGATGCGCAGATCGATGCCGCTGATGCGGTTGATGCACTGATAGACCGCATCG
The DNA here is from genome assembly GCF_014892695.1 of Aeromonas simiae. NCBI lineage: Bacteria > Pseudomonadati > Pseudomonadota > Gammaproteobacteria > Aeromonadales > Aeromonadaceae > Aeromonas > Aeromonas simiae. Next base: position 260,042 of record NZ_CP040449.1, read on the forward strand.
ACCGGCCCGTTGCCGGTGGCGGCTTCGCTCACGACCTCATCGCCCACCTTGAGCTTGACCGAGGCGGTGGCCAGCACCGAGCTGCCGCTCTGCACCCCGAGGTACTCGAGCTTGAAGTGCTCGGGCTCTTCATGGATCTGGCTGAAGAAGGCCAGCGCCTCGAGGTCATAGTCGAACACCTGCCCCTTCTTATCGGCCAAGGTCAGGAAGCGGGTGTAGAGGTCGTCCAGGTCATAGCTGCTCTCGGTATAGCCCATCTGCTCCATGCGGTGCTTGATGACGTGGCGGCCGGAGCGGGAGGTCATGTTCAGGTTGTTCTGAGTCAGGCCGATGCTCTCGGGGGTGATGATTTCATAGGTGTTCTTGGCCTTGAGCACGCCGTCCTGGTGGATGCCGGAGCTGTGGGAGAACGCGTTGGCCCCGACGATCGCCTTGTTCGGCTGCACCGGCATGTTGCACAGCTGGCTGACCAGGGTGCTGGTGCGGTGGATCTCGCTGTGGCGGATGTTGGTCTCGACCCCCAGCAGATCGGCGCGGGTTTTCAGGATCATCGCCACCTCTTCCAGCGAGCAGTTGCCTGCCCGTTCGCCGATGCCGTTGATGGTGCACTCGATCTGGCGGGCCCCCATCTGCACGGCGCCGATGGAGTTGGCCACCGACAGGCCCAGATCATCGTGGCAGTGTACCGAGATGATGGCCTTGTCGATGTTGGGCACGCGGTTGAACAGGGTGTGGATGATGCCGGAGAACTCGGTGGGAATGGTGTAGCCGACGGTATCGGGAATGTTGATGGTGCGGGCGCCGGCGTTGATGGCGGCCTCAACCATGCGGCACAGGTTATCGATCGGGGTGCGACCGGCATCCTCGCAGGAGAACTCGACATCGTCGGTGTAGCGGCGGGCGTGCTTGACCGCGCTCACCCCCATCTCCAGCACGTCTTCAAAGCTCTTTTTCAGCTTGCTCTCCACGTGGATGGCGGAGGTGGAGATAAAGGTGTGGATGCGAAACGCCTCGGCGACCTTGAGGGCCTCGGCGGCCGCGTCGATGTCTTTGGGCAGGGCACGGGCCAGGGCGCAGACCCGGCTGTTTTTGATATGGCGGGCGATGGTCTGCACCGACTGGAAGTCGCCCGGGGAGGAGACTGGGAACCCCACCTCCATCACGTCGACGCCGAGGCGCTCCAGTGCTTGGGCAATCTGCAATTTTTCTTTGACCGTCAGACTGGCCGCCAGGGCCTGCTCACCATCTCGCAGAGTGGTGTCGAATATGATGACCCGATTAGACATGTCGCTTACCTCTTCCTAAGTGCTTGGGCGTGCGTCCTGCAACGGCGACCGATAAAAAAACCCGTGCGGGGCGCACGGGTTTCTGTAAATTCCGGTTATGCCTGCGGCCCGGCTACATGGATCCCGCGCGAGTGAACGCGATTAGGGAGATTAGTAGTAGCGGGGTGGCAATACGCATGACGAATTCAATCCTTCAGTCGAAACACAACTAGCAATACTCGGGAATGGGGCAGATTGTCAACTTTTGTTTGCGATTAACACGGGGCCAAGATATTTAATCGAAATGTAAATGTGTGCAAATTTCCTTGTCCCGGATCGGGTTGCAGCGGGATGATGCACACCATCCAGCCGCCTTGTCGGGAGCCGGGAAGGCCTCTGGCGGCACAGACAATTCAGGAACAGGTGAGGTACAAGAATGGAAAAGCGTAGGCCTGGACGACCGGTCGGCCGTTCCGACATCCGCGACAAGTTGCTGGCTGCTGCCCGCGAGTGCTTTCGACAGCACCCCTACGGCAAGGTCACGACCCGCGAGATTGCCGAGATGGCCGGGTCCAATCTGGCGATGATCCATTACTACTTCGGCAGCAAGGAGGGTCTCTACCAAGCCGTGCTCGGCGATCTGGCCCGCCCACTGGACGAGGTGTGGAAATCCGACGAGGGGCAGCTGAGCCTAGAGAGCCTGGTATCGACTCACTATCAGGTGATGGCACCGGACAGCGATCTCAACTCCACCCTGACCAGTGCCCTCTCGGTTGAGCACAATCCGGGGCGCGACTTCGTGCTGAATCAGCTGATCAACCGCCAGTTGCCCCAGTTTGATGCCCTTATTGACAATCTGAGGGCGAGTGGCGAACTCGATGAGTCGCTCGATCCGGCCCTACTGCGGCTCTCCTTCCTCAACCTGATGTGGCAGCCGCTGATGATGCGCGAACTCTACGAGCAGGTGTTCGGCGTCACCATGGACGAGCACTTCATGGCCCGTCTGGCCGAGCATAACTGCCGGCTCATCTCGTCGGGGCTGCGCGGCAGTCGCCTCACCCACTGATCCATGTTGAAGGGGCCGTCGGCCCCTTCATGTTTCTGTTATCCCCCGTTCAAGCCCCTGTCACATCGGCCGCCCATGCTCCTTGCAGTCACTGTCAGGAGGTTCACGCATGCGTTGCTTACGGCTCTGGGATGAGCGGATCGGTTTCGTCCCCTCCTCACCGTCTGCCGGCCCGAGTCTGCCATCTGATGCTGCTCTCTGGTGGCCGGGATGGCGCAGGCACCCTGCTTGCCCTGTGACTCGATACCATGATCCGTTGGAGATGTATTGCGCCTGTTACACGTTGCGGCCCCTGGCCTGGCGAGGAGGCTAAGCATGCGCATTCTGTTCGGGGTTCAGGGGACTGGCAATGGCCACATCGCTCGCTCGCGCACTCTGGCGCGGGCCCTTGCTAACCAGGGGGCCGAGGTCGATTACCTGTTTAGTGGCCGGCCCAAGGGCACCTATTTCGACATGGAGGCCTTCGGCCACTATCGCACCCGCCATGGGCTCACCTTCTCCTGTCGGGATGGCCGGCTCTCCCTCCTGCAAACCCTGCTTAAGTGCCGGCCGCGCGTCTTTTGGAATGAACTTTCGGCGCTCGATTGCCGGGAATACGATCTGGTGGTGAGCGATTTTGAACCGCTCACGGCCCATGCGGCGCGCCGGCAGGGGGTTCCGACACTGGGGATCAGCCACCAGGCAAGCTTTGCCTGGCCGGTGCCGCGTTGGGGAGAGGGACTGGCTGAGCGGCTGCTGATGCGCCATTTTGCACCGGTGCAGCGCCATATCGGGCTGCACTGGTTTCATTTCGGGGCTCCCCTGCTCCCTCCCATCGTGGATCCCCTGGAACCACTGCGGGAGAGGGGGCGGTTTCTGGTCTATCTGCCGTTCGAGCATCCTGCCGCGATCCACGCCTTGCTGAGCCGCTTCTCTTCGCATCACTTCGCCTGTTTCCACCCGGGCGTAGTACAGGTGCAGGAGTGGCAGAACGTGGTGTTCTACCCCCCTGCCCGGCAGCCGTTTCTCGATGTGTTGCGCAGTTGCCGCGGAGTGATCTGCAACGCCGGGTTTGAGCTGGCAAGCGAGGCGCTTTCGCTCGGCAAGATGCTGCTGGTCAAGCCGCTGCGTGGTCAGTTCGAGCAGTTGAGCAATGGCAAGACGCTGGCACTGATGGGGTTGGCAACGCTGATGGATGAACTCGATCCCACCGTGCTGCGCGGTTGGATAGATAGCGAGCCTCCGGGCAGGGTGACGTGGCCTGACGTCGCGCAGGCGCTGGCGCATTGGGTGTTGGCCGGGGAGGAGGAGCCACTGAGTGAGTTGTCGGCCCGCCTGTGGCGGCGCACCCGCTTTCCCGAGGAGGTGGCCGAGCGCTTATGTGAACTGGAGGGGGCTGCGAGCTGGGCGCCGGCCAGCTGGTGGCTGCGCTCGGTTGTTGACTAAGCTTGAAGGGCCAACGGGGGCAACTCAGTGACACTAAGGAGTGATGGCATGCGCTTTACCAATGAACACGGCGAGTCGATGAGTCTTGCCGATAATCTCACCCTCAAGGAACTGCTCGACATGGGGGTGAGCATCTCGGTCAGTGAGGAAACGGATCCGGATCAGCAAATCTGGCTGGCCGAACCGGACGAAGAGCAGTAAATTCCCACTCCGCCCGGTTCGCCGGGCGGTGTTCATTCACGCTACATTCAGTCAATTATGCTGTTAAAACGCCACGACATCGGAAAGTTTGGCGGTTTGCTCGACCCTCCCTCCTGTCACCGGCACAAACGGTAACATATCTGACTAATCCCACCGACAAACCCATGGACAAGCCTCTGCCCGCAGGTTAAGTTGTTTTTTCAACCCTTTTGATAGGGTGTGAGCAGTATCGACGATAGTACCCTCGTGCCGTACTCGTACCCGTCCCGACATAATCAACAACTCGCGGGACGGAGGCGTGCCGGGAAGCAGCGGGCGGGGGTATCCACGCTAAAACGGAGCAAAGCCTGGAGGGCTTTATCATGGAGATGTTATCAGGCGCCCAAATGGTGGTTCGCGCGCTGGAGGATCAGGGGGTTGAGCACATTTTCGGCTACCCCGGTGGTTCGGTGCTCGACATCTATGACGCACTCTTTGAAAACAGCAAGATTGAACACGTGCTGGTGCGCCACGAGCAGGCCGCCGTGCACATGGCTGACGGTTACGCCCGCTCAACCGGCCAGGTGGGCACCGTGCTGGTGACCTCGGGCCCTGGCGCCACCAACTGCATTACCGGCATCGCCACCGCTTACATGGATTCCATTCCGCTGGTTATTCTCTCCGGCCAGGTGCCGACCAGCATGATCGGCGAGGACGCCTTCCAAGAGACCGACATGATCGGCATCTCCCGTCCGGTGGTAAAACACAGCTTCCTGTGCAAGACGGCCAGCGAGATCCCCGAGGCCATCAAGAAGGCTTACTACATCGCTGCCAGCGGCCGCCCGGGGCCAGTGGTAGTGGATCTTCCCAAGGATGTGCAAAACCCCAAGGAGAAGTTCCCCTATCACTATCCCGAGTCGGTGAGCCTGCGCTCCTACAACCCCACCAAGGCGGGACACAAGGGGCAGATCAAACGGGCGGCTAAGGCGCTGGCCGAGGCGACCTGCCCGGTGATGTACGTGGGGGGAGGGGCCATTGCTGCTAACGCGAACGGCCTGGTGACCCAGTTGGCCGAGCGCTTCAACCTGCCGGTGACCACCACCCTGATGGGGTTGGGGGCGTTCCCCGGTACCCACCCGCAGTCTATCGGCATGCTCGGTATGCACGGCACCTTCGAAGCCAACAAGGCCATGCACCACTCGGACTTGATCCTGGCGGTGGGGGCACGCTTTGACGATCGGGTCACCAACAACGTCGCCAAGTTCTGCCCGCATGCCACCGTGGTGCACATCGACATCGATCCCACTTCTATCTCCAAGACAGTGCAGGCACACATCCCCATCGTCGGCTCGGTGGAGACGGTGCTCGAACAGATGCTGGAGGCGATTGCCGAGAACGGTTTTGATAACGACAAGCAGGCGCTTGGGGAGTGGTGGAGCCAGATCAATCAGTGGCGCGAGCGCAACTGCCTGAGTTATCAGCGCAGCGATAACATGATCAAGCCGCAGCAGGTGATTGAGACCCTCTACAAGGTGACCAAGGGGGAGGCCTTCGTGGCGTCCGACGTGGGTCAGCACCAGATGTTTGCAGCCCTCTACTACCCGTTTGCCAAGCCGCGCCAGTGGATCAACTCAGGGGGCCTCGGCACCATGGGCTTCGGCCTGCCGGCCGCCATGGGGGTGCAGTTTGCCAATCCGGATGCCGTGGTCTGTTGTGTGACCGGTGATGGCTCGGTGCAGATGAACATCCAGGAGCTCTCTACCTGCCTGCAATATGGCGTGCCCGTCAAGATCATCTCCATCAACAACCGCGCGCTTGGCATGGTCAAGCAGTGGCAGAAGATGTTCTACGGCGGCCGTCACAGTCACTCCTACATGGAGTCTCTGCCGGACTTCGTGAAGCTGGCCGAGGCTTACGGCCACGTCGGCATCGCGGTGAGCGATCCGGCCGAGCTGGAGAGCGCCATGGAGCGTGCGTTTGCCATGAAGGATCGGCTGGTGTTCATGGACATCTCGGTCGACCCCGACGAGCACGTCTACCCGATGCAGATCAAGTTTGGCGCCATGGATGAAATGTGGCTGAGCAAGACGGAGAGAACCTGATGAGACACATCATATCGGTACTGCTGGAAAACGAGTCCGGTGCCCTGAGCCGGGTGGTGGGTCTGTTCTCTCAGCGTGGCTATAACATCGAGACATTGACGGTGGCGCCGACCGAGGATCCGACTCTGTCGCGCATGACCATCGTCACCATGGGAGACGAGCGGGTACTCGAGCAGATCAACAAGCAACTGCACAAGCTGGTGGATGTGCTCAAGGTGTGCGACATCACCGAAGGGGAACACGTCGAGCGCGAGTTGGCACTGGTCAAGGTGCGTGCGGTGGGCGCTGCCCGTGACGAGCTCAAGCGACTGGCCGATATTTTCCGTGGCCAGATAGTGGATGTGACACCGGAGCTCTATACGGTGCAACTGGCCGGGACTAGCGACAAGCTGGATGCCTTCATCAAGACCGTGGTGCAGAGCAGTGAGGTGGTGGAGGTAGTGCGCTCTGGCGTATGCGGCATCTCACGAGCCGATAAAACGCTACGGGCGTGAGTTTGAAGTCATGGAAAGGGGAGCCATAGGCTCCCCTTTCTGTTATTATGCGGCCCCTTTTTTCCCCGCTATTGTGGATTTTTTCTACCGGCTCTGATGAGGTGCTCATGCATTCTTCTCAATTTAAGTCCAGAAGTCTCACTCAGCGTCTGGCTATTGCGCTAGCGGCAGGAGGCCTGCTTTTCCTGCTCTGCCTGTGCCTGATTTTCTGGTTGGGGTGGCAAGGTCTTCACTCTCAGACCCAAGATAGGTTGCAGCAGGCGGTACAGAAGCTGGACCTAGTCTTTGACCATGCTCATCAGGTTGCGATTGCGGTAGAGCCGCTGCTCACTGACTCTTGTGGGGAGCAGGAGTTGCGATTGCGCAAGATAGTGGCGTCAACCCCTGATGTCCGCTCGGTCAGTATTGAGCACAATGGCACCATGCTGTGCAGCTCCGTCTATGGCCATCGAGAGCAGTTGGTCAATATGCAACCATACGCAGAAGGGCAGCTCTCACTTCAGGCAAATAATCTGTTGTCGCCCGACCAGTCCGTGCTGATTTACCGCAGGAATGTCGGGGAGTACAGCGTGCTGGTGGGTATAAATGGTCATGATCTCAGCTATGTGCTGGGGCTCCTCGGGGGGATCAGGCTCCAGGTGGGCGGGTTGACGCTCGATGCAGAAGAGCGGATCCGCAAGGCCGGAGGTTGGGTCGAGGGGCAGCGGTTGAGTGTGGCCTCTACTCGCTACGCCTATCGGGTCAATGACATCATCAATGCCGCTATTTTTAGAACTTACATGCTTGAACACGCCCTGCTTGAAGGGACATTGGCTCTGGTGCTGAGTGTCTTCTTCGGTGTGGCCTGCTTTCGGCGCACCAAGAGTGGCCTCCATCACGAGCTGAACCGGGCGCTGGATGCCGGCGAATTTGTGGCTTACCTGCAACCCATGATGAACCGGGAGGGGACCCAAGTGACGGGGTGCGAGGTGTTGGTGCGATGGATGCACCCGGAACTCGGTCTGATCCGGCCTGATCGTTTTATTCCGCTGGCTGAGGATAGCGGCCTCATCGTCCCCATGACCCGAGAGCTGATGCGTCAGGTGCGTGAGGCCATGGGGCCGCGCGCTGCGGCCTTACCCCCGCATTTTCACTTCAGTTTCAACATCGCGGCCAGCCACTGTCACGATCTCTCCCTGATCGAGGATTGCCGCTCCTTCCTGGCGGCCTTCTCCGCCAATCCGGTCAATTTGGTGCTGGAGCTGACGGAGCGTGAGTTGATCGTGCCCGATGAGACCACCATACAGCTGTTCGACGAGCTGGATCGGATGGGGGTTTCTGTTGCCATCGATGATTTTGGCACCGGGCATTCGAGCCTCGTTTATCTGCAACAGTTCAAGGTCGATTTCCTCAAAATTGACCAGAGTTTTGTGGCTCGGATCGGCAGTGATGCCTTGTCCCGCCACATCGTCGACAATGTGGTCGATCTCGCCAGCCGCCTGGATCTTTCGCTGGTGGCGGAAGGGGTGGAGACACCGGAGCAGGCCGAGTACCTGATGGCGCGCGGGGTCGACTTCCAGCAGGGCTATCTCTATGGTTGCCCGGTTCCGTTGGCCGACTTCTGGTTGGAGGCGAAACTGCCCTGAGGGGCAAAGAAAAAGGCGGCCGATGGCCGCCTTTTTCATAGGGGGATGACAGCGCTCAGAGCATCTTGCGCAGGGCGCGGGCCAGTCGCTGCACCCCTTCCTCTATGGTGGCCTCATCCACGCAGGAGAAGCTCAGGCGCAGGGTGTTCTTGATATCGGGGCGCACGTAGAAGGGGGCACCCGGTACGAAGGCGACCTTCTCCTCGATAGCAACCTGAAACAGCTCCATGGCGCAGACCGATTCGGGCAGGGTCAACCACAGGAACATGCCGCCCTCGGGGCGGGTCCAGCGTACCGAAGGCGGGCAGTGGCGGGCCAGGGCGACCTCCATGGCAGCGCGCTGGCGGCCATAGACTTCCTTGATTTTCTCGAGGTGGGCATCGAGGGAGTGAGTGGTCAGGAAGCGGTGCAGCACCTGTTGGCTGAAGGCGTTGCTGTGCAGGTCGGTTGCCTGCTTGGCGATGGTGACCTTCTTGTGCAACCAGGCCGGCACCACCATCCAACCGAGGCGAAAGCCCGGCACCACTGTCTTGGAGAAGGAGCCGAGCAGCACGGTATTTTCCGGTGCCAGCTTGGCGACCGGATCGATGGACTCGCCCTCGAAGCGCAGCTCGCCGTAGGGATCATCCTCGACCATCAGCAGATTGTGGCGGATCAGTCGCTCGGCCAGCGCGGCACGGTTGGCGCGGCTGTAGCTGACCCCAGACGGGTTCTGGAAGTTGGGTACACCGTAGAGCAGGCGGGCCGTGGTGCCGCTTTCCAGCAGGGCATCCAGCGCAGCCAGATCCAGCCCCTCCTCACCCAGGGTAATGGGCCGGAACTTAGGCTGATAGACGGAGAAGGCCTGGATGGCGCCCAGGTAACCCGGCTCCTCAATGATGAGATCCTGCCCCTCGTCGATCAGCACCTTGCCAAGCAGGTCGAGCGCCTGCTGGGAGCCGCTGGTGATGAGGATGTGATCCGGATTGACCTGCATGCCCCAGCGGGTCTGGTAACGCTCGGCGATGTACTGGCGCAGCGGTGCGTAGCCCTCGGTGGTGGCGTATTGCAGGGTGGCGGCGCCCTGCTCGCTCAGCACCTGCTGGCAGGCCTGTTCGATCGCTTTGACCGGAAACAGGTTGGGGTTGGGCAGCCCGCCGGCGAAGGAGATGATGTCCGGGCGGGTAGTGACTTTAAGGATCTCGCGGATGAAGGAAGGTTCGACCTTCTCGAAACGTTGGGAAAAAAACGGCTGCATGTTGGCTCTCTCTGCACTGCTGGGTGACCCTTCCATTGGGCCACCACGTCTTTCGTTTGTAACAGATTTAAAAAATGAGGCAACCGCTGCTTGCTCTGAGAGAAAAAAGGGCAGGAGTGGAACCTACCCATTTTTTATCCATCAATGGGCGAGATTTCCTACTCAAGACCCGGTTCACGCAGGAAGCGGATCAGCAGGGTGGTGCCGTCGCTGAGCTGCTGCTGAACGCGGCCGGGGAAGATCTCCTGCAACTTGTCGAGGCGGTCGTACTGGGTGTGCCATATCTTGCCCCACTGGGTCTCGCTCTCCCGATCGCAAGCGCTCTTGGTGGTGGCGTCATAGCAGTCCCACAGGGCCGGGTTGGTGCTCTGGGAGTAGCCGTCATAGCCATCGGCGCCGTTGATGGTGAAGTTGGTGGCTTCCAGATAGGCGACGGGGATGCCGAGGCAGGCGAAGCTGGCGTGATCGGACCAGGCGCCGGTCTCACCAGCCGGATAGCCGGGGAAAGCGGGGTGCAGCTCGAAGGGGGTCATGTCGCCCTGGCGGGAGAGCGCCAGCAGGCGGTCACGCACCTTGGGGTCATGGCTGTAGCGGCTCGGGTCGGCGCAGTTGTACTCGGCCACGTCGGAGTGGGCCGAATGGACATAGAGAATATCGCCGCCGGCGATGGTGTCGTTGTTCACCATGGCCAGGGTGGCGCCCACCTCGTCGGCACTCAGGCTGGCGGCATAAGCCTTGGCGCCGTTGATGCCGTTCTCCTCGGCCCCGAAGAAGACCAGCCGCACTGTGTAGGGCAGGGTCTGCCCCTTGAGGGTCTCGGCTACTGCCAGCATGGCGGCGACACCGGCCCCGTTGTCGGTGGCGCCTTCCGATCCCTTCTGCTCCCCGGTGCTGTCGTAGTGGGCGCCGACGATGATCAGTTTGTCGCTCTTGCCGGGCAGCGTGACGATCAGATTCTGGGAGTGCATCTCCACCCCCTTCTTCTGGTAGCTAAAGGGTTGGCGGGTCACGTCATAGCCCCAGCCGGTCAGCTTGTCGGCGATCCAGTTGGCCGCCTCGGTCTCGCTAGCGGTGCCGGTCGGGCGGGCGCCGATCCCCTCGGCCCCCGAGCTGAGCTGGGTGAGGAATTCATAGGCGTGTTCGCCCGGATTGGGTGTGGGGGCCTTGGAGTCGTTGCTGGCGTCGTTACAGCCGGCGAGCAGAGCGGCCAGTGAGAAGGCGAGTAGCGTCTTATGCATTTTGAGCTTCCTTTCGTTTTTATGGGTATTACCGCTTAAAACATCGGCACAATGCGCCATTTGCCCATGACGGTATGTGATTTGTGCGATATTTCCGGCTTTTCCTTCGGTTGCAAATTGTTGTTAATGGAATTAAAAGTCAATAATTTTGTGTTTTTATTCTTTTGGTGGCCATCAAAACGTCTCTTATAGCGGCCACATGCGCCCTTTCTGCCCCGAGGCGCAATGAATATGCAGTATTGAGAGGGGGTGGTGATACGCCTGGATGGAGGAGGACGGGGATAAAGTGTGCGAAACAGTTGCACTCGGGGGCGTTCTTGGGATAATTCGCTACCCTGTTTGACTGAACCCGCAATGACGAGCCTTTTCCTATGCCAGAAATGCCTGTGACCCAAGACGAATTCAACGAGGACGGTAAGTTCCTGCGCAAGATCCGCAGTTTTGTCCGTCGCGAAGGCCGCCTGACCAAGGGGCAGGAGAAGGCGTTGGCCGACCTGTGGCCCGTCATGGGGGTGGATTTCGCTCCCGGAATGCTGGATCTGGCCGCCCTGTTCGGCCGTGAGGCCCCCGTGGTGCTGGAGATCGGCTTCGGCATGGGCGCCTCCCTGGTGGAGATGGCCAAGAACGCGCCAGAGAAGAACTTCATCGGTATCGAGGTGCACACCCCTGGGGTGGGGGCCTGCCTGAGCGCAGCCCAGGAGGCGGGGGTCACCAACCTGCGCGTCTTCTGTCACGATGCCATCGAGGTGCTGGATCTGATGATCCCGGATGGCTCGCTCGCCTGCCTGCAACTGTTTTTCCCCGATCCCTGGCATAAGAAGCGCCATCACAAGCGCCGCATCGTGCAGCCCGAGTTTGCCCAGAAGATCCGCCAGAAGCTCGCCGTGGGTGGCGTCTTCCACATGGCTACCGATTGGGAAAACTATGCCGAGCACATGCTCGAGGTGATGAGCGCCGCCGAGGGGTATGAAAATACCGCCAGCAGCGGCAACTGGGTGGCGCGTCCCGAGTGGCGTCCACTGACCAAGTTTGAGCAGCGTGGCCATCGTCTCGGCCACGGTGTATGGGATCTCATTTTTAAGCGAATCAACTGATAAGAGAGGAGTGCTGACATGGCCAATCGTAGCCGCCGCCTGCGCAAGAAGCTGCGTGTGGACGAGTTCCAGGAGCTGGGGTTCGATCTCAACTGGAATTTCCCCGTTGGCACTACCGAGGCGCAGATCGATGCCCTGGTCGATGCCTTCATCGATGAGGTGGTTGAACCGCGCGCCCTGGCGTTTGCCGGCTCCGGCCATCTGGTGTGGGAAGGGATGGTCTGCACCCAGGCTATCGGCAAGTGCACCGAAGAGGATCGCCAAGTTATAGAGGGCTGGCTCAAGGGCAAGGGGATGGAGCAGGTCAAGGCCTCTTCCCTGTTTGACCTCTGGTACGGCGAGCCGGCCTAAGCGCCATCGCCTGATAAAATCCCGCCGCCGGCGGGATTTTTGTCTCGCAAGATAGGGAAGCGCATGCTGTCGTCACAACTGCTTGATGCCATTCTCGCCGAAGTCCGCCCGCTCATCGGGCAGGGCAAGGTGGCTGACTATATCCCCGCTCTGGCCCAGGTGCCGGCCAACCGGCTCGGCATGGCGGTATGCACGGTGCAAGGCGAGGTGTTCACCGCCGGCGATGCCGACGAACCCTTCTCAATCCAGAGCATCTCCAAGGCGCTCAGCCTGACGCTGGCGCTCACGCTCTACCGGGAGGAGGAGATCTGGGCCAGGGTGGGCAAGGAGCCCTCGGGCCAGCCGTTCAACTCCTTGGTGCAGCTTGAGTTCGAGCAGGGGATACCACGCAATCCCTTCATCAACGCCGGCGCCCTGGTGGTGAGCGATTTGCTCGAAACCCGCCTCACTGCCCCGCGTCAGCGTACCCTGGAGCTGGCCCGCCGCCTGTCGGGTAACTCTGCGGTTATCGCCGATAGCGTGGTCGCCCGCTCCGAGTACCAGCACTCGGCCCGCAATGCGGCGATCGCCTACCTGATGAAGTCCTACGGCAACTTCCACAACGAAGTGGACAAGGTGCTACAAAGCTATTTCAATGCCTGTGCCATTCGCATGAGCTGCGTCGATCTGGCGCGCGCCTTTGTCTATCTTGCCAACCGGGGCACGCCCCTCGACGGCGCGCCGCTGCTCGATACCCGCACCACCAAGCAGGTCAATGCTCTGCTCGCCACCTGCGGTCTCTACGATGAGGCGGGGGATTTTGCCTATCGGGTCGGCATGCCGGGTAAATCCGGGGTGGGGGGCGGCATCATCGCCGTGATCCCGGGGGAGCTGTCGGTCTGCGTCTGGTCGCCAGAGCTCAACAAGGCGGGCAACTCGCTGGCGGGGACCGCCGCACTGGAACGGTTTGCCGAGCGCCTCGGCCGCTCGATTTTCTGAATTGTTACGACTCAACGGGAGCATCATGTTCACTTCGCGCATCATTCGTCTGGCCACCCTGTGGTGTGCCGCCCTGCTGTGGCACGGAGCCGTCGCCGCCAGCGAGCTGCTCACCCTCACCTTCAAGGAGGCGCAGGCCAAGCACGCCCGCTTCATCGACGTGCGTTCCAGTAATTACTATCAGGGCTGGCCGATGGAGGGCGAGTCGCAGGGGGGGCACGTCAAGGGGGCCGTTAACCTCTCCGGTGACTGGAAGATCGATGACGATCAGTGGCCGCGCATCCTGGCCGAGAAGGGCTTGGCCAAGGATAAGCCGGTCGCCCTCTACGGCGACAAGCGCCAGGTGGCCGAAGTCGCCCTGATGCTGGAGAAGCAGCACGGCTTCACCCAGCTCTATGAGCTGAGCGACTGGCAAAGCGCGCCGCGTGAGCGCCTCGCCCGCTGGCAGCAACTGGTTTACCCCCAGTGGCTCGAGGCCCTGCGTAAGGGGGAGAAGGTCGTGGCCGCCCCCAAGGGAGAATGGAAGCTGTTTGAGGTGGGTTGGGGCGCCCCCAAGGCCTTCCTCATCGGCCACATACCGGGGGCCGGCTATATCGACACCAACCGCCTCGAATCTGAGCCGCTGTGGAACAAGGTCTCCGATCAGGATCTCGAAAAGCTGCTGCTGGAAAACGGTATTCGCCATGACACCACCGTCATTCTCTATGGCCGTAACACCATGGCGGCGGCCCGCGCTGCCCACTTCATGCTCTACGCCGGGGTGAAAGACGTGCGTCTGCTCGATGGCGGCTTCGATGCCTGGACCAACCAGTATGTGCGCATGCTGCCGACCGAGACCGGCCTGCCCACGCGCTACGAGCCGGCCAAGGGCTTCGGGGTCACCCTTCCGCAGCACCCCGAGTACCTGACCGATGTACCGGGGGCTAAGAAGATCCTGACCGAGCGGGACGGGGCGCTGGTCAGCGTGCGCAGTTGGCCCGAGTTCATCGGGGAGACTTCGGGCTACAGCTACATCGAGCCCAAGGGGGATATCAAGGGTGCCAAGTGGGGGCATGCCGGGGTGGATGCCAACGACATGAGCGATTACCACAACCCGGATGGCACCATGAAGGACGCCGCCCAACTGCTGGCCATGTGGCAACAGTGGGGCATCACGCCGGACAAGCAGACCGCCTTCTACTGCGGCACCGGCTGGCGCGCCTCCGAGGCCTTCTTCTATGCCTGGCTGATGGATTGGAAGCGGATCAGCGTCTTCGATGGTGGCTGGTACGAGTGGAGCATGGATGCCAAGAACCCGGTAGTCAGCGGTGAGCGCAAGCCGCAATAACGGGGTGAGAGAGTGAAACGAGGCCGGACATTGTCCGGCCTCGTCGTTGTTGGGGTCAGTGGGATGCTGAAACCAGGTAGGGGCGGATGTCGACCTCGTCGATCTGCTCCGGGCGCAGGTAGCGCTGGGCGTACTCGAGATAGATCCCCTTTCGCAGGAACAGCTCGAACAGATCCGGGTCGATGTGCTGCTCGCTGCGCATCATGGCCATGATACGCAGCGCCTCGGAGAGGGTTTTGCCGCGCTTGTAGGGGCGATCGACCGAGGTGAGCGCCTCAAAGATGTCGGCGATCGCCATCATCCGGGCCGGAATGCTCATCTGCTCCCGGGTCAGGCCGCGTGGGTAGCCACTGCCATCCATCTTCTCGTGGTGGCCGCCGGCTATCTCTGGCACTTGGCGCAGGTGGCGGGGGAAGGGGAGCTTCTCCAGCATGATGATGGTCTGAATGATGTGCTCGTTGATCTTGAAGCGCTCCTCCTCGCTCAAGGTGCCGCGCTGCACGTCGAGGTTGTGCAGTTCGCCGCGGTGGTAGAGCAGCCCTGGCACCGGCATGCGAAAACCCCAAGGATTGTGCTCAGGGATGCGCTCCCGCTGGCTGCGGTGGATGAGGTGTTCCGGTTTGTCGGCCAGCAGTGGCTCGCGTACCGGCAGGGTCATGGCCGGGCTTTGCAGCTTGCGGGTCAGCTCGTCGTGGGCGATGCCGATGCGATCGGAGAGGGTGCGCAGCCAGGTGCGCTGGGCGATGAGCTGTAGCCGCTCCCGCTTCTCGGGCGAGAGGTACTCGCTCCCCTCGTTGCAACTGGCGACGAAGGCGAACTCCTCGTCGAGCTGTGCCCACTGGCGATCCCGCTCCGTTTCCAGGGTGGCCCTGTGCCCCCCTTCCGCGATCCCTTGCCAGCAGGCGATCTCGGCATCGCGCTTGAGCACCTCAAAGCGCATCCGCACCTCGTGGATGCGATCGTAGAGGGTCTCGAGCTTGGTCGCCTTGTCCACCACATACTCGGGGGTGGTTACCTTGCCGCAGTCATGCAGCCAGGCGGCGATGTGCAGCGCCTCCCACTGCTCTTCATCCAATCCAAAGTGGGCAAACGGCCCCTCCTGCTCGGCGCAGGCGGCCTGCGCCAGCATCTTGGTCAGCTCGGGTACCCGCTGGCAGTGACCTCCCGTGTAGGGGCTCTTGGCATCGATGGCGCCGGCAATCAGTTGGATGAAGGATTCGAGCAGTTGTTTTTGCTCCTGGATCAGGCGCTGGGTCGAGAGAGCGACGGCGGCGGAGCCGGCCAGCGCCTGGGCAAAAGCGAGCCACTCCGGGCTGATGGGCTGGCGCCGCTCGTCCAGTTGCAGCGCCAGCACACCGAGCAGCTCGCCGTCACGGTTGCGCAGTGGCAGGGTCAGCAGGGTCAGCGGCTGTGGGTAGGCCGGCAGCAGGGGAAAGCTCGCCTGGCGCAGTGCGGGCTCCAGCGGACAGGTCAGGCGCCCTTCGCGCAGCAGGCGAGCCAGCAGGTGATCGCCCGCCAGCGCGATCGGGGGATGGGGCTCGGCCGTCGTCGGCGGGCCTTGCCAGAAGCGCTGCGCCTCCTGCAACAGCTCCTGCTCACACAGGTAGAGGATCCCCCCCTCGGCGCGGGCCTGCGAGCCGAGCTCTCCGAGAACCCTGGCCAGCAGGGTCTCGAAGCGGGTCTCACTTGCCAGCGCAAGTGACAGCTCCATGAAGTGGTGAATGCTCTCTTTCATGTTGCCGATGGCGCTGGCCAGCCGCTCTATCTCGACGATGCGGGTATCGATGGCCAGTGGCTCGCCAAACTTGAACTGCTCAATCTTGCGAACCTCCTCTTGCAGGATATTGAGGGGGCGCGATGCCAGCCGCGACAGCCAGAAGGCGACGGCCAGTCCGGCGCCGAGCAGCAGCAATGAGATCTGCAAGGTCTGGCGGCTCGCCTGCATGGCGTCAGCCAGTAGCTCGGTATGGGGAGAGGCCATCAGTAGGGTGAGCGGTGGCTCCCCCTGTACGGCGATGCTCTGGCGCATCCCCTCCCAGAGGGTGCCCTCTGGGGCGCGAAAGGAGACCGGCTCACCGCTCTCCCGCTGTTGCAGCAGCGCCAGCAATACCCCTTCGCCCAGCTCACGCAGGGTGGGGAGGTGGGCCACTTTGTGCTCCCCTTCGGTGGCGGTGGCCAGCACCTGGCCTGTGTCACTGAGCAGGGCCAGCTGGCTGCCCGGCGTGGTGCGAGCTCGCTGTAACAACTGACCGAACTGCTCCAGTTGGATGTCGCTGGCGGCGACCCCCATGCCATTGGCGGTGCGCTGGGCTAGGGTGATGCCGAGCAGGCCGTTGGTGGCAAAGGCGTAGGGGGCGGTCATCACGGGTGAGTGGGAGACGATGGCGGCCTGATACCAGTAGCGCTGGCGCGGATCGTAGCGGTAATCGGGCATGCTGCGCCGCTCCAGCAGCTGTAACTCGGCGTCGAAGAAGAGAAACTCACCGCGTTGCGGTGCGCCCGCCATGCTCTGGACGATCCAGGCTGAGCCGCTCGGGGCACCTAGGCTGTGGGCCAGCGCCGTGCCGCTTTGATAGCGACGCACCAGAAAGAAGTCACCGCTGCGGTAACCGATATAGAGGGAGACCAGGGAGGGGTTGTTGGCAAGGGAGATGGTGAAAAAACGCAGGTGCGCCAGCCGCTCTTGCAGCGAGGTGGCGGTCATGATCCCCTGCTGGGCCAGCAGCTCTGCGCTCAACTGCCCCCCCTGATAGGTGTGCAGCAGCTCGCGGGCCGTATTTTGGGCCACGGTTTGGTAGTGCTGGTGGGCGCTTTGCAGGGATTGGCGACTGGCTGCTCGGTACTGGTACCAGCCGCTGACGAGAGCGAAAACCAATAACAAACCGATGAAGAGATAGGAGAGGTGCAGGTAGAAGGGGATCGATCCGTGTCGTTTCATATCACTTTCCGTGGACGGCTGGCGCGTACTCACTATAGCCGGCGCCAGCCGTTTCGATCGTCACCCTATCGCGCCACGGTAAGGAGAGGTGGTGGGGCGAGCCGGCCTGCGCCCGGCTCGGGCGGCATCCGATCAGCGATCCCGGTTGAGGGTGATGAGGCGATCGAGGATACGCTCCCCGTCGGCCCGGATGCCGTTGTGCTCGTACTCGTTGGTGATCCAGACCCGGCTGCTGCCGAGCCCCTTGAGGGTATCTCGGCTGTAGTCGAACTCCACGTACATGTCCTCGGCATAGACGGCGCAGGCGACCGGTACCAGATTGGCCGCCAGACGCGCCCGATCGTAGAGGGGAGGCCAGTCGCGCTTCTCGGCCAGCAGGTGGGCCGCCTCACGCAGGGGGCGCAGCTCCCTGAACTGCTCGAACATCCAGGGGTAGATCATCTCGCCGGTGAAGCGCAGCGCCTTGCCCGGTGCCCAGTTGAGATCGGGATGGCGCTGGCGAACCCGCTCGGCAGCCCAAGCGGTGGCAAGCCCTTCGGCATAGATGGATTCATGCAAGATGGCGAAGATGGGGTGGCTGTTAAAGGGCTGCATCCCCTGCAACTGGTAGAGGAAGGCCGGATTGAGCTGCTCACCGTCGAACGCACCCTCCAGCAGGTAGTAGAGGGACTCGGGGCCATCGCTGGCGCCAAGATCCAGTCCCTGCTGCTGGAACTGCTCCACCGTCAGGCGTTGGCCGTTAGGCAGGCACACCTCATTGTGATGAAGGTGGGTGGCGAGGCGATCGAGCAGCCCCTGCATGGCGGGAAAGCGGGTGCAGAGGGCGTCTTGCTTGTCGGCCACCCGGCGCAGTGTCGCCTCGTAGACCTCGTCGGCACGGCGCCCAAGCGGCGGGATGCCGCCCGTGATGTAGACCTCGCGCAGCGCCTCAGGGAACAAGGAGAGATAGGTGAGGCAACAAAAGCCGCCAAAACTCTGGCCGAGCAGGCTCCATGGGCGCTCGGGGGAGAGCTGCGCCCGCCAGCACTCGGCGTCACGCACTATGTTGTCGGCGCGAAAATGGCGCAGGTAGTCGGCCTGCTCGGTAGGCGTGAGGTGGGCCAGTGCCTGGGCGCTGACCGGGGTGGAGTTGCCAGTGCCGCGCTGATCGAGCAGCAGAACGCGAAACTCTTGCAGTGCTCGTTTCAGCCACCCACTGCGCGCGGTCGGGCGCGGCGCCCCGAAGCCGGGCCCCCCTTGCAAAAACAGCAGCCAGGGCAGGTTGTCGTCCTGACGGTCTTTGTCGACCAGGGTGCGGGCAAATAGGGTGATTTGCGCCCCTTGTGGTTGCTGGTGGTCGAGGGGGACTGACAAGGTCATGGGTTGGCACAGCATGCCATCGAGGGTGTAGGGGGTCATGATTGCATCCTGACTGGAGGGGAAACCATGATAACGGGAGCCGGACGCAGGATCACCGGCTGCTTGAGGGCTGCTAGCCGGCCACTGTGTGGGAGAGGAAAAACAAAAAGCCCGCTCGATGAGCGGGCTTTTCTAAATTTGGCTCCTCCGACTGGACTCGAACCAGTGACATACGGATTAACAGTCCGCCGTTCTACCGACTGAACTACGGAGGAAGAGTCGTGGTGCCCAGAGACGGAATCGAACCGCCGACACGGGGATTTTCAATCCCCTGCTCTACCGACTGAGCTATCTGGGCAACGGCGCGCATTAAACCCTTTCCTCCGGGTTCTGTCAACCGCAGGCGCGATTTTTATCGTACAAACGGTGCGTTTGCCGTCTTTTTGCACATAGAGGCGATAAAGTGAACCGGGCCCTTCACCGTGATTGAGCGGGGGTCGTGGTTCGCGGTATGCTGGCGCGCAACTTTTTATCCTGGAGGCAACATGAGCCTGAACACGCAAGAGTGGCGCGAGGAGACCCTTGCCATCATCGACGAACTGCTGGCCGATGGCAGCAATCCGGAGGCGGAGTATGAGATTGAGCACCACTTTGCCAGCCAGGATTTTGACCAGCTCGAGAAGGCGGCGGTCGATCTCTTCAAGGCCGGTTACGAGGTGACCGACGCCGAGGAGATGGAGCTCGACGACGGCGCCACCATCCTCTGCTTCGATGCCATCACCCAGCGCCCGCTGAAGGTCGAGGCGATCATGGGCGACATCGACGCCATGCTGCCGATCGTGGCCAAGCACGGGGTGGAGTACGACGGCTGGGGCACCTACTTCCAGGAGTAAGTGCTCCCCCATGCAAGAGGCCGCTCATCGAGCGGCCTCTTGTGTTTTCAGCGTTTGCCGAGGAAACGGGTGGCGAACGCCTCTGCCGGCAGAGGCTGGCTAAACAGGTAGCCTTGCAGGCGCTGGCAGCCTGCGGCGATGAGCCAGTCGCGCTGGACCTCGGTCTCGACCCCCTCGGCGGTGATCTGCATACCAATCTCGTGTGCCAGGCCAATCACGGAACGGACGATGGCGGTAGTGACCGGATTGCTTTCCAGCTCGCGGATGAAACTGCGATCGAGCTTGAGGTTGCTCACGTGCAAGCGCGGCAGATAGGCCAGCGAGCAGTAACCGGTGCCGAAGTCGTCGATGGCCAGCGGGAAGCCGGCGGCCAGCAGCTGGCGCAGGTTAGTCTCTATCTCGTCGGCATTTTCCATCAGTACGCTTTCGGTGATCTCGAGCTCGAGTGCGGCCGGCGGCAGTTGCCATGCCTGCACCGCCTGTAACAGCTCACTGCACAGACTCGGCTGGCGGAACTGGAGCGGTGAAAGGTTGACCGATAGGCATAGATCGGGCTGGTGAGCGCGCCACTCGGCGCACTGCTGAGCGGCCCGCTGGATCACTAGGCTGCCGAGGGCACCGATGAGGCCGAGTTGTTCGGCCAGGGGGATGAATTCGTCCGGTGGAACAGGCCCCAGTTCATCATGGTGCCAGCGACACAGTACCTCGGCGCCGAGCAGAGCGCCTGTACTGCTGGCGATGATGGGCTGATAGGCCAAATGCAGTTGACGGGCATGGATGACCCGTGGCAGTGCCTGCTCAAGCAGGCGCCGGCGGCGGATCCGTCCCTCCAGCTCGGCATCGAAGCTAAAGAAGTGCTGACGGGTCTGCTTGGCCTCAACCAAGGCGGCCTCGGCGTGGCGCAGCAGGCTCTCGGCGTCGTGGCTGGTTCCTTCAGCGATACCGATGTGGCAGTCGATCTGGATGCGGTGTTCCGCCACCAAGTAGGGGGCGGCGAGGCGACGGCGTAGCCACTCCCCCCATAATCGACGCTCGGTGCTGAGCAGATCTTGCGGCACCAGCAGGCAGAAGTCATCCGCCGCGATCCGGCACAACAGGCTCCCGGTCGGGGCATGCAGTTGCAGACGAGTGGCCACCTCGCTAAGCAGCTGATCGGCGATGCGGATGCCGAAGCGGGCATTGATCTCGTGAAAGTGCTGTAAGTCGACCATCAACAGGCAGACCGGGCGATCGTCACCCTGCTGGGCGCGCTCCAAAAAGGTGGTCAGCTTGAGTAGCCCGGTCAGGCTGTCGAGCTGGCGAGCCTGGTGCAACTGCTGCTCGGCGCTGCGCTGCTGGGTCACATCACGGCACAGGGTCAGGGTGGCGGGCTCGCCTAGGTTGGGCACCTCGAGATGGGTCACCTCAAGCAGATGGCGGCGCCCTTGTGCATCGGCCAAGACGAACTCGCGGCTCTCCTGTGAGGCGCGGGTGAGGGGGGCGGTCAGGTTATCGGGGCGTTGCAGTGCGCGGTGGCCACGCGGCAGATCGAGGAAGTCGAGCAGGGCCTGGTTGTACTCAAGCAAGCTGCCGTCGGCCCGCGAGAGCAAGATCAGATCGGGGATGGCGTCAAGCAGCTTGCGTTGCAGCTGCTGCTGGGCATTCAGCGCCTCTTCCAGCCCCTTGAGGTGGGTGATCTCCTCGATGAGGCCAAACAGGCCGAGCGGATTCCCTTCCTTATCGTAGAAGGGCACCTTGTGGGTCTGGATCCATATTTCCCCCCCTTTCTGCTCGCAGAGCACATGCTGACTGATGAGGGGCCGGCGTTCGCGCAGTAGCTGAAGATCTTCCTCCCGGTAGCGGGTTCCCCATGGCAGCTCACTGTCGTTGCGTCCGAGCAGGTCGCGCGGGTCATCTACCCCAGCCTGATGGGCGAATTGACGGTTGCAAAACAGATAGTTCCCTTGCTGATCACGACAGAAAAGGCTGAGTGGTAGGCTGTCGAGCACCTGCTGCAGCCAGTCGGGGATCATGGGGGCGGGCACACTGTTACTCTTGCGGTGACTTTGCGGCAATCTATGCCACCCCCTCCTGTTTTGTAAAGCCTGTCGTTTCAGTGGCGAGGGGTGCTGACAGTTTCTGACGTCCGAGTGATAATGCTCACCTTGGCCGCTCGGCCATGGATTCTGGTGAGAGAAGAGATGAAGAAGATATATGGAGTCGGGCTGCTGGCTGCGTTGCTGGCAGGTTGTGCCGGCAATGATGGCCGCAACGAAGATTACCGCTACACCGCACCGCAGGCGCTGGCGACCAACAATACCCAGACCATGCAGATCCCGGTTGATCTGGTCTGGTCCCGTGCCGAGAAGTGGTTTCAGGAGCACGGTCTGCAAATCGAGAATAGCCAGCGTGGTGCCGGTCTGATGACCGCCAACCTGCAACAGGCTGCCGATGGCCTGAAGTGGCTCGACTGCGGCACCATGGGGGCCAAGGTGGTCGCAGGGGACCCCAATGTGCAGGTTAACCTGATCATCACCCAAAGCGGTGATAGCAGCGTGGCCACCGTCAACGTCAAGGGCAACACCCAGCTCTTCTACGTGGAGGCTTCTGGCGACCGAGTGCCAGCTCCCTCCCTCACGCCGGTCTGCGTGTCGCGTGGCGAGCTGGAAAACAGCCTGTTTGCCTCGCTCGGCGACTGAGTCGGGAAGGGAAAAAGAAAAGCGGGGCCTAGCCCCGCTTTTCTTTTGCTGTCTGAGGCCCGCAGAGCGCTAGCGGGCTCCGTAGTTGTGAAAGCGGGCGTAGCCATCTTCGCTCAGCACGTAACCACTGCCATGCAGCAGTGACCAGTCGCCACTGCTCCAGCTGGGCTTATCCCCCTGATTCTGACGGGGCAGCATGATGGAGTCGCGCTCTGGCAGATAGATCTCGGCCTCGCTGCGATCCCGGGCGACCAGTACCCAGGCGCTGCGCGGATCGCCATGGTTGAGGGCGCCGAGCTTGACGGCCTGTTCGGCCGGAATGAGGCACTGCCCCATCAGTTGTGACCAACGATAACCCTCGCTGCGCACGCAGCCGTGCCGATCGGTGATCTGAGCGCTCTCTCCCCAGTCGGGGAGCAGGCTGCATCCTTGCAGTGCGGTAATCAGTACAACCATCCCTGTTGCTCGGCGCATCGCTTACTCCTGTTCGTCCCTCACGATGGCGATGTCGCTGAATCCCAGCTCGCGAAAGTAGTTCTCGCGAAACTCCTTGAGCATCTTGCGGTCGCGGCGGCTGATATTGACCACCTGCTCCTCCATGGCACGGTAACGCGCCAGATCGATACCCTCGGCAGTGGCAATCGCATCGTAAATGCTGTGGTGCTTGTCATTGGCATAGCCAATCGACTTGAGCTGTTTACGATAGCGGTAGGTAATGGTGAATGCCATGATCGCTCTCTGAATTTATGACTTTTGCCAGATACCCGCCTGCTGGCGGGTCAGCAGATAGAGGGCCTCGACTTTCTCGCGGGCCCACGGGGTGCGGCGCAGGAAGGTGAGGCTCGACTTGATGCTGGGGTCTTGAGTAAAGCAGCGGATGGGGATCTGCCGACCCAATTCGGGCCAGCCGTAGTGCTCCACCAGTTCGGTGACCATGGTGGCGAGCGTTATCCCGTGCAACGGGTTGTTCGGCTGGCTCATGGATTACCCCTTGAGGCGGGCAAACGGGGCGCCCATGCGGGTGACCACGCCCGGTTGCAGGTGTGGCTCGAACTGTTCGAGCATGCCCGGCCCAAACAGGCAGACGACGGTGCTGCCGAGTTTGAACAGCCCCATCTCCTCGGCTTTTTTCAAGGTGATGGCCTGCTCGCCGGGGTAATCCCAGCGCTTGACCTCTTTGCGGCCACAGGGGGCGATACAGCCCGCCCAGCGGGTTTCGATGCTGGCGACGATGGTGGCGCCGACCAGCACCATGGCCAGTGGCCCATGCTCGGTGCGGAAAGTGGCGACCACCCGCTCGTTGCGGGCAAACAGATTAGGCACGTTCTGGGCGGTTAAGGGGTTGACCGAGAAGAGATCCCCCGGCACGAACACCATGCTCTCCAGTACGCCGTCCAGCGGCATGTGGATGCGGTGATAATCCTTGGGCGCCAGATAGATGGTGGCAAAGTCACCGTCCTTGAACGGGGCCACCAGATCGTCAAAACCGCCGAGCAGTTCGCGAGCGCTGTAGTCGTGGCCCTTGGCCTGGATGACGCGCCCCTGGCGGATGGGGCCGAGCTGGCTGACGGTGCCATCGACCGGCAGAGCCAGGGTCATGGGGTCTTCCACCACGGGGCGCATCCCCTCTTTCAGCGGCCGGGTGAAGAAGTCATTGAAGCTCTTGTAGTGGGACGCCTCTTCGTGCAGTGCCTCACTCATGTTCACGCCATAGCGCTTGACGAAGGCTTCGATGATGCGGGTGGTCAGGCTGCCGGCTTCGGCGGCGGCCAGTTTGCCCACCAGGCGGGAGAGGAGATGCTTGGGCAGGCAGTACTGGCCAGCGATTTTCAGGTTGTCAGTGATGCTCATGATGCTCGTCTTCACAGGTAGATTCAGAGGCGGGCTTGCTGCCTGCCGTGGCGGGTTTCCTGCATCGATTCCAGGATCCGGTGATAGTTGCTGAAGCGCTCGCGGGTGATCTCGCCCCGCTCGACCGCCTCGCGCAGCACGCAGCCAGGGTCATCCTTGTGCGTGCAGTCGCGGAACTTGCAGCCACCCAGGTAGTCGCGAAACTCCACGAAACACCAAGTGACCCGCTCCGGCTCGAGGTGCCAGAGGGAGAATTCACGGATGCCGGGGGAGTCGATGAGATCGCCGCCGCTCGGGAAGTGGTAGAGGCGCGCCGTGGTGGTGGTGTGCTGGCCCAGCCCTGAGACCTCGGAGATCTCGCCGGTCAGCACGTCCAGCCCAGGCAGCAGGGAGTTGGTGAGCGACGACTTGCCGACCCCCGACTGACCCACGAAGATGCTCACCTTGTCGGCCAGGGTGGCCTTGAGGGCATCGAGCCCCTCGCCACTTTGGCTGCTCACCAGCAGCACGGGGTAACCGAGCCGGCGATAGACATCGAGTTGCTCCTCGACCGTGGCGCGCTCGGCCTCGCTCAGCATGTCGACCTTGTTGAGGACGATGAGGGGCGGGATCTCCACATCCTCGGCGGCCACCAGATAGCGGTCGACGATGTTGGTGGAGAACTCTGGCACCACGGCGGAGACGATGATGATCTGATCGATGTTGGCCGCGATCGGTTTGACCCCGTCATAGAAGTCGGGACGGGTCAGCACCGAATGGCGCGGATGCACCGCCTCGATGACGCCGGGCGACCCTTCCGCGTTGCCCGGCCGCCAGATCACCTTGTCGCCGCACACCACGCTGCCGAGGGTACGGCGCAGGTTGCAGCGGCGGGTGGTGCCGTCGTGCGACTCCACATCGGCATGCTGGCCGAAGCGGCTGATGACGATCCCCTCTTCGGGGGCGCCCAGCAGGCTGTCGTCGATCTGTGGCGCCCGATCCTTTTTCAAGTCGCTTAGGCGCTTGTCGCGGTTGGCTTGCACCCGCCGCTGCTGTCCCAGATTGAGTTTCGCTCTCTTTGCCACGCGATTCGCCGTTTTGCTGCTAAAAACAAAGCCAGTATGATACATGCAAATTCACAAAATGCCGCCAAAGAGTAAGCAAGATGACCGTTTCAGAGCAGAATCTGGTGTGGATCGACATGGAGATGACCGGCCTCGATCCCGAAGAGAATGTGGTGCTGGAGATCGCCTCTATCGTCACCGACAAGGATCTCAACGTGCTGGCCGAGGGGCCGGTGATTGCCATCCACCAGAGCGAAGCCGAGCTGGCCAAGATGGATGAGTGGAACCAGAACACCCATGGTGGCTCCGGCCTCATCGCGCGGGTCAAGGCCAGCCGCTATGACGAGGCGGCGGCCGTGGCCGAAACCCTCGCCTTTTTGCGCCAGTGGGTGCCCGAGTGCACCAGCCCCATGTGTGGCAACAGCATCGGCCAGGATCGCCGCTTCATGGTTAAGCACATGGCAGAGCTGGAGGCCTTCTTCCACTACCGCAACGTGGACGTCAGCACCATCAAGGAGCTGGTGCGGCGCTGGAAGCCCGAGATCCTCGGTGAGTTTACGAAGCAGGGCACCCACCAGGCGCTCGACGACATCCGCGAGTCGGTGGCCGAGCTGCGTTTCTACCGTGAGCGCGTCTTTACCATCTGAGTCGGGGTTGGCGGGGGGCTCGCCAGTTCGGCGAGCTTTTAGGCAGTCGTGCGAGGCACACCGAAAAAGCCCTTGCAATTGAAGTGCCCCCTCGTATAATTCGGCTCCCGTGCAGTAGCGCAAGTCGCGCCGCTGTGCGTTGCGGGAATAGCTCAGTTGGTAGAGCACGACCTTGCCAAGGTCGGGGTCGCGAGTTCGAGTCTCGTTTCCCGCTCCAAAATATCGTTGATGATGCCGCGTTGCGGGAATAGCTCAGTTGGTAGAGCACGACCTTGCCAAGGTCGGGGTCGCGAGTTCGAGTCTCGTTTCCCGCTCCAATCATCACGGTGACAATCTGTTGCGGGAATAGCTCAGTTGGTAGAGCACGACCTTGCCAAGGTCGGGGTCGCGAGTTCGAGTCTCGTTTCCCGCTCCAAACATCGCCGGTGGCACTCCGTTGCGGGAATAGCTCAGTTGGTAGAGCACGACCTTGCCAAGGTCGGGGTCGCGAGTTCGAGTCTCGTTTCCCGCTCCAATCCACTGCGATGACAATCTGTTTTGCGGGAATAGCTCAGTTGGTAGAGCACGACCTTGCCAAGGTCGGGGTCGCGAGTTCGAGTCTCGTTTCCCGCTCCAAATCTTTTGCAGATGCCATTCCGTTGCGGGAATAGCTCAGTTGGTAGAGCACGACCTTGCCAAGGTCGGGGTCGCGAGTTCGAGTCTCGTTTCCCGCTCCAAGCATCTTGCAGATGACCCTCCGTTGCGGGAATAGCTCAGTTGGTAGAGCACGACCTTGCCAAGGTCGGGGTCGCGAGTTCGAGTCTCGTTTCCCGCTCCAAATTTTCTTCTCAAGTCGTTCCTATTCTGCCAAGCAGAAAACATTCCTCTTTTCTCTTCTTGTCGCTTTATTCGCCGTTGCCTTGACCTGCCGCAATCGGCCTGCCCCTGCCTGTTTGGCGGCCCTCCTGCCTTTTTTATACTGGGATGGGATGAAAAAGGGAGGAGACCGTCATGCGCTTCCAGCAGATCAAGGATTTGCTGCTCTATATCGAGCAGGTACACCAGATGCTTTCTCGTCTCTATGGCCGCCTCGAGCGTCAGGCCGATGCCGAACGCAGCCGGTTGTTGCTGGCCTATCTGCGGGGCAGGGAGGATGCCGCCACCGGCCAGTTGCACGAGTATGCCAGCCAGCTCGGTGAGAGCGTGGCCGAGACCTGGCTTGAGCAGGGGATCTCCCACGACATGCTGGCGACCATCAACAGCACCACCTTGCCTGCCGACATGGACGGGGAGGCCATCATTGCGCTGGTCACCGGGTTTGAGCGGCAGTTGACCGAGGAGTTATCACGCATGGCGCGCGAGTGCCCGACCGACGGCACTGCCGCCTTGCTCGATGCCCTGGCCAGCCTCGAGCAGCAGCGCTTGACCCGCTTCGTGCACGGCGTGCATCGCTTTGACGACATGTGACCTAAAAAAACAGGGAGGCCTCGGGCCTCCCTGCTCGTTTTTGCGCCCGGCCTATTTACGCTTGCGCGCAGGGCTTTGGCGGGCAGCGGCATGCAGCGCCGCACCGATGATGCCGGCCTGGTTGAGGCTGGCGGCGGGCACCAGCGGCGCCCGGGTGGCAATCTTGTCGATGAACTTGTCCATCTTGGCGGCACTGCCGCCGCCGAGGATGAACAGATCGGGGGAGAAGAGAAACTCGAGGCGTGCCAGATATTGGTTGAAGCGCTTACCCCACTTGCTCCAGCTGAGATCCTCGCGTTTGCGGGCCGCATCGGAGCAGTAGCGCTCGGCGATCATCCCCTCCAGCATCAGATGGCCCAGCTCGGTGTTGGGCAGCAGTTGGCCGTTGACGAACACGGCGGTACCGATCCCGGTGCCGACCGTGACCAGGATGATCACGCCCTGCCGAGCCTTTCCTTCACCAAAGCGCATCTCGGCGATACCGGCGGCATCGGCGTCGTTGAGCACGAAGCAGGGCAGGCCGGTGATCTCGCGAAACAGATGCTCGACATCGGTCTCGACCCAGCTTGAGTCGATGTTGGCGGCACTTTTGGCGATCCCGTGCTGGATGGTGGCGGGAAAGCCGCAGCCGATCGGCCCCTTCCATTCGAAGTGTTCGACCAGCGCCTTGAGGGTATGGGCGACGGCCGCCGGCGTGGCGGGTTGCGGGGTTTGGATGCGGTGACGCTCACCGATCAGCTCACCGGTCGTGGTATCGACCAAACACCCTTTTATGCCGGAACCGCCGATATCGACACCCAATATTTGCATGCTTGACTCCTTGTCTGCGCCCATGGCGGCACAGAATGAAAAACCGGAAGAGGCTGCGCAAGGGGCAGCTTGCCTAGGCGTGATCCGGCAGACCTTTTTCGATGCAGCGGATCAATCGCTGCGTCTTCTTGTTTTCCGTATCGGCACGCAGGTGCAAGGTGGCGAGTGCCCACTCGATATGCTCGGCCACCAGAGAAGAGGCGTCGGGCAATGCCTGCTCAAGGGCGGCGATCACCTCGGCGTCGGCGGGGCCATTGCCCAGCGCGACCGCCAGGTTGCGGCGCCAGCGCTGATAGCCGATGCGGCGGATCGGGCTCCCCTCGGTGTGCGTGAGAAACGCCGCCTCATCCCATGACCAGAGCAGCAGCAATGGCGGCCGGTGCAGGGTGGGGCGCGGTGCGAAGTCCGGCTCCGGGCTGGCGGCGGCGTAGCGGTTCCACGGGCAGATAAGCTGGCAGTCGTCACAACCATAGATACGGTTGCCGAGCGCCGGACGCAGCTCGAGCGGGATCGGCTCGTCGCTCTCTATGGTGAGGTAGGAGATGCAGCGCCGCCCATCCACCACATAGGGGGCGACGATGGCGCCGGTCGGGCAGAGGGTGAGGCAGGCGGTGCATTTGCCGCACTGCTCTTTCTCCTGCGCAGTGTCGAGGGGGAGGGGGATATTGACCAGCAGCTCCCCGAGGAAGAAGAAGGAGCCCACCTCGGCATTGAGCAGCAGGGAGTGCTTGCCCACCCAGCCGAGGCCAGCCTTGGCGGCCAGTGGGCGCTCAAGCAGGGGGGCCGAATCGACGAAGGGGCGAAAACCCAGCTCGCCGCAGGCCCGTTCGATCCGCTCGCCAAGCTGCTTGAGGCGGCTGCGCAGCACCTTGTGGTAGTCGCGGCCGAGGGCGTAGCGGCTGATGTAGCCAAGACGCGGATCGCGCAAGGTGGCGGCAAAGCCCGCCTCGAAGGGGAGATAGTTCATGCGCAGCGAGATGACCCGCAGGGTGCCCGGCAGCAGTTCGTCGGGGCGGGCGCGCAACATGCCGTGGCGCGCCATGTACTCCATGCTGCCGTGATAGCCGGCATCGAGCCAAGCTTGCAGGCGCGGCTCTTCGAGGCGCAGGTCGGTATCTGTGATACCGGCCTGGTCAAAACCTAGCTCGCGTGCCCATAGCTTGATATGGTGGGCCAGAGCGTGCAGATCCGACGCGGGATCGGGCAGATCGGGAGCCGTCATGGGTGAGATCAAACAGGTCAGCAGGGAAACAGACGCAAGTTTACCACACAGCCTGTGGCGTGCCGAACAGATACGCCAGGCTGAGATCGCGCTGGCTGCCGCCGCGGGTATCTCCCTCTATGCACTGATGGAGCGGGCTGGCGGCGCGCTCGAGCAACATATTTTGCAGCGCTGGCCGGGTGCGCGGCGGGTTCTTATCTGCTGCGGCGCCGGCAATAACGGCGGCGATGGTTATGTGCTGGCGCGTCGCCTGCGCGAAAAGGGGCTGATGGTCACCGTGTTGGCGACCCGTGAGCCGGCTCGGCTCAAGGGGGATGCCGGCCGCGCCGCCAGTAGCTGGCTGGCAGCAGGGGGCAGTGTGCTGGGGGTTGATGCTCCAGTACCGGCGCCGGATCTGGTGATCGATGCCGTGCTCGGCACCGGCGTGGCACTGCCGGTGGAGGGCGACCCGGCACGGCTCATCGCCCGTATCAACCACTGGCAGCAAGAGGGAACCCCTGTGCTGGCGGTGGATCTCCCCTCCGGCTTGCAGGCCGATACCGGGTTGGTGCTGGGCGAGGTGGTGCAGGCCAGCGAGACCCTCACCTTCATCGGTCTCAAACCCGGTCTGCTGACCGGCGCCGGGCCCAACTGGTGCGGGCGGCTGAGCCTGGCGCCGCTGGGGCTCGCCATTGACCACTGGGGGGCGCCGGTGGCGCAACGCATCGACTACCCCGCTCTGGCTTCGCATCTGGCGCCGCGCCGGCGCACCGCCCACAAGGGGGATCACGGCCGGGTGCTGTTGGTGGGGGGCAATGCCGGCATGCAGGGCGCCATCTTGCTGGCGGCCCGCGCCGCCTTGCGCGCTGGTGCCGGATTGGTGCGGGTCTGCCAGCACCCCTCGTTGCCAGCGCCCAGTCTGAGCCAGCCCGAATTGATGCAGGCTGACCCGTCCGAGCTGGGGCTGGGGTGGGATTCGGTGCGGGTCATCGGCCCTGGTCTGGGGCAGGATGAGTGGGCGCGGCGCTGCTTTGCCGCTGCCCTGTGTCAGAACGAGTCGCTGGTGATCGATGCCGATGGCCTCAACCTGCTGGCGCAGCACCCCCTTCATCGGGATAATTGGGTGCTCACCCCTCACCCCGGCGAGGCCGCGCGTCTGCTCGGTTGCCGCGTGGCCGAGGTGGAGGCCGATCGCCTCGCCGCCGTGACGGCGCTACAGCAGCGCTATGGCGGTGTGGTAGTGCTCAAGGGGGCTGGCACCCTGATCCACGATGGGGAGCAACTGCGGCTGTGCAATGAGGGCAATCCCGGCATGGCCAGTGGCGGCATGGGCGATCTGTTATCTGGTATAATCGCCGCCCTGCTCGCCCAGGGGCTGCCGGCCGCTCAGGCCGCCGCACTCGGGGTGGCCCTGCATGGCGAAGCCGGCGATCTGGCTGCCACCGAGGGGGAGAGAGGCATGCTGGCCTCGGATCTGCTGCCCTGGGTGCGCCGTCTGGTTAATCCGCAAATATCACAAGAACGATAGAGAACATGACAAAACAGTTGTTACTGTCGCTGTCCGATGAGGCGGCGACCGTGGCCCTCGGTGGGCGTCTGGCCCAGGCCTTGAGCGTGGCGACCACCGTCTTCCTGCACGGCGACCTTGGCGCCGGCAAGACCACCCTGACCCGTGGCTGGGTGCAGGGGCTGGGCCATCAGGGCAAGGTAAAGAGCCCGACCTATACCCTGGTTGAACCTTATGAATTGGCCGGTTGGCAGGTGTATCACTTCGATCTCTATCGCCTTGCCGATCCTGAAGAGCTGGAGTTCATGGGGATTCGTGACTACTTCGCCGAGCGCACCCTGTGCCTGGTGGAGTGGCCCGAGAGGGGGGAGGGGTGGTTGCCAGCCCCGGATCTTGAGATCACCCTGCGTTATGTGGGCGAGCAGCGGGAGGCCGAACTGGTCGCCCGCTCTGCCGTCGGTGAAGCCTTGCTACAACGGATCTGATACGTGCGTTTTCTTGTCGCCTTTTTGCTTACTCTGACCGTTTTCCCCGCTTGGGCCAACCAGCTCAAGGGGGTGCGGATCTGGCCGTCGCCCGACAGCACCCGGGTGGTGCTGGATATGGCCAGCGCCCCCGATTACTCCTTTTCCACCCTGACCGGCCCGGATCGGCTGGTGATCGATATCAAGAATACCAGCAACGGCACCAATCTGGCCCGGGTCGAGAACAAGAGCCAGTTGGTGCGAAAAATCCGTGAGAGCTCTCCCCTCAACAAGGGGGAAATGCGCTTGGTGATGGATCTCAGCAGTGCCATCAAGCCGGTGGTCTTTCCGCTGGCGCCGGCAGGGCCTTATGGCCACCGTCTGGTGATCGATCTCCCCTTCGAGGAGAAGGGGGCGGCGCAGGCATCCAACAAGCCGGTCAATCGCAACGGCCACCCCGACATCGTCATCGCCATCGATGCTGGCCATGGGGGGGAAGACCCCGGCTCCATCGGCCCGCGCCGCACCTTTGAAAAGCGGGTGACCCTGGGGATCTCCCAGAAATTGGCGGCCCTCATCGATCGCGAGCCCGGCCTGCGCGCCGTGATGACCCGGCGCGGCGACTACTTTGTCGATCTCAACCGCCGCTCCGACATCGCCCGCCGGGCCAAGGCGGATCTGCTCATCTCGGTGCATGCCGACAGCTTCAATGACTCGCGTCCGCGTGGCGCCTCGGTTTGGGTGCTTTCGACCAACAGGGCCAACCGAGAGATGGGCCGTTGGCTGGAGCAGCAGGAGAAGCAGTCCGAGCTGCTCGGCGGGGTGGGCAAGGTGATCTCCGAATCGGACCCCAACCCCTATCTGGCGCGCACCTTCCTCGATCTGTCGATGGATAAGTCGCGGGCCGAAGGTTATGACGTGAGCCGGCAGATCCTGCGCCAATTGGGTCAGGTCGCACGACTGCACAAGCAGGTGCCGCAGCACGCCAGTCTGGCGGTGCTCAAATCCCCCGACATCCCCTCTGTGCTGGTCGAAACCGGGTTTATCTCCAACCATGAGGAGGAGAAACAACTCGCTTCCGGCGCCTATCAGGAGAAGATCGCCCGCGCCATCTTCCAGGGGATCCGCACTTATTATCGCAGCCACCCGACTAAGGGGCCGATGCTGACCGGTAAGGGGCGGCCGGCGGCCAGTCAAAGCACGGCGTCCACGGCTCGCCCTGCCGCCCAGGCTCCGGCGACCGTCGCGCCGACTCGCTCAGGAAGTGGCGCGGCCAGTGCCTCTGGCGCCGGGGTGATCAAGCCCTACCGCGAGGTGGCCAATACCCCGAGCCGCCCGGCCGCCAGTGCGGCGGGCCAGGGGGCGAGCGGACGCCACGTGGTCAAGCGCGGTGAGAGCCTCTCCTTGCTGGCCTTTCGCTATAACACCACCCAGTCGGCGCTGGTTGAGCTAAATAACCTGAAGTCCCGTGAAATCCAGGTGGGCCAGATCCTCAAGGTGCCGGCTGCGCGGGTCGCGCCGGTGGCGGCCAAATCCCCGCTGCGCCATCAGGTCAAGCGTGGCGAGAGCCTGTCTCGGCTGGCCGAACGCTATGGGGTGACCCAAGCGCGGCTGGTTGAATACAACAACCTCAAGTCGCGGGAGATCCAGGTCGGCCAGGTGCTGAAGATCCCGCAGGAGTAAGCCATGCCGATCCGAATCCTGCCCCCTATGCTGGCCAACCAGATCGCGGCCGGCGAGGTGGTGGAACGCCCCTCCTCCGTGGTCAAGGAGCTGGTGGAAAACAGTCTGGATGCCGGTGCCGATCGCATCGAAATCGACATCGAGAAAGGGGGGGCCAAGCTGGTCCGCATCCGCGACAACGGCTGCGGTGTGCCTCAGGATGAACTGGTGCTAGCCTTGTCGCGCCACGCCACCTCCAAGGTGGAAACCCTGGACGATCTCGAAGGCATTATGAGCCTTGGGTTTCGCGGCGAGGCGCTGGCCTCCATCAGTTCGGTGTCGCGGCTCACCTTCACGTCACGCACCGAGAGCCAGAGCGAAGCCTGGCAGGCCCAGGCCGAAGGGCGTGAGATGGCGGTGACGGTGCGCCCTGCCGCCCACCCGGTCGGCACCACGGTAGAGGTGGTGGATCTCTTCTTCAACACCCCGGCCCGGCGCAAGTTCCTGCGTAGTGAGAAGACCGAGTTCGCCCACATCGATGAGCTGATCCGCCGTATCGCGCTGGCCCGCTTCGATGTCACCCTGATCCTGCGTCACAACGGCAAAGCGGTGCGTCAGTACCGCGCCGCCCAGACGGTGCAGGAGCAGGAGCGGCGTCTGGCCGCCGTTTGTGGTTCCCCCTTCATGCATCATGCACTGGCGGTCGAGAGCGAGCACAGCGACGTGCATCTGCGCGGCTGGATCTGCTCGGCGCAGGGGGGCAGGCCGCAAAACGATCTGCAATACACCTACGTCAATGGCCGCATGATGCGCGATAAGCTGATCAATCACGCCATCCGTCAGGCCTACGACGAGCTGCTGCCCGCAGAGCAGCATGCTGCTTATGTGCTCTACATCGAACTCGATCCGCGCCAGGTGGATGTCAACGTTCATCCGGCCAAGCACGAGGTGCGTTTTCACCAGGCGCGGCTGGTGCATGACTTCATCTTCCAGGCCCTCTACACCGCCTTGCGTCAGCACGGAGACCCTGAGCTGCCGCTCGCCGAGAGCCAGGTTGAGCTCCCCGCTGCGCCGGCGCCCTCTTATCCCGGGCAGGCCCCCCGCGCCGATTGGTATGGGGCTGAGCACGCCTACAAACCGGCCCCCGCGCTGGCAGAAGGCGCGCCGGCATCGGTGGGGCGTGCTGGCTATGGTGGGCGTGCGGAGCGGGAGGAGATCGATCCCAGGGCGGTGCGCGGCATGCAGGCGCTGCTTACCACCCTGCCGCCGGCCGCGACTGGCGCCGAGCCCTCTTTGCCTACCGAGACGACGAGTGAGGCGCCGCTGCGCGCCCTCACTCTGGTGGCCGGCCGCCATCTGCTGTGGGAGCAAGGGGGCGAGCTGGCCCTGCTCTCGTTACGCCGGGCCGAGTGCGCACTGCTGCTGGGACACCTGCGTGAGCAGTGGGGGCAGGGGCTGACCAGCCAGCCCTTGTTGCTGCCGGTCTCCCTCAAGTTACCGGATTCCCTGCTCGAGCAGGTTGCTGTGAGGGGGGAGCAGCTGCGCCGCATGGGCTTTGAGTTGAAAAGCGGTGCCCGCGACACCATGATCCTGACCCGGGTGCCGGCGCTGCTGCGTAGCAGCGATCTGGCCCGCCTCTTCCCCGAGTTGCTACAACTGCTGGCCAGCCAGCCCGAGGTGCTAGGGGAACAGGAGGTCGAGGTGCTCTGTCGCTGGTTGCTCGAGCACGGTATCGCGGTGGCCAAGGTATATGATTTTGCGACCGCCAGCCGGCTGTTGCTGGAGCTGGCACAAGTGCCAGGCCAACTGGAGGACGTGCGCCTGATGCGCCGGGTCTCCCTGACCCCCCTGATGGAGGAGCTGGATCGTGGCTGAGTTGCCGCACGCGATTTTTCTGATGGGGCCGACCGCCTCGGGCAAGACGGATCTGGCGATTGCGCTCACCAGGGCGCTGCCCTGTGACATCATCAGCGTCGATTCGGCGCTGATCTACCGTGGCATGGACATCGGCACCGCCAAGCCGAGTCAGGCTGAACTGGCGGCAGCGCCGCACCGTTTGATCGATATCCTCGATCCGGCGCAGAGCTACTCGGCGGCGGATTTTCGCCGTGATGCCCTGCGCGAGATGGCCGACATCGCTGGGCGTGGCCGTATCCCGCTGCTGGTGGGGGGCACCATGCTCTATTTCAAGGCGCTACTTGAAGGGCTGTCGCCGCTCCCCTCGGCTGATCCCGAGGTGCGTCGCCAACTGGAAGATGAGGCTGCGCGCCTTGGCTGGCAGGCATTGCATGACGAGCTCAAACGCATCGACCCGGTGGCGGGGGCGCGCATCCACCCCAACGACCCACAGCGGCTGAGTCGGGCGCTCGAAGTCTATCGGATCAGCGGCAAGACCTTGACCGAGCTGACCCAGACTCAAGGGGAGGCGTTGCCCTATCGGGTGAGTCAGTTCGCCATCGCCCCCGAAGAGCGTGGTGAGCTGCACCGGCGTATCGAGCTGCGCTTTGACCTGATGTTGGCAGGTGGGTTCGAGCAGGAGGTACGCCAGCTCTACCAGCGGGGTGATCTGACGCCGGATCTGCCTTCTATCCGCTGCGTGGGATATCGCCAGATGTGGGATTATCTCGCCGGTGAGGTCGGGTATGATGAGATGCGTTACCGTGGCATAGTGGCCACCCGCCAACTGGCCAAGCGTCAAATGACCTGGTTACGTGGCTGGCCTGAAGTCACCTGGCTGACCTCGGGCGCCAAGGATAATGTACAACGAGTGGTTGAGGCCGTTGGTGCGGCTTGACACTCCTTGTATAATCAGGTTGTTATATCGGCGAAAGACGATTTACAACTACAAACAAAATGAAGGAAAGAAAGATGGCTAAGGGGCAATCTCTTCAAGACCCGTTTTTGAATGCGCTGCGCCGTGAGCGTATTCCGGTTTCTATCTATTTGGTGAACGGCATCAAGTTGCAAGGCCAGATCGAGTCTTTTGACCAATTCGTTATCCTGCTCAAGAACACCGTGAGCCAGATGGTCTACAAGCATGCCATTTCCACCGTGGTGCCGGCCCGCGCCGTCAACCATCACCAGCAAGCTGCCCCGGCCGGCCAGTCCGACGAGCCGCAGGGTGACAGTGAAGCCTGACCCTAACCGGGCTATCCGCTTGGATAGCCCAAGGACATTGAAGGAGTCAACGCTTGTTTGACCGTTATGAAGCAGGCGAACAGGCTGTTTTGGTGCACGTCAACTTCAGTGATGAGGGTGAAAGGGAAGACCTTGAAGAGCTGAAAATGCTGGTCAGCTCGGCCGGGGTCAATACCCTGGCCGTCATCACTACCAGCCGGGGTGCACCCAGTTCCAAATTCTTCGTAGGCAGTGGCAAGGCCGAAGAGATCGCCGATCAGGTACACATGCTCGGTGCCGATGTGGTGATCTTCAACCATGCCCTGACCCCCGCCCAGGAACGTAACCTGGAAAAACTGGTGCAGTGTCGCGTGGTCGACCGCACCGGCCTGATCCTCGATATCTTTGCCCAGCGGGCCCGTACCCATGAAGGTAAGTTGCAGGTTGAGCTGGCTCAATTGCGTCATCTCTCAACCCGTCTGGTGCGCGGCTGGACCCACCTTGAACGCCAGAAGGGGGGGATTGGCCTGCGTGGCCCGGGTGAAACCCAACTTGAAACCGACCGTCGTCTGCTGCGTGAGCGCATCAAGTACATACTGCGCCGGCTCGATAAGGTGGCCAAGCAGCGTGAACAGGGGCGCCGCGCCCGCAATCGCAACGAGGTACCGACGGTCTCTTTGGTGGGTTACACCAATGCCGGCAAGTCTACTTTGTTCAACCAACTTACAGCTGCCAGCGTGTATGCTGCCGACCAGCTTTTTGCCACCCTCGATCCGACCCTGCGTCGCCTCGAGATAAAAGATGTCGGGGATGTGATTCTGGCCGATACGGTTGGATTCATCCGACATCTGCCCCATGATCTGGTTGCCGCCTTCAAGGCAACCCTGCAAGAGACCCGTGAGGCCGACTTGTTGCTGCATGTGGTGGACTGCGCTGATGAGCAGATGCAGGACAACATCGACTCGGTACAGAGTGTGTTGACCGAGATTGAGGCCGATGACCGTCCGCAGTTGATGATCTGCAACAAGATCGACAAACTGGCTGATCGACCTGTCGCGCTCGAGAGAGACGACACCGGCAAACCGGTGCGGGTCTGGCTGTCGGCACAGAGTGGAGCAGGCTGTGAGTTGCTTCAGCAGGCCCTGAGCGAACTGCTCTCGGGTACCATGGTGCATCACCTGTTGCGTCTGCCTCCTTCGGAGGCCCGTCTGCGCAGCCTGTTTTACCGGCTCAAGGGCATTGAGCAGGAGAGCTTCAGTGAAGAGGGGGACTGCCTGCTGGAAGTACGCCTCGCGGTGGCCGACTGGAATCGGCTGCTCAAGCAAGAGGGCGATTTGTTACAACGCTTTATCAGCCATTGAGCCGATAAAGACCATTTTCCATCTGCATGACTTAATTGGAGACGCTGATGGCTTGGAATGAGCCTGGAAATAACGGCAAAGACCGTGACCCCTGGGGGAACAACGGCAAGAATCAGGGACCTCCCGATTTGGATGATCTCCTGCGCAATCTGAATCGCCGCCTGGGCGGTTTGTTCGGTGGCAATCGCAGCGGTGGCAGCGGTATGGGTAAGGCGGGTCTCTCCATCGCGCTGGCGGTGGGGGTCGTCGTCTGGGTGGTGAGCGGTTTCTACACCATCAAGGAAGCGGAGCGTGGCGTGGTGCTGCGTTTTGGTAACTACTCCCACTCTGTCGAGCCGGGTCTGCGCTGGAAGCCCACCTTCATCGACGAGGTTTATCCGGTCGATGTGGAGTCGGTACGCTCCCTGCCGGCCTCCGGCTTTATGCTGACTCAGGATGAGAACCTGGTGCGCGTCGAGATGGACGTGCAGTACCGGGTGGTGGATCCGCAGGCGTATCTGTTCAGCGTGACCAATGCCGACGAGAGCCTGAGCCAGGCCACTGACAGCGCCCTGCGCTATGTAGTGGGCCACAGCACCATGGATGACATCCTGACCACGGGTCGTGAGAAGGTGCGCCGTGAGACCTGGGACAACCTAGAGAAGATCATCGAGCCTTATCACCTGGGCTTGCAGGTTGTTGACGTGAACTTCCTGCCGGCTCGTCCGCCGGAGGAGGTGAAGGATGCATTCGATGACGCCATCTCGGCTCAGGAAGATGAGCAGCGCTTCATCCGTGAGGCGGAAGCCTATGCCCGTGAAGTAGAGC
Source organism: Aeromonas simiae (assembly GCF_014892695.1). Taxonomy (NCBI): domain Bacteria; kingdom Pseudomonadati; phylum Pseudomonadota; class Gammaproteobacteria; order Aeromonadales; family Aeromonadaceae; genus Aeromonas; species Aeromonas simiae. Next base: position 298,187 of record NZ_CP040449.1, read on the forward strand.
CGAAGGCCCGTGGTCAGGCCAAGCGCCTGGAAGAGGAAGCCGAAGCCTACAAGTCGCAGATCGTACTGCGTGCTGCCGGTGAGGTCTCCCGTTTCAACGAGCTGCTGCCTCAGTATCAGGCTGCGCCTAAGCTGACGCGTGACCGTATCTATCTCGAGACCATGGAGAAGATCTACCAGCAGGCCAACAAGGTGCTTGTGGATCTGCCCAATGGCAGCAACAGCATGATTTATCTGCCGCTCGACAAGCTGGGGCAAACGCCTAAGGCTGCCAAGAGTGCCGATGCGTCGAATGCGGTACAGAATATCACCCCGACCAGCCAGACCGTGGTAGAGGGGGGCAACAGTGCTCCTGTACCGCTGCGTGGCGGGGATCGTTTCACGGGGAGGAATTGATCTGATGAAGAAACTGGCTATTGGGCTGGTTGCCCTGGTTGCCCTGATGGGCTTCACCTCGGTATTCGTGGTCAAGGAAGGTCAGCGCGGCATCGTCGTGCAGTTTGGTAAGGTGAAGCGTGATGGCGAAGGGCTGCCGCGTATCTACGAGCCGGGCCTGCACTTCAAGGTGCCCTTCATCGATGGGGTACGCCGCCTCGATGCCCGCATCCAGACGCTGGATGGTCAGGCTGACCGTTTCGTCACCTCGGAGAAGAAAGACCTCATCATCGACTCCTACGTGAAGTGGCGTATCGATGACTTTGCCAAGTTCTATCTGGCAACCGGCGGTGGTAACCAGGCGCAAGCCGAATCCCTGCTGCGCCGTCAGATCAACAACGGTCTGCGCTCCCAGATTGGTGGTCGCACCATCAAGGATATCGTCTCTGGCTCCCGTGGCACCGTGATGGAAGAGGCGCTGAAGAACTCCGCCCGCTCTGCCGAGCTGGGTATTCGGGTGGTGGATGTGCGTATCAAGCAAATCAACCTGCCGACTGAGGTCTCCAACTCCATCTATCAGCGGATGCGTGCCGAGCGTAACGCCGTTGCTCGTGAGCATCGCTCCCAGGGCCGCGAGAAGGCGGAGGTGTTGCGTGCCGATATCGATCGCAAGGTCACCGTGATGATCGCCGAGGCTGAGCGCAAGTCACGCCAACTGCGTGGTGAAGGGGATGCCGAGGCAGCCAAGATCTACTCCGAAACCTACAAGAAGGACCCGGAGTTCTTCAACTTCGTGCGCAGCATGGAGGCCTACACCAAGAGCTTCTCTGGGGGCGATGACATCATGGTCATCAAGCCCGACAGCGAGTTCTTCCGCTTCCTCAAGCAGCCGCAAGGCGCTCAGTAATCGAACCTGTGATGGGGGCCTGCATGTCAGGCCCCTTTTTTTATGGAAGCCATGGATGAAGAGTCTGCTTATTGGTTTTGGGTTGATGCTGCTGTTCGAAGGGCTTGGCCCTCTGCTGTTTCCCCGCTTGTGGCAGCGGGTGCTGCGTCAGATAGGGGGGTGGCCTGCGGCCAGCTTGCACCGCTTGGGTGGCGCGCTGGTGGTCAGCGGCTTGGTGATCCTCTGGATGGTCATGCGGGAATAAAAAAAGAGAGCCGAGGCTCTCTTTTTTTATGGGGAAGCGGCGGATCAGGCGCTGCGCTGCACCGCCATATGAGCCAGCATCTCCAACGCCTCACGATGAGGGCCGGCTGGCAGCGGCGCGAGGGCGGCAATGGCCTTGTCGGCCTCCTCACGGGCCCGCTGGCGGGAGTAATCGAGGGCGCCGGTGCGCTCCAGCGTGGCCAGAACGCGCTCCAGATGATCCATGCCGTTGCGCAGCTCGATGGCATCGCGGATCAGCTGGCGCTCCTCTGCATTGCCGACGGCCATGGCGTGCAGCAGTGGCAGCGTCGGCTTACCTTCAGCCAGATCGTCGCCGACGTTCTTACCCATGTCCTTGCTGTCGGAGCAGTAGTCCATCACGTCATCGATGATCTGGAAGGCGGTGCCGAGATACTTGCCGTAATCGGTCATGGCCTGCTCGATATCCGGCGACTGATGGGTGAGCACGGCCGCGAGGCGGGTTGCCGCCTCGAACAGCTTGGCGGTCTTGCAGTAGATGACCGTCATGTAACTCGCTTCAGTGGTATCCGGGTCATTGCAGTTCATCAACTGCAACACCTCTCCCTCGGCAATGGTGTTGGTGGCGTCGGCCAAGATTTCCATGATGCGCAGATTGGAGAGTTCTGACATCATCTGAAACGAGCGGCTGTAGAGGTAGTCCCCCACCAACACGCTGGCGGCGTTGCCGAACATAGCGTTGGCGGTCTCCCGACCGCGGCGCAGATCGGACTCGTCCACCACGTCATCGTGCAGCAGGGTGGAGGTGTGGATGAACTCTATGATGGCGGCCAGTTTGATATGGTCATTGCCGTCATAACCCAGGGCGCGGGCGGCGAGTACGGTAAGCAGGGGACGCATCCGTTTTCCGCCAGCGCTGATGATGTAGTAGCCGAGCTGGTTGATCAGGCTGACATCAGACTGCAACCGGTCGATGATCAAAGCGTTGACCGCCGTCATGTCGGCATCGGCCAGCGCGCGAATTCCCTGTTGGTCCATAGTTCTCGTTGTCTTGACGGCAGTCGTGACTGCCCTAGATTGCGGTTGCGGGGATTTTACACGAATTCACTATGGGTTACAGTTAAGCGTTTGGTGTGCCGGCAGAGGTGCGCACAAAATAAACTTTCTTTTAAATTGACCTTGCTTGAGAGGATCAATTTGCGTAAAATGCCGGCCCATTGTTATTCAGTTTTTGCGCACGTCTGCCAAGAGCAAAAGATGTGCCTATACGGAGTTAAAAAATGTACGCGGTATTCCAAAGCGGCGGAAAACAACACCGTGTAGCCGAAGGTCAAGTCGTTCGTCTGGAAAAGCTGGACGTCGAGACCGGTGCTGCCATCGAGTTCGATAAAGTTCTGATGGTTGCCGAAGGCGACACTTTCAAGGTTGGCGCTCCCTTCGTAGAAGGCGGCAAGGTAACGGCTGAAGTCGTTGCCCACGGCCGTGGCGACAAGGTCATGATCATCAAGTTCCGTCGTCGTAAGCACCATCGTAAGCAGATGGGCCATCGTCAGTGGTTCACTGAAGTCAAGATCACTGGCATCAGCGCTTAATCTTAAGGAGTCCGATAAATGGCACACAAAAAAGCTGGCGGTTCTTCCCGCAACGGTCGCGATTCCGAAGCCAAACGCCTGGGCGTGAAGCGTTTCGGTGGCGAGTCTGTTCTGGCTGGCAACATCATCGTTCGTCAACGTGGTACCAAGTTCCACGCTGGTGACAATGTTGGTCTGGGCAAGGACCACACCCTGTTCGCTACCGCGAACGGCAAGGTGAAGTTCGAAGTTAAAGGTCCGAAGAACCGTAAGTACGTCAGCATCGTTGCTGAGTAATTACGGACCGCAAGGACCCGAGGCCCCGCCAACTGGCGGGGCTTTTGTTTGTGCAGGAAAACGGAACGCGAAGGGTTCTCCCCTGACAGCGGGCATTACTATAATGGCGTATCGGTTTTCGAGTTGAGGTGATGGTTATCCATGAAGTTTGTTGATGAAGCCCTGATTCGGGTCGACGCCGGTGACGGTGGCAACGGTTGCGTGAGCTTCCGTCGTGAGAAGTACATCCCCAACGGCGGGCCAGATGGTGGCGACGGCGGGGATGGCGGTGACGTCTACCTGATGGCCGATGAGAACCTCAACACCCTGATCGACTACCGTTTCGAGCGTTTCCACGCTGCCGAGCGCGGGGAAAATGGTCGGGGCGCCAACTGTACTGGCCGTCGTGGCAAGGATTTGATCCTGCGCGTCCCGGTCGGTAGCCGTGCGACGGATGAAGATACCGGCGAACTGCTGGGCGATCTGACCCGTCATGAACAGAAGCTGCTGGTGGCCAAGGGGGGCTTCCATGGCCTCGGCAACACCCGTTTCAAGAGTTCGGTCAACCGAGCCCCGCGTCAGAAGAGCAACGGCACCCCGGGTGAAGTGCGTAATCTGCGCCTTGAGCTGCTGCTGCTGGCCGACGTTGGGATGCTGGGCCTGCCCAATGCCGGCAAGTCCACCTTCATCCGCGCCGTCTCTGCCGCCAAGCCCAAGGTGGCTGATTATCCCTTCACCACCCTGGTGCCGAACCTCGGTGTGGTGCGTGGGGAGAATAGCCGCTCCTTCGTCATCGCCGATATTCCGGGGCTGATCGAGGGGGCTGCCGAAGGGGCTGGTCTGGGCATCCGCTTCCTCAAGCACCTTGAGCGCTGCCGCGTGTTGCTGCACCTGGTCGATATCTGCCCGTTCGATGGCTCGGATCCGGCCGAAAATGCCGTGACCATAGTCCAGGAGCTGGAGAAGTACAGCCCCGAGCTGGCCGCCAAGCCGCGCTGGCTGGTGTTCAACAAGCTGGATCTCATCCTCGAGGAAGAGGCGCAGGAAGTGATGGATCGCGTTAAGGCGGCACTCGGTCACGAAGGCCCCACCTACGCCATCACCGCCATCAGCAAGGAAGGGACCCAGAAGGTCTGCTACGACATCATGGATCTGCTGGACACCATGCCGCGCCAGATGGAGCAGGATGCCCGTGACGCCATCGAGAAGGCCGAGTTCAAGTGGGATGACTATCATCGCAACCAGCTCGCCCAGATCGAAGAGGCGGCCGCCGTTGACGACCTTGATGATGATGACTGGGACGATGAGGATGATGACGGGGTCGAAATCATCTACGTTCGAGACTGATCCTCACCAGAAGCCGCCTCTCATGAGGCGGCTTTTTTGTTTTAGTGCAATCCTCCCTCGCGCTGGCTGACGTAGAATGAGCGTTCTCTACTGGCAAGGACTTCAGGGAAGATGAAACAGGTTAGTCCAAGGCGGGTACTGTCGCGGGAGCAGCAGACAGAAGTGACCCGCATCATCGTCAAGGTGGCTCAGATGCTGGCCCAGTTCGGGGCAGAGAGTCGCATCATCGAACAAACCACGGTTCGCATCGGGCTGGCCCTCGGCCTTGAGAGCGTCGAGATGGCCATCTCGTCGAGCGCCATCGTAGTCACCAGCCTCTATGCGGGCAGTTGCGTCACCACCACCCGACGGGTGCGCGAACATGGCATCAACATGCAGGTGGTGTGCGAGATCCAGCGGATCTGCATCCTGGTCGAGAAGGAACTTATCGGCGCTATCGAGGTGCGGCAGCGGCTCGAGGCCATCGTGCCCTTCCACTATCATCCCTGGCTGGTGGTGCCCATGGTCGGTCTCTCCTGCGGCGCTTTCAGCCTGTTGTTTGGCGGTGACTGGCCGGTCTTTCTCATCACCTCGCTGGCGGCGGCGGTGGCCATGCGGGTACGCCAGCTGATGGCGCGCCATCACCACAGCCCGCTGATCAATTTCGCCGTCACCGGTTTCATCGCCACCCTGCTCGCCTCGAGTGCCACCTTCTTCGGCTGGGGTGAGCAACCCTATCTGGCGATGGCGGCCAGCGTGCTGCTGCTGGTGCCGGGCTTCCCACTCATCAATGCGGTCTCCGACATGGTGAAGGGCTACTTCAACATGGGTCTGGCCCGCTGGGGTACGGCAACCCTGCTCACCATGAGCGCCGCGCTCGGTATCTTGTTGGCCATGTCGGTGACCGGGATCTGGGGGTGGAAGGTATGATGGATCTGCTCTGGCTCCTGGCCAAGGACGCCTTCTGGTCGGCCATCCCTGCGGTGGGGTTTGCCATGATTTTCAACGTGCCGCCGCGCCTGCTCAAGTATTGCGCCATGGGCGGAGCGCTGGCCCACAGTCTGCGCACCCTGCTCATCCACTCCGGGGTGCCGATCGAGTGGGCCACCCTGGCGGCGGCCACCACGGTCGGCTTTGTCTGCGTCTATTGGGCGCGTCGTCTGCTGGTGCCGCGCCCGGTGTTCAGCGTGGCCAGCATCATTCCGATGATCCCCGGCAGCTTCGCCTTCAAGGCGATGATCTCCATCGTCGAGCTCAACATCAACGGCTTCTCCCTGACCTTGCTCGAAAATGCGCTGGAGAACGGCCTCAAGGCACTGTTCATCGTCGCAGCATTGAGCTTCGGTCTGGCGATCCCCTCATTGGTCGTGTACCGTAACCGGCCCATAGTGTGAGGGAGATGCGATGAAGATAGCCATGATTGCCGCCATGGCCCGGGATCGGGTGATCGGCCGCGACAACGCCATGCCCTGGCATCTGCCGGCGGATCTAGCCCATTTCAAGCAAGTGACCATGGGCAAGCCGATCCTGATGGGGCGGCGCACCTTCGAATCCATCGGACGTCCGCTGCCGGGTCGCCGCAATCTGGTGATCAGCTCCAATCCGAGCTATGCCCCTGCAGGGGTTGAGGTGGTGGATTCCATTGAGGCCGCCTTTGCCGCTCTGGCGGGGTCGCCGGAAGTGATGGTGATCGGCGGGGGTCGGCTCTATGGCCAGTTGCTCGAGCTGGCCGATACCCTCTACCTGACCCACATCGAGCTGACCGTGGAGGGGGACACCCGCTTCCCCGATTACCACCAGCTCTCATGGCGCCAGGTGGCTGAAGAGGCGCACCAGCCCGATGAGCGCAATCCCTATGCCTACCGCTTCGAGACATTGGAGCGGTTGCGCTGAGAAGCGTAAAAAGCAAAGAGGCCACCCTAGGGTGGCCTCTTTGTCATGTCGTGCCTGTCACTTGGCGTGAACAGGGCAGGGGGTGGCGATGAGGGCATCATCCTCGTAGCGCCACAGAGTCAGGCTGTTGCCCCAGACACAGCCGGTGTCGAGCGCCTTGATGTCGGCCACGGAGCACTGACCCATCAACGCCGCCCAGTGGCCGAAGACGATGATGGGGTCATCGACATGGTGCTCGCGCTGCTCGAACCAAGGGCGCAGGCCGGGGGTTGACTCCTTCGGCCCCAGCTTGCACTTGAAGTCGAGACGGCCGTCGAAGTAGCAAAAACGCATCCGGGTGAAGACGTTGATGATGTAGCGGTAGCGCTCGATCCCGGTCAGCTCGTTGCTCCAACTGTCGGGGTGATCCCCGTACATGTGCTTGAGCAGCCACTGGTAGTGCTCTCCTTGCAACAGGCTTTCGACTTCACGGGCGCACTGGCGGGCTAGGGTTACGTCCCAGGCCGGTGAGAGACCGGCGTGCACCATCAGCAGCGGATGCTCGGGGTGTTCGGCCAGCAGCGGTTGGAAGCGCAGCCAGTCGAGCAGCTCGGCGGCATCGGGCGCCTTGATGATGGGCTCGATCTTGTCTTTCTTTTTGAGCGGGGCATGGCCGCCCGCCACCGCAAGCAGATGCAGATCGTGATTGCCGAGCACGGTGACGGCCCGCTCGCCGAGGGATTTGACGAAGCGCAGTACGCCGAGTGAATCGGGGCCGCGGGCGACCAGATCACCGCACAGCCAGAGGGTATCCTCGGTCGGATCGAACTTGGCAAGGTCCAGCAGACGGCGCAGATCGTCATAGCAACCCTGGACATCGCCGACAAAACAGTTAGCCATGAAGCCTCAGTTGATGATGTGGGGTACTGCCAGGGTGAAGGGGGCGATGGGAGCTTCAAACTCCTCACCCTCTTCATCCTGCATCAGATAACTGCCTTCCATGACCCCCAGTGGGGTATCCAGTGGGACACCGCTCTGGTAGCTGAAGACCTGGCCCGGTGCGATGATGGGCTCCTCGCCAACCACGCCGGGGCCTTCCACCTCGATGTGCCGTCCTTCACCATCGGTGATGAGCCAGCGGCGGCGCAGCAGTTGCACCGACAGGCTGCCGTGATTCTCGATCTCGATGCGGTAGTTAAACTGCCACGGAGATTGGCTCCCCTCCACGTAGGAGGGGAAGGCGTATACCCTGACATCGTGCTTTTCCATCAGGCCGCCTGTTGATCTGCCAGCCAGTTGGCGATCATGACGAACTGCTCCACCGAGAGGTTCTCCGGGCGCAGGTTGCCATCAATGCCCAGTCCGGCCAGTTGTTCGGCGGTGATGAAGTTAGAGAAGCAGTTGCGGATGGTCTTGCGGCGTTGGCCGAAGCCCTCGGTGCAGACCCGGCTCAGCAGGCGCACGTCCTTGGCCACGAAGGGTTTCTGCTTGTGGGGCATCAGGCGTACTACGGCGGAGTCGACCTTGGGGGCCGGCTTGAAGGCGCCGGGGCCCACTTCCAGCACCGGGATGACCTGACAGTAGTACTGGGTCATCACGCTCAGGCGCCCATAGGCCTTGCTACCGGGGCCGGCCGCCAGACGCAGCACCACTTCCTTTTGCAGCATGAAGTGCATGTCTTGCACCTGCTCGGCGTACTCGCACAGGTGGAAGATCAGCGGGGTCGAGATGTTGTAGGGCAGGTTGCCGAAGATGCGCAGGGGGCGGCCCGGCTGCATCAGGGTGCTGAAGTCGAAGCGCATGGCGTCGGCCTCGATCACCGTCAGCTTCTTGGAGAGCACCGGGTGTTCGCGCAGGCGAGCCGCCAGATCGCGGTCGAGCTCGACCACGGTCATGTGGTCGATCCGCTCGCAGACCGGCTCGGTCAACGCGGCCAGACCCGGGCCGATTTCCACTAGGTTTTCACCCGATTGGGGATAAATGGCATCGACGATCTGGCCGATGACGTAGCGATCGTGCAGGAAGTTCTGACCGAAACGCTTGCGGGCCGTGTGGCCCATGTGCACCTTACTGTTCATGTTCTCTTTTCTACCATCTTGATGGCGTGGTGGATGGCGGTCAGTAGACTGCCCGTGTCGGCGCGGCCGGTGCCGGCCAGGTCGAGGGCGGTGCCGTGATCCACCGATGTGCGGATAAAGGGGAGACCCAGGGTGATGTTGACCGCCTTACCGAAGCCCTTGTACTTGAGCACCGGCAGTCCCTGGTCGTGGTACATGGCGAGTACCGCATCCGCATCCTTGAGGTATTTCTCCTGGAACAGGGTGTCGGCCGGCAGCGGGCCGACCAGATCCATCCCTTCGTCACGAAGTTGTGCCAGCGTGGGCTCGATCACCTCGATCTCTTCGCGGCCGAGGTGGCCCCCCTCGCCGGCGTGGGGATTGAGGCCGCACACATAGATGCGCGGCCGGGCAATACCGAACTTGCTGCGCAGATCCTGGTTGAGGATCCGCACGATGCGAGTGAGTTTGTCCGGGGTGATGGCCTTGGCGACGCTGGCCAGCGGCAGGTGGGTGGTGACCAGCGCGACGCGCAGCCCCTCGGTGGCCAGCATCATCACCACCTCGGCGGTGGCGGACTGCTCGGCAAAAAACTCGGTGTGGCCGCTGAAGGCGACCCCAGCCTGATTGATGATGCCCTTGTGTACCGGGCCCGTCACCAGGGCAGCGAACTCGCCGCTCAGGTTGCCCTCGGCGGCGCGGCGCAGGGTTTCCAGCACATAGGCGCCGTTGCCCGCATCGAGCTGGCCCGGCTCGCTCGGCACGCCGAGCGGCACCGGACAGACGGTGAGGGTGCCGGGAGCTTGCGCCTTGGGCGGCTCTGCCGGGTCATAGGGTAGCAGCGCGATCTTAAGCCCGAGCCGCTCGGCCCGTTCGGCCAGCAGGGCAGGGTCAGCCACCGCCACCAGTTGGTGCGGCCAGCCTTGTTCGGCGATCTGCAACATGAGGTCGGGGCCCACCCCGGCCGGTTCGCCGGGGGTCAGGGCGATACGGCAAGTCATCAGCTGCGACCATCCTCGATGCGGATGTAGGCGCTGTCACGCAGCTCGTCCATCCAGCTCTGCACCTCTTCGGAGAAGCGGCGGTTGTAGATGAGCTGGTAAGCGCGCTGCTCCATGGCCTTGTCGGTGGCGTCCTGGCTGCGGCGATCCTCAACCTGAACTATGTGCCAACCGAAGCTGGTGCGGAACGGCTGGCTGATCTGGCCCGGTTGCAGACGGTTGACCATGTCGCGAAATTCCGGTGCATACATGTCGGGAGAGGCCCAGCCCAGCTCGCCGCCTTGGACGGCAGAGCCCGGATCTTCGGAGTATTTCTCAGCCAGTTGGGCGAAGGTCGCCTTGCCGGTCTTGAGGTCGTTGAGGAAGCCGTCGAGCATCCCCTTGGCCTTGTCCTCACTCAGGATGATGGAGGGCTTGATCAGGATGTGGCGGGCCTTCACCTCGGTCAGGTTGACCTGCTGCTGGCCCTTGGTGTCGAACACCTTGATGATGTGCAGGCCGGCGCCGGAGCGCAGCGGGCCAATGATGTCACCCTTGCTGGTCCCTTGGACGGCTTCGGCCATCAGGGTCGGCATCTCCTGCGGGCTCATCCAGCCCCAGTCACCCCCTTCCAGGGCCTTGGGACCGTTACTCTCGGCGATTGCCAGCTTGCGGAAGTCGGCACCCTCCTTGAGGGCGTTGAGCAGGCGCAGCGCCTTGGATTTGGCCGCATCGAGCTGTTCGGCGCTGGGGTTGTCCGGCAGGGCGATCTGGATATGACCGATGTGGTACTCGCTCTGCTGTTGCCCCTGCTGCTTGATGACATCCACCACCTGCTTCACCTCTTGATCGGAGATGTTGATGCGGCGGCGCACCTGGTTGCGGCGCACTTCGCTCATCAGGATCTCGCGGCGCACCTCTTCGCGGTACTGGGCATAGCTCATCCCCTCGCGATCCAGCTGGGCACGCATCTGCTCCATGCTCATGCGGTTGTCGGCGGCGATGCCGGCGATAGCCTGCTCGAGCTGGGTATCGCTCACCCGCAGGCCTTGGCGGTCGGCCAGTTGCAGCACCAGGCTCTCTTGGATCAGGCGATCCAGCGCCTGGCGGCGCAGGGTGGCGTCATCGGGCAGGGACTGGCCCTGCTCTTGGGCGGAGATCTTCACCTTGCGCACCAGTGCATCCTGCTGGCTGGCCAGCACCACGTCCTTGTTGACCACGGCGAGGACGCGATCGATGAGCTCGGGGGCTGCCAGTGCCGACGAGCTCAGGGCGCCAAGGGTACCTGCGGTCAGCAGGGCGATCAGGGTCTTTTTCATATCCATCTCTCAGGGCTGAACCAGCATCACTGCTGGTCTTTCAGATTGAACGGGCGAACATAGGGGAGCAACTCGGTATCCAGAGTGACGCTGCGGCCACCGGTACCCACGCTGCCAAGCCCCTTCATTTCAAATTGCAGACCGATGGTGCGCTCGGAGGTGGGCATCATGGTCACGTTATCCGGCTTGTTATGCCACTCCATGCTCAGGTTGATACTCCAGCAGCAGGAGTCGTACTTGATGCCGAGCTTGCGGTCGATGTTGATGTCCTGCTCCACGTCGCGGTAGTAACCGCCGTAAGCCTGCCACTGGCGATCGATGGGGGCCATCATGACCAGGCCAACCTGGTTCAGGTCTTTGGCCATGTTGCGATTGAAGGGGTCTTCCAGGTCGTAGTTGCCGTCCTTGATGAAGCGGTAGTTGAGTTGGCTGACCAGACGATCGGCATCGGCGCGGAACTCGACCGCGGCGTTACCGGCGTTGAACTCGCCGTGCTCGGTGTCGTACTGGGTGCCGGCGTGGGCAAACCAGTTGTCGGTGACACGGGCATCCCCTTCGAAGGAGAGCAGGGAGCGCGAGCTGCTGCTCGACGAGTCGGACGGGTAGAGGCGAACCTTGGGCGGCGTCATCTCAAAGGCCTGAGCCACCGCCAGACGCAGTCGCTCATCCCCCACGTTGTCGTAGACCCGGCTGGTCAAGCCGGTGGTGATGCGGTTGGCGTCGCTGATACGGTCGAGGCCGGCGAAGCGGCGATCGCTGAACAGACTGTAGTAGTCCTGACGCATGTCGGTCGAGTCATAGATACCGATCTCGTCCTGATTTTTGTACGGGACGTAGAGGTACTGTACCTCGGGCTCCATGGTCTGGGTGCCCTTGCCGTCAAACCAGGTCAGGGTGCGATCGAAGTTGAAGCCGCCCTTGAGACGCAGTGAGGGCAGGGTACGGCTGATGGTGCCGTCCTTGAGGGTCAACTGACCGTCTTTGGTGAACAGGTTGCGGTCATAGGCATAGAGCTGGCCGGAGTCCGGGACATCCTGGTTGTAGCTGGTATACATCAGCCGATACTGGCTGGTGAGGTAGTAGCCGGGGGCATCCACCAGCGGCATGGTCAGGGTCGGAGCCAGGTGCAGACGGGTGGCGGTGTAGCGCTCGCCGGTCTGGGCTGCGGTGGCCTGATTGCCGCTGTAATCGAACTTGGTCAGCTCGTTGTTGAGGGCAAAGTCATACCAGCTGCCCTGATGGTAATAGTTGTGGTTGATGCGCGGCAGCATGGAGTGGGGCAGCCGGGCGGTGGGCAGCAAGATCTGGTAGCTGCGCGCCTCGGTGGTGAGGTTCCAGTTGTCCTGGTAGTAGCCGGCGCGGAACGACTGCTGCAACTGGTTGTCGACCTGAACCCCGACCTTGGGGCTGAAGTCGTTGAAATAGTTGAAGTCGTGATCGCGAACCTTGGTGTAATCCAGGTTCATGCGCAAGGCGCCGTCCATGAAGCTGGAGCTGTGGCGCGTATTGAACAGGTAGCGGTGGCCGTCATCCAGATAACGATTCAGGCTGTCCAGATCGTCGTACTGCTTGTCGCTGGCCAGGTTCTCCGCATACAGCGAGCCGCTGTGGCGCGGGTCCAGCATGTAGCGAAACTCCACCTGCTCCATCAGACCACGGCGATCCATGAAGCGCTGGGTGATGGTGGCGTCGTAGTTGGGCGCGATGTTCCAGTAGAAGGGCTGGATGAGCTCCATCCCGTTACCCGAACTCTGGGTATAACCGGGGTAGAGCAGACCGGTCTTGCGCTGGTCCTTGATCGGGAAGTTGATATAGGGGAAGTAGAAGACCGGGTAGTCATACAGCCAGAGGCTGGCGTTCCACGCCTCGCCGAACACCTCGTTCTGGTCGATATCGATGCTGCCCGCCTTGAGGGTCCACACCTCCTGGCCCGGTGGGCAGGTGGTGTACTGGGCCCCTTCCAAGGTGATGTTCTGGTTGTTGTTGGTCATGGTGACCCGCTGGGCAGAGCCACGCACTGGCGAGCCGTGTACCTGGTACTTGCCCTCTTCCAGCTCGGAGTTCTTGGTGTCCAGGTTGGACTTCAGCGTCTTGTCGCTGGTGACGGTGATCTGGCCATCGTTGTAATAGATGTTGCCGATGGCAATCACGTCTTTGGTCTGCTGGTCGAGCTGGGCATAGTCAGAGTCAAACTTGCGCACGCCCTGGCGCACCTTGACGTCGCCTTGATAGACGGCGGTGCCGCCCTGTTTGGCCTCCAGTCGGTCGGCATCGACCTCGACTGGTAGCGCGTTGGCGTCCACCCCGGTCGGTGTCTTCTCGACCTTGGGCACATAGTCGTAGCAGAGGCCGTCCAGCATACCGGTGGCCGGCGGGGTCGGCAGGGAGGCGGCCCATCCCGCAGTCGGGGCAAGCACGGGAACCAATCCCAGAGTCAGTGCAAGGGGGCCGGTGATGCCCGCAGTCCGTTTGGTCATGAGATGAAGACTCGAAATTCGAATGGTGACAGCCTAAACAAGACACGCATTTTACGACAGGATTGGCTGAGTTGACATTGCATGTCATTGCTTTATGTTAGCCGGCAATCATAAAGCATTCCGACGGCCAGGGCTAACCTCCCGCTGAGGCCGCCCATTCTGGTTCTAGTTCCCATGCATGATCGCGCAGTTTTGCTCACCTTATGGGCCCGCCAACAGGTGGCGGATGATGCCCTGACGCTCACCCTCATCTCTGGCGATGCCAGCTTTCGCCGCTACTATCGCGGCGCCGGCCTCATCTGGGTGGATGCCCCGCCAAGTACCGAAAAAAACCGTGAATTTGTCCGCAATGCCGCGGCATTGGCGGCCGCCGGCGTGCGGGCGCCCGAGGTGAAGGGGGTCGACTACGAGCAGGGCTTGCTGTGCGTGACAGATCTTGGCGACACCGCGCTGCTCAGTGTGCTGAATGAAGAGAACGTGGGGAGCTGGTATGGGCGCGCCATCGACCTGCTGCCGGCCCTGGCGCAGGTCGATCTCGAACTCGAGCCCTTCGATGGGCCCTTCATGGCTCGTGAGAACGCCATTTTGCCGGAGTGGTTGCTCGGCCATCACCTGGGGTTGACGCTGTCGGAGGAGGAGCAGGCCCTGCTGGCCCGCACCTTTGCGCAGCTCACCGCCAACAACCTGGCGCAGGTGCAAGGGGTCATGCACCGCGACTTTCACAGCCGCAACCTGATGGTGTATGGCGAGTCGGCGCAGGGCGAGCTGGCGGTGATCGACTTTCAGGACATGGTGCTGGGGCCGGTTACCTACGATCTGGTCTCCCTGCTTAAAGACTGCTACGTGCGCTGGCCGGATGCGGTGATCGAAGAGGGGATGCAGCAAGGCTTCTCGGTATTGGGGCAGGCCGGTCTGCTCGGGGCGACCGACTACGCTACCTTCCGCCGCCAAGCCGATCTCACCGGCATGCAGCGCCACCTCAAGGCGGCCGGCATCTTCGCCAGGCTGCACCACAGAGACGGCAAGTCCGGCTACCTCAAGGACATCCCGCGCACCCTCGATTATGTGGTCGAGGTGTGTGAGCGCTATGGCGAGCTGGTCGAGTTCGGTCACTGGCTCACGCGCCGCGTGTTGCCGGCCTTGCCGGAGGCGCGCCCATGAAGGCGATGATCCTGGCGGCCGGGCGCGGCGAGCGGATGCGCCCGCTCACCGATAGCCTGCCCAAGCCGCTGCTGGCGGTGGGCGGCAAACCCCTCATCGTGCACCACATCGAACGGCTGCGCTCGGCCGGCATCACTGAGCTGGTCATCAACCACGCTTGGCTTGGCCACAAGCTGGTCGAGGCGCTTGGGGATGGCGCAGCCCTCGGGGTTCGCATTGCATGGTCGGCAGAGCCAAGCGCGCTGGAAACTGCCGGCGGCATAGTGCAGGCCCTGCCCCTGCTTGGCGACGCGCCGTTTCTGGTGCTCAACGGCGATACCTGGCTCGATCTGGATTATGCCCCCCTCATCCACCAGCCGCTGGGTGAGGATTTGGCCCACCTCTGGCTGGTGGACAACCCGCCCCAACATCCGCACGGCGACTTCTCGTTGTTGGGAGAGCGGGTCATTGACCGACCCGGTCTTACCTTCAGCGGAGTTGCACTCTATCACCCGGCCGCCTTTGCCGGTCTGGCGCCGGGGGCGCGCAAGCTGGCGCCGCTGCTGCGCGAATGGATGGCGGATGGCCGGGTCGGTGGCAGCCACCTGAAAGGGGATTGGCGCGATATTGGCACGCCCGAGCGGCTGGCCCAACTCGACAGCGAACTGCGGGCCCGTGGGGCCGCGAGGTAACTTCTCATGCGTATCTGGGGCAAGGTGCTCGGCGCCTTCTTTGGTTTTCTGCTCGGCAATGTCTTCGGTCTGGTGATCGGCCTGTGGATCGGCCATCGCTTCGACACCGGCATGGGGTTGCAGGCGGGCTTTCGCCGCCGCCCTTCCGAGCAGCAACAGGCCATCTTCTTCCACGCCACTTTCGCGGTGATGGGGCACATCGCCAAGGCGAGCGGCCAGGTGACCGAGAGCGAGATCCGGGTCGCCTCCAACCTGATGGATCGGATGCGCCTGACCGGTGATCTGCGCGCCCGCGCCCAGGACTCCTTTCGTCAGGGCAAGGCGGGGGACTTCCCCCTGCGCGCCACCCTGGCTGAGTTTCGCGAGGCCTGCATGGGGCAGCGCGACATCCTGCGCTTCTTCCTCGAGGTGCAGTTGCAGGCCGCCTTCGCCGACGGCAAGGTGCCGCCTGAGGAGCGCCAGATCTTGCAGATCGTGGCCGAAGAGCTCGGCTTTAGCCGCTTCGAGCTGGAGCGGATCCTGGCCATGGCGGAGGCGCAGATGCACTTCTACCGGGACGGTGGATCCCGTAGCGGTAGCCAGCAGCAGGGGTGGGGCGGCCAACAGGCCAGCCGCGAGCCGCCGCGCGATCGGCTCAAAGATGCCTACCAGTTGCTCGGGGTGAGTGAGGGCGATTCGGATCAGGAGGTCAAGAAGGCCTACCGCAAGGAGATGGCCAAACACCACCCGGACAAGCTGGCCGCGAAGGGGCTGCCCCCCGAGATGATGGAGATGGCCAAGCAGAAGGCTCAGGAGATCCAGAGCGCATGGGAGATGATCCGCGAGGTGCGCGGTATTCGCTAGACGCCCGTCCACCACGAAAAAGACCACCCCAGGGTGGTCTTTTTTTATCCCTTCACACTAGCTGGCGCAGTGGCGTGCCGGCGGTGAAGGCGTCGATGTTCTCGATGACCTGATCGGCGAGGCGCTGCATGGCGCCGGCGCTGGCCCAGGCCACATGAGGGGTGAGGATGAAGTTGGGCAGGGCGAGCGCCTGCATCAGCGGGTGATCCGCCGGGGGCGGCTCCTGGCTGGCCACATCGAAGCCGGCACCGCCGAGGTGGCCACTGCGCAGTGCCGCCAGCAGCGCCTGCTCGTCGACCAGCCCGCCTCGCCCCACGTTGATCAGCAGGGCGCCCGGCTTCATGGCGGCCAACTCGGCGGCGCCGATGAGGTGGCGGGTCTGCTCGGTGAGCGGGCAGTGCAGGCTGAGGATGTCCGAGCTTTGCAGCAGTTCGCCAAGCGGCAGGCGATCCGGGGTCGGCTCGCCGCCACGCAAGCTGGTGGCGTAGCGCACGGTTAGGCCGAGCGCCTCGGCTCGGCGACCCAGATCCCGGCCTATGGTACCGCGCCCTATGATGCCGAGCTGGCGTCCTGCCAGATCCATGATGCCGTGATCGAAGAAGCAGAAGCGGCCGCTCTCCTGCCAGCGGCCGGCGGCCAGCGAAAGCTGCCATCCCTTGAGGTTGCGCGCCAGCGCCAGCATCAGGGCCAGGGCATGCTCGGGTACCGAGGGGCCGGCGTAACCCTGCACGTTACAGACCCGGATGCCGCGCTCGCGGCAGGCCGCCAGATCGACATTGTCAGATCCCGTGGCGGCCAGCACGATCAGCCGTAGCGCAGGCAAGGCGGCCAGTTCGGCGGCGCCGAGCCGCACCTTGTTGACGATGGCCACGCTGGCCCCTTGCAGCCGTTCGACCACCTGAGCCGGCGTCGTGGTCGGGTATTCGATCCAGGTGTGGGCGCAGGCGGGGCGGCCGAGCCGCACCGAGGGTGCCAGGGTGTCGCGGTCGAGAAAGACGATCTGCATGGAGCCTCCTTGGGGTGAGGCTCCATCATGCCAAGGAGGGGGCCTCAGAGCCAGCCGAGGTGATGCAGCCACCCCTGCAACTGGCCCGGGATCTCCTCCGTGTCGGCTAGGGCGTAGGGGCGATAATCGAGCTTGCTGCTGCGCTTGCTCTCGATGCGGCGGGCCTCGGCGGCCGAGCGTGACCAGAGTGAGCCCTCCTCCCGGTAGAGATCCAGTACGGGGGTAGGGGCCCGAACCACATCGCGTGCCAGCACCAGGTTGGCGGCGGAGTCGGGGAAGGCGGCATCGAGCAGCACCAAGGCGTCGGGGGCCGGTAGCTGCTCGCTGGCGATGAGGTTACTGACCCAGGCGGCGGCCGAGCCCTGGGCCAGGATCAGGCGAAAGCCCCCCTCTTGCAGCTTGGCCTCGCTCAGGCGGGTGATCCGATCGCTCAGGTAGTGGCGGAAATCATCGCGCAGCTTGCTCTTTTTCTCGTCGGCCGGATTGAGGGCCCCCTGCTTGGAGTGGGGCAGCAGCAGCAGGGTGTCGAACCCCATGGTGGTGAGGGCGGGGGAGAGTTGCCACAGGGTGGCACTGCCCTGCCACTCGGGCAGCAGTAGCACCAGGCCCAGGTAGTGCTCCCCCCTGTGCTCGGCAAACAGCACCTGATCTTGCTCAAGCTGCTTGCTGACCGGGGTGCGCAGCCAGTCCTGGCGCAGCGTGCGATCATCCGGAGTGGCTGGCAAAGGGGGCACCGGGGCGCTGGGAGGGGCCGCTTCGTTCCCTGCGGCGTCGCCCTCTTCGTCATCGGCAGGGGCTGTGCTCTCGGCGCCGGAGGGGGCATTGGTTGGCGCGGGTTCGCTGCCGCTGGCGGCGGAAGGGGAGGCAGGGGCCGTGTTCTCGGCGCCGGAGGGGGCATTGGCCAGCGCAGGTTCGCTGCCGCTGGCGGCAGAAGGGGGGGCAGGGGCCGTGTTCTCGGCGCCGGAGGGGGCATTGGCCGGCGCAGGTTCGCTGCCGCTGGCGGCGGAAGGCGTGGCAGGGGCCGTGCTCTCGGCGCCGGAGGGGGCATTGGTCGGCGCAGGTTCGCTGCCGCTGGCGGCGGAAGGGGCGGCGGGGGCCGTGCTCTCGGCGTCGGAGGGCGTATCGGCGGCCTGCGCCGTGTTGAGCAACAGAGTCAGAAGCAGAAAGAGATGAAAGGGCATGGGGTCCTCCAGCGCATCCTATAGCGGCCATGATCCGATCTTCTTGAGCTTGGCCCGATAGCGCGATGCTTTTATTGCCCCGGGCTTCTCTTGCTACCGGGGTTATCGATTCGGGCTGCGGGGAGGAGGGGGAGAAGGTTTGGCGTGGGCACTCAACGGGCAACAAAAAAGCGAGCCGGTGGCTCGCTTTTTTATCGACTGGGGTCAAACCCGCATCAGGAGATGCGACGCTTGAACTCACCGGTACGGGTGTCGATTTCGATCTTGTCACCGATTTCCACGAAGGCGGCAACAGACAGCTCGAAGCCAGTACCAACCAGACGGGCCGGCTTGGTGACCTTGCCGGAGGTGTCGCCACGGGCGGCCGGCTCGGTGTACTCAACTTCACGTACGATGGTGGTCGGCAGTTCGACGGAGATGGCCTTCTCGTTGTAGAAGGTCACTTCGCAGGGGTCTTCCATGCCGTCTACCAGGTAGTTCAGCACGTCGCCCAGGTTGTCCTTCTCCACGTCGTACTGGTTGTAGTCAGTGTCCATGAAGACATACATGGGATCGGCGAAGTAGGAGTAGGTGCACTCCTTGCGCTCCAGCATGACCACTTCCATCTTCTCGTCAGCCTTGAAGACGGGCTCGGCGGCGCTGCCGGTCAGCAGACCCTTCAGCTTCATCTTAACCACGGCGGCGTTACGGCCGGATTTGTTGAACTCGGTCTTCTGAACCACCATGGGCTCGGTGCCGACCATGACCACGTTACCAGCGCGGATTTCCTGTGCGGTTTTCATGTAAAAAATTTCCTGTTCGTGAAACGGACGGATAAAAACTGCCAGATTATATCTTCGTTTCCAAAAATTTCACTAACCGAGTGACGAGATCGCCGCCGGCGATCAGGTCTCGGGGCCATTGTGTGGCATGTTCGCCCCAGATTTCCCGGTATTGCTCCCATTTTTGCCAGAGATCCTTGCACGATTCCCCCTGGTTAAGAGCCAGCATCATGGCCTGCACCCAGCTGGCTTGGGGCGCCGGCAGCGGAGCCAGATAGCGCGCGAGGAAGGCCTCCAGCTTGACCAGGTGGTAATCCTCCTCCTGCGGGTAGATGTGCCAGAGGAAGGGGCGGGCGGCCCACTGGGCGCGCACGAAGGAGTCTTCGCCGCGCACGATATTGAGATCGCACGACCAGAGCAGGCGATCGTAGCCGGCCTGATCGGTCATCGGCAGCACGGCGACCGTGAGCGCCCCATCTTGGATGCGATCGCCCGGTTGGGCCGCCTCGATCCCGAGTGCGGCCAGCACTTGGGGCAGGGCGCGTCCGACCGGAACCAGCAGGGTGACCTGGTGTGGGCCCTGTCGCCATGCATCGATCAGTGACGCCACGGCCGCGCTTTCGTAGGCAAACAGGCTGATGCGAAGCTCCCCCGGCGCGGAGGGCGCAAGACCCAGGCTCGCCCAGTAGGCGGCAAGGCCCGCCTGATCCGCCTGCCAGGCAGCGCGCTGCGCCAGTAGATCCCGCTCGCAGAGCAGGCCCCCTGTGCGCTCGGTAAAGCCCGGAAAGAAGAAGTATTTGTTGAGCCGCCCCTGGGGCGAGGGGAGGGCATGGCACCCCTCGACCCAGGCCTCAGCCGAGAGGTATTCGAGGTTGATCCAGGCTGGTGGAGGGCTCATGGCCTGCATGCGCGCCTTGTAGGGGGCGGGCAGCTCGCAGGCGAATGCCTCGATGACCACGCGGGCCGGCTCGCGATCGGCCTCGGCGTGCCAGTGCTGTATGGTGATCCCCTGCTCGCACTGGGTCTCGCGCGCCGGATCGATGGCCGGGCAGATGCGGGAAAAACTCGTCAGATCGTCGACCCACAGGCGCACCGGGCCATGCCCCTCGTCGTGCAACTGGCGCGCCAGCCGCCAGGTGACGCCGATATCGCCGAAGTTGTCGACCACGGTACAGAAGATGTCGAAGGCAAAGGGCATGGGCTCTCCCGGGTAATAAAAAACCGGCGTGCAGGGTAGCACGCCGGTCAGGGTCACTCTACGGGGTTACTCCTTGCCGTAGACGTTGTTCTCTTGCTCGCGCACCCGGATGAAGGTGGTGCGCTTGGTCAGCTCCTTGAGCTGGGCCGCCCCCACATAGGTGCAGGTGGAGCGCACCCCACCCAGGATGTCGCGCACCGTGTTCTCGACTGGGCCACGGTAAGGGAGCAGCACAGTCTTCCCCTCGGAGGCGCGGTAGCCGGCGACGCCGCCGGCATGCTTGTCCATCGCGCTCGACGAGCTCATGCCGTAGAACTTCATGAAGGGGGCCCCTTCCACCTCGACCAGCTCGCCGCCGCACTCCTCATGGGCGGCCAACATGCCCCCCAGCATCACGAAGTCAGCGCCGCCACCGAAGGCTTTGGCTACATCGCCCGGGCAGGTGCAGCCACCGTCGCCGATGATCTGGCCGCCGAGGCCGTGGGCTGCGTCGGCGCACTCTATGATGGCGGAGAGCTGCGGGTAGCCGACCCCGGTCTTGACTCGGGTGGTGCAGACCGAGCCGGGGCCTATGCCCACCTTGACGATGTCGGCCCCCTCCAGGATCAGCTCCTCGACCATCTCGCCGGTCACCACGTTGCCAGCCACGATAACGTGGTTAGGGCAGGCCTCGCGCATCTTGCTCACGAAGGCGACGAAGGGCTCGGCATAGCCGTTGGCCACGTCGATGCAGATAAAGCGCAGCGCCGGGGAGAGGGCCAGGATTTCGCGGGTCTTGGTGAAATCCCCCTCCGAGGTGCCGGTAGAGACCATGACGTGGCGCAGCACCGACTCGTCGCTGTGGGCCACGAACTGCTGCCACTGCTCCAGGCTGTAGTGCTTGTGCACTGCGGTCAACATCTCGAAACCGGCCAGGGCGCGGGCCATGGCGAAGCTGCCGACCGTGTCCATGTTGGCGGCGATCACGGGCACCCCCTGCCACTGGGTACCGGAGTGTTTAAAGGTGAACTGGCGGGTCAGATTGACCTGAGAGCGACTCTTGAGGGTGGAGCGCTTGGGGCGGAACAGAACGTCCTTGAAACCGAGCTTCAGGTCTTCTTCGATACGCATTGCGTGGTCCTTTCAACTGTTTGGTAGTTGGCAGGCACAAAAAAACCGGCGGTTTTTCATGGCCTCCGGTTTACCACAGTCTAGCCAGAAAACCGCGCCCGGCAAGACTGATAATGCAACGCTGGATATGGTATCGTCGCTCTAATAACCTGAATTCGTTCAGGGTTTCATTCGGCTATTCCTACCATCCTGTCGATCATCCCCACCATGCGCCCCAGTTCGGGCTTGGTGATGGTGTCATTGGCCCCCAGTTGCAGCGCCTTGGCGCGGTTATCATCGCTCATCAGCGACGAGAACATCACGATCGGCAGCGCGGTGAAAAGCGGGTTGTCGCGCAGGCGTTTGAGCAGGTGCATGCCATCCATGCGCGGCATCTCCACGTCGCTCACTAGGGCGTTGAGGAAGGTGTTGACCGGCTGGTTCTCGGCCCGCGAATGCTCCTCGATGTCGGTCAGCATCTCCAGGGCGTCGCCCCCGTCCTTGGCGGTGATGACGTGATAGCCGGCGGTGCTCAGGGTGTTTTCGATCAACTTGCGGATGAAGGCCGAGTCATCGACCACCAGTATGGTTCTGGACTCGCGCTGGGCCACGATGCGATCGTTGAAGGCGACTCGCCGATCCTGGGTGACGTCGTACTTCTCCATGCTGAGTTCGGGGTTGATGGTGGCGACGATCTTCTCGAAGTCGAGGATCATGATGATGTTGCCGTCACGGCGCACCACCGCCACCACACAGTCGTTCTCTCCGGCCTCCAGAAACTGGCTGGGGGACTCCACGTCCTCCCACGATACTCGGTGGATCCGGCTCACGCTATCGACCAGAAAGCCGTTGGCCATGTTGTTGAAGTCGGTGACGATCACCACCTTGCCGGCTTGATCCGGCCGGGTCTTGACCCGCAGCCAGCCGGCCAGATCCACCATGGGGATCAGGCGATCACGCAAGGAGAAGACCCCCACCATGTGGGGTTGGGCATTGGGGTAATCGGTGGTCTCCGGCACCCGGATCACCTCGCGCACCTTGGCGACGTTGATACCGTAGTAGGCGGTCTTGCTGCTGCCATCCGGCATCTGTTTGTGCAGGTGGAACTCGATGATCTCGAGTTCATTGGTGCCGCTTTCGGTCAGGATCGCGCTCTGCATCCCGCTCCCTTTCTCACTCATGCTCACTCCCTAACAACCATATCCTTGACTACACGACCGCCGTGGACGGTCGCTTCGCTACTTACCGGATTATCGGCAGCGGGTGAGATTCGACCAGCGGAGTATCGGTAAGTTGTGATTCGGGTCAGAAAAAGGCTTTTTTAACAATGTGATAGCCGAGCTAAAGGGATGGATTCAAGCCAGTCTCATCGCGATGATTTGGCGCAGCCGGGTCAGCAGTGCCGGCTTGCCGGCGAGGCGGTGGCGCCGGGCCAAGGTCTCCCACGGGGTGTATTGCCAGATGGCACCGATCAGCAGAGCCTGCTGCTCCGGTGGCCAGCGATGCAGCTCACCGGCATGGATGAGCAGCCAGCGCTGTAGCGCTTCCTGACACAGCTCGAAGGGTTTGTGGTGGTGGGCAAAGCAGGTCAGTTCATCACACTCCCATGGCTCGAGGGCGGGCACGTTAACGTGCTCGGGCAGGCACCAGGCGAGCTGACTTGGCGCCATGGCGCGCAGCTCACCGGCCAGTTGGGCCGGCAGGGTGAGCAGGAAGCGGCGCTGCCATTCGTTCAGCTCAGTGGCCACCCCTTCCCACAGTGGGTTCAGCATCAATACCGCGTGGCTGCCGCTCGCGGCGTCCCGCTGCAAGCCGATGCGCACGGTCGAGAAACCGGCGGCGCGCCAGAACGGCAGCAGATCCTCACCGGCTGAGAAGGCAGTGCCGAGGTAGTCAAATCCCTCGGCGTGGTAGTGAGCGCGCAGGGCACCAAGCAGGGTATGGCCCAGACCGCGGCGGTGCAGCACGGGGTGGATGGCGATGCGCATGATACGGGCATAGCGGCGCTCTCCGGCGCTTCTAAATCCGGCGTGGGCGAGCAGCGACTGGGGCAACAGTTGGCCGCGAGGCCGGCGTCGGCCGGCCCAGATGGCCTGGGCCAGCTCCCCCTCGATGGGCCCCTCATGGGCCACCAGGGCCACACCGAGCAGGCTGCTGCCCGACTCGAGCAGGTGGATGTCGAGATCCGGCGCTTCCAGCAGGGTGCGCAGGTCGCTCGGTTTGGTTTGGTAGTGGGCCAGCACCAGCAGGCCGAATACCTGGTTGAGCAGGGGCTCGTCACCGGCCAGTGCCGTGGCACTGATGCGGCGCCACGCAGGGGCGGTGCTTAGGGTCGGCTCGGCTGGGGTGGCGTCGAGCGCCAGCAGGCGGTGCACCAGGGGCTCTAGCGGATCGCGCCGGCTCCAGCGCACGGGGTCGTCCATGTGCAGCTCGCGCCAGCCCGGGGTACGCCGCTCCAGGGTGCGTTTGAAGCGCAGGTGAAAGCCGCGCCCGGTGCCTTCATATCCATGCTCTGTGGTGGCAAAGACGATGCGGTGGTAGTGGCCGAGCAGCCCCTCCAGCAGGGCGGCAGGGATGGCGGCAGCCTCATCCACCAGCAGCAGATCCAGCTCGCGGGGCTCGTCGAGCAGGTGATCCGGACTGAAGAACGATAGGCGGGGATCCGCCTCGGCGTGGGCAAAGAGCGGATCAACCGTGGCGCGCGCGGGGGCCGTCACCCCGATCCGCAGCGACGGATCCTCATCCAACAGCGCCCGTGCCGCCAGCCCCAATGCGCTGCTCTTGCCTCTGCCGCGATCGGCGCTCAAGACCAGCGGCCGCTTGCGGTGGCCGCGCAGCACCTGTCGGATCGCCGCGATGGCGGCGGCCTGATCCGCCGTATAGCGGTGTTGATCGCCAAGCGGCAACCAAGGATCGCCGGCCGGCGCGGGTTGTAGATCCAGAGCCGGATCCCCCGGTAGCAATGCAGCAAGTCGCTGTACAAAGCCGCGACCGCAGCGCGGCAGATCAATTGGATCGGCCACGAGACGCAGTCGATCCGGATCGGCGAAGGCCGGCCAGCGCTCCCGTGGCGGCGAGAGCAGGATCAGCAGGCCACCTGCGCGCAGAGTGCCGGCCAGAGCGCCGAAGGCATCGGGATGAAAGCCGCTGAAGGCGTTGAACACCAGGGTGTCGCACTCCTGGCCGAGGCGACGCAGCGCCTTGGCCGCCGGCAGCGGCCCATGGCAGGCAGGCCCTTCCCCCAGCCAGAAGATCTCGCCCCACAACCACGACTCGGTGCGGGCGATGCACTCCGGCTCATCCCCCTCGAGCCAGACGAGGCGGCGTTCACCACTTTGGCGCAGCTGCTGGCGCAGGGTCATGCACCGCGACCTGGGCGCGGCTCGAACATCTTGTCCCCGGTCTGGTCGATAAAGGTCTGTGCCTTGCGTAGCATGAAGTCGCTGGCATCGTTCGGGTTGGCGAAGAGATCGGAGCGGATGAAGCGGTGCTCCTTGAGTTCACCTTCGATCTCGCGGGTGATGCGGCCAGCCAGACGGAACTGTCCCCCCTCGGGCATGGGCTCGGGATAGATGAGGTAGCCTTGGTACTCGGTCGGGGTTACCTGCGGGGCTTGGGGGCTGGCTGTGGAGCCAAACAAGGCGGTGAACAGTTTCTTCAGCATGGGATCCTCCGTGTTGAGCGCATTCTCCCCAAGGGGAAGGGGGGAGACAAGCAACTTATGCCTAAACGTTATTTGAGTGGCTAACCATTCTCATTTACATTTTTGCTGTTCCATCCCCATCGAGGTCATCCAGCATGTACGTCTGCCTTTGCCGTGGCATCACCGATACCCAGATCCGCCAAGCCGTTCAGTCGGGTAAGGATGATTTTCGCCAGTTGAAGCAGGCGCTTGAGGTCGGCTCCCAGTGTGGCAAGTGTGTGCGCATGGCCCAAGAGATCATCCGCAGCGAACTCGACCAGCCGCCGCGCTATTACGAAGTCGCCTGATCCGCTGCGGTCATCTTTCTTGTCTATCCTTTGTCGGATGGACAGGGAGGGTTATCCATGAAAGGCGACACCAAGATCATTACTCACCTCAACAAGGCGCTTGGCAACGAGCTGATCGCCATCAACCAGTATTTCCTGCACGCCCGCATGTTCGATGACTGGGGGCTCAAGCGCCTTGGTCACAAGGAGTACCACGAGTCGATCGACGAGATGAAGCACGCCGACGAGCTGGTCAAGCGGATCCTGTTTCTCGAGGGGCTGCCGAATCTGCAGGATCTCGGCAAGCTGTGTATCGGCGAGAATGTGGAGGAGATGCTGCGCTGCGATCTCGAACTCGAGTTGGCGGCGATTCCGGATCTCAAGGCTGGGATCCACTATGCCGAGTCGATCCAAGATTACATCAGCCGGGATCTGCTGCGGGAGATCCTCGAAGATGAAGAGGAGCATGTCGACTGGCTCGAGACCCAGCTCGATCTCATCGATCGCATCGGTCTGGAGAACTATCAGCAATCCCAATTGCACAGCGATGGATCCTGATGTGAGAACAGGATCTCGATGCAACAAAGAGCCCGTGTATCACGGGCTCTTTGTCTTTCTTGCTCCTCGGACCCACGTTTGTTCTTTGGCACTATCGCGTCAGATCTGGGGACGGGAGAGGGGGAGCGAATCATGCTTTTTAGGAGACGTTAATGAACGGCAGTTTGCTGAATGAACGAAATTTAATTTTTTAACGCCTTATAACCAAGAATTTTTTGTTGTTTCCTGGTTCTTATTTCGAATCGTAATATCACCCAATCAGAACGGGCCCCGCTTGGGGCAGTCAGCCTCGGAGCCACACCATGAAATTCAAGACCATGAGCGTACACAGCGGTCAGCGCCTCGATCCCCAGACCGGGGCACTGACCACCCCGCTCTACCAGAGCAGCACCTTCAGCTACTTCACCGCCGAAGAGGGGCGTGCCCGCTTTAGCGGCCAGAACCCGGGTTTCATCTACAGTCGCTTTGCCAACCCGACCACCGCCGAGCTGGAGCAGAAACTGGCAGCGCTGGAGGGGGCTGACGAGGCGCTGGTGGTGGCGAGCGGCATGGCGGCGGTGAGCGCCATTCTCTATGCCCTGACCAGCCAGGGGGATGAGATCGCCTACATAGGCCCGCTCTACGGCGGCACTGAGGCCTTCCTCAAGCAGACCTTCAGCCGCGCTGGGGTCACGGTGACCGGTTACGAGAGCGATCGGGAGCTGCATGCCAACCTCAAGCCCGGCACCAAGCTGGTGCTGTTCGAGACGCTCACCAACCCGACCCTCAAGGTGATCGATCCGCGGCTGGTGGTGGAGGCGGCCCGGCGGGTTGGGGCCATCACGGTGTGCGACAACACCTTCCTGACGCCCTATCTGCTGCGACCGCTCGAGCTGGGGGTCGATCTGGTGATGCACAGCGGCACCAAGTACTTGGGCGGCCACGGCGACATCATCGCCGGGGTGGTGGCGGGGGGCGCGGCCCTGATGAGCCAGGTGCGCACCGTGGCGCTCAAGCACATCGGCTCCCCCATCGGCCCGCAGGAGGCCTACCTGCTGCAACGGGGGGTCAAAACCCTGCCCCTGCGCATGGATGCCCATCTGCACAATGCCGGCAAGGTGGCGGCGTTTCTCGCGGAGCACCCGGTCGTGCAGCGCGTCATCTACCCCGGTCTTTCTGGTCATCCCGGCCACGAGACGCTGGGCGCGGTGGCGAGCGGCTTCGGCGGCATGGTGAGCATCGAGCTTGAGGGGGGCTTTGATCGCGCGGCGCGCTTTCTCGATCGGCTGAGCCTGTTTACCCAGGCGGTGAGCCTCGGCGATCTCGAGAGTCTGGCTTGCCACCCGGCCAGCACCACCCATGCCGCCATGGATGCGGCCAGCCGTGGCGCGGCCGGCGTCAGCGACGATCTCATCCGCCTTAGCATCGGGGTGGAGGATGCCGACGATCTTATCGCCGATCTGGCGGCCGCTCTGGCCGATTGAGCCGATACCTCAGCAAGAAGAGTGGGAGCCCATGGACTCCCGCTCTGTGGTTACCGCCTTGCAGGGTTACTGCGGGCTGCCGTGCTCGGCGTGGTAGAGGGTCCACTCCTCCACCACCCGGCCATCGGAGAGGTGGCAGTAGCCGGTGACGCCAGCCGGCTCATCGCGCAGCTCCAGCTTGCCCCCGATATCGAAGCAGTAGACCGAGGCCGGATTGGCCATACCCAGTGAGGGCGTGGGCTTGCCTGCCTCATCCGGGGCGCTGCTGCATCCGGCGAGCAGCAAGGGCAGCAGTGGCAACACGTGTTTCATGGGGAGCTCCTCGGGCGGGATCGTCGATGTTTACCCTACGCCGATGGCGAAGGGGCGGCAAGGCAGGGGAAGAAAACGGCCGCGCAGGTGCGCGGCCGTTGCTGCATGACCGGCCCCGGTACGGGGCACGGGCATTACTTGAAGACGCGAAAACGTGCGGCGTCATCCATGAAGGGTTTCTCGCCAGCCGGCTGCTCGATGCTGCCAAACGGCATCTGGGCGCGCAGACGCCAGCTTTCCGGCAGATTCCAGGCCTGGCGAACCGCCTCGTCGATGATGGGGTTGTAGTGCTGCAAGGAGGCGCCGAGCTGCTCTTGAGCCAGGGCAGTCCAGACCGCGAACTGGGCGATCCCGGTGGAGTGCTCACTCCAGATCGGGAAGTTGTCTGCATAGGAGGCGAACTTGGCTTGCAGATCCTTGACGACGTCCTGATCTTCGAAGAAGAGAACGGTGGCAAAACCGGCACGGAAACAGCCGTTAACCTTGTTTTCACTCTGCGCATAGGCCTCGGCCGGTACGAGCTTCTTGAGCTCGGCCTTGACGATATCCCACAGCTTGTGGTGGTGCTCACCAAACAGGATGACGACGCGGGAGCTCTGGGAGTTGAATGCGGAAGGGCTCTGGCGGACGGCTTCCTGGATCAGCGCAGTGAGCTGCTCCGGAGTGTGGGAGACCTTATCACCCAGTGCATAGATGGTACGACGATGAGTGATCTGGTCGATAAACGCATTGCTCATGACAACTCCTTGCAAGTTGGTGGCTAGGGTGGTGCCGAAGGGTCGGCACGGCGTTCAGACTACACCTTCCGGGATGCCCGGCATACCACCGTCAGACCCGAAAGGAGCAATAACCGACAAGAGTTGTCGGAAAAGTCCCACCATTGATAAACAAAAAATTCAATTAAATCAAATTTATATATAAAACCACACCGTCTCGGCCTCGCTTGGCATCATAGTGGCCATTCCTAAACTAAGGGGCCTTTGTATAGTGACATGCGAGATATCAACCCAATGGAAGAGATATGCGTAGATTCACTTGCCTTGCCCTGACCATGCTGCTTGGTAGCGTACCGGCGATGGCGTCGGAAACTCTGGGAACTGTGCTTGGAGGGGGGGCCGGTGGTGCCGCTGGGGCGGTCATCGGCAAAGAGCTGGGTGGTGATACTGGCGCCCTGATCGGTGCTGCCGTTGGTGGGGCTGCCGGGGGCAGTGTCGGGGCCGATCGCGGCAACAAGAATGAAGCGGCCATCGGTGGCGCCGTGGGGGCGTTGAGTGGTGCTGCCCTCGGTAAGAGCGTGGGGGGCGACAATGGTCAGCTGATCGGTGCCGGGGTCGGTGGTGCGACCGGGGCGGCGATCGGTGCCAAGACCGGTGATGGTCATGACAGTCGCGGTGATAACCATCATTACCACCACAATAAGCACAAGAAACATAAGAAGAACAAGAAACACCGTCATCACTGAGTGACGGCGTGCAATAAAGAAGGGCCCCGATGGGGCCCTTCTTTATTTGGCATCAGCTACTGAGCCACTTGCGAATGCGGTTCGCATCCCCCACCGGGGTGCGCTTGCCTTGGGCGTTGAGCAGTATGATGGCCAGCTCACGGCTGCCGGGTTTGGCGCGCATCACCAGGCAACGGCCCGCTTCGTTGGTGTAACCGGTCTTGGAGAGACGAACGCTCCAGTCAGGGTTCTTCACCAGCGGGTTGGTGTTGTTGAACATCAGGCTGTAGCTCGGCTTGGCGAAGCGCATCTCGCGGTTCGGATCCTGGGTGAACTGGCGGATCAGCGGCTGGCGATAGGCGACGGCCACCAGCTTGGCGAGATCGCGGGCGGTGGAGACGTTGCGGGTAGAGAGCCCGGTCGAATCGACGAAGCGGGTGTTGCGCATGCCGAGCTGGCGCGCCTTCTGGTTCATGGCGCGCACGAAGGCTGCCTTGCCGCCCGGATAGTGGCGGGCCAGTGCCGAGGCCATGCGATTCTCGGAGGACATCAGTGCCAGATGCAGCGCATCGCGGCGACTCACCTTGGTGCCCATCTGGATACGGGAGTGGGTGCTCTTGATGCGATCGCGATCGTTGTCGTCGATGGTCAGGGTCTGCCCCAGGCTCTGGCGCGCTTCAAGCACCACGACGGCCGTCATCAGCTTGGTGATGGAGGCGATGGGACGCACTTGGTTGGGATTCTTCTGGTACAGGGTGCGCCCGGTGGCGACATCGATCACCAGGGCGTTGCCGGACATGACGCCGGGGCTGGCAGACTTGGCCTGGGAGGCCGGGGTAAACAGGAGGGCGCCGGTCAACAGCCCCAACACACCAAAGACACGCAACGAGAACCCCATACAACGACTCCTGACAGCACGACGGGCGCTTGCCCATCGAAAAAGGGCGCTAGATTCACTCATTTTTGCAGGGGGAAAACAAGAGCGCCGGCGGCTTTTTTTTCTGCTCGCCGGCGCGCTGCCGTCATTGAGTTATTTGTCGCCGCGCTTGCGTATCTGGCGCCAGATAATGGCCCCCAGACCCAGCACCAGCAGCACGATGGGCAGGTAGAGGATGAAGCTCAGAAACTGGCTTTGGTAGGTCTCGGCCAGTTTGGTGTGGCTGATGTAGTAGCCGAAAGACACCAGGGGGGTGCACCACATGATGGCGCTGATGAGATTGATGATGAGAAAGCGCCCCTGCGGGATCTCGGCCGCCCCCACGATGCAGGGGTAGACGGTGCGCACGAAGGCGATGTAGCGGGCGGTGATCAGGGTCAGGATGCCGTACTTGTTGAGCAGGTAGTAGGCCTTCTCTTGGTGCGGCTTGTCGATGTGGGAGAGCAGGCGATGGTAGAGCTGAGTGTGGCCGAAGAAGCGCCCCTGCATGTAGCCGAGCCAGGTGCCGAAGAAGGAGCAGGCGATCAACATCGGCAGCACCAGCCAGGAGACCACGTCCTGATAGATGAGTACGCCGGTCAGCACCAGCAGGCTGTCCCCCGGCAGAAAGGCGGTGGGCAGAAAACCATTTTCCAGGACCATGAACAGCGCCAGCATGACGCACAGCATGATAGACAGCTTGGGATCGGAAAGGGCGACCAGATCCAGATTCATGAACGCATGAGCCAGGTGATAAAACTGCTCGATCATTGCTCGCTCCGCTCGGTGTGTTCGGGGGCTCGGTTGGCCAGTACCTTGTCGATACGCAGGCCATCCATGTCGACGATTTCCAGCCGCCACTGCTCAAGAGTCAGTTGCTCGCCGGTTTTGGGAATACGGCCCAGCAGGAACATGATGAGACCGCTCAGAGTATGGTAGTGGTGTTTGTCCTCTTCCGGCAGGCGGGCGAGGGCCAGGCTGTCTTTGAGCTCGGGCAGCGGGATCAGGCCGTCGAGCAGCAGGCTGCCGTCGGCGCGTTCCACCACCCAGTTCTCGTCGGAGGCATCGACCGGGAAGTCGCCAGCCAAGGCTTCCAGCAGGTCACGCTGGGTCACCAGCCCCTGCAACTCGCCATATTCGTCCACCACCAGGGCCAGCGGCTCGGGGTGGGTACGAAAGTGATTGAGCAGCTCAAAGCCGTGCAGGGTCTCGGGCAGCAGGCTGCCGCTTTGTACCATGGCGCGCAGGTTGACCGGCTCGCCGCGCACGAAGGCCTCCAGCACCCGGGTGGCGTGCAGGATGCCGATGACGTTGGAGAGCGAGCCGGCGCACACCGGGTAGTAGCTGTGCTGGTGGGCGGTGATGCGCTGGAGGTTCTCCTCGAGCGGCTGATCGAGGTCGATGAAGTGGATGTCGCTGCGCGGCACCATCAGCGAGGAGAGGGAACGCTCGTCCAGGCGAAACACGTTGCGCAGCATGGCGTGCTCTTGATCTTCAATCACCCCGGCCTGGGAGCCCTCCACCAGCATGGCGTGGATCTCCTCCTCGGTGACGTTGTTGGCCCCATCCTGGCTCACCCGCAGCAGGCGCAGGCTGGCATTGGTCGAGGCGGAAAGCAGCCAGACGAAGGGGCGGGTCAGCATGGCCAGCCACAACATAGGGCGGGCCACCAGGCAGGCGATGCGCTCGGCGCTGATCTGGCCGAGCCGCTTGGGCACCAGCTCACCGATGACGATGGAGAGATAGGTCACCACGACCACCACAGAGACGGTGGCGAGCAGGGAGCTGGCGCGCGGGGTGAGGCCCCACTCCTGTAGCCAGAGGGCAAACGGCTGGGCCAGCACCGACTCGCCGTAGATACCGTTGAGCAGGCCGATGCTGGTGATGCCGATCTGCACGGCAGAGAGAAAATTGGTCGGCTCTTCTGCCAGTCGCAGGGCGATGCGTGCCCCCTTGCTCCCCTCTTCGGCCAGTCGACTGAGTCGGGCTTTGCGGGCGGTAACGATGGCGATTTCAGACATGGCGAAGATGCCGTTGAGCAGAATCAATCCGATGAGGATCAATAATTCCATAGAGGTGTGATGGTTCCGGTAAGACAGTGCGCTCGCATTCTAATGAATTTACCCGCGTTGCGCTTGTAAAACCTGAGTTTGTGGCGTCGGTAGCGGTGAGCAAGTGTGATCGGCTCCGCCAAATGAAAAGACCCCCTGTGATAGGGGGTCTTATTCACTCGAGGTTCAGCTTAAAGCGCGGCGATATCGCGCTGCTGGGCCTCCAGCTTGGTCAGTTGGCCACGATAGTCGGCGAGCTTCTCGCGCTCCTTGGCGATGACCGCTTCCGGCGCCTTGGCCACGAAGGCCTCGTTGCCGAGCTTGCCTTCGATGCGGCCGCATTCGCCGGAGAGCTTGGCGATCTCCTTGGCCAGACGGGCCAGCTCGGCCTCTTTGTCGATGAGACCGGCCATGGGGATCATCAGCTCGGTGTCACCGACCAGCTTCTTGACGGAAAGAGGCACGGCTTCGCCCTCTGCCAGCACGCGGATGGAGGCGAGCTTGGCCAGGGTCTTGAGGAAGGTCTCGTTTGCCACGGCGCGCTGGGCATCGACCTCGTTGCAGGCGAGCAGCACCTCGAGCGGGACGCTCGGGGCCACGTTCATCTCGGCGCGGATGTTGCGGATGCTGACGATGAACTGCTTCACCCACTCTTGGTCCGCCAGTGCGGCCTCATCCACCTTGGCGGCATCGAACGCCGGGAACGCCTGCACCATGATGGTGTCGGCGTTGATGCCGGCCAGCGGGGCCACCGATTTCCAGATGGTCTCGGTGATGAAGGGGATGATGGGGTGGGCCAGACGCAGCAAGGTCTCGAGGACGTTGACCAGGGTGTGACGGGTGGCACGCTGCTCGGCCTCGGAGCCGTTCCACAGCACCGGCTTGGTCAGCTCCAGATACCAGTCGCAGAACTGGTTCCAGATGAACTCATAGAGCACGCCGGCCGCGATATCGAAGCGGTAGGTATCGAGGGCGGCACGCAAATCGCGCACGGCCAGTTGCAGCTGGGACTGGATCCAGCGATCCGCCAGGCTGAACTGCATCTCGCCACCATTGAGGCCGCAGTCTTGATCCTCGGTGTTCATCAGCACGTAGCGCGAGGCGTTCCACAGCTTGTTGCAGAAGTTGCGATAGCCATCGAGACGCTTCATGTCCCAGTTGATGTCGCGGCCGGTAGAGGCCAGCGCCGCCAGGGTGAAGCGCAGGGCGTCGGTGCCGTGGGCCTCGATCCCTTCCGGGAACTGCTTGGCGGTGCGCTTGCCGATCTTCTCGGCCATCTGCGGCTGCATCATGTTGCCGGTGCGCTTCTCGAGCAGATCGTCCAGAGAGATGCCGTCGATCATGTCGAGGGGATCGAGCACGTTGCCCTTGGACTTGGACATCTTCTGCCCTTCCTCATCGCGGATAAGGCCCGTGATGTAGACCGTCTTGAACGGCACCTGCGGCTGGCCGTCTTCGTCCTTGATGAAGTACATGGTCATCATGATCATCCGGGCAATCCAGAAGAAGATGATGTCAAAGCCGCTCATCAGCACGTCGGTCGGGTGGAAGGTCTTGAGCGCGTCGGTCTTCTCCGGCCAGCCCAGTGTGGAGAAGGTCCACAGGGCGGAGCTGAACCAGGTATCGAGCACGTCTTCGTCCTGACGCAGCACGGTCACTGCCGGGATATTGTGCTTGGCGCGCACTTCGTCTTCGCTGCGGCCAACAAACACGTTGCCGGCTTCGTCATACCAGGCCGGGATGCGGTGACCCCACCACAGTTGACGGGAGACACACCAGTCCTGAATGTCGCGCATCCAGGAGAAGTACATGTTTTCGTATTGCTTGGGCACGAACTGGATGCGGCCATCTTCCACCGCCTCGATGGCGGTCTTGGCCAGCGGGGCCACGCGCACGTACCACTGGTCGGTCAGCATCGGCTCGATGGGCACGCCGCCGCGATCGCCGTACGGCTGTTGCAACACGTGATCCTTGGTCTCTTCGAGCAGGCCCAGCTCGTCCAGCTTGGCCAGGATCGCCTTACGGGCAGCGAAGCGCTCTAGACCGGCGAACTCGCTCGGCAGGGCGGCGTCATAGACGTCGGCGGCATTGCCTTCGCTGTCGAACACCTCGGCCTCGGCGCGCACATGGGCGTCGAGGGTGAAGATGTTGATCATCGGCAGGCTGTGGCGCTTGCCCACCTGGTTATCGTTGAAGTCGTGGGCCGGGGTGATCTTCACGCAGCCGGTGCCCTTCTCCATGTCGGCGTGCTCGTCGGCGACGATGGGGATCAGGCGGTTAACCAGCGGCAGTTGAATGTGCTGACCGATCAGGGCCTGATAGCGCGGGTCGTTCGGGTTAACGGCGACGGCGGTGTCACCGAGCATGGTTTCCGGACGGGTGGTGGCGACAATCAGGTACTCCTTGCCCTCGGCGGTCTTGGCGCCGTTGGCCAGCGGGTAGCGCAGGTGCCACATGTGG
Organism: Aeromonas simiae; assembly: GCF_014892695.1. Taxonomy (NCBI): domain Bacteria; kingdom Pseudomonadati; phylum Pseudomonadota; class Gammaproteobacteria; order Aeromonadales; family Aeromonadaceae; genus Aeromonas; species Aeromonas simiae. The sequence continues at coordinate 332,648 of NZ_CP040449.1, forward strand.
CCCTTCACTTCCTTGTTTTCCACTTCCAGATCGGAGATGGCGGTGCCGAGCTTGGGATCCCAGTTCACCAAGCGCTTGCCGCGGTACATCAGGCCATCTTCGTGGAGGCGCACAAACACCTCCTGCACGGCCTTGGAGAGGCCCGGATCCATGGTGAAGCGCTCGCGCTCCCAGTCCACGGAGTCGCCAAGACGACGCATCTGGCGGGTGATGGTGCCGCCGGACTCCTCCTTCCACTGCCAGATCTTGTCGATGAAGGCATCACGGCCGTAGTCGTGACGGGTCTTGCCCTCTTCGGCGGCGATCTTGCGCTCCACCACCATCTGGGTGGCGATACCGGCGTGGTCGGTACCGGCCTGCCACAGGGTGTTCTTGCCCAGCATGCGGTTGTAGCGGATCAGGGTATCCATCAGGGTCTGCTGGAAGGCATGACCCATGTGCAGGCTGCCGGTGACGTTGGGCGGCGGAATCATGATGCAGAACGATTCCTGGCTGGTGTCGCCGTGCGGCTTGAAGTAGCCCTGAGATTCCCAGTGCTGGTAGAGCGCCTGTTCGATGGCGTTGTGGTTGAAGGTTTTTTCCATGGTGTCGCTGTTTTCCGAAGAATCTAAAAGGGGTGACAGTCAGGGGGCGGGCGCCGGAGGCGGCTCGAGCATCTCGAGCGTATGCCCGGCCTGACGATAGGCCTTGTATCGCTCGCGGGCCTGCTGCTTGTCGCGCTCGTTAGTGGGGACAAAATCTACCACTTGAGCGAACTCTCCTGCAAACAAAGGTGCCTCATCGGTGAGGTTGATGAGGCGGGCATAGCGTCGGCGTGGCGGTTGATGGCCAATTTCGACCGGTGCCTGACCACTTTCGCCTTGCAACTGGTGCGGCACGAAACGATCGGCCGGCAGTTGCCACAGGCGCTCGTCGAGGGCGAGTGACTCGCCCTCGTCACGGCACAGGCAATAGATGTGCCCGCCGCTCCAGGTTTCGGCGATCAGCCGGCATACCAGGGCTTCGCGGTCGTCGTCCTGCATCAGGTAGAAGGTGACGTGGCTCATGTTCTCTCCTGCGGGCCCATCAATGAAACAAGGAAGAGGGGGCGCCTCTTCCTTGCGTGAGTGGGAATCGCGGTGGATTCCTCAATCCTTGACTTCGATGTCCACGCCGGCCCGGTTCAGCAGGAACTGGGTCAGCAGGGGCACAGGTCGCCCGGTGGCGCCCTTCTCCTTGCCGCTCTTCCAGGCGGTGCCTGCGATGTCGAGGTGCGCCCAGTTGTACTTCTTGGTGAAGCGGGAAAGGAACGCGGCGGCGGTGATGGTGCCGGCCGGGCGGCCACCGACGTTGGTCATGTCGGCGAACGGGCTCTCCAGTTGCTCCTGGTACTCGTCGAACAGGGGCAGACGCCAGGCGCGATCGCCGGCCTGCTCCGAGGCGCCGAGCAGCTCAGAGGCCAGCGGATTGTGGTTGGCCAGCAGGCCCGAGGTGTGGTGACCCAGGGCGATGACACAGGCGCCGGTCAGGGTCGCCACGTCGATCACCGTATCGGGCTCGAAGCGGTCGACATAGGTGAGGGCGTCGCACAGCACCAGGCGCCCCTCGGCGTCGGTGTTGAGCACCTCGATGGTCTGGCCGGACATGGAGGTGAGGATGTCGCCGGGGCGGTAGGCGTTACCACCGGGCATGTTCTCACAACCGGCCAGCACGCCGACCACATTGATCGGCAGTTGCAGTTCGGCCAGGGCGTGCAGGGTGCCGAGCACGGCGGCAGCGCCCCCCATGTCGTACTTCATCTCGTCCATGCCATCGGCCGGCTTGATGGAGATGCCGCCCGAGTCGAAGGTCAGCCCCTTGCCCACCAGCACGACCGGCTTGGCATCCGGGTGGCCCTTGTACTCGATCACCGCCATCATGGCTTCGTTCTCGGAGCCGCGCGCCACTGCCAGGTAGGAGTTCATGCCGAGCTCGGCCATCTCCTGCTCACCGATCACCTTGGTGGTGATGTTGTCGTAGGCATCGGCCAGTCGGCGGGCTTGGGAGGCCAAGTAGGCCGGGTTGCACACGTTAGGCGGCATGTTGGCCACGTCACGGCACACCTTGACGCCGCGCGCCACGGCCAGCCCGTGGGCGATCGCCTTCTCGCCTACCGTCAGTTCACGACGCGTCGGCACGTTGAACACCAGCTTGCGCAGGGGACGGCGTGGCTCGGCTTTGTTGGTCTTGAACTGATCGAAGGAGTAGAGGCCAGCCTTGGTGGCTTCGACGGCCTGGCGCACCTTCCAATAGGTGTCGCGGCCCTTAACGTGCAGCTCGGTGAGGAAGCAGACCGCCTCCATGGAGCCGGTTTCGTTAAGGGTGGTGATGGTCTTGTTGATGATCTGTTTGTACTGGCGTTCGTCGAGCTCGCGCTCTTTGCCGCAGCCCACCAGCAGCACCCGCTCGCTCAGTACGCCGGGTACTTGGTGCAGCAGCAGCATCTGGCCTGGCTTGCCTTCCAGGTCGCCACGGCGCAGCAGCGAGCTGATGTAGCCGTCGCTGATCTTGTCCAGTTGCTCGGCTACTGGCGAGAGGCGACGCGGCTCGAAGACGCCGACGACAACGCAGGCGCTGCGCTGTTTCTCGGGACTGCCACTCTTAACACTGAACTCCATGCAATCTCCTAGATCTAAAGACAAGCCACGGCTTTTCATGAATAATGAGGCGCTCGTCGAGGGTCGACCCGGCGGAGCGAACAGCTCGTGCCCCGCTGTCCAAAATAGGCAAAAATTCAAAGCAAAGCCCTATTTTTCAGGCATTCGACCAAAAACACAAGTTTACGTGGGAATGACTGTGATCGTTTTCCGATATCTGTTCAAAGAAACACTCAAGACTCAGTTGGCTGTACTGTTTGTGCTGCTGCTTATCTTCATCAGCCAGCAGTTCATCAAGATCATCGCCGAGGCGGCCGAAGGGGATGTCCCGACCCGGCTGGTGTCGACGCTGCTATGGCTTAACTTGCCCAACATGGCGTTGTTGATGCTGCCGATTAGCCTGTTTTTGGCCATCTTGTTCGCGCACGGTCGTCTGTATGCCGAAAGTGAGATGACGGTGATGCATGCCGTGGGGTTTAGCCATCGCTTCGTGATGAATAACGCCATGGTGCTTGCACTGCTCACGGCGAGCGTAGCCGTGGTCAACACCCTGTGGATCGCCCCGGCGGCCAAGGAGCGCGAGTATCAGGTGATGGACGAGTTCAAGGCCGACCCCGGCATCTCTTTGTTGCAGGAGGGGCGGTTCATGGTGCTCGATAAGGGGCGCACCATCGCCTACATCCAGGATCTCGACAACCGGGGCACCCAGCTGCACAGGGTCTTCGTGGTGCAGCGCGCCGAGGGCAAGGTTCCTCCCTCACTGGTGGTGGCCGACGAGGGGGAAGTGACCATGGACAAGGAGGGGTTGCAGTGGCTGACCCTGAAAAATGGTCAGCGTTTCGAGGGGCACTTTGCCGGCAAAGAGTTTCGGATCTCCGAGTTTGCGCGCTACGGCGTGGTGATCCAGCAGCGCGATCTGGAGCAATCCAACCGCAAGTCGACGGCCAAGCCGACGACGGAGTTGCTCCATGCCGACATCGACGATGAGCTGATGGCCGAGTTGCAGTGGCGCATCTCGCTGCCGCTTTCCATCCTGGTGCTCACCTTCCTGGTGGTGCCGCTGGCCCGGGTCAACCCGCGTCAAGGGCGCTATGCCAAGCTGCTGCCGGCGATTTTGCTCTATCTCTCCTACTTCCTGCTGCTCAGTGCCGGTCGCTCGGCGATTGCCAGCGGTGCCTTGCCGCACTGGCCGGGCATGTTCCTTATCCCGCTCGGCTATCTGCTGTTTATCGGCCTGCCCCTGAACTTGCAGGGAACGGCATGGTGGAACCAGCACAAGGCCAAGTGGCTGAAATCCAAGGCGTGATGACCCAAGAGGTATTTGTATGTTTGGTATTCTCGACCGATACATAGGGCGGGTCATTTTCATGTCGATCCTGCTCTCTGAGCTGACGCTGGTGGGGCTGGCTGGCCTCATCAAGTATGTCGAGCAGCTCAAGTCAGTAGGGGACGGCGAGTACACCCTGCTCAAGGCATTTTTCTATGTGGCCCTCTCCATGCCCAAGGAGGCGGTGCTCTTCTTCCCGCTGGCGGCCCTGCTCGGTGGTCTCATCGGCCTTGGGCAGCTGGCGACCAGCTCCGAGCTGGTGGTGATGCAGGCGGCGGGGCGCTCCAAGCTCAGCATCGTCATGGCGGCGCTCAAGACCGCCATCCCCTTGATGATCGTCTTCACCTTGGTGGGGGAGTACGTGGCCCCCATCGCCAAGCGCACCGGTGAGGATATCCGGGCGGGGGCCATCTCGGGGGGGCGTCTGACTCTGGTGGCGGACGGGGTGTGGGCCCGCGATGGCAACAACTATGTCAACATCTCGGGCGTTCGTAACGACGGCACGCTGGTCGGGATTGCACTCTATCGTTTCAACCCGCAGCGGCGCTTGGCCGATGTGGTGATGGCCAGCGAAGGGAGCTATCAGGAGCAGCACTGGCAGCTCAAGAATGTTCTGATCACCCGCGTCGATAATGAACAGCAGGTTACCCAGAGCCGGGTGCCGACCATGACTTGGCAGTCGGAGCTGACGCCCAAGGAGCTGGGGGTGGTGAGCATCGATCCCGAGAACCTCTCGGTGAGCGGCCTGCGCGATTACATCGGTTATCTCAAGTCAAACCAGCAGGATGCGGGACGTTATCAGCTTGAGATGTGGCGTAAGGTGTTGTCACCGCTCACCGTGGTGGCCATGATCCTGCTGGCCTCCTCCTTCATCTTCGGCCCGCTGCGCTCGGTGAGCATGGGGGCGCGGATGCTGATGGGGATCGTGACCGGTTTCCTGGTTTATGTGAGCGATCGGTTGTTTGGCCCGGTCAGTCTGGTCTATGCGGTGCCGCCCATCATTGGTGCCATCGCCCCCAGCCTGCTGTTTGGTGGTGGGGCTCTTTACATCCTCAATCGCAAACGCTGACCATGAAGAAGGGCGCCTCTCGGGCGCCCTTCTTGTATGTAGGCATCATCACTCTCGATTGAGCAGGGCCCGGTTCTCTTCTTTGCTCAGCACCACGACCTCACACTCGGCCCAAATATCCTGAAAGGCGCGTTTTCCGAACAGCGCCAGCAGATTACCGAGGCCAAAGGCCGAGGTGGCCATGCGGATCAGCGCCTGGGTGAAGCGGATGTTGCTGCCGTCCTGGTTCTGGATGCGCAGACGCCAGGCGCGCATGCCGATGGTCTGGCCACCCCGTACCCAGAACCAGCCATAGAAACCGATCATGATGGCCGCCAGCCAGGCGCTGTAGAGAGGATGCTGCAACAGGTGAGCCGCGTCTTCACCCTCTTTGAGGGTGGCCAGGCCGGTGGCGACCAGCAGGTTGGCGACACCCAGGCCGAGGGCGCCACCCACCATCAGCAGTGCTAGGACGATGAGGGCGTCATACAGCCAGGCGCCCAGGCGGCGCCAGAAGTTGGCCTGAGGATGGGGGGCGGTCTGCGGTTTGGCAGGGGAAATGGGGGGACGTTTGGCCATGATTTTCTTCCTTGTAGTGGTGCGGGGCATTGTAGGGAGCCGGCTCTGCTACGGCAAGGCGTTGAATAAATAGACAAACGCCCAGATGAATTAGATAAATTGCTTGCCAGCTCCCTTGCCGTTCGTATAATCGCTCCCACTGCCCGGGTGGCGAAATCGGTAGACGCAGCGGATTCAAAATCCGCCGTAGCAATACGTGTCGGTTCGAGTCCGACCCCGGGCACCATTTCTGAATTTCATGTCGTATCATGACATGGCTAGAACCCGCATAGCTTAAGGCTGTGCGGGTTTTTTGTTATGTCCTGTCGTATCATATAGCCTCATAACATACCCCCATTGTTGGGGGTACATCTGGGGGTATCAGTCCAGATGGGGGTAAAAAGTACCCCCACAGGTCACCATCCCGTGCCGTTCCTGGCCCGCCGAGTGTCCATCTTTTGTCCCCAGCATGTGATAAGTACCCCCAAGTTGAGACGGGAGACACCCCCATGCCGCTATCCGATATCACCGCCCGGCAGGCCAAATACACTGGCAAGCCTCAGAAGCTCTCTGATGAGAAGGGGTTGTTCCTGCTGGTCAACCAGTCCGGTAAATATTGGCGGCTCAAGTATCGCCACGGCGGCAAAGAGAAGACGCTGGCTTTAGGGGTCTATCCTGAGGTGTCACTGAAAGAGGTGCGAGCCAAACGAGATGAGGCTCGTCGACTGATTGCTGAAGGTGTGGATCCGGGCTTAGTCAAAAAGCAGAGCAAGATCGCCAACAAGCTGGCTAGCGAGAATAACTTCGAAGCACTGGCGCGGGAGTGGCACCAGAGCCAGCTTGCCCTGTGGAGTCCTGGCCACGCCACTCGGGTAATCGAATCTCTGGAAGTCGATGCCTTCCCTGACCTCGGGCTTGTCCCTGTTACCGAACTCACAGCCCCCATGATTCTGGAGGCCTTACGGAAAGTGGAGAAACGGGGCGCAACTGAAACAGCAGGACGGATACTGCAACGGATCAGTGCGATCATGCGCTACGCCATTCAGACTGGACGAGCCAGCTACAACCCGGCCCAAGACCTGAAAGGGGCACTCAAGGCCACCAAGCAGGAGCACAGACCCGCTTTGCCCCGTTCTGAGCTGCCAGAGTTCTTCCGACGTTTGGAAGCTGAGCCACTTAATCCGGCGACTCGTCTTGCCCTCCATCTGCTGATGTTGACCATGACCCGCCCTGGTGAAGTGCGCTTTGCGCGTTGGGATGAGTTCGATATGGAACGGGCAGAATGGCGGATCCCTGCTGCGCGGATGAAGATGCGAACCGAGCACCTTGTCCCCCTTTCTCGTCAGGCGTTGGCCGTGCTCGATGAGCTGCGCCAGCTGACAGGCCATTGTGAGTTGCTGTTCCCGAGCGAGCGCAAACTGACCAATCCCATGAGTGAGAATACCTTGAGCTACGCCATGGGGCGGATGGGCTACAAAGGGATTGCTTGCCCGCACGGATTCAGGGCGTTGGCCTCTACCACCTTGAACGAGGAAGGCTTTGATCCGGACGTGATAGAGCGTCAGCTTGCCCACGCCGAACGCAACAAGGTGCGGGCAGCCTATCACCGGGCTGAGTATCTGGACGATCGGCGCAAGCTGTTGCAGTGGCTTGCTGATTTCTATGACTCGCAACGGGGTAGCAATGTGCTACCAGTGAATTTCAACCGAGTGGGTTAACGACTTTGCCGGGTCTATCTCGACGGAGAGAAAAGCGGGAAGCCTTGCCCGCCTGACTTGGCAACCAATTCAAGGCGAGTGTGCAGAGGCAACACCATGACGAAAGCCGCCATAGCAGAAACTGAACCAAACATTCGCCCGTTGATACCACTGGAATATTGCAGTCCAGAACGGGCCTCTAGGTTATTTGGGTGTGAGGTTGAGGATATATTTCATTGGGTTGCTACTGGTGCAATAAATTTATTTGCAGAATTTAGTGGTTATAAAATTGATTCTGATCACATTGAACTTCTCTCTGATTGTGATTGGTTCGAAGACTCTAATTCCGAGGGGGTGATTAGTAGTTATTATGGTCCAGATGTAAATAATGGGAGTAATTACAGACCTAGCCTGCACTATCTTGAACCGTATGACCCTTCACGTGAACATGAGCTTAGAATATCTGGGCTTTGGCATGTCGATTATGATTCCGAATTTTCACTGCATGTTCTTTCAAGAATGGACGGTGAAAGAAGATGCATTCTAACGGCGTTTTTTGAACCATTTAAAAAATCGAGTGGTTTTAAACCAAGCCTTACATTATATGATGTATTGGTATCTGATATGCCAGCACGTCTACGTATCAAGCGAGATGATTTATTAAAGATACAGCGACATATTAATTCTGGTGAGGTCATGAGTATGCAGAGCCTTACCCCCCGTACAGACAAAGCTCATTCAACTAATGAAAACTCTGGCAAGATGGTCAGTAATAGTGGGAGGGTGACTCGTAAGCAGTGTTGCTTCATTGTTGATTTACTCAGGGCTCACGGTCTGACGGATACCGATTTTAAGGGCAGTATTGGCGAACTACGCCAGAAGATTGCGAACAAAATCCCCTCCATAGGGTCTCTAGACGTGGACGACAACACCCTCATAGACTGGCTGAGAAAGGCTGGAGTCAGGTAAGTCAACTTCATGAGTTATTCATAACTCCGCTGAGTTTTCCATAACTCAGCCACTTCCATTCGCGACCATGGTTTGATTGCTCACGCACGACAAGACACGTAAAGGAGCGGCAAGCCATGTCTTTGAAATCAGTATCGGAATTACCACAAGAAGGCTTTGTTCGGGCGGGAACGTTGGCAAAGGTTTTAGGGATCGCAGTAGTCACTGTCTGGCGTTGGTCAGCGAAGGGAATACTCCCCCAGCCGGTGAAATTGTCCGAGCGGGTGACAGCTTGGCGGGCTGAAGACATTCGGAATTGGATGAACGCCAAAGGTAAAGCGGCCTAGGACGTGAACATAGCAGCAAAAGAAAGGGCTGCCTGAAATACAGTACAGCCCTGACCAATCCGCTGGCGCTTCATCGCATCATCACATGCTCGGCAAGCCAGCCAACCACCGACGTTAGGATAACTCCGTTATGAACTTTTCACCATATGGGCTCAACTCCCAGGGCGAAGCCTTGCCCAAATTCCCCGTCAGGGCGTGCAAAATGATATTGCGTGACACGATCCGACACGGTACGATCTTATCCGTTGGGGCTACTAACCCCAACAGTACTACTTCCACGAGCGGTTACCCGCAACCGACAATTAGCGGTTTTTTTGTGCCTGCCATTTGGGCTACTACCCCAGGCTGTCGCACAGATGAACTTCACATTCACGCCCAACGCGGCGGGAGTGTATCCGCTTTTGCGGTATGGTTGAGAGGCCCCAATAAGCCCGCAAGGGTGAATAAGGCCCGCCTTCTCGTGGAGGTAGTTGACGCCATGCCGCATCCCCATTTGCAGCATGGCCGACTCACTAAACCACGAGAGAGTACAGGCCATGATCTACACCTTCTTGATCCAGCATTCCCGTACCTGCCGTTTGGCAGACCTACGCCGTATCCGGACCATTTCCGCCGTTGCCAACAACGAAGCACAAGCTCGTTCTGCGCTGGCCGGTCTACCCCTGGTGTTTTTGTCCCGCACCCCGAGCAAGGGGGTTGCAGCATGAAACGCACCATTCGAACTCGCCAGGTTATCCAAGCTGAAGCTCTGTTTGAGCAGTCTGCAATGCTTGCTTCTGCCCTGAGCTGCATCTGTGAGTCCAATACAGAGAGGATGCTCTATTTGGAGCTCTCCGACCTGTTGCATCCATTGCAGACCCAACTTGATGAATTGGAGACTGGTTGTGCCGGGACGCCATTGGCGGAGCCAGCTGAACGAATCAATCGTTACGCCTCCGTCCTGCTCAAGGTTCTCAATGGCAATCAGTCCCATATCGAGCCGTGCGTGATCAGTGTGTTGCTCGCCCCAGTCATTGCCGAGTTTGAAGCCGTTGAGCTGGCCAAGATCAGGGAGGGTGTATGACCTATTACGCATGGGCTCCAGCGGCTCAACAACCAACATTCACTGGTCCAGCCAACCAAAAAACCGGCAAACGCTCACGAGCGGGCAGCCTGAGCGCCTTTGCCAGCCGTAGGCAACGCGATGAATTCATTGCCAGTACCGGCGGTATGGCGGAGGCCGTCACCGCCAAACAGGCCCGCCAGCTGAAGGCTGGGTTGGATGAACGTACTTTCAATGAGCTGGTGACCGTTCTGGTGGGGGGTGATACATGAGCCAGGCAACATTCGTTTCTGACGTGGCTGCCGCGGCCTGTGGCCACTGGCCCGAACTGCTGGCAAATCTGGGGGTGACGGTACCGCCACGTAAGCAGCATGGGCCTTGTCCGGCTTGTGGTGGGAAAGACCGCTTTCGGCTCGATGACAAGGGCGGGCGTGGTACCTGGATCTGTAGCCAGTGTGGCGCGGGTGACGGGCTGGATCTGATCCGCCGTGTAACCGGTAAGTTGCCGAAGGATGCTGCGGAACTGGTTGCAGGGGTACTTGGCTTTTCCCATGTTGTCATATCAGACGCTGACCGAGAGCAATTGCAGCAACAACAGCGGGCGCAGGCTGATGCAGAGCAACAACAGCAGCAGATTAAGCGCCAGAAAGCCGCCAGACGCGCCGCTGATATCCTGCGCGACTGCAAGCCTGGCCAATCTCCTTATCTGGCACATAAACACTTGAGCTGGCCCAGTGGGCTGTTGAATAGCACCCTGATCCGAGTGGGGGAAGAGGCGTTCCCCGCTGGCTCCTTGGTGGTACCGCTCTACAACGAGACCGGCGAACTGGTGAACGTACAGCTGATCCGCCATGACGGGGTGAGGCACTACCTGGCCGGTGGTCAGAAACAAGCGGCTTGCCACCGGATCTCGGGCAGTGCCCTGGTGGCGGTTTGCGAGGGCTATGCCACCGGGCTATCGGTGCACCTGGCGACCGGGGCGACCGTCTATTGCGCTATGGATGCGGGTAACTTGCTGGCCATCGCTCGGGTGGTGAGGGGGGTGGATGACCCCTTGCAACCGTGCCGGTTATTGGTTGCCGCCGACAACGATGCCAACACCCCGGGCAACCCCGGCAAGACCAAGGCCGAGCAGGCTGCCGTGGCTGTGGGAGCAGTGGTTGCACTACCGCCCACCGTCGGCGATTGGAACGACTACCACCAAGCTCACGGGCTGCCCGCAGTAAGAGACGAGATCATGCGCCAGATTGAAGCAAGCAATGACCAACAAGAGCAAGGCGCCAGCCAGAAGGAAGGGCCGCGAGCCGAGGCCGCCAAAAAAGAGCCCAAGGCAGCGGAGGTGATCACATTGCGCCCCGGCTTGAGCAACCAGGGCGTGGAAATCGGTAAGATGGCACCTAGCCAACGGGCTGAGCTTCTGCGGGAACGGCTTGGCGAGGTGGCGGTGAACATAGTGGCCGCGACCGTGTACCGATACACCGGAAGCCTGTGGGAACATGTATCAGATGCCATACAGCGCCGGGAGATGGCTGCGATCTATGCCGATCATGGTGTGCCGTTCAGTAGCAAGATGTTGAGTGGGGTAGTCGATACCATGAAGGAGATGATCCCGCTGATGGCGGTGCCCCGCGACGACCTGATCGGTTTTGCGAACGGGGTCTATGACATGGCTGTCCGCGCATTTAGACCGCACTCGCCCGCCGATGGCCTGTTAAGCCACAATGGGCTCACCTATGGGGAGCCGCTCCCCGGTGAGACGCTGGAAACCAGCGCCCCCTACTTTAGCAAGTGGTTGGCTCATGCCGCCGAGAGCGACGTCGCCAAGATGGAGCGCATCAAGGCCGCGCTGTTTATGGTGCTGGCGAACCGCTACGACTGGCAGCTATTCCTTGAGGTGACCGGTGAAGGGGGAAGCGGAAAGTCGGTGATGGCAAACCTGTGTGAGCTGTTGGTCGGTAGCCGCAACGTGGGCAGCAGCTCCATGAAACGCCTGGAGAGTGATTTTGGCCTGGAGAGCGTGTGGGACAAGCGGCTGATCCTGTTGCCAGATCAGCCCAAATATATCGGTGACGGTGCGACGCTCAAGGCGATCACGGGTGGTGATGAGGTCTCCATCAACCAGAAAGGAAAGCCGATGTTCAGCGCCAAGGTGCGTGCCGTAGTGCTGGCGACCAACAACGAGCCGATGGTGATCACCGAGCGTAATGGTGGCATGTCACGACGAAGGGTGATCTTCACCTTCAACAACGTGGTGGCCGAGGCTGACAAGGATCCGCAGCTCGGAGAGAAAATCGCCGCCGAGCTGCCGGTGATCATCCGTCACCTGCTGGACCGGTTCGCCGATCCTTTGGTGGCGAAGGAGCTGTTATTGGAGCAGCGGAACTCTACCGACGCAATCGCCGTCAAGCGGGCAACGGATCCCCTGTTCGACCTGTGCGCCATGGTGGAGTTTATCGCGGCGCCCAACGGGCTGCGCATGGGTGGCAAGACTGATGTGATACGCAATCCGCGCCGCTACTTTTATCACGCCTACCTGGCATACATGGAGTACCACGGCCTAGAGCGCCCGCATTCGGTTAATGCGGTCAGCCGCTCACTCAAGCAGATGGCTAAGGAGCTGGGGAGCGAGTACAAGACACGCCGCAGCGACGGCGTTATCACCAACATCGTACTAACCGATGAGGTTGAGGAGTTCATGCCAAAGCCGGTGATGTTTACGCCATAGCAGGCCAGCCAGAGAGAAGCAGGGGGTCGCCATAGTGCGGCCCCTTTTTGTATCTGTGGGCATGGGTAGGTGCTTGCAATCATAAATACCGCTAAAAATAGTTCCATTCGTTCCAATTGCTCTGAAAGCCTTGCTAAATAAGGGGTAGAGATCCGGAACTATTTTTTTAGATACTTCCAAATAATTCCAATAGTTCCACCTTTAAGCAGGACTGCCACCAAGGAAGAGTGTTTCTAATTTATTGATGGTCAGATGAGATTATGGGTTTTATGGCAGACCAATTTGGACGAATTCCGGAAGAAATGGACCTATTGGAATGTGGGAGAAAATAGATTCCATCTCCGCAAGCCTTGCAGCTACTGGGCTGTAGCGATTTGGAATGGTCGGAACTATTTTTCTGACTTCCATCCGCACGCTGCGCTTGGCCGTGATTTTTGTCGGAAAGGTTGCTAATTTGTAACGTTAGTCGCCGGTGCATCAGACAGAAATCCGCTTCCTCCCTGCTGACTGGCAATAGTTCCAACCCTGGGAACGGGGTAATCATGGTCGATCCCTTCTCTGGCTGGCCGTGTTTAGGGCTCGCTGTTTCCCTCCCAAGTTCTGCTATTTCCAGCCGTGCCCGTGCCCCGCAGGGCCGACGTTTATGCCGAAGAGGACGAAGGACTCAAGCGCATAAGCCAAGTCGGTCACTATGCGTAAGTTTTCGCCCACTCATTTTCGCTTTTGGAGTAGCGTGGAATGAGAACAAGCAGGGGGAGGCTGGTCAGGTATGGCGGGATATCAGTTTGCACACATTGACGGGTATGCACGACAAGGCGGGAAGACAAAGACGGGGCGGGTACTGTCAGCCCAGCAGATAGCGGATGAAGCTGAGCGCAGACCTGGCGCCCATCCACATGTCAAAGACCCTAAGCCGCCGATCCAACGGTTTGGGGTAACGCCATCGGAGGCCGTACAGCAGGCCACCGCATGGGCGGAGCAGGCCGTAGACCCGCGAGGGCGTAAGCTGAGGATTGACGGACTGTGTTTAGGTGCTGGTGTGGTCAGTGTCCCGGAGAACCTGCCAGATGCGCTCTGGCCAGGGTATCGTGACGCAATGATCGGGTATCTGAAAACCAAGCATGGTGACAGGCTAAAATCGGTGGTCGAGCATAGTGATGAACGGCATCGGCACATCCATTTTTATCTGGTACCACTACCAGGTGAATCGTTCGGTGCAGTACATCCTGGTGTGGCAGCTGCGCGTGCTTCAGCTTCGCGAGGGGAGCGAAAGGGTCTGCAACGTCTCGCGTTCAATCAGGCCATGAGAGCTTGGCAGGACGAGATCCACACCGTGTCCGCAGACTTTGGGCTTGCCCGTCTCGGACCGGGTCGGCGGCGACTGCCGAGGGAGGTGTGGAACGCCGAACAGAGGGCGTTGTCTGCCCATGCTGCACTCATCGGGGCAACGCAGCCGAAAGGGCCAGCCATGGGGAACATCAATCAGATCATCGCTATGCAAGAGGTTGAGCACCGAACCGGGTTGTTTGGACGGGGCGAGCCGCTCTACACAAAAGATCAGCTACTGGCCGCGACGAAGGCTGCTGCGCTGTATGGTGCCAGGCACAATGCCTCCCAGCGTCAAGCCATGCTTGAAACAGTGCTCCTTCGTACTCCCGAGATCGACGCTGCCGAGACCAGATTGGCCGAACTGGCTGCCCATGAGGCAACGATAGCGCACCGGATAGTTGAGGCAACCGAGAGGGTTAAGGAGGCCGAGGAACAGGCTCAGGCACGCATAGAGGTGTCTTTGCTGAAGGTTAAGCAGGCCGAGGCAATAGCCATTCGAGCTGAACACTGGGCCAAGCAGACTGTCACAGCGGCTGAAGTGCGGATGAGAGGGATCTTGTCACCTATCTTGGCCGCATTTGCTGCGATTCTTCGAGATCCCAGGGCGATAGAGCCAAAGGCTGAAGCAGATACCGCGATTGCGGCGTTGGCGGAACTGCGCCCGCTCGCCACCGAGATCCAGCAAGCCCTCTATCCGGTTGCAAAGGCAGTCAAAAAAGCCAACAAAGTTAACCAAGCACTCGGGCTTGACCTGCATCCATAGTGATCCGATCACCGATAACCCGATTTGGCTGCCCACCTCCCCAGTCCCGCCGCAATCTCTGACCCAGCCAGTGTATCTGACAGTGGATACACTGGCTGTCGCTCACATTTCGTTTGATACCACCGCATCATCGCTTATAGCCGGGATAGTGAAAACCGCCGTTGTATACGGCGGTTTTACAACAGCACTTGATCGCTTCCCTGCCTAAACCATTGCAACCTTCGTAAAGCAATCAACAGGATCATCCGTGGGTGTGTAGCGCCTCCACACACCCGGGCAAGGTCGCTGTATGCACCAGAGTCGTTGCAACATTCAAAGGCGTTAAAAACATTGAGGGATGCAAAATGTCAGATTCCGTATTTATCGAACGAAAAAGGCTAACGGTCCTTATTGGATGCCGTCACGACACGATTGACCGCATGGTTGAACGCGGCGAATTACCGCGCCCAATTCGCCTCGGGCGCAATGGCCGACACCGCTTCATTCGTGCCGAGATTGAACCCGCGTTAAAGCTGCATGGGATCGATCTGGCAAAGTTGGAAGCCGCCCATGCTGGAAGTGCTGCCTGATCATGCCAATCACCACGACATATGACCGAGGCGGGATCTTCCAGCCCGGCTCGACCTGGTTAACGATTTGCCAGGCTGTGTGTGGTGTATTGCACATAGCAGGACCGCTTTCTCCTGAACAGGCAGGACTGCTACTGACGATCTTCCGCAATGAACTGGCGAAAGCCGCCCTACCGGCTCAATCCGAGGCTAAGTTAGACCCTTGGCACTACCTTACCGAACACACCTGTGGGGTGGTCGTCTTGAGTGCTTCAGGTCAAAACATCTTGCGACAGCAGCCTAATCGAACCGCCCAAACCCTCGTCAAGAACACCATCAACCACTGGAGAGAAAATCATGACCAAGCCGCTTAATCATGGCGCCATTTGCGGTCGTATTTTTGTCGCTATGCCCAAGCTGACTCTGCAACAGGAGGCAGTGTTGCTGGATAACCTGGATGGCATGACCAACAGCGAACTACGCGAATATGCCTCCAATGCTAGCGAGTTGGCAAAGACCCCGCTTCAACTGCGTGACGAAAAGATGTTGCTCAGTTTGTCGCAGCAGTTGGGGTCTGTATCCACTGGCCTGGCTGGCGTTATGAACTTCACGGCTGAAAACGTGGAACGCCTAACTAGTGACCTGAAACACCTGACCGAAACAGATTGCTGAATTGACCCCGATTTGGAGACCGGAAATGAATAACATCACCGATTTAGTACAAGTAGCCCAACAAGCGCATCGTGAATATATGGGGTGGCATGAAGGCGAGCATCGGTTGCTGACCTGTATCAGCACCACACGTATCGATGAAATCAAACAGGATATCCAGAGGGGGCGTGAGCTCCGGCGAGCAGCGATCGCCCAGGGAAACACGAACAAAAAAGAGTATCGCCAGCTGTCTACTCATATCTCGTCACTTGAGAGTGAGTTGGCTGACATGGAGGTCGTTGCCGAAGAGTTAGAAGGCGGTGCATTTGAGCGCTCATGTTCTGGGCAGGCGTTGTGGCGCCAGCACCTTAAGCAACGTTTCGCTCTTGCACAAACCTATCTGGATGAATTGATCGCCAGTGATTTGGATGAAGCCCGCGAAGCCTTGGCTCCACTCTTGCCAATGCTGGCCAGATTAGTATCCAGAGGCAGACAGAAGGCGGGCATCGGTTCATTCTTGCAAGATGACACCAGTACTGTATTCACTACCCCCGGCCTGATAGAGCCAGCAGAAGTCCACCCGCTCGATATGGTGAAATCATTGGTAGTTGAGTTGCTTGAGCCAATCTGGAGAGATACTGACCCGGAACTGGATCCGGTGGTCATGGAAGAGATTAAGCGTATTCCGCCGAGCAATCTGATCCGTCTTGATTTGGTCGGCAGCCCAGCAGCCAAAAGTAGTGCTAGTGCAAAACAGGCCGTGCGCATGGAGCAAACGGAAGAACCCAAATCTGCAGTGCAGGCAAGCCGTGATAACTGGTCACCGGATGCAATGTTGGCCCGCAGTAATAATTTGCGAGAGGCATGACTCCGGTTTTCGCACACAGTGTGCATTGAGCCCGCCCTGCGCGGGCTTTTTTTCGCCGAGCAGTGCCTCTTTGGTTACCAAAACACGTAGTACTTCTTCGGGATCAATTTACTGGATGTAGACCTCCTGATCTGACCCAGCACTTATTGCCGTCCAGCTCGCCACATGAGGGGGGGGCGTTTGACAGCACCTGAGCGCTTGGGTAGCTCGCTGTTGCTTTGCGGTTCAGGGGCTGTTGGTTCTTGAGACTTCCAAATGAACTTGCTCAGAGAGTGGCAGGTGGAGTTAGGGGCCGCACCAGCCAGCCCCGTTCGCGCGCACCACCCCGCGCCTGCACGCTTTGCGCTTTGCGCACTCATTTCCATTCACTTTGTAAAGTGTTTTTTCTAATTTAAATCAATGTCTTAATGGCATTTTACGGGGACTGGGAATCCTTCAGAATCCTTCAAAATCTTTCACTTTCCGTCACTCTAAACAGGTGGTTTGGGCACGGTCATGCAAAACGAGGCCAAAACCGCAATTTTGAGCATGGTTGTATCTGTCTTGAGGGTTATGCCGTGTTTGCACTTGGCGTTGCGGAGTTCATATGAATTTTATATCTGGGGGTACTTATGGGGGTATATGCTATCTTTTTGTTGAATTTAAACTTTATAAATCATTGCGTTATGCTCTAAATTCGATAGAGACCCCGGCACCACATCAAATTCAATGACATAAGGCCACCCAAGCGGGTGGCCTTATGTTTTTCTGGCGACAAAATGGCGATAGCCCTGCTCGATTTCCATCGTGATGTGGGGGCGGCTTTGCTTTTTCTGCCAGCCAGCTCCACTTCTTGTCCTCATCAGCAAAGGGCGCACGCATCTCGCGTGTGGTGACCTCTCTTTGCTTCTGTTTTCCCATTCTCGTTCCGTAGAGCCATGACCCCAATTGCGCCTTCATGGTGCAGCATAAAAAATGTGCACTTTCTGCGGGCATCCCGATCCAGGCTGGCGCAGTGGTAGCACCAAAATGGTGCGTCATCGCTTCCGTAGTGATTTTACTCTCTGATTTTTATTGTGTTTTCCTTGTTGGAACGGTTTCTGCAAAGAGAGAGTTCAGTACGGTGCCTGCGCGGCACCGTTCCGAATACCAGGAACCGGCCCGGCACCACCGGGATAACTAAGGAAGGAGAGTTTTATGCTCAAACCCGTCGTTCTGTCAGGTCTGTTGGCCACACTGGCACTGCC
Organism: Aeromonas simiae; assembly: GCF_014892695.1. Classification (NCBI taxonomy): domain Bacteria; kingdom Pseudomonadati; phylum Pseudomonadota; class Gammaproteobacteria; order Aeromonadales; family Aeromonadaceae; genus Aeromonas; species Aeromonas simiae. The sequence continues at coordinate 350,340 of NZ_CP040449.1, forward strand.
CGCCTGGGCAGAAGAGGCCGCGACACAGGTGCAGGCTGCCGCAGCCCCTGCGGCTACCTTGGTGATCAACAAGGGGGACAACACCTGGCTGCTGGTGGCTTCCGCCCTGGTGATCCTGATGTCCATCCCCGGCTTGGCTCTCTTCTATGGTGGATTGGTGCGCGCCAAGAACATGCTCAGTGTGCTGATGCAGGTGTTTACCCTGTTCTGCCTCATGACGGTGCTGTGGGTGGTCTATGGCTACTCGCTGGCCTTCACCGAGGGGGGCGCTTTCTACGGCTCCTTCGACAAGGTGCTGCTGATGGGGGTCACGCCCGACTCTATCGCCGCCACCTTCAGCAAGGGGGTGGGCATCAGCGAACTCATCTATGTGGTGTTCCAAGGGGCCTTTGCCGCGATCACCTGCTGCCTCATCGTCGGCGCGTTTGCCGAGCGGATGAAATTCTCGGCCCTGCTGCTGTTTGCCGTCATCTGGTTCACGTTTGCCTACATACCGATGGCGCACATGGTGTGGTACTGGGCCGGCCCCGATGCCTATACCGATGCTGCTGCGGCTGAGGCGGCCGGAGCCACCGCTGGCTATCTGTTCCAGCATGGGGCACTCGACTTTGCCGGCGGCACCGTGGTGCACATCAACGCCGCCGTGGCGGGGCTGGTGGGAGCCTACATGGTGGGCAAACGCATCGGTTATGGCCGTGACCCCATGACGCCGCACAGCCTGACCATGACCATGATCGGGGGCTCCCTGCTGTGGTTCGGCTGGTTTGGCTTCAACGCCGGCTCGGCACTGGAGGCCAACGGTGGTGCGGCTCTGGCCTTTGCCAACACCTGGGCTGCCCCGGCCGCCGCTGCGCTCTCATGGACCATGGCCGAATGGCTGATGAAGGGGCGCCCCTCCCTGCTGGGTGCGGTCTCCGGCGCAGTCTCTGGTCTGGTGGCCATTACTCCCGCGGCCGGTTTCGTCGGTGTGGGCGGTGCCCTCATCATCGGTCTGCTGAGTGGGGTTGCCGGTCTGTGGGGGGTGCACGGCCTCAAGCGTCTGCTGGGGGCCGATGACAGCCTGGATGTGTTCGGTGTGCACGGGGTGTGCGGTATCCTCGGGGCCGTGCTGACCGGGGTGTTTGCCAGCCCGGATCTGGGGGGGATCGGCGTGTGGGACTATGTCACCAACAGTGTGGCAGCGGAGTACTCGATTCTGGCTCAGGTCAAGGCTCAGGTGATCGGCGTGCTGGTGACCGTGCTGTGGACCGGTGTGGTGTCGGCGGTTGCCTATAAGCTGGTCGATATGCTGATCGGCCTGCGCGTGAAGGAGGATGCCGAGCGCGAAGGGCTGGATGTCACCTCTCATGGCGAGAAGGCCTATAGCATGTAATGAGTGCGTCACCGCGCGAACCGCCGGCTTGTCCGGCGGTTTTTTTATGCCTGCATTTTGCCCCTATCTTCGCTACACTCTGCCACCCTTGCCAACACCCCCCCATTACGCCAGTGGAGAACATCATGTCCGCAGTCGGAGAGCAGCAGCGCATCCAGATCCTCGAGTTGACCGACAAGGGGGATGGCATAGGCCGGCTTGATGCAGTGCCGCTCTATGTTGAAGGCGCGCTCCCCGGTGAAGAGGTGGAGGTGACGCTCACTCTGGTCAAGCCCAACTACCTGCATGGGCGTCTCGACAAGGTGGTGACCGCGAGCCCGGATCGGGTTGCCGATTTCTGCGCCCATAGCGAGTGTGGCGGCTGTCAGGTGCGCCCGCTGGCCTACCCGGCCCAGCTCGAATATAAGCGAGAGCTGGTACGCCGCGCCCTGACCCAGCAGGGGCTGGTGGTGGAGGTTGAGCCGGTGCTCGGCATGCAGAGCCCGTTTGCTTGGCGTAACAAGGCGCAGTTCGCGGTGCGTGCCACCGACGAAGGGGCCGAGATCGGTTTTTATCGCAAGCACTCCCATGACCTGGTCGCCTGTGACGACTGTGCAGTGCAAGATCCCCTGCACGGTGAACTGTTGGCCCGTCTGCGCCACTGGATGCGCGAGCACGAAGTGCGTCCCTATGATGAGGCCAATCATGAGGGCGATCTGCGCCACGTGATGACCCGCAAGGGGTTTGCCAGCGGGGAGTGGATGCTGGTGCTGGTGACCCGCACCGAGCAGTTGCCGGCCGAGGCCGAGCTGCTGGCCGCCCTGGAAGGGCTGCCCATCACCACAGTGGTACACAATATTCACCCCGAGCCGGGCAACCGGGTACTGGGGCTGACTAACCGGGTGCTGAGTGGGGAGGGGATCATCACGGATCGGCTGCATGACCTCGAGTTTGTCATCTCGCCACTCTCGTTTTATCAGGTGAACCCGGTTCAGACCGACACGCTGTACGGCAAGGCGCTGGAGTTTGCGGGCCTCACCGGCAGCGAGACCGTGTTTGATCTCTACTGCGGCATCGGCACCATCTCTCTGTTTTTGGCGCGTCAGGCGGCTCGGGTGGTCGGCATCGAGTTGGTGCCTGAGGCTATCGAAGATGCCCGCCGTAACGCCGAGCGCAACGGCATCGGCAATACCGAATTCCACGTGGGGAAGGCCGAAGAGAAGGTTGCTGAGCTCTATCATGCCGGTGAGCGTGCCGACGTGGTGGTGATCGATCCGCCGCGCAAGGGATGTGATAAGGCCTTGCTCGACACCTTGGTCGCCATGGCGCCGGAACGGCTGGTCTATGTCTCCTGTCATCCCCAGAGTCTGGCGCGGGATCTGGCCTGGCTCACCGCTCGCGGCTTCGTGCTGGAGGCCGTGCAGCCGGTCGACATGTTCCCCCACACCCTGCACGTAGAGGCGGTAGCCCGGCTACGCCGTGCTTGAGAGCCGATCGGCATCGTGTCATAAAGGCTTCCTGCGGGAAGCCTTTTTCATAGAAAAGAAAGGGGCGACGCCGTGACTGGCCTTGATAAGGGGTGATGCTCGATGCTGCGCTCCCTATCTGATGCCGGTCGCCCTCATGTGCGGTGAGGGGGGCAGGCCGGCCATCTGGCGCCTCTGCGACCCAGTGCAGACTCCGCACCTCTGTCACCAGAGCATCATGTCAAGGAGCGCTCATGCACCTCATCGATACCCACTGCCATCTCGACTTTGCCGACTTTGACGACGATCGCGCCGCCGTGCTGGCGGCGAGCCGGGCGCTCGGGGTTGCGCGCTATATCGTTCCTGCCGTCGGTGAGGAGAACTGGGCGGCACTGGAGGGATTGGCGGCGCAGGAGACCGGGATTTTTTATGCGCTGGGCGTGCACCCCATGTGGGCCTCGCGGCAGACAAGCGGCGTACTGACCCGGCTCGCTTCCCGCTTGGCGGCCCGCCCCAGCGCCCTGGTGGCCATCGGCGAGTGCGGGCTGGATGGGCGCTCGACGGTCTCCCAAGCGGGCCAGCTTGAGCTGTTTGAGGGGCAGCTCGAGCTGGCTCATCAGTTTCAGTTACCGCTGCTGGTGCACTCGGTGCGCGCCAATGACACGGTGGCCACGCTGCTCAAGCGTTACCGCCCGGCGGCGGGGGGGGTGATCCATGCCTTCTCTGGTTCGCGGCACCAGGCCGAGCGCTTCTGGGCGCTGGGATTTCGCCTTGGCATCGGCGGCACCATTACCTATGAGCGAGCCAGCAAGACCCGTGAGGCGGTAGCCGCCATGCCATGGGAAGCCTTGGTGCTGGAGACCGATGCGCCCGACATGCCCTTGGCGGGCCGGCAGGGGATGCGCAACAGCCCGGAGTATCTGCCCGAGGTACTGGCGTGTCTGGCCAAATTGAAAGGGGAGGCGCCATCTAAGGTTGCCGAACTGTTACGTGACTCGAGTGAAGCGCTGTTTTCTCGTCTGTTGCGATAATTCACAAGGAATTAACCAAGGCGGTGGGGGGCGTGACAAAATTCGTGCACAAAAATCGTTTGCGGTCTAAAAAGCGGCCGTCATACCAATTTTACGAACACAAAATGTGACCTAACCAATACTTTGTCAGCGTTCATTCAGTATAATGCGCCGCCTCGGGAGCGGGTTTGTTGATACAACTCGTTAACCAGGGGCAAGGTGCTACTAGAGGAAAATAACAAATGAACTTGATCATGGGTCTGGTGGGGATGGCAACGCTCATCCTCATCGCGGTGTGTTTCTCGAGCAACCGCAAGGCTATCAACATACGTACCGTGGCCGGTGCGTTTGCCATCCAGGCTAGCCTGGGTGCGTTCGTGCTCTATGTCCCGGTTGGCAAGGATATTCTGGGCGGCGCCTCCGGTGCGGTTTCCAGCGTTATCGGTTATGGCCAGAATGGTATCGACTTCCTGTTCGGTGGCCTGGTCAGCAACAAGATGTTCGACGTGTTTGGTGGCGGTGGCTTCATCTTTGCCTTCCGCGTGCTGCCGGTCATCATCTTCTTCTCCTCTCTGATCGCCGTACTCTACTACCTCGGCATCATGCAGTGGGTCATCAAGCTGCTGGGCGGTGGCCTGCAGAAGGTGCTGGGCACCTCGCGCACCGAGTCCCTCTCTGCAACGGCCAACATCTTTGTGGGTCAGACCGAGGCTCCGCTGGTGGTGCGTCCCTTCATCGCTAAGATGACTGACTCCGAGCTGTTTGCCGTCATGTGTGGTGGTCTGGCCTCTGTGGCGGGCTCTGTGCTGGCTGGCTATGCCGCCATGGGCGTCAAGATGGAATACCTGATTGCCGCCTCCTTCATGGCCGCCCCGGGTGGTCTGCTGTTCGCCAAGCTGCTGGTGCCGGAGACCCAGGCCCCCAGCTATAAGGAAGATAACGCCGATGCCGAGCTGGACGACAAGCCGGCTAACGTGATCGATGCCGCCGCCGCCGGTGCCTCGGCTGGTCTGCAACTGGCCCTGAACGTGGGCGCCATGCTGCTCGCCTTCATCGGCCTCATCGCCATGATCAACGGCATCTTCTCCGGCGTGGGTGGCTGGTTCGGCATGCCCGAACTCTCCCTTGAGCTGCTGCTCGGCTGGTTCTTCTCTCCGCTCGCCTTCCTCATCGGCGTGCCCTGGAGTGAAGCGACCGTGGCCGGCTCCTTCATCGGCCAGAAGCTGGTGGTCAACGAGTTCGTGGCCTACCTGAACTTCGCTCCCTATCTGAAAGATGAGGTGCTGATCAATGGCGTGGCCATGTCTGACCATACCAAGGCGATCATCTCCTTTGCCCTGTGCGGTTTTGCCAACCTCTCTTCCGTCGCCATCCTGCTCGGCGGTCTGGGGTCGATGGCGCCGAACCGTCGTGGCGACATCGCCCGCTTCGGCCTCAAGGCCGTGCTGGCTGGCTCCTTGTCCAACCTGATGTCGGCCACCATCGCGGGCTTCTTCCTGGCCCTCTCCGGGATGTAAGCAGCACACAGGTTAGAGTGCCCAATAACGACGAACGCCACAGCAGATGCTGTGGCGTTCGCATTTGAAGCGGTGACAACCGTTTTCCTTACAAAAACAACAATATCAAAGCGTCAATCGGAGGTTCCATGAATGAGGTCATGCTGGCGCTGGTCGCCGGATTCATTGTTGGGGTGCTGTTTTCCATCCTCAAGCTACCGATCCCTGCTCCGCCTGTGCTCTCCGGTGTGATGGGCATAATCGGGGTCTATCTGGGAGGGCTTGGCTACGCCTGGATCGTAGCCCGCTTTTTCTCCTGAAAGCGGCGTGGGGCCTGCGTCACAGCATGGTGAAGCCCCCTCGCCAAACGAGAAATTCCGGCTTGCAAAGCAGGGGTATCTCGGCTCAAATAGGCAGAGTCAGCAGGGTGCTGACAGTGACTAATATCCGGTGACAACCGGGTATTGGCGGTCAAATGGAATTGATTGGGTTTGGGATCACTGGGATCTCTTCTCAAGTCTTCATGGAACCAAGTCCGCACTTTTGTAAGAAAGTGACAGGGCCCATGCCTTATTTGCAGTCGGATTGCCTGTGCAGTTTTGCTGTAAACAATGCGTGCCCGGCTGGATGGTACACGGTACCCATCCCGTCGCGGCGCAAGACTTAACGAGTGGAGAATCAAGATGAGTGATCTGAAGATGGCGGCACAGCGTGCCCTGAACCTGATGGACCTGACCACCCTGAACGATGACGATACCGATCAGAAGGTCATCGCTCTGTGCCACAAGGCCAAGTCCCCGGCCGGCCTGACCGCCGCCGTTTGCATCTATCCCCGTTTCATCCCCATCGCCCGCAAGACCCTGCGCGAGATCGGCGCCGAACAGGTGCGCATCGCCACCGTCACCAACTTCCCACACGGTAACGACGACATCGAGATCGCCGTCGCCGAGACCCGCGCCGCCGTTGCCTATGGCGCCGACGAAGTGGACGTGGTCTTCCCCTACCGCGCCTTCATGGCGGGCAATGAGCAGATCGGCTTCGATCTGGTCAAGGCCTGCAAGGCTGCCTGCGGTGACAAGGTACTGCTCAAGGTAATCATCGAGACCGGTGAGCTGAAAGAGGAAGCCCTGATCCGCCGCGCCTCCGAGATTTCCATCGACGCCGGGGCTGACTTCATCAAGACCTCTACCGGCAAGGTGCCGGTCAATGCCACCCCGAACGCGGCCCGCATCATGATGGAAGTGATCAAGGCCAAGAACCCGAAAGTGGGCTTCAAGCCAGCCGGTGGCGTGAAGGATGCGGCCGTCGCTGGTCAGTATCTGGCCATGGCCGAGGAGATCCTGGGCAAGGAGTGGGTCAGCGCCCGCACCTTCCGCTTCGGTGCCTCCAGTCTGCTGGCCAGCCTGTTGGCGACCCTGGGTTACGGCGACAAGCCGGCCGACACCAGCGGTTATTAAGCGCATTACCGGGGCGGCGTGCCGCCCCGCTTCAGGACTCCTATCTGGCTTGCATTGCGCGCCTTGGCGCGAAAGGAATCTAAGATGTTTTTGCCTCAGGAAATTATTCGTAAGAAGCGCAATGGTGACGCGCTGACGACTCAGGAAATCCAATTCTTCGTGGAGGGGATCACCCGGGGCACCATAGGGGAAGGGCAGATTGCGGCGCTGGCCATGGCCGTCTACTTCCGCGACATGACCATGGACGAGCGTGTTGCGCTGACCTGCGCCATGCGTGACTCCGGCATGGTGCTCGACTGGGCTCCCCTTAACCTCGGCGGCCCCATCGTCGACAAGCACTCCACCGGCGGGGTGGGCGATGTGGTCTCTCTCATGCTCGGCCCCATGGTCGCCGCCTGTGGCGGCTTCGTGCCGATGATCTCCGGCCGTGGTCTCGGCCATACCGGCGGCACCCTGGACAAGCTCGATGCCATTCCCGGCTATCAGACCTCGGTCGATAACGACACCTTCATCCAAGTGGTGCGTGAGGCCGGCGTCGCCATCATAGGTCAGACCGGCGATCTCGCCCCGGCCGACAAACGCATCTATGCGGTGCGCGACGTAACCGCCACCGTTGAATCCATTGCCATGATCACCGGCTCGATCCTCTCTAAAAAGCTCGCCTCCGGGCTGGACGCCTTGGTGATGGACGTCAAGGTGGGATCTGGCGCCTTCATGCCCACCTTCGAGGATTCGGAAGCGCTGGCCAACAGCATCGTCGCGGTGGCCAACGGGGCGGGATGCCGCACCACGGCCCTGCTCACCGACATGAACCAGGTGCTGGCCTCCAGCGCCGGCAACGCGGTGGAAGTGCGCGAAGCGGTGCGCTACCTGACCGGTGCGTACCGCAACCCGCGCATCCATGCGGTGACCCTGTCCCTGTGCACCGAGATGCTGCTCTCTGCCGGGCTGGCCGCGGATGAGCAAGGGGCTCGCGCTAAGCTACAAGCGGTGCTCGATAACGGCAAGGCGGCCGAGATCTTCGGGCGCATGGTCACGGGGCTCGGTGGCCCGGCCGATTTCGTCGAGCGTTATGACCACTACCTGCCCAAGAGTGCCATCGTCCGCCCTGTCTACGCCGAGCGCAGCGGGTTCGTGAGCGCCATGGACACCCGTGAGCTGGGTCTGGCGGTGGTGGCCATGGGCGGCGGGCGCCGTGCCCCGGCCGACCGGCTCGACTACGCCGTGGGCCTGACCGATTTTATTCGTCTGGGGCAGGAGGTCGGCGCGGATAAACCGCTCGCCTTCATCCATGCTCAGAACGAGGAACAGTTCAGTCAGGCGGCCGCCATGGTGCGCGCCGCCATCCGGATTGATGACGCGCAGCCCGAGGCCCTGCCCGAGGTCTATCGCCGCATCGCTCTGGCCGATTTGTAACAAGGGGACTCCCATGAAACGTACCTTTATCCTGATGATGGACTCTTTCGGTATCGGCGCTGCCGCCGATGCTGACAAGTTCGGTGACGTCGGTGCCAATACCCTCGGCCACATTGCCAAGGCATGTGCCGAGGGCAAGGTGGCGGGGCGCGGCCCGCTCTCGCTGCCTAACCTGACCAAGCTGGGGCTGGGGCATGCCTGCGAGCTCTCTTCCGGTCTGTTCCCCGCCGGTCTCGACAAGCAGACCGAGGTGGTGGCGGCCTACGGCTATGCCAAGGAGCTCTCCTCCGGCAAGGACACCCCGTCCGGCCACTGGGAGATCGCCGGCGTGCCTGTGCTGTTTGACTGGGGCTACTTCACCAACACCACCAACAGCTTCCCGCCCGAGCTGCTCGACGCCATCGTGGCGAAAGCCGGCCTGCCGGGTTACCTCGGTAACTGCCACGCCTCCGGCACCCAGGTGCTCGACGATCTGGGCGAGGAGCACATGCGCACCGGCAAGCCTATCTTCTACACCTCGGCTGACTCGGTGTTTCAGATTGCCTGCCACGAAGAGACCTATGGTCTCGAGAAGCTCTATGAGCTGTGCCACATCGTGCGCGAGCTGCTCGAGCCCTACAACATCGGCCGCGTGATTGCTCGTCCGTTCGTGGGGGCTCATAAGGGGGAGTTCAAGCGCACCGGCAACCGTCACGACTACTCGGTGCTGCCGCCGGCGCCGACTGTGCTCGATTACATGAAGGAGGCGGGCGGTAACGTGGTCTCCATCGGCAAGATTGCCGACATCTATGCCCATCAAGGCATCACCAAGCAGGTGAAGGGCACCGGTCTTGAAGAGTTGTGGGATCGCACCCTGGAAGAGGTGAACGCCGCCGGTGACAACACCATCGTCTTTACCAACTTCGTCGATTTTGACTCGGCCTATGGCCATCGCCGTGACGTGAAAGGCTACGCCGACGCGCTGGAGTATTTCGATTCCCGCTTGCCGGAGCTGTTTGCCCTGCTCCAAGAGGGGGATGTGGTCGTCATCACCGCCGACCACGGCTGTGATCCGACCTGGGGTGGCACCGATCACACCCGTGAGCACATTCCGGTGATCTTCTACGGTAAACCGGTTAAGGCGGGCAGTGTGGGCGGTCGCGACACCTTTGCCGATATTGGTCAGAGCATCGCGGCCTATCACGGCCTGCCCAAGTTGCAGTACGGCACCAGCTTCCTGTAACTTAGCCGCCCCGCCTCTGGCGGGGCAGGTAGACAACAACAAAATAATCCAATCAAGTGTGAAGGAATCAAGAGAATGGCAACTCCTCATATCAATGCGAAAGATGGCGCCTTTGCTGACGTGGTGCTGATGCCGGGCGATCCCCTGCGCGCTAAGTACATCGCCGAGTCTTTCCTTGAGAACGTCGAGCAGGTGTGCGACGTGCGTAACATGCTGGGCTTCACCGGCACCTACAAGGGCCGCCGCATCTCCGTGATGGGCCATGGCATGGGCATCCCCTCCTGCTCCATCTACACCAAGGAGCTGATCACCGACTACGGCGTCAAGACCATCATCCGCGTCGGCTCTTGCGGTGCGGTACGTGAAGACGTCAAGCTGCGTGATGTGGTCATCGGCATGGGCGCCTGCACCGACTCCAAGGTGAACCGTCTGCGCTTTAAGGATCACGACTTCGCCGCCATTGCCGACTTCGATCTGGTCGCCAACGCGGTGCAGGCAGCCAAGAACAAGGGCACCCCGGTGCGGGTGGGTAACCTGTTCTCTGCCGATCTCTTCTACACCCCGGACCCCTCCATGTTCGACGTGATGGAGAAGTACGGCATTCTGGGGGTCGAGATGGAAGCGGCCGGCATCTATGGGGTGGCCGCAGAATTCGGCGCCAAGGCGCTGACCATCTGCACCGTTTCCGATCACATCCGTACCGGTGAGCAGACCTCCGCCGAAGAGCGCCAGCTGACCTTCAACGACATGATCGAGATCGCGCTGGAATCGGTGCTGTTGGGCGACCAGTAATGCCTTCGCACCCATGAGACGGCGGCCCTTGGGCCGCCGTTTTTTATTCCTCTTTTAGCAACTGGTAGCGCCCCTTGCCGGCTGCCTTGGCCCGATACATGGCCTCATCGGCCTGATGTAGCAGGTGGTCAAGGTCGTACTCCTTGCCCGGGCGACACAGTACCCCCCCCTATGCTTCCCGCTGTCTGCAATGTCTGCTTACCACACTGAAGTGGCTTGGCCATCGCCTCGAGCAGGCGCTGGCTCAACTGCGACAACCCCAGCTCCTGTAGCTCCAGCCCTGGCAGCAGCACGGTGAACTCATCCCCGGCCAGACGGGCCACCATGTCGTCGCCGCGCACCGCCTCCCCCAGCAACTGGGCGACGTGGCGCAGCATCAGATCCCCCATGTCGTGGCCGAAGTGATCGTTGATCTGCTTGAAGCCATCCAGATCGATAAACAGCAGGCCGAGCGCGGTCTCGCCGCGCTGTACCCGCTCCAGCTCCCGGGTCAGCCGCAGGGTGAAGGCGCGCCGGTTGGGGAGGCCGGTGAGCGGATCGTGGGTGGCCTCGTGCTCGAGCTGATGTTGCAGCAGACGGTACTCTGTGATGTCGGTGGCCAGCACATAGGTGCCGGGCTCGGTACCGCCGGCCGGGATGAACTCGACCCGGATGATGCGCGGCTCGCCGTAGCGGGTGACCCTGCGCTCCAGCACCGCTCGCTTGCCCGATCTGGCGTTGGCGATCAGGGGGGCCGATTCGGCGTAGGCCTCCTCGCCCAGTACATCGCGGACATGCATGCCGAGGATGCGGTCAGGCTCAATCCGGTAATAGTCGTAGTAGGCCCGGTTAACGAACAGGTAGCGCTCGTCTGGCGTGATCATGCTGATGAGCACCGGCAGGTTGTCGGTGATCTCGCGCAGTCGTGCCCGGCTGCGGGCCAGCTCCTCGTTGGCCTGTACCCGCTCCGAGATATCGTGCAAGAAGGCGATGCGGCGGGCCGCGCCGCCGAAGTCGTGGCGTTCGGCCACCACCTCGACACAGAGTCGCTCGTGATGGCGGGTGGTGATGTGGCTCTCGAGTCGCTGCGGCTCGGTCAGCGGTGAGCAGAGCAAGTCGGCCAGCGGGCTATCGTCGCCCAGCAGGGCGCGCAGTGGCTGGCCGATGGCCTGCTCTTGGGTGTAGCCAAACAGGCGGCTGGCGGCCGGGTTCCAGCCGGTCAGGCGCTCCTGGTCATCGATTTCGAGGAAGGCGTTGCTGGTGTGGCGCAGCATGTGCTCAAGGCGTCGCTGCTGCTGCCAGAGATGGGTCTGCATCGCTTCGCGCTGGATACGCTCCTCATCAAGACGGGAGATGGTGTCGGTGAGATCTCGGGTGCGCGCGGTAACCTGCTGCTCCAGCTCCCCTTGCAGGGTGCGCAACTCGGCCTCTATCTGCTTGCGCTCACTTAAGTCGGCAAACACCGCCGCCAAGTAGGGAGGCTCGCTACCCCCCTGGCAGAGGGCCACGCTCAGTTGCACCCAGCAGTATCCCCCATCGGCGCGGCGCAGCCGCTTCTCTAACCGGTAGTGACCACGCTCGCCGGCGAGCAGGGAGTGAAAGAGCGGCGCTTCGATCGGCAGATCGTCTGGATGGGTCATCGACTGCCAGGTGCGGGTCAGTAGCTCGGTCTCGCTGTAACCGAGCAACTGTTGCAGTCCTGGGTTGACCCGCAGCCAGCTACCGTCGAGGGCGGTGAGGGCCATGCCGACCGAGCTGTGGGTGAAGATGCGAGCAAACAGGTTGGTCTTGTCGTCGAGCTCCCGGCTCAGGCAGTCGAGCTGAATGCGTCGCTCCATATCGTGCAGGGTGTTCTCCACCAGATGGCCGAAGTCATCCAGATCCTGGCACTGCTGCGCATCAAGGCGGCGCGGCAGGTGATCGACCAGGCAGAGGGTGCCGAGCACGGTGCCGTCGCTGGCGTGCAGCGGCCGCCCGGCGTAGAAGACCACATGGGGTGCACCGGTCACCAGCGGGTTGTCGGCAAAACGCGCATCCAGGCGGGCGTCTTCCACCTGCATGATGTCGGGGTGCAGCATGGCATGGCCGCAGAAGGAGAGCGCACGGGGGATTTCACAAAGCGACGTGCCAGCATGAGAGAGGAACCATTGGCGCTCGCTGTCGGCCAGGGAGACCAGAGCGATGGGGAGATCAAAATGGCGGGTCAGCAACCGGGTGAGGCGATCCAGGGCGGCGATGGGCTCATGGTCAAACAGGCCGAGGAGGCGCAACCGCTGCAAGCGGTCCGCTTCGTCCAGGGGCAGTGGGGCGACGTGCATGCAGGGCTCCGTGCAGTAGGCTAGCCAGAGTTATATACAAGTCGCGAGGGGCAATCCAGCGTCACGCCTCCTCTTTCGGCGTGGGCGCGGTCTCCTTTTTACGGTGCTTGCGTACCCGGACATAGTTGCGGCGCACCCCGAACGAGATGAACAACCCGGCCAGCAGCATCACCAGTAGCATTAATCGCAGTCGCTCCAAATCGCTGCGCAGCTTGGTCTGCAATGGCTCGAGCAGTTGCTGTTCCTCTAGGGTGATGCGCAGGTAGCCGAGGGTCTTGCCCTCCAGATTGATCTCTTCGATGAACGGCTGGCGTCCTTCACCCTGCTTAGGCTTGGTGGCATTCTCGCTGCCGATGGGGAGCAGGGATTCCAGTGGCAGGGCATTGCCAGACTGGGCGATCGGTACCCCACGTTGATCGTAGAGGGTGACGTCGGTGATGAGCGGATCTTTGGCCAGATTGTCGGCCAGCAGCGCCAGCTCGCTCTTGTTTTTCTCTTGCAACCAGCGGCTCATGTTGCGGGCGGCATAGCTGACCAACGCCTGCGCCTGCTCGCGCGCTTGAACGTGCATCGCCTGCTGGCTCTCGGATTGCAGCCGCAGCAGCATGACCAGTACCCAGGCACAGAGCAGGGCGCCGGCGGCAAGACTGAGGGCTCGTTTGAGAGGCAGGTAACGCAAGGGGTGGCTCCATCGGCTGAGGTGGCGGGATCTTCGCCCTTGCCTCGGCAAAAAGCAATACGCTACCCTGACCCCATTTCGTTAATAGGAAACCTGTGCCGTGATATGGATTTCGACCCTTCCCGAGGCCCTCTCCGAGTGGCAGCGGACGCTCTGTACTGCTCCTCTCTGGCAATTGGCCGATGACACGCTGGTGGCGACCGAGCACGCTCAGGACTCGGCCTGGCTGGTGGCGGTCGGTGAGGCGCTCAACCCGGCGGCCCTGAGCCGGTTGGGCAAACTGCTCGGTGAACAGCGGGTGAGCGCCGTGCTCTATCCGCTGCCCGAGGCGGCCCGCCCCACCCTGCTGCTGGGGTGCGATCGCTTCTCTCCCGAGCTGGTGGCGGCCCTGCGCGAACACGCCTTTGCCTTCGATGTCTGCCATCTGCGCACCTTGCCGACCTTGGCGCAGCCGGGTCTGCTGGTGATGGACATGGACTCGACCGCGATCCGCATCGAGTGCATCGACGAGATTGCCCGTCTGGCCGGGGTGGGGGAGCAGGTGGCCGCCGTCACCGCCGCCGCCATGCAGGGCAAGCTGGAGTTCGCCGACAGCCTGCGCAACCGGGTGGCCCTGCTGGAGGGGGCGCCGGTCTCCATTCTCGACGAGGTGGCGGCCAACATGCCCTGGATGCCGGGCCTGCCCGAGCTGGTGGAGACCCTCAAGGGGGCAGGATGGAAGGTGGCTATCGCCTCCGGGGGCTTTACCCGCTTCGCCGGCGAGTTGCAGCGCGCGCTGGGGCTCGATGCCATTCACGCCAATGAGTTGGCGGTGGAGGAGGGGCGCCTGACCGGCAAGGTGACGGGGCGCATCGTCGATGCCGCCGTCAAGGCCGAAGAGCTGACCGCGCTTGGCGAGCAGTATGGTATTGCGCTCACCCAGCGGGTGGCGGTGGGGGATGGGGCCAACGACCTCAAGATGATGGCGGCCGCGGGCCTTGGCATCGCCATCCACGCCAAGCCGGTGGTGCGGGCCCAGGCGGCGGCCAGCATCGAGCATCACGATCTCGATGGGGTGCTCTGTCTGCTACAGGCAAGTCGCGCCGCCACCCTGCGCTGGACGCGCTGAGGCCAGATTCCCAAGGAGGGGAGATGTCACTGGAGCAGAAATCTCATTACGTCGCCGTCGGCGGCCATACCCTGCATGTGCGGGCCATCGGGCCCGCCGTGCCTGTTCATGGCGAGCCGCTGCTGATGGTGCACGGCGCTATCGAGAACGGCCGCATCTTCTATACCGAGTCTGGCAAGGGGCTCGCTTGCTTCCTGGCCCGTCACGGTTATCAGGTCTATGTGGCCGATCTGCGCGGGCGCGGAGCCAGCCAGCCGGCCATTGCCGAGCAGGCGGAGCACGGCCAGTTTGAGCTCATTACCGAGGACATCCCCGCCCTGCATCGCTGGGTGCGTGAGCGTCACGGGGGAGCGAGCGTGCACTGGCTGGCCCACTCATGGGGCGGGGTGCTGATGGCATCAACGCTGGTGCGCTACCCCGAGCTGGCCGCACAGGTGGCGAGCCTGCTCTTCTTTGGCACCAAGCGCAGCGTCTCGGTGCAGGGGCCGGAGCGCTGGTTCAAGGTGGATCTGGTGTGGAACCGGCTGGCCCCTTGGCTGGCACGCCGTCAGGGCTTTTTTGCCGCCCGCCGCTACAAGGTGGGGGCTGACGACGAGCCGCTGCGCTACCTCGAGGAGAGCATCCCCTGGGTCAAGGGTGAGCCTTGGGTCGATCCCCATGACGGTTTTGCCTACGACAGCGCCGCCGCCGCAGTGCCGTGGCCGCCGGTCTGGATGATTGCCGCCCGGCGTGACAAGGTGCTCGGCCATCCTATCGACGTGCAGCGTTTTCTCGATGAGATGGGGGCCAAGGGGCGTTTCACTTTGCTGGCTCAGGCCAACGGCAACCGGCTCGACTACGACCACATCAACATGCTGACCGCCCCCCAGGCCCAAGAGGATCACTTCCCGGCCATCGCCGAGTGGCTCAAGGCGCCGCCGGCGCGCTGAGCCCGAGGGCGGCCAGGGTGGCGGCCGTGGTGTCGATGAGTTCGCCGAGGCCGATCACGCTCCACAGCTCCTCTTCCAGTTGCTTGGCTTTGTGGATGGCGAACTTGGCAATGTAGTCGAGTTCGTTGCCGATGAAGTGGATATCAGGGCGCCCGGTGCGTGAGAGCATCATCCGCACCGAGAAGAAGCGCCCCCGTGTCAGCGCCTGGGTGACGAAGGCTCGGCGCGCCGCCGCATCGGGGAAGGCGGTGAGCAGCATGGCATCGCTCTCCCAGCCGCCCGTTTTCTCTTGCCACAGCGCTACGTAGAGTTCCTGCTCAAGAGGGGTATCCTCGCGCTGGCGATCGCGAAGCGGCTCTTGTACCAGCAGTTTGAAACGCTCCCCGGCCAGCAGCGGGGTTAGGTTGTCGTTGCCCTCTTGCTCGGCCTGGGCGGCCAGCAGGGCATCGAGAGAGCGCGGCGCCCCGGCATGGGCGATGGCGGTCACGCGCGGCCCCTGTTTGAGGCGGTTGATATAGAAGGGGTGGGTAAACAGGTGATGGGCGTAGAGGTTGCGCAGCGCCTTGGCATAACCGCGATAGCGCCGTCCCTCCCGAACCTCCTTGAGCTTGTTGAGGTTGCTTTCGATGAGCAGGGCGAAGAACTGACGCCCGACGTGGGTCTCCGCTGCCCCCTCTATGCACAAGTGCAGCACGGTGCCATTGCTGTTGAGGCCGACCACCCGATAAGGGAGCTGGCGCAGCTCCATGTTTTTCGACAGTGCCTGTAAGCGCGGCAGCGCAATGTGCAGCACCTCTCCCCGCTGGCAGGGCACCCCCTGCTCCATCTCCAGACAGAGCCCTTGCACCGAGATGTCGCGCGACCACCCCAGGTAGCTTTTCTCCCCCTGCTGGACCGCCACCGCAGTGCGATGGCTGTAACGCGGCTCGCTGCGTAGTTGCAGGTAATAGAGGGTTTCAATCTCAAACGGCTCGACCTCCACGGGGTGGCCGAAGCATTGCAACTCGTTGGCGTTGTGCCCTGTTGCGCCATATTGCAGGTA
The DNA here is from genome assembly GCF_014892695.1 of Aeromonas simiae. Classification (NCBI taxonomy): domain Bacteria; kingdom Pseudomonadati; phylum Pseudomonadota; class Gammaproteobacteria; order Aeromonadales; family Aeromonadaceae; genus Aeromonas; species Aeromonas simiae. Next base: position 366,605 of record NZ_CP040449.1, read on the forward strand.
ATCGTCGCGGATTAGCTCGTTGTCGACCGGTTGCAGCAAGCCGACATGGCTGATCTGGCTCACCCGCTCGTGCAGCAGATGATCCTGCGGATGGGGTTCCCTGTGGGGCAGCAGGCTGGCGATCTCGGCCTCCTGTGGGCGACAGGGCTCCAGCAAGAGGCGGTAGACGCGCCAACTGGAGCGGCGGGCCCCCACCTGGAAAAACAGGGCGCGCAGGCCGCTGCGGTCGAGCTCTTCCCGGGTGGCGGAGAAGAAGTAGATGTGGCTGCGTACCGAGTGAGTGAAGCTGTAGATGAGGGTCTCTTTCTGGTTATCCGGCTGGGCCAGCAGCGCGGCCATGCGCGCCGGCGGGAACAGGCCGGCCAGCATGTCGCGGTTCTTTTCATCGCGCCAGTCGCTCAAGATCCCTTGGTTGTTCTCGGTGCGCAGCACCGTGTCGAGCCGCGGGTTGGCGTGGCCGCGAAAGAACAGGGGCAGGCCACTCATGCGCGGCAGGAAGTACTGCTCGTAACCCTTGGTCAGTGCCGCAGACAGCAGGTAGTCCACGCTGATCCGGTAGCGGCTTTTGTTGCTGTCGATGAACTGTTGCAAGAAGGCGTCAAATTCGGGCGTGCTCGCCACCTTGAGCAGGCGTAGCCAGTGGCGGCCGTTGCGCTCATCGTGGCCAAGCAACTGGTAGTGCACCGGGTGGTGCAACGCCTCTTGCGGATGGTCGTGCTCTAGGCCGGTGAAGTAGACCTCGATGATCTCTCCCGGCGGGTGCTCGAGGGGAAAAGGGATCTGCACCCGGGTGCCGCTCAACGAGATATCGGAGGTCTTGGCAAACAGGCGCTGGCCATCGTTGAACTTGAGCAACACCTGGGAGCTGTAGTGCATCCGCTCGTCGCTGCGGCTGTAGTAGCTGGCAAAGGGCACCCGTTTGGCTTCCAGTTGAGCGCGGGGTGAGGGCTCTGGTTGCTGCTGGCCGGCCCTGTGCCCCTGGCGCTTGAGCCACTGTTGCAGAGCCTCGTACACCCCCAGGGTATAGCCGTCACGATAGAGGTAGCACTGGGAGTGGAACAGGGCGATGGCCTCCGGCGGCATGGCGTGCTGAATACCCTGATACTCGAACAGTTGGCACTCGTCGCCGAGGTAGGCCCTCATGTCGATGACCCGGCGGCACGGCGTGCACAGGCGCTTGATCTCCATTTTGAGCAGAAAGCGTCCGTTGCTGCTCTCGCCCTGGGTGAGGCGCTCAAACAGATCGTCGAAGTCCCGTTCGCGCAGCAGGGGGATGAGCTGATCGATGGTGGGGTGGTGAGAGGTGCGTTCCATGCAAGCCCGTCGTGAAGAAGTCTATGAATCTGAAAGGCAATTTGATTTGCCGAGTGCAACCAAGTATACCAAGCATCAAATTATTCTGTCCTACGAGTTGTGAGATGGCTAAGAACAAGACCGCATACGTCTGCTCCGAATGTGGGGCAGACTTCAGCCGCTGGCAGGGCCAGTGCAGCGAGTGTAAAGAGTGGAACACCATCACCGAGGTGCGCCTCGGGGTGAGCACACCGCGCGGCGCCTCGGCCGCCCGCCTGAGCGGCTACGCCGGTGCCGCCGGCAGCCGGGTGCAGACCCTGGCGGAGATCGCCACCACCGAGATCCCGCGCTTTAGCTCCGGCTTCAAGGAGCTCGACCGGGTGCTGGGCGGCGGCGTGGTGCCTGGCTCGGCCATCCTGATTGGCGGCAACCCAGGGGCGGGCAAGTCGACGTTGCTGTTGCAGACTATGTGCGGCCTGGCCGAGCGGATGAAGACCCTGTATGTGACCGGGGAGGAGTCGTTGCAGCAGGTGGCGATGCGCGCCTCGCGCCTTGGCCTACCCACCGACAAGCTGCGCATGCTCTCAGAGACCAGCGTCGAGCAGATCTGCGTGATTGCTCAGCAGGAGCAGCCGCAGATCATGGTCATCGACTCGATCCAGGTGATGCACGTGGCCGACGTGCAGTCGGCGCCGGGGTCGGTCTCTCAGGTTCGCGAGGCCGCCGCCCTGCTGACCCGCTACGCCAAGCAAAACAACGTGGCCATCTTCATGGTGGGCCACGTCACCAAGGATGGCACTCTGGCCGGCCCCAAGGTGCTCGAACATTGCATCGACTGCTCTGTGCTGCTCGATGGCGGCCATGACTCGCGCTTTCGTACCCTGCGCTCCCACAAGAACCGCTTCGGGGCGGTCAACGAGCTCGGCGTGTTTGCCATGACGGGGCAGGGGATGCGCGAGGTGAGCAACCCATCGGCCATCTTCTTAAGTCGCGGCGAGGAGCAGTCTCCCGGCTCTGTGGTCATGGTGATCTGGGAGGGAACCCGCCCCTTGCTGGTGGAGTTGCAGGCGCTGGTGGACTACTCCCAGCTCTCCAACCCGCGCCGGGTGGCGGTGGGGATGGATCACAACCGTCTGGCCATGCTGCTGGCGGTGCTGCATCGCCACGGTGGGCTGCAAATGGCCGATCAGGACGTCTTCGTCAACGTGGTGGGCGGGGTCAAGGTCGAAGAGACCAGTGCGGATCTGGGGTTGCTGCTCGCCATGGTATCGAGCTTTCGCGATCAGCCGCTGGCCCGCGATTTGGTGGTGTTTGGCGAGGTGGGGTTATCAGGGGAGATCCGGCCTGTACCCTCCGGCCAGGAGCGGCTGCAAGAGGCGGCCAAACATGGCTTTCGTCGCGCCATCGTGCCTTGGGCCAATGCCCCCAAATCCCCCATCGAGGGGATGGAGGTGGTGCCAGTCAAGAAGTTGGCCGATGCGCTGGAGGCGCTGTGACCCATCTCGGTCGGAGATAAAAAAGGCGCCTAAGGGCGCCTTTTTCGTTTAGCGTGAGCTGGCGGCTTCGATGACCGGCACCCGGTTCACCGCCTTGCCGCAGTAGGCGAGGGTGATGGTGACGATGATGCAGGTGAAGCTCAACCACATGTAGGGGAGGTAGTCGAGGGTGGCCACTCCCAACACGCCAGCCATGAAGATGCCGTTGTCGCTCCAGGGCACCATGCCGCAGGTGAGAGTACCGCCGAACTCGGCGTTGCGTGAGAGGTTCTTGCGTTGCAGGCCGAGGCGGTCGTAGTTCTTGCCCATGATCTTGGGGGTCAGGATCAAGGAGACGTACATGGCCGAGCCGAACACGTTGGCCAAGAAGGCGGTGCTTATGGTGTAGCTGGTCAGGCTGCCGATGTTGTTGATGCGCTTTTCGAAGGCGTTGGCGATCACCTCCAGCACACCGACCTTCTCGAGCAGGCCACCGAAACCGAGGCCGAAGATGATGACTGCCACCGAGCCCAGCATGGACTCCATACCGCCACGGCCAAGGATGTTGTCGATGAACTCGACGCCAGAGGTGATGGCAAACGGGCTGTAAGCCGAATGCAGGGCTCGCACCGGGTCCATGTCCTGGAACAGGATGGCCCACACCAGACCGAGCAGGGCACCAAAGCTGATCACCGGGAAGGCGGGCTTGCGGTTGGCCAGCAGCCCCAGCACCAGCACCACGGGAATCACGGCAAGTGGTGTGATGTTGAACTGCTGATCCAGTGCCTGCATCACCAGCTCGACCTGCTCCAGACTGACGTTCCCCGCGTAGCGCATGCCGACGGCGGAAAACAGGGCGGCGGTGATGATGTAGGAGAACAGGCTGATGGGCAGCATCCCCTTGATGTGTTCTACCACGTCGACGTTGGACATGGTCGAGGCCAGCACCACCGAGTCGGAAAGCGGGGAGAGCTTGTCACCGAAGTAGACTCCGGAGAGCACGGCGCCAGCCACGAGAGGGGCGGGGACGCCGAGGCTGTGGCCAATGCCCATCATGGCGATGCCGGCGGTGGCTGCCGAGCCCCATGAGGTTCCGGTCGCCAGAGAGGTGAGCGAGCAGATGATCAGGGTGGCCAGCAGGAAGATGGAGGGATGGATCACCTTGAGGCCGAAATAGATGATGCTGGGGACGATACCGCCGGCGATCCAGGTGCCGACCAGGGCACCGACGGAGACCAGGATCAGAATGGCCCCCATGCCTTTAGAGACACCATCGATAGCGGCCTGCTCCAGAGATTTGTAGTCATGGCCCAGCTTGATACCGAGACCCATGATGACAAACCAGGCGATGAAGAGAGCCAGTTGGATTGGCAGGTCAAGCAGGCTGGTGAAGGAAAATGCGAGGGCCAGAAAGATGGCCAGACAGGCCACCACCTGATGCATTTTCGGCAGCGTGATAGGGTGTTGCATGGATACGTCCTCACTCTTGCGCGCCAGGGGCCCCTGCTCTCGTCGCTGACGGGCAGTTCACCTCAGGGGCCGACCTTTGAAATGAGGGCGCAATCTAGCATAAAAATTACTTTATAAAGCCAAAAAAACGTGAAGATGTGCGGTGAGTAACCAAACAATATACAGTTTTTTGATCAGGATTGGCTTATTCGCCTACTTTACCGATAGGTTGTAGCGTTTTATCTCAATCTACGCTTCGTCTCGTTCGTCGTTCTTGAGCAGTCGGCTGTAGGCCTGAGAGAGCGCCTGATGAACCTTGAGCTGCATGGCCTTGCGCTCTTCGTCGGTGAGGAAATAGACCATGTCCACGTCGTGACGAATGTAGTGAGCGGGTAGCTGGTTGAGGGTGAGGCAGCAAAGATCGGCCAGTTGCTCCTGGGTGAGGTGGGTGAACAGCTCCTGTTCGCGGATCGATTCCAGCACCAGATGTTCGTAGAAGTTGTGAATGTCGGTGTCTATGGCCATGGTGTTTCTCCTCTTGAATCAACAACAAGCATAGCCAAAACGAAAAGCCCGCAACCTGAGGCTGCGGGCTTTTCTGGAATGATGGTGCGAAGAGAGGGACTTGAACCCTCACGCCCGGGGGGCACTAACACCTGAAGCTAGCGCGTCTACCAATTCCGCCACCTTCGCACGTTGTGTTTCCAGTTTGATTAACATGCTCTGGAGAAGCATGGTGCGAAGAGAGGGACTTGAACCCTCACGTCCGTGGGACACTAACACCTGAAGCTAGCGCGTCTACCAATTCCGCCACCTTCGCACATTGTGTTTCCAGTTTGATTAACATGCTCTGGAGAAGCATGGTGCGAAGAGAGGGACTTGAACCCTCACGTCCGTGGGACACTAACACCTGAAGCTAGCGCGTCTACCAATTCCGCCACCTTCGCACATTGTGTTTCCAGTTTGATTAACATGCTCTGGAGAAGCATGGTGCGAAGAGAGGGACTTGAACCCTCACGTCCGGGGGACACTAACACCTGAAGCTAGCGCGTCTACCAATTCCGCCACCTTCGCACATTGTGTTTCCAGTTTGATTAACATGCTCTGGATAAGCATGGTGCGAAGAGAGGGACTTGAACCCTCACGCCCGGGGGGCACTAACACCTGAAGCTAGCGCGTCTACCAATTCCGCCACCTTCGCACATTGTGTTGTCGTTTTATTCACATGCCTCGACCTGGCATGGCAGTCATGGTGCGAAGAGAGGGACTTGAACCCTCACGTCCGTGGGACACTAACACCTGAAGCTAGCGCGTCTACCAATTCCGCCACCTTCGCATCGCTGCGGAGGGGCATTCTATAGAGTTTTGCTTTGCCGTCAACAGCAAAGAGGCGACTTTATGCGAACGCAGGGCAAGTTTTGCCTCAATGGTTCAAAACTTGCCCGATCCACGTTCAGGACGGTTCGGCCAGCGCAGTGTGATACATGGACTCGTACTCTTTGACCGATGTTTCCCAGCAGAAACGGGTCTGCATGGCATTGCGTTGCACGCGGGCAAAGTCCTCGGGTTCTTGCAGGAAAAACAGCAAGCTGCGGCGCATCGCGTCAAGCAGGGCTCCCGAGTTGGGCTCGACAAAACTGAAGCCGGTGGCCCGCTGCGGGTCTTTATCGAGATCGATCACGGTATCTTTGAGGCCACCGACCGCCCGCACCAGCGGCAGCGTGCCGTAGGCCAGGCTGTACATCTGGTTCAGGCCGCATGGCTCGAACAGGGAGGGCATCAGGAAAAAGTCTGCGCCCGCCTCGACCAGGTGGGCCAAGCGGTTGTCGTAGGTGTTGAGAAACACCAGTCGCTGCGGATAGCGGGCTGCTAGCTGGGTCAGTTGTTGGGCCAGCAGGGGATCGCCGGTACCCACGACCACGACTTGTACGCGGTGGTGCAGGAATTTCTCGAGTGCGGGCAGCAGCAGGGGAACCCCTTTCTGCTCGGTGAGGCGGCAGACCATGCCATAGATGGCGACTGGCTCTTCCGGCAGTCCCAGCTCCTGTTGCAACTGACGGCGGCACACCGCCTTACCGGCGAGGTCATCGACGCTGTAGGTGGCGGGCAGATAGTGGTCATTGACCGGATCCCAGTCGCGGTAGTCGCAGCCGTTGAGAATGCCACACAGATCGGCCTGCCGGGTCTGGAAGACTTGGGCCATGCCGTGAGCACCTAGGTGGGTCAGCAACTCTTGGGCATAGTTGGGACTGACCGCGTTGATCTTGTCGGCAAAGGCCACACCGCACTTGAGGAAGTTGATGGTGGAGAGATCCAGCAACCCGAGGCGGTGGATCTGCTCGAGCACCTCGGGAACTGCCCACAACTGCTGACGGTCAAAAATCCCCTGAAAGGCCGCGTTGTGAATGCTGAGCACGCTGCGGGTGCCGGCAAAGGTCGGGCTGGCCGCATAACGGGTGCGCAGCAGCATGGGGACGAGCCCCGTATGCCAGTCATTGCAGTGCACGATATCGGGTCGAAAATCGGTCACCTCGCAGGCATGCAGGGCAGCGGCACAGAAGAAGGCGAAGCGAGCACCGTTATCGTCGTAGGCGTGGTTGTTCTCGGCATAGAGTTGCTCGCGCTCGAAATAGCGTGGGCAGTCGATAAGATAGAGTGTGAGCCCTTCACTTTGCAGGCTGAAAATGTTGTAGGGCAAGGGCTCGCTGGCGGCGGCGGGCAGCTGGGAGGAGGCGATCAGTGTCGCTTTCTCCCTGTGCTTCATGGTCTTGTAATAGGGCATGACCACAATCACTTCATGCCCACGTTCAGCAAGACTCAATGGTAGGGCCCGCGCGACGTCGGCCAGCCCTCCCGTCTTGGCAAACCCTTCCACTTCCGATGCAACAAACAGGATCTTCAGGGGGTCAGTAACCAACTCTTGCTCCTTTGGGGACCACGACAATACCGCCTTCGGAAACGGTAAAACGTTCTCTGTCATGTTCCAGATTCTCCCCGATCACGGTGCCGGGTGCAATTTCGACATTCCGGTCTATGATCGCGCGCCGAATGGTGCACCCCTCACCGATCTTCACATCACCGATCAGCACCGACTCACTGATGTGGCTGCAAGGCCCGACATTGCAGTGAAAGCCGAGCACGCTGCGCTGGATATTGCTGCCCTGGATCAGGCTTCCTCCTGCGATGAGCGCGTTGGCAATCTTGACCTTGCAGTGCTCGGTGTCGATGAAGGTGGCAGGCGGCAGCGGCGGGTAATAGGTGTGCAGCGGCCACTTGCGGTTGTAGAGCGAGAAGGGGGGCTCATCGGCCACCAGATCCATGTGTGCCTGCCAGTAGGCATCCAGGGTGCCCACGTCGCGCCAGTAGACGTTGGAGGACTCGCCGGGAATGATGTTGGTGCTGTAGTCGTACACATAGACAGGGGCGCGGGGGAACAGGGCCGGAATGATGTCTTTACCAAAGTCATGGCTGGAGTGATCGTTGGCGGCATCCACCTTGAGTTCGCGGTAGAGCGTCTGGGTCTCGAAGATGTAGTTGCCCATCGAGACCAGTGCCCACTCCGGTTCACCGGGAATGCTCTTGGGGTGCTTGGGTTTTTCTTCAAAGCCCACCATGCGCCCTTCGGTGTCGACCTCGATGACGCCGAAGGCGCAGGCTTCGTGGATCGGCATGCGGATGGCGGCGACCGTCATGGCAGCCTGCTTCTGCTTGTGGAAGGCCACCATCTGGCTCACGTCCATCTTGTAGATGTGATCGGAGCCAAAGATGGCGACATGGTCGGGGTCGGACATCTCGATGAAGCGCAGGTTCTGATAGATGGCGTCGGCGGTGCCGTCATACCAGCGTTTGCCCATGCGCATCTGGGCTGGGATCGGATCGATGAAGCGATCCGTGATGCCGGCGATATTCCAGCCTTTCTTCATGTGCAGATAGAGGGACTGGGATTTGAACTGGGTCAGCACATAGATGCGCAGGAAATCGGCATTGACGAAGTTGTTGAGCACGAAATCGATGAGCCGGTAACTGCCACCGAACGGAACAGAAGGTTTGCTGCGGGTGGTGGTCAGCGGCTGCAAGCGAGTTCCTTCGCCGCCAGCCAATACCATGGCGAGTAGTCCGGCCATATCTATTCACTCCATTTAAGTTTTCATTTCGTTGAAAAGGGTTTCATTGGAAGTGCAAAAATTACCCCTCTCGGGGCAATTTAGGATGGTTTGGACTGTAACTGTACTGACCTGAACTGAACCAAAATCAATCAGTGATTGTGTTGTCATTATTGTCGGCGGCAGCGGTATACCCGAAATTTGCGATCGTCGGCGACCGTCTCCACCCGTCCAAAACCACGTTCCAGTATAGGTTGATAACGCAAGAAGGCGTTGGCCACAATGGTGAGATCTCCTCCCTTGACGAGGTGGGCGGGGGCTGCGTCAAGAAACTGCTCGGTGGCGGCGTAGAAGGTGTTGAGCCCCGCATGGAAAGGGGGGTTGGAGATAATATGAGCAAATGGGCCGCTGATATCGGAGTAGACGTCGGAAGGATAGACCTCTCCTTTCACCCCATTGGCCGCCAGGGTCAATCGGCTGGACTCGAGGGCCAGCGCGTTAATATCGACCAGCTCCATATTCACGTTTGGATAGCGTTTGGCGATGGCGGCGCTGAGTACGCCGGCGCCACAGCCAAAGTCTAGGGTGCGTCCGGTAAGCGATGGCAGATGATCGATCAGTAACCGCGAACCTTGATCGAGTTCGGCGGCGCTGAACACACCAGGAAGTGCATGAACATGCAACACCTCCCCGCCCAGTTCATATTGGTAGTGACCGACCCACTGCTGGAGCGTAAAGGGGGGCACGTCGCGTTCCAGCACCCCGTGATAGAGCGAGGCGCGCCGCGCCGAATCGCGTTTGAGCGGCTTGTTGCCATAAGGGGCGAGCAGCTTGTCGGCCCCGTTGATCCCGCCGCGATTGTCGCCGGCCAGTAATAGATCGGCGTTTGGAAGCAGCTTAGGCGCGCACATGGCCAGCAGGTACTGCGCCTCCTGCTTGGCCTTGGGCAGCAGCAGCAGCAGGGCGTCATGCTGCACATCACTTTCCAGGCAGTGGCCAAATTGCAGGCGCCCGCCGAGCGTGGCGCTGTACTGGCGGTAATAGGCGTAATCGGTGGTAAAAACAGTGAGCTGCTCAACATGCGCCAGCAATAGCTGGGGCAGGCTATCTTCCAGCAGGCCGCAGACCAGCAGGCGTTTTCCGGCAAACAGTTCCAGGTTACGCAGCAGCATTTCGCTGACGTTGCTGAGTCTGGACATGGGCTCTCTCCTGAAATCGGTGGGGCTCGTATTATACATGTCCCGCCGCTATTGACATTTAAGGCCGCTTCCCAAAAGATGCGATGAGACATTTTTATGCAGGATCGGGTGATGTACGGCAAAGCGCTGAAACGAAAATCTGCCCAGGCACCGAAGAAATTCGGGCCAGCTTTCGTCTGCGCGTAATCCCCGAGTCCCGTTTTTTAATAGACCCCGGTTGCGCCTCAGGTGAACCGGGGTTTTGTTTTGTATTTCAAAATGCAGACAGAGCGAGGAGTCTTCATGTTTCAAGGATCGATTGTTGCCCTGATCACCCCGTTTCGGGACGGCCGGCTGGATGAAGAGGCGTTGCAGCGCCTGGTCGAGTGGCATGTGGAGCAGGGAACCCATGGCATTGTGCCGGTGGGCACCACGGGGGAGAGTCCGACCCTGAGTCATGACGAGCACTGCCGGCTCATCGAACTGGTGGTCAAGCAAGTCGCCGGCCGTATCCCGGTGATTGCCGGTGCTGGCTCGAATAACCCGGTTGAGGCGATCGAATACACCCGCCACGCCCAGCAGGCGGGGGCCGATGGTACCCTGCATGTGGCGGGTTACTACAACCGGCCGAATCAAGAGGGGCTCTACCACCACTTCAAGGCGGTGCACGATGCCACCGAGCTGCCCATCATCCTCTACAACATTCCGCCGCGCGCCATCGTCGACATCCAGCCGCAGACCATGGCTAGGCTGGCCGAGTTGCCGCGTATCGTCGGTGTGAAGGATGCCACCGGTGATCTCTCCCGCCCCTGGACTGAGCGCCAGCTGATCAAAAAGCCGTTTACCTGGCTTTCCGGTGAGGATGCGACCGCGGTGGCCTACAACATTGGTGGCGGCACCGGTTGCATCTCGGTCACGGCCAACGTGGCCCCCAAGCTGGTGGCCGAAGTGCAGAATCTGACCCTGGCCGGTCGTTGGGACGAAGCGCGTGAGCTGCAAGATCGCCTGATCCCGCTGCATCAGGCCATGTTTGCCGAGCCGAGCCCGGCCGGCGCCAAGTATGCCGCTTCTCTGCTTGGTTTCTGTACCGAAGAGTGTCGTCTGCCGGTGATGCCGCTCTCGGAGGCCACCCGCACCCGCATCCGTCAGGCCATGCAGGCGCTGGCGCTGATTGACTGATGCAGATAGCACAAGGGCCGCGCAAGCGGCCCTTGTTGCATTACCATCAGGCGGTCACCCGATGGCAGACAGTTAGTGTCGCAGACGACCAGCGGGACAATCGGGTGGTCGAGGCTGGCGTGACTTACTGTTCGTTGTTGTCGTCGTTGCGGGAGGGGCCGCCGTACGGGCGCTGGCCCATCGAGACGCGCGGCTTACGGGCGCGTTGGATGTTCACTTGCGGGCGACCGGTGTGCATGGCGATGGTCGAAATCTTGGCCTTGTAGACCAGCTGCTGGTTGCCGTGGGCGTCGGTGAGCAGCACGCTGTATTGGTCAAATCCGCTGATGGTGCCTTCCAGCTTGATACCACTGACCAGGAAGATAGCGACTTGACTGCGGTTCTTGCGCAGCCAGTTGAGGGCGGAGTCCTGACCGTTGCCGAGCGAGAAAGCCTGCTCGATCGTGGCGTAGCTGGGGGATTCAGTTGTCATAAGTTATTGTCCCGCGGAAAAATGAGGTGGCGTCTGATTGTGCAAAATGGCCTGTGCCTTGTCAAAGCCATTCTCGGTGGGCTAGTCTGGCGGGCGCAGGACTGCAATAATCCTCTCTCTTGAATTGTGCCTGAATGCAGAGGCTCTCCTTGTCTGTTGATCGATCCGTTTCCCCGACCTCCTATCGGCACGATGCCTGCGCCTGTGGCGAATGTGATCTGCTGATCCCGGCGACCGAGCTGGCTGAGGGGGAGTCGCTTGCGTGTTCACGTTGCGGGCATCTGCAGTCCCGTCATCTGCCTCACTCCCGGGTTCGTCCGCTGGCCTTCGGCCTCGCCACCCTAGTGATGTTTGTGCTGTGCAACAGCTTCACCTTCATGGCGTTTTCCAGTCACGGGCTGGGTCGGGAGATGACCTTCCTGCAAACCATCACGACCTTGGTGGATGCGGGCTACCTGTTTCTGGCCGTGGTGCTGAGTGTCACCCTGATTGGTTTTCCTCTGGTCTACATTGGCTCAGTCATGCTGGTGGTGTGGCGGCTGGACAAGTCACTGCATCCCCACGCCATGCGTTCACTCGGGCGCCTGCTGTGCCGGATCCGCCCTTGGTTGATGGTGGATGTGTTCCTCATCGGAGTGCTCATCTCGCTGGTCAAGCTGATGGGGATGGCGGATGTCTCCATGGGGCTCGGTTTCTGGGCCTTTGTGGGCTACTCCATCATGCTGGTGCTGACCATCTCCAGCCTCGATACCCATTGGTTGTGGCAGCAGTTGTTTGGCCACGTTGAGGTGGCCCTGCCCGAGCAAGGTGCCGTGACCGCTCGGGAGGCGGGGTTGGTTGGCTGCCATATCTGTGGAGCGCTCAATCAGGAAGGGGAAAATCGGTGCCAGCGCTGCGGCGATCACCTGCACAGTCGCAAGCCGGGTGGGTTACAGCGCACCCTGGCGCTGCTCATCACCTCCGCCATTCTCTATATTCCGGCCAATATCTACCCCATCATGGACACTGTGTTCCTCGGCGATGACAGCCCTTCGACCATTCTTGGCGGGGTGGTGTTGCTGTGGGCGCTCGGCTCCTATCCGATCGCAGCGGTGATCTTCATCGCCAGCGTCATGGTGCCGCTGGCTAAGCTGATCGCCCTGTTCTGGCTGTGCTGGCAGGTGGGGGCTGGCAAGGCCCATTCACCGTTGGCCAAGCTCAAGCTTTATCGTCTTACCGAATTTGTCGGGCGCTGGTCGATGATCGATGTGTTTGTGGTGGCCATCCTGGCCGGCCTCATCCGCCTCGATAATCTGATGACCATCTATCCGGGACCGGCCGCCGTCTCCTTCGCTGGTGTGGTGATCATCACCATGGTGGCGGCGATGACGTTCGATCCGCGTCTGATCTGGGATCTTCAAGAAGGAGAACAAAAACTTGAGTGAACGCAAGTTGCGCTGGAAAGCCGGCTCCGATTTCATGAGCTCGGCCGCCGCCATCTGGATGGTGCCACTGGCGGCGCTGCTGATCGGGGGCTGGATGCTGTTGCAGCACTGGTATCAGCAGGGGCCCTTGGTCACCCTGACCGTGGAGCGGGCCGAGGGCATCGTAGCGGGCAAGACGCCGATCCGCTCGCGTGAGGTGGATGTGGGGCGGGTGGAGAGCGTTGAGCTGAGCGAGGACTTCAGTCACGCCATCCTACGGGCCCGGATCAACAAGCAGGCCGCCGATATGCTGCGCGAAGACAGCCTGTTCTGGGTCGTCAAGCCGCGGGTGGGGCGTGAGGGGATTTCGGGCCTCGGTACCCTGCTCTCCGGCTCCTACATCGAACTCTCGCCGGGTAAGAAGGGGCGCGCCCAGGATCACTACCAGATCCAGGAGACGCCGCCGCTCTCTTCGCTCGGTCAGAAAGGGTTGCACCTGACGCTGACCAGCCGCGAGACCCGAGCGCTTGGGGTGGGCTCTCCCATCCAATATCAGGGCTTTGGCATCGGTCAGGTGGAGAAGGTCAACTTCCTGCCGGAGAAGGCCATGATGGAGTATCAGATCTTCGTCAAAGCGCCCTATGACACCCTGGTGAGCAGCAACAGCCGTTTCTGGATGACCCCAGGCTTCGAGGTTTCCCTCAACAGCGACGGAATGAAAGTGAAGATGGACTCGCTGGAGACTCTGCTCGATGGGGGCATCACCATGGGGCTGCCCGATGGCTGGAGTGTTGGTGAACCGGTGGCGGACAACAGCAGCTTCACCCTATTTAAGGATCAGGCCAGCGTGCTGGAGGGGAACTTCGATCAGTACATCAACTATGTGTTCCTGTTTGAAGACAGCCTAGCCGGTCTGCATCCAGGCTCGGCGGTGGAGTATCGCGGCGTTCGGGTGGGTACCGTCATTTCGGCCCCCTATATCCTGGACGACAAGATCTACAGCACCTTCAACCAGCGTTCCATTCCCGTACTGGCCCGTATCGAGGTGCAGCGGCTGAGCCAGCGTTACGCCGATGCCGATCACGACAAGTGGAAGAGTGTTTTCGAAGAGCAGTTCAAGCAGGGGCTGCGAGCCAGCCTGAAAACCTCCAACCTGCTGACCGGCGGCAAGATCATCGATCTCAACTTCTATAACGAGGTGCCAAGCTACGTGGCCAAGACCATCAAGAAAACGCCGGTCTTCCCGAGCGTCAGCGCCGGGCTGGATCAGATAGAGCGCAAGGTGAACAAGATCCTCGACAAGTTTGCCGACATGGATATCGAGACGACTCTGACCCAGGTCAATCAGACCCTGGTCACCCTAGAGAAGACTCTCGGCAGCGTGCGGGCGGTGAGCAACAATCTGGACAAGCTGACTGGCGAGCCCCAGACCCAGCAGATCCCGGCCTCGCTCAACCAGAGTTTGCAGCAGTTGCAGCAGACGTTGCAGGGCTATGACGGCGACTCACGCACCCATCGTGAATTGCAAAAATCGATTCAGAGTCTGAATCAGATGATGCGCGAGCTACAGCCTCTGGTGCGTTCACTCAACGAACAGCCGAGCGCACTGATCTTCGATCGCAACTATCGTCCTGACCCCGAGCCCAAGCGAGGTGCCCAATGATCCGTCGCCCCTTCATCCTGTTGCTGGCCCTTGGGCTGATGGCCTGTAGTAGCACGCCGCCGGCCATCCACTACTACAGCCTGACTCAGGGGGCCGGCACGACCGCCAGTGGTGGCGTGCCGCAGCATGAATTGCGGTTTGCCCCGCTGGTGCTCTCCGACCAAATTGACAGCATTAATCTGGTCTATGAGCTGCAAGGGCAGGAGTTGCAGTTTGCCGAGCGTCATCGCTGGGCGGGCACCCTGGATAACCAGCTCGAACAGTTCACCCTGGAGGGGCTCAGTGCCCGCCTGCCGGGCTGGGTGGTGCGCGAAGAGGGTGGCGAGGGGAACCGTCTTGCCATCCGGATCCAGCAGTTTGGCGGCCGCTTTGATGGCAAGGCAGTGGTGAGCGGGCGCTGGCGCCTGACCGCGCCCGATGGCAAGGTGCTGCTGGAACGCCCTTTCCGTGAAGAGCGAGCACTGCCTGCCGATGGTTACAGCGCCTTGGTGAGTGAGCTTTCGCTCGGCTGGGGTAAGGTGCTAGATGGGATCGCCCATGAGGTGGCTCGCCACTGACGCTAAGGTTGTGCATGAAAAAGCCGGGCGAAAGCCCGGCTTTTTTGTCGCCAATGGATTACGGCTGGGCTTCTGCCACACCTTGCACGTGTACCTCGACCCGGCGATCCGGAGCCAGGCAGACGATCAGCTCCTTACGGTTGCGGCTGGTGCAGCTCTCCCCTGTGACCGGCGAGGCCTTGCCCCGTCCTTCGACGGCGACCTTGTCGGCCGGCAGCCCCTTGCTCACGAGGTAGCTGGCCACGCTCTGGGCTCGCTTCTCAGACAGGCTCTGGTTGTAGGCATCGGCGCCGAGACGGTCGGTATAACCGATCACGGTGGCGGTGCCATCTTTCGGCCGTTCCGCCTTGAGCTGTTCATACAGCGAATCGAGGGCGGTATACCCTTCCGGCTTGAGGGTGTGCTTGTTGAAATCAAACAGCACGTCGGCGCTCAGGGTGAACTGCTTGTCGACGACCTCGGGTGCCGGCGCTGGTGCTGGCAGGGGGGCTGCGACCATGGGGGCGGCTTGCCCGAAACGATAGAGAATACCGAGCGAGAGCAGGCCGTTGTCGAACTGTACATGAGTATCATCGTCGTGATCCTTACCAAGCGGCGTGGTGTACTGATACTCGAGGCGGGCGGCCCAGTCGCGGTCGATGGCGTACTCGGCCCCCAGTGCCGCGACGAAGGCCCCACCGTTGTAGTGCTGGTGGATATCGCGGTTGGCGGTCCAGGCATAAGCGCCACCCAGGCGGGTGTAGAGATCCCAACTCGGGCTGACCGGTAGGCCGAGTTTCATGGTGAGCTGTGCCAGTTGAGAGCGAACGCGATAGTCATCGCTCACATTATCGAGCTGGTACTTGAACTGGCCGAGCCAGTCATAGCCCAGCTCGAAGCCGACGTTCTGGTTTAGTTGATAACCGACGAAGGCGCCGGCACCGAAGTCATCGTTCTTCTCGTCGGTGACGCTGAAGTTGTTCTTCACCGTGTTGGCGTAATCGACGCCGTAGAAGTTGGACCAGCCGGCTTTGGCGCCGGCATACCAGGTGTTGTCTTGACCGGCGGCCTGTACCGAGGCGGCGCAGATACCCGACAACAGGATTGCCACTACTGTCTTTTTCATAGGTTGCCTCTGCATTGCATCTGGTTGCTGTCTGCGCCGGGTGAGGGCGCATGCCCACGACCATGATCGGGGGGCCGAAAAAGTGTAGTTGCAATTTTTCTAGGTCGCGGCTTCCACTGGGCCCTGTGGATAAAAAAGAGGCGCCTTTGGCGCCTCTTTTATGCATGCGTATGGGTGACTCAACCTGCTCGCAACCGGGTCATCTTGAAGCTGCGTTCCGCCTGGCTGACCTTGTAGAGATAGCGGCGCGACTCGGCCGAGGGGTGCTGCTCGGTCAGCACTTGATAGACCTGCTGCGGTGAAAGCTGGTTGATGATGCTCGGCGCGGCGTTGCGATCGCTGGCAAAGGTGCGCAGCACGCTGCCAGCCCCACCGTTGTAGGCGGAGATCACCGAGTAGCGGCGCGATACTGGATCCTGAATGTCGGCCAGGTAGACGCTCTGCAACAGGTGCAGATAGGCGGTACCGATATCGATGTTGTAGGCCGGGTTGAAGAGATCCTCGCGGGTCGGCTGGCCATACTTGCCCTTGACGCGCACATAGACATCGCGACCGGCGGTGGCCGGGATCACCTGCATCAGGCCATAGGCGTTGGAGCTGCTCACCGCGTAGGGGTTGAAGCTGCTCTCGGTCTTGATCACCGCATAGATGAGGCTCTCGGGGACGCCGTATTTGCTCGATGCCTGACGGATCAGATTGGCGTACTTGTAGCCGCGTCGATCGACGTGGTTGGCCACCATGGGGATGTCGACGTAGTAGATGGAGCGGATCCCCAGGGTGCGCTTTTTCAGTGCGGTGTTGAGCAGGTGATCGGCATAGCGCTCGGCCCGCCACTTGAAGCGGATCGGCTGGCGCTGGTTGTCGAGCACCTGACCGTAGAGGAAGGGATCGCTGCCCGGGATTATCTCGCGATCCGAGTAGAGATCGACCTCGGCCGGATCGTCCGGGGTGAGCAGGGTCTCGATGATGGCGCGGCGCAGGTGCTGGCGCGGCTCCAGTGTCGAGACGGTCTCTATCTGCACCAGACCGCCGTTGAAGTCGATGTGGGCGCGGCTCTGATACTGATCCGTGTACTTGACGTAGTCGAACTTACCGGCGAACAGGGCCTCGCGGCCCCAGATCTCGTTCACGTTGTGGGCCAAGGCGCTGATCATGTGCTCGAAGCCGCGCACATCCTTGCCATTGACCAGATCGTCATCGTTGGCCGGTTTCTTCGGGGCGGAGGAGCAGGCTCCCAGCAGCATTGCCGCCGCCAGCAGCCAGAAGAGGCGAATCATGATGGGCCGTTACTCACTGGCTGGGCGGTGTGTAACCGTCGATCTGGACGTCAGCGCCCTCGAACAGGTAGTTCACCATCTCCTTTTCCAACAGCTGGCGGTGTTCGAGGTTCATCATGTTGAGCTTCTTCTCATTGATCAGCATCACCTGCTTCTTCTGCCAGTCGGCCCAGGCTTCTTTGCTGATGTTGTCGAAGATGCGCTTGCCGAGCTCACCCGGATAGAGCTGGAAATCGAGGCCGGGGGCCTCTTTCTTCAGGCGCTGGCAGAAAATGATACGACTCATGCGGACCTCTGTATGGCTAGTTCAGGGTAGGCGAGCAGACGCTGGGTCGCGGCTGCCAGTCCCACCTCGTCGGGGTGGCGTAAGTTATACCAGAGAGCGCTATCCCCTTCCATGATGCCGACAGGGGGGAGTGTGGTGAGTGTCAGCATAAAAGGGCGGATATCGAGATGAAAGTGGCTGAACGTGTGACGAAAGCCATCCAGCTCACGCAGTTGCTGCGGGGCCAGCCCGAGCTCACTCACCCGCTCCTCGAGCTGGCGCGTGTTGTCAAACTGGGGAAAGCAGTAGAGGCCGCCCCAGATCCCCTGGGGTGGGCGCTGCTCGAGCCAGACCCTGTCGCCATGGCGTAGCAACAGGAAGAAGCCGGTACGCTCCGGCGTGGTCTTCTTCGGCTTACCTTGGGGGTAGCGGGTGGGATTCCCCTCCTGGCGCCCCTGGCAGTCTGCCTGAACCGGGCAGAGTTCGCACTTTGGCTTGCTGCGGGTGCAGAGGGTGGCGCCTATGTCCATCATGGCCTGGTTGTACTGCTGCACCCCTTGGGAGGGGGTGAGGCGGATGGCCACCTCCCACAGGGCGTTTTCCACCGCTTTCTGGCCGGGCCAACCCCCTAGGGCCAGCCAGCGGGTGAGCACCCGCTTCACGTTGCCGTCGAGGATGGCGTGAGGTTGGCCGAGGGAGAAAGAGAGAATCGCGCCGGCGGTGGAGCGTCCGATGCCGGGCAGCGCCATCACCTGCTCGATGCGCTCGGGGAAGAGGCCGTCGTGCTGGTCGCGGATCTGCTGCGCCGCTTTGTGCAGGTTGCGGGCGCGGGCGTAGTAGCCAAGGCCGGTCCAGTGATGCAGCACCTCATCGAGCGGGGCATCGGCCAGGGCCAGCACGTCAGGAAAGCGGGCCATGAAGCGCTCGTAATAGGGAATGACCGTGGCCACCTGGGTCTGTTGCAGCATGATCTCTGACACCCAGACCCGGTAGGGGGTCTTGTTCTGCTGCCAGGGGAGGGTCTTACGACCCGAGTGTTCGTACCACTCCAGCACACGGCTGGCGAAGGTCGCTTGATTCACGAAACCGTCCATCTTGTCGGGGTGATAAAGGCGTGGGGGCCCGCTCGGGGCCCCAGATGGTTTAACCGTTCCAGTCCTGCAAGGCCTTGAGGCTGGCCCGCTGACCACTTATATCGAGGATTAGCCGCTCCTGCTCGATGGCGACTATGGTAACGCCGGGGGCGATCTGGCTCCCCTGATGCAGCTCGCGGCCATTGAGGATGACGCTGCGCTTGGCAGGATTGGAGGAGTAGACGTGCGAGCCGTAGCTCAGGCGCGGCACCTGTTGCAGCTGCGCCATGGGCAGGGCGGCCAGCGGTGGTGTGCCGTCTAGCTGCGGGGCGCTGCGGGGAGCCGGCTCCCCCTGCGGCGTATTGCCCACCGCCTGGGCGAAGCGCCGTGCCAGCTCGGGTGAGACGCCACTCAGATCAAAGCCAGGCAGAGAAGGGGTTTGGGCCGTCGCCGCCGGGCGCTGGCGCGGCTCCGGCTTGGGCAGGGGCGGTGGCAGCGGCTCGGTCTCCATCTCGCGGGGCTCGACCCGCACGAAGGGCGGCGTCACCTTGTGGGTGACCTCCACCTTCTTCTCGATCGGCTTGTTGTTGAACCAATGCCAGCCGTAGTTGGCGCCGGCGCCGAGCAGCGGGGCCAGCAGTGCCAGCAGGGGCCAGATCCAGCGTGGCGTGGTCGGCTCGGGGCGGCTGGACAGCCCCATGGCCGGGATGAAGGGCGCTTGGGCCGGGGCCTCGGCACGGCGCAGTGCGTTGAGCAGGGTCGACATCAGGAGGCCTCCTCGAGTGTGGGCATCGGCTCACCGGCGATGATGTTGAGGCGCAGCAGGGTGTTGGCTCCGGCAATGCCGTCGGCAGAGAGGCCCGCGCGCTTTTGGAACTGTTCCACCTTGCGCTTGAGCTCGGCGTCGAAACGGCTCACCTTGCGCGGGGCCTGCTTGAGGGCCTTGCTGACCGCGTTCTCGAGCCACTGCGCCTGGGGCTGGCCGGCTCCGTTACCGATGACGGCGCTGCCCTTGGGCAGGCGCCACAGCAGGGTGTACTCCCCATCCCAGTGTTGGTTGAGCCAGTCGCGCTCCACGTTCCAGCTCTGTTCGCCGATGAGCAGGTAAGCCTGCTCGGCACTGAGGTTGACCAAGGTGGCGTAGTAGCGGCTTCCCTTCTCCCCCTTGAGGGTGATTTGGGCCGGGTGTTGCATCTTGGCCATCTCATCGAGCGAGGCGTTGCCACTTAGGCAGCGCAGCCCGGCCCGCTCGGCTTCGCTGCAACTGGCCTCTTCCGGCTCGGGCTCAAAGCCCCAGACCCGATAGAGATTTTGTAGTGCCAGCGATGGGTCGTAGGCCTGACCGATGGCTTCACTCAGTTGCTCTTGCTGCTCCGGGGTTTCATCGACCGTGACCGGCACCTCGACCTTGACCACGGGGCGCACTGGCAACACGCCGAAGTGCTGCCAGCCGAACCAGCCGGCGGCCACCAGCAGGGCGCCGGCGGCGGTCACGGCCAGGCCGCCGAGCCAGCTGCCGTCATCGCGCTGGCCGGTCACCTCGAACGAGGCTTGGCTGATATCGCGGCCACTGACCCTGTGCTCCCCTCTGGCGTAGGCCGCCAGCATGGCGCGATCGCAGATGAGGTTGATGAGGCGCGGAATACCGCCGCTCAGGCGGTGCAGTACCGTCACGGCCTTGGCGCTGAAGATAGGTTGCACACAGCCGGCGATTTGCAGGCGGAAACGCACATAGGCATCGACGTCGCTGCGGGTCAGCGGCAGCAGGTGGTAGCGGGCCGTGATGCGTTGGGCGAGCTGGCGCAGCAGGGGCTGGCGCAGCATCTGCTGCAATTCGGGCTGGCCGATGAGCACCACCTGCAACAGCTTTTTCTCGTCGGTTTCGAGGTTGGTGAGCAGCCGCAACTGTTCGAGCACGTCTGGCATCAGGTGCTGCGCCTCATCGATCAACACCACGCTGCGCTTGCCGTTGGCCAGATTGGCCAGCAGATGGTCACGGATGAGATCGAACAACACCTTGAGGCCGGCATCCGGCGCATAAGAGAGGTGGTACTCGTCGCAGATGGCGGCCAGCAGATCCCGCTCGGTCAGCGAGGGGTTGAGGATGTAGGCGATCTCGGTGCCTTCCGGCAACTGTTGCAGCAGGCAGCGCGAAACCGTGGTCTTGCCGGTGCCCACCTCGCCGGTCAGCAGCACAAAGCCACCGCCATCTTGCAGGCCGTAGACCAGATGGGCGAGTGCCTCTCCATGACGCTCGCTCATATAGAGGTACTTGGGATTGGGCGAGATGGAGAACGGTGCCTCCACTAGGCCGAAGAAGTGGGTGTACATAGGGGATCATTCCGTTGTGTTGGCCGGCAGGTTAAAACGCGCGCCTCGGGATGTCAAAGACCCGGGTCACGCTGGCCGTAGAATCGGTATAATCGCACCATCAAGCGAGAAGGAGAGTGATTTGCAAGTCTATCTGGTGGGGGGGGCGGTCCGCGACCGTTTGCTCGGTCTGCCCGGCGGGGATCGGGATCATGTGGTGGTGGGGGCAACGGTGCAGCAGATGCTGGATCTGGGCTACCAGCAGGTGGGCCGCGATTTTCCGGTATTTCTGCATCCCAAGACCCAGGAGGAGTATGCCCTGGCCCGCACCGAGCGCAAGCAGGGCCACGGCTACACCGGCTTTGTCTGCCATGCGGCGCCCGACGTGACCTTGCAGCAAGATCTGCTGCGGCGCGATCTTACCGTCAACGCCATCGCCGAGGATGAGCATGGCCAGCTGCACGACCCCTATGGCGGTCAGGCCGATCTCGAGGCCAGGGTGCTGCGCCACGTCTCGCCTGCGTTTTGTGAAGATCCGCTGCGGGTGCTGCGGGTGGCGCGTTTTGCCGCCCGCTTCCATGCCCAGGGCTTTACCATTGCCCCTGAGACGCAGGCATTGATGCGGCAGATGACGGCGGCCGGTGAGCTGGCCCACCTGACCCCGGAGCGAGTGTGGAAGGAGATGGAGAAGGTGCTGCTTGGCCCCAGCCCGCGAGTCTTCTTCGAGGTGCTGCGTGAGTGCGGCGCCCTCAAGGTGCTGCTGCCCGAGGTCGATGCCCTCTATGGGGTGCCGGCACCGGCCAAGTGGCACCCGGAGGTCGACACTGGCCTGCACACCATGCTGGTGCTCGATCAGGCCTGCCTTCTCTCGCCGGCGCTTACGGTGCGCTTTGCCGCGCTCTGCCACGATCTTGGCAAGGGGCTGACGCCGCCAGCCTTTTGGCCGAGCCATCACGGTCATGGTCAGAAGGGATTGCCGCTGATCCGCGCCCTGTGCGAGCGATTGCGGGTGCCCAACGATTGTCGCGATCTGGCGCTGCTGGTGAGCGATCTGCACACCCACATCCACATCGCTTTCGAGCTCAAGCCATCGACCCTGCTGAAGGTGTTCGACAAGGCCGATGCCTGGCGCCGGCCGGAGCGTTTTGCCGAGTTGCTCGATGCTTGCCGCGCCGATTTTTACGGGCGCACCGGCTTTGAGGAGAAGGTCTACAGCCAGCCTGACTACGTAGCCGAGGCGCTGGCGGCCGCGGCGGCGGTGCCGGTCAAGGCTATCGTCGATGCCGGTTTCAAGGGGGAGGCGATCCGCGAGCAGTTGGCCAAGCGCCGGGTGGATGCCATCAGCCGGGTGCGCGACGAGTGGACCTACGATCTGCCGTGACGCGCCGCTGAAGATAAAAAAGCCCGGGCAGTGCCCGGGCTTTTTGCTACGTGAAGCTTAAGAGAAGAAAAAGCGCAGCACGTAGAAGATGATGATGGCGAGGATGGCTCCTGCCGGCAGGGTGATGATCCAGGAGACCACGATGTTGCGCAGCACGCCGAGGTTCAGTGCCGCGATACCGCGGGCCAGACCGACCCCCATGACCGCGCCCACCAGGGTCTGGGTGGTGGAGATGGGCAGGCCGGTGCCAGAGGCGATCACCACGGTGGCGGCGGTCGCCAGTTGAGCAGCGAAGCCGCGGCTCGGGGTGAGGTGGGTGATGCCGGTGCCGACGGTGGCCATCACCTTCTCGCCCATGGTGGCCAGACCGATGACGATGCCGATGCCGCCGAGGGGCAGGATCCACCATGCGATGTGGGAGCTGCCGCCAATCTCGCCGCCGGCCGCCACGATGGACGCCACGGCGGAGAGCGGGCCGATGGCGTTGGCCACGTCGTTGGAGCCGTGGGCAAAGGCCATGGCACAGGCGGTGATGATCATCAGGATGCCGAACACCTTCTCGACGTTGGCATAGTGCATCTTGCTGTCATCCTGCGGGTTGTAGCGTTGACCGCGGATGTAGAGCCAGCCGGCGATCGCCACCAGTACCGAGATGAGCACCGAGAGCATGGCCCCTTCCACATCGGTCAGGTGCAGACCGACATGGGTCAGCCCCTTCTTGATGGTCACCAAGCAGATCACCAGGGAGGTGAGGAACATGTAGAAGGGGACGTAGCGCTTGGCGTTGCTGAGCGGATCTTCGGTGTTGAAGATGAGCTTCTGCACGCTGATGAACATGAAGTAGGCGATGAGACCGGAGAGGGCCGGTGTCACGACCCAGGAGCCGACGATGCCGCCGAACTTGCTCCACTGCACCGATTCCGGCCCGATGCTGACCACGCCGAAACCGACAATGGCGCCGACGATGGAGTGGGTGGTGGAGACAGGCCAGCCAAAGTAGGAGGCGACGATGAGCCAGGCACCGGCGGCCAGCAGGGAGGAGATCATGCCGAGCACCAGTAGATCCGGTGTATCGACGAAGGAGCCGGGATCGATGATGCCGTTGCGGATGGTGGCGGTGACCTCGCCCCCGGCCAGATAAGCGCCGGCGAATTCGAAGATCATGGCGATGATGATGGCCTGACGGATGGTCAGTGACTTGGTCCCGACCGAGGTACCCATGGCGTTGGCCACATCATTGGCACCAATACCCCAAGCCATCAGGAAGCCGAACACGGCCGCGATGAGCACCAGGGTGGTGCCATAGTTCGCAATAATATCCATTCGTGTCTACCAGTCAGTGGATTAAGAACGAGCCAGCATGAGTTCGAGGCGGGCGCCGACGCGCTCGGCCTGATCTGCCAGATCTCCTACCCATTCAAGGATCTTGTACAGGAACATGACATCGATCGGGTTGTACTGCTGCTCCACGGATTGGAGCTTCTGACGCAGACCGATCTGCATGGTGTCCGTATCGTCCTCGATCAAATCCAGCTGATGGATCATTTCGGCAACCAGTTCGACTTCACGTCCCTTGAAGCCAGTTTCGAGCAGTTCATCGAGTTCATCGATGGCCTTCTCGGCCTGGGCGGTCGCATCGATACAGCGTTTGAGATAGGCCATGAAGTCGGCCCGCATCTCGGGGGGGAATTCCATGTTACGGCCAAGCATGCGGCCGGAAATGTCCTTGGCACGGTTGGCGATTTTGTCTTGCTGGGTCAATAGCTCCAGCAGGTCGGTACGCGCGACCGGCATGAACAGACCGCGCGGCAGCTTGAGGCGGATCTCACGCTTGAGCACGTCGGCTTCTTTTTCAAGTTGGGAGATACGGGCGCGGATTTGTGCGGCCTCTTCCCACTTGCCTTCGGCGACGGCATCGAAGAAGGGGACGAGCTGTTCGCAGCAGGTGTGTACCTTGGCGATATGCTTCTGCAGCGGCTTGATGGGGGACTTGGCAAAGAGCCCCAGGATAGTATTTACTGGCATAGCCAAACCTGTGTCGGTGAAAAAACACGCGATACGTTATTGTGAGGGGCGCATGGTAACCGAACTATTGTTCCAATAAAACCGTGAATTCCCCGCCATCGCGTACTGGCCATTATATGCTTACCGCTCCATCCCCGCCTCTCTCCTCCCGGAATGCGTCATGACCCAAGAAATTGAAATTAAATTCTGTTTAAACCCGGATTTTTATGCTGATATCGCTGGTTTTATTGAAGAAATCTGTGCTAAAGAGCAAAAAATCAATAATTTGGGTAACAGTTATTTTGATACCCCCGATCTGGCATTGCGTCGGCTCGACATGGGGTTGCGGATCCGCCGCTGGGGTGATCAGGCAGAGCAGACCATCAAGTGTCGTGGGCAGGGGGTGGGCGGGCTGCACAGCCGTCCTGAATATAATGCGCCGGTGAGTGGCGACACGCCGGATCTGACACTCTTTCCCGCCACCATCTGGCCACAAGGGTGTGATGTCGCGGCCTTGCAGCAGGCCTTGAGCCCGCTGTTTCGCACCGATTTTGCGCGCACCACATGGCAGGTGGTGTATCAGGGGGCCGAGATAGAGCTGGCCCATGACCGTGGCGAGATAGAGGGGCGGCTTGGGCGTGAGCCAATCGATGAGCTGGAGTTGGAGCTGAAATCCGGCTCGGCTGTTGCCCTGTTCGAGCTGGCGGCGCGGCTGTTGGCGCTCGGGGGGCTGCGTCCCGGCCATCAATCCAAGGCGCAGCGCGGTTATCTGCTGGCCGGTCAGGGTACGCCATGGGCATTGCGTGGCACCCCGTTGCCACGCGATTTGGCCGGTCTAGTCGATGATCTGCAACATCATGAAGCCTGCCTGCTGGCACAGGTCGACGGCGCCGCGCCGCGCATCACGGCGGCGGCCCATGCCTTGCTGGCGCAGGCGCAAGGGCTCGCTTGGCAAGCGCCACTGCGGCGCTGGTTGGCCGATTGGGAGGCTTCACCTGATGCCACGCGCCTGTACCAACCCGACTACGGCGCCTTCCTGCTGGCCATTTCGCGCCAGTTACACGGCTCTTAAGCGCTGGCTCTGGTGACAAAAAAGCCCCTCAATGAGGGGCTTTTTGCTGCACGCATCAATACGCATCAATAGCGGGGAGGCATCCCCTCCGGCACCGTCTTGAAGCGGCGGTGTAGCCACATGTACTGCTCGGGGGCGCGGCGTACCGCGGCTTCGACCACCTGGTTGCTGCGGGTGGCATCGGCCACGTCATCCCCGGTCGGGTAGCCTTCCAGCGGGGCGCCGATGTGCAGTACATAGCCGTGCTCGTCGCGGATGTTGTAGCAGGGCAGGGTGACGGTGTTTTTCACCCGCGCCAGGGTCGCCGTGCCGGTGATGGTGGCGGCCTGCTCGACCCCGAAGAAGGGGACGAAGACGCTGGCGTGGCGACCGTAGTCGTGATCCGGGGCGTACCAGAGGGCGTCACCGTTACGCAGCGCCTTGATCATCCCCTTCACGTCGGTGCGATCGACCAGGTATTTATTGGACTTGCAGCGGCCATGGTATTGAGCGTACTCAAGCACCGGGTTGGTGTTGGGGCGATAGACGCCGACTCCGGGGCGCACCAGTCCAAAGCAGCGGGCATTGAGTTCCAGCGTCAGAAAATGGCAGGAGAGCAGCAGCATGCCCTGACCCTGTTCGGCCGCGGCGTGCACATGCTCCTCCCCTTCGATACGCATCAAGGCGCGCATCCGCCAGTCAGGCCAGAACCAGGCCATGCCCACCTCGAAGATGGCGCAGCCAACGCTCTCGAAGTTGCGTACCAGCAGTTGTTCCCGCTCGGTGGAGGAGAGTTCGGGGAAGGCCAGCTCGAGGGAACGGCGGGCAATACGTTCCCGGGATTTCAGCAGGCGCATGGCGAGGCGACCGAGCCGGCGGCCGAGCCACATCTGCCAGCGCCAGGGCAGCAACACCAGCAGCCACAGCACTCCGAGGCCGAACCACTGCGGCCAGTAGCGGGGGTGGAGCAGGCGGGGCTCCAGACGGGGAAGGCGTTCGGCGGACATGGGCGCTCCTTGTAGGATCTCAGAGGGCGGATTCTAGCCGAAAAGCCCCTGCGGAGGGCAGTGCATTTGTTGCTGGCCGGTGGCAGAGGTGCCAGGAGCGGGGAGGCCATGGTAGAATCCGTGCCAGATTTTTCCCATCGAGAGTCCATACAGATGAAGATCACCCTGCCCGATTTTGACAAGGCCCGCGTCCTGGTCGTTGGCGACATCATGCTGGATCGTTACTGGCATGGACCGAGCAATCGCATCTCGCCCGAGGCGCCGGTGCCGGTGGTCAAGGTGGAACACATCGAGGAGCGCCCAGGTGGTGCTGCCAACGTGGCCCTCAACGCCGCGGCCCTTGGCGCCCATGCCACCCTGCTCGGCCTGACCGGTCAGGATGAGGCGGCCGATGCCCTGGCCAACCAGATGGCCGGGGTCAAGGTGGACTGCGACTTCGTGCGTCTGGCCGACTACCCGACCATCACCAAGCTGCGCGTTCTGTCGCGCAACCAGCAGTTGCTGCGGCTGGATTTCGAGGAGGCGTTCCACTCGGTTGATGCCTCGCTGCTGATGCAAAAGATTGAAGCCGCCCTGCCGCACAGTGGTGTGATGGTGCTCTCCGACTACGCCAAGGGGGCTCTTAACGACGTGCCCGGCATGATCCAGCGTGCCCGCGCCGCCGGCGTGCCGGTGCTGATCGACCCCAAGGGAACCGAGTTCGAGAAGTATCGCGGGGCGACCCTGCTTACCCCCAACATGTCCGAGTTCGAGGCCGTGGTGGGCAAGGTCAAAAGCGAGCAAGAGCTGGTCGAGCGCGGCATCGAGCTGGTGCGCCGCTTTGATCTCGATGCCCTGCTGGTGACCCGCTCCGAAAATGGCATGACCCTGATCCGCGACGGCCAGCGCGAGCTGCACCTGCCGACCCAGGCCCAGGAGGTGTATGACGTGACCGGTGCCGGTGACACCGTGATCTCGACCCTGGCCAGCTCGCTGGCCGCCGGTTGCAGCCTGGATGAGGCGTGCGCCCTGGCCAACACCGCCGCCGGCATCGTGGTCGGCAAGTTGGGTACCTCCACCGCCAGCCCGATCGAGTTGGCCAACGCCCTCTACTCCGAGCAGGAGAGCGGCTTTGGCGTGCTCTCCGAGTCTCAGCTCAAGGTGGCCGTCGAAGCCGCCCGCAGCCGCGGCGAAAAGATAGTGATGACCAACGGCTGCTTCGACATCCTGCATGCCGGCCACGTCTCCTACCTCTCCAATGCCCGCAAGCTGGGGGATCGCCTGATCGTGGCGGTCAATACCGACGAGTCGGTGCGCCGCCTCAAGGGGCCGGGCCGACCGGTTAACCCGACCGAGCGGCGCATGACGGTGCTGGCCGCGCTGGGGGCGGTGGATTGGGTGGTGCCGTTTGGCGAGGATACGCCGCAGCGCCTGATCGGCGAGATCCTGCCCGACCTGCTGGTCAAGGGGGGCGACTACCAGCCCGAGGAGATTGCCGGCTACGCCGAGGTGACCGCTAACGGCGGCGAGGTGAAGGTGCTGAACTTCGAGGACGGCTGCTCCACTACCGACATCATCAAGACCATCCGCGAGCGCAATTGATGCGAGTGCAGCCAATAAAAAGACCGGCCAGTAGGCCGGTCTTTTTTTATGGTTCGGATGCCTCGGGCAACAGGCGGGCCCTGAGCTCGGGCCATTGCTGCGGCGCCGCCACCAACTGCTCCTTGGCGGCCTTGGTCAGGCGCTTGAGGCGATACTCGAGGCGCAGCGCCTCGCCGTGCTCGCCCACCTCGGCCTGCCAGACCAGGGCCAGCGGCCCCTTGCCACGCAGGCTGCGGGCCCCACGCCCGCTCTGGTGCTCGGCCAGACGGCGCAGCGGATCGGTGCTGATCCCGGCATAGAGGTGGCCGCGCGCGGTGCGCACCAGATAGAGGTGCCAGCTCACGGGGCGCCCCGTGGCTGGCGGCGCAGCCGGTGCAGTGGCAACAGGCTGACCAGCAGGCCGGCCCAGACAAACATGAAGCCCACCTCCTTGACCGGATCGGGCCGCTCGCCAAACCAGAAGAGGGCGAGCAGAAAGGCAAGGCTCGGCTCTATGTACTGAAGCAAGCCGACGGTGCTGAGGCGAGTGCGCATCATGCCGTAGCAAAACAGCCCGACCGGGATCAGGGTGGCCGGGGCGCTGCCAATAAGCAGCAGTCGTTCGCCCCAACTGCCTTCCAGCAGCAGGCTGGGTTGGCCGCTCAGGGTTAGCCAGGCCACGAAGGCCAGCGCCAGTGGCAACTGTACCAGTGCCTCGATATAGAGGCTGTGGTCGGCGCCGTAGCGCACCTGTTTTTTCAACAGGCCATAGCAGGCGAAGTTGGCCCCCATGATGAGGGAGAACCAGGGCAGCTCGCCGTACTGGAACAACATGTAGGCCAGCCCCGCCAGAGCCAGGGCCACGGCGAGGTGCTTTTGCGGGGTCAGCCGCTCTTTGAGAAAGAGCACCGCGAACACGATATTGAACAGGGGGGTCATGAAGAAGGCGAGGCTGGTGGCCAGCACCTGGCCGGTGATGAGGCACCAGGTAAACATGCTCCAACTGATGGACATGACAGGGCCGGCGCACAGGATCAACAGTAGCTGGCGCGGCTCGGCCCGAAGCTGGTGCCAGGGGAGGGGGCGCGCCGTCAGGCGCAGCAGCAGGGCGAGCAGCAGCACCGACCAGATGACACGGTGAGAGAGCAGCTCCCACATGCTGAGCTGTGGCATGAACTGATAGTAGAGGGGCAGCAGACCCCACAGGATAAAGGAGAGGGCCACCACGCCGGGGCCCAACAGCAAGGGTGTCATGTGTCTATTAAATTAAACAAAGTGGGCGCAGTGTAGAGAGGGGCCCCCCTTTCGGCAAGCAGCCCCGCCAGAAAAAATCGGTTAGCATATGGCCCCATGAACACCATTCCCGATCTGTTTGCCCGCATCCGCGCCTGCCGCCTGTGCGAGGCTCACCTTCCGCTCGGCCCGCGCCCGGTGATCCGTGGCAGCGAGCACTCCCGTTTGCTCATCATCGGCCAAGCCCCCGGCACCAAGGTGCACGCCAGCGGTATCCCCTGGGATGACGCCTCGGGGGCGCGCCTGCGCGACTGGCTGGCGCTGGACAAGGGGATGTTCTACGACGAGCGCCACATCGCCATCATGCCGATGGGGCTCTGCTATCCGGGCCGTGGCCGCTCCGGCGATCTACCGCCGCGCCCCGAGTGTGCCCCGCTCTGGCATCCCCAAGTGCTGGAGCTGATGCCGCGCGTCGAGCTGGTGCTGCTGGTCGGGCAGTATGCCCAGCAACACTATCTCGGGGCGAATTATCGCGGCACCCTGACCGAGACGGTGCGCCATTGGCGCGACGTCGGCCCGCGTTTTCTTCCCCTGCCGCACCCCTCACCGCGCAACACCCTCTGGCTCAAGAAGAACCCCTGGTTCGAGGCCGAGGTGATCCCTTCACTGCGCGAGCGGGTGGCTCAGTTGCTCGTGACCTGAGCCTTCTTGGGGGCCTCATCCGGTTTGCTGCCGCTGCGCGCCATGGCGATGAGCGGCAGCACGATGCAGAGGCTGCCGATAAGCAGCGGCAGATCTGGCTGCTCGCCAAATAACCAGACGCCGAGCCCGACCGCTACCAGCAGGCCGGTGTACTCGGCCGAGGCGATGCGGCTTGCCTCCGCCTGGCGGTAAGCCAGCACGCACAGCCCCGCATAGACCACGATGAGGGCCGACGAGCCGAAGGCGGGCCCCAGCATCTGCCACTGCCATGGCTCCCCTTCCCACCAGGCCAGCGCCAATACCAGCGGCATGCTCAACACGTTGGTGAAAAAGAGGGTCTGCACCACCGGCTGGTGGCTCGGCAGACGTTTGATCAGCAAGTTGTTGAGGGCCATGGTCAGCGCCACCCCGAGGGCCGCCAGCGCCGCCCAGTTGACCTCGGTCGGGCGCAGCACGATGAGCACGCCGGCAAAACCGAGCAGGGCGGTGACTACCTTCTGGCGCGACAGGGCCTCACCTGCCAGCCAGACCGCGAGCGGCACCATCAGAAGTGGCGCAGCGTAGAACAAGGCGTTGGCGGTGGCGAGCGGCAGCCGGGTTAGCGCGATCACCATCATCACGACCCCGACAGCCCAGATGTGGGAGCGCAGCAGATGCCAGCGCAGGGCCTCGGGCGGGTGACGGCGCAGCGACCAGAGCAGCAGGGGCAGCAGCATCAGGGCGGCCGACACCTGGCGGAAGAAGACAAACTGGAACACCGGCTGATCCGGGTCAAGCACCTTCACCAGGGCGTCGGAAAACACCGCCACCAGATTGCCGAGCACCAGATAGAAGATGCCCATCGCCACCGCATTCGATCTCATTGATCCCTCCCTACGTTTACGGGAAGGCTAGCCCGGACACTGTTATCTCGTAAAATGATATAAAGCCAACATGGATGAGATATTTAGATAATGAAGCTACCCCCCTTGCGTGCCGTCCACTACTTCGAGGCGGTGGCCCGCTTACAGAGTTTCTCCCGCGCCGCCGCTGAGCTGGCGGTTAGCCAGAGTGCGGTGAGCCACCAGGTTCGTCTGCTGGAGGACTATCTGGGCGAGGTGCTGCTGCTGCGTCAGGGGCGGCGGGTCTCGCTGACCCCGCAGGGGGAGAGCTATCTCGAGGCGATCGCCTCTGGCCTAGCCCAGATCGCCCAGGCCAGCGAACAGCTACGCGGCAGCGGCGAGCTGCGGCTGCGTCTCGCTGTGTACAGCTCGTTTGCGGTCAAATGGTTGATCCCGCGCCTCTCGGGTCTGCGCCAGCGCCACCCCGAGCTGGATCTTTCGCTTGAGATGGTGGCCGAGGATCCTCAGCTCTCCGATCGGGTGGCCGACTGTTTCATCACTGTCTCCCCTGAGGGGCGCGGCTACATGCACGATCTGCTCTATCGGGAGCGGCTGATACCGGTGTGCAGCCGGCGCCTGCTCCAGCAGGTGGAAGGGGAGTGGCCAACGGCGTTGTGGCAGCTACCGCTGCTCTCTATCCAAGCCATCTACAAGGAGAAGGGGGAGGACTGGCGGCGCTGGGCCGAGGCGGGGGCGCTGGCCATTCCCCCTGTGGCACGGATGCACCACTTTAGCCACATCCTGCTGGCGCTGGAGGCAGCCAGTTGGGATCAGGGGGTGGCGCTCATTAACGACTACATGTTGCAAGCGGACGATCCCACGCTGGCGCGCCTGCCGCTGCATGCGCTCGAGACCGGGGATAACTTCTATTTTGTCTGCAAGCGCTCGCGTGCCCATGAACCGGCCATCAGCCGGCTGCGCCAGTGGCTGTGGGAGGAGACGCAGGCCAGCCTGCGTCCCGGCGAGCGTGAGCCACTTACGCGCGTTTGAGCTGGCTCAGGATGAAGAGGCTGGTGGCGCACACCACGACCGAGGGGCCGGCCGGGGTGTCTTGATACCAGGAGAGCAGCAGGCCACCGACCACGGCGAGGCAGCCGGTGAGGGAGGCGAGCAGGGCCATCTGCTCCGGGGTGCGGCTGAAACGGCGGGCGGTGGCGGCGGGGATGATCAGCAGTGAGGTGATGATGAGGGCGCCGACAAACTTCATGGCCACCGCGATCACCAAGCCGATCAGCAGCATCAGCAGGGCGCGCAGCAGATCAACGCGTACCCCTTCGACCCGGGCCAGCTCCTCCGATACCGTCATGGAGAGCAGCGGATCCCACAGCCGCCACAGCAGCAGCAACACCAGGCTGCCTCCGCCATAGATCCAGAGCAGATCGGCCGGCTGCACCGAGAGCAGATCGCCAAACAGGTAGGCCATCAGATCGACCCGCACGTTATCCATGAAGCTCAAGGTGACCAGACCGAGCGAGAGAGCGCTGTGGGCCAGGATCCCGAGTAGGGTGTCGGTGGCGACCAGTTGGCTGCGGCTCATCACGAACAGCAAGATGGCCATGGCCAGGCAGCAGAACACCACGGCCAGGGTCAGGTTCACCTGTAGCAAAATGCCGAGGGCGATACCAAACAGGCAGGAGTGGGAGAGGGTGTCACCGAAGTAGGCCATTTTGCGCCACACGACAAAACTGCCGAGGGGGCCGGCCAACACGGCGATGCCAAGGCCAGCGGCCAGGGCGTAGAGAAGGAAGCTGTCCACGAAATACTCCTCAGGGGCGGGAAGGCAGGCGGATGACCGGAGCCCCGTGATGGTGATGATGTTCGCCATCGCAGTGGTGGTGGTGGGTATAGACTGCCAACTGCTCTTGCTCGGGGCGGCCGAACAGGCGGGCAAACTCGGGGTGGCGGGCCACGCTCTCGGGGGCTCCGTGGCAGCAGACGTGGCCGTTGAGGCAGATCACCTCGTGGGTGCTGGCCATCACCAGATGCAGGTCGTGGGAGACCATCAGCACGGCGCAGTCGAGCTCGCGGGCCAGCTCGCTGATGAGGGCATAAAGCTCGATCTGACCGCTGATATCGACCCCCTGTACCGGCTCGTCGAGCACCAGCAGCTCGGGCTCAACCAGCAGGGCGCGGGCCAGCAGCACCCGCTGTAGCTCACCTCCAGAGAGTTGCTGCATGCGGCTGCTGAGCAGAGCCTCGGCTCCGACCCGGCCAAGCGCTTCGGTAATGGGACGGCGGCCACCACGAGCCAGCCGCAGAAAACGCTCAACCGTGATGGGCAGGGTAGGATCGAGGTGGATCTTCTGCGGCACATAGCCGATGCGCAGGCGTTTCTGGCGACGAATTTGGCCGCTATCAGGGGTCAACAGCCCCAATACCAATTTGCTTAGGGTGCTCTTGCCCGCGCCATTGGGGCCCACAAGGGTGGTGATCCGCCCTTTTTCCAGGCTGAAGGAGACCTTGTCGAGCACAGGACGGCCGTCGAAAGCGAGACAGACGTCGCTGAGCACCACCAACTGGTTCATGAATGACTCCGGGGGTTTACTGCGGTGAGTTTTGTTATACTATAACACTCAGTTGTGGTTATGTTACCACGCCTTCTGAGCCATTGAGATCCCATGAAACGTCTTTTTTTGACCCTGTTGCTGGCCGGGGCTGCCTTGCCTGCCACCGCCGCCTCGGTGCTGACTACCATCAAACCGATCGGTTTTATTGCCGCCGCCATGACCCGGGA
The DNA here is from genome assembly GCF_014892695.1 of Aeromonas simiae. Classification (NCBI taxonomy): domain Bacteria; kingdom Pseudomonadati; phylum Pseudomonadota; class Gammaproteobacteria; order Aeromonadales; family Aeromonadaceae; genus Aeromonas; species Aeromonas simiae. The sequence goes on from NZ_CP040449.1 coordinate 399,960, forward strand.
TATCTCCACGCCTGAGGTTTTGCTCCCAGCCGGAGCCTCGCCCCACGATTTTTCCCTGCGACCTTCGGATCTGCGCCGCATCGACGCGGCCGATCTGGTTATCTGGGTTGGCCCAGAGCTGGAGGGCTTCATGGCCAAGCCGCTGGCGGGCAAGCAGAATGTACTCACTCTGCTAACCCTGCCCGGTCTGCCGGTGCACCATTACGCCGAAGGGGAGGGGCACGATCATGATGAACATGAAGGGCACCACCATGAGCATGGTAATGTCGATCCTCACATCTGGCTTGGCCCCAACCTGGCCCTTCCCATCGCTCAGGCGATCGTGTGGCGCTTAAGCGAGCTGGACCCGGCTAACAAGGCGCGCTATCAGGCGAACCTGGTGCGTTTTGAGCAGGCGTTGGCGAGCAAGGATGAGCAGGTTGCCAAGCAAATGAAGCCGGTGCAGCAGAAGGGCTACTTTGTGTTCCACGATGCGTATGGTTATTGGGAGCGCCATTATGGCATGCAGGCCAAGGGGCACTTCACTGTCAATCCCGAGCGCCGTCCTGGCGCCAAGACCCTGGTGACTATCCGCAAGGCGCTGGAGCAACACCAGGCCCAGTGCGTTTTTGCCGAGCCCCAGTTCAGACCCGATGTCATCGACTCGGTCGCCCGCAATACTGGCGCCAAGGTTCTGTTGCTTGACGAAGCCGGAGGAACGATCGACGTGGGCCCCGATGCCTATCTTGAGTGGATGGAGAGCATGGCTCAGGCATTTAGCGCCTGCCGCTAAGAGAGCCCTTCTATACTGGTCTCGTGTATCGACAAGGAGTGTTGTTCATGAGATCGCTTCCCCTCGCCATGCTGTGCCTGCTGCTTGCCGGCACAGCTCAGGCTTCCCGAATGTCCGACTATCTTGCCCAGCCAGCCTTGCAGCAGAAGATGGAAGAGGTGTACGGCAAAGGCTCGGTACAGCGCGCCAAGGCGCTGGCCCAGTTGATGGCTCCCCGCGCAGGCATCAGCGATCAGCAAAAGCTGTCCCTGGTGAACAACTACTTCAACAACCTCACCTACAGCGAGGATCCCAAGCTGTGGGGCGAGCAGGACTACTGGGCCAACCCGCTCGAGTTTATTGGGGCGCGCGGTGGTGACTGCGAGGATTACAGCATCGCCAAGTACTACACCCTGATGGAGCTGGGGGTGGATGAGAAGAAGTTGCGCATGGCTTACGTCAAGGCGCTGGCCTACAACCAGTTCCACATGGTGGTGCTCTATTTTGCCACCCCCAAGTCGGAGCCGCTGGTGCTCGACAACATCAAGGCCACCATCCAGCCCGGCTCGAAGCGCACCGATCTGCTGCCGGTTTACAGCTTTGATGCCAAGAGCCTTTGGATCATGAAGTCACGGCGGGAGGGCACCCTAGCCGGCTCAGCCGATCGTCTGGCCCAATGGAAGTCGATGCAGACCCGTTTCTCGACCGAGCACCTCCGCTCTCCACGGCGAGCGTTATAACTTGCCGGCTTGCTTGAGCTCTTGAAAGAAACGCAGCGCTCCCGGGTGCTGCGTGATCGGCAATACCTTACCGGTTTGATAGCGCGGCAGGCGAAACAGGTTGGCATAGGCGAAGGTCTGCTGGTTGAAGTGGGCCCCCTCGCCCAACATCCCCTTCACCATCTGATACACCCCGGCATCTGGCGCCTCGGCAGTGGTCAGCAGAATGGCTGCCACGGCGAAGGTCGGAGTCGGTTGCAGGTTGCCGGGATACAGGCGAGCAGGGATCTGGCTGCGTTGATAATAGGGGGCATCGACCAGCAGTTTTGTGATGATGTCAGGAGGGATGGGTAAGAATCGAATGTCACACTGTTTGGCCGTGTCCACCAGGGTTCGATTTGGGTGTCCGCTGACCATGGCAAACATCGCTATCTGGCCGCGACATAGCGCCTCTCCCGGATCGTCCGTCTTTACCTCTTGAATCGCCTTCGGCGTCAGACCACTGAGCCTTAGCAGCGTTAGCGCGGTTTGGCGTGTGCCTGAGCCTGCCGGGCCAAGATAGAGACGCTGCCCTGCCAAATCGCCAAGCTGGCGTAGCTTGGCATCGGCTCTGACCACCAGAGCAAAAGGCTCCGCATGAGTGGCAAACAGCGCCCTCAGTTGTGGCTGAGGATTGGCATGATAGACCCCGCTCCCTCTGAACGCCTGATAAGCCCAGTCCGATTGCACCATGGCGATATTGACCTTGCCGCTTTTTAGCAGAGCCAGGTTTTCGATAGAGCCTGAGCTCGGTACGACAGCGCAGCGGTTCTGATGATTGGCTTGGGTGGCCAGCCGGCAGAACTCGCCACCGATCTGGTAGTAGATGCCGCTGATATCCCCGGTGCCCAGATAGAAACGTTCTGTTGCCTGACTCCAGAGGGAGGGGAGGAGTAGCAGGAGTAATACGTTTCTCATGATGTCTGCTCCTTGCGATAACCATCGATCCCCCAGTTGCGCAGGGTATCGACAGAGAGTGCGTGCTCCCCCTCTTCCAGCAGCGTGGTGCCATGAGCGTGTACGCACTGTGCCGCCATGTTCCATAGCAGGGGGGCATCGCTAAGGTGTGTCGCCACTAGGCGGGGATGCAGCTCTAGCAGAACCAGGGATTCTTTACTCAAGGGCCAGTCGTGAAATGCCAGTTCAATGCCACTGGTTTGCAGGCTCTTGAGGCGCGCCAGCATGGAGGAGGTTGGGGGGCCTTCATAGCGCCAGTCCAATATCTTGCCCTTTTGCGGGCGAATTTTTTGCTCCAGCCAATACCATTGTGGATGTTGCAGCAGACTCATGGGGAGGCGCAGACCCTGGATATCTCCTTGATACCATTGGGTTAGCAGTTGCTCGAACTGTTGTTGGTGCCAGTTGGCCTCCACCGCTTCGGCGGGGATGAAGGCGCGGTAGAGGGTGATGTCTCCCTGGGTTGAGATGAAATGAATCATCCGTGCCGTGGTGTGATGGTGGTGCGGGAAGGGGGAGGGCGGGAACTGCTGGGCTAACTGTTGCAGCTTGAGGCGCTGTTGGGTGAGATCGCGCTGGCGTTCACTGATCAGACGGTTGACGGCATTGACCACCCCCTTAACTTCTTGCAGCCAGGGCGTCGGTAAGGTACGGCTGCTGCGTCTTTGGCTGATCAAATCGAGTTCGCTACTGATCTGGCGTAGTGGCGCCAGCAGACGATGGCAGCTCCATTGGATCAGTAGCAGCATCACCGCAAGGCCGATCAGCAGCAAACCGATTTCTGAACGAAGAGCCTGCCAAAGATGCTGATAGGCATAACCGCTGTGCCCTTCCAAACGAATTGTACCCAGAATGTTCCAACCATCGGTCATCTCCTGCTCTTGTATCACGGGGGGCATGCTGACTAGCTGCTGGAACCAGGCCGGTACATTTTGTTGGCCTACAGAGAATTCGCGCCGAAAGAGCACCTTGCCATCAGGATCTGTCAGCGTGGCGGAACGGACGAAGCCACCATCGAACATGGCATTGACGATGGTTTCAGCCAGCACCTTGTCGCCCCCTAGCAGAGAACCTTGCAGCACGAGTCCCATCGCGGTGGTGGAGGTTTCCAGATTGGCTTGCATCTGATCCAATACGGAGCGTCGAACAGTACTGGTCTCCAGTGAGACCAGTAAAAGAGCGCCGATCAGGAACAGAACCAAAATGATCAGATTTAACAATTTGGCTAACGACATGCTCGCTCCATGAGAACTGTCACTTAACATGTGGTAAACATTCAATCCCGTGAATAGGGAACTGGCTCGGAAACTGTGAAAAAACTGGTTTAAAGATGGCATGCATTTATGCACTGTTCAGATGTTTATGCATAAAATGTCATTTCGAGAGTTTTTTATTTTAGTGAACTCTTTTCATTAGCTGTTGTCGAACTAGCAGTTTAGCACCCTTTTAATCTGGCCTTCGGGCCCCGCATTACTTTCCAGAAGCAGGACTACGGATGAAACGTCTCCGTCCCTTGGTAGCTCATGCTGCCAACTGGGAGCCGCCGGTTCCCCGCAAACATTTTTACGCCATTTTGGCATTGACCGCGCTGACGCTGTCGACAGTGGCACTGCTTCCGGCTCCGGGCGATATTCTTGAGCAGCCAATCCGTTTGGAGCTGCCCATTGCTGCCCATGGAACGGCAACGAATGAAGACAATACGGAATTTAACTCCATCCCCGATCACGAGCTGGTTGAGCCGGATGCGGCCTCCGATGAAGGTGATGACATTCCTGTGGCTCCCGAGCCGCAGTGGATGGAATACCGGATCCGCAATGGTGAGAATCTGACGTCCATTTTTAATACCTTGGGTCTCTCTACGACCACCCTCTACAAGGTGCTCGACGCGGACAACAAGCGCCGACTGGCCCGCCTCAAGCCGGGCCAGGTGCTCGAGCTGAAGATCGACGAGGACAACCTGCTACAGCAGATGCGCCTGCGCCTCAACATCAAAGAAACGTTGGTGTTGGAGCGCAAGGATGAGCAATACCTTGCCGAGCTGATCACTGAGGCGGTGGAGTGGCGACGCGCACCGGTGGAGGGAACCGTGCGCGGTAGCTTCTATCAGAGCGCTCGCAATGCCGGCCTGTCCGCGGCTCAGATCCAGAAGATCGCCAACCTGTTCCAGTGGCGCATGAACCTGGCCAAGGAGCTCAAACAGGGCGATACCTTCCGAGTTCTGCTTCAGCACGAAATGGTTAACGATCAGCGCACCGGCAACAGCCAGTTGCTGGGGATTGAGTTTAAAAGTGGTGGCAAGAGTGTTTCCGCTTGGCTCTCTGACGATGGTAACTACTATGACGGTCAGGGGATGAGTCTAGAGAGGGGATTCCGCCGTTATCCGACTCACAGCCGCTATCGTATCAGCTCCAATTTTAACCCGGCGCGTAAGCACCCGATTACCGGTATGGTGCGCCCCCATGAGGGCACTGACTTTGCGATGCCGATCGGGGCCCCGGTACTGGCGACTGGCGATGGGGTCGTGCTCAAGGCCACCAGTCACCCGTTGGCAGGGACTTATGTGGTGATTCGCCATAGCCGTACCGTCTCCACCCGCTACCTGCACCTGAGCAAGCTGCTGGTCAAGCCGGGACAGAAGGTGAAGATGGGCGACAAGATTGCCCTCTCTGGTAACACGGGGCGCTCAACCGGTGCACACCTGCATTACGAAGTGCGTATCAACAACCGTCCGGTGGATGCCATGCGGGTCAAATTGCCGATGGCTGAACCTCTCTCTGGCAAAGCCAAGCGGCTGTTCCTCGCCAAGGTGAGGGATTATCGCAAAGAGCTGGCTGCCAGCTGACATTCGCGTTTTCCATAAAAACGCCTCAGGAGGCGGGTCTGCGTATCGTTAGCGGTACGAAGGCCTGCCTCTTTTCTTTTATCCATATGATTGCTTTGGTGCTGCCGAGGGGCACTTCTATGCTCCCTCCCTTTGGCTTGCCAGCCCATGTCACCTCTTGGCGGTGAATGTCAGAGTGCGTCGCTCCACGTGTTTCCCGTCGTCACCGCGTTCTGCGGTAGGTGCGGGGGGCGCTCAGTGGGTCAGCCAGATCATCAAGCTAAAGAAACCCGCCATGGCACTGCCAAGGCCGATGATCCAGTAAAACCCCTTGAGCCCCTGCCGGAACGGGATACGAAACCACATCAGGAACAGAGACCAGCCGATAGCCAGAATCAGGGGAATAAGAAACATTCGAGCCATCGCGTCCTCACTGTTATCCTGTCACCTCTTCGTTGCTTACGAGAGGGACTGTAACAATGAATCAATTGCAGATCACCGCCTTTGGCGATCCGAGCGTGCTGCGTCTGGCCAATGTGCCCGATGGCGAGCCTGCCGAGGGGCAGGTGCGGGTGCGGATACACTACGCCGGCGTCAATCCCATCGATGCCAAGACCCGGGCCGGACTCGGCTGGGCGGCCGCCCAGAACAAAGACAAGTTACCGTGGACGCCCGGCTATGACGTGGCCGGCATTGTCGAGGCGCGGGGGCCCGGTGTCTGCGAGCTGGCGGTGGGCGATCGGGTGTGCGGTATGGTCGGCTTTCCCCTCAGTGCCGGTGGTTATGGCGAGTCAGTGGTGGTCGGCGAGACCGAGCTGGTCAAGCTGGAGCGACTCGATCTTGCGCAAGGGGCGGCGTTGCCGCTGGCGGGGCTGACCGGCTGGCAGGGATTGTTCGAGCACGGCGAGCTGCTGGCGGGCCAGCGGGTGCTGATCCTGGCGGCGGCCGGTGGCGTGGGTCATCTGGCGGTGCAGTGGGCATGCGACGCCGGTGCCGAGGTGGTGGCGCTGGCCAGCCCTGCCAACCATGACTTCGTACTGGGGCTGGGGGCCAAGGCTGTGCTGGATTACCACGCACCCGACTGGCCGGCACAGGTCGGCGCAGTCGATCTGGTGCTGGATCTGGTGGGGGGCGAGAGCGGCAAGCAGGCACTGGCCTGCGTCAAACCGGGCGGGCGTCTTATCACTGTGCCCACCCTTACCGCCGAGGCGATCAAGGCGGCGGGGGCCGAGCGTGGCATCGAGGTGCGTGGCATGCTGGTTCACCCCGACAAGCCCGCCCTAGCCCGCATGGTGGCCCTGCTCGAGCAGGGGGGGGCGCGCATCGAGATTGCCCACACCTTCCCCTTGGCCGAGGGGGCGTTGGCCCATCAGGCCATCGAGGTCGGCCACACCCGTGGCAAATTGCTGCTGCGCATGGATGGTCATGCCTGATCTGGCGGCCCTGCTTGGCACACATGGGCTGACCGCCCTGTTTGTCAGCGCCTTCACCTCGGCGACCCTGCTGCCCGGCGGCTCGGAAGTGCTGCTCGGCGCCATGGTGGCCCAGCAGCAGTGGAGCCTTTTCTCCCTGCTGCTGTGGGCCACCCTTGGCAATACCTTGGGCTCCATGACAACCTTCGCCCTGGGCTGGTGGGCCCGGCGGCGCAAGCGGCCGGAGGATTTCACCGGTCGTGGGGAACAAACGGCCCTTTCGTGGCTCCAACTTCATGGCCATTGGGCCCTGCTGCTGGCCTGGACCCCGCTGATCGGGGACGGCCTCTGTCTTCTGGCAGGCTGGCTCAAGATGGCGCCTTGGCGCGCCTGCTTTCTGATTGGCCTCGGCAAACTGGCCCGCTACGGCGTGATTGCGCTGCTCGCCGGCCAGATCTTCTGACTCTTCGTATCGTGAGGACTGTGTGAATCGATCCCTCTGTGTACTGACACTGGCCCTGTTGGCTACGCCGGTGCTGGCGGCGCCCACCCTGGTGGCCGAGCAGACCAAGGAGCCCGGCAAGCTCTCCATCCCCTATCAGATGTACCGGCTCGACAATGGCCTGACCGTGATCCTGGCACCGGACAAGTCAGACCCCCTGGTGCACCTCGATGTGACCTACCATGTGGGGTCGTCGCGCGAGAGCGTCGGCAAGTCGGGCTTTGCCCACTTCTTCGAGCACATGATGTTCCAAGGCTCCAAGCACGTGGGCGATCAGGAGCACATGCGCATCATCAACGAGGCCGGTGGCACCATGAATGGCACCACCAATCGGGATCGCACCAACTACTACGAGACGGTGCCGGCCAACCAGCTTGAGAAGGTGCTGTGGCTGGAGGCCGATCGCATGGGCTTTTTGCTCGACGCGGTGAGCCAGAAGAAGTTCGAAATTCAGCGCGCCACGGTGAAAAACGAGCGCGCCCAGCGGGTCGACAACCAGCCCTACGGTCTGGTGGGCGAGAAGGTGGGGGAGGCGCTCTATCCGCGTACCCACCCCTACTCCTGGCAGCCGATCGGCTATGTGGAGGATCTCGACCGGGTCGACGTGAGTGATCTCAAGCAGTTCTTCCTGCGTTGGTATGGCCCCAATAACGCCACCCTGACGCTCGGGGGGGACTTCGAGCCCAAGCAGGCGCTGGCCTGGATTGAACAGTACTTCGGCTCCATCCCGCGCGGGCCCGAGGTGGCTGAGCCGGTTGCGCAGCCGGTAACACTGCCGGCGACCCGCTATCTGACGCTGGAAGACAAGGTTCACCTGCCGCTGCTCTACATCAGCTACCCGACGGTGGCGCTCGGCGATCCGCGCGAGCCGGCGCTCGACATGTTTGCCGACGTGCTGGGGGGCTCGGCCAGCTCCATGCTTTATCAGGCGCTGGTCAAAAGTGGCAAGGCAGTGGACGCCGGCGCCTCGCACTACTGTGAAGAGCTGGCCTGCTCTCTGGCCATCTATGCCTACCCCAACCCTGCGGCCGACGGCAGCCTCAAGAGCCTCAAGGCCGAGGTCGACAAGGTGGTGGCCCAGTTCGCCCAGCGCGGCGTGCAGCAAGATGATCTCGAGAAGGCGATCAACAAGTACCGCGCCTCGGCCATCTGGGGCATGGGCAGTGTGCAGGGCAAGGTGAGCCAGCTGGCGATGGGGCAGGTCTTCATGCAGGACCCCAACTACGTCTTCAAGAGCCTCGCCGCCATCGGCAAGGTGACCCCGGCCGAGGTCAAGCAGGCCTATGAGCAGTTCATCGCAGACAAGCCGGCCGTGGTGCTGAGCGTGGTGCCCAAGGGCAAGCGTCAGTGGCAGGCGGCTACCCCCAACTTCACCCCGGCGGCGCGCGAGCTGCCCGATTACAGCCAACACGACAGCCACCTGGCGGCCCGCACGGTCAAGGACAGCTTTGATCGCAGCAAACAGCCTGCCGCCGGCCCTGCCGTCAGCGTCACTGTGCCGGCCACCTGGAAGGGCAAGCTCGATCAGGAGATCGAGATCCTCGGCACCCGCAGCGACGAGATCCCGGCGGTCTCCATCACCATCGCCCTGCCGGGCGGTATTCGCGCCGAGGGCAAGGGGGAGCTGGGGTTGGCCAACCTGACCGCGGCCATGCTCGAACAGGGTAGCGAGCGCTTAAACGAGGCCAAGCTCAGCGACGAGCTGCAAAAGCTCGGCTCCGACATCAGCTTCTCGAGCGCCCAGTACAACAACCTCATCACCGTCAGCAGCCTGACCGACAAGCTGCCCCAGACGCTGGCCCTGGTGCAGGAGCTTTTGTTCCAGCCCGGTTTCCGTGACGAGGATTTTGCCCGCACCAAGAACCAGATCCTGCAAGGGATGCAGCAGAGCCGCCAGCAACCGGCCTGGATGGCGGGTCAGGCCTTCCGCGAGCTTATCTACGGTCAGCAGGCCCGCCTTGGCCAGCCCAATGACGGCTCGCTCAAGGATGTGGAGACCCTGACCCTGGCCGATGTGAAGCGCTTTTGGCAGCACTACTACAACCCGGCCAACGCCCGCATCGTGGTGGCTGGCGATGTGGATCAGGCCACCATCGAGCAGGGGCTGGCCTTCCTCACCCGCTGGCAGGGCAAGGCGCCGGAACTTGGCAGCCTCAAACCGACTGAGCCTCAGGCCAAACCCGGCATCTATCTCATCGACAAGCCGGGGGCGCCCCAGTCGGTGATCCGCATCGGTCGCCGTGCGCTCCCCTATGACGCCACCGGCGACTATTTCGCGGCCGGCTTGATGAACTTCAACCTGGGCGGCAACTTCAACAGCCGCATCAACCTCAACCTGCGCGAGGATAAGGGCTACACCTACGGCGCCAGCTCGGGCTTCTCAGCTAACCGCGACGCCGGCGTGTTTGCCGTTGGCGCCGACGTGCGGGCCGATGCCACCGTCGATGCCATCCGCCAGGTGCTCAAGGAGCTGGAGCAGTACCGCAAGGCGGGGCCGTCGGCCAAGGAGATGGATTACCTGCGCAGCGCCGTGACCCAGCAGGATGCCCTGGCCTACGAGACTCTGGATCAGAAGGCTGGCTTCCTGTTGCAGATGATCATGTATCAGTTGGGGCCCGATTATGTCGCCCGTCAGAGCGAGATCATCAAGGGCATCACGCCCCAGGCCCTCAAGGCCCAGGCCGAGCGTTGGCTCGACCCATCCCAGATGGTGATCGTGGTGGTCGGTGATCGCCAGGCACTTGAAAAACCGTTGCAGGAGCTACATCTTCCTGTCTATCCGCTGCCTGCACCCTGAGACAGCCATAACAACCACCGGCTCCCTCCTTTGGGGGGAGCCCGGAGTGAGCCGTGAATATGACCTCCCAGACCCTCTCTCTCGATGAGCTGCTGACCGCACTGGGCGCCCCCGAGCGCCTGCCTGCCCTCAAGGGGATGCGCCGTGGCATCGAGCGTGAAACCTTGCGTATTACCCCGAATGGTGAGCTGTCGCAGCAAGATCATCCGCTGGCCCTCGGCGCAGCCCTGACCCACGCCAACATCACCACCGACTATGCCGAGTCGCTGCTGGAGTTCATCACCCCGGCCACCGACTCTATCGAGACGCTGCTCGAGCAACTGGGCGACATCCACCGTACCGCCGTCCACCACATCGGTGACGAGCGCCTCTGGCCCCTCTCTATGCCTTGTTTCGTCGGCGGTGAGGAGAGCATCCGTCTGGCCGAGTACGGCAGCTCCAACATTGGCCGGATGAAGCACCTTTACCGGCGCGGTCTCAAGCACCGTTACGGCAGCCTGATGCAGGTGATCGCCGGGGTGCACTTCAACTTCTCCATGCCCGAGAGCTTCTGGTGCGAGTGGCAGGCTCTGGCCTGCAAGAACTGCTGTAGCCAGCGCTTCATCTCGGAAAAGTACATGGGGCTGATTCGCAACGTCTATCGCTTCGGTTGGCTGGTGCCCTATCTGTTTGGTGCTTCGCCGGCCATCTGCGGCTCCTTCCTCAAGGGGCGCCAGACGACATTGCCGTTCGAGCAGCTCGGCAAGGGCACTCTCTATCTGCCCTACGCCACCTCGCTGCGCCTTTCCGATCTCGGCTACACCAACAGTGCCCAGGCCGGTCTCAAGATCAGCCACGACAACCTGCCGGCTTACGTGGCCTCCTTGCGCCGCGCCATTCAGACCCATGATCCCGATTTCGCCAAGCTGGGGGTCAAGGTGGATGGCGAGTATCGCCAGCTCAACGACAACGTGTTGCAGTTGGAGAACGAGCTGTATGCCCCGATCCGGCCCAAGAACACCCCGCGCCGGGGGGAGAAACCCTCCGATGCACTGGCGCGCCGCGGTATCGACTACATCGAGCTGCGCACCGTCGACATCAACCCCTTCAGCCCGATCGGCATCACCGCTGACCAGATCCGCTTCTTCGATCTCTTCTTGGTGTGGTGTCTGCTGCGTCCCTCGCCGCTGCTGAGCGAGGAGGAGATCGCCCGCAATCGCCGCAACCAGACCAAGGTGGTGTTGGAGGGGCGTCGCCCCGGCCTGCAACTGGAGACCGACGGCGGCGAGCTGGGGCTCAAGGAGCTGGGGCTCTCCCTGTTCGACGAGCTGGGCAAGGTGGCGGCCTTGCTCGATGCCAGTTGTGGCGGCCGCAACCGCTATGGCGCGACCTTGGCCGCGCTGCGCGAGCGTCTGCTCGATCCGGAGCTGACCCTGTCGGCGCGGCTGCTGCGCGAGCTGAAAGCCGGTAACAAGGATAACGGCTGCTTCGGTCGCGAGCTGGCGGCCCGCTATCGTGACGAGCTGCTGGCCAGCCCGCTTGAGTACTGGGATGAGGAGTACTTCAGCGGCGAGGCGCGCGACTCACTGCAAAAGCAAAAGGAGATCGAGCGCGGCGACAGCCAGAGCTTCGATGAGTTCCTCGCCGATTACTTCGGCTATGCCGATACCCCCGTCTAAATCGTTCGGCCCGTGAGGGCCGAACCTCTTTTTGCTGAAGCGTGATTCAGCCTTCAAGTCGGTGTCGAAAGCCTCCCCTGTCTGTCGGTTTGCTCACAGTTTGCGCCGGGGCACTCTTGCGTCCCTTCGTTCATCGCCCTAATTTTCCCTCAAGCTGAAACGATTCAGTTAGTCATAGGGAGCATAATAAGATGAAAGTACGCATTGGGATGGGGTTGCTGCTGTGCTGTGCGCTGCCGTTGCAGGCGGCCGAGTTTGTGTTGGTCGACACCGCGCAGGGGTTGGATGTGGGGAACTGGAAGGTGAGCAGTGACAGCCTCGGCATCAAGAGCAAGATCCCCTTTAGCATCGAGAAGAAGCGGCTGCACGGCGGCCGTCAGGAGGGGGTGGATGTCATCGTCGTCGACAATGGCACCTTGCAGATGACCCTGGTGCCGACCCGTGGCATGGGGATCTACGAGGTGCGCGGCGGCGATCTGCGCCTGGGCTGGGAGTCGCCGGTGAAAGAGATAGTCAACCCGGCCTTTATCGATCTCGAGAGCCGTGGCGGCTTGGGCTGGCTCGACGGCTTCAACGAGATGCTGGTGCGCTGCGGTTATGAGTGGACCGGTCATCCGGGGGTAGACGACGATGGCCGCCTCAAGAGCCTGCATGGCCGGGTGCAGAATACCCCCGCCTCCGTGGTGCGGGTGACGGTGGACGAGACCCCGCCCTATGCCATTCACGTGCGCGGTCGGGTCGATGAGAAGACCTTCAAATTCAGCGATCTCAGTACCTGGACCGGCGTCACCCTGGTGCCGGGCGAGGCGGCCTTTACGGTAGAGGATAAGCTCACCAACCAGGCCGATTACGACAACGAGTACCAGATCATCTATCACGGCAACTTCGGGGCGCCGCTCCTGGAGGAGGGGGCCCGGATCAGCGCCCCGGTCAAGCAGATCTCCCCGTTCAACGACTATGCCCGCAAGGGGCTCGACAGTTGGCAGACCTACCTCGGCCCGACCAAGGGCTTTGACGAGATGGTGTTCAACATCGTCCCCTACAGCGATGCCAAGGGCAACACGCTGGCGGTACTTGAGAACCGGGCTGGCAATGCCGGGGTGGCGGTCGACTTCAACGTGAAGCAGTTACCGGTTCTGACCCTGTGGAAGAACACCGACACCCTCCAACAGGGCTACGTGACCGGCATCGAGCCCGGCACCAGCTATGCCTACAGCACCAAGTACCAGCGCCCGCTCGGTCTGGTGCCGACCATCAAGGCGGGTGAGAGCAAGCACTTCACCCTGCGCTACCAGCTGCTGCGCGATAAGGGCGAGGTGCAGGCCGCCCTCGACCGGGTCAAGGCGGTGCAGGGCAGTCAGCCCACCGAGCTGCGCCGCGACCCGCTGGTTCAGCTGCCCCACTGAGTTGGCAACGACGCACCAACGAAGAAGCCCCGCCAATGGCGGGGCTTCTGTTATCGGGCAGCGGTATCAGGAGATGCCGTACATCTGCTCTATCTCCTGCTTGTAGGTTGCCTCTATGATGCGGCGACGCAGCTTCATGGTTGGGGTGATCTCGCCGAGTTCCATCGAGAAGGCGCGCGGCAGCAGGGTGAACTTCTTGACCTGCTCGAACTTAGCCAGCTCCTTTTGCAGCTCGTTGATGCGAGATTCGAAGAACTCCACCACCTTGGAGTGGCGCAGCAGCTCGCTCTTGCACTGGTATTGCAGGTTGATGGAGCGGGCGTACTCCTCAAGCGACTCGTAGCAGGGCACGATCAGGGCCGACACGAAGTGACGGGCATCGGCGATGATGGCGATCTGCTCGATGAAGCGATCCTTGCCGATCGCCCCTTCCACGACCTGAGGGGCCACGTATTTGCCGTTGGAGGTCTTCATCAGCTCTTTCAGACGCTCGGTGAAGTAGATGTTGCCCTTGGCGTCGATGTCGCCAGCATCACCGGTACGCAGGAAGCCATCCTCGGTCATGACCTCGGCGGTGGCGTCTGGCTTCTTGTAGTAGCCGCGCATCACGGTCGGGGCGCGCACCAGCAGCTCCTTGCTCTCGCCAAGTTTGACCTCGATACCGCTGAGCGGTGTGCCGATAGAGCCGAGCTGGAAGCGGCTGTCTTCGTAGCAGCAAACGGTGGCCATGGTCTCGGTCATGCCGTAGCCGTACTTGAGGTTGAGCCCCATCGCCTGGAAGAAGAGGTTCACGTCGTCGGCCAGGCGGGCGCCGGCCACCGGCAGGAAGCGGGTACGGCCGCCAAAGCGGGCACGCAGCTTGCGAAACACCAACCGCTCGGCCAGCGCCAGCTGGACGTAGAGCAGGGGAGAGACGCGCTTCTCTTGCTGGCGGCGCTCGACCACCTGGGTGCCGACTCGGGTTGCCCAGCCAAACAGGGCGCGGCGCAGGGCCGGGGCCTCGGCCACCTTGGCCTGGATCAGGGCATAGGCCTTCTCGTAGAGGCGCGGCACCGAGCACATCAGGGTCGGCTTCACTTCGCCGATGACGTTCATCACCTGCTGTGGATCGCGGATATAGACGTTCTCGGCGCCGCGATAGAGCACGTAGAAGCTCCAGCCGCGCTCGAATACATGGCTGAGCGGCAGCATGCAGATGGAGACGTCGTCCTCTCCCACCTCAAGGCGGTCATCGTGCATTTGCAAGCAGGCGGAGAGGTTGGCGAAGTCCAGCATCACCCCCTTGGGTTCACCCGTGGTGCCCGAGGTGTAGATGAGGGTGAACAGATCATCCATGGCGTAGTGCTGTTCGCGGCGACGCAGCTCCAACTCGCTCGGATGGTGGTTGCCGCTGATGAGGAAGGTCTGGAAGTGGCAGGCCTGCTCGCAGCCGCGCAGATCGACGGCGGAGTCGAGGGCCACGATGGCGCGAATATCACCGCTTTCAAGCAGTTGCAGCGCTTGGTCAAACTGGGGCTGTTCGCCGACGAACAGGGTCTTGATGCCAGCATCGCGCACTATGTAGCGCGCCTGCTCTAGCGTGCTGGTGGGGTAGATGGGCACGCTGACGCCGCGGGCGGCCAAGATGCCGAGGTCGGCCTGGGTCCATTCCGGCATGTTGCGCGAATAGATCCCCACCATCTCACACTCCTGATGGCCGGCACGGATCAGTGCCTGGGCGCAGTAGTCCATGGCCTGGCCAAGGGTTCGCCAACCGATGGCACGCCACTGCCCATCCTGTTGAACCCGCAGGGCGGCTTTGTTGCCGAGCTGGGCAATCCGCTCGCGAAACAGTCGAATCAGGTGAAGCTGCTGCATCAAAAGTGTTCCTCAATAAAACAGTTGTACGCCACAAAGTGAGGCTTATAGCGGTCTAGAGTTTAAACACTACCCATCCAGCTTACAAGTGTTCGCTATGTTGTCATGCTGATGAAACAGGCCCGATTCAGGTACTATTGGGTGGGCAACCAAACGGTGATTAAATGGTGTCGGACAAGGCTGGGAGCATGAGAATGGTGGCAAGGAGACGAAGGGAAATCGTGTTGTTGCTGGCGGGGCTGCTGGCCGCTCTGCTGGGGGGCTGGTTCTGGTGGCAGCGTGCTGCGCCAGTGAAGGCACCTGAGCCTATCTGGCTGAGTGGCGCCGCCGGGGCGGCGCAGGCGCAGCAGCAAGCGCTCAGTCAGGGGCGTCCGCTGCTCTATCTGGTGGAGCGCAACCCCGGTCACTGCCGGCGCTGTGTGCTGCTGCACGAACAATTGTTCGACAATCCCGAGATGGCTACCGCGCTGGCCCCCTTCATCCGGGTGCGGCTCAATCCCGATCTCGGCAATGAGAGCCAACGGGCGATGGCGCAGTTACCCAAGGTGGAGCGCTACCCCGAGATTTTCTTGCAGCTAGCACCCAGCGGCCCGGTTTTACCCATCAAGGTCGTGATAGAGGCCTCCCAGATTTGGGTGCCTCGCGACGACTTCCAGCAGGGAAACCACATGCCGCTTTCGCCGGCCAGCCTCGACATGGCGCTGGAGAACACCCGTCGGCTGCTGAGGCCGTGAGGCTTAGTTGAAGGCGAACAGGCGTGACATCAAGATGGCGTCTTCCCGATCGTTGCCGGTGCCGTAATAGTCCTCGCGCCGGCAGTATTCGGCAAATCCGGTGCTCTCATAGAGGGCGATGGCGGGCTGGTTACTGGCGCGCACTTCGAGAAACCAGGCCTCGGCCCCCTTCCCCTTGCTGCGCTCCAGATAATCCAGCAGCAGGGCGCGTCCCAGCCCCTTGCCCTGCCAGTCGGGGTGGACGCAGATGTTCATCAGCGAGCTGTCGCCTGCCACCAGATCCGAGATGTAGAAGCCGACCGGCTGTCCTGATTGCAGCAGCAGGCCGTTGAGGTAGCGCGGCCCGAAGCAGGAGAGCAGGTTAGCTTTGCTCCATGGCCAGCGGTGGGCGGCCTGCTCGATGGGATAGATGAGCGCAAAATCGGCCTCGGTCAGGGGGAGAAACTCAAGCATGAAGACTCCGTAACTGATGCCACAGGGCGCGCTTAGCGGCCGCGTCGGGGTTGAGCGGGCAGACGAGTGCCGCCGGATGGGCCGCATCGGGCTCGGTCAGCAGCAGCCACTCGGGTTGCCCGGCCGGCAGGGGGCCGGGGGGCAGCAGGCTCACCTCGTCGGTCGAGAGGCCGAGCAGGGTGCAGAGATCCCCCAGAAAGGCAGGGGCGGGCAGCCGTTCGGCCCGCAGCCAGAGTCGGCCGGCAGGCGCTGGCGCCTCCTCGGTGGGAGCCGGCGTGACCTCGGCCGAGTGTCGCGACTGCCAGGTTGGGATCCCCATGCGGGCCAGCATGGCGGGGCGCAGGTCAAGGGGGTCAGAATCTTGCATCGTGGCAGTCTCACTCTTGATCTGGGTTGGTGAAAAATACGTGGTGCAGAGTACACTCGAACCTCTTTTTCTGCACCATGCCATCGCGACTTTCTGAAACGGTATCCTTATGCGGCCACACTCCCACGGCGCTCTCCCCGAACGCATCAACCGCCTAGTCTCGGCCCTTGGCGAAGGACTCTACGAGCGTCAGGAGGTGTTACGCCTGTGCCTGCTAGCGGCCCTCAGCGGCGAGAGCGTCTTCCTGCTCGGCCCCCCTGGCATCGCCAAGAGCCTGATTGCCCGGCGCCTCAAGCAGGCGTTTCACGAGGCGCGCCATTTCGAATACCTGATGACCCGCTTCTCGACCCCCGAGGAGGTGTTTGGCCCTCTCTCGATCCAGGCGTTGAAAGAGGAGGGCAAGTATCTGCGTCTGACCCGCGGCTATCTGCCCGAGTCTGAGGTGGTGTTCCTCGACGAGATCTGGAAGGCGGGCCCGGCCATCCTCAACACCCTGCTCACCGCCATCAATGAGCGGCAGTTTCGCAACGGCGATGCCCAGCACTCCATCCCGCTGCGGCTGCTGGTGACTGCCTCCAACGAGCTGCCGGCCCCGGACAGCGGCCTTGAGGCGCTCTATGACCGCATGCTGCTGCGGCTGTGGCTGGATCGGGTGCAGGAGAAGTCCAACTTCCGCGCCCTGCTGGCCAGCGAGGGACAGGCCGAGGTGAAACTGGCGCCTGGGCTGGCCATCACGAGCGAGGAGTATGACGCGTGGCAGTCGGCCATCGATGCGGTGGTGCTGCCCGATAGCTGTTTCGATCTTATCTATCAGTTGCGTCAGCGCATCGAGAGCCAGCTTGAGGGGCGCTGCTATGTCTCGGATCGGCGCTGGAAGAAGGCGGTGCGGCTGGCTAAAGCGAGTGCCTTTTTCAACGGGCGAGCCGAAGTGGCCCCCCTCGATCTGCTGCTGTTCAAAGAGTGCCTGTGGCATGACGGTGAGTCGCGCCAGGCGCTGCTCGATATCGTCGACGAGTCGGCCCGTCTGCATGGCTATGGCCAGTTGGCCATGACCCGCCAACTGCACGGGTTGCAAGAGCAGCTCGGCCAGCTTGAAAAAGAGGTGGCCCGCCGTTTTGCCTGCCGCGCCCAGCAGCGTAAGCAGTGGTTTGGCCGTCGTGGTCGTGGCCTGGCGCTCGATCTCTCCCGCGCCCGCTATTTTGGCAAGCAGGTGCATCTGCACCTGCTGCATCCGGCGGCGCTCGAGGCCGAGGAGCCGGCCCTGCTGACCGAAACCCTGGTATTTGAGCGCGCCACCTTGGCCCACTGGCACCCGGTGGGGGAACACACGCTGGGCTGGCGGCTGGGCAGTCCCAAGGAGGGGCATTTTGAACTTACCCTCAACGACGAGCACGAGTTGCAGGTGCTCGACGGGCAGCGCGCCCCGGTGCCACTGCTGTTGGTGGAGGCGCCCGTCGCACTGAGTGTGCTCGCCCCTTGGCAGGAGCGGGTCGCTGAGCTGCTGCGTCAGACCCAGGTATTGCAACAGAGCCTACGCCGCCAGCGGCTCTTGTTCGAGCTGCATCAGCAGCACCTGTTTGTCGGCCATGAGTGGCTGCAAAAAGTTGAGAGCAGCTTCTTCGTGTTGGCGCGCGATCTGGAGTTGTTCGCCACCCGTCTCGATGGCTGGCCGGTACGGCTGGCTCGGCTGGCGGAGTAGCGATCATGCTCGAGATCGGCGCCATGGATCTTGGCCTGCTGCTCAGCGAGAGCGAAGTGGCCGGCGAGATGGCGCTGGCACTTATCTCTGCGCCCAAGATAGCCCGCTTTATCAACCGCTCGCCCAAGCAGGGGGCGGCCCTGCGCCAGCGCATCGCCCGCTGGGGCGAGCAGTTGGGCGACGAGATCCGCCATAAGCCGGTGCCGCCGGCGCTGGAGCGTGAATACCTGGCCTATCAGGAGTGCCGCGCCATGGCGCTGGGGACGCTGGTGACCCGGCTGCCGGCGCTACAACTCGAGCTGGAGCGGGGCAGCGCCTTTGCCGGTGAGGCGCACGCCCTGATCCGGCAACTGCTCGAGCAGCCCACCGACAGCCGCCGGCGCCTGCTGCTGGAGCGCTGGCGCGCCAGTCTGGTGGGGGAGCTGCTCACGTTGCAGCAGGCCATTGCCGAGGCGGAACGTGAGAAGCTGCGCTGCGAGATAGAGGATCAGTTGCTGGCCAACCGCACTTTGGCCGATGCGCTCGATCCGCATCAGGTCTCGGCCGGCGGCCTGTGGGATCTGGCGCAGGGGCACTGGCACAGACGCAGCCTAGAGTTGGTCAAGCAGTACGCCCGGTTATTGGAAAAAGAGCCATTGCTGCGCGAGATAGCCAATCTGCTCGGGCGCAGTCAGCACGCCAAGGAGCGTGAGCAGAGCCCGTTGCCGCCGCAGGAGGTGCGCGAGCTGCAACCGGTGCAGAGCGACGAGGTGCCGGACGATCTGGTCGGCCTGCATCCGGCGGGAGATCTGCTGCGCATGCTGCCTAGTGAGGCCGCCATGCTAGGGGATGCGGATCTTGAATTCGAATTCTATCGCCGCTATCTGGAGCGGCGCCTGCTCAGTTACCAGTCGCGTGGCACCCTGCCACGCCACGCCGTGGTGTTGCAGACGCCGCGTCAGGGGGGGGAGCAGGAGCAGCGCCGTGGCCCCTTTATCGTCTGCATCGACACCTCGGGCTCCATGGGGGGCTATCCGGAGGAGTGCGCCAAGGCGCTGTTTCTGGCCTTGCTCGGACTGGCGATGGAGGAGCGGCGCCCCTGTTACCTGATGCTCTTTTCCACTGAGGTGGCGACCCTTGAAATCACCGCTGAGACCGGCTTGGAGCAGGCGGAGCGCTTCCTCTCCATGAGCTTTCATGGCGGCACCGATCTGGTTCCTTGCCTTGAACGGGCGTTGACTCAGCTCGATGTGCCCGAATTTCGTCGCGCCGATGTGTTGATCATCTCCGATTTCATCGCCCAAAACCTGCCCCATGCCCTGCTGGCCAGAATGGATGCACAGCGTCGGTTGCAGACCCGTTTTCACGCGGTTGCACTCTCACGCCACGCCAAGCGGGCTCTGCTGCGGGTATTTGATCGCAGTTGGCTGCTCGATTGCGGCCTGCGCGGCCGTCTGCTGCGGCGCTGGCTACATTAACTCTGTTTTTATGCAAGATGGTGGGAAGGGGGCTTATTGGGGTAGGCTTTCACCCTATACTCTGCCATCGGCAGTAAGTAGTACCGAGGAATCATGGTGAAACGAGCAGTCTGGTTATTATGCGGGGTCAGTCTGATGGGGGCTGCTGCACCGCTCCCTCCCGAACAACTTGAGCAGGAACTGACCTCCCTGGAGCAAGGCCCGCCCCTGTTTGGCTCGCTACACCGCCGCACCCATGCATTGTCGGCGGATCTGTCCCACTACCCGCCCGCCGCCCAGGCCCGGATCCGCCGTCTCGACTGTTATAACCAGAGTGCTGACCGCATCGAGTTGATGCAGGCGGCGGTGCGCGAGGCCAATCGCCTGATTGAACTGGCCCGCCAAGAGCAGGATGCGGTCGCGGTGGCCGATCTCACTATTTGCCGTGGTGGTTATTACCAGTTATTGGGTGATGTGGAGGCTGCCCGCCGTGATTTCGATGCGGCCCTGCACGAGGCGCAGCGTCTGCATGCCATTCGTGAAGAGGGGCTGGCACTGGCCAAGCGCGGCGACATGCTCTCCTACATAGGGCGGCTCGGTGAGGGCATTAAAGATCAGCAGCAGGCTTACCGGTTGTTGCACCAAACTGGCGCCATAGGTCATGCCCGAGTCGTACAGTTGGCGATGGCGCGCACCTACCGGCGCATGGAGTATTACAGCGAGGCGCTGTCCCACCTCAACAGGATTCATGCCCGGCTGGTACAGCAGGAGCGCCACGACGAACTAGCCCGTCTGCAACTCGAATATGCCCTGCTGCATTTGGATTCAGGGCGCTATCAGATGGCGATCGACAGCTTCATCGCGGCTCGCCATGCCTTCGGGGAGGGGGACAGCGTCCAGGATATCGATCTCATCCGCATCGGTGAGGCCGAGGCGCGGCTGGGTTTACGGCAACCGGAGCTGGCGCAGGCTCTCTTGCAAGAGAGTGCCCCCCGGATGAATCGCCAGAGCGATCCCTCCCTGTATGCCTACTGGGAGTTGATTCAGGCCAAGATGCTGACGGCGCTGGGTCAGGCGCAGCAGGCGCTGCCGCTGCTAGAGCAGGCCGAGCTCTTCTTCGCCCATGAAGAGAACCAGCGTTTCCTGATGTGGATACAGCGTGCGCGCAGCGAGGCCATGGCCAGCTTACAGCGCTATGAGGAGGCCTATGCGGCACTGCAACTTTACCTAGCGCTGGAGCATCGCATCGACGAGCAGTTGCTAGAGCAGCAGCAGATCTGGATGCGCAATGAGTTCACTCTGGCCCGCGAGCAGGCCAAGCACGATCGACTCAAGGCGGCCCACGCCTTGCAACAGCAGAAGCTGGAGCGGCTGGTGGAGGTGCGCTTCTGGCGTAACCTGGTGTATGCCCTCGGTCTGGTGCTGGCCCTGCTGGCCGTGGCCTGGCTGGCGGCGCATTCGCGCCAGTTGCGGGCGCTGGCGTTTACCGATGAACTGACCGGCATCAAGAATCGCCGTCGTATCATGGCGCGTGGCGCCGGTATGCTGTCCAAGGCCCGCCGCCAGCAGCAGCCCTTCTCGGTGCTGTTGTTCGACATCGACCGCTTCAAGCGCATCAACGACTCCTTTGGTCACCACCAGGGGGATCGGGTGTTGCAGTGGGTGGTCAAGTGTGTGCGCTGCCTGCTGCGTCATGATGACGCCCTGGGGCGCACCGGGGGTGAGGAGTTTCTGGTGCTCTTGCCGCACACCAACCTGACGGAGGCCGATCGGGTGGCGCGGCGCATTTGCCAGTTCGTGGCGGCGCGGGTCTTTCCCAACATGCCGGCGCCGGTCACCATCAGCATCGGGGTGGCGCAGCTCAAGGAGGAGGACGGGGATCTCAATGCCCTGATCCAGCGTGCCGACGCCGCGCTCTACCGCGCCAAGGAGAACGGGCGTAACCGGGTGGAGCGGGCCGATTGACGGACTGGGTATTTTTCACCCGCGCAGGTATAATGCGCCGCGATTTATCCGCCAACCGGAATCGAGATCCGATGTAAGACGCCACGACTCCCTCCATGCTTGCCATGGTCTCTTGTCACGCTGCGCCGGAGCGCAGGTCGTGCGTCCATCTCGATTCCAGGTCGCGGCCAGTGGGCCGCCCAACTGAAGAACATAGAATCATGTCATCTGAATTTCTGAGTGAAGTCTCTAAGAGACGCACTTTCGCGATCATCTCGCACCCCGACGCCGGTAAGACCACCATCACCGAGAAGGTGCTGCTGTTCGGACAGGCCATCCAGCGCGCCGGTACCGTTAAGGGCCGTGGCTCGGGCCAGCATGCCAAGTCCGACTGGATGGAGATGGAAAAGCAGCGCGGTATCTCCATCACCACCTCTGTGATGCAGTTCCCCTATGGCGACTGCTTGGTCAACCTGCTCGATACCCCGGGCCACGAGGACTTCTCGGAAGATACCTATCGCACCCTGACCGCGGTCGACTGCTGCCTGATGGTGATCGACGCTGCCAAGGGCGTTGAAGACCGTACCCGCAAGCTGATGGAAGTCACCCGTCTGCGCGACACCCCGATCCTCACCTTCATGAACAAGCTCGACCGCGAGATCCGCGATCCAATGGAGCTGCTCGACGAGGTGGAGAGCGAACTCAACATCATGTGCGCCCCCATCACCTGGCCCATCGGCTGCGGCAAGCAGTTCAAGGGGGTCTATCACCTCTACAAGGATGAGGTCTACCTCTACCAGAGCGGTCAGGGTCACACCATTCAGGAGCTGCGCATCGTCAAGGGGCTCGATAACCCCGAGCTGGATGCCGCAGTCGGCGAGGATCTTGCCGCCCAGCTACGCGATGAGCTGGAGCTGGTGCAGGGGGCCTCTCACGAGTTTGATCACGAGGCGTTTCGTGCCGGTGAACTGACCCCGGTCTTCTTCGGGACCGCGCTCGGCAACTTCGGCGTTAACCATATGCTCGACGGCTTGACCGAGTGGGCGCCGACTCCCATGCCGCGCAAGGCCGAGACCCGGGTGGTCGAGGCGACCGAGGAGAAGTTCTCCGGCTTCGTGTTCAAGATCCAGGCAAACATGGATCCGAAACACCGCGACCGTATCGCCTTTATGCGTATCGTCTCCGGCACCTACTCCAAGGGCATGAAGATGCGCCACGTGCGCTTGGGTAAAGACGTCAACATCTCTGACGCCGTGACCTTCATGGCTGGCGATCGGGAGCAGGCGGTCGAAGCCTGCGCCGGCGACATCATAGGCCTGCACAACCACGGCACCATTCAGATCGGCGACACCTTCACCCAAGGTGAGGATCTGAAATTCACCGGCATCCCGAACTTCGCCCCCGAGCTGTTCCGCCGCATCCGCCTGCGTGACCCGCTCAAGCAAAAGCAGCTGCTCAAGGGGCTGGTGCAGCTCTCCGAAGAGGGCGCCGTGCAGGTGTTCCGTCCGCTGATGAACAACGATCTCATCGTTGGCGCGGTCGGTGTGTTGCAGTTCGACGTGGTGGTCTCGCGCCTTAAGAGCGAGTACAACGTCGAGGCCATCTACGAGGCGGTCAACGTCGCCACCGCCCGCTGGGTGGAAGGCAGCGACGCCAAGAAGTTCGAGGAGTTCAAACGCAAGAACGAGCCGAACCTGGCGCTGGATGGCGGTGACAACCTCACCTATATCGCGCCGACCATGGTCAACCTGCGCCTGGCTCAGGAGCGTCACCCGGACGTCCAGTTCCGTCAGACCCGCGAGCACTGATACAAAGAACCCCGCCATCCGGCGGGGTTCTTTTTTAGCTGCCCATTTGGGACTATTGACCAACAGGACAGGCTTGCTAGGGTGGAGGCTTTCCATCGCCCCGGAGGCCACCATGACAGCCCGTATCGATTACCCTGATTTTCGCCACCTTCAGCCAGCCGCCCACGACGCACTGGCATCGGTGGGGGTGGCCCTCAAGCAGGCCGGTCTCGACCCCGAACTGGCCGAGCTGGTGCAACTGCGGGCCTCCCAGCTCAATGGGTGCAGTTTCTGCCTGCAATTTCACATCAACCAGTCACGCCGTCTTGGGGTGGCGCAGGGCAAGCTCGATTTACTGCCAGCTTGGCGCGACGCCACCGTGTTCAGCGACGCCGAGCGCGCCGCCCTGGCTTGGGCCGAGTGGCTCACCCGCCTGCCCCAAGGTGACTCCCCGGCAGCCCTCTATGGCGAGTTGGAGCATCACTTTGATGCCCGCACCATAGCGGCCCTGTCGACCGCGATCGCCACCATCAACGCCTGGAACCGCCTCGGTATCGGCTTTGGCTTCGTGCCGCCGGCAGCCAAGGGATAAGCGTCACGGCATCAATGTCTTGACCATGCAGATCTCGCAATCCCCGTGGCCGGTGCAGCCAAGGGGCCCCGGCAGGTGCTCAAAGCCGAGCGACTCATAGAGCGCGGTCGCCTCGCGCAGCACCGCCGTGGTCTCGAGGTAACAGCGTGCAAAACCGAGATCGCGCGCCGTATCGAGGGCGTGCAGCACCAGCCTTCGCCCCAGCCCCAGCCCGCGTAGCGCCGGGCTGAAATACATCTTTTGCAGCTCGCAGACACTGCCATCTCCCCCCGCCAGCGGCGCCAAACCTCCACCGCCGAGGATCTCGCCGCCTGGCCCTTCAATGACCCAGTAGCGGCTCTTCGGCTGCTGATAGGTCTCATACAGCCGATCCAGGTTGGGGTCTGAGACGCCGTAGCCCTTATCGGCGGTGAGGCCGTACTCAGCCGAGACGGCGCGGATCACCGCCGCGATGGCGCCGTTGTCGGTCGGCTCGATGGGGCGCAGCCAGTAGCCTTGTTGGCGCCGGGCCCGTGAGAGGGCGCTGCGATAGAGGGTGGCGCCGCGCCACAATAGCTCGCGCTCCTCTGGGCTGAGCTGGGCCAGCGCCAGGTTCATCTGCTCGTCCATCTCGCCGTGCAGGGCTTCCAGCTCACGCCGACCGCTCTCGGTCAGCACCGCCTGCTTGCTGCGCCCGTCCGAAGGGTGTGCCTGCCATTCGATGAGGCCGCGTTCGGCCAGGCGCGCCAAGGGGCGGCTGGTATTGGACTTATCGATACGCAGCTTGTCGGCTAGCTGCTGGTTGGTGGCGGGCTCGGCCTCCAGCTCGATGAGCAAGTGGGCTTCGACCGGGGTCAGGGTGAGGCTGCCGCACTGCTGAGAGAGCATGCCCAGCTCGCGCACCAGTTCGCGCGACAGGGCGCGCAGGGGACGAGTATCCATCTCGGGTGTCCATTTTGGTTGCTGTTCGCAACAATATGTCAGGGCCGGCGTGTCGGTGCAAGTCCCATAAAAAAGGCGGGCCATCCTGGCCCGCCAACTCTGGCTAACAGAAAGAGGGAGTTAGATCAGCTCGGCCAGCATGGCTTCGCTGTAGGGCACCAGCTCGGCGCCGTCACGCACCCGGCGGATATAGTCCGGGTTGGCGATCAGCGGGCGGCCGATGGCGGCCAGATCGAAGCGGCCAGCATGGATGGCCTCGGCGGCGCTCTCGGCGCTCAGCTGGCCGACGCCGATCAGGGTGCCGTGGTAGTGGGCACGGAGGTAATCGCTGGCGCGGCCCCCCAGATAATCGAAGCTGAGGGTGTCATCGAAGATGCCCACGTGCAGGTAGGCCAGGGTGCGGCGGTCGAGTTCACCCACTAGGTGGTCGAACACGGCGCGATCGCGCGCATCCCCATTGAGGTGCACATAGGCGCCGGGCGAGAGGCGCAGGCCGGTGCGCTCGCCACCGATGCGTGCCGCGATGGCATCGACTACCTCAAGGGCGAAGCGGGCCATGTTGGTCGGGCTGCCGCCGTACTCATCGGTGCGCAGGTTGGTATCGTGGTGCAGGAACTGGTCGATGAGGTAGCCGTTGGCCCCGTGGATCTCGACCCCGTCAAAGCCGGCGTCGATGGCGTTGGCGGCCGCCTGGGCGTAGTCACGCACCAGCTGGGCGATCTCGGCGCTGGTCAAGGCGCGCGGGGTTTGGTAGCTCAGCTCGCGCATCCGCGGCACCGTTCCTTCGAAGGCGACGGCGGAGGGGGCGAGCACCTCAGCATGGTGGAAGAAGGGGTGGGAGAGACGACCCACGTGCCATAGCTGGGCGAAGATCTTGCCACCACCGGCGTGTACCGCGTCGGTCACCTTGCGCCAGCCCTGGATCTGCTCGGGGCTATAGAGACCGGGCGTGTTGGGGTAACCCTGGCCGTCCGGGCGGATGATCACCGCCTCGGAGACGATCAGCCCCACGTCGGCGCGGCGGCCGTAGTAGGCGGCCATCTGCTCGGTCGGCACCAGACCGGGGCCGGCCATGCAGCGGGTGAGGGGGGCCATGACGAAGCGGTTGGCCAGGGTCAGGGTGTCGTTGAGGGCGAAAGGTTGCAGCAGCGATGTGTTCATGGGGGATCTCCGGGACTATCTTGAATGAGCATTCAAGACGTTTTTCGTCCGGGATGCAATTCTTTTTTGAATGGACGTTCAAGTCGATTTGGCCGCTTCCCCCCGTTTGCGATAAACTGGCGCCACACTTCAATCCCCGGAGGCCCCATGCGCAGCGCCGTATTCGACCGCGATCATGTCCTGACCCGTGCCATGGAGGCGTTTCGTGACAAGGGTTATGCCAAGACCACCATGCAGGAGCTGGTGGCTGCCACCGGCCTGCATCCCGGCAGCCTCTACGCCGCCTTTGGCAACAAGCGCGGCCTGTTGCTGGCGGCGGTCGATCACTATGTCGCCCGCAAGAGTGAAAGCCGCGCCGCCCTGATGGCCGACCTGCCGCCGCTGGCCGGTATTCGCGCCTATCTGCTCAATCTGGTGGAGGAGATGACTCGCTGCACCTGTCTGGTGACCCGGGCCGCGATGGAGCTGGATCAGGACGAGGAGCTGCACCAGCGGCTCGCCCTCATTCACCGCTCGCTGGAAGATGATTTTCGTCAGGCACTGCGGGCTGCCGTCGAGCAGGGGGCGATCCCGGCCGATGCCAATGTGGAGACCCTCACCGCCTATCTGCTGGTGGGGGTGCAGGGGCTGGTCGCCTTCTCCCAATGCCGGCGCGATCCGGCGCTCTCCCTAGCGGTGGTCGAGCAGTTGCTGGTCGGCCTAACCGCCACCCGTTAGGCGCGGGCTCCTTCCTCTCTCTCTGGGGCGACCAGCCCCTTCATCAGCGCACGCAGCCAGCACAAGGCCGGGTGCTGCCCTTGGGCCGGGTGCCAGACGCAGTTGAGGTGATACCCAGGCACATCCTCCGGCAGGGTGAGGCGGCGCAGCGGCCAGTGGCTGGCCAAGAGATCGGCCACCTTGCTCGGCAACACCAGCAGGTGGTCGGTCTGGCAGACGATGGCCGCTGCCGACATGTAACTCTGACTGTTGACCGAGATGCGCCGTGACAGCCCCTGTCCCTCCAGCCAGCGATCCAGGCTGGCCTCCGAGGTGCCAAGCGGCGAGTGAAACACGTGAGACATGCCGATGAGTTGCTCTCGCCCAATGACCTCGTCCACCGCCAGCCCTTGGCGCACCAGCCCGGCCAGCGGCTCGGTGAGCCAGGTCTCTTTGCCCAGATACCCCGGCACCTGCATGTACTCGTCAAACCCCAGCACCAGATCGATCTCGCCGCTCGCCAGCTCTGCCTCCGGCAGCCTGTCGCGCAGGATGCGGATCTCGATGCTCACCCCCGGCGCCAGATCCTTGAGCCTGGCGATGAGCGGCGGCACCAGCACGCACTCCACGTAGTCGGTGGTGCAGAGCACGAAGCGCCGCTGCGAGCTGGCCGGGTCGAACTGCTCCTCGTCGCTGAGCTGCTGCTCAAGCAGGCGCAGCGCCTGACGCACGCCGCTGTGCAGATGCTGGGCGCGCGGCGTCGGCACCATCCCCTGCGGAGTGCGCACCAGCAGGGGGTCGCCAAAGGCGCTGCGCAGCCGCCCGAGCGCATGGCTCATGGCCGGCTGGCTGATATAGAGGGATTCGGCGGCGCGGGTGACGCTGCCCTGTGTCATCAGGGCGTCGAGGGCGAGCAGCAGATTGAGGTCGAGCTGGTGTAGTTTCATCGCTGTTATTTGTCTTATTGATGGGGCAATCTATCGTATTCATTTGATGGATGAAGGCGCAACTTCTTACACTGTGCCGGTTCCCGTTTTCAGATAGCCCCATCGAGTGACGGTTGCGTCGTCGATGGTAAGCCGGTGGGCCAAGCCCTGCCCGTTTCCCTATTACCGGCCGCATGATCGCCTCGTAGGCCATCATGCCGCCCGCAAGGATATTGCGATGAGCATCAAGACCATCAACTCCGCTCTCATTGAGTCAACTCCGGCCGCCGACGGCTTCGCCATGCCCGCCGAGTGGGCGCATCAGCAAGCTGTCTGGATGATCTGGCCGTTTCGCCCGGACAACTGGCGTGTCGCCGGTCGCTTCGCGCAAGAGACCTTCGCCAAGGTCGCCGATGCCATCGGGCAAGCCACCCCGGTCTTTATGGGGGTACCGGCCCAGTTTATGGCGCAGGCCCGCGCCATCATGCCCGCTCATGTCACCCTGGTTGAAATGAACAGCGATGACTGCTGGGCCCGCGATACCGGCCCGACCATCGTTACCAACGCTGCCGGCGAGTGCCGTGGGGTGGATTGGGGCTTTAACGCTTGGGGTGGCCACAAGGGCGGTCTTTACTACCCGTGGAATCAGGATGAAGAGGTTGCTGCCCAGATGCTGGCCCAGCACGGCATGGCTCGCTACGACGCGCCGCTCATTCTGGAAGGGGGCTCCATCCACGTCGATGGCGAGGGCACCTGCCTGACCACCGCCGAGTGCCTGCTCAACGAAAACCGCAACCCGCACCTGACCAAGGAGCAGATCGAAGCTTACTTACGCGACTATCTGGGGGTGAAGAGCTTTATTTGGCTGGACGAAGGGGTCTACATGGACGAGACCGACGGCCACATCGACAACATGTGCTGCTTCGTGCGTCCGGGTGAAGTGGCCCTGCACTGGACTGACGATCAGAGCGATCCCCAGTACGCCCGCTCCGTGGCTGCCCTCAAGGTGCTCGAGGCTGCGGTCGATGCCAAGGGTCGCAAGCTCAAAGTGTGGAAGCTGCCCCAGCCGGGCCCGCTGTTCTGCACTGAAGAGGAGTCTGCCGGCGTCGAGAGCGGCACCGGTGTGCCGCGCGAGGCGCAAGGTCGTCTGGCCGGCTCTTATGTGAACTTCCTTATCACCAACGGCAGCATCGTCTACCCGCTGCTCGATGCCGCCACCGACGGCGAAGCCCAGCGCATTTTGGAAGAGATCTTCCCCGAGTACACTGTGGTCGGCGTGCCGGCCCGCGAGATCCTGCTGGGGGGCGGCAATATTCACTGCATTACACAACAGATCCCCTCCGGCAAATAAGAACCGGATGACGATCCTGCTGCGAGGCCGTGATCAAGGCTCATGTGCTGCTCACTTATGTGAAACCGTGGGCTCACGTATGTTTATACGCACCGGTTTCTGCGCTGCTCTTCACCTTGTTGACGGCCGCTTGCGACGGGTCGTAAACCGGTTCTCAGCCAGCTGAGGTTGGTATTCAAAACCCCACTCAGTGGGGTTTTATCCCTTGATGACGTGATGGTCGCAGGCGCCGATGCGGCGATCATCATGACAAACCGTCACCCTTTTACAGGAGATCCCCATGATCGAAGTGACCGAGGTTTCCATTGCCGAGCTGCGCGGTGCGCTCGAATCAGGCCGCACTACTGCGGTCGAACTGGTTCAGGCCTATCTGGCCCGTATCGAGGCCTATGATGGCCCCGAGACACAAACCCGCCTCAACGCCGTGGTGGTGCGCAACCCCGATGCCCTGAAAGAGGCGCAAGCGTCTGATGCGCGCCGCGCCCGTGGCGAAACTCTGGGGCCGCTCGACGGCATCCCCTACACCGCCAAAGACAGCTATCTGGTCAAGGGGCTGACCGCCGCCTCCGGCAGCCCGGCGTTTAAAGATCTGGTGGCCCAGCGCGATGCCTTTACCGTCGAGCGCCTGCGCGCCGCCGGTGCCATCTGCCTTGGCAAAACCAATATGCCCCCCATGGCCAATGGCGGCATGCAGCGCGGCGTTTATGGCCGTGCTGAGAGCCCCTACAACGCCGACTACCTGACCGCGCCGTTTGCCTCCGGCTCCTCCAACGGCGCCGGTACTGCCACCGCCGCGAGCTTCGCCGCCTTCGGTCTGGCCGAAGAGACCTGGTCGAGCGGCCGAGGCCCTGCCTCCAACAACGGCCTGTGTGCCTACACCCCCTCCCGTGGCGTCATCTCGGTGCGTGGCAACTGGCCGCTGACTCCGACCATGGACGTCGTCGTGCCCTATGCCCGCACCATGAATGATCTGCTGGAAGTGCTCGACGTGGTGGTGGCTGACGACAGCGAAACCCGTGGCGATCTGTGGCGCATGCAGCCCTGGGTGCAGCTGCCCAAGGCCTCTGAAGTGCGTCCGGCTTCCTATCTGGATCTGGCTGCCAAGCCCGACGCCCTCAAGGGCAAGCGCCTCGGCGTGCCGCGCATGTTTATCAACAAGGATGAACTGGCCGGCACCAGCGAAAACCCCGGTATCGGCGGCCCGACCGGTCAGCGCATCCATACCCGCGAGGCCGTGATTGCCCTCTGGGAAGAAGCGCGCAAGGCGCTGGAAGCCGCGGGCGCCGAAGTCATCGAGGTGGACTTCCCGCTCGTTTCTAACTGCGAAGGGGACAGACCGGGCGCGCCGACCGTGTTCAATCGCGGCATCGTGAGCCCGGAGTTTCTCAACGACGAGCTGTGGGAGCTCTCCGGCTGGGCGTTCGACGACTTCCTGCGCGCCAACGGCGATCCCAAGCTCAATAAGCTGGCCGATGTGGATGGCCCGAAGATCTTCCCCCACGATCCGGGCACCTTGCCAAACCGCGAGGGGGATCTGGCGGCGGGCATGGACGAGTACGTCAACATGGCCAA
The DNA here is from genome assembly GCF_014892695.1 of Aeromonas simiae. Lineage (NCBI taxonomy): Bacteria > Pseudomonadati > Pseudomonadota > Gammaproteobacteria > Aeromonadales > Aeromonadaceae > Aeromonas > Aeromonas simiae. Next base: position 430,518 of record NZ_CP040449.1, read on the forward strand.
GCGCGGCCTGAAATCCTGGGACGAGATTGCCTCGGTGCCGGACGGCCTGCGCGCTCTGGAGCAGACCCGCAAGCTGGACTTGGAAGATTGGATGGACGGGCTCAAGCTCGACGCCGTGCTGTTCCCCACCGTCGCCGACGTCGCCCCGGCTGACGCGGATGTGAATCCGGCCTCCGCCGATATCGCCTGGAGCAACGGCATCTGGGTTGCCAACGGCAACCTCGCCATTCGCCACCTCGGCGTGCCGACCGTCACCGTCCCCATGGGCATCATGGCCGATATCGGTATGCCGGTGGGCCTGACCTTCGCCGGCCGCGCCTATGACGACAACAACCTGCTGCGCGTCGCCTCGGCCTTCGAGTCCACCGGCAGCAAGCGCAGGGTGCCGCCAAGGACGCCGCCGTTGGCTTGATCGCCACAGCTGGCCTGATTGTTGTTAGGTCAGGGACAAAGAGAGAGGGAGGCATCATGCCGCCCTCTTTTTTTTCGTCCATTTTCTCGCTTTGGCCATCATACCCGGATGTTCTGGCCCACGCCCATTTCGCTTTTTGTCACATGCGGGGTTTGCTCATCCTGGGACAAGCTGGCCTCCCACTCGTGGGCCTTCTCCAGCAGATCGGCGAGGCTCTCCCTGATCTGCTGCGGACGATAGTTCCCCAACGCGATCTGGGAGAAAAACGATACCCGCTCGGTGCCGGGATAGATGCCGACCCAGTAGCCATGGCGCAAGGGGGCGAGGGCATGCTCGCCAAAACGCAGGAACAATTCGCGAGACAGGCGCTCGGGAAGATCGCTCGCCGTGGTCACCGAGAGCACCAGCGCCATCTCGTCGGGCTGAGCCACGATATTGACCACAAAGGGGGCGCTCGCTTCCTCTGCTGCTCGCTGGATCTCGAACGTGCAGACGCCGTTTTCATCGAAGGCCAGCGGCTCGACCGACAGCTCGGCCACGATTTTCTGATAGATATCCAACACAACACTCCAGTCCGGTTGCCCGGTCGTCTTCGAAGGGGCAGGGCAAGATCACAAAGAGACGGCCCGCCACCGAGCGGGCTGGGTCGTCATCCATATTCATGGCAAGGGTTACACCTTGATATTGAGTGCTCGGCCCTCTTCCTGCTCGAACATCCGGACATTGCTCACCGGATTGTCGTTAAAGCGCACGCTTTTCTTCATCTTGGCGGCGACGTTCTCCCCGTCCGATGAGCCAGTGTGCTCTTCGACCAGCGGTGAGGTTTCGTTGGCGCGGGTGTTCGAAGTGATACTGGGACACCCACTATTTTGACAGGGGGGTAGCGGTCTGCTTGGCTTAAGCGACAGCGAAGAGGGAGTTTGCTATGACCATTGCCCGTTCACGTCAAATCAGCTTGCAGGATACGCCTTATTACCATGTGGTGAGTCGCTGTGTGCGGCGGGCATTCCTATGTGGTGAAGATGCCCACTCGGGCCAGAGCTACGAGCATCGCCGCCAGTGGGTGGTTGACAGGCTGGGCCAGTTGTCACGGCTCTTTGCCATCGGTATCTGCGCCTACGCGGTGATGAGTAACCACTACCATCTGGTGCTGAAAGTGGATGCTGAGCAGGCACAAGGATGGAGCGAGCGGGAGGTGGCCGTATGATACTGGGACACCCACCATTTTGACAGGGGTGTAGTGGTCTGCTTGGCTTAAGCGACAGCGCAGAGGGAGTTTGCAGAATTCTGGGACACCCACCATTTTGACAGGGGTGTAGCACCTGATACTGGGACACCCACCATTTTGACAGAGGTGTAGCGGTCTGCTTGGCTTAAGAAGGGAATTCTGGGACACCCATCATTTTGACAGGGGGGTAGCGGTCTGCTTGGCTTAAGCGACAGCGCAGAGGGAGCTCGCTATGACCATCGCCCGTTCACGTCAAATCAGCTTGCAGGATACGCCTTATTACCATGTGGTGAGTCGCTGTGTGCGGCGGGCATTCCTATGTGGTGAAGATGTCCACTCGGGCCAGAGCTACGAGCATCGCCGCCAGTGGGTGGTTGACAGGCTGGGCCAGTTGTCACGGCTCTTTGCCATCGGCATCTGCGCTTACGCGGTGATGAGTAACCACTACCATCTGGTGCTGAAAGTGGATGCTGAGCAGGCACAAGGATGGAGCGAGCGGGAGGTGGCCGAGCGCTGGGCCGGGTTGTTTCAATGGCCGTTGCTGGTGCGCCGCTGGTATCAGGGGGATGCCTTGATTGAGCCAGAGCTGGCTGTTGGAATTCTGGGACACCCACCATTTTGACAGGGGTGTAGCGGTCTGCTTGGCTTAAGCGACAGCGCAGAGGGAACTCGTCATGACCATCGCCCGTTCACGTCAAATCAGCTTGCAGGATACGCCTTATTACCATGTGGTGAGTCGCTGTGTGCGGCGGGCATTCCTATGTGGTGAAGATGCCCACTCGGGCCAGAGCTACGAGCATCGCCGCCAGTGGGTGGTTGACAGGCTGGGCCAGTTGTCGCGGCTCTTTGCCATCAGTGATACTGGGACACCCATCATTTTGACAGGGGTGTAGCGGTCTGCTTGGCTTAAGCGACAGCGAAGAGGGAGTTTGCTATGACCATCGCCCGTTCACGTCAAATCAGCTTGCAGGATACGCCTTATTACCATGTGGTGAGTCGCTGTGTGCGGCGGGCATTCCTATGTGGTGAAGATGCCCACTCGGGCCAGAGTTACGAGCATCGCCGCCAGTGGGTGGTCGACAGGCTGGGCCAGTTGTCACGGCTCTTTGCCATCGGTATTTGCGCCTACGCAGTGATGAGTAACCACTACCATCTGGTGCTGAAAGTTGACCCAGAGCAGGCGCAGGGCTGGAGTGAGCGGGAGGTGGCCGAGCGCTGGGCCGGGTTGTTTCAATGGCCGTTGCTGGTGCGCCGCTGGTATCAGGGGGATACCCTAATTGAGCCAGAGCTCGCTGTGGTGCAAGAGCTGATAGCGCAGTGGCGGGAGCGGCTCTACTCCATCAGCTGGTTTGTACGCCTGCTCAACGAGGGGCTGGCTCGTCAGGCTAATCAGGAAGATGGCTGCAAGGGCCACTTCTGGGAGGGGCGTTTCAAGAGCCAAGCCTTGCTGACGGAGTCTGCTTTGCTCGCCTGCATGACCTATGTGGAGCTCAACCCGGTGCGAGCAAAATTGGCTGAGACACCGGAGGAGAGCGACTACACCAGCATTAGCCAGCGCCTTGGGCGTGCTCAAACCACTGAATTGCCACCCTTGTTGCTCCCGTTTGCTCAGAGAGGTGAACCCAAGTCACTTCCCTACACCTTTATCGATTATCTGACTCTGGTTGACTGGACTGGCCGCGCCATTCGCGATGATAAGCGGGGCCATATTCCCGAAGCGCTTTCTCCCATCCTACAACGGCTGCAACTCGACGGCGACGGCTGGTTCAAGCAGGTGACATTGTTCAAACGAAGCGGCATCCGGGCTATCGGCCACGGTGAAGCTCGAGAGCGCTATGCCCACCACTGTGGGCAGCGGCGATGTCATCAGCCCATTCACTGATTTCACTCCAAACTCACCTGCAACTTGGTATGTCCCATGACACCAGCGTCATTGGCTGGCCGTTATCAGGCTCTTCTTTCGGCACCTTCCATATCTAGCCCTGAAATGGTGACGATTCTGGCTGTATCCTGCTGAAACCACACCACCAGCCGATTAGCTCGGTCTTCACTACAGCGATAGGTAGAAAGGTGGGTGTCCCAAATAAGCTTCCCAAACAAGCCAGAAAGATGGGTGTCCCAAACAAGCCACAGCGAGAGGTAGAAAGGTGGGTGTCCCAAACAAGCCCCTCCCAAACAAGCCCAGCGAGAGGTAGAAAGGTGGGTGTCCCAAACAAGCCCAGGTAGAAAGGTGGGTGTCCCAAACAAGCCCGCAATTTGCCAACGTTGACCGCGTATTTGAACGTTCGCAAAAGGGACGTCGCCGAAAGGGGGCAAGAGCGGCTTAACGCCGGCTCTTTCCTGTCTTGTGACCCAATGCCTGCTTTCTGGCGCGCTGCTTCTGGGCCCCCTTGCTACCCCGGCGCGGGGTGGGAACATCGCGGGTGAGATCGGGCTCAAAGCCTGGGTACCACTGCTGGGGCAAGCGGGTGTCGAGCAGCGCCTCGACCTTCTCCAGCAGCGCCGCATCTTCCAGGCTGAACAGGGTGATGGCGAGTCCCTGGTTGCCGGCGCGGCCGGTGCGGCCGATGCGGTGCACGTAGTCCTCTGGCTGATGTGGAAACTCCATATTGATCACGTAGTTGAGATCGCTGATATCGAGCCCGCGCGCCGCCACGTCGGTGGCCACCAGCGCCTGCAAGGTGCCGGCGCGAAACTCAACCAGCACGTTTTCGCGCGCGCTCTGGGACAAATCCCCGTGCAGGGCCAGCGCATTGATGCCCGCCTTGCCAAGGCGCTGGGCTAGCTGGTCGGCCCCCTGGCGGGTGCGGCTAAAGATGAGCGCCGGCGCCCACCCCTTCACCTGGATAAGATGCTGCACCAGCTCTACTTTGCGCTCAACGTCCACCGCATAGACCCGCTGCTCCACCTCGGCCGCCGTGGTGTTGCGGGTTGCCACTTCGATAAGCTCAGGCTCGCGCAGCAATACCTTGCTCAAGGCGAACAGGTTGTCATCGCAAGTGGCCGAGAAGAGCAGGGTCTGGCGATCCTGTGGCAGGAAGGTCAGCAGCGCGGTGATCTCGTCCATAAAGCCCATGTCGAGCATCCGGTCGGCTTCATCAAACACTAGGTGGGCCACGGCACTGAGGCTCACCGCCCCGTGGCGCAGGTGATCGAGCAATCGCCCCGGCGTGGCGATCAGGATATCCACCCCGTTTTGCAGCGCCTCCACCTGGGCTGCGATGCTGACCCCGCCGTAGACCAGGGTACTGGTGAGATCGCCGCCCTTGGCATAGCGCTCGACGCTGGCCTGCACCTGCACCGCCAGCTCGCGGGTCGGCACCAGCACCAAGGCGCGCACCGGGCGAGGGGCGCCGGCAGGCATTTTTTGCAGCAGTTCAATCAGTGGCAGCACGAAGGCGGCGGTCTTGCCGGTGCCGGTTTGGGCGCCCGCCAGCAGATCGCGGCCGGCCAGAATAAGGGGGATGGCGCGCTCCTGGATCGGGGTCGGCGCCTCATAACCGAGCCCGCTGAGGGTCTGTTGCAGGCGGGGGGAGAGGGCAAGGTCGGCAAAGGTGGTCGGCATAGGGGTTCCTGCAAGGCGTTGGCGGCCCCGCAGGGCGGGGCCGCCAACGCAAGATAACGGCAACATGGCAAAAGTGGCGAGATGGTAGCAGCTCTGCCCGCCCGCTTCATACCCTGCTGCCGCTCAGGGCGTCATGGCTGGCGGGCGAACACCTCCTTGGCGGCGGCGAGGCCATTGAGGGCGGCGGGAAAACCGGCGTAGACCGCCATCTGCATGATGGTTTCGACGATCTCGTCGCGGCTGACCCCGACGTTGAGCGCCCCCTGGATATGCACCTTGAGCTGGGGGGCGGCGTTGCCGAGGGCGGTGAGGGCGGCCACCACAGCAATTTCGCGGCTTTTCAAATCGAGCCCAGGGCGTGCATAGATATCGCCGAACGGAAACTCGATCAGGTAACGGGCGAAGTCGGGGGCGATGTCGTGCAGGCTCTGCACCACCTGCTCCCCCACCTCGCCGTCGATCTCGCGCAGCTTCTCCCATCCCCGTTGATAGCGATCGGTGGAACTCATAGGGATTCTCCTCTGTTTAGGTGGATGACGCGGGCACCACACCGGCCTCCAGCGCGCGGTAGTGCGCGATCTTGGCCTGCAAGACGTCGGCGTTGCGTTGCAGCGCCGCCAGATGGGCGAGCACCTCGTCGAGGTGGCTCTCCAGCATCTGCCGCCGCGCCGGCACCGTGGCCGCCCCAGCAGCGCGCAGCCGGGCAAAGGCCTGCATCTGGCTGATGGGCATGCCGGTGCTGCGCAGGCGCAGCAGGAAATCGAGCCAGGCCAGATCTGCCGCGTCATAGCGGCGCTGCCCGCCGGGGGCGCGGCCGACCGGGGCGATGAGCCCGATACGCTCGTAATAGCGCAGGGTGTGGGCGGACAGGCCGGTCTGCTTGGCGACGGCGTTGATGGTGAGGTGCGGTGCCATGGGGTCATCCTAGAAGTTAGAGCGCGCTCTAGGTCAAGCACTCTATGGCGGCCCTAAGCCTCGGACAAGGGCGGCGGGGCAGGGCGCACAGAGAGCCCCCCTATCTGGCGGGGCTCGGTGAGGGGATCAGCGAAAGCGAAACAGCTCCCGGTGCAGTGGCGCCGCCAGGTGGTCGGCCAGGGTGTTGGCCATGGGCTCGGGGCCGCAGAACCAGACCGGGGCGCGCTGATGGCGGCCGAATTCGGCCAGATCCAGTTGGCCCGCCTCGCTCTCCAGGTGCAGCCAGTACTCGATCCCGGTCTGGCGGCACAGCTCGGCGATGCGCGCGTGGTAGGGGGCATTGGCCTGATCCGGCGCGCATTGCAGCAAGGTGGTGCCGGGGCGGGTCTCGCCGCGGCGCGCCAGCGCTTCGAGCCAGGCCACGAAGGGGGTGACGCCGATGCCAGCGCCCAGCCACATGGCCTGCCCCTTGCCCGGCAGGACGAAGGCGCCGTAAGGGCCGGTCACACTGACCACATCCCCGGCCTTGAGGTGCTGGTGCAGCCAGCGGGTGTGATCGCCAAGGGCACGCACCGCCAGGGTCAGGGTGCGGCCATCCGCCGACACATCGACCAGGGTGTAGGGGTGGGGCTCGCCACTCTCGGCGAAATCGAAGAAGGCGAACTGCCCCGGCTGGTAGTGGCGCAGCGGCGTATCGAGCTGGACGCGGATCTCGTGGGTGCGAGGATCGAGGGGGATGATGGCGCTCACCTTCCCTTGGTAGTGCTCGCCCTTACCCACCCGGCCAAACAGGGAGTAGAGCGCGCCGATGGCTCCCACCCCGCCGCCGATGAGCAGGGTCAGGCCAACCGGAGTGAACGGGCCGATGCGCGGCAGCAGGCACAGGGCATGCACCCACCCCATCAGGTAGATGACGGGGGCGAGCTTGTGCACCAGCTTGAAGCGCTCGTAGCGCACCATGGCCAGCAGGCCGATCACCACCAGTATCAGCAGCAGGTAGAAGCCCCACTCGCCCAAGGTGTTGCCAAGGTCATGGAGCAGGGCGTCGCTGCCGCTTCTGGCCCCTGCGCCGCGGCGGGCAGGGCGGGTCAGCCAGCCGGCACCGACGGCCCATTTGGGCGCCTCGACCAGCAGCCAGTGGGCGATCAGAGTGGTGGTGGCCCAGAGGGCGCTGCTGCGGTGCAAGTGCAGCATGCGATCGAGCCCGCCACACCAAGCCTCAAGGCGTGGCAGACGCAGCGCCAGCAGCAGGGAGAGGGTCATGGCCGCGAGGCCGATGAGACCGGTCAGGATCAACAACTCATGGCGCCACGGCCAGAAGCTGGCGGGCCAGCTATCGAGACCGGCCAGCCAGATGAGGGTGAGCCCGAGGGGGAGGGGCCAGCGTAGGGATGGAGTGTTCATACCGTCTCCTTGTTCTGAGCTTCCATTGAACACTCGCTTTGTAGCCAAAGTGTGCCGTAGGGGGAAGGTTGTGTGACAGAGTGTGACAGGATCAGCGCAAGGCGGCCGGCGGTGGCACCTCGCTGTAGTGGCCGTCGATGTCGCGCTGGTAGTAGCGCCCCTCTTTCACGTAGTAGCGCCGCCCGTCCACATCGACCGTGGTGAGGGCTGGCTCAACCACACTTGCCGCCGGGCGCTCGACCACCACATAGCCGCGTTCTTCAGGGCGGTAGAAGATGTCGTTGAGCACGTAGTAGGTCAGTCCGGCGATGAGCACGGTAGCCACCCCGGTCGGTAGGTGGTCAACTCGGTGACCGGGGCGAGGCAGCGGCGAGAAGGGCACACCCATCCCAGTACCGCTCATTCCGGGGCCACTCACGCCGTGATGATGAGCCGGCAGATCCGGCCCCCGCCCAGGGCGGGCGGCAGCCGGTAGCGCCAGAGTGGTGGCCAGCAGCAGCAGGCAGGCGCGGCGCATCTCAGCGCTCCCGGTTGTTGGTCTGAGTCTGGGCCGGCGGGGTGGGGAGTTCACGCACTTCGCGCACGCTCACCTGCACCTCATAGCGTTTGCCCTTCTCGGCGGGCGGGATTAGCTGCGTCAACTCGGCCGCGGTTGCCTGAGGGTCACCGCCCTGCTTGCTTGCCTGATAGAGGGCGGCCGGGGGGAGCAGGGGGGGTTGGCCGTGTGGCCCCTTGGGCATGGGCTCCATGGCTTGGCTCAGGGGGGCGATCAGCAGGGTCAGCAGCAGGGAGGCTCGGATCATGACAATTTTCCTCAAAATGGGTCGGTTCGCGCTCATTAGAGCCCTGACTCAGTCCTCCCTCAATCGACTTTACGCCCCTTTTGCACTCCCTTTACACAGGCGCGCCGTATAAAAAAACCGGGCCAGTGGCCCGGTTGAAAATCCCGCATGGCGCGGGTGTTCAGGCTCCGGCCCAGGTGGGGGTGGGCCGGTCGTCGCTCGCGCCGGGTCCTTCCGGCGCGATGGACTGGGGTTACTCCCGCTCCAGCGCGTGGATGGGGTCCATGCGTGCGGCGCGTCGCGCCGGAGCGAAGCCAAACAGCAGGCCGATCAGGGTCGAGCAGAGGCAGGCGGCCCCCATGGCAGGCAGGGAGTAGATCATCCGAAAGTCGCTGCTGAAGTAGTCAAACAACTGCCCTGCTAGCAGGGAGAGCAGGATGCCGAGCACCCCGCCGAGCAGGCAGACCAGCACCGCCTCGATGAGAAACTGCTGCAAGATATCGCGAGTGCGCGCCCCCACCGCCATGCGCAGGCCGATCTCGCGGGTGCGCTCGGTTACCGACACCAGCATGATGTTCATCACCCCTATCCCCCCCACCAGTAGCGAGATGAGGGCGATCATGGCGATCAGCAGGGTCAGGGTGGCGCTGGTCTGGGTGATGGTCTGGCGGATGCTGTCGGTGTTGAGCACGAAAAAGTCGCGGGTGCCGTGGCGGCTGTCGAGCAGTTGGGTGATCCCCTCTTCGGCGGCGGCCAGCGGTACCGCATCGGCCACCCGCACGCTGATGCTGCGCAGGTAGGTCTGGCCGAGCATCCGCTTCATGGCGGTGGTGTAGGGGATCCAGACGTTGAGGTTCTCGTCGCTGCCAAAGCCGCTCTGATTCTTGGCGGCGATGCCGATCACCCGGCACGGCAGCGGGCCGAGCAGGATCACCTGGCCAAGCGGATCGACCCCTTCGCCAAACAGCTTGCTGCGGGTGTTCTCGTCGATCACCACCTCTTGGGCCAGGCTGGTCACGCTGGCGGCATCGAAGCTCATGCCGGCGATCAACCGATAGCCGCGCACCGTGAAGAACTGCTCGCCCACCCCGTTGACGCTGCCGCTGACCGAGACGTTACCAAGGCGCAAGGTGGTGCTGGTGGAGAGGCTGGGGGTGACGCTGTGGATGTAGGGGAGCTGGGCCAGCGCATCGGCATCGCCGCTGCGTAGGGTCTGGATGGCGGTCGAGCGCATGTCGCCAAAGCCGCGCCCGGGGAACACCTCCAGGGTGCTGGTGCCCATGGCGTTGATGTTCTCCAGCACCTTCTGCTGCGACCCCTGGCCGAGCGCCACCGTGGTCACCACAGAGGCGATGCCGATGATGATGCCGAGCATGGTGAGGAAGGTGCGCAGTCGCTGGGTCACCATGGAGAGCCAGGCCATGTGCAGGGCATCGCCAAAACCGGCCCAGGGGCGCGCCTGGCTGCGCTTCGGGGCCACCTTGCCCTCTGTTGGAGTGGAAGGGGCGCGGCGACGGTCGTCGACCACCCGGCCATCTTTGAGTTCGATGATCCGCTCGGCGTGCTCGGCGATCCCCATGTCGTGGGTGACGATGATGATGGTGTGGCCCTGAGCATGCAGCTCCTTGAGGATCGCCAGCACCTCGGCGCCGCTGTGGCTGTCGAGGGCGCCGGTCGGCTCGTCGGCCAGGATCACCTCGCCGCCGTTGATGAGGGCGCGCGCGATACTGACCCGCTGCTGCTGGCCGCCGGAGAGCTGGCTCGGCCTGTGCTCGAGCTTGTCGCCGAGCCCGAGCCGGGTCAGCAGGGTATCGGCACGGTGGTGGCGCTCGGTTGCCGCAATGCCGGCGTAGAGGGCCGGCACCTCGACGTTGCCACGGGCATTGAGGTGAGAGAGCAGGTGGTAGCGCTGGAAGATGAAACCGAAGCGTTCGCGGCGCAGGGCGGCGAGCTGGTCACCATCGAGGTCGGCGGTATCCTGGCCGGCGATGCGGTAGTGACCCGTGCTGGGCCGATCCAGGCAGCCGAGCAGGTTCATCAGGGTTGACTTGCCCGAGCCCGAGGCCCCGACGATGGCCACCATCTCCCCCTTCTCGATGGAGAGATTGATGTCGTGGAGCACGGTGGCGGCCTGCTCGCCCTCACCGAAGGTGCGGCCGATGCCGCTCAGTTGCAGGAGCACGCTCATATCAGAATCCCATCGGGCCGCGCATGCGTGGACGGCTAGCGCTGCTGGCCCCCTCGCCCGTGGTGCTGACGATCACCTTTTCCCCCTCCTTGAGCCCCTCCAGGATCTGGGCATGCACCTTGTTGTTGAGTCCCACCTTGACCCGGCGCACGCTGACACGTCCTTGCTCGTCGACCACCTGCACCTGATCCCCTTGCAGTGCTGGCGCCGGGATCACCAGGGCCTGGCTGACGCGGTCGAGCACCAGATAGACCTGGGCCGTCATGCTGATGCGCAGCACGCCGTCGGGGTTGGGCACGTCGAACAGGCCGTTGTAATAGATGGCGCTGCTGCTAGTGCTGGTGCTGCTCGTCGAGCTTGAGCTGGTGTCGCTGTTGATGCTGTCGGGGGCCGGCTCGATGGCGCGCAGGGTGGCCTCATTGCGGGTCTCGGGGGCGCCGAGGATGGTGAAATAGACCGGCATGCCAACCTTGGCCTTGATCACGTCGGCCTCGGAGATCTGGGCCTCCACCGTCATGGTATCGAGCTGGGCGATCTTCATCAGGGTTGGGGCGCTTTGCACCGCATTGACGGTCTGCCCCACTTCGACCGGAATGGCGACCACGGTGCCATCGAGTGGCGCCCGGATCTGGGTGTAGCCGAGATTGACCCGGGCGGTATCGAGGGCGATCTCGGCCTGTACCCGCTGCGCTTGCAGGGCGCGGATCTCGGCGCGGGTCTGATCCAAGGTGGCCTTGGCCGTGTCATAGTCGGCCTGGCTCACCAGCCGGCGGGCCAGCAGGTTCTGCTGGCGGGTGAAGGTCAGCTCGGCATTGCGCAGTGCCGCCTGCTTGGCGGCGATCTGGGCATCCAGATTGGTGCGCTGGGCCTCGGCGTCTTTGAGGCTGTTCTGCTGGGTCAGATCGTCGATCTCGGCCAGCAGATCACCGGCCTTGACCTTATCGCCGAGGGCGACATGGAGGGCCTTGATTTGGCCCGAAACCTGGGCACCGACCGACACCTGCTTGCGCGCTTCTAAGGTGCCGTCGGCCAGCACCGACTGCTCCAGATCGCGGCGCTCGGCGCTGGCGGTGATGTACTGGGCGCCGCTCTCGGCATCGCCTTGGCGGCCAAACGCGAACCAGATGAACAGGGCAAACAGTGGCAACAGCCACCACAGCAGACGTGGGTGCAGACGGGGCATGAGCTCGGGTATCCTCTTGCTAGACAGGGTGGGACTCTATCCCATTTACCGGTTAAGGCTCTCTTCCAGAAGCGTAAGGATTGCGTAAAGGCTGCTGTGACGGCAAGGGGAAGCGGAGACAATGCGCCCTTCGCCGAAGAGGAGGAAAGATGAAGATTCTGCTGGTCGACGATGATCTCGAACTGGGTGCCATGCTGGGGGAGTACCTGCGTGCAGAGGGGTTTGCCACCACCCATGTGGCCACCGGCCGAGAAGGGGTCGAGGCGGCGCTTTCGGGCCGCTATGCGGCGCTGGTGCTCGACGTCATGCTGCCCGATCTGAGTGGCACCGAGGTGCTGCGCGAGGTGCGCCGTCAGAGCCGGCTGCCCATCATCATGCTGACCGCCAAGGGGGACAACATCGACCGGGTGGTGGGGCTCGAGATGGGGGCCGATGACTACATGCCTAAGCCCTGCTATCCGCGCGAGCTGGTGGCCCGGCTGCGCGCCGTGCTGCGCCGGGTGGGGGAGGAGTCTCAGGGCCATCTCCCCGAGGTGTTGACCTTAGGGGGACTGATGTTGAGCCCAGCCAACCGCACCTGCGCCTGGCGCGCCCTGCCGCTCGATCTGACCGCCACCGAGTTCAACATGCTCGAGCTGCTGCTGCGCACGCCCGAGCAGGTGGTGACCAAGGATGTGCTCTCGTTGCAGGGCATCGGTCGCCCACGCGAGGCGTATGATCGCAGCGTCGACGTGCACATCTGCAACCTGCGCCAGAAGCTGCATCAGCGCGCTGGCGACAGCCTCAGCATCGAGACCATCCGCAGCATAGGGTACAAGCTCGTATGCTGCTGACCAGCCGCCTGTTCTGGAAGATCCTGCTCGGCTTCTGGCTCGCCATCATAGTGGTGAGCCAACTGTTGTGGATAGGCTTTAGCCTGCATGACAGGGAGCCCCCGGAAGAGCGGATGGCCCGCCGTGTCGCCAGTCAGCAGTTGGCCGCCGCCGTGAGCCTGTTCGAGGTGGGCGGGGAAGCGGCGTTGACACGCTGGTTGGCAAGCTGGCCCATCGATGAGCGCGATCTGCTACGGCTTATCGCCACCCCGAGCGCCACCGCATCACTGAAACCGGATGGTGCACGGCCACCGGCCCCCGTGCTGACCCGTCAGGTTGTGTCGCCACAGGGGCAAACTTATCAGCTTGTCTATCACGTCGGCGAGCTGCGTGAGCGAATGACGCCCCCCTCGCGCCCCTTGCAGTGGCTCAAGATCCCGCCTCCCATGCTGTGGATAGGCGGGCTGGGGGGGCTGCTGTTTAGCATCTTTTTCGCTTGGCACCTGACTAGGCCGGTGCGTCTGCTGCGTCAGGGGTGCGGCCAGGTGGCTCAGGGGGATCTCGCGGTGCGTCTGCTGCCGCAACTGCGCCATCGTCACGACGAGCTAAGCGCCCTGGCCCACGATTTTGATCTGATGGTGGAGCGGCTCCAGCAGTTGGTGCATGGCCGGGAACAGTTGCTGCACGATGTCTCCCACGAGCTGCGCTCGCCGCTGGCGCGGGTGCGCCTGGCGTTGGGGCTGGCCGAGCAGAGTGCTGACAAGGTGCCAGCCTCATTGCAACGCATCGAGCAGGAGACCGAGCGGATGGATCGGCTGATTGGCGAGCTGCTCGAGCTGGCCCGCGCCGAGCAGGAGCATGCCCCCGAGCTGGGGTATTTTGACTTGCAGGGGTTGGTCGAGGCGGTGGTGGCCGACGCCCGTTTTGAAGGGGAGCGCGCCCACGTCGCGGTGCGGCTGGAAGGGGAGTGCCGCCGCACTCTCAGCGGTAATGCCGAGCTGGTGCGGCGGGCGCTGGAGAACGTGGTGCGCAACGCTCTGCGCTTTAGCCGAGCCGGCCAAAGCGTCACCCTCAGTCTGGCCGAAGCCGAGGGGCAGGCGCTGATCTGCGTCTGTGACGAGGGGCCGGGGATCGAGGAGGAGAAGCTCGCCAGCATGTTTGATCCCTTCGTGCGCATCGGCGCCGTCGGCAAGGGCTATGGACTGGGGCTGGCGATCGCCCGGCGCGCCTTGATTTGCCAGGGGGGGCAGATCAAGGCCGAGAACCGGACTCAGGGGGGATTGGTGGTGACCTTGAGCCTGCCTTGCCGCTGAGGCATCCCCTTCATCTGCGCAAAAAAAGAGGGCCCGCAGTGCGGGCCCTCTTTATATTTCTCAGTTAGCTGGAGAGATAGTGCTCTACCCGGCTGTCGTGGCACAGGGCGCGGATCTGCGCCTGCAACTGTGCCTCTTCGTCGGTGACCCGCTCATGCTGGCGCAGGTGATCGAGCCAGGAGGGGAGCACGAAGGTTTCGATGAAATCTCGGCTCTCCTGATCGCGGAACAGATGCCACTCACGGCCCCCATCACGGCGACGGGTTTCGCCGAGCTGGTGCAGCAATTTCCGGAAGGCCTCTTCCTGATCGCTCATGACTTGATAGCGAACCTGGATCATCACGGGGCCATCCTGCTGGTGAGCCGGATCCACCTCTGCCGGCTCGGGCCAGTGGCGGCTTGGCTGCAATGACCGCTCGCCCGCATCCAGATGTATCCGGGTGGTGAAAGGGATCAGCAGCAGCATGCCGACGGCCGCCGCCAGTAGGGCGGTGGTCACCCCAAAATGGCTGGCTACCTGACCCCAACTGAGGGAGCCCAGCGCCATGGCACCGGAGAAGACGGTCAGGTAGAGCGAGAGACCGCGGGCGCGCACCCAGTCAGGCAGTGCCCCCTGGGCGGCGATCATCAGGCTCGACAAAGTGGCAATCCAGCTGGCGCCCGCCAGCAGTCCTGCCAGCAGGGCCAGTGGCGCAGACTTGGAGGTCGCCAATACCAACAGCACCAGGGCAGTACCGACGGAGCCCAGCATTACTATGTAGTGGCCCGAGAGGCGGCGGCGCAGGCGTGGCAGCAACAGGGCTCCGAGCACGGCGCCGATACCGACGCTGGCGGTCAGGGCGCCATAGAGGGTGGCATCCCCGTTGAGTTGCAGACGTGCGACCAGTGGCAGCATGGCCCAGTAGGCGCTGGCGAACAGGAAGAAGGCGGCGGAACGCAGCAGCACGCCGATCAGTGCCGGGCTGCGGCGGGCATAGCGCAGCCCCGCCACGACGGCGGGCAACACCCGTTCGGCCGGTAGCCGATTGCTCGTACCACTTTCACCCCGCCACCACCAAAGGGCAGCCAGGATGGCCAGGAAGCTGACCGCATTGAGCAGGAAGGGCATCGCCATGCCGATCTGGGCGATCAGCAGGCCAGCCAGCGCTGGGCCGATGGCACGGCTGATGTTGATCCCCATGCTGTTGAGGGCAATACCGGCTTGCAGCTCTTTACGCTCCAGCAGGCTTGGCACAATCGCTTGCCAGGCCGGCGCCAGGAAGGCGGCGCCGCAGCCGAGCAGGAAGGTGATGAGCAGCAGGCCGTGGCTGCTGGCATTACCACTTTGTACCTGGAAGGCCAGGAAGGCTGCCGCCAGCAGCATCATGGCGTTTACCACCAGTAGCAGGCGGCGTCGGTCGAGAATGTCGGCCATGGCGCCGGCCGGCAGTGCCAGCAGGAACACCGGCAGGGTAGTCATGGCCTGTACGGCGGCGATCATGCCCGGATTGGGGTCCAGGCTGGTCATCAGCCAGCCGGCACCCACGTCGTGCATCCAGGTGCCGACATTGGAAAACAGGGTCGCCAGCCAGAGCACCAGAAAGGCGCGCTGCCGAAACGGCGCCCAGGGGGAGACGGTCTGGTTAGCCACGGTAGCGTTCATCCATGCGTTGCATCTCGATGATGATGACATGGCCATGGCCATTGGGGGCCTTCATGCGCAGGGTGGCCGGGCCGGTCACCTCCAGCGAGTCGCGTTCGGCTAGGGAGGTCATCCCTTCCAGCTCCACGCCTCCCTCCATGCAACTGACATAGGCCTGACGCCCCTCGGCCAGCTCGAACACCACCTCGGCATCGCTGCGGGTCAGCTCGGTGACATGGAAGTTGACGTCTTGGTTGAGGTGCAGCGGGGTATCCAGGCCGCCGTGCAGTGGGCTGACCAAGTGCAGCAGACGGTTCTCCCGCTCGCTGGCGGCAGGCTTGGCGCTGCCGTAGCGGATCTCCAGCCCCTGGGCCGGCGGCAGGATCCAGATCTGCATGAAACGGGTCCACTCATCGTGCTTGTTGAGCTCGGAGTGGGTCAAGCCGGTGCCGGCGGTGATGGCCTGGATATGGCCACGCTCAAGCACCTCTTCTTCGTCGGTGACGCTGTCCCAATGGGTCAGCTTGCCGTGCAGCAGGTAGCTGACGATCTCCATGTCACGGTGCGGGTGCTGGTCGAAGCCGCTGTGTGGCTGTACGTCATCGTCATTGACCACCCGCAGCGCACCATAGTGGATGTTTTCCGGGTCGTAGTAGTTGGCAAACGAGAAGTGAAAGTAGGTGTTGGCAGGGTGATATTCACTGGCCGGCAAATAGTGAAGCTGGTCGGCCGGGCGCTTGATGAATTGAGTCATGTAATGCTCCGGTTAAGAGGGCGCCGCCAGTGCGGCGCCCGGGTGAGGGTTAGAAGGCGAAGCAGGAGCAGCCGAGAGCACCCCAGAAGGCGCGGTCATCGGAGACCGGCATGAAGGCGTTGCGGGCCTTCTCATGCTGGTGTTGGTGCACGCCACAGGGGCCGCAGCACTGGTGGGCCTGGGGTTGAGTGCCGACCAGAGCCTGCTGCGCTGAGGCCGGGCGGTAGTGGCCGGGCACCAACTTGGTCGGCGACCAGTCGGGCAGGATCGGCAGCTCGGGCGGGGCCAGCGGGCCGAAGGTACCCTGGGCGAACACAATCTTGCCACCGACCAGGGTCAGCACGGACTCGATCCCCTTGATGGACTCTTCCGGTACCTGGAAGAAATCTTCGGAGAGCACCGCCAGATCGGCGAGCTGACCGACCTTGATCATCCCCTTCTTGCCCTGCTCGCTGGAGAACCAGGCACTGCCGTTGGTCCACAGGGAGAGGGCGGTCTCGCGCGGCAGGCGGTTGCGCTCGTCATACATCTGCAAGCCACCGACGGTGCGGCCGGAGACCAGCCAGTAGAGCGCGGTCCAGGGGTTGTAGCTGGCAACACGGGTGGCGTCGGTTCCGAGGCCGACCGGCACACCGGCTTCCAGCATGCGGGCGACGGGGGGCGTATGCGAGAGCGCCTCTTGGCCGTAGCGCTCGGCGAAGTACTCGCCCTGGAAGGCCATGCGGTGCTGGATGGCGAGGCCGCCGCCGAGCGCCTTAACCCGCTCAATGTTGCGTTCGCTGATGGTTTCGGCGTGGTCGAACATCCAGTGCAGCCCGTTGAAGGGGATGTCGCGGTTGACCTTCTCAAACACGTCGAGCATGCGCGAGATGGACTCGTCATAGGTAGCATGCAGGCGGAACGGCCAACGATGCTCGACCAGATGGCGCACCACCCGCTCCAGCTCGTCTTCCATGCCGGGAGGGAGATCCGGGCGCGGCTCGAGGAAGTCCTCGAAGTCGGCGGCGGAGAAGACCAGCATCTCGCCAGCCCCGTTGTGGCGATAGAAGTCACTGCCGCTGCCTGGCTCCAGCATGTCGGTCCAACGCTGGAAGTCTTCCAACTCCTGCTTGGGACGCTGAGTGAAGAGGTTGTAGGCGATACGGATGGTGAGTTGATCCTCTTTTTCCAGCTCCTCGATGATCTGGTAATCCTCGGGGTAGTTCTGGAATCCGCCACCGGCATCGATGGCGCTGGTGACACCAAGCCGGTTGAGTTCACGCATGAAGCGGCGGGTCGAGTTGATTTGGGCTTCGTAGGGCAGCTTGGGGCCCTTGGCCAGGGTGGCGTAGAGGATCATGGCGTTGGGACGGGCAATCAGCATGCCGGTCGGGTTGCCCTGAGCATCTCGCTGGATTTCACCACCCGGCGGATTCGGGGTATCGCGGGTGTAGCCCACGGCGCGCAGAGCGGCGCGGTTGAGTAGGGCGCGATCATAGAGGTGCAGTACGAACACCGGGGTATCCGGTGCGGCTTGGTTGAGCTCGTCGAGCGTCGGCATGCGGCGTTCGGCAAACTGGAATTCGGACCAGCCGCCCACGACCCGAACCCATTGGGGGTGCGGAGTGCGTTCGGCCTGAACCTTGAGCATGCGCAGCGCTTCGGCCACAGAAGGCACCCCTTCCCAGCGCAGTTCGAGGTTGTAGTTCAGCCCGCCACGGATCAGGTGCAGGTGGGAGTCATTGAGGCCGGGGATGACGGTGTGTCCCTTGAGATCGACAACACGGGTCTCGGGGCCGGCGTGGGTCATCACCTCGGCATCACTGCCAACGGCGACAAACTTGCCATCGCGGATGGCGACGGCGGTGGCCAGGGGGTTGGCGGGATCCACTGTATGCAGATCACCATTCATCAGGATCAGGCTTGCGTGATTAGACATGATTGATTCTCTCAGTGTCGGTCGGCAGGCGCCAACCAGCCGGCGAGGGCGCGAGTGATCAGTGGCATCCAAAGATAGACCACTAAGGCGACAACGGTAGCATCCGTCAGGAAATGTCCGAGCAAGGTGCCATCCAAAGAGGGCAGCAGTTGATGCCATATCCAGGGCACTAGGTTGGTGCTGGGGAAGATGACCGCTAGGGTGACGATAAACTGTTTCCAGGCCGGTGGTGGAGCTGTACTTGTGCCTTCTGGGGTAAACCAGAACTGACTGCTCTGTTGCACCTCAAGTCTATCGTCATCGCCGACAAGCAACGGGCGGATCTCCTCCACCAGCGCCTGGCGCTGTGCGGAACGGCTCCAACCGTAGAGGGTGTCGAGGTTACGAAAATGCAATGAGATGGTGTAAGTTTCTTCTCCATCTGCGGGTCGGATTACGTTGACGCCTTGATGTCCCTCGAAGGCGGCAGCAATGGGGACAATGCGATTCAGCCAGGCCTCGTAGCGGGGGCGATCGTCAATGGCGATGCGGTGGCGGATCACCAGAGTAGCAGCATTTTCCATGGTTTATCCTCATGTGCTGGCGGCATCTGATGATGCCGCCAGCCAGAGCTTACTTAACTTCGCGCTGGGGAGCTTTGTGCACCATGGTATAGGCATAGTCGACGCCCATACCGTAGGCACCGCTGTGCTCGCGCACCAGGCTCATGACGTCGTCGTAGGTTTCCTTGCGTGACCAGTCACGCTGGTACTCGAGCAGGACTTGTTGCCAGGTCACAGGAACGGCGCCGGCTTGCACCATGCGATCGATGGCGCGCTCGTGAGCATCAACACTGGTACCGCCGGAGGTGTCGGTGACCACGTAGACTTCGTAGCCGGCATCGAGTGCCATCAGGGCTGGGAAGGTGAGGCACACTTCGGTCCACAGGGCGGAGATGATCAGTTTCTTACGGCCGGTGGCCTTGACGGCGGCGACGAAGGCTTCGTCTTCCCAGGAGTTCATGGAACTGCGCTCGATGGGCTTGCTCTCGGGGTTAACGGCCAGCAGTTCCGGCCAGATGTAGCCGCTGAAGCTTTCGGTCTCGACCGAGGTGTAGATAGTCGGCACCTTAAAGATCTTGCCGGCCTTGGCCAGCGCAACCGTGTTGTTCTTCAGTTGCTGGCGATCGATGTTGGTGACACCAAAGGCCATTTGTGGCTGGTGATCGATGAAGATGAGGGCTGAATTCTGCGGATTGATCAGTTCACGAATAGACATGATATTCACCTCGGGCATTGAGTGGTTGTTGGGCTCTGTGGCTCTTGATTCGAGAGAAATGCTATGCCAGCGAGCCCGATACAGATATCGCAATTATTTGGGTGACCCTTTCAGAAAATTTATAAAAGAGAGCGATTTTGCGATGAAGCTGAACCTGGAAGTCCTCGCCATTCTTGATGCCATTGAGCAGCACGGCAGCCTCTCTGCTGCTGCGGCCAAGCTCTACAAGACCCCCTCGGCATTGAGCTACATGGTGCAAAAACTTGAGGGAGATCTTGGTATCACCCTGCTCGATCGCTCTGGACATAAAATCGCTTTCACCCAGGCCGGTCGACTGATGCTCGAGAAGGGGCGTGAGATCCTGCATGCAGCGCGAGATCTCGAACTACAGTCGGGTAGCTTCGGGGGGGAGCAGAATCTTTCGCTGGCTATCGGGGTCGATAGTGCGTTCCCTTTTACACTGCTGATGCCCCTGCTTGAGCGCTTCTACCGTACGTTTCCCCATGTGCGACTCAGTTTTAGCCATGAGGTTCTTGGTGGCGCCTGGGAGGGGCTCGTCGAGGGACGCACCGACATGATTCTGGGGGCGTTCAGCCTGCCGCCGGCTCATGCTCAATTTGCGTGTCGAGCGCTAGGTCAGCTTGAACATCTGTTTGTGCATGCTCCTAACCACCCGCTAGCGGTGCTGACGGGTAAGCTCTCTTCACGTCAGGTCAAGCGGCACCGAGCCGTCGTCGTGGCAGACAGTGCCAAGAACAAACTGCGCAATGGATTGTTCTTGCTGTCGGGGCAGGAGACCATCACGGTCGATCACTTCGATGCCAAACTACAACTGCTGCTCTCCGGGGTGGGATGTGGGTATTTGCCGCGTCATCTGGCCCATCCCTTTATCGAACGGGGAGAGCTGGTGAGCCGGGAGATCGAAGGGCGTCATGTTAGCGAGACCGCCTATCTGGGGTGGAACAGTGAGCGCGGTTGTGAGCCGCTTCTCTGGTGGCTGTCGGAGATGGCGCGGCTGGAGGGGCTCGACAAGGTCTATGCCTGAAAGCTGGGGCTTGGGGCGGCCCTGTGTTGCCGTGCTTCTCAGACGGTGATTTCGATGGTGTTTCCTTCAGGATCGAGGAAAACACTCTCGTAGTAGCCGTCGCCGGTGTGACGCGGCCCGTCCAGATGGGGTAATCCCATCCCCTTGAGGCGCTGCGTCATGGTATTGACCGCCGCTTCTGAGCCGAGGGCAAAGGCAAGGTGTGCCAGCCCGTAGGCGGAAGCCGTGGCCGGCTCGACCTGGCCGGGTCGGTGCATCAGCTCCAGCGTGGCGCCTTGCTCGAAATAGATGAAACGAGAACTGAACTGCTTGGCCGGGTTGTGGTAGGGCTCACCGGCGCGGGCGGCAAAGGTATTGCAGTAAAAGTGCGCCAGCGCCTCGAGATCGCGGGCCCAGATGGCTACGTGGGTAATGTGCATGGCTCTCTCCTTGGCTGTCGATGGCTTCATGTTATGCTCGCAATTCTGTTGCCACCATGAACCACGCCGCCAATATGATGTCTGAAACTGCCGTTGTTGAGCGCATCGAAGTCGACGAGCAGTGCCGTGAAAGGATCTGTTGCGATGCCCTGCTACCGGCCCTTGGCGAGGGGGGGCTTTGGCTGGTTGGCTGCTCAGAATTGGCCGGTCATTACGTGATAGAACGCCGCTTTTCGCGAGTGCACACTCTCTTGCTGACCCTGGAGGGGGAGGGGACTGTCTTCGGCCCAGAAGGGGCCGTGACCTTGTCTGCGGGCCAGTGGGCGCTTATCCCTGCCGGCCATGCACTCCATTATTATCTGCCATCGGATTCTCCCCGCTGGCGGCTGTTCTGGGTGTTGATGCAATCTGGCCCTGTTTGGGATGGCGCAGCCCATGGTTGGCGTCACGGCTGCACTTCGCAGCATCCGCAGTTGCTACACACTTTCGAAAACCTCTTTGCCGAGCAGGAGCGTTTTGCCGATCCGGCGCTCTCCTCCCTGCTGGTGCAGCAGTTTGGTCTCTATCTGCATCGCCTTATCGACAAGGGGGAACGAGCCCGTCCCGGCGAGCTTCAGTGGCAGACACTGGCCGCGGCCCTGAGTGCCGAACTGGGCCGAGCCTGGAGTGTGGCGCAAATGGCGCAGATACTGCATCTCTCGGCGCGCCAGTTGCATCGCCTGTGCCGTGAGCAGGGAAAGACGACGCCGATGGGGCTACTCGGCCAGCTACGCCTGCGCGAGGCGGCGCTGCTGCTGGCCTCCACCCGGCTGCCACTCAAGGTGGTGGCTGCCCGCTGTGGGTTTGCCAATGAGTACCAC
This sequence comes from Aeromonas simiae, assembly GCF_014892695.1. NCBI lineage: Bacteria > Pseudomonadati > Pseudomonadota > Gammaproteobacteria > Aeromonadales > Aeromonadaceae > Aeromonas > Aeromonas simiae. The sequence goes on from NZ_CP040449.1 coordinate 452,194, forward strand.
TTCTCTACCGCCTTCAAGCGCCGCTACGGATTAGCGCCGAGCCACTATCGGCAGCGGCAGCATCCGGCCTGGCGCGAAGGCTCGGTCAGCCCTTGATCGCTCCACCTTGGGGAGTCACCCCCTGAGCCCGCCTTCTGATTGATGAGGTGACATGCGCACCGCGCATTGCCATTCCCCCTCGGGGCGCGTCGTGGTTATCGGGCGGCATAAAAAAGTACCGCCGGCGAGGCCGGCGGTGGGGATTATCTGAACAGTCCCTTGAGCAGCTTGTCGGCCGCCCCCTTGAGGGCGGGATCGTCGGCTTTATCGCCGAGCAGCTTGTTGAGCCCACGCTCGGCCTCCTTGCGGGCCTTATCCTCGAGCACCTTGTTACCCTGCAATAGCGACTTGATGTCGAGCGCATAGGTAGGCTGGCTCCAGTTGCCACCGATCCGTACCGGAATGGTCACGTCTTTGAGGGCATCGATGTCACGGCCACCTTGGCCCTTGCTGGTGCCGACCACCGAGGTGTTGAACAGAAAATCGAGCTGCTCGCTGACCAGATGGGTCTCACCGCTGCCATGCACCCGCAGCGCCGGGGCGAACAGTTGGATATTCTGGCTGCGGGCTTTGCCCCCTCCCAGGGTGAAGTCGGCAGTGAGGGCACTGAAGTCGGTTTTGCGACTCTCTTTGACATAGTCGGCGCGCTGGCCTTTGAGGGTGGCGCGCGCCTCACGCACCATCTCCGGCAGGTTGACGCCATGGAGGGCGCCATCCTCGATCTTCAGCGCCGCCTTACCCTCAATCGCGCTGCGAAGGGCTTGGGCCGAGAGGCCGCGACCATTGACGGCCAGATCCAGATTGGCGCGCCCTGACAGCAGATCGGTCTTTGCGAAGCGTTGCAGCAGCGGCAGCACTTGCAGGCCGGTTGCTTTGGCGTTCAGTTGGTAAGTGGCCTGAGCCGGGTTGGCATCGAGACGGCCGCTACCTTGCAAGGTGCCCTGATCAACATCTGCGCTGAAGTGCTGAACGTCAAGGACGCCCCCCTTGAGCGCGAGCGTGAGTGCGGGGCGGCTCAGCACCAGAGTGTCATGCTCGAGGCGCTCGAGTTTGAGGCTGCCAGCCAGCTCGAGTCCCTTGAGGGCGGAGAGATCTGGCTCCCCACTCCCTTGGCTGGTCGCCGGTTTGCCTGCGGCGGCGACAGGGGCAGGGCTCTGGATGGGGGGGGCTGTGGTCTTGGCCGGTGCGGCACCGGCGCTACCAAGCCAGCTATCGAGATTGAGCGTCTTACCTTGCAGATCGAAACGAAGGTGCGGAACTGTGCCAAGCGTGACATCTGCGCGGCCGCTCAGCGCCAGATCTGCGGCCTGCAATGTGAGGCGCTCGGCATCGAGTTTAAATGGCGTGAACGCGATTTTCAGATCGCCCATGGCTCCCAGTTCAAGCGGTGTGCGCGGTACGCCTTGGCCACTGAGGGTGCCTTTGAGATCGCTCTGTTGGAGGGTGACCCCCGCCAATGTCCGCCCCAAGGTGACGGTGGTGGCAAGTTGTAGGTCGAAGGCTCGATCGGCCTGCTGTCCCTTGGCATTCAGGGTCAGTGGCGACGCCTTGTCGAGGGCGAAGGCGGCGGCCTTGAGACGGAAGTCGTCGAGACGCAGTGACGGGCTGTGCAGCGAGCCCCCCAGCTCCAGGTTGCGCAGCTGGCTGGCCAATGGCTCGGCGGCGGGCAGCAGCTCGGCGCTGCCTTGCAGGGTGAAGCGCTGCGCGTCGTCACGGCCTGACAGCTCAAGCGTGATAGGTAACCAGCTATGGGGGGCCAGCGCCCCGATCTCGAGGTTGAGGCTCTCTATCTCAATGCGCTGCCCGTTGCGCTCATCAAGCAGCAGGGCGCTGGCCTGCTCCAAGGTGATCCCTTCGATATCGATCTGCCAGTTGGCGCTCTCTGGCTTGGGCGATGTGGAGGTCGCGGCTGGGGGGTCGCTCTGTGTGTGTGGCGGCGCCGATGTGCTGCCGGCCAGAGCGTCGAGGTTACTGCTGCCATCCGGACGAGTTTGCAGCAGCAAGTGGGCTCCGCTTAGGCGCACTTCACCCACCTCAAGGCGGTGGGAGAGCAGAGGGAGCACCGCAACCGAGGCGGTGGCCCCCTCAACACGCAGCAGATCCGGCTCGGCAAAGCCAGGGAGGTTGCGCAGGGCGGCACGTTCGAGGGTGAGGCCAAAACGGGGCCAGAGTGTCCAACCGATGGGCCCTTCGATGACGAGCTCGCGGCCGGTACTCTTGTGTACCTGGCTGGCCAGCAAGGGTTTGAACTGGTTGGGGTCGATGGTGAGGATCAGGGTGGCGATCCCGAGGATGACGGCCACTATCAGGCCGCAGGCAATCAAGAGCAGCTTCTTCATGATTCGCTCCGTGCGGAATAAAGGATCGGGCAAGACTATAGCATGGCCTGTTGCGTCAAAGGCTTATCTCATGTCGAGCTACGTTAGCCGCTGGCGCAAGGCGACGTGAAGGGTCGCTGATCTCGGCGTGGCGGCGTGCTACGCTGGCGGCGGTTGTAAACGCGACATTCGCAAAGGAGAGACGGTGATGCGCATCGGCATGATGGTGATAGTTGGCCTGTTGGCCGGATGTACCCCAGGGCCGGATCGGGACGCTGACTTGGCCAGGATGCTGGAGATCTGCGTGCAGCAGCGCCTGCCGGCCAGTCAACAGCCCCCCCTATCGGCGCAGCAGCAAGAGGCGCTCATCAAAGAGCACGCCGAGCTGGTGGCCCGCTTCGCCGATGAGGACGAGCGGGCGTGGCTGGAGACACAACACAGGGACAACGAGCTGGAACAGCAGTGTCTGGAGGAGGCGCTGGATCAGCTGGAGCGCTGATCTCAGAGCATGATCAGGGCACAGATGACGGCGATGAGCAGCAAGGCGCCGGTCACGGTCAGGATGGCCAGTTTGATTTCAGTACTCATGAAACGCTCCTTACGTTGTGGGATCACGTAGTGCCCAGCATATCCGAAGCGGGGGGCGACGGTTGTGACCCGAGCGATTGTTTTGGGCTGAAAGAAATCTGATGAGGCGAGGGCTTCGCCGGTAAAGGGAGGTGCAATCATGAGAGCTCTGGTAACCGGTGCCGGCAGGCGCCTTGGTTTTTACCTGTGCCAGCAGTTACTGGCGCTTGGCTGGCAGGTGGTGGGGCAATATCGCCGTGAGCACGAAGGTTTGGCAAGCCTGAGGGCAGCGGGGGCCACCCTGATCCAGGCTGACTTCGAACGGGAAGAGGAAGTGCGAGCCCTGGCCGAGCAGGTGGTTGCCGGGCCACTTGATCTGCTGATCCACAATGCCTCGGCCTTTGAACCGGGAGCCCCGACCCTAGCGGGGGAGCTGGCCCAGTTTGAACGCTTCTTCCGGGTGCATATGCAGGCCCCCTTTCTGCTCAATCGCCTGCTGGCCGAGCGGCTGGCCGCGAGCGGTCGTGGCAGCATCATCCATCTCACCGACATCTATATTCACGCCCCCCCCCCTGATCTGGCCGCCTATGTGGCCACCAAGGCCGGGCTGCACAGCCTGGCCATGAGTGCGGCGCGTGAGCTGGCGCCACGAGTGCGGGTCAATACGATTGAGCCTGGCCCCATCCTGTTTCTCGACGAGCATGGTGAGGCATGGCGCCAGCAGGTGCTGGCCCGCACCCCGCTGGGACGAGAAGGTGGGTTGGCCCCCATTTGGCAGGCCGTACAGTTGTTGATGGAGAACGACTACATGACCGGTGCCAGCCTGCGTGTCGATGGCGGCCGCGCCCTGGCCACCTTCTGAGGCTAGGAGCGCTCCAGCATCTGGGGGCGGGTATCGAGCCGCCGCCCCTGTGGGCTCAGCGCTATTTTGCCCGCTATCTCGACCGGCATGCCATGCAGCTCGGCCAACAGATCTCGCAGATACTCGTCGACCTCGACATGCAAGAAGTGGCCTGCCTCGTCACTGGCCAGGATGTCGATGTCGAGCGGCCGATCCCGGATCTTGCAGGCCGGATCCCCACGATCGCGCCCGTGGGCCAGTTCGAGCTGGATGAAGCGGCGTTTGAGCTCCTCTCTGGGGTGCGGGCTATGAATGACGAACAGGCAGTTGATGAAGTCGTTTTGCGACACCATGCCGACGGGTTGGGTACGGATGGCCGAACTCAGAGTGAGCCGCCCGAACTGCTCGAGCAGTTCGCCGATGACGCGATTGACGTGGTGGATCGGCTCGATGTTGGAGCCGATGCTGCACAGGTAATACATGCCTCCTCCCTGAAACATGCGCCCGGAACGCCTCTTTTCGTCCGGATTTGGCGACAGCCTATATCAGGGGACGCCAGGGGTCTGTGATGGAGTGCTCACCTCACTGCAAGATGCGCACGAGGCCCCATCCGGGCTTGCTTTCATGACGCCGCCCGCTATGCTGGGCGGCCTATTGCAAGAGGTGAATGACCATGCTGAAGGTGGGCCGCAAGCTCCATCCCCGCTCATTGCTGACTCTGGTGGCGACCGGCTATCTGCTGGCGCTGCTGCCGTTGCTGCTGCTCATCTGGCATGACTACTCCACCCTCAGCCGTTTCAGCAACATGGTGGAGGAGGGGTCGACCAAGGTGGTTGAGGATACCCGCCGTGCGATCCAACTGACCAACTTAAGCGAAGAGCTGGAGCGCACCTTGCGCCGCTATGCAGTGTTAGAGGATGCCACCTTACTCACCCGTTTTCATCAGCAGCTGGCCAGCTACCGGGAGCTGCTGGTGCTGCACCGAAACTCGGTGCCGGTGACCGGGCTCTACCATGCCATTGAGCAGGATCTCAGTTGGTTGGAGGGGACGCAGGATCTCAAGGGCGCCAAGGAGCGGGCGGACAGCGATCACTTTGCTTCACTGAACGAACACCACCAGCAGTTGGAAGAGGCGACCAACGCCTGGGTGGATACCCTGGTCTCCGGCGCCAAGGTACGCATTAACACCTTGCAGCACGAGCTGTGGTGGATGTCGGGGGTGGTCGGGATCTCGACCACCCTGTTCTCCTTGCTCTTTATCTATCTGACAGTGCGCCCGATTCGTCAGATAGAGAGCCGTATTTTGAGCCTAGGGGCAGGCATCGAGCCGGAGCGTGAACCGGTGGACGGGCCGGCCGAACTGGTGGAGCTGGGGGAGCGGCTGAGTTGGCTGCACGACCGGTTGCAGGAGCTGGAGCAGCAGAAATACCGCTTCTTGCGACACGTCTCCCATGAACTCAAGACCCCCCTCGCCTGTCTGAGGGAGGGGGCCGATCTACTCAGTGAGCGGGTGGCCGGCCCTCTGACATCGGATCAATACGAGATCTGCGGTATGCTGACCGACAACAGCCGGCGCTTGCAGAGCCTGATTGAGCGCCTGCTCGATTTCAACCGGCTGAGCCAGCAAGAGAGCTTCGAACGTACCCCACAGTCGTTGTTGCAGCAATTCATGGCATTGCTCGAGACCTATCGTCTGCATCTCGATGCCAAAGGGATGCGAGTCGAGCTGCCCACAGAGGATCTACTGGTGCTGGGCGAGCCCTATCGTCTGGGGCTTATTCTCGATAACCTCTTTTCCAATGCCGTGAGCTATGGGGCTGAGCAGGGTACCATCTGGCTGCGTTGCCGCCGGGAGGGGGCTAGGGTCGTCGTCGAAGTGGCCAATGAAGGGACGCCGATCCCTGCGGCCGACCGGGAGCGCATCTTCGAGCCGTTCGAGCAAGGGAACAGCCGGCGCCAGGGATTGCTCAAGGGGTCTGGCATTGGCCTCTCGATTGCCCGTGAATCGGCGCGTAGCCTGGGCGGGGAGCTGACATGGGCGGAAGATGCCCATGCAGATGTCTGTTTTCGTCTGATTTTGGATGCCTGACGTGATAATGAAGTATGCAATCTTGGGGGCCGGGCTCCTGCTCGGGGGCTGTGCGCTGCTGCCGACCATCGATACGACGCCCACCCCCGCCGTGATGGAGCAGCGTCAGGTGGATGCCATGCACCAGTTACAACTGCGCATGCAATACAGCAACTGGCTGCTCGACAGCCGTGAACAGCAGCGTAAGCAGGAGCGGCAACGCTTGCGGGGACAGCGTGATGTGGCAAATAAAATCAATCTAGCCATGGTCAACAGCCATCCGGATGAAGCCAGGGAGCGCCGTGTCGCGGCCCTGGATGAACTGGAGCTGCTGCTGCCCGAGGTCGGGCTTGATGAACAGGCCTATCTGCGCACCTGGATTGCTCTGGGCAGGGCCCATCTCAAGCGATCTTCGAGCCAGAGCGGTGAGGTAACCCGCCTCAAGGCGAGGGTGAAGACGCTGGAGGCCAAAATCGAGCAACTCTCGGTCATCGATGAACAGATCAACCAGCGCAAGCTGACCTCACCCTGATGGAGGGCTCATGAAGGGAAGAATCCTGCTGGTCGATGACGATCAGAGCCTGCTCAAACTGCTGAGTATGCGGCTGCGCAGCGAAGGGTATGAGGTCGACACGGCCGACAGCGGCGAGGTGGCGCTGGCCCGCCTGCGCCAGCAGCGGCCAGATCTGGTGCTGACCGACCTGCGTATGGACGGCATGGATGGGCTCAGCCTGTTTGAGCGCATCCAAGGGGAGTGGCTCGGTATGCCGGTCATCATCATGACGGCGCATGGCACCATACCCGATGCCATCGAAGCCACCCGCTCTGGGGTGTTTAGCTTCCTCACCAAACCGATTGACAAGACCACGCTGCTGCAAACCCTGGAGCAGGCATTGCACCTGACTCGGCCCGCCATGCTCGATGAGCTGGAGGCCAAATTTCCGACCCGCAGCCCGCGCTTGCAGCAGACACTGCAACAGGCGCGCAGTGTGGCGGCGATGGAGGTCAACGTCCTGATCCGCGGCCCTTCGGGCTCAGGTAAGAGCCGGCTGGCTGCGGCGCTGCATCACTCCAGCCCACGGCGCGATCACCCCTTCGTGGTGGTTAATTGCGCCGCCACTCCGTTTGCCGAGCTGGAAAAACAGTTGCTCGGCAGCAAGGCGCAGCCCGGCCTGTTCGAGCAAGCGCGTGGCGGCATCCTGTTTCTTGACGAGATCGGCGATATTTCCGCGTCACTGCAAGCCAAGTTGCTCAAGGTGATGGAGGTGCTCTCGCCGGGCCAGGATGCGGCGCCGGTGCGGGTCATCAGCACCACCCACAGGGATCTGGTGGCCGCCATGGAGGAGGGGACGTTTCGTGAGGATCTCTACTATCGCCTCAACGTCGCCAACATTACTCTGCCGGCCTTGCAGGAGCGCAGTGAAGATATCCCCATGCTGGCGCGCCACGCCCTCGACGAGGTAAAGCTGCGCCACGGCTGCGCCGCCGTGGGGTTTGCCCCTGAGGCGCTGGCCATGCTGGCCAAGGCCTCTTGGCCTGGCAATATCCGCCAGTTGTTTAATCTGGTGGAGCGACTCGCAGCGCTTTGCCCGAGCCCGGTGATTGGGGCCGCCATGGTAGAGTCGGCCCTCTCCGGGGTGGAGGTGGCGGTGCCCTCGTTTAACGAGGCGCGGGCCGAGTTTGAGAAGGAGTACCTGATCCGCCTGCTGCGCATCACGGAGGGGAACGTCACCTTGGCTGCCAGCATGGCGGGGCGAAATCGCACCGATTTTTACAAGCTGCTCAGCCGCCACGATATCGAGGCGGCCCACTTCAAGCTGAAGGGGTAGGGGGCAATAGAGAAGGGGTGACCATGGTCACCCCTTCTTGTATCCGTCAGGCTGCGTCGGGCAACGCCTCGCGCGGCTGGGTTCGCTGGTGCAGCCACAGGCCGGAGGCCTTCATGGCCCAGCCGAACAGGGCGCCTAGTACCAGAGAGGGAAGGATGAGCTGCCAGTCGCCGGCCGCGCCGAAGGTGGCGCAGCAGCCGGCAAAGGTGCCGGGAATGTAGGAGAGCCACTGCTGGCGACCCTGCACACACATCAAGGTGGCCACCACCCCGGTCATCAGGTAGCCGGCGGTGCCGTGGCCCCACCAGGCGTCGCCGTGGATCAGCAGCAGCGCCCACAGCATGCCGCTGCTGTTACACAGCAGGGTCTTGAGCAGGGCCCGATAGCCCCCTTCCGAGGCGAAATAGCTGGTGCAGCCGAGAAAGCCGACCCAGGCGATGAGGCCGAGCAGGGTGGCCAACCAGCCCCATATGGCCGAGAGCAGGCCTGTGGTGAGGGCGATCGCGATAAGCGGTGACATGGTATGACTCCGTCTGGTGCACGAAAGGCGGCAAGCCTACTCCCCCCGCCATGGGGTGCAATCGCAGGAAAAACGTGGCGTGATCTGGCTCACCTTTGCTTGCGATGGAATACGCTTGCGCTCGCGAAAAAGTTTCATGGAAGAGTGCGAGGCTGTTGACCATAGTTAGCAGCCCAACCCACGAGGAGTGAACCTCATGCTCAAGAGCCTGATCCTGCCCCCTCTGCTGATCCTGGCGATCTTGTTTGTCTCTGCGGCGCTGGTTACCCCCTGAGGGCGACTGACGCGGGTGCCCTAGGTGCGATAATCTGAGGTGTACGCCACCGGAGGATGAATGCATGTCACGCACACCGCGCCTCACCGAGCAGCACGTCACCCCAGAATCTGTCTATCGCGATCGCCGCCGCATTCTCATGGGCCTCGGTCTGGGGGCCGCCGCGCTGGCGCTGCCCGCCCGCGCCGGGCTGCTCGATCTGCTCTCTCCACGCGAGATAGAAAACCCCGGCAAGCCGCTCAAGGCTACCCCCGCCTCGCCCAGCACTCTGGTGCCGACCCCCGAGAGCAAGATCATCAGTTACAACAACTACTACGAATTTGGCACTGACAAGAGCGATCCGGCCCGCAATGCCAGTACCCTGCGCACCGAGCCATGGACATTGCGCATCGAAGGTGAAGTGGAAAAACCGCGTACCATCGACGTCTGGGCGCTGATCCACCGCCGCCCGCTTGAGGAGCGTATCTATCGCTTCCGCTGTGTTGAGGCCTGGTCCATGGTGATCCCCTGGCTCGGGTTTGGCCTTGGCGATCTGCTGCGTGAGGCAGCGCCCACTAGTCGCGCCAGGTTTGTGGCCTTCGAGACCCTCTACGATCCGCAGCAGATGCCGGATGCCGCGGCAAGTGGCATCGCACTGCCTTATGTGGAGGGGCTGCGCATCGACGAGGCGATGCATCCGCTGGCCATGCTGGCGGTGGGGCTTTACGGCAAGACGCTGCCACCGCAAAACGGGGCGCCGATCCGGCTGGTGGTGCCCTGGAAGTACGGCTTCAAGAGCATCAAGAGCATAGTGAGCATCCGCTTGGTGGAATCCATGCCGCCCACGACCTGGAATCGGCTAGCGCCGGATGAATATGGCTTCTACGCCAACGTCAACCCGGCGGTGGATCATCCGCGCTGGAGCCAGGGGAGCGAGCGCTTCATCGGGGCAGGCGGAGCGTTCGATGCCAAGCGTCAGCCCACCCTGCCGTTCAATGGCTACGGTGATGAGGTGGCCTCGCTCTATCAAGGCATGGATCTGCGCCAATGGTTCTGAGATTACCGGGCTGGCTGCCCCGCGCCTTGCACCTGCTGGTACATATGGGGGCCATGGCCGGTCTGTTGTGGCTGGGTTGGGCCATCCCGCAGGGGCTCCTCGGGGGTGACCCTGTGCCCGGCATCATTCACTGGCTGGGCAAGGGGGCGCTCAACCTGCTGCTGCTCTGCCTGTGTGTCTCGCCACTGGCCAGATTCCTCAAGACCAGCGCCCTGATGCGGCTGCGTCGTCCGCTTGGCCTGTGGGCATTGGCCTGGGCCTGCCTGCATCTTGGGAGCTGGATGCTGCTCGATCTGCAACTGGAGTGGCGCCTCATCGGGGCCGAGCTGGTGAAGCGGAACTATATCGTGGTGGGGATGGTGGCGCTCTTTGTCCTGCTAGCGCTTGGCATTACCTCGCTGCCTGCGCTGGTTCGCCGCATGGGGCGGCGCTGGCAGCAGCTGCACAACTGGGTCTATCTGGTGGCGCTGCTGGTGCCTGTCCACTACTGGTGGTCGGTTAAGAGCGGCTGGCGCGAGCCGTTCATCTATCTGCTGCTGGCGCTGGTGTTACTGGGGGGGCGGAGGGCGCGGCTGCTGCGCTACTGGCGGCGTTAGCAGACACCTCCTTGAGGTGTTCGCCGCTGTCAGCATCAAGGTAGAGGGTGACCTTCCGGTCATGGGCATTGAGAGCCTGTACCTGATAACGACCCCCTTCCAGCTCGATCTCGCGGATATCGTGGTAACCCTGATTGAGCAGCAACTGGATCACCGCCTCAATCTCGAGGATCTGCGGATTACCGAGCGCCAGCCCGGGCAGTAGGCCCCAAAGGGGTAAAAAAATGCGAGAGATCATATTCATGGCTGATTCATGGCTGGCACACTATAACCGGCATTATGTTATGAACCTGGAGATTAATCACCCATGAACAGGGCCTTCTCCCTGCTGACCTGTTTGCTCCCCTGCTTGGCCATGGCCGAGCTTAGAACGCCGAGCGATCAGGAGCTGCAACGCGCCATTCGCGAGGGAGCGGTGCGGCCGTTCAATGAGGTGATGAAGCAGGCGCGGACGCTGCCAGGCGAACTGCTGCGGGTGGATCTGCAAGAGGATCAGGGACGATGGATCTACGAGCTCAAGATGCTGGATCGAACCCAGAATGTCATCAAGGTGGGTTACCGAGCCGACACGCTGCGGATGGTCTACCTCAGGGGTCACCACCTCGAGCACCTGTTTGATACGCCGGCTCAGCCCGACACTCCCTAATCTTTTGCGATGGCCTGAACTATGCGAATTCTGATTGTTGAAGATGAACAGACCCTGGCTGGCCAACTGGCAGAGCAATTACGCCAGGCCGGCTTTGTCGCCGATCTCTGCCATGACGGCAGCGATGCGGCCTTCCTCGGGGCCACCGAGCCTTATGACGCCATTATCCTCGATCTCGGCCTGCCCGGCCGCGATGGCCTGAGTGTGCTCAAAGAGTGGCGCAGCCAGGGGGTCGATTGCCCCGTCCTTATTCTCACTGCCCGCAACCAACTGCACGAGAAGATAGAGGGGCTCAACGCCGGGGCCGATGACTATCTCACCAAGCCGTTCCAGATGGCCGAGCTGGTGGCTCGGGTACATGCCCTGGTGCGCCGCGCTGCCGGCAATGCCAGCCCAGTACTGGAGTTGAAGGGAGTGCGCCTGGATCTCTCCGCCTCCCAGGTGTGGTACGAAGGCACCCCCATTAAGCTCACTGCCCACGAGTTCCGGGTACTGGCTTACCTGATGCAGCACAGGGGCAAGGTGGTGTCACGCAGTGAACTCATCGATCACATCTACGCCCAGGATTTTGACCGCGACTCCAACACGGTCGAGGTGTTCATCGGCCGTATCCGTAAGAAGACCCACGCTGACCTCATCGAGACGGTGCGCGGCCTCGGCTATCGGATCAACGAATGAGGGTAGTGCGCACCCTGCGCGGTCGCCTGCTGGTGATCGCGCTCATCTGGTGCGGCCTGTTTCTCTCCGCCACCGGGTTCAGTCTGCAACTGATGTTGCGTAACTACTGGCAGGAGGCGGAGGCCGATGGCCTGCGCCTGCAACTGTTTGATCTCCTCTCGCGTCTCGAACTGGGGGAAGATGGCCTGCCACTGCTGAGCGAGCCCATGTCTGATCCCCGTTTTCGCCAGCCCTACTCGGGGTTTTATTGGCAGCTCGAGGCGCAAGACGTGGTGGTGAAGTCGCGCTCACTGTGGGATACCCAGCTGGTGAGTCGCCGCCTTAAACCCGCCTTTGGCGACAAGGATCTGTTCCTCGGTAAGGGGCCGGGTGATGAGCCGCTGCTGCTGATGACCCGCAGCGTGCTGTTGCCAGGCTCGGATCAGACCTTTCGGCTGGTGATCGCCAAAGACAGCACTGTGCTAAACCAGACCCTGCAAAAGACCCGCATCAGCCTTTTCCTCGGGTTGGGGTTTGCGGCCACCGGCCTCATCCTCGGTTTTCTGTTCCAGATCCTCTACGGATTGCGCCCGCTCAAGCTGCTGCGCCGCGAGCTGGTGCGTGTGCACAATGGGCATCAAGAGCAGTTTGAGCTGCACTACCCACTTGAGGTGCAACCGCTGGTCGAGGACATCAACCGCCTGCTGCATCACTACGGCGAACTGCTCTCACGGGCCCGCGCCCATACCGGTAATCTGGCCCATGCCCTCAAGACGCCGCTCTCCATACTGCGCAATCAGGTGGAGTCGTTGCCTGAATCGGCGCGCTCCGGGGTAACCGAGCAGCTCGACCAGATCCAGCGCCATATCGATTACCACCTCGGCAAGGCGCGGGTGACCGGCGCGGCCAAGGTGCTCGGGGTCTCGACACCGCTCAAGGCGCGCATCGAGTACATAGGAAGGGCCTTCTCCCGCCTTTATCACGGCAAGGAGCTCATTATCGACGTTCCGGCCAGTCTGGCGGTGGGGGTTGAGGAGCAGGATTTCGACGAGATGGTGGGCAACCTGCTAGAGAATGCCTACAAGTGGTCGAGTCAGTACATCCGCGTCTCCACCGCCGAGCTGGGCGACTGGATCAGCCTTCGCATTGAAGACGACGGCCCCGGCATGAGTGAGGACGAGATGCATCGCGCCATCGAGCGGGGAGTGCGCCTTGATGAGAAGGTGCCGGGCTCCGGTCTGGGGCTCAACATCGTCTCGGAGCTGGTGGGGGCTTATCGGGGCAATCTCATCATGGGGCGTTCCGAGTTGGGGGGGCTGGCGGCCTCCCTCTCCCTGCCCAAGGTCGCCAGGGTCGACCGCTGATCCCGCGCCTGCATCGAAGGGGGGCCCTGCCGGCTGGTACAGGGCGCCCCTTTTCTTTATCATTCCCCATCATTTCGCTTTAAAGACGCATCGCCATGGCTCGAGCCCTCTCTATGCAGCTTGCCCAGTTGAATCTTACGGTAGGCGCGATTGAAGACAACTGTGACCGGATCATCGCGGCGGCCCGCCGCAGCGACGAGCTGGGTGCCGATCTGCTGGTCTGCTCCGAGCTGGCCATCACCGGCTATCCACCCGAGGATCTGCTGCTGCGCCCGGATCTGATGACCCGGGTCGAGGCGGCGCTGAACCGCCTCGCCGCCTGGGGTGGCAAGGCCGGTATTCTGGTCGGCCACCCCTGGCGCGAGGGGGAGACGCTCTATAACGCCGCCTCCCTTTACGAGAACGGCCAACTGCTGGCCCGCTACTACAAGCGTGAGCTGCCCAACTACGGGGTGTTCGACGAGAAGCGTTATTTCAGCGCTGGTGATGACTCCTGCGTGGTGCCCTTTCGCGGCCACCTGCTTGGCCTACTCATCTGCGAGGACCTGTGGCAACCGGGCCCGGCCCTGGCCGCCAAGATGGCGGGGGCCGAGATCCTGGTGACCATCAACGCCTCTCCCTATGACATGCACAAGCCCTGGCTGCGCCGCGAGCTGTTTAGCGAGCGCTGCGCGGCGACCGGCTTGCCGCTGGTCTACCTCAATCAGGTCGGTGGTCAGGATGAGCTGGTGTTCGACGGCTGCTCCAAGGTGTTCAACGGGGCGGGCGCGCTGACCCAGCGGCTGGCGGCCTTTGCCGAGGAGGAGGCGCTGGTGCGCTTTGTCGATGCCGAGCCGCAAGCGGAAGGGGAGGCGGAGCAGAGTCTGCCCCCTCTTGGCGAGGTGTATCAGGCGCTGGTGCTGGCGGTGCGCGATTACGTCAACAAGAACGGCTTCCAGGGGGCGGTGCTTGGCCTCTCCGGTGGCATCGACTCGGCGCTGACCCTGGCCATTGCCGGCGATGCGCTGGGCAAGGAGCGGGTGCAGGCGGTGATGATGCCGTTTCGCTACACCGCCCAGATGAGCGTGGAAGATGCCAAGGAGCAGGCCGAGCGGATGGGGGTCGAGTTTGATATCGTCTCTATCGAGCCCATGTACGAGGCCTTCATGGGCCAGCTCACCCCCATGTTCGAGGGCACCGCCCGCGACACCACGGAAGAGAACCTGCAAGCGCGTTGCCGCGGCGTGATTTTGATGGCGCTCTCTAACAAGCGCCGGCGCATCGTGCTCACCACTGGCAACAAGAGCGAGATGGCGGTGGGTTATGCCACCCTCTATGGCGACATGGCCGGTGGCTTCGACGTGCTCAAGGATGTGCCCAAGACGCTGGTGTTCCAGTTGTGCGAATACCGCAATTCGGTGGAATACGTGATCCCGCAGCGGGTCATCGATCGCCCTCCTTCGGCAGAATTGGCGCCGGATCAACTGGATCAGGACAGCCTGCCCCCCTACGACATTCTCGATGCCATCTTGCAGCGCTATGTGGAGCAGGATGCCTCGGTGGCCGACATGGTGGCCGAAGGGTTTGAAGAGGCGGTGGTGCGCAAGGTCATCCGTCTGGTCGACATCAACGAGTACAAGCGCCGTCAGGCGGCCGTCGGGCCGCGCATCTCGGCGCGCAACTTTGGTAAGGATCGCCGCTACCCCATCACCTCTGGGTTTGGCAGACAGAACTGGTAAGGAGAAGTCATGAAGAAGATCGAAGCCATCATCAAACCCTTTAAGCTCGACGACGTGCGCGAGGCCCTCGCCGACATCGGCATCAACGGCATGACCGTTTCCGAGGTCAAGGGGTTTGGTCGCCAGAAGGGGCACACCGAGCTCTATCGCGGTGCCGAGTACATGGTCGACTTTCTGCCCAAGGTGAAGGTGGAGCTGGTGGTGCAGGACGAAGATCTCGACGCCTGCATCGAGGCTATCCAGAACACCGCCCGCACCGGCAAGATAGGTGACGGTAAGATCTTCGTCTGTGAGGTGGAGCGAGTGATCCGCATCCGCACCGGGGAAGAGAACGAAGACGCCATCTGATGAGAGCCCGCTTTGCCCTGGCCGGCGGCCTGTTGTTTGGCCTCACCGCCTGTAGTACCACGCCGCCAGCCCAGCCGGAGAACCTGTGCCAGATCTTTCGCGAGAAACCGAAGTGGCACGAGGCGGCGCTCAAGATGAATGAGCGCTGGGGCACCCCGGTGCAGGTGGTGATGGCGATGATGTATCAGGAGTCCTCCTTCGTGCATGACGCCAGGCCGCCGATGCAGTACTTCCTGTTCATCCCGACCGGGCGGGCCAGCTCGGCCTACGGTTATGCCCAGGTGAAGGACGAGACCTGGGACGACTACCAGCGCGAGACCGGCAATGGCTGGAGCAGTCGCGACGACTTTGCTGACGCCATCGACTTCATGGGGTGGTACACCCACAAGGCGCAGCGGGTCAATGGCACTTCCAAGTGGGATGCCTATGGCCAGTACCTCAATTATCACGAAGGCTGGGGGGGCTACCGACGTGGCAGCTACCGCAGCAAGGGGTGGCTGATGCAGGCCGCCCGTAAGGTAGAGGCCCGTGCCCAGCGTTACGGTGCCCAATATCGACAATGCAAGGGCCAGCTCTCCACCGGAAGCTGGTTCTAGTCACCACTCAGGAGTCATACATGCCGCTTTTGGACAGTTTTACCGTTGATCACACCCGCATGGAGGCTCCGGCGGTGCGGGTCGCCAAGACCATGCAGACCCCGCACAAGGACACCATTACCGTGTTCGACCTGCGCTTCTGTCAGCCGAACAAGGAGATCCTCTCCGAGCGCGGTATCCATACCCTTGAGCACCTGTTCGCCGGTTTCATGCGCGATCACCTCAACGGCAGTGATGTTGAGATCATCGACATCTCCCCCATGGGTTGCCGTACCGGTTTTTACATGAGCCTTATCGGTGCCCCGAGTGAGGCGCGCGTTGCTGCGGCCTGGCAGGCGGCGATGGAGGATGTGCTCAAGGTGCAGGATCAAAAGCAGATCCCCGAGCTGAACGAGTACCAGTGCGGCACCTATGCCATGCACTCCCTCGATGAGGCCAAGGCCATTGCGGGCAACGTGGTGACCCGTGGCATCGGCGTCAATCACAATGACGAGCTGGCCCTGCCGCCCGAAAAGCTCCAGTCGCTGTAAGCCTGACGGATAAGCGAAGGGCCGGTCATTGACCGGCCCTTCTTGTTTTTCGGCGCTCAGATGGCCATCGGCATCACCCGGTTGCGGCCGAGTTCTTTCGCCTTGTAGAGCTGCTGATCGGTGCGCTCGACCAGATCGTCCCCATGTTCACGGCCATTGTGCTCAGCCACCCCGAACGAGGCGGTGATGCTGTCGACCCGGCGGCCGCTCTTGCGATCCAGCACCGAGAGTTTTTCAGTGGCACGGCGCAGGCTCTCGGCCAACTGGCGTGAGAGCTGTAAATTTTTGCCCGGTACTAGGATGGCGAACTCTTCGCCGCCGAAACGAAAAACCTGTACCCCCTCCTTGGCGGCATCGCGCAAGCGGCGGGCGAAGGCACGCAGCACCTGATCCCCGAGCAGGTGGCCGTACTCGTCATTGAAGGCCTTGAAGCGATCGATGTCGGCCAGAATGAGGCAGAACGGCTTGCCGGTGCGGCTCAGGGCATCAAGCTCCAGCTCAAAGGCCCGCCGGTTGAGCAGGCCGGTGAGGGGGTCCTCATTGGCTTGACGGCGGGTCTCGTCGAGGGCCTGGCGTAGGTCGCGGATCTCCTTCTCGGCATTGCTGATCTGGCTGCGAAAGTGCAGCGTTGCCATGCGGATATCGCGTGATTCCCGCACCAGTTCGCGCAGCACGCCCATGGTCTCTTCCAGACTCAGCCCCTCTTCCTCGATCTGGCCGAGCTTGCTGAAGTTACGATCCAGCATGTCCTGAAACAGGCCGGTGTCGGCCAGCGCATCTTGCACCGAGTGGGCAAACTCATTGGCCACGCTAGCCAGGTTTTGCTTGGCGCTCTCTAGATCTTTTTCCTGCTGACTGGCCAGAAACTGATGGTAGAGGCGTTCGCTAGTGACCTGGGAGCAAGTGCCTTGCTGGCGCAGTGTTTCTTCAATGGCCTGATTGAGGGGGGGAAGGGTGGCGGCGACATAGTGGTACCAGACCGCATAGTGGGGAGGGGTGGTCGGGATCTGGTATTTGATCATCAGCGGCACAGCCTGTTTCAGGTAGGAGGCCGACTGGGCGAATGAATCCTTGCTCATGGAGACCCTGTCTCATAACTGACGGACGCACCTAGTATGACAGAGGCTGTCGTCAACCGGCAGAGGGGGAGTGCATTGAAGGCGACTCGGTGAAAAAGGGATCGTGAATACGATCCTTACTCAGTAAATAAAAATCTATGAGAGCGTTATATTTATAAGAAATAGGTTTTAAAGCAAAAATATTTATTAAATTCAGTATCGTTTTTTGGCTTTTTTTCTATCCCGTTAATCGCTGTTTTGCCGCTTGTCTGCTGAATGATCTCTGCCAACATCTCCCGGGCCGGCCTTGTAACTGTCGGTACCTTCACCACTACACGGGATAACCATCATGAACAAGTCGCAGACCTCTCACACCATCGCCAACCAACCACTACCGACCGCCGGGGTGGCCGCTTTTCTTGCTGCCCTAAATGGCGCGGGTGGCAAGCCGATGGAGCAGATGACGCCAGCAGAAGCTCGTCAGGTGTTGATCGGTGCCCAGCAGGGGGCCGAACTGCCCCCCGCCGACGTGAGCGAGAAGCAGATCACCGCGCTTGGTAAACCGCTGACCCTGACCATCATCAAGCCGGTGGGGGCCACCGGTGTACTGCCTGCCTTCATGTTCTTCCATGGCGGCGGCTGGGTACTGGGGGATTTCCCGACCCACGAGCGTTTTGTGCGGGATCTGGTGGTGGAGTCCGGCATGGCGGCAGTATTCGTCAACTACGATCCTTCGCCCGAGTCGCACTTCCCCGTCGCCATCACTCAATCCTATGAGGCCACCAAGTGGGTCGCCGAGCACGGTGCCGAGATCGGGGTGGATGGCAGCCGGCTGGCGCTGGTGGGCAACAGTGTGGGGGGCAACATGGTGGCTGCCGTGGCGCTGCAAGCCAAGCAGCACGGCACGCCGGCCATCCGCTACAACGTGATGTTCTGGCCGGTGACCAATGCTGACTTTGGCACCGACTCCTACCAGCGCTATGCGCAAGGGCACTTCCTGACCCAGGGAATGATGCGCTGGTTCTGGGATAACTACACCACCAGTGAACAGGATCGTGCCAGCATCCTCGCCTCGCCGCTGCGCGCCAGCCACGAGCAACTGGCCGGCCTGGCGCCGACCCTGATCCAGACCGCCGAGCTCGACGTGCTGCGTGACGAAGGGGAGGCCTTCGGTCGCAAGCTCGATGAAGCCGGGGTCAAGGTCACGGTGACTCGCTATAACGGCCTTATCCATGATTACGGCCTGCTCAATGCCCTGAGCCAGGAGCCGGCAGTGCGTACCGCGCTCTCTCAGGTGGCCAGTGAGCTGAAAAATCGTCTCAAGTAAAGGGTGATTCGGGAACCCAGGGGAGCGCATGGCGCTCCCCTTTTTGTCAGATGCCGGGCAAAAACGGTCATTTTCCCGCTCGGTTGCGGTCAGATAGGGAAAGGCAGGCTGCCATTGTGGTTGATTGTGGGGATATAATGGGGCGGAACCCTACAAGAAGGCCTGCCTATGTCTCATCAAGATCCCTTCCTCGAACGCGAGGCCGAAAAATACGAAAATCCCATCGCCAGCCGCGAACTGCTGCTGCAGGTCATTGAGGACCATGTGCGTCCCATGTCACGCGAGGAGATTGCCCGCGAGCTGAAGCTGACCGATGAGGATCATTTGGAGGCCTTGCGCCGTCGTCTGCGTGCCATGGAGCGCGATGGCCAACTGGTATTCACCCGCAATCAAACCTATGCCCTGCCGGACCGTCTCAACCTGATCAAGGGTTACGTGCTTGGCCATCGCGATGGTTTTGGTTTCCTGCGCCCGGATGGTGGCGGTCAGGATCTCTATCTCAACAACCGCGAGATGCAGCGCCTGATGCACGGCGACTATGCCTTGGTGCAGCCGACCGAGATTGACCGCAAGGGGCGCCAGGAGGCGCGTCTGGTGCGGGTGCTCAAGCCGCGCGAGATGGACATCGTCGGCCGCTACTTCATCGAGAATGGGGTGGGCTTCGTGGTGCCGGATGACAGCCGTATCGGCCAAGACATCCTGATCCCGGAAGGGGAGAACAAGGGGGCGCGCCAGAGCCAGGTGGTGGTGGTGCGTCTGACCCAGCGCCCGACCGGCCGTCTTAACGCTCTTGGTACTGTCATCGAGGTGCTGGGCGAGAACATGGCGCCGGGCATGGAGATCGAGATTGCCCTGCGCAACCACGGCATCCCGCACACCTGGCCGGAAGAGGTCAGCAAGGAGATCGCCAATCTGACCGAAGAGGTACCCGAGAAGGCCAAGGAAGGGCGTTTTGACCTGCGCTCCCTGCCGCTCATCACCATCGATGGGGAAGATGCCCGCGACTTCGACGACGCCGTCTTCTGTGAGAAGAAAAAGGGCGGCGGCTGGCGCCTGTGGGTGGCCATCGCCGACGTCTCAACCTATGTGAAGCCGGGCACCGCCCTCGACAAGGAAGCCTACCAGCGCGGTAACTCGGTCTATTTCCCCGAGTTCGTGGTGCCCATGCTGCCCGAGGTGCTCTCCAACGGCCTGTGCTCGCTCAACCCCCAGGTTGATCGTCTGTGCATGGTGTGCCAGATGACCATCTCCGCCAGCGGCCGTCTCTCCGGCTTCACCTTCTATGAGGCGGTGATGAACTCCCACGCCCGCATGACCTACACCAAGGTGGCGGCCATCCTGGAAGGGGACCCCAAGCTGCGCGAGCAGTATGCCCCGATCGTCGGTCACATCGAGGAGCTCAACAACCTCTACAAGACCCTCAAGCACTCCCGTCATCAGCGCGGCGCGGTGGAGTTCGAAAGCGAAGAGACCCGCTTCATCTTCAACGCCGAGCGCAAGATCGACCGCATCGTGCCGCTGGTGCGTAACGACGCCCACAAGATTATCGAAGAGTGCATGATCCTGGCCAACGTAGCCTCGGCTCGCTTCATCGAGAAGCACGAGGCGGCGGCCCTGTTCCGGGTGCACGACCGTCCGGGCGAAGAGCGCCTGACCGGTTTTCGCCAGTTCCTCGCCGAGCTGGGGCTGGAGCTGGGCGGCGGCCTTGAGCCCGAGCCGAAGGATTTCGCCGAGCTGGCGGCCAAATTTGAAGGGCGTCCGGATGCCGAGCTGCTCTCGACCATGCTGCTGCGCTCCATGCGTCAGGCCATCTATCAGGCCGACAACATCGGCCACTTCGGATTGGCGCTGAAATCCTACGCCCACTTCACCTCGCCGATCCGCCGCTATCCGGATCTCATCTTGCACCGTGCCATCAAGTACCTGGTGGCCAAGGAGCAGCAGGGCAATGTGCGCCACAAGTGGACGCCGAGTGGGGGCTACCACTACAACCTCGACGAAGTGGATCCGATGGGCGAGCACTGCTCCATGACCGAGCGCCGTGCCGACGACGCCACCCGTGACGTAGCGGACTGGCTCAAGTGCGAGTACATGCTCGATCACGTGGGCGACGAGTTTGATGGCGTCATCGCCAGCGTCACCGGCTTTGGCTTCTTCGTGCGCCTTGCCGAGATCCACATCGACGGTCTGGTGCACGTCAGCTCGCTGACCAACGACTACTACCAGTTTGACGCCATTCACCAACAGCTGATCGGTGAGAACTTCCGCCGCCGCTATCGCCTCGGCGACAAGGTGCGGGTCAAAGTGATGGCGGTCAGCCTCGATGAGCGCAAGATTGACTTCATCATGGTGGAGGAGCCCCTCAACATCAGTGGCAAGGGCACCAAGCAGGCGGTGAAGAAGATCAACCAGATCAAAAAGGAGAAGGCCAAGACCGAGCGTCGCCGTGGCCAGCGCAGCGCCAGCAAGGAGTCGAAGGGGGGCGAGCGTTCGTCCAGCCGTCGTCCGAGCCAGAAGCCGCGCGGTAGCAGCAAGGCCTGATCTTGAGTGAAAGAAGGGGGCATGGCTCGGCAACGGGCCGTGCCCCCGTTTTATTGCGCCCCCTTAATCCACCGGCCAGTTCCGGTATACTGGCGGGCAAGCGTGGCCGCGGTGGGCGGTCATCATCAATGTCGCCACGCACATGCGGGCACGATAGGATTTCCAGTCAATGAGCAGTGAACTGATTTACGGCATTCACGCGGTCGCCTCCCTGCTGGAGCGGGCGCCGGAGCGTTTCATCGAGGTGTGGGCCCTCAAGGGACGGGAGGATGAGCGCCTGCTGCCCCTGCTGACCGAGCTGGAAGGCCTCGGTATCCGGGTGCAGGCGGTCGGGCGCAAGGCGCTCGACGACAAGAGCGAGGGCAACAATCACCAAGGGATCATGGCCCGGGTGATCGAGGCGCCGCGCCTTTCCGAACACGATCTTGCCAGCTTGCTCGATACCCTAGGTGGCAAGGATGAGGCCCCTTTCCTGCTGGTGCTCGATGGGGTCACTGACCCCCACAATCTGGGGGCCTGCCTGCGCAGCGCCGATGCCGCCGGTGTGCACGCAGTGGTGGTGCCCAAGGATAAGGCGACCGGTCTCACCCCGATCGTGCGCAAGGTGGCCTGTGGCGCCGCTGAAGTGGTGCCGCTCATCCAGGTGACCAACCTGGCGCGCACCCTGCGTGAGCTGCAAGAGCGCGGCGTCTGGATCGTCGGCACCGCCGGCGAGGCGGATCACGATCTCTATCAGGCCAAGCTGACCGGCCCCATGGCGCTGGTGATGGGGGCCGAGGGCAAGGGGATGCGCCGCCTCACTCGCGAGCACTGCGATGAGCTGGTCAGTATTCCGATGGCCGGCGCCGTCTCTAGCCTCAACGTCTCGGTGGCGACCGGCGTCTGCCTGTTTGAGGCGGTGCGTCAGCGCCGCGCCTGAGGCCTTGCGGTGGATCGCCCGCCCTTTGCATGTACCGACGAGGAGGCCGCGCGCCTCCTCTCGTTTTCCCGCACCGTGACCTTGGCCCCACGCCAGAGTCTGTGGCGCGTCGGTGACGCCCCAGCCGCCTTGGCGCAGGTGTGTGCCGGCCTGCTGCGCGCCCGCATCACGGCGGCCGAGGGGCGCGAGTACATCAAGGAGTTCTACTGGGAGGGGGATGAGTTTCTCGACTTCCACCATCTGCTCTCGGGGGCGCCTGCCCGCTACCATGTGGAAGCGCTGGAGCCCTGCACCTTGCGGCTGTTTCCTCTGGCCAGGCTCACCGCCGATCCGCTCTGGCCGCGCTGGTACTGTCACCTGCTTGAGGTGCAGCTGCGCATCAAGGAGGAAAAAGAGCTGCTGCTGCTCACCGCCGGCCCCGAGGCGCGCTATCGCCACTTCCTCACTCACTTTCCCGCCCTCGATGCCCGCCTGCCCGATCATCAGGTGGCGGCCTATCTTGGCATCACCCCTATCAGCCTGAGTCGCATCCGCAGGCGGTTGCGTACCGTTAACCAAGGTTAATGAAGCCGGGGGCCATGGCGGGTATGCTGGCCCCTTCACGTTAAGAAGGAGTCGTTGATGAACTGGAGCCTGAAACCCTGGAGCGAACTGAGCACGGACGAACTGTATGAGTTGCTGGCGCTGCGCGCCGAGGTGTTCGTGGTCGAGCAGACCTGTCCCTTCCAGGATCTGGATGGCCTGGATCGCCAAGAGGGCGTGTGGCACCTGCTGGGATGGCAGGAGGGGAAATTGGCGGCCTATGCCAGGCTCATGGCCCCCGGCATCAGCGACGAGCAGGGGAGTGCCATCGGCCGGGTCGTCACTTCGCCTGCCCGGCGTGGCGCAGGCCTTGGCCACCAATTGCTGGAGGAGGCGGTGCGCCACTGTCGGGCGCGCTGGCCGGATCACTCCATCTGGTTGGGGGCCCAGGCACATCTGCAAGGCTTTTATGGCCAGCACGGCTTCGTGACTGAGGGTGAGGGCTATATCGAGGATGACATTCCCCATATCGGGATGCGCCGAGGATGAGAAAAGGGGCCGTGTGGCCCCTTTTTTGGCTTATTGCCCCAGCAATTTGAGCGCTGCGGCCAACTTGTCGACCGAGGCTTGATGCTCCCCGGCCTTGTGCAACTTCTCCCCTTCGGCCCGCAGGGCCTGCACCTTGGCGAGATCGGCCTGGCTCAGCGCCGGTTTTTGCGCCAGCAGATCATCGATCTGCTTCATGTTGGCCGGGCAGTGGAATGCCAAGGCCGGGGCGGCTAGCAGCCATGCCAGCAGACTCACGATTTTCTTCATCACAACTCCTGTCACCCTATGGTTGGGCTGGATGCCCGCTTTGAGCATAGTGGTCATCGCCCGCCGTGAATCCGTTTGGCGATAACCAGTACAGAACCTGAATGAAACTCTAGTTAAAAATATCGATTTTCAACTCATGTTTAATATTTCGATTTAGTTGAAAGGTGTCACGTTTCTTTTTGGGTCTAAGGCAGGAAAGGTACATGGTATTAAATGCTGTTTTTGATATTTTTGTTGGTATGTAGCTAACAACAAGGAAACAGCATGATGGATACGGTAACTCAGTTGCAGGGGGCGGTTGTCACGGCGGCCCATGGCGAGGTTTCTCTACTGCTTGATGGCAAGCGAATACCGCTGACCAGTGGCGATCGCCTCCCTGCGGGAAGCATGATTGAAACCGGGGCGGATGGCTTGCTACAAGCTCGAGATGGAGCTGGTCAGTTGGTCGAGTTGGTGGCTCATCAGAGTGTCATGCTGACATCCAGCGGCGAGTGGGGGGAACCTAGTGAGCCGGGAGTGCTTGACCCTGAGATCGCCGAGCTCCAGCAGGCCATTGCCCAAGGTGAGGACCCGACCTTGAATTTCGATGCCCCGGCGGCGGGGGCTGGCGAGGGAACCGGTGGCGCCGGTACCTCTAACAGTGGTTATGTCGAATTGGCGCGTGACGGGGGAGCCACCTTAGCAGAAGCCGGGTTTGATACGGCTTACGCTAAGGGGACTGAAGAAGAGAGGCCCGACTGGCTGGGGCTACGGGATATCCTGACCGGGGAAGATCCGGCCCCTGAAATGGGGGCCCCCAGCATCGGCAGTGCCGTTCACTCCGTTTATGAGGCCGAACTGGCGGGGGGGAGTGCGCATCAACCCGGACAAGGGGCGGTCATCCAAGGGGCTTTTAGCGTCGAACTCCATGGGTTGAGCGGTGAGGTGCAGATCGGGGATCAGCGCTTCACCCTGGATGCCGATGGTAATGCCACCCTGCCTGAGGGGGGGCTCCAGATCGAGACCGGGGCCGGAACCTTGCATATCACCGCCATTCGCGATGGCGTCATCACCTACTCCTACCAACTCAAAGAAGCCCAGAGTCATGCCCCCGGCGAGGGTAACAACACCCTGCTAGAAGCGATCCCACTGACCGTCACCGACAGCCGTGGCGAGTCCGCCAGCGGCAGTCTGGATGTCACCATAGTCGACGACGTACCGAGCATCACGGTGACGGACGCAGAGCTGAGCGTGAACGAGGGCTATGCGGTCGATGGTAGCTTCAGCCACGAGCTGGGGGCCGATGCGGTCGGGGCGACCCTGACGGTGGAGGGGGGGACATTACTGTCAGACGGACGCTGGGAGCTAGCGCACGGGTTCGTCACCCTCGATCCCGCGCAGGGCACCTTTACCTTCACGGCCAAGCCGAACGCGCCGCAAGGGGCGAAGCAGGAGATCGTCCTGGTGGTGACCGACGGTGACGGCGACGTGGCCAAGGGGTCGGTCACCATAGTGATAGGCCAGAGCGAGGCACCCGAGATCGCCCCCATCCTGGTGGATGAGAAGGGGCTGACCTCGGCGCAAGATGGCTCGGAGAGCGCGATCATCGCCGTGCCGGATGGCTACACGGTGGTCAGCGTGAGCGGGGCGGTCAATGGCACCCTGAGTCAGAACGCACAGGGGGAGTGGGTCTACACCCTCAAGGGGAGCCTGACGCACAGCAAGGACTGGGATGACCAGCTTGAGGGCGACGTGCTGACGGTGGTGGTCAAGGATGGGCAGGGCAACGAGCATACCCTGGAAGTGCCGGTGATGGTGATGGACGACGTGCCGACGGCGATGGCCGATACGATAGCCCTACAGGAAATCGATGGGCAGGGTCGCGGCAATGTGCTGGACAACGACAGCTTTGGTGCCGACGGCGGGACGATCATGGGCGTGGCGGTCGGTGTGCAGGATGGGCCCGTCATTGGTAATGTGGGGAGTGAGCTGCAAGGCCAATACGGCACCCTGATCCTCAATGCCGACGGCAGTTACCACTATGTGCTGACCGCCGATGTTCCGGCCGGCGAGGCGGTGGAAGAGCAGTTCACCTACACCTTGAAGGATGGGGATGGTGACACCTCGACCACCACCATCACGGTGAGTGTGCAGGGGGACAATCAGGTGCCCACCATCACGTTCCCCGGGGTGGGTGAAGAGGGCGCCCTCGTCTATGAATCCGATCTGGATGAAGGGAGTTCCCCGAGTGGTGATCGCGAGAGCACCAGTGGCACCATCACGGTGACGTTGAATGGGGAGGCGGGGAGCGTCACCATCGGCGACAAGACCTTCACGCTGGATAGCGATGGCAACGCCACGCTACCGGAGGGGGGGGGTGAGCATCGACACCGAGCGGGGGACGCTGCAGATCACCGGGATCCAGGGTGGCGACATCAACTATACCTACACGCTCAGCGGGGCACAGACGCATGCGGAGGGTGAGGGTAATAACACGCTGACAGAGTCGATCACCATCACGGTGGCGGATCAGACTGGCGACTCGGCGTCGGGAGACTTGGTGATCACCATAGTGGACGATATGCCGACGGCGATGGCCGATACGATAGCCCTACAGGAAATCGATGGGCAGGGTCGCGGCAATGTGCTGGACAACGACAGATTTGGTGCCGACGGCGGGACGATCATGGGCGTGGCGGTCGGTGTGCAGGATGGGCCCGTCATTGGTAATGTGGGGAGTGAGCTGCAAGGCCAATACGGCACCCTGATCCTCAATGCCGACGGCAGTTACCACTATATGCTGACCGCCGATGTTCCGGCCGGCGAGGCGGTGGAAGAGCAGTTCACCTACACCTTGAAGGATGGGGATGGCGACACCTCGACCACCACCATCACGGTGAGTGTGCAGGGGGACAATCAAGTGCCCACCATCACGTTCCCCGGGGTGGGTGAAGAGGGCGCCCTCGTCTATGAATCCGATCTGGATGAAGGGAGTTCCCCGAGTGGTGATCGCGAGAGCACCAGTGGCACCGTCACGGTGACGTTGAATGGGGAGGCGGGGAGCGTCACCATCGGCGACAAGACCTTCATGCTGGATAGCGATGGCAACGCCACGCTGCCGGAGGGGGGGGTGAGCATCGACACCGAGAGGGGGACGCTGCAGATCACCGGGATCCAGGGTGGCGACATCAACTATACCTACACGCTCAGCGGGGCACAGACGCATGCGGAGGGTGAGGGTAATAACACGCTGACAGAGTCGATCACCATCACGGTGGCGGATCAGACTGGCGACTCGGCGTCGGGAGACTTGGTGATCACCATAGTGGACGATATGCCGACGGCGATGGCCGATACGATAGCCCTACAGGAAATCGATGGGCAGGGTCGCGGCAATGTGCTGGACAACGACAGCTTTGGTGCCGACGGCGGGACGATCATGGGCGTGGCGGTCGGTGTGCAGGATGGGCCCGTCATTGGTAATGTGGGGAGTGAGCTGCAAGGCCAATACGGCACCCTGATCCTCAATGCCGACGGCAGTTACCACTATGTGCTGACCGCCGATGTTCCGGCCGGCGAGGCGGTGGAAGAGCAGTTCACCTACACCTTGAAGGATGGGGATGGTGACACCTCGACCACCACCATCACGGTGAGTGTGCAGGGGGACAATCAAGTGCCCACCATCACGTTCCCCGGGGTGGGTGAAGAGGGCGCCCTCGTCTATGAATCCGATCTGGATGAAGGGAGTTCCCCGAGTGGTGATCGCGAGAGCATCAGTGGCACCATCACGGTGACGTTGAATGGGGAGGCGGGGAGCGTCACCATCGGCGACAAGACCTTCACGCTGGATAGCGATGGCAACGCCACGCTACCGGAGGGGGGGGTGAGCATCGACACCGAGCGGGGGACGCTGCAGATCACCGGGATCCAGGGTGGCGACATCAACTATACCTACACGCTCAGCGGGGCACAGACGCATGCGGAGGGTGAGGGTAATAACACGCTGACAGAGTCGATCACCATCACGGTGGCGGATCAGACTGGCGACTCGGCGTCGGGAGACTTGGTGATCACCATAGTGGACGACGTACCGACGATTGATGTCACCGAGGTCACATCTTCTGTTGCGAACCGCGTGGAGGGTGAGGATAGAGTCGTCGCGAGCGGTACGCTGACGGTTAACCACGGCGCGGATGGGGTAGCCCAAAAGGAAGGTATGACCATCAGCTACGATGGAGAAGAATATGAGGTGATATTTACCAATTCCTCATGCTCACTCTCTGTGGATTTGACCCCATAGGTCCAGACACTTTTTCCCGCTTAGGGTTGTGATACCCGACTGCGCAGAAATTCCCGTGGTGAACGGTATCCCAAGGCGCTGTGCGGGTGGTGCTCGTTATAATGCTCAAACGCGATAGCCAAATTGCCTACCGCTGTTCGGCTATCCGGTTTTGGCATCATCTCGATATAGTCTCGCTTCATCGTCTTCACGAAGCTCTCCGCTATACCGTTACTCTGTGGGCTTCTCACTGCTGTCGTTCTGGGCTCCAACCCGATTTCTCGTGCAAACGCGCGGGTCTCATGGGCTCGATACGCCGAGCCATTATCAGTCAGCCACTCCACCGGTGATGCCGGCAACGAATCCCCAAAGCGATGTTCGACAGACCTCAGCATGACATCTTGCACAGTGTCACTATCGTAACCCCCAGTACTGGCCGCCCAGTCCAACGCTTCCCTATCGCAGCAATCCATGGCGAACGTGACACGTAGTTTTTCACCGTTATCGCAGCGAAACTCGAAGCCATCTGAGCACCACCGTCGATTGCTCTCCTTGACGGCAACACGCCCCTTATGTGCCTGCTGGGCCAATGGTGCAGCTGGTTTTCTTTCCAGCAGCAAGCCATGTTCGCGCATGACGCGATATACCCGCTTAGCGTTTACCACAGGTTGTTCTGTTGCCTCAGACTGACGCCGTAACAGCGCCCAGACCCGGCGATAGCCATAGGAGGGAAGCTCTGCCATCGCCTCCATGATACGGCCAAGTAAGGCTGCATCATCACGCTGGCGATGATGACGACCATCTTGCCAACCCGGTTTTCGATGAACACGAACGGATAGCTGCGCACGCGATACATTAAGAGCCTGGCTCACAGCACTTAATCGTCGTCCCCCGGCAACAAGGGCGCATGCGCAATCCATTTTTTTGCTCGACCATACTCCACGGCTTCTTTGAGGATCTCGTTCTCCATGGTCTTCTTCCCGAGCAGACGCTGAAGCTCTCGGATCTGCTTGATGGCAGCAGCCAACTCGGAAGCAGGAACAACATCCTCACCGGCGGTGATCGCCGTGAGAGACCCTTCTTGGAATTGCTTACGCCATTTGAAAAGCTGGTTTGCGTTGACGTCGTGCAAGCGAGCAACATGAGAGACGGTCATCCCGGGCTCAAAGGTCTGCTGCACGATGGCGATCTTTTCTTGTGGAGTCCGGCGTCGACGGCGCTCGGCCCCTGTTAACACTTCGACCATCTTCTCGTTGTGACTAGTACTGAACATAGCTCCAAGACTACCTCTTAAGTTAAGAGGGGCGAAGTGTCTGGATCTTCAAGGGGCCAATCTACAGGGGTCACTGGTGCGTATCTCCATGGGGAGCTCTGAGCCAGCGCAGCCTGTGCCCGCGGCTTCCCCGAGTGTGGCTACGGCCTCTTTGGCTAAGCCATTGCCTGCACGCGCGACCATGCCATCTGTTGATGCCATGCCCAGCCATCCCTCGCGAACGGCCGCTGCCAGCGGGGCTCAGGGATTTTTCAATGCGGTACGCAATTTGGATTTTCGTCGCGGCAAGGATGGCCGGGGTGAGTTTCTGGTGCGCCTTGAAAATAGCGCCTCGGCCATGGACATCAGCGCCCAGGGACAGAAGGTGATCGCGAAGTTTTTTGGTACCCAGTTACCGGACGAGTGGCTAAATATTATGGAGGTCGCCGATTTTGCGACACCGGTGACTCGGATAGAGGCATTTCGTCAGGGGAAGGATACGCGCTTTGAGCTGAGCATTAACGGGGCTTTTGACTATCGCTACGATCAGGCCGAGAACCTCTTCATTATTCAGGTCGACAAGAAGCTTCCTAGCACCCAGGTGGCCAAGAAGTATGGTGGTAAGCCAATCTCATTGAATTTTCAAAATATCCCTGTGAGGACAGTGCTGCAACTGATCGCCGATTTTAATAATTTCAATCTGGTGACGACGGATACTGTTAACGGCAACATCACACTACGCCTAGATGGGGTGCCATGGGAGCAGGCACTGGATGTGATCCTCAAGGTTAAGGGGCTCGATAAGCGACTCGACAACAACATCCTGCTGGTTGCTCCGGCTGAAGAGATTGCAGCTCGTGAAAAGCAGCAATTGGAAAATCGCACTCAGGTGGCTGATCTAGCACCGCTTGAAACTGAATACTTGCAGGTGAACTACGCCAAGGCCAGCGAGGTGGCAGCACTGCTCTCGTCCGAGAAGACCAAGTTGCTGTCGAATCGGGGGGCGGTGAGCGTGGATGAACGCACCAATATCATGGTCATCAAGGATACGGCTGAAGTGCTGGCCAATGTACGGCGCATGCTCGATATGCTCGATATTCCGGTCAAGCAAGTAGTGATCGAGGCTCGGATGGTGACCATTGATGACGGCTTTGATGAGCAGCTTGGTGTTCGTTGGGGGGTCACCAAGAACGACGGTCATGGCAACAGTACCTCTGGCTCGATTGAAGGTAACGATGGCTCCGGCAACAACGATGGCGGCAGCACCATTACCCGCCCCAATGCAGATGATCGCCTCAACGTGAATCTGCCCGTGGCCAACGCGGCGGGTACGATTGCCTTCCAGGTCGCCCGGCTTGCCGATGGCACCCTGCTTGATCTGGAACTCTCCGCACTGGAAAAGGAGAGCAAGGCTGAGATCATCGCCAGCCCGCGGGTCACCACGGCCAACCAGAAACCGGCCCTGATTGAGCAGGGAACCGAGATCCCTTACGTGGAGTCCTCCTCCAGTGGGGCGACATCGGTGACGTTTAAGAAAGCCGTGTTGAGTCTCAAAGTGACGCCGCAAATTACCCCCGATAATCGGGTTATCCTCGATCTGACCGTGACGCAGGATACCAAGGGTGAAACGGTGCCGACGGGAACGGGGGACGCGGTATCCATCAATGCCCAGTCGATCACGACCCAGGTGCTGGTGGACAACGGCGAGACATTGGTACTGGGGGGGATCTATCAGCAGACTATCAAAAATGACATCAGCAAAGTGCCTCTGTTGGGGGATATTCCAGGGCTCGGTATCCTGTTCAAGAAGACCGTCAGCGAAAACAAAAAGCGCGAGCTGCTCATCTTCGTGACCCCGAGAATCGTGGCCGATAATCTTTAATTCCTTTGCTACCTGAATACGAATGACTTATAACCTAACGCCCCAACGCAGACGGGGCGTTAGGTTGTCCGGTTGCCAGTCCCCCGCTCACCTGAGATAATCCCGCGTCTGATCCATCGCAAGATGAGGTTCATCGGTATCCCGGAGCTCTGTTTTCCGGGGTCTTACAGTGTGTAATAACTAACGAAAAAACATGGCTGAGAAACGCAATATCTTCCTGGTAGGGCCCATGGGTGCGGGCAAGAGCACCATCGGCAGACATCTGGCTGAACAGCTGCACATGGAGTTTTACGACTCTGATCAGGAGATCGAGCGCCGCAGTGGTGCCGATATCAGCTGGGTGTTTGATGTAGAAGGCGAAGAGGGTTTTCGAGTACGCGAAGAGCGCGTGATTGGCGAGCTCTCCGAGTTACAGGGCATAGTGATGGCGACGGGTGGCGGTGCCATCAAGAGCCGTGAGACGCGTAATCGTCTCTCTGCGCGCGGTATCGTTGTCTATCTCGAGACCCCCATTGAGAAGCAACTGGCACGAACCCAGCGCGACAAGCGGCGGCCTCTGCTGCAAACCGAAGAGCCCCCGCGTGAGGTGCTCGAGCGTCTGGCCGAGGAGCGTAACCCTCTTTATGAAGAGGTGGCGGACTTTGTGGTACAAACCGACGAGCAAAGCGCCAAGATCGTTGCTAACCAAATCGTCAAACTGATAGGCATGTAATCGGGGATATACCATGGAAAGGTTGGTCGTTGAACTGGGTGAGCGTTCCTACCCCATATCAATAGGTGCCGGCCTGCTGACGCAGCCGGAACTCTATCGTCAGGTCATCAAGGGTAAGCGAGTCATGGTCGTGACTAACGAGACCGTGGCCCCTCTCTATCTGGAGACGGTGCTAGCCCAGCTTGGCGACTACCGTGTGGATACCCTGATTCTGCCCGATGGTGAGGCTCACAAGAGCCTCGCCACCTTTGAACGTGTCATGGCGGCCCTGCTGGAGGGCAATCATGGTCGCGATACCACGTTGATCGCGTTAGGGGGCGGGGTCATCGGTGATCTGGTGGGGTTTGCGGCTGCCTGTTATCAGCGCGGTGTGCCCTTCATCCAGGTGCCAACCACTCTGCTCTCCCAGGTTGACTCCTCCGTGGGAGGCAAAACGGCCGTCAATCATCCGCTTGGCAAGAACATGATTGGCGCCTTCTATCAGCCCAAGGCTGTCATTATCGATACCCACTGCCTCGCCACCTTACCTGAGCGTGAATTCGCCGCAGGCATGGCCGAGGTGATCAAATATGGCATCATCTGGGATCGCGATTTCTTCTCTTGGCTGGAACAGAACATGGCCCGGTTGCAGAGCTTGGATGGCCCGGCCCTGACCCAGGCTATCCTGCGTTGCTGTGCTATCAAGGCGGAAGTCGTGGCCGAAGATGAGACCGAGTCCGGGGTTCGTGCTCTGCTCAATCTGGGTCACACCTTTGGTCATGCCATTGAAGCCGAGATGGGGTATGGCAACTGGCTGCACGGTGAAGCCGTCGCTGCCGGTACCATGCTGGCTGCGGATACTGCGGTGCTGTGTGGCATGATGACGGAGTCCGAGCGTGAACAGGTGCGCCGTCTGCTGCTAGCTGCACACCTTCCGGTGCATGCACCGCAGGAGATGGGATTTAATGAGTTCATCCATCACATGCGTCGTGACAAAAAGGTGCTGGAGGGGCGTTTGCGACTCGTACTGCCCGCAGGTCTTGGCCGTGCCGAGGTTGTCGCTAGCGTAACAGAGGATCAGTTGATGCAAGTGATCGAAGGTTCCCGTGGCTGACCATAAGCAGCTACAGCTGCCGAGCCAGCGTCAGCTGGTGGAGCGGTTGCAGCATCTGATTGAATTTAATAATCCCTTTGTTCTCCTCTGTGGGCGTGCAGGTTCCGGCCGTTCCACCTTGCTCGAGCGACTGCATGAGCAGTTGCCTGAGTCACTGCGTCTCATCACCCTCGTTGCGAACCCCTCCATGAAGATGGAGCAGGTTCGTGAGGTCTTGCTGCGGCAAGTTGTGCCCACCCCGCTTTTCAATCCGGCCGATGCCCTTGCTGATAGTTTCCTGCGCATGATGCAGGGAACGACGCAGCACTGCGTGATCCTGCTCGATAACATCGACCTCCTGCCGCAAGAGTTGCTGGGGGAGCTGTGGGCATTGATGCTGACCAATGATGCGCTGGCGGTGCCGCATCGTCTTGCCATTGTGGTGACGGGGCGAGACACTTGGTGCCGACAGCAGATCACCCGGCTCAAGGGGCGCACCATACCGGCCCTGGAACTGGAGGTGGCGCCTCTGAGCGCCCCCGAACAGAAAATATTTCTCTACGAAAAGGGTAATCAGCTCAAGGTACCTTCCCTGCTGCTGACCAAGGAGAAGGTGACGGAGATCCTGGCCCGAGCCGGCGGTCATCCCGGAACCATCATGACGTTTTTGGAGGATCTGATGACTGACAGACGCCCGCGTAAACGCCCAGAACCCTTTCCTATTCGCAAGGCCGCCCTCGTACTGGCCGGTGTTGCCCTTGGTTTACTGGCGCTCACCTACTTGGTTCCCGGCATCATGGGCACCGACGAGCCGGTGGAGCCCAAGGTGGAGCAGCCTGCTGGCACTTTGCCGCCTCCTGTTCCCGAGACCCCGGTGCAAGGCGAAGGTCAGCCGACCCTTGAGGGTGGCTCTGCCGCTGCTCCTGCCGGTGCGTGGAAGAGTGAGCAGCCGGCGCTGCCGAACCAGGTCGAAGGTGACACCATCACGGCGCAAAGCCAGAACTATGAAGGGCGCCGCGTCGTCATCGGTGACGAGGTGGTGCAACAGCTGATGAAAACGCGTCCGGCTAGCGGCGCGCTGCCGGCCGAGGTCGAGCAGGCGGTGGTGCCGAGCAAGCAGGCGGTGACGCCGCCCGCAGAGCACCGCGAGAGCAAGCCCGCTGTCCAAGAGGCCCCCAAGCCGGTGGTGAAGGCCAACAAGCCGGCGGCCACTGCGGTTGCCACGCCGACTGCGGCCACTCGAGTTGCGTTGACGCCGGCGAGCACCCTCAACCAGAAAAGCAGCCGCCATTTCAGTGTGCAACTGATGGGGGCCAGCAATCTAAAGGCGGTTGAGGCATTTGTGTCTACCCATCAGCTTGGCGGCAAGGTCTGGGTTTACCAGACCCAGTTCCGCGGCAGCCCATGGTATGTGGTGCTGCAAGGGGATCACGCCTCGCTGGAGCAGGCGCGAGCGGCCATCCGCATGTTACCGCCGGCACTGCTCAAGGAGCAACCGTGGCCCAAGTCATTCGCCCAAGTGAAGAAAGAATTGAAGAAATAGCCCGGAAAAGGGGGTAAACTTCGCCCCCTTTCTGGCCTCACTCCACGCATCGGATCTCCATGAAAAAAACACGCGCCTTCCTGAAATGGGCCGGAGGCAAGTTCTCCTTGGTCGAAGCGATCGCCGAACGTCTGCCCGAGGGGCGCGTGTTACTCGAGCCGTTTGTCGGCGCCGGCTCGGTGTTTCTCAACACCGATTTTGACGAGTACGTTCTCAACGACATCAATCCGGATCTCATCGGTTTCTACAACCACCTCAAGCTGACGCCAGATCGCCTGATTGCGGAGGCGCGCCGCTGGTTTGATCCTGAGTTCAACAACAAGGTGGCCTACTACCGGCTGCGAACCCAGTTCAATGCCACGCGCGACAGTTTCGAGCGTGCCCAGTTGTTTCTCTATCTGAACCGGCACGGCTTCAACGGCCTGTGCCGCTACAACAAGAAGGGGGGCTTCAATGTGCCCTTCGGCTCTTACAAAAAGCCCTACTTTCCCGAGAAAGAGCTGTGGCTGTTTGCCGAGAAATCCCAGAAAGCCACCTTCATCTGCGAGAGCTATGCCGAGGCCATTGGGCGCGCCGAATCGGACTGGGTCATCTATTGCGATCCTCCCTATGCACCGCTCTCCACCACGGCCAGCTTCACCAGCTACGCGGCCGGTGGCTTCACCCTGGATGATCAGGCGGTGCTGGCTCGTCTGGCCCGTCACACGGCGGCCGAGAAGGGGGTCCCTGTACTCATCAGCAACCATGACATCGAGCTGACCCGTGAGCTCTATCGTGGGGCCCGTCTCGATGAGGTGCAGGTCAAGCGCACCATCAGTCGCAATGGCAACGGACGCAACAAGGTGGCCGAGCTGTTGGCGCTCTATCCTCCCGGCATTTCGCCAGAGCAGGGCTGGTACCCTGAAGAACCGCAGGCGGACGTGATCCAGGTCCTGTGATTCGGCCTCGTTTCGCCAGCGGGTTTGCGGTAAAATTGCGCCGCTTTTTTGCCTAGCTGCCAATGGATGACGCCGATGAACGATTTTCTGATTGCCCCCTCAATCCTCTCTGCCGACTTCGCCCGTCTGGGTGAGGATGTGGCCAAGGTGCTCTCTGCCGGTGCCGACGTGGTCCATTTCGACGTGATGGATAACCACTACGTCCCCAACCTGACCATCGGTCCCATGGTGTGCCAGGCGCTGCGCAGCTACGGCATTGAGGCGCCCATCGATGTCCACCTCATGGTCAAGCCGGTCGATCGCATTGTCCCCGATTTTGCCAAGGCCGGAGCCTCCCTCATCACCTTCCACCCGGAAGCCTCCGAGCACGTTGACCGTACTCTCGGTCTCATCAAGGAGCAGGGCTGCCAGGCCGGCTTGGTGCTGAATCCGGCGACCCCGCTCCATTGCCTCGAGTACGTGATGGACAAGCTGGATGTGATCCTGCTGATGTCGGTCAACCCGGGCTTTGGCGGTCAGAGCTTCATTCCCGGCACCCTCGACAAGCTGCGCCAAGTGCGCCGTCTCATCGACGAGAGTGGCCGTGACATTCGTCTCGAGATCGATGGCGGCGTCAAGGTCGACAACATCCGCGAGATCGCCGAGGCCGGCGCCGACATGTTTGTGGCGGGCTCCGCCATCTTCGGCAAGCCGGACTACAAGGCGGTGATCGATCAGATGCGCGCGGAGCTGGCTCATGTCCGCCGCTGAGCGCCCGTTTGATCTGGTGCTGTTCGATTTGGATGGCACCTTGATCGACAGCGCCCCGCAGCTGGCGCTGGCCGTCAACCGTATGCTGGTCGAATGTGGCTTTGCCGAGGTGCCAGAAGGCTTGGTGCGCACCTGGGTTGGCAACGGTGCCGACAAGCTGGTGCAGCGCGCCCTGGCCAATGCGGGGGCGAAAGAGGATCAATTTGCCACCGCCCGCGCCGCGTTTGGTCGCCACTACCAGGCTTGTCTGCTGGAAGGGTTGGGTATGTATGATGGCGTTGCCTCGACGCTGGCCCGCCTCGACGCAGCCGGTTACCACCTCGCCGTGGTGACCAACAAGCCGAGTGCCTTCGTGGCACCGATTCTGGAGGCCCTCGGTATCGCCCGCCACTTTGCCCTCTGGCTCGGTGGCAACTGCCTGCCCGAGAAAAAGCCCCACCCGGCCCCGCTGCTGCATGCCTGCCATGAGTTGCAGGTGGCGACCGAGCGAACCTTGATGGTGGGGGACTCCGAGAATGACGTGCTGGCGGCCAAGGCGGCCGGCATGAAGGTGGTGGGGCTCACCTATGGCTATAACTACGGACGTCCCATCGCGGACTCCGACCCTGACTGGGTCTTTGAACACTTCGCCGGGCTGGATACCCTTCTGCCGGGCTGATACAGGAACGCATTCACTATGGCTAAACCAATCGTACTGAGCGGCGCCCAGCCCTCGGGCCAGCTGACCATCGGCAACTACATGGGCGCCCTGCGCCAGTGGGTCAACATGCAGGATGACTATGACTGCCTGTACTGCATCGTCGATCTGCACGCCGTCACTGTGCGCCAGGATCCGCAGGCGCTGCGCAAGGCCTGCTTGGATGCCGCCGCCCTCTATCTGGCGGTCGGCGTCGATCCCGAGAAGAGCACGGTTTTCATTCAATCCCATGTGCCGCAGCATGCCGAGCTGGGCTGGATCCTCAACTGCTACACCCAGATGGGCGAGCTGTCGCGCATGACCCAGTTCAAGGACAAGTCGGCCCGCTACGAGAACAACGTCAACGTCGGCCTGTTTGGTTATCCGGTGCTGATGGCGGCCGATATCCTGCTCTATCAGGCCAATCAGGTGCCGGTCGGCAATGACCAGAAACAGCATCTGGAGCTGACCCGCGATGTGGCGTACCGGTTCAACAACCTGTATGGCGATGTCTTCACCATGCCCGAGCCTTTCATTCCGACCGAAGGGGCGCGGGTGATGAGCCTGCAAGAGCCGACCAAGAAGATGTCCAAGTCTGACGACAACGAGGCCAACTTCATCGGCTTGCTGGAAGATCCCAAGCAGATTGCCAAGAAGATCAAGCGTGCGGTGACCGACTCCGATAACCCGCCCGTGGTGCGCTTCGATGTGGAGAACAAGCCGGGGGTGTCGAACCTGCTGACCTTGATGTCCGGTGCCACCGGTCGCTCCATCCCTGAGCTGGTCGAACACTTCGATGGCAAGATGTATGGTCATCTCAAAGGCGAGTGTGCCGATGCGGTGGTGGCCCTGCTTGAGCCGATGCAGGCGCGTTTCCATGAATTGCGTCAAGATGAGCCGCTGCTGCTCTCCATCCTCGCCAACGGAGCACAAAAGGCGCGTGAAAGGGCTGAAAAAACCCTGACCAAGGTATATGATGTGATCGGCTTCGTTCCTCGAGCCTGACATACTGGGAAGGTGTAGTCGAAGATAGCCGGGTAGATAGCCGGCTTTCTTTTTATGTTTTTATATTTCCCCCAGTATTTAAGTGCACTGTCCTGAGCACTTTAATTACATATTTAATTATTTTTATTCACTGACTGAGTAATATGACAGTTCAAATTGATGTGCCAGTCCAAGAGCTGGAAGATAAGGGACACTGGTTGCGTAAGTTTCGCAGAGCCAAGAATCTCAATACGTTGCAATTGATGGTGTCCAACGCCATTGACCGCCATCATACGGCACCGAGTATCGCAGCCGCTATCTACCTGGCTGAGTGTCAGCGTGAGCGCGAATTAGAGCAAGGGCGTCTGCTGGATCGCTGAATCGTTACCGGTTGCTTTATCCACGCCCTATTGCCATAGGATGGGGCGCTGGGGGTCTTTACCTAATATGAGAGTGTCGCTTTGAGTCATAATAAATATGAAACTCTCATATGAGGCATTATTGTTTTAATGGTGGCTAGTCGTTATATAACCCTATTGATGAAAATAATAACTGCCATTATTCGAATGGATTAATGCGTATTCCCTGTGTCCGCTCACTGTGAGGTCAGGGGATAGAATGGTTGCATTAGGCCGTTGTTCACGAATCGAATATATACCTCTAGTCGACACACGATGGCGCAGCAGGAAGCGATTATGCGAGAATTCCCGCCTCGTTGCGCCAGTCTCGGCTTATATGGTCTGAGCACAATGGCGCTTGCGCTTCCTCGTCATCTTGTCATCAGGTGGTTTCCTTTCATGTTGCTGCTCATCGATAACTACGACTCCTTTACCTGGAATCTGGTGCAGTACTTCGGTGCCCTTGGTGCCGAAGTGGCGGTGCGCCGCAATGATGCCATCACCCTGGCTGAGATCGAGGCCATGGGGCCGGACCATCTGGTGATCTCCCCTGGTCCATGCACTCCTAATGAGGCCGGCATCTCACTTGCCGCCATCGAACACTTGGCCGGGCGGTTGCCGATCCTCGGGGTGTGCCTTGGCCACCAGTCGCTGGCCCAGGTATTTGGTGCCAAGGTGGTGCGGGCGCGTCAGGTGATGCATGGCAAAACCTCGGCGATTCGCCACAACGGTGGCGGTGTGTTCCGTGGACTGGCCGATCCGCTGACGGTCACCCGCTATCACTCGCTGGTGGTGGAGCGGGATTCACTGCCAGACTGCCTAGAGGTCACGGCCTGGAGCGTCGACGAGCAGGGCCGTTTTGACGAGATCATGGGGCTGCGCCACCGAGTTCTCGATGTCGAAGGGGTTCAGTTCCATCCGGAAAGCATACTCAGCCAGCAGGGGCATGAATTGTTAGCAAATTTCCTGTCCAGATAGGCGATTTCCGTGATCTATGCCACAAATCAAGCACCTAGACGAAATTTCTTCTCCTGACGTTTTATTCACTTATCACACCAGCCAAATTGACCCTTGCCAAGATGGCATGCTCCGTTATGCAATGGAGGTGCCTATTTTGTCAGGGCGTATCGAACATTGTGTGCCCTAACCCGTTAGGTTGCAGACATTTTACTTTTTTTTTGTGATAATTCCGCCGTGTTTACACGGATTTAACTTTTTTGGCGAACAATTATTCTGTTTGTCAACGACAAGGAGAACGCTATGTCAGTGCAGGTGACACGTGAAGTGTTTGATGAAGTGATGGTTCCCAACTATGCACCGGCCAAGATCATCCCGGTGCGTGGTGCAGGCTCACGTGTCTGGGATCAGGAAGGTCGCGAATATGTGGATTTCGCCGCCGGTATCGCCGTCAGCGGCCTCGGCCATTGCCATCCCAAGCTGGTGGAAGCCCTCAAGACTCAGGGCGAGCAGCTTTGGCATCTCTCCAATGTGATGACCAACGAGCCGGCGCTGCGCCTGGCCAAGAAGCTGGTGGCCGCCACCTTCGCCGAGAAGATCTACTTCTGCAACTCCGGCGCCGAAGCCAACGAGGCGGCCCTCAAACTGGCTCGTCGCTACGCCATCGACACCTACGGTGCCCACAAGACCCAGATCATCGCCTTCACCCAGGCGTTCCACGGTCGTACCTTCTTCACCGTCAGCGTGGGGGGGCAGGCGTGTTATTCCGATGGTTTCGGCCCCAAGCCGGGCGACATTACCCATGTGCCCTATAACGATCTGGCCGCGCTTGAGGCGGTGATCTCCGACAACACCTGCGCCGTGGTGATGGAGCCGCTGCAAGGGGAGGGGGGCATCATCAGCCCGACCGACGAGTTCGCCAAGGGGGTTCGTGCCCTGTGTGACAAACACAAGGCGCTGCTGGTGTTTGACGAAGTGCAGTCCGGCATGGGGCGTACCGGCGAGCTGTTTGCCTATATGGGGCTCGGTGTCACCCCTGACATCCTCACCAGCGCCAAGGCGCTCGGGGGCGGCTTCCCAATCGGCGCCATGCTGACCACCACCGCCATCGCCGCCCACTTCAAGGTGGGAACCCATGGCTCCACCTATGGCGGTAACCCGCTCGCTTGCGCCGTGGCCGAGGCCGTGCTCGACATCATCAATACCCCCCAGGTGTTGGCCGGCGTCAAGCAGCGCGAACAACTGATACGGCAAGGGCTGGAGGCGATCAACGCCAAGTATCACTGCTTTAGCGAGGTGCGTGGCAAGGGGCTGTTGCTCGGCGCCGTGCTCAACGAAGATTTCAAGGGCCGCTCTCGCGACTTCCTGCTGGCCGCCATCGATCAAGGCTTGCTGGTTCTGGTGGCGGGAGCCAGCGTAGTGCGCTTTGCGCCTTCGCTTATCGTGCCTGAAGAGGATATCCGTGAAGGGTTGGCCCGCTTCGAGAAGGCGGTAGCCCAGGTCGTCGGCGCCTGATCCTGAATTGAGGCGGGGAGCCACTCCTGGCAGGAGCCGGGAGCCCCGCCTGTCGTCAATCAAGGGAGTTGTCATTCATGTTGGTTATTCGTCCCATCGAGCAGCGCGACTTCGCAGGACTCAAAACCTGCGCCATTGAATCCGGCACCGGCATGACCTCGTTACCGGTCAACGACGAGCTGCTACAGCGCAAGATAGACGCCTCCACCCAGACTTTTTCCGATAAGCCCGCCGGCAAGGGAGAGTGCCTCTACTTCTTCGTCGCCGAGGATCTCGAAACCGGAGAGATGGTGGGCACCAGCGCCATCGACGCGGCAGTCGGCCTCTCTCAACCCTTTTACAACTACCACATCGGCAAGGTGGTGCACTCCTCGCCCAAACTCGGCATCTATAACGTGGTCGAGACCCTGACCCTCTCCAACGACTACACGGGGAGCACCGAGATCTGCACCCTGTTTCTACGTGAGTGCGCCCGCGAGGGGCTCAATGGCCGGCTGCTCTCCAAGCACCGTTTCCTGTTCCTGGCCGAGCACCCTGAGCTGTTTGATAACACCATTTTTGCCGAGATGCGCGGCGTCTCGGATCAGAACGGCCACAGCCCTTTCTACGAGTGGTTGCAGACCCACTTCTTCTCCCTCGACTTTCCGACCGTGGATTATTTGACCGGGATCGGCAAGAAGCGCTTCATCGCCGAGTTGATGCCCAAGTACCCCATCTACGTGAACCTGCTCTCCGACGCGGCGCGCGCCGTCATCGGCAAGACCCACGAGAAGACCCGGCCCGCCATCAGGATGCTGCACAACGAGGGATTCGTGAATCGTGGCTACGTCGACATCTTTGACGCCGGCCCCGCCGTCGAGTGCGAGCTGCACAATATCCGCAGCGTGCGCCGCAGCCGGCGGCTGACGGTCCAGGTGGGCGATCCCATCGGTGGGCATACCTTCCTCATCTGCAATACCCGTTTCGGCCAGTACCGCGCCTGTTATGGCTCCATCGGCGTCAACCCAGAGACCCATGAGGCGATCCTACCGGCCAAGATGGCCGCCGCCCTCAAGGTGCAAGACGGTGACACGGTGCGGGCTGTTGAGCTCGAGTGACTGCGATGGGCGGGGCCGCAGGCCCCGCCTTCCCTCAGGAGACATGGAATGAACGTACAGTTGATCGATGGCCAGTGGCTGGCCGGTGAAGGAACAGAATTCGTCTCGGTCGATCCGGCCAAGAATCGGGTGATCTGGCGCGGTCAGGCCGCCAGTGCCGCCCAGGTGGACGCTGCGGTTAAGGCGGCGCGCGCCGCCTTCTACCACTGGGGCGATCGTCCGCTCGAGGAGCGGGTGGCGATTGCCACCCGTTTCGCCGAGCTGCTCGGTGAGCACAAGGAGGCGTTGGCCATGACCATCGCCAGCGAGACCGGCAAGCCCCTGTGGGAGACCCGCACCGAGGTGGCGGCCATGCAGGGCAAGGTGGCCATCTCCATCCGCGCCCACGACGAGCGCACCGGCACCGTCGAAAACCCCATGCCGGGCGCCAGGGCCTTTGTCCGCCACAAGCCCCACGGGGTGGTGGCGGTGTTCGGCCCCTATAACTTCCCCGGCCATCTGCCCAACGGCCACATAGTGCCGGCTCTGATTGCCGGCAACACGGTCGTGTTCAAGCCCTCCGAGCTGACCCCGCTGGTGGCCGAGGCGACCCTCAAGATCTGGCAGGAGGCCGGCCTGCCGGCCGGCGTCATCAACCTGGTGCAGGGGGAGGTCGACACCGGCAAGGCGCTGGCCGGCCACCCCGGCATCGACGGGCTGTTCTTCACCGGCTCGTCGCGCACCGGCCATCTGCTGCACCAGCAGTACGCCGGCCAGCCGGGCAAGATCCTGGCCCTCGAGATGGGCGGCAACAACCCGCTTATCGTCAAGGGGGTGAGCGACATCGACGGCGCCGTGCATGCCATCGTGCAGTCGGCCTTTGTCACCTCGGGCCAGCGCTGCACCTGCTCGCGCCGTCTGTTCATCGAGGAGGGGGCGCGGGGCGATGCCCTGCTCAAGCGGCTGCTGGAGGTGGTCGCCCAGATCAAGGTCGGCCATTACGATGATGAGGCGCAGCCCTTTATGGGCGCCATGATCAGCGAGAAGGCGGCGCTTGGCATGGTGGCGGCCCAGCAGCATCTCAAGAGTTTGGGCGGCGTGCCCCTGCTCGAACTCAAGCATCTGGAAGCGGGCACCGGCTTTGTCTCCCCCGGCCTCATCGACGTGACGACGGTGGCATCCCTGCCGGATGAGGAGTATTTCGGCCCGCTGCTTCAAGTGATCCGCTACACCGACTTCGATGCCGCCATCGATATGGGCAACGCCACCAGCTTCGGCCTCTCGGCTGGGTTGCTGGGGGATAGCGAAGCGGACTGGCAGCACTTTTTCAAGCGCATCCGGGCCGGCATCGTCAACTGGAACAAGCCGATCACCGGGGCCTCCAGCGCCGCCCCGTTTGGCGGCATCGGTGCGTCGGGCAACCACCGCGCCAGCGCCTACTATGCGGCGGATTACTGCGCCTATCCGGTCGCCTCGGTCGAGGACGGCAAGGCCACCTTGCCGGATCAGCTGTCCCCCGGCCTGCATTTCTGAAGATGATCAGGGGCGCCCCAAGCCGGCGCCCCGGTTTGTACCCCGCAAGCAAAGGAAGAGAGAGATGCAAAAGGATATCGAGAGCCTGTTCGGCCATCTGTGGGAGAGCTACATCAAGGTGACACCGAGCGCCCATCAGGTACACGCCCTGCTCGGTGGCGGTGAGCCCATCGTCAATGATCACGTGGCATTTCGCACCTTCAACCTGCCCAAGGTGGGGCTGGAGAAGCTGGCCGCCCACTTCCGGGCGCTGGGCTATGAGGAGAAGGGGCAGTATGTGTTCAAGGCCAAGAAGCTTTATGCCAAGCACTTCGAACACCGCGATCCAGATGCCCCCAAGGTATTTATCAGCGAACTGAAGGTGGAGGAGCTGTCGCCTCAGGCGCAGGCCATCATTCACTCCCTGGTGGCGCAGATGCCGGATCACCTGACCGACTCCCCGGTGTTTCTCTACACCGGCGCCCCCTGGCTTATCTCCCATGGCGACTACCAGACCCTGCTTGCCGAGAGTGAGTATGCCGCCTGGCTGGCGGCCTGGGGCTACCGTGCCAACCACTTCACCGTCAGCATCAACCGGTTGCCCGGTTTTGACACCATCCAGGCGGTCAATGCCGCCCTGAAGCAGGCCGGTTTCGTGCTTAACACGGTCGGCGGCGAGGTGAAGGGGGACCCCCAAGTGATGCTGGAGCAGTCCGCCACCATGGCTGACAAGGCCGAGGTGGCCTTCAGTGATGGGGTAAGGCGCATCCCGAGCTGTTTCTACGAGTTCGCCCTGCGCTACCCGCAGGCCGACGGCACCCTCTATCCGGGCTTCGTTGAAGCCTCGGCCGACAAGATTTTCGAATCCACCAACGTCATGTGATGCCGGGTGCCCCGTCGCGGGGCGCCCCTCTTTGCTCGTTCACGCCACAATCTT
The DNA here is from genome assembly GCF_014892695.1 of Aeromonas simiae. Taxonomy (NCBI): domain Bacteria; kingdom Pseudomonadati; phylum Pseudomonadota; class Gammaproteobacteria; order Aeromonadales; family Aeromonadaceae; genus Aeromonas; species Aeromonas simiae. Next base: position 495,786 of record NZ_CP040449.1, read on the forward strand.
TACGCCTCCTTGACGGTGCCGCTGTGCGCCTTTCGCTACCATGGCGACGCCACCCAGATGGCCTAGACAAAGTGCACCAGGATTCAGAACCATTCACTCTCTGCGAGGAGTCGCATCATGAAGATTGCATTGCCCCTGCTCATGTCCCTCTGCGCCTTTGGTGCGGTTGCCGCTGAGGCGACGCGCCCCACGCCACCGGACGATCTGCCCCAAATATCGGCCGAGATGAAGGCGGCCTTCAACGCTTGCAAGGAGAGCGGCAGACCGGGCGGTGAGGACTTTGACAGCTGCATGGCGAGCAAGGGATTTGCCAAGCCAGAGGGGCGGGGCGAGCCGCCGGCCGACGAGAACCAGGCGGGGGCCGGCGAGTCGGTGGAGTGAAAAGGAGCGGCGAGGCCGCTCCTTTTTTGTCGATAGGACGGAAGCTTAAGCCGGGAATTGCAGCTCACCCTGGCAGGCCAGCACGGTGGCCATGCCAGCGGCGCGGCCGGCTTGCAGACCTATCTCGGTATCTTCGAAGACCAGGCAGCGCGCCGGGTTGGCGCCGAGCTGCTCGGCCACCTGAAGAAAGGTGTCGGGATTGGGCTTGTGGTGCTCCACGTCATCGGCGCTCACCAAGGCCCCCATGTAGTCGGCCAGACCCGTCTGGCGCAGGATCTGCTCGGCGTGCTGGCGTGACGAGCCGGTGCCAACCCCCATGGGGCGTTTGCCATGCTGGCTCTTGACCAGCTCCCACATCTGGGGATAGACCTGCACCTGGTCGATGTTGGCCACATAGAGCGCCACCTTGCGGCGGGTAAAGGCGTCCAGATCGATGTCGAGGCCGTGCTCGGCGGCCAGCAGGGCGACGATTTTGCGGGTCGGAATGCCGCCCATGGCATTGAGGCGGGCGCGATCGAAGGGGAGGCCAAATTCGGCGGCGGTCTGCTCCCAGGCATCCAGATGCAGGGGCATGGAGTCCACCAGGGTGCCATCGAGATCGAAAATCAGGGCGTCGTACTGCTCCAACACGGCAAATCCTCACTGGGGTGATTGAGGGCCCTACCATAGCAGAAAGCTGCTGGGTCGGCTGCCCTGTGGTGAGCCTGCCAATATCCATTTTCAGATCTAAAGAATGCTTTTTTATTCTTTGTTGTTATTCATAGCGAGGGGTAGGCTGCCCAAAAACCTGTCCATGGAAGAAGTGAGCTATGTCTTTGAAGGGTATCTCTCCCCTGTCGGATGAGCAGCAGCAGCAGCTCTCCCAGGTGCTATCCGGCCTCAACGTCCAGCAGCTGGCCTGGGTTAGTGGCTACCTCTACGGCCTCTCTCAGGGCGGCGTCGCACCCGCAGCGGCGGCCCCGGCTGCCGCGTCCGGCTCCCTGACCATCCTCTACGGCTCCCAGACCGGTAACGCTAAAGGCGTCGCCGAGAGCTTACGCAAGCTGGCGGCCGACAAGGGGATCTCGGTCAGCGTGACCGCCATGTCCGACTACAAGCCTAAGCAGCTCAAGAAGGAGAGCCACCTGCTGGTGGTGGTGAGCACCTATGGCGAGGGCGAGCCGCCCGAGAGCGCGGTGGATCTGCACGAGCAGCTGAAAAAGGGCAAGCTCGGCAAGCTCGACGGCCTCAAGTTCGCCGTACTCGGGCTGGGGGATAGCTCCTATGAATTCTTCTGCCAGACGGCCAAGGACTTCGACACCTTCCTCGCCAAGGCCGGCGGGGAGCGAGTGGTGGAAAGTGCCCTGCTCGACGTGGATTATCAGGCGGCAGCTGCGAGCTGGGGCGAGCAGGCGCTCACTTCACTGGCGGCAACTTTGGGGGGGGCGGCCACAGCCTGCGTGGCGGGCAGCGTCGCTCAGGCAGTCGGCCACAGCCAGTTCGGCAAGGAGAACCCCTTCCCGGCCAGGCTGTCGGTGAATCAGAAAATCACCGGCCGGGATTCCACCAAGGATATCCGCCACATCGAGATCAGTCTGGAGGCGTCCGGCCTCCACTATCAGCCGGGCGATGCCCTCGGGGTCTGGTTTGACAACGACACGGCGCTAGTGGATGAAGTGCTGGCCCTGGCCGCGCTTTCCGGTGACGAAGCCACGGCCCACGGCACCTTGCGCGCCGCACTGACCCGCCACTTTGAGCTGACCCGGCTGCACGGCGGCTTTATCACAGGGCTTGCTGATATATCGGGCAATGCGGCGCTCCAAGATCTGGCGGGCGACAAGGCCCAGATCAACGCCCTGGTGGCCTCTGCCCAAGTGGTGGATGTACTCAAGCGCTTCCCTACCGCACTCACGGCCGAGCAGCTGATCGGGCTGCTGCGCCCGCTTACTCCGCGCCTCTATTCCATCGCCTCCGCCCAGAGCGAGGTGGAGGATGAAGTGCACCTCACCGTCGGCGTGGTGCGCTACCCGCAGCAAGATGGCACGCTGCGCTCTGGCGCGGCCTCTTCCTATTTGGCCGACCGACTGGAGGAGGGGGCCGAGGTGCGGGTGTTCGTCGAGCACAACGACAACTTCCGCCTGCCGGCGAACCCCGACACCCCGATCATCATGGTGGGGCCGGGCACAGGTATCGCTCCGTTTCGCGCCTTTATGCAGGAGCGGGAGGCCCAAGGGGCACAGGGCAAGAACTGGCTCTTTTTCGGCAACCCCCACTTTACTCAGGACTTCCTCTATCAGGTGGAGTGGCAGCGCTATGTGAAGAGCGGGCTGCTCAGCCAGATCTCGCTGGCCTTCAGCCGCGATCAGGCCGAGAAGATCTACGTGCAGGATCGGCTGCGCGAGGCGGGCCAGGAGATCTATCAGTGGCTGGAAGCGGGCGCTCACTTCTACGTCTGCGGCGATGCTAACAAGATGGCCAAGGATGTGCAGGAGGCCCTGCTGGAGGTGATTGCCAAGCACGGTCACAAGAGCCGTGAGGAAGCAGAAGAGTATTTGAGCGAACTGCGTCGTGCCAAACGTTATCAAAGGGATGTCTACTGATGAGCAAGCAAACCGTTCCCGGCCCGGTGGAAGGGCCGCTCTCCGACAACGAGCGCCTCAAGCGCGAGAGCCACTTCCTGCGCGGCACCATAGAGCAGGATCTGCAAGATCCCCTGACTGGCGGCTTCAACGGCGACAACTTCCAGCTGATCCGCTTTCACGGCATGTACCAGCAGGATGACCGCGACATCCGTCCCGAGCGCGCCGCCCAGAAACTGGAGCCGCTGCACAACGTCATGTTGCGCGCCCGTCTGCCGGGGGGGATCATCACCCCGGCCCAGTGGCTGGTGATCGATCAGTTCGCCGAGCAGAGCTCCCTCTATGGCAGCATCCGCCTCACCACCCGTCAGACCTTCCAGTTTCACGGGGTGCTCAAGCGCGACATTAAAGGGATGCATCAGCTGCTCAACAGCACCGGCATCGACAGCATCGCCACCGCCGGCGATGTGAACCGCAACGTGCTGTGCACCAGCAACCCGGTGGAGTCCGAGCTGCATCAGGAGGCCTACGAGTGGGCCAAGAAAATCTCCGAGCACCTGCTGCCTAAGACCCGCGCCTACGTGGAGATTTGGCTCGATGGCGAGAAGCAGGGGCAAGATGAGGAGCCGATCCTGGGCTCGACCTACCTGCCGCGTAAATTCAAGACCACGGTCGTGATCCCGCCCCACAACGATGTGGATATTCACGCCAACGATCTGAACTTCGTGGCAATTGCAGAAAACGGCAAGCTGGTGGGCTTCAACGTATTGGTGGGCGGTGGGCTCGCCATGACCCACGGCGACACCAGCACCTACCCACGCAAGGCGAGCGACTTTGGTTTCATCCCGCTCTCCCACGTGCTGGAGGTGGCGGCAGCCGTGGTGACCACCCAGCGCGACTGGGGCAACCGGGTCAATCGCAAGAATGCCAAGACCAAGTACACGCTCGAACGTGTTGGCGTCGACGCCTTCAAGGCCGAGGTGGAGCGCCGCGCTGGAATTCAATTTGGCGAGGTGCGCCCCTATGAGTTCACCAGCCGCGGCGATCGCTTCGGCTGGGTGGAAGGGGTGGATGGCAAGCACCACCTCACCCTGTTTATCGAGAACGGCCGCCTGCTCGACTTCCCGGGCAAGCCGCTCAAGAGCGGGATGCGCGAGATCGCCAAGGTACATCAGGGGGATTTTCGCCTCACCGCCAACCAGAACCTGATCATCGCCGGCGTTCCGGCCAGCGAGAAGGCCCGCATCGAGGCGCTGGCGCGCCAGTATGGCCTCATCGACGATGGGGTGAGCGAGCAGCGCAAGCAGTCGATGGCATGTGTCTCCCTGCCCACCTGCCCGCTGGCGATGGCCGAGGCCGAGCGCATGCTGCCGGCCTTTGTCAGCGAGATCGAGGGGTTGCTGGCCAAGCACGGTCTGGCCGAGGACGCCATCATCTTCCGGGTTACCGGCTGCCCCAACGGCTGCGGCCGCGCCATGCTGGCGGAAGTGGGGCTGGTGGGTAAGGCGCCGGGTCGCTACAACCTGCACCTGGGGGGGAATCTCGAGGGGACGCGCATCCCGCGTATGTACCGGGAGAACATCACTGAGGCGCAGATCTTAAGCGAACTTGATGGTCTCATCGGCCGCTGGGCCCGCGAGCGGGAGCCGGGCGAAGGCTTCGGTGATTTTGTTATCCGCGCTGCGGTTGTGGCCCCCGTCATCAACTCGGCCGTCGATTTCTACGCCGCTTGAGGCAGGAGAGAAGCATGACACTCGATCTCGACCACCTGCTCACCCTGACTCGGGATGAGCAGATTGAGGCCCTGGCTCCCCACAACCGGGAGCTGGATCAGATGAGCGCCCCCGAGCGGGTGCGCTGGGCACTGGCACACTTGCCGGGGACCCCTATCCTGTCGTCGAGCTTTGGCATCCAGGCAGCCCTGATGCTGCATTTGGTGAGCCGTGAGCGCCCCGATATCCCAGTGGTGCTCACCGATACCGGTTATTTGTTCCCGGAAACCTATCGCTTCATCGATGAGCTGACCGAGCGCCTCGACCTCAACCTGAAAATCTATCGGGCCGAACTCAGCCCCGCTTGGCAGGAGGCGCGCTTTGGCAAACTGTGGGAGCAAGGGGTGGAGGGGATCACCCGCTACAACCAGCTCAACAAGGTTGAGCCGATGGAGCGCGCCCTGCATGATCTCGGTGCCTGCTCTTGGTTTTCGGGTCTGCGCCGGGAGCAGTCGGGCAGTCGTCAGGGGCTGCCGGTGTTGGCCATCCAGCGTGGCCGCTTCAAGTTCCTGCCGGTCATCGACTGGAGCAACAAGGACGTACACTACTACCTCAAGGAGTTCGATCTTCCTTATCACCCCTTGTGGGAGCAGGGGTATCTCTCGGTGGGGGATACTCACACCACCACCAAGTGGGAGCCGGGCATGAGTGAGGAGCAGACCCGCTTTTTTGGCCTCAAGCGTGAGTGTGGCCTGCATGAAGAGGGTAATGAACAGGATGGCTCGGGGATCTGAGTCACAACAGGGGCCATAAGGCCCCTTTTTCATCACCGCTTGCGGTCGAACCGCGTTTCAATTTGGTTGCGCGCCCGCGGTGGCCCACACAGGCGTGGCAACCAGAACAGAGTAAAGGCCGTACCGCCAACCCGATTCCCCAGCCCAGCATGGGCTCGACGGCCCAGATATCGCAGCGAGCTGCTGAGCAGATTGATGCCAAAGAGGGCGGCAATCACCACTACATGGGTGATGAGATGGCCACAGAAATCCCGCAGCGCCTGGACATACTCCATCGCCCCCCTCTTCATGGCTGATGCCAGTCGTGCTTCCTTGTTCCGATGTGGATGGCATGGTGTTCCCCTGCCGTTGCTTGAATGCGATCTCACATATGGCCGCCAGGGCTTGGAGGGACTCGAGCCCCAGCGCCAGACCTCGCTCGATGTATTGCACAGTGAGTACGTCCAGGCCGCTTAGGGTCGGAGCAGCTCTTGCGATCAGCCGCGCTGCCATCTCAATTTCTTGGCAAGCACTCAAGGCTCTTTGGGTCAAATGACTGGGGCAAAGGTAACTAACGTCAGGGGGACGACTTAAGTCCTGATGGTATGCCGACATCCCTTTAAAAACATAATCTTACTTATATTTTCATATGTAATAATCAGTGAGGGGGGATCATAATATTCTATCAATATCGTCTTTCTGTGACAGAAAATGTCGCCGCATTCGTTTTTTTTAGTAAGTATGTGTGCATTAATGCCTTATTAAGGTTTTTGTGATTAATGTGATTCTCCTTAGGAAGGAGGCTCGGACATGCATGAAAATAAACGGCCTAGTTCGCACTATTTATTGACAAAAATATTTATGGTCTTGGCTGTTGTTATCCCCTTGGTCAGCCTCGGTATAACTCTGATTAACTATCGCAATAATGTGCAGGTAAAACTGGACGGTTTCAGGCAGATGCTGCAAACGCTGGATGCCACGTACCTGTATAAGCTGGTTCATGAAAATGAGCGCCAACTGGAGGTGTTGGGTAACACGCTGGACAGGGAGGCCCTGGTCAGAGGCGGCTCGGCCATCAGTTCAAGCTGGAGGGCTGCTCATCGCATCAAGATGGACGAGCACTTCATCTATTTCTACCATCTCGGCTCCGGTCGTTTAGAGAGTTATCCCCAATGGGTGCCTCCCCTGGGTTTTGAGCCCGAGCAGCGCCCTTGGTATGCGTTGCTGAAAGAAGAGGGAAAACAGCAAGGGTGGGTGGGGCCATACACCCAATATGGTTCTGAGAACAGGGTGCTGACCCTGGTAAGAAGGATCGACGCTTCGAATGGCCACCCGCTTGGCGTATTGATGGCTGACTTACCTCTGGATGGGGTGCAGCAGTCGCTGGAGCGGGCACTGGGGAGTCAGGTGGGGAGCCTCTACCTGACGGACACAGGGCGTAACCGCATGATTGCCGCCGTACATCCCGAGTGGTTACGGGGGCTCACCGGCGATGAAATTGACTGTGAAGAGACCCTGAGCTGGCTTTACCACGGGGTAGCGCTGACCCATCGACTCTCCTATGTCGGTTGGGAGCTGGGCATCTATTTACCTCCTCACCTGTTTCGTCAGGTGTTGATGGAAGTGCTGGCTCTGGTGCTATTGCCTGCGTTGCTACTGCTCTTAGTGGTGGGATTGGGGCTGCGCTCTTTGCTGCGAATCTTTCAGCTTGAAATCGGTATGGTGCAGGAGCGGTTGTGCACCTTAGGGGAGCGACGTGGGGAACATGCTCACCGTGATAACTGGTTTGTGGGTAAAAGCCTGGGCACCTTGGAGGAACTGGAGATCAGTTATCAGGAGCACAAGCAGGCACTGCGGATCGATGCGCTGACCGGCATCTTCAACCGGCGCGCCTTCGACGAGGACAGGTTTAAGCTGGCCCAGCACAATGAGCCGTTTTCTATGGTGCTCATTGATGTGGACCATTTTAAACAGATCAATGACAACTTCGGCCATCAGTTTGGCGATATGGTGCTGCGCCGCATTGGTGGTGTGCTGGAGCGAAATCTGGGCTTCACCCATGTCTATCGCATCGGGGGGGACGAATTTGCAGCCTTGCTGTTGTCCGAGCGTTCAAAAATTGAAGAGCAGTTGGCCCAACTGCAACGGGAGACCCGCGCCCAGCGCTGGCGAGAGGGAGAGTGCCGGGTCTCCTTGAGCATGGGGGTGGCCATGAATGGTCTGGGAAATTGCCAACAGTTCGAGCGGGCCGATGAGGCGCTTTATCGTAGTAAGGCGGCGGGTCGCAATTGCTGGCACTTTGCAGAATAACAAGAGGAGGCGATAAGCCTCCTCTTGTTATTCTGCTTGCTTCATGGGCGCGCTGCGCTGCGTGCCCGGCTCAGCCACTGCTCGACTAAGGTCTGGTGGGCGGCCAGCCAGGCATCGGCGTGGCGCGCCACGTCAGCCGGCGCGCTTTGACCTTGCCGCATCAGGGCGTTCTGGGCGTTGATGTCGGCCAGAGGCAACTGCATCTGGGCGAACAAGGCGGCGGCAGCCGGGTTGGCCTCGGCAAAGGCCTTATTGGCGACAATGTGCATTTGGTTGACTTGGAAACCGTAGTTCTTGCCATTGGGCAGGCGGGTATCGATGGCGGCGTCATCCGGTTGTGCCGAGAAGGGCACCTCCAGCCACACCACATCACGTCCCGGCACCATTTCGGCGCTGACCCAGTAGGGGGTCCAAGTGTAGTAAAGCACCGGCTTGCCACTGTGATAGCGGGCCAGGGTATCGGCGATAATGGCTGCGTAGTTGCCCTGGTTGTGGTGCACCGTCTGGGTCAGACCAAAGGCCTCGAGCTGGTGGTTGATCACTCGCTCACAGCCCCAGCCGGGGTTGCAGCCGGCCAGATCCGCCAGCCCATCCCCGTCGCTGTCAAACAGGGCGGCGATCTTGGGATCTTTGAGCTGCGCTAGGTTGTGAATGCCGTAGTGCTCGGCGGTGGGTTTGTCGATGAGATAGCCCTGAGCGGCCCCATTCACATAGGTCCCCTGACGGTAGAAGCGCCGATCGCCACCGGCTTTCTCATACTTGTCGTCGTGCAGCGGTGACCAGTTGTAGGCAAGGAAGCTGCCATCACCGGCGGCGACCGTGGTATAGCCCACGTTGTAATCCACCTCTTTGGCCTCGGCGACCTCATAGCCGAGTCGCGTCAGCAGCTTGCTCACCAGTTGGGTCTGAAAGCTCTCTTCCGGCAGCGAGCTTTGAATGGGTTGTACCTTGACGCCGGCTCCGGGCAAGGTCTCGTCGGCCAGTGCGTGGCCGGCCAGCAGCAGGGAGCCCAGCAGCAGGCTCGCGGTTATCTTCTTCATACTTCTACTCCTTGGTGTCGAGCGGGATGGGCTTTGTGGCTCAGTCGGCGCAGCAGGGCGGCCGGGCCTCGGCTGCGCCAGCTCCCTTGCTGGCGCGGGTTGCGTCCCAGCGCCTGGGTGAGGCGATCGAGCACAATAGCCAGCAGCACGATGCCGACTCCGCCGATGGCGGCCATCCCCATATCCAGCCGGCCTATGCCGCGCAGCACCTGCTGACCCAGTCCGCCGACGGCGATCATCGAGGCGATCACCACCATGGAGAGCGACAGCATCAGGCACTGATTCACCCCGGCCATGAGGGTGGGCATGGCGAGCGGCAGTTGCACCTTGAACAGCAGTTGGCGTGGGTTGGCGCCAAACGAGTGGGCCGCTTCGACCAAGTCGGCCGGCACCTGGCGGATACCGAGCATGGTCAGGCGCACCAGGGGCGGCAGGGCGAAGATGATGGTCACCACCACGCCCGGCACGTTGCCGATGCCAAACAGCATCACGATCGGGATCAGGTAGACGAAGGCCGGCGTGGTTTGCATCGCGTCGAGCAAGGGCTGTACCCAGCGGCCGGCGCGCTCGCTTCTGGCCAGCAGGATGCCGAGCGGCAGCCCGATGAGTAGGCAGAAAAAGAGCGAGGTGAGCACCAGGGCCAGGGTCACCATGGCGTCGGACCAGGCACCGATGAGGCCGATCCCGGTCAGGGCGGCCAGGATGCCGATGGCCATGGGGCCGCTCACCCACTGCCAGGCCAGCAGGCCGAGTGTCGCGATCATCAGGGTGGCGGGAATCGCCTGCAATCCCTTGATCATGCCACCGAGGATCGCCTCAACCGGCGCTCTGACCAGCAGGAACAGCGGTCGGCCATGCTCGACCAAGGCGGCGATGCCCTGTTCAGCCCAGCGATCCAGCGGCAGGCGGGCCTGCTCGAAGGGGCGCAGCAGATCCAGCGGTTTCGCCGGCTCCGGCGCGGCGATCTGCTGGGTCCACTCGGCGACAGGGGCTGCCTCGGGAGCGCTGCCCCACGGATCCTCGTTGTGCTGAGTGGCGGCCAAAGGCGCATCCGCCGCCGTGACATAAGGGGGAAAGAGGGTCAGAGCCAGCCCCACGATCAGGGTCAGCAGGGTCAGTGTTCTCAGCATGATGGGCTACTCCTGTCGAGGGTGTTGAGCAGGGTGGATTTGGAGATGAGACCCACATAGGTGCCATCCTGCTCCACCACCGGCATCTGGCACGGGGATTGGGCCACCTGGCCTATCAGCTCCCCGAGCGGGGTGTCCGCCGGGATCGGCTGTACATCGCCGAGCAGCGCCTGCTCCAACCCCCGTTTCTCACGTACCGCATCACACAGTGAATCGACCGAGACAACCCCGACGAAGCGGCGATTGCGCTCGACCACGTAACCAAACTCCCGCTCCTGCTCGCGCAACTGGCGCAATGCGTTGGCCGGGCCGTCGTTGCCCTTGCGTAGCAGCGGTAGCTGGCGCCGGCTGGCGATATCGCGAGCACAGAAGACGTGGGCCGGATCGACCCCGCGAAAGAAGGTGCGCACATAGTCGTTGGCAGGCTGGCTTAGGATCTCGTCCGGTGTGCCCACTTGTAGTACCTGGCCATCTTGCATGATGGCGATGCGATCGCCGATGCGCATCGCCTCGTCCAGATCGTGAGAGATGAAGACGATGGTGCGGCGCTGCTCCCCTTGTAGGCGGATCAGCTCATCTTGCATCTCGGTGCGGATCAGGGGATCGAGTGCCGAGAACGCCTCGTCCATCAGCAGGATATCGGGATCGCTGGCCAGGGCGCGGGCCAGACCGACCCGTTGCTTCATACCGCCGGAGAGGGCATCGGGGTAGCTGTCGACCCAGTTGGCCAGCCCTACCTGGGCCAGGGCGAGACGGGCGGCGGCGTGACGCTCCTGTGCCGGGACGCCGGCCAGTGCGAGGCCGAAGGCCGCGTTGTCCAGCACTGTCAGATGCGGCATCAGGGCGAAAGACTGAAAGACCATGCTGATCTTGCTTCTGCGCACCTGTCTCAATGCCGCATCTGACATTGCCGTGATGTTCTCGCCATCGATCAGCACCTCGCCACGGGTCGGCTCAATTAAGCGGTTGAGCAGGCGCACCAAGGTGGATTTACCGGAGCCGGAGAGGCCCATGATGACGAAGATCTCCCCCTCCTCGATGCGGAGGTTGACCTCTTGTACTCCGAGAGTGAGCCCGGTACGGGCCTGGATGGTTTGGCGATCGGCGCCCTGTTCAAGCAGGGCAAAGGCGGCGGAGGGGTCCTCCTTACCGAAAATTTTGTAGAGATGTCGGGTTTCCAGTTTTGCGGTCATTCGGTTCCTTTTGGGTAATGAAGAGGGATGCCTAGAAGGGCATTGCTTTCTACTCTAACTATTTTAAGTGTCATTTTCAAAATTAATTGCGAGAGAAAGGGGTGGGTTTATACGATTGCTTGCTGTTTTTACTGGTTTTTTTATTTTTCAGAGGGGGGTTCGGAGTGGGTTGTTGTTTTGTGTAGAAAGTATTTTTGAATCGACATAAAAAAGCCGGTCATGGACCGGCCCTGACGTGAGTCGGCTCCCGTTACAGGCTCTGCATCACCTCGGCGGCGATGGAAAACGAGCGTTTGCGAGCGCAGTGATCGGTGATGGGGCCGTTGAACATCAGCTCGTCGGCCTGGGTCTCGGCCAGCAGCGCCTGAATGCGGTGGCGGATCTGCTCAGGATTGCCGACCAAGGAGCGGGAGAGGGTGCGCTCCATCGCCAGCAGCTCATGGGCACCATAGCCTTCCAGCTCGGCGACCGGATGAGGTAGCTCCCCGGCCTCGCCGCGTAGAAGACGCAGGAATTGCTGTTGCAACGTGGTGAAGAGGTGGTGCGCCGTGGCGTTGTCGTCGGCCGCGATCAGATTGACGCACACCAGGGCATGGGGTTTTGGCCAGCGCGCCGAGGGGCGGTACTGGCTACGGTATAGCTCCAGCGCTTGCAGCAGCATGGCCGGTGCGAAGTGGGAGGCAAAGCCAAACGGCAACCCCATGGCGGCGGCGAGTTGGGCGCCATAGAGGCTGGAGCCGAGCAGCCAGACCGGCACGTCGAGGCCGCGTCCCGGCACCGCCTGCACTGGGCCGGGCTGCGTACCGAAGTAACCGATGAGCTCGGCCACGTCCTGTGGAAAGCTGTCGACCCCCTGCTCCTTGTGGCGACGCAGAGCGCGCATGGTGGTCTGATCGGTGCCAGGGGCACGGCCAAGGCCGAGATCGATGCGATCGCCAAACAGAGAGGCGAGGGTACCAAACTGCTCGGCCACCACCAGTGGCGCGTGGTTGGGCAGCATGACCCCGCCGGCACCGAGCCGGATGCGCGAGGTGGCGTGACCGAGGTGGCACAGCAGCACCGCGGTGGCGGCACTGGCGATCCCTGGCATGTTGTGGTGTTCGGCCAGCCAGTAGCGGGTGTAACCGAGCGCTTCGGCATGCTGCGCCAGATCCAGGGAGTGGCGAAACGCCTCGGCCGGACTCGAGCCTTGGGCGACGGGAACCAGATCGAGCAGGGAGTAAGGGATGCTCATGAAGGACTCCAGCAGGAGGGAGGAGGGCCCACTCTAGCAACCCTGCCAGACCCTGGCGAGTGATCAGGATCCCGGGATCTGTTGCTCGCGCTGCCCTTCCAGCTCCTTGGCCAGAAAGTAGTTGAGGAAGGTGCGGATGATGGCGATCACCGCCAGCCGGATCAGCTCCTCCTGGCTGGGCGCTATGGTGGTGGCCAGGATGTCGGCGGCCAGTTGGAACTCGAGCGCCAGGATGAGCCAGCTACCAAAGCAGAGGCGAATGCGGGAAAAACCGGGTGAGGTGTCCCGCTCGCGCAGCACCAACCGGGCGGTCTGGAGCACCCCGACGGCGACGCAGGCAACCGAGACGAGTTCGAGGATAAATTGCAGCAGCTCCACGCCGTGCAGCATGGCCTGTTTCCATTGGGTGATATCCAGCCATTCGAGCATAAGCATCTCCTTAAGATGGGGCATAGAGTTATTAACACATTGATTTGTAAAGGCCAAGTGACGCGTCAGCGCATACCGAGGTGGCGAGAGGGCCTATGTAGGGCTCTTTTGGGTTAACCCAGCCGATGGCCCGGTGCCACGCAGTGGGGGCGCGGCCTGCGCCCGCCACGACCTCGTTCGTGCGGCAGGAACCCCGGCCCGGTTACACAGGATGCGGATAAGTATGCTCTGATAAGGTGGTTTTACATGCCGCAGCGGGGGCTTTCCGGTAGAATCGACCTCCGGTTTTGACTCTGGCGAGGAGAGGGGATGACGGTTCACTTCCAGGCATTTCACAGTATCAAGGCGCTGGGCGAGAGCCAGGTGCTGCTCAACTGGTCCGGCACCAATCCGCTGGCCCGCCTCGAACAGGTGTTCCGGCCCCGCAGCGAGCATGAATTGCAGCAGCTGTTGCAGCAAGAGCCCGGACGCCGGCTGCGTCTCATCGGCTCTTCCCTCTCCTATGAACCCATCCACAGTGTCTACCAAGACCCCACCGCCTTGCTGGTGGACTTGTGCCACTTCACCGGCCGGGTCGCCTGCGATGCGCAGAGCGTGACCTACCGCGCCGGCACTCAGGTCGATACCCTCTATGCCGAGCTGGTCGCCATGGGGCGGATGCTGCCGGCGTCGCCCGGCGTCATCGGCATCCAGACCTTGGGCGGGGCGCTCAGCACCGGCACCCATGGCCAGGGACTGGGGCAATCCTCCTTGTGCGAGGCGGTGCTGGGGCTGCGGGTGATGCTGGCCAGCGGCGAGGTGATCGGGCTGGAGCGCGACGATCCCCGCTTCGGCGCCTTCGTGATGGGGCTGGGCTGCCTCGGCATCCTGCTCGAGGTGCGCCTTGCCACCGTGCCCAACCGCATCATGCGCTGCACCAAGTTCACCACCGACTACGCCTGGCTGCGCGAGCACAACGAGCGGGTCAACCGCGAGCACGCCTTCGTCAAGAGCTGGTGGTTTGCCTGGACTGGCGAGTGCCACCTGTGGGTGGTCGACCCCGCCTCCCAGGAGGAGACAGCGCGCTATCATGCCAACGGTGACGCTGTGCTCGAGCTCTCGGCCGAGCGCGACGAGCGGATGAACGCCACCATAGAGCGCACCCTCAGCAAGATGGCCCGCGACACCAAGGACGAGCAGCAGGCCGGCGAGCACTTCGAGACGGTGCGCCGCTTCAAGGACGCCTCGGATCTGGTGGGCAACGTCTATCAGATCCTCTGCAAGGGGATCCCCGCCCCCCAGATCAACTGCGAGGTGGCGGTGCCGCTGGAGCGGATGAACGAGGCGCTGGCCCTGCTCGAGCAGTGGCAGCAGGCCAACCCCGGTGTGCTGCACTATCCCTTCATCCTGCGCTGCTGCGGCCCCTCCACGGCCTGGCTGAGCCCGGCCCATGGCCGCGCCGTCTGCTGGATCGGCTTTTTGGTCTATTTGGCGGCGGACGGCTCGTTTGTCGGCGGCTCCCTTGAGCAGATGCGCGAGTTGCAGCGCCTGCTCGCCCCACTCGGCGGCCTGCCCCATTTTGGCAAGCATCTGGCGACCGATCTGTATGACTTCCCGCGCCAATTGCCGCGCTGGCACGATTTCTTGGCCCTGCGCTGCGAGCTTGATCCCCATGGGCGCTTCCTAAATCGCTGGACCCGCGACCTGTTCCAACTGGGCGAGGAGACCCCTTGATGCTGACCGATCAGAACGACCCGCGTATTCCCGTGACCCTGCTGACCGGTTTTCTCGGCAGCGGCAAGACCACCCTGCTCAACCACTGGGTGAAACAGCCGGAGCTGGGCGAGTGCGCCGTGCTCATCAACGAGTTCGGCTCGGTGGGGCTCGATCACCACCTGGTGCAGCAGATCGACGAGCAGGTGGTGCTGCTCGACTCGGGCTGCATCTGCTGCTCGGTGCAGGGCTCGCTGGTCGATGCCCTGCAAGGACTCTTCATGAAGGCGGTGCAAAAGAAGATCAAACCCTTCAAGCGCCTCATCATTGAGACCACAGGGCTGGCCGACCCGGCGCCTGTGCTGTTCACCCTGCGCGAGGAGGGGTTCATCGCCCAGCGCTACCGCTTCGACGGCACCGTCACCGTAGTCGATGCCGGCCATATCGAGGCGCAGTTGGCGGCCCAGTATGAGGCGGTGAAACAGGTGGTGCTGGCCGATCTGCTGGTGGTGAGCAAGGGGGATCTGGTCGACGAGCCGACCTTGCAGGCGGTCGAGGCGCGATTGCAGGGCCTCAATCCGGCGGCTCCGATCCGTCGGGTGGTCAACGGGGCGCTGCCAGCCAGCGAGCTAGAGCGCCTTGGCGCCTACAATGCCGAGGCCGGGCGCGATGTGCGCCAACTGCTCGCCTGGCTGCGCAGCGAGGCCCCCCGCCAGGGGCTGGCCTCGCCGCTGCGTCCACAGCCGCACAAGATGCCGGTGGGGGCGGCCGGTGTTCCGCCCTTCCAACACGCCGATGTCGAGAGTTTCTCCCTGCGTATCGGTGAGCCGCTCAAGGCGGGCCGGTTGCTGGCCGCCATCGACGCGGTGCAGGCTCGCTTCGGCGACGCCATGCTGCGCCTCAAGGGGATCTTGCAACTGGAGGGGGAGAGCCAGCCTGTGGTGATCCACGGGGTACACGGCCAGCTCTATCCGTTGCAGACGCTGGGGGATTGGCCGGAAGGGCGGGCCCAGTCGCGGCTGGTGTTTATCGTGCGCGGCAGCGATCGCGCGGCCATTGAATCCCTGTTCTTGCAGACCCTTTCATCCCCTGAGCCCACGTTGGAAGAGCGGCTGCGGGCCACGCTGGGTCATCCCGATATGTAAATTCAGGAGGTGTCCATGCTGACCCCTTTCGAGCGTAAGCTTTTGCCCTGGCTGGCTGCCGTGGGTTTTTTTATGCAGGCACTGGACGCCACCATTCTCAACACGGCCCTGCCGGCGATGGCGGCCTCGCTCGGCGAGAGCCCGCTGCGCATGCAGTCGGTGATCATCGCCTACGTGCTGACGGTGGCGCTGCTTATTCCTGCCTCGGGCTGGCTGGCCGATCGCTTTGGCACCCGCCGCATCTATCTGCTGGCGATCCTGCTGTTCACCCTAGGCTCGCTGGCCTGTGCCGTGGCACCGAGCCTGCCGCTGCTGGTGGCGGCCCGGGTGCTGCAAGGGATTGGCGGTGCCTTGCTGGTGCCGGTTGGGCGGCTCGCCGTGCTGCGCATCTTTCAGGGACGCGAGCTGCTGCGCGCCATGTCATTTGTCACCATACCGGGGTTGGTGGGGCCGCTCATCGGCCCGGCCCTCGGCGGCTGGCTGGTGGAAGTGGCCTCCTGGCACTGGGTGTTTCTCATCAACCTGCCGGTGGGGCTGCTGGGGCTGCTGGTGTGCGGGCGCTTCATGCCGGATCTCTACCAGCCGACCAGCGGTTTTGACTGGAAGGGATTTGCTCTGTTCAGCCTGGGGTTGGTGCTGGCCTCCCTCGGTTTGCAAGGGATGGGGGAGCGCAGCTTCTCGGTGGGCATTTCGCTGCTGATGTTGCTGGCGGGGCTGGCGGCCATGGCCGGCTACTGGCTCTATGCGGCGCGCGCCACCCGGCCGCTCTTCTCCCTCTCGCTGTTTCACTCCTCCACCTTTGCCATCGGTATCCTCGGCAATCTGTTTGCCCGCCTCGGCAGCGGGGCCATGCCGTTTCTCACCCCTCTTTTCCTGCAACTGGGGTTGGGGTTTTCGCCGAGCGTGGCGGGCATGACCATGATCCCCACCGTACTTGGGGCCATGTTGACCAAGACGTTGGTCAACCGGCTGATCCCCATGCTCGGTTATCGTCGCATCCTGATCGGCAATACCCTGCTGTTGGGGGGGATGATGAGCGGTTTTGCCTTCATCGATGCCGGGCTGCCCTATTGGGCCCTGCTCTGCTGGTTGGGGCTGTTTGGGGCGTTCAACTCGTTGCAGTTCTCGGCGATGAACACTCTGACCCTCAAGGATCTGGGGCCGGAGCAGGCCAGTGGCGGCAACAGCCTGCTCTCGGTGGTGATGCAACTGGCCATGAGCATGGGGATCGCCATCGCAGCCAGCCTGCTCAATCTGTTTCACGGCGAGCAGGAGACCTGGTTGCCCACCTTCCACATCACCTATGTGGCGGTCGGGGTGATGTCGATGCTGGCAGCGCTGATCTTTGCCCAGTTGGGCCAGGAGGAGTGTGAGCCGACCCCGCGTCGCGATGGGTCAGCGCCGTAGTGGTGGCGTTGCGGCAAGCGCGCAGTGAGCAATAAAAACGGGAGGCCTAGCCTCCCGTTTTGCCGATCAGGGCTGCCAGTTGAACACAATGGGGCAGAGCTGCTGCGCCCCCTTGTCGTAGGCAGCCCACAGCTCGGCATAGGTGCGGCCATCGAGGGGGTGGCGCAGATCGGGAGCCAGCTCGGCCAGGGGCCAGAGCACGAAGGCGTTGGTGAGGATTTCACCGCGCGGCAGGCTGACCGGCTGCTCGCAGACGGTGTCATCATAGAGCAGCAGGTCGAGATCCAGGGTGCGTGGGGCGAACTTCTTGGCATCCAGCGCGCGGCCGTGGGCAAATTCCAGCTCGCGCAGGGCATGGGCCAGTTGGTCGAGGGGCTGCTCGGTCTCGGCGGCCGCGACCAAGTTGTAGAAGGGGCGGCCGATGAAGCCGACCGCCTCGCTTTCAAACACCCGGGAGACGGTGAGGTTGCCAAACAGGCGATAGAGGCTGTCCAGCCCGGCACGGATATGGTGCTCGCGCTCGACATTGGAGCCGAGGCTGATGTAGATGCGGGCCATTACTGTTGGGCCGGGTTTGGTGTGCGGTGGCGCAGGATCTCGACGCCGACGCCGGCCGAGTTGGGCACGGCGCCCGGTTTGGTCAGGGTCACCTTGACCCACTGTACCCGTGCATCGCTCAGGGCCAGGGTGGCGACCTGTTCGGCCATGGTCTCGACCAGCTCGACGACCGTGTTGCTCACGTGATGGGCGATCTTCTCGGAGAGGGTGGCATAATCCAGTGCCAGATGAATGTCATCAGTGGCGGCAGCGGGACGGTTGTCGAAACCGAGTTCCAGATCCAGCAGCAGCTTGCGGCGGATCCCCTTTTCCCATTCGTACACCCCGATGGTGGACAAAACCTCCAAACCGCGAATAAACACCTTGTCCATAGCACTACTTCTTCTTTAATCTTGACGTATTGTTGCGAGCAACAGGATGCAGGCACTGGCAGACCTTCTGCCGGAGGCGATAACGGCGTGAGCCGCACCGCAAACGCCCGCATCATACTCCATTCATGGCACGGTAAGAACGACCAAGATGACCGCCCTCACCTTTTTGATGATTGTTCTGGCTTATCTGGGAGGTTCCCTCTCCAGCGCCGTACTGATCTCCAGGGCGGCGGGGTTACCGGATCCGCGCGAGTTCGGCTCCCACAACCCGGGGGCCACCAACGTGATGCGATTGGGTGGCAAAGGCGCCGCCGCTGCCGTGTTGATCCTCGATATCCTTAAAGGCTTGATCCCGGTCTACCTGGCCTGGTTTTTTGACATCAAGCCGGTGTTTCTCGGCTTTATCGGCGTCGCTGCCTGCCTGGGCCACATGTACCCGGTTTTCTTCCGCTTCCGAGGAGGCAAGGGCGTCGCCACCGCTCTTGGCACCATGCTCCCTATCGGCTTCACCATGGGCGGGCTGGTGATGGTCACCTGGTTTGTGGTGCTGCTGGTGAGCGGCTACTCCTCGTTGGCCTCCATTATTACCGTGCTGCTGACCCCTGTTTTTACCTACCTGCTCAAGCCCGAATACACCCTGCCGGTGTCGCTGCTCTCCTGCCTCATCCTGATCCGCCACCATGAGAACATGGCGCGCCTGATGCGCGGTGAAGAGCCCAAGGTGTGGCGTTGTAAGCGTGAGACAGAGCCGGAAGAGTGAAGCTGAGTTAGCAAAACGCTGCCCGGTGGATAAAAAAAAGACGAACGAGATGAAAACTGAATTTTCCCGTTGACCCGCCGAGTTAAAATCCGTTTAATAGCGCCCACGCCCAGATAGCTCAGTCGGTAGAGCAGGGGATTGAAAATCCCCGTGTCGGCGGTTCGATTCCGTCTCTGGGCACCATATTTTGGTGCCATGAAATAAAAATTTGTTCATGCACAATGGTTTAAAGTGTGCCGGCTTAGCTCAGTAGGTAGAGCAACTGACTTGTAATCAGTAGGTCACCAGTTCGATTCCGGTAGCCGGCACCATTTGCCCAGATAGCTCAGTCGGTAGAGCAGGGGATTGAAAATCCCCGTGTCGGCGGTTCGATTCCGTCTCTGGGCACCACTTACAATTCCTCCGTAGTTCAGTCGGTAGAACGGCGGACTGTTAATCCGTATGTCACTGGTTCGAGTCCAGTCGGAGGAGCCATCTTCAATAAGCCCGGTCGTAAGACCGGGCTTATTTTTTTGCCTGAAAAATGGAAATTAGCCTTTATTTTAACCACTTGCCGTCGATATAAGGCTTGGGTTCAGTGACTCTCACTTAAGCTGGAATCAAGTAGTGAGCAGTAGACCCGGCCCTCTGGAGCACAGAGGAAAGGAATGGCACACAGGAGTGACATACCGCGCCGGTTCGCCAGTAAAAGGAAGTCATGGCAACCATTTCGGTATGTCAAGATGAAGGTGGTTATATGAAGCGTGTCATTGTATTTCTCTTCGGACTGAGTGGGTTATGTGGTTCGGTCGTGGCGGCAGAGGGGGGGGAGATCCACTTTCGCGGCGCCATCATCGAAGCGCCCTGTGCGGTTGAGCATGACGAAACGTCGCTCTCCATGCTTTGCTGGCGCGATCATGAGCTACAGCCGCACAGCATAGCGTGGCGTCAGTTGGAGCGCGGTGACAACACCCTGTGGCAGGCACAGATTAAGACCGAAACGCTGTCACAGGCTAATGTGAAGCGGGTGACGATCACCTATCCCTGAGACGTTCTCTGCGGTGGGATTTAAGCTGACCGCAATTCTATGGCTGTCGCCGGCCTGTTATAATCCGCCCCCTTTGCTGCGTGCGAGCGGGCGGAATAAGTTGTGGTGATGGCGACCTCTGGTCGTATTTCATGCCGCATTATCTGTTATATCCGGTCGTACTCCCCAGATGACAGGAATAACATGGATCATCAAACCCTTCCGCGCCGTCCCTCATTGGCCACTGTGTTGCTCTGGTGTGAACCCTTGCTGCTGTTGCTGGTTCTGGGTTCCCTTTTCGGTTACCTGGGCAGTCACATGGGGTTGTCGGCCATGGTCAACACCCTGTTCAATACCGCCCACCAACTGTTGCTCAACACCGTGCTCTTTATCATGGGGATCACCGTACTTTCCGGTGCCCTCAGCCAGCTGCTCAGCGAGTTTGGCGTTATCCGCCTGTTGGAGGTGCTGCTGGCGCCGTTGATGAGGCCGGTGTTTCGTTTGCCGGGGCGCACCGCGTTGGCCGCTCTCATGACCTTCTTCTCCGACAATCCGGCCGTCATCAGCCTGGCCAAGGACAGCCGTTTTCGTCGCGGCTTCACCCCCTGGCAACTGGTATCGCTCACCAACTTCGGTACCGCGTTTGGCATGGGGCTCATCGTGGTCACCTTTATGGCGACCTTGCAGCTTGGCGATGGGGGGTCAACCGTCAAGGCGGCACTGACCGGCCTGCTCGGTGCTCTGGTGGGCTCGGTCGTCTCCACCCGGTTGATGCAGCGGATGATCCGTCCCTTGGTCGGGGATACCCCTATTAATGAGGCGCCGGTAACGCAAGAGGGGATCGCGGGGCTCCAACATGAGCGCACCCCTATCTGGCTGCGGGTACTCAACGCCCTGCTCGATGGGGGCAAGTCAGGGGTTGAGCTTGGCATGGCGGTGATCCCCGGTGTGCTCATCATCAGCACCTTCGTGATGCTGCTTACCTTCGGGCCGGGGGAGAAAGGCTACAGCGGTGAGGCGTTCCAGGGGGTGGCCCTGCTGCCGGCACTGGCTGCCAAGGTGGGAGGGCTGTTTGAGCTGTTGTTCGGCTTCACCCAGCCTGAGTTGGTCGCCTTTCCGGTCACCTCCCTCGGCGCGGTGGGGGCGGCCATGTCACTGGTGCCGCCCTTTATCGCCAAGGGGTGGATTGGTGGCAATGAAATTGCCGTCTTCACCGCCATGGGGATGTGCTGGAGCGGCTTTTTGAGCACCCACACCGCCATGCTCGATGCCCTCGGCTATCGCCACCTTACCTCCCGTGCCATCGTCGCCCACTCCATCGGCGGCCTGTGTGCTGGTGTGGCGGCGCACCAGCTTTTCACTCTGTTGGGGTGAGGGGCGGGGGCCTCTGCCTATGGCGTCATGACGAGCCCCCCGGCCAATATCAGAAACAGTCCGCCCGCCACCTGTTCAATGCGTTGCAGTGAGCCGTAGAGGCGTGTGCGCAGCGCAGGCAGTACGAGCAGGTGAACCAGCAACAGGTTCCACAACAGCACAATCAGTGCCATCCAGAGACCGGCAAAGAGCTGCTGTGACAGTGTGATGCCTGGCCCGAGGATGGCGCTCATCAGGCTGAGGTAGAAGAGCGCATTTTTGGGGTTGAGCAGTGAAGAGCCAAGTCCTAGCCAGATGCCGTGTCTGCTCTCTTGTATTGCCTCGGGTGGTGGAACCAAGCACAGGCTTCGGTGAGAGCGCAACAGGAGCAGGCCTAGCCAGGCCAGATAGGCGATCCCGGCCCAGCGGATCAGTGCAAATAGCAGGGGATATTCGCGGATGCCTGCCCCGAGCAGGATGACCAAGGAGATGTAGGCCAGGTTACCGATGGCGATGCCCAATACGGTGTGACGGCCATGGCGGCTACCGTGGCGCAGGGTGCCGGTTAGCAGCAGCATGAAGTCCTGCCCCGGTGTTAGCAGGGCCAGGGCATGGCTTATCGCCAGCAGTAAGAATGCGTTGGGAATGATCTCGGACATGATGGGTTCCTCCTGACGAGCAGGGTAGGCCATCGGGGCGACTCACTTCTTGGCGAAAAGTGACTTGCGGTACTGTCCTGGCGTTGCGGCCGAGAAGTGGACGAAGTGACGATGCAACTGGCTCTGATCCCCAAATCCTACTGCCAGCGCCACATCAGCCAGCTTATCGCCTTGCTGGATCAGGCGTTTGGCCAGCTCGATACGCTGGTTGTTGCGAAGGGTATGGGGGGGTAGGCCGTATTCGCGGCGGATACGACGGATGAAGCCCTCTCGACTGAGGCCTTCGCGCGCTGCCAGCTTGGCGATCTGCTCGGTGGATGTCAGCAGCTCTGTGTGGGCTGGACGCAGGCCCAGACGCCCATGCTGGATGAAAAACTGTAACAATACAGCCAGGTCATGCTCCTCCCCCTGACAAAGCCGCCGCAACCACCGAGCCATCTCATCAGTCTGTTCCCCCTCTTTGAATACCGACTCATCACAGCGGTAGGTGTCACAGGCAGGATCCCCGCCCAGTTGCGTGACGAGCCACGCCTCTTCGACAAAGAGCATCAGATAGCTGCGCTGCGCACCGGGTGGGGGATTGCAGGCGTGGGGAAGGTGGGCCGGGATCAGCACCATATCCCCTTGCTCAAGGCGGTGCGATTGGGGGCCAAGGAGGCAATCGGTCTCCCCCTCGGTGATGAGCCCCAGCGAGACGCACTCATGTTGGTGGCGGTGGTAGCTCTGGTGGCTTTGCTCTGTGGCGCGCAGGGTGAGGAAGGGCCAGTGGGAAAAGAGCTGAAAGTGTTGCCGAAGACGGGAGACTGTCATGGGATCAGCCGCACACTGAAGGCCAGTACGAAGGCGCTGTAATTGGATACTCCCAGCATGGTCATCGTCCCTGATGAAAGAATTCGAGTGGCCCAGTGAGGGCCTATCAACGCTTATCCTGTCTCATTTTGGGTGTGCAGGCCAGTGTTCTCACATCGGGAGATAAAAAAGCCCCGCAGAGGCGGGGCACGATAAATCTAAATCAATGTTGACCAATGGTGAAAGTGATTGGCGTGACGTCGAGGTGAGCCACGTTTGTCAGCATAAGGGGTGGTCGCGCCCCTGTATGTCGTCCATTTCTGAACTTGTCTCTGTTTAGCTGCGGATGCGGCGATAGATGAACAGGAGCAGCAAGGCGCCGGCAATGGAGATAAGAAGACTGGCCACGTTGAAGCCGTTGACGCTACCAAGCCCCAGGCTGGTGCTGATGAAGCCGCCGACCAGGGCGCCGGCGATGCCGAGAACGACGGTCATGATGAAGCCGCCACCATCGCGGCCCGGCATGATCCACTTGGCCAGGATGCCGACGATAAGGCCAAGAACAATCCAAGAAAGGATACCCATGTCTATTCTCCTCTGTTAATGACCGGGTCATTGTAGACCCATTGTTCGCAACGAATGGGGGCGAATGGTCGGTGCGGGTCAGAAGCTGTCCGAGCCACATCTCTCCAGAGGGATGGCGCCGTCTAGAGATAAAAAAACCGGGCCATGGGCCCGGTTTTTTCATTATCGACGGCTTACTGGAACAGCAGCACCATCAGTAGCCCCACCGTGATGGCGGACACCAGGAAGGCGAAGCCATAGAACACGTAGTGGTGCAGCTTGGTGGTGTGGATCCCCAGGTCATGCAGGCCGTGGTAGATCCGGTGCATACCGTGCCAGATCGGCAGGGCGATGATCACCAGGATGATGGCGGCGCCCCACCAGGAGCTGGCGAACTCGAGCACACGCTCGTAGCTCATGGCTTCCACGTCCATGATGCCAAGCGGCACCAGCAGGCCGGTGATGAGGACGATGATCGGCAGCAGCATGGCAACCACCATACCGCCCGCACCAAACAGACCCCAGTAGATAGGTTCATCGGAACGTCTCATGGTCTCTCTCCTCATGCCACGATGATCAGAACAAGCGCGGATACCACCGCCAGAGCTACGTACTGGGCCAGCACGATGGGCTTCTCGGGGATCAGTTGATCACCCTTGAAGATCCGCATCGCCTTGGGTGCCAGTGCGAACCAGGTCTTGGCGTGGAACAGGCAGGCGGCCAGTGCGATCACGTGGAACAGGATGGCCAGCGGGTTTTGCAGCGACTCGAGCCAGGCGTTGAAGGCATCGGGCCCCTGCACCAAGCGCAGCAGCCCCCACATCAGCACGACGGCATAGATGGAGACGAACAGGCTGGTACCCTCACGGATCATGTAACCGGTGTAGAAGGCGTTCTTCAACCACCAGTCCTTCTTCATCTCGCGGACGTAAGGCTTACGTTTGCTGTTTTCGTTGTTCATGGTCTCACTCCGGCTTGAACATGGCGATCATGTAGTCCTTGGCGCTCTCGACCTTGCCGAGCTGGATCGCTGCGGCGGGATCGACACCCTTCGGGCACACGTCAGAGCAGTAACCGACGAAGGTGCAGCTCCACACGCCAGAGTCGGCGTTGACGATCTTCATGCGCTCGGCGGCCGCGCCATCACGGCTGTCGGCGTTGTAGCGATAGAGCAGCGCCAGGGCGGCCGGGCCGGTGAACTGCTTGTTCAGGCCATACTGCGGGCAGGCGGCGTAGCACAGGCCACAGTTGATGCACATGGAGAACTGACGATACTTCTCCAGTTCGGCCGGGGTCTGCAAGTACTCACCGTCGCACAGGCTCTTCTCTTCCTTCGGAATGATGTAGGGCTTGATGCTCTCGAGCTTCTCGATGAAGTCGGACATGTCCACCACCAGATCACGCTCGATCGGGAAGTTGTTGAGCGGCTCGATGCGCATCTTGCCTGGGGTGTAGTCGCGCAGGAAGGTCTTGCAGCCGAGCTTGGGCACGCCGTTGACCATCATGCCGCAGGAGCCGCAGATCGCCATCCGGCAGGACCAGCGGAAGCTTAAGGTGGAGTCCAGGTGGTCCTTGATGTAGTTCAGGGCTTCCAGCAGGGACATCTCTTTGGCGAACGGCACCTGGAAGGTCTGGAACCAGGGCTCGTTGTCCTGCTCGGGACGATAGCGCAGGATCTCAATTTCCATCATCTCAGCCATTCTTCTTGGCCTCCTGTTGTTCTGCTTCGGCACCGTAGACACGCTTGGCCGGCTGGGATTTGGTGATCTTCACGTCGGAGTATTCCAGGTTCGGTGCCCCTTCGGGGTTGTAGAACGCCAGGGTGTGCTTGAGGAAGTTCACGTCATCACGCTCTTCGTAGCCGTCCAGACGCTGGTGGGAGCCGCGAGACTCCTTACGGTTGATGGCGGAGTGAGCCATGGACTCAGCCACGTCCAGCAGGTAGCCCAGTTCGATGGCGTACAGCAGGTCGGTGTTGAAGACCGACGACTTGTCGTTGATCTTCACCTTCTTGTAGCGCTGTTTGAGCTCGGCAATCTTATCGATGGTCTCTTGCATCAGCTCGGCGGTGCGGTAGATACCAACGCCGGCTTCCATGGTGCGGCCCAGATCGTTGCGGATATCGGCCGGGTTCTCGGTGCCATCGTTGTCCATCAGGGCGAGATGCTGGTCGATCAGCGCCTTGGCCTTGGCGGCGAGGGCGTCGGTGTTGCCGTGCTGGGTCTCGAGGGCGTGCTTGGCGGCGGACTCACCGGCTACCTTGCCGAACACCACGATCTCGGAGAGGGAGTTGGAGCCCAGGCGGTTAGCGCCGTGCAGGCCGACCGAGGCACACTCGCCGACGGCGAACAGGCCCGGCAGACGGGTGGCGCACTGGCCGTTGGTCTCGATACCGCCCATGGTGTAGTGCACGGTCGGACGAACCGGGATCGGCTCCTTGACCGGGTCCACACCCACATAAGCCTTGGCCAGCTCGCAGATGAACGGCAGGCGCTCTTTCAGGTACTTCTCACCGAGGTGACGCAGATCGAGGTGCACGTAGTCGCCCATCGGGGACTCGAACACGCGGCCTTTCTGCTGCTCTTGCCAGAAGGCTTGGGAGAGACGGTCACGGGGACCCAGCTCCATGTACTTGTTCTTCGGCTCGCCGACCGGGGTTTCCGGGCCGAGGCCGTACTCTTGCAGATAGCGGTAGCCATCCTTGTTGACCAGGATGCCGCCTTCACCACGGCAGCCTTCGGTCATCAGGATGCCACTGCCCGGCAGGCCAGTCGGGTGGTACTGGACGAACTCCATATCACGCAGGGGAACACCATGGCGATAGGCCAGGGCCATGCCGTCACCGGTGACGATGCCACCGTTGGTATTGAAGCGATAGACGCGACCGGCACCGCCGGTGGCGAAGATGACCGACTTGGCCTGGATGAAGCGGGTGATGCCGTTTTGGATATCAAACACCACCACGCCCTGTACGCGACCCTCTTCAACGACCAGATCGAGGCAGAAGTGCTCGTCGAAGCGTTGGATGCTCGGATACTTGATGGAGGTCTGGAACAGGGTGTGCAGGATGTGGAAGCCGGATTTGTCAGCCGCGAACCAGGTACGCGGGATCTTCATTCCGCCGAAACGGCGGACGTTGGCCTTGCCATCGGGCTTACGGCTCCAGGGGCAACCCCAGTGTTCCAGCTGAATCATCTCTTCAGTGGCGTGCTCGACGAAGTAATCGACCACGTCCTGCTCGCACAGCCAGTCACCGCCGGAGACGGTATCATTGAAGTGGTTTTCGAGGGAGTCGTCATCACGCACTACACCGGCTGCACCGCCTTCGGCGGCGACGGTGTGGCTGCGCATCGGATAGACCTTGGAGATCAGGGCAATCTTCAGATCGGGGTGGGCTTCCGCCACGGCAATCGCGGCACGAAGGCCACCACCACCAGCACCGATGATGGCAACATCGGTCTTGATAATATCCACATCTGCCTCCTTTGGGATAAGTTTGCTGGGCACGATTTTGCTCTACGAAAAAAATCCAGGCTTGATGCAAGTCAAACAGGCCTGTTTTAACACGTTGGCTTGGTGAATTTATTCACACTCCCCTACATCCCTGGGAAAAAGCACTGTTCCCCTACCTTCCAAAAGAGGACTGTCCGCTGCGTCATCGTTGTTCTCAATAAGGGCCGCATGATACGCACATATCAATGAATAAAATGAGAAACACCTCTCTTTTTAGGTAAATAGGCCTGTATTTTTTAAGGTTTTTATTGAGATAGTTGAGGGTTTGCTCGTTCTCGTCAGAGAGGGCTCACCACTTATTTGCCGTGTTTATGCACGAATGTGATTCTGTATGCATACACTAGCATAAAAAAAGGGGCCGTTCGGCCCCTCTTGGGTGGTGACGGATCAGATCCGGAACATCCCAACCTGTCCGTTGAGTTCGCCCGATATGTTCTTGAGCTGGTTGGCGATATTGCGGCTGCTGTTGGCCTCTCCGGCTAGCTCATCCGAGACGTCCTTGACGGCCTGGATGTTGCGGCTCACCTCGTCGGTGACCGCGCGTTGCTCTTCGGCGGCGCTGGAGATCTGGGTGGCCATGTCGGAGATCTGGCCGATGGAGCCGGCAATCTGCTCAAGTGCCGTGGTGGCGCTGCTGGCGTCATCCACGCTGTTTTGGGCCAGTTGCTGGCTCTCGTGCATGGTGGTGACAGCCCCTTGGGTATTGCGTTGCAGGGTCTCGATCATGCTGCGGATCTCCACGGTGGAGCTGTGGGTACGCTGGGAGAGCACCCGCACCTCATCTGCAACGACGGCAAAGCCGCGCCCCTGCTCACCGGCGCGTGCCGCCTCGATGGCAGCGTTGAGGGCCAGCAGGTTGGTCTGCTCGGCAATCCCTTGGATGGTGGAGAGGATGGTGTTGATCTCCTGCGCGTTCTTCTCCAGCTCTTGGATGATGCTGGAGGCATGCTCGACCTGGGAGGCCAGCTCGGTGATGGAGCGCTGGTTGCGGGCAATGACCTGCTTGCCCTGCTCACAACTGCCGGCGGAGGCGCGGGCGGCCTCGGCGGTCTGCTCGGCATTGCTGGCGACTTCGACCGCGGTGGCCGACATCTCGTGCACGGCGGTGGCGATTTGGGAGATTTCGCCCTGCTGGCGTGAGAGGCCCTGGTTGGTCTTCTCCGCCATCTGATAGGAGGAGGTGGCTTGTTGATTGAGCTCGACCGACGAATCGGAGATATCCTTGACCATCTCGTGGATCCGAGTGATGAAGGCGTTGACGTGCTGAGCAACCGTGCCGACTTCATCGTCCCGTTCAATCTTGATGCGGCGGGTGAGATCCCCATTGCCGCGAGAGAGGTCGGCAATGGCGTCACCCAGCGTTTTGAGCGGAGCCAGCGAGCCGCTGATGGCGAGGAAGGAGATACCGGCGACGATCAGTATGGTGAGCAGTCCTTGCCAGATGGCTGAAGTGACCATGCGGCTGACGGTCTGATAGGCCACCTCCTGATCGATGACGATGCCGTAATACCAGTTGGTATTGGGGATCTGGGTCAGATCGAAGACACTCATCTTGCCGCCGACCACCATCTCGGAAATGGTTTTGTCGCTGCCGATCTCCTTGATCTTGGCCGGGGTCAGGTCGGGGGAGATCTCGGTGGTCTGCTTCATCGCCAGATTCTTGTCCGGATGGGCGATGATGGTGCCGTTGCTGTCGACCAGGATGGCGTAGGTCCCTTCCATGTCCATGGCAAGGATGTCGCGGATCAGCGCATCGATGGCAATGTCACCGGCGATGACCCCCTGAGTCTCTCCCTGGGTGAAGGGTTCGGCTATGGTGATCACCAGGTTGCCGCTGGCGGCATCGGCGTAGGGGCGGTGATCACCAGCTTACCGGCGGCCATGGCGTCCTTGTACCAGGGGCGCTGGCGTGGGTCATAGCCGGCGGGCAAACTGGTCTGATGGCTCTGAATCATCTTGCCATCCGAGGTGCCGGCGTAGACTAAATCAAAATCCCCCGCTTGCTCATCCATGGAGAAGTAGCTAACGGGATTGGCGTCTTGAGCGAAGGCGTGTTTGGCGGCCTGAATGATGCCGATGCGGGCATCCAGCCAGCGCGATATCCCCTGAACGTTGGAGACGGAGGCGATATCAACGGAATTCCAGATAAGCTTGCGGGTCTCTTCGCGCAGTTGCGAGGTGTTGTACCAGACTTGCAAGC
The DNA here is from genome assembly GCF_014892695.1 of Aeromonas simiae. Lineage (NCBI taxonomy): Bacteria > Pseudomonadati > Pseudomonadota > Gammaproteobacteria > Aeromonadales > Aeromonadaceae > Aeromonas > Aeromonas simiae. The sequence continues at coordinate 524,563 of NZ_CP040449.1, forward strand.
CGGTGATGACCAGTATGATGAGGCCGATGGCAAGCACCAGCTTGTTCTTGATCGACAGATTCATGATGTACTTCCTTATACGAGTCCTACAGCGAGAGTTGTGTGTTGTGACTTCTGGTTATCGGCCACTGTCCCGCGAACCTGACGGTACACGGCTGATTAAGCTATAGCTCAATTTCCTCCTTGTCTGAGCGGCGCTGCTCTGGATGATTGGTGAAGATCCCATCCACCCCCATCGCTTCAAGCCACGCCCATTCTTCAATCTCGTCAACCGTATAGACCAGCACCTTGAGCCCCCGGTTATGGGCGTCCTGCACCAGTACCGGGGTGGTGAAGTCCACATCGCAGTTGAGTGACCAGCACCCCATCTCGGCGGCGAAGCGCGCCAGATGACGTGGTTGCCCAGCAATTAACGCGCCAAGACGGATATCAGGGCGTTCATGCTGAAAGGCGAGTAGCTCCTTGTGATCGAACGAAGAGATGAGCCACTGCTCGGGTCGAAAGCCCAGCTCGGCTTCGGCACGCCGGGTCAGGGCGGCCACCGGGGCGGCCGTGTGCAGTCCCTTGAGTTCGATGTGCAGCTCGCACTGGCCGGCAACCAATTGGAGCACCTGCCACAGGGTCGGGATGTGTTCCCCCTCGCCGGCATCCAGGCTGGCCAGGTATTCCCGCGATTGGCGCGTCAGCACGCCGCGTCCGTTGCTGCAACGCTCGAGACGGCGATCGTGGAACACCCACAGCTCGCCGTCGGCCCACTGCACGTCGAGCTCGATGGCGCTCATCCCCAGCTCGAGTGCGAGGGCGAAGGCCTTGAGGGTATTTTCCGGCGCCAGTCCGCTGGCGCCACGGTGGGCAATCAATTGCATAACGATTCCTTTAGGCCCGGGTCAGGCGAATGTCGACTTGTTGGTGGGGCAGTGTCATGCCGTGAGCACGCAGGCGAGCGAGCACCTTGCTGTGCAGTTCGTGGGTGATCGGCATGCGATCGTCGAGGCTGTTGACGTAGACCCGCAGCTCATAGATGAGGGCCGAATCGGTGAACTCCACCAAGTAGATGGAAGGGGTGGGGGTATCGAGCACCAAAGAGCAGTCGTGGATGGCTTCATGCAGCAGCGGCTCGAGGTCGTCGACGTTGGCACTCAGCCCGATGCGGATGCGCAGCTTGACCCGGGTGATGGCGTCCGACAGCGACCAGTTGATGAACTGCTCGTTGATGAACGCCTTGTTGGGCATGATGATCTCCTTGCGATCCCAGTCGACGATGGTGGTCGCCCGGGTCTTGATGCGGGTGACGGTGCCGGTGAGATCGCGGATGGTGACCGTGTCACCGATGCGGATTGGCTTTTCAAACAAGATGATGAGGCCCGAGACGAAGTTGGCAAAGATCTCTTGCAGGCCGAAACCGAGGCCGAACGAGAGGGCCGCTACCAACCACTGGATCTTCGACCAGTCGATGCCAAGCATGGAGAAGCCGAGCAATGCCCCCACGACCAGGATCAGGTATTTGGTCACCGTGGTGATGGCAAAGCCGGTGCCAGGGGTCAGGCTCAAGTGTTGCAGCAGGGTCAGCTCGAGCAGGCCGGGCAGATTACGCACCATGACGATGGTGATGATGAAGATGAAAGCGGTCACGGCGATATCTTGCAGCGTAATGCCGTTGAGCTGCTCTATGCCGCCTATGGTGCTGCTCACCTGCCACAGTTCGATGTCGCCGAGGAAGCGGAAGGCGGCGTTCAAATCCGACCAGAGCACCAGCATCAGCGCCACATAGCCCAGGGTCAGCAGGGTGCGGATCAGGCCGAGTGACTGGGCACTGATGGTGTCCAGATCCGGCTCCAGATTGTCATCGACCAGATCGTGCTGCTCGCCCTGGCTCTCTTCCTGCTGGCCGCGCTGGGCCACCTTCTCGGCCCGCTTGGCCTTGGCCCGCTCGAATTGCAGGCGGCGACGCTGGATCAGCATCCAGCGCCGTGCCAGGTAGTAGACCAGCAGGAACAGGAGGGCACACAGCAGCGAGAGCTCTAGCTGGCGCAGCAGGGTGCGCGCCGTATAGAAGTAGCCGAGCAGGGCTCCCAGCACCGCCAGCAGTGGCGCCAGCATCAGCAGATTCCAGATGAAGTGGTGCAACAGGTGTGGCTTGCTCATGTCGCTCTGCCCCCAGGTGAGCGGCAATCGCTCCCGGTTGAGGCGGGTGAAGAAGAGCAGCAGCCAGAGGGAGCCGACCACGAAGGCGAGGCGGCCTATGGTGTCGTAGAAGGCGTGTTCGGGATAGGCATCGGCCACTCCCTGGATAAACAGGCTGGGGATGAGCACCAGCATCAGGGTGCGGAACTGGCGCCAGATCTTCTGTACCCGTGCTTCAGACCAGCGAAAATGCAGGCTGAGCAGCCCACGATCGAGACAAAGGTGGCGTGTCAGCAGCAGCGCCAGCAGCAGGAACCAGAGCTGACTAAGGCTGCCGGCCACCGCATTGGCGAAGGGGTACTCCCAGTCGCCTGCCAGCAGGCGCTGTAGCAGGATCAACATCAGCGGCAGCGGCAGGGCAGCCAGCACGGCGCGCAGGAGCAAACGGGTGCTGAGGCTGAATTTGTCCTGGGTCACCTTGCCGATGCGGGGCGCTATCTCCTGGGTATAGGCCACCAGATGCCGGCTCAAGCGCAGCCAGAGGTAGCCGAGCAGGGCCAGCGCCAGCAGCGAGAAGACCAAGGTCGGCAGTGGGTTTTCTGCCAGTGCCAGCGGTAACTGCTGCCAGTTGCCGAGGGCGAAGGCAAGGGTCAGTGCGCTCGGTAGCGAGGTGAGTTGCTCCAGCCCGATCGGCCTTACATCCGGCAGCCAGAAGAGGTGGCTGGTGCCTTGCTCGCGGATCTCGGCCGTCTTGCTGTTCTGGCGGCTGTAGAGCAGTTTGAGGCGGGTCTGCTCCTGCAACAGGCTGTCGGCGGCATCGGTCAGGCGGGTCAGCAGTTGGCGGCGCGCCTTGAGCAGGGTATCGAGCAGGGGTTGCTGGGCGCGATCCAGCGTTGCCGCATGCTCCAGCTGGCGCTTGCTCTGGGTCAAGTCGGCGAGCCCCGCCAGCTCGTTCTCATACTGGTGTTTGCTAATGCGGGTCTGGACGATTCCATTTTCGAGTTTGCCAAGCGGATAGGGGGGCGGCAGATCGCCGAGCTTGCTGCGTAGGTTCTCCCCATAGGCGTTGCTCACTTGCAGCCACTCCAACTGCTCGCGCAGGGTATTGCCCAGCTCCCCCAACTCGCCGAGGCGCAGATCCACCTGCTTTTGCTCCTGCTGCACCGTGTCGATTTCGTCTTCGAGGGCCCCCAGGCGCAGTGAGAGGGTCTGGTTGTACTGCTGCATCTCTTGCAACAGCGGCTGATCCGAGGTGAGCTGCTGGCGCAGCCGTTCACTCTCGGCCAGCGCCTGTTCGGTCTTCTCGCGGCGCAACTGGTTCTGCCGGGCCAACAGACTGGCTTGCCACTCGTCTTCGTCGGTGATGGCGAGGTTGACCTCCTGTAGGCGCAGCTTGGCCAGATCGGTGCGCTGAGGGGACGAGAGCTGTTCGAGCTCGAGCATCATGATGCGATCGCTCAGGCTCTGCTCGCGGACTTGGTTCAACAGGCGGTTGGCCTCGTCGAGGCGGCCGCTCTCGGCGCTCAGGGCCAGCCGCTCGTTTTGCTGGCGCACCTGCAACAGTTGACGGCGCAGCTCGTCCACCCGCTGGTGGTAGTCAAAGCCGCCGCTCTCCATCTGGCTCAGCTCGTCTGCCAGGGTCTGGCGCTGGCGCCGTAGCTCGAGCTGACGGTTGCTGCTCTTGCTCATGGCCAAGCTCAAGTCCGCTTCGTTGAGACGATTGAGCTGACCGCGCTGGGGTGGCCGCCAGTCCTGCAACCGCTCCTTGAGGGCTTGCGATCTTTGCGGGTAGCTGACCAGCGCCTCCTGATAACTCTGGATCTGACCGCGGTAGCGCTCCCCTTCGCGGGCCGCCTGCAACGCCTGTTGCAGTGCTTCGCGCAGCTTCAGGTTTTCCGGGGCATCCCCCTGGGGGACGGTGGCAAGCTGCTGCTCAATCTGGGGGATGACAGGCAGGGGGGCGGCGCCGAGGCGGAAGGCGAGGAGGAACAGCAACAAAAAAAGAGAAAGGCGCATGATTCGTCTCGGTCAAATTCCTGGAGGAGGGTTGGCCGTGGGCGGCAGGTGCTCACTAGCCTAAGCCAGGGGAGGGGGGGGGTAAAGCGCCGTTTTGGTTTGTGGGGGACATACGCAAGCGCTTAGGGCTGCACTCTTTTCAACGCCTTTCGAGTGTTGGGCCCTGTGCCGGAGTTGGGTGAGGCTCGGCATGGGAGCCATATGGCCTGACACGATAGAGGCAGGCCGGGGGCATCAGGGGGATGCCCCCCCTTGTCTGACTCAGAGGGTGAAGGCACCGATGAAGATGGCCGGATCGACCCGGCTGCCGTTGAGGCTGACGTTCCAGTGCATGTGCGGGCCAGTGGCGCGTCCGGTCATGCCGACTTTGCCGAGTACGGCGCCGCGCGTCAGCGTGTCACCCACCTTCACATCAACGGCGGAGAGGTGGCAGAACATGCTGATGAAACCCTGACCATGGTCGATGAAGACGGTGCGGCCATTGAAGAAGTAATCACCCACCAAGATGACGGTTCCGGCGGCAGGGGCCTTGATCGGGGTGCCGAGGCGGGCGGCAAAATCCAGGCCGGAGTGGGGGTTGCGCTCCTCACCGTTAAAGAAGCGGCGCAGGCCGAAGGGGCTGGAGAGCGGGCCGCTGACCGGTCTGTCGAGCAGTAGGTTGCTCGGTGTGCCGGGGGTAAAGGTGGCATAGGCCTTATTCTGCTCGGCCAGTTCGCGGTTGATGCGCTCGAGATCCTGAGCCAGCGGATTGACCTGGCGCTTGTTGGCCAGCTTGATGTGCTGCTCACGATAGCGTTTGGGTTGCACGGTGAAGGAGAGCGTTCGGCCATCATTCACTCTCAGCGTCTGCTCCCCAGGGAGGGTCTTGAGGTCGATGCCGACCACGGCAATCCAGCGGGTTCCCTCCTCTTTTACCACCATGACCGGTTTGCTGTTGAAGCTGGCCTGCGGCGGCGGGGAGCCATCCCCCAGATTGAGGACGGCCACACCACCGGGAACGGGATGATTAAGCAGCCGGGTCAGGAAGCCTTCGGCATGAGCGGTGAGAGAGAAGAGCAGGGCAGAGAGTAACAGCAGGGAGCGCATCATCATAATTCCGGTTTAGGGTCTAGGTCTTGGTAGATCTGTTCGAGACGGGTGCTGACCTCCTGGTGCAGCAGATCCAGCTCGAGCATGTCACGCAGCACCTGATACTGGTGTGCGTTGAGCTGTTTGGCCGCTTGGGCCAGCAACTGCTGAGTCGTCTGACGCTGGGTCTCTAACCATTGGGCCGGGTCGGCGGCCAGGTTCTGGGAGAGCTGCTGCTCGGTCTCGGTCAGCATCCTGAGTAAGGCGTCGCGCTGCGAGGCACTGAGCAGTTCCCCTTGCTCGGCCATCCGCCCCTGCAACTCTCGCATGCGATAGGGATCATCGCTGCTGAGTGTGTGCTCGAGCCGCTCTTGTGTTTGCGGGTCGGTCAGCATGGCGATCTCTTCCCAGATGGCCTTGCTGCGCGGCCCATAGTTGGCCGGTTGCTCGAAGCTGAGGCGATAGAGTTCTTCAAGTAGCTCGCCAATTTGTGATTGCAAGGCAGGAGGAATTGCCAACTGAGTGAACAGGGCCGGTAAGGCGCGTCCCTGCTCGGCGATAAACAACTTGTCGAGCAACTGGCTCCCTTCGCTGCCGCGGGTCCATTCGCTGATGGCCTGCTCCAGCTCTATCGGAGGGGGAAGGGCTCCACTTGTCTCGGTGCGGTTGCCGATGGGGGCTCGCATTCCGGGTTTGAGTGAGGGCACAGGACAGGGGAGGGACGATGGTGACTCTTCTTGTTGCGTGACCTCTGGTGTTGCGTCGGCGGCCTGCTCGAAGGATGGCAAGCGCATCAACAGGGTCAGGTTGAGCGCAAGAGAAAGTGACAGCAGGATGAAGAGCAGACGGGTGCGCATAAGGCCTCCGCGATGGCAACAATGGGCGGATTTTAACGGTAAATGGGGGCCAAGTCGGCCCCTTTCTGCTCAATGGTGCGGTAATTGTGCCAAAACACTCATGGTATATTCACTCTTCTCATATAAAATCAACGGCTTGTTTTTCAAGGAGCCCGTTTATGCAGACTCACCCCATGCCGCGTCGCCATCCTGCTGGTCGTGGCTGGTACTGGACCCGTGGCGGGTTTGCTCTCTTTCTTCATGGGCGGGGAGTGAGCGTGGTTATGTTGCTTTGCTGGCTGACCATCGGCTTGTTGTTGGAGATGCTGCCCATTGGTGGTGTGATCTCCAATCTGCTTTATATGGTGTGGATGGCAGGGTGGATGGCCGCAGCCCAGCGAGCTTGGCGGGAGCGGCAGATCCGTTTCGACGATCTGTTCACCGGTTTTCGTCAGCAGTTCCGGTCTCTGTTGGCTGGTGGCGTGGTGTTGATCCTAGCGCTGTTGCCGATTGAGCTTCTCAGCTCGGCGCTGCTCACTCACTGGGAGCCGGCCCAACTGTTGCTGGCCCAGGAGCCGCTCAACCTTTCCTTCACGGTTGATGAGATGCGGGCGGTATTGCTGGCCGTCTCGCTTAGCCTGTTAATGGCGGTGCCACTGTTGATGGCGATCACGTTTGCTCCGGCGCTCATTTTGTTGCAGAAAGTGCCTGTTCATCACGCCCTGTGGCTGAGTTTCATCGGCTGTCTGCGCAATATGTGGCCCTTCCTGACCTGGAGCCTGCTGGCCTGCGTGCTATTGCTCCTTAGCAGCATGCTGCTCGTGGTGGGGTTATTGGTGGTGATCCCGACGCTCAACTACTCCGTCTATGTCGCCTATCGCGACATCTTTACCGACGGGGAGATGCCGGTGATGCCCTCTGACGAGGCGCCTGCCGCTCACTTCGACGCCTGAGCGTCATCAAGCAACAGGCCGGGTTTCCCCGGCCTGTTTTTTTATTAGCGCTTCTTGCCCTTCTTCTTGGTGGACTTCTTTTTGTCCTCCTTGGGCTTTTTCTTCTTGGTGGGCACCTTGGCCTCTTTGTGCTTGGGGCGCAGCTCGTCGATCACCCGGCGCTTGAGGCGCTCCTCGGTGTAGCGTTCGATCTTGGCGACCACCGCCATGTCATGGGCTTCGGTCAGGCTGATGGCGCAACCGCGGTTACCGGCGCGGCCGGTACGGCCGATACGGTGCACATAGACGTCAGCGCTGTAGGGCATGTCGTAGTTAATGACATGGCTGACGTTTGGCAGGTCGATACCACGGGCGGCCACGTCGGTGGCGATGAGGAAGGGAACATCCCCCTCGCTGAACTTGCGGATTGCCTCGACGCGCTTTTCCTGCTCCATCTCGCCACGGATCCAGGCACAGGGGATCTCTGCGGTCTGCAACTGGCCCGCGAGTTCGGCCAGCCGCTCACGGGTCTTGACGAAGATGATGGCCTTCTTGGTCTCGGGATCGCGCAGTATGTGGGTCAGCAGCGCCAGCTTGTGGGCCGCATCGTCGGCCAGGTGGATCCATTGGGTAATCTTGCGGCGTTCACTGCGCGGCGGTTCGGCGTGCAGTTCGACCGGCTCCTTGAGGATCTCATTGGCAAAGCGGGTCAGACCCGCCCCTTCCAGGGTCGCAGAGAAGAGCAGGGTGTGCTTGCGATAGCGCGCTTCGGCAACGATGCGGCCGACGTCGTCGATGAAGCCCATGTCGAGCATGCGATCCGCTTCGTCCAGCACCAGGATCTCGATGTCATCGCTCTCGAACTCGCCGGCATTGATGTATTCGAGCAGACGGCCTGGGGTGGCAACCACGATATCGGTGGTACGGGTCATGGCCGGGCGCTGCTCCTCGTGGGAGACACCGCCGATGATGGTCTCGACCGCGAGTGAGGTGTGGGCCGCCAGCGCCTTGGCGTGGGCAGTCACCTGCAACGCCAGCTCACGGGTCGGTGTCAGCACCAGTACCCGGCAAGGGCCGGGTTTGCGGCGCGGAAAATCGAGCAGATGTTGCAAGGCAGGCAGCAGGAAACCGGCGGTCTTGCCGGTGCCGGTCGGTGCTGAGGCCAGAATATCGCGGCCGTCCAGGGCCGGCTCCAGCACCATCTGTTGGATGGTCGTGGGGCGGGTGAAGCCCATGTCGGCCAGGGCCTGGTTGAGGGCTGGGTGCAGGTCGAAGTCGTCGAAGGACATGCTCATGGCGATACTCGGTTACGGAGAAAACGCCGCATTATAGGCGATAGTGAGGCCGGCTCCTATGGCGAGAGGGCGACAATCGCTATAATCCGCTCCCTGTGCAGTAGGAGTGTGTAATGGCAAGCCCTGGATTTACCTTCAAACAGTTTCATGTGGCCCATGACCGCTGCGCCATGAAGGTGGGGACGGACGGGGTGCTGCTAGGCGCCTGGGCGCCGCTCGACGGGGTGCGGCGCATCCTCGATATTGGCACCGGCTCCGGCCTCATCGCCCTGATGCTGGCCCAGCGCTCAGCCCCTGATGTGCAGATCGACGCGATCGAGATAGATCCTGCTGCCGCCGCGCAGGCACAGGAGAATGTGCTGGCCTCCCCCTGGCCTGATAAGATTCATGTGCATCCTGTTTCCTTGCAGCAGTTCGAGGGCGGGCCGTATGATCTCATTGTCTCCAATCCCCCCTATTTCCATGCCGGTCAGTCCTTTGCCGATCCGGCGCGAGCCCGCGCCAGACATACGGGAAGCCTCAGCCAGCACGATCTGCTGGCTGCCTGTCAGCGCCTACTGGCTCCGCAGGGGCGGGTGGCGTTGGTACTTCCCCGCGAGGAGGGCGAACGTTTGCGGAATATTGCAGCACGATATGATCTGCATTGTGCATGTGATGAAATAGTGGTCGGCAAGGAGGGGAAAGAGGCAAATCGTGTTTTATTGCTGTTTTCCAGAGAATTAATCACGGCTAAACAGGGTCAAATCGTGATCCATTCTGTTGATGGTCGTTATTGCGAAAGATATATCCAGTTAACCTCTCCCTTCTATCTTAAGATGTAAATTTCGTCTTGAACTTATTTCTCACTCCTTTATTCTGACGTTAAAACGAGCGACCGCTCCAGACCAGCAAAAACCACTGCTTCAGGTCAATAAAACAGCGGCGCCTTTTTTTTGCCTACCGTTCTCCCATGGGGTCGGCAGAGCCAAAAAATACAAAAAAGCAATAAGTTACAAGACAGACGAGGTTGACCTTGACGAAATCACTGACACTGTCCGATGTACTCGGATTGGGCTTTATGACCTTCGCCTTCTATTTGGGCGCAGGCAATATCATCTTCCCCCCTCTGGCCGGTTTTCTGGCTGGTGAGCACATGACCCTGGCCATGTTTGGCTTTCTGGTCACCGCCGTCGGTCTGCCCTTGGTGACCATCATCGCCGTCGCCAAGGCGGGCGATGGGTGGGCGGGCATGACCCGTCTGCTGCCGGCAGGGGTCGCCACCGTGCTGGCGGTGGCCATCTATATCATTATCGGGCCGGCGTTTGCCGCTCCCCGTACCGGTCTGGTGGCCTATGAAATGGGTCTTAAACCCTTCCTGGGGGAGATGGGACAGGAGGGGCTGATCCTCTATACCTTGATCTTCTTCGGTCTGGCCATTCTGGTCTCCCTCAATCAGGGCAAGCTGATGGATGCCGTCGGTAAGGTGCTGACTCCGGTGCTGATCGTGCTGCTGTTGGCGCTGGCCGCCGGTGTGCTGATCGCCCCGCAGGGCACCATGCCGGAAGCCTCTGGCGACTACCTCAGCACCCCCTTCATCAAAGGGATGCTGGAAGGCTACAACACCATGGACACCCTGGCGTCCCTGATGTTTGGTGCCCTCATCGTTGACCTGCTGCGTCAGAAGGGTGTCACCGACTACCGCAGTCAGTTCAAGTATCTGGCCATTGCCGGTACCATCTCTGCCACCGGCCTGTGTGTGGTCTATGTCTCCTTGTTCCAGCTCGGCAACACGGCGCTGGGCGTAGTGAGCGAGGCGAGCAACGGCGGCGTTATCGTCAGTGCCTATGTACTGAGCCTGTTCGGGCAACCGGGTCAGTTGATCCTGGCCGGCATCATCACCCTGGCCTGCTTCACCACGGCCGTGGGGCTGATCTCTGCCTGCTCCGACTATTTCCACAACCTGACTGGCGTTTCTTATCGCAAGTTGGTGGTGCTGATGGGTGCCATCTGTGCCCTGGTCGCCAACGTGGGTCTGAGCCAGCTCATCAGCCTCTCCATCCCGGTACTGGTCGCTATCTACCCGGTGGCAGTGGCGCTGGTGGTGCTCACCTTCCTCAAAGAGCAGTTCGGTCGCCCGACCCTCACCTTCCGTCTGGTGCTGACCATCGCCTTCCTGTTCGGCTGCTTGGATGGGCTGGGTGCGGCTGGCGTGAAGATGGACACCTTCTCCTTCCTGCCCCTGTTTGATAAGGGCCTGGCCTGGCTGCTGCCGACCCTGGCCGCCTGCGGGCTGGGAATGTTGGTTCGCCCGAGAACCCCGGTCGAGGCCAAGACAGCCTGAGAGTCATCTCCATGAAAAAGGGCCTGCAATTGCAGGCCCTTTTTCTTTTCGTTATTCGGGGGAGATGTCGAGGGGGCGACGCGCGCCTTCTAGACCATACCAGTCCCACTGCCACTGCCCGGCATGCCAGATCAGGCGGGCCCATGGGGTGTCTGCCTGCCAGCGTGGTAGCCGCAGTTCGACCCGGTTGTCCTCGTAGCGGTAGATGGAGGTCTGCAAGCGCATGTCACACAGGACAAGCACCCCAGCCCAGCCGATGAAGATCCATTTCAACAGCGTCTACATGGCGTGGCTCCTATTCGAAGCAGATCTCGACGGTCGCGCCCCCGAACTCACTTTCGAACGGCATCATGATCTTCATGCCTTCGGCCTTGTGAGTAATGGCATGGCTCGGCCCTGCGACGACGATGGGGGTCGCCATGTCGAACTCATAGCCCTTTTCTCCCAACATTCGCTTGGCGCCACCGGCGACCATGTTGGTGATCTCGCCAATCATGTCCGTCACTTCGCCATTGAGGTGCGCGGGGGCCTCGCCCAGCATGCGGCGCATGATCTCGAGCGCCAGTCGCTTCTCTAAGCTGATGGAGAGTGAGCCACGGGTCTTCGGGCCCACCATGCCAATGAGCCCGGAGATGTCGCCACGGGCCAGCTCATCGGTTTTACGCTTGGGCTTGCCGGGTTTGAGTTCGAGCTGGGCCATGGTGGACATGACGTTAAGCAGGGATAAGAGAAATGGATTGATGAAATCAGCCTTCATGTTTATTCCCCTGACTGGATGTGCAGCGGGCACACTGACCGTGTGCCTCTATGGTCTTGTTGGTAATAGTAAAGCCATACAGTGAAGCCTGTTCCATAAACGCACTGTCGATCGCTTTGTCGTGCAGCTCGACTACGTTGCCACAGCGATCGCAGATGAGGAGTTGCATAGGATGAGCGTGATCGAAATGACAGCAGAACAGGTAGGCGTTGAGGGATTCTACCTTATGGGCAAAACCTTGTTCTAGTAAGAAATCGAGCGCGCGATAGATAGTTGGCGGCTTGGCATTGGGCTCGGTGAGGCGCAACTGATCGAGCAATTCATAGGCGCTGATGGCATTGCCATGCCGGGCCAGCAGGCGCAACACCTGCTGCCGGGTGGCAGTGAAACGAAGTCCGCGCTGGTCACACAGAAGGCGGGCGCGCTCTAGCAGTTGATCCTGTTCCATCACTCGATTGGTTATTTCTCATGAGGCATTCATAGTACCACAGCCGGCGGCGTTCGAGGTCGGGCAGGGAGAGGCTGATGCTGAAAAACCGGCCTTTGGGGGCGATAAAAACGCACAGGATCGGGTGGGACTGGGTGGACACTATTGGTATGTCGCTTCGCATGGCACGGCATAGTGCATGCGTTGCTGGCGGAGAATGCGTAAAAAAAAGGCCCCGGCCTTGGCCGGGGTCTTTTTGTCAGAACTGCATCGTCATCAGGCCGCGTACCAGCGAGATGACCGGTTGCGGCAGGATGCCAAGCAGCACCACCAAAATGGCGGAGAGCAGCACCACCACGCCGCCTGAGGAGAGGTGCCAACCCGCCTCGGCATCGCGGCGCTGCATGCCGGGTTCGCGCAGGTAGAGGGTGACCATGACCCGCAGGTAATAGAAAAGACCCAAGGCACTGCCGAGCACGATGGCGCCGGCCAGCCACCACAGCTTGGCTTCGACGGTCACGCCGACCAGATAGAACTTGCCGATAAAACCAAGGGTCATCGGGATCCCGGCCAGCGAGAGCATCATGACGGTCAGCACGGCAGTCAGGTAGGGGCGCTTCCAGAACAGGCCGCGGTAGTGGTGCAGGCTGTCGGCATCCTTACCATGGAACGGGCTCGACATCATGCTCACCACCCCAAACGATCCCAGGTTGGTCAAGAGGTACATCAGCAGGTAGACACCGGCCGCCTCGACCGGGATCTGCCCCAGTCGGCTTGCCACCACCACGGTCAGCAGGTAGCCGAAGTGGGAGATAGAGGAGTAGCCGAGCATCCGCTTGATGTTGCTCTGCATCAGGGCCAGCAGGTTGCCGATGAGGATCGACAGGATGGCGATGGCGGTCAGCAGCCACTGCACTGCGGCGTCACCGGCGGCGGGTACCGCCAAGTAGAAGCGCAGCAGTACGCAGAACACGGCGACCTTGCTGACGGTGGCCAAGAAGGTGGCCACCGGGGCCGGCGAGCCCTCATAAACGTCTGGGGTCCACAGATGGAACGGCGCCAGCGAGAGCTTGAAGCCAAAGCCCACCAGCATCATGCCGATGCCGCCGAGCAGCAACGGATGGTGCTCAGGGCTGGTGGTCAGGGTCTTGCCGATGTCGGCAAAACTCAGGCTGCCGGCCTGGGCATAGAGTAGGGCCATGCCAAACAGCAGAAAACCGGTGGAGGCGGCCGAGAGCACCATGTATTTCACGCCGGCCTCTAGGCTGTGGCGCTCGCCACGGGCATAGGCGACCAGGCCGAACATGGGCAGGGTCAGCATCTCGATACCGATAAACAGGGAGGCGAGATGGCGTGAGCCAGCCAGCACCAGCCCCCCGGCGGTGGCGATGAGCAGCAGCAGGTAGAACTCCTCGCGGTTGTCCGGCAGGGTCTTGAGCCAGCTACGGGCGAGGGTACAGGTGGCCAGCGCCCCGACCAGCACCAGCGTCGAATAGAACAGGGCGTAGCTGTCGATGACCAGCAGTGGGGTGACCTGCTGGGTGCCTAGCCCCATCACCAAGGGCACCGAGAGGAGCGCGGCGTTGAGGCCGGCGATGGTCACCATGAAGGCGAACTCGTGGTTGCGCCGCCAGGCGATGGCCAGCATCAGCGCCACCAAAGTGGCGCTGGTGAGCAGCAGGGGCAGCAGGGCCAGCAGTTGAGAAGCTGTAAACGTCATTGCAGGGCTCCGGCAGAGGGGGTCACATACCAGTGCATCACTTGGGCCACACTGGCGCTGGCGGTATCCAGCACGGGTTGCGGGTAGAGGCCGAGCAGGATCAAAAGGCCGGCCAGCACCAGCATCATGGTCACCTCACGGCCATCGAGGGCCTGTAGCGGATTACTGCTCTTGGCTGGGCCGAAGCTGGCGCGATGCAGCATGATGAGCGAATAGACCGAGGCCAGCACCAGGCCGAAGGTGGCGAGGATGGTCATCAGCGGGGCGACCGGGAAGCTGCCGAGCAGGATCAGGAACTCGCCGACGAAGTTGCCGGTGCCCGGCAGACCGAGCGAGGCCACCGCGAAGAACATCATCACGCCGGGCAGGTAGCGCAGCCGGCTCCACAGGCCACCCATCTCGCGCAGATCGCGGGTATGCAGGCGCTCATAGAGCTGGCCGCACAGGATAAACAGGCCAGCCGCCGAGAGACCGTGGGCGATCATCTGCACCACGGCGCCCTGGATGGCCAGTTCGGTGCCCGAGTAGATGGCGATCATCACAAAGCCCATGTGGGAGATGCTGGTGTAGGCCACCAGGCGCTTGATGTCGGTCTGGGCGAAGGCCGCCAGGGCTCCGTAGAAGATGCCGATGACGCCGAGCGCCATGGCATAAGGGGCAAACGCCGCCGACGCCTCGGGGAACAAGGGCAGGGCAAAGCGCAGCAGGCCATAGGCGGCGGTCTTTAGCAGGATGCCGGCCAGATCCACCGAGCCGGCGGTTGGCGCCTGGCTGTGGGCATCCGGCAGCCAGCCGTGCAGCGGCACCAGCGGCATCTTGACCGCGAAGGCGATGAAGAAGCCGAGCATCAGCGCCCACTGCATCCCTTCGCTCATCTCGGTGTGCAGCAGATCCTGATAGTTGAAGGTGAAGACGCCGGTGGCGTGGTAGTGGGTCAGCACCAGGCCGATGATGGCCACCAGCATGATGAGGCCGCTGGCTTGGGTGTAGATGAAGAACTTGGTGGCCGCGTTGATGCGCGACTTGCCGTCACTGACCGAATGGCCCCACAGGGCGGTCAGGAAGTACATGGGCACCAGCATCATCTCCCAGAAGAAGAAGAACAGGAACAGATCCACCGCCATGAAGACGCCGAGCACGCCGCCTAGGATCCACAGCAGGTTGAGGTGGAAAAAGCCCACTCGCTGCACGATCTCCTTCCAGGAGCAGAGGATGGCCAGCACGCCGATGAAGGCGGTGAGCACCACCATCAGGATGGAGAGACCGTCGACCGCCAGGTGCAGATCGATGCCAAAACGCGGGATCCAGGCAAGGCGCAGCTCGGCGGCCCACTGAATGAAGCCGCTTTGCGGCAGGGCATAGGTGCCGCCGAGCCAGAGGGCCCCGGCCAGCACCAGCACCGTCGTCATCGACACCAGCGCCACCCAGCGCACGAAATGGGCGCCAAAGCGCTCACCCTGCCAGCAGAGCAGGCCGCCGATGAAGGGGATGAGCAGGATTAGGAGTAGAGTCACGATATCCTCTCTTAATGCGGTGACGGCAGCGCCGTCACACCAACAACAGCACGGCCAGCACCAGTACGGCGCCCATGCCGATGGACGCGGCGTACCAGCGCAGCTTGCCGGTGACGGTCAACGCCACCAGACGGTTACCCAGCAGGGCCAAGGTGGCGCTCCAGCCCATCACCCGATCGGCCGGGTCCGGGCCGCTCAGGCGGGCCAGGGCCAGGAATGGCCGTACGAACAGGCGATCATAGAGCCAGTCAAAACCCCAGGCGTGCAGCCACAGACTGGCGACCGGGCGGCCGAGCGCGCTCTGGCCCAGCGCCGTGGTGAGGCGGCGCTCGCCGAGGAACAGCAGGGCCGACAGGGCAATGCCCGCTATCGCAACGATGCCAGACAATATTTCCAGGCTGTGGCGCCCCTCTTCGAGATGATCGCCGGGGCCGGCCGGCAGCACACCGGCCAGCGGCGGCACGATCAGGGCGCCCACCGCGGTGGAGAGCACCAGCAGCACCAGCAGCGGCAGATGATGGGCCAGCCCGTGGCCGGCGTGGGCTTGGATCTTCTCCTTACCGTGGAAGGCGATGAAGATCAGGCGGAAGGTGTAGAGGGAGGTAAGAAATGCCCCCACCAGACCGGCCAGCAGCAGGGTCTGTTGCCCCGAGGCCTGCACCTGCCACAAGATGGCGTCCTTACTGTAAAAGCCCGAGGTGACCAGCGGCAGGGCCGAGAGGGCCGCGCCCCCCACCAGGAAGCAGAGATAGACCAGCGGCAGGCTCTTTCTCAGCCCCCCCATGCGGAAGATGTTCTGTTCGTGGTGGCAGGCGAGGATCACCGAGCCCGACGAGAGGAACAGCAGCGCCTTGAAGAAGGCGTGGGTCATCAGGTGGAAGATGGCTCCCTGCCAGGCACCGACCCCGAGGGCCAGGAACATGTAGCCGATCTGGCTCATGGTTGAGTAGGCCAGGATGCGCTTGATGTCGGTCTGCACCAGGGCGGCGAAGCCGGCCAGCAGCAGGGTGATGGCCCCGACCACGCCGACCAGATGCAGCACGTCCGGCACCATCACAAACAGGCCGTGGGTGCGGGCGATGAGATAGACCCCTGCCGTCACCATGGTGGCCGCGTGGATCAGCGCCGAGACCGGGGTCGGGCCGGCCATGGCGTCGGCCAGCCAGGTTTGCAGCGGTAGCTGGGCGGACTTACCAACCGCGCCGCCGAGCAGCATCAGGCAGGCCAGTTCGAGGGCTGGCGAGCCCTGCTCGAGCATGGCAGGAGCGCGCACCAGCAGCTCGTGTACGTTGAGGGTGCCGAGCTCCCGGTAGAGGATGAACAGGCCGATGGCGAGGAAAACGTCGCCCACCCGGGTCACCACGAACGCCTTGAGGGCGGCAGCGCCGTTGTTACGATCTCGGTAGTAGAAGCCGATCAGCAGGTAGCTGCACAGCCCCACCCCTTCCCAGCCCAGGTAGACAAACAGCAGGTTGTCGGCCAGCACCAGGAAGATCATGCTGGCGATGAAGAGGTTGGTGTAGGCGAAGAAGCGCGAATACCCCTCTTCGCCGCGCATGTACCAAGAGGCGAACAGGTGGATGAAGAAGCCCACCCCAGTGACCACCCCCATCATGGTGAGCGAGAGCCCATCCAGTGACAGGGTGAAGGCGGGGGTGAAGTTGCCGACGGCAATCCACTGCCACAGGGTCTGGCTGAAGACGCCCCCCTCGGGCGGGTTACCGATAAAATCGATGCCGACCCACAGGGTGGTGAGCGCCGAGAGGCCGATGCTGCCCACGCCGACCAGCGCGGCACGTTGCTCGCTCCAGCGGCCCTGGGAGAAGGCCAGCAGCAGCCAGCCGAGCAAGGGGTAAACGAAAGTCAGGGTTAGCAGGCTCATCCGCGCATCTCGCTCACAGTATCCACGTTCAGGGTGTGGTAACGACGGTAGAGCAGCAGCACCAGCGCCAGTCCGATACTGGCCTCGGCGGCTGCCAGGGAAATCACCAGGATGTACATGATCTGGCCGTCAGGTTGCAGCCAGCGGCTACCGGCCACCACGAAGGCCAGCGCCGAGGCGTTCATCATGATCTCGATGCTCATCAGGATGAACAGCAGGTTGCGCCGGATCAGCAGACCGCACAGGCCGATGCAAAAGAGGACGGCTGCCAGCAGCAGGCCATGCTCCATGGGAATGTTGATCACGCCTCACCTCCTTGTTGTTCTTTCTGTTTCGGCACCGAAAGCACCTCGCCCGGCTTCTCCTCGCGCCCCAGGTGCCAGGCGGTGATAAGACCGGCCAGCAGCAGGATGGAGGCGAGCTCGACGGCGATGACATAGGGGCCGAACAGGCTGATGCCCACCTGCTTGGCGGTCACCTCGGCGCTGCCGAGCTGGCCGCCGGTCACCCCGAGGATGCCGTAGGCGAGAAACGCCAGCAGCAGGGTCGAGAGCAGGGCCGGGCCGACCCAGGTGGCCGGAGAGAGCCACTGCTTCTCCTGCTCCTTGGCCGAGCCGAGGTTGAGCATCATCACCACGAACACGAACAGCACCATGATGGCGCCGGCATAGACGATCACCTGCATGGCCCCGGCGAACGAGGCGCCCAAGGTGAAGAAGATGATGGCCACCGCGATGAGGGAGACGATGAGGTTTAGCAGCGCATGCATCGGGTTGCTGGTGCTAATGACCCTCAGGGTGGAGTAAACGGCGACCAATGCCGCCATGTAAAAAAGCAGTTCCATGCAGGCTCCTCAGGGCAACAGGCTCTTCACATCGATGGGCTTGGCCTCGTTCTCGGCGGCGCCCTTGGGCTTGCCGTCGATGGCCATCCCGCTCATGCGGTAGAAGTTGTAATCCGGGTACTTGCCCGGGCCGCTGATGAGGAGATCCTCTTTCTCGTACACCAGATCTTGGCGGCGATACTCGCCCATCTCGAAATCCGGGGTGAGCTGGATCGCCGTGGTCGGGCAGGCCTCCTCGCACAGACCGCAGAAGATGCAGCGCGAGAAGTTGATGCGAAAGAACTCCGGGTACCAGCGGCCGTCCTCGCGTTCGGACTTTTGCAGCGAGATGCAGCCGACCGGGCAGGCCACGGCGCACAGGTTGCACGCCACGCAGCGCTCGTCGCCGTCCGGATCGCGGGTCAGCACGATGCGGCCGCGATAGCGCGGAGGGAGCGGCACCGCCTGCTCCGGATAGTTCAGGGTTTCGCGCGGGCGCCAGGAGTGGGAAAACACCATGGCCAGGCTGCGCAGTTGGGAGCCGACCCCCTTGATAATACTGACGATCTTCATCTCATCTCGCCTCACGCATTGACCAACACCAGCGCCCCGGTGACCAGCATGTTGAGCAGGGTCAGGGGCAGACACACCTTCCAGCCGAACGCCATCACCTGATCGAAGCGCGGGCGTGGCAGGGAGGCCCGCAGCAGGATGAAGAAGACGATGAAACAGGCCGTCTTCAGGGCGAACCAGAGGATGGGGGGCAGCCAGGGGCCGTGCCAGCCGCCGAAGAAGAGGGTCACGATGAGCGAGGAGATCAGCACGATGCCGATGTACTCACCCACGAAGAACAGACCCCACTTCATGCCGGCGTACTCGATGTGGTAGCCGTCGGCCAGCTCCTGCTCGGCTTCCGGTTGATCGAAAGGGTGACGGTGGGTCACCGCCACACCGGCGAACAGGAAGGTAATGAAGCCGAGGAACTGGGGCACTATGTTCCACAGTCCCGCCTGGGCCTCGACGATGTCGCGCAGGTTGAAGCTGCCGGTCTGGATGACGATGCCCATCAGCGACAGACCGAGGAACACCTCGTAGGAGAGGGTCTGGGCCGAGGCACGCAGGCTGCCGAGCAGGGAGTACTTGTTGTTGCTCGACCAGCCGGCAAACAGCACCGCGTACACCGCCATCCCGGCGATGGCCAGGATGTAGAGCAGGCCGACATTGAGATCGGCAACGCCCCAGGTGGGGGTCACCGGCACCACGGCGAAGGCCAGGATGAAGGCGGTGAAGGCGATGATGGGCGCCAGCACAAACAGGCGGCGATCGGCGAACGGCGGGATCCAGTCCTCCTTGAAGAACATCTTGATCATGTCCGCCGCCAGTTGCAGCAGGCCAAACGGGCCCACCCGGTTGGGGCCGTGGCGATCCTGCCACAGCCCCAGCAGGCGCCGCTCGATGAAGCTCATGAAGGCGCCGGCCCCGATCACGGCCACCAGGATCACCAGCGCCTTGCCCACCTCCATCAGCAGGTTCAGCAGTTCGTCGCTCATGCGATCGCCTCCTTGAGATCGTGAAGCACGGCGTGGTGCATGGCGGTCGGCAGCCCCTCCATGCCAAGCGGCAGGCCGACCAGACCGGTCGGGAAGTGCTCGCTCACCCGCACCAGGCATTGCCAGTGGTTACCGCCCCAGCTGAAGGCGATCTTCTGGCCATCTTGCACTTGCAGGCGGGCGGCATCGGCCGGGCTCAGCAGCCCTTCCGGCACGCCCATGCGCTGCTGGAAGACCGGGCTTTTGGCCGAGAGCTCCTCGCTGCCGAACAGGCGGGCGAGGCTCACCACCTGCAACCCGCTGGTGGGGGCGCTGAAGGGGGCCGGTGCCTGGAACCAAGTCAGGGTGTCGTGACCCGGCTCAATCAGGCGGCGACCGGGGTCGCCGGCGCGCAGGTGGCCGCCCACTTCGTCCTGGAATTTGTTCCAGGCCGACGGCGAGTTCCACCCCGGCGCCCAGGCAAACGGCACTTGGGAGAGCGGTTGGCGGGCACCGGCGTAGCCTTCCATGGAGAAGACGAACGGCGAGTCTTGATCCTGCGCCACCCGCGGCTCGTGCACGTTGCGATCGGCCAGCATGGAGGTGCGGCCGCTGTAGCGGTGCGGCTCACGGGCCAGCTTCATGCCACGGATGCGCAGACCGGCGTTGGGGGCCGGCTCGGTCATCGGGGCCAGTACCGGATAGGCGTCGATGCAGGCGTGGCAGACGTCGCTCCACGTGGACCAGCGCGGCGCCTCGCCGAGTACGGCGCCTTCCAGTGCGCTCAACCAGCGCCAGCTCTCCTGTATCAGCACGTCCGGCTGATACCAGTGGGGATCGAACACCTGGAACAGGCGCTGGGCGCGCCCCTCCATGTTGATCTGGGTGCCATCCCCTTCGGCGAAGGTGGCGGCCGGCAGCACCAGGTTGGCCCGCGCTGTGGTGGCGGTCTCTTGATGATCGATGACGATGAGCTGGTGCAGTCGGCTCAGCGCGGCATCGACCCGCTCACGCGGGGCGCGGCGATAGAGATCGTTTTCCAGCACCAGCAGGGTTTGGTCTGCCTCGCTCTCGATGGCCTCGAAGGCGGCCTCGAGCGGCATACCGCCGAGCATGGCCAGCCCCAGGGAGTTGACCTCGGCGCCGACCAGCGCCAGCTCTGCCTCCTGACCGCGCTGCTTGAGGGCGCGGGAGAGGTTGGCAGCCGCCTCAATCAGCGCCGGGGTGCGCGCCTGGGCGCCGGCGATGATGAGCGGTTTCTTGGCGCCGGCCAGCAGCTCGGCCCACTGGTGGGCCAGGGCCGCGGTGGCCTCGTCCAGATCGGTGACCGCGGGGGCGCTGTCACAGAGCTGGTGGGCGATGGCAAAGCCGAGGCGGGCCTGGTCGAGCGGGGCGCCGTGCCAAGTGGCCTCGGCCACGTCGTCCAACCGGCTCGGGTGGGTGCCGGTGATGAGCAGCGGCCAGCGATCGTGCTGACCCAGGGTCGCCACGGCGGCGACCTGCCACAGGTCGACCTTCATTGCCTTGGCCTTGGCGCGCGCCTTGCCCTTGACCGCCTGGCGCAGGGCCAGTGCGATGCGGGCGGCACTCTGGGTGACGTCTTCGCCGAGGATCAGGATGGCGTCGGCCTCCTCCATGTCGCGCAGGCTCGGGGTGCGCACGCCGCTCTCGGTCAGCACGGTGTGCATCAGGGTCAGGCACTCCCACTCGCTGCGCTCGATGCCGCTGGAGAAGCGCTCGGCGCCGACCAGCTCGCGCAGGGCAAAGTTGCTCTCGAGGCTGGCACGCGGCGAGCCGATGCCGATCACGCCACGGGCCGAACGCAGGGCGTCGGCGGCGCGGTTGATTCCGCCCTCGCGGGTGATGCTGAGGTGGCTGTCACCGTCGCGCAGCAGCGGCTGGCGCGGCCGGTCTTCCCGGTTGACCCAGCCATAGCCGAAGCGGCCGCGGTCGCACAGGAAGTAGTGGTTGATGGCGCCGTGGTAGCGGTTCTCGATGCGGCGCAGCTCGCCGTAGCGCTCACCTGGGCTGATGTTGCAGCCCACCGAGCACTGCTGGCAGACGCTGGGGGCGAACTGCATGTCCCATTTGCGGTTGAACCGCTCGGAGTGGGTCTTGTCGGTGAACACCCCGGTCGGGCAGACCTCGACCAGGTTGCCGGAGAACTCGCTCTCCAGGGTGCCGCTCTCGACCCGGCCGAAGTAGACGTTGTCGTGGGCGCCGTAGACGCCGAGATCCTCGCCACCGGCATAGTCCTTGTAGTAACGGACGCAGCGGTAACAGGCGATGCAGCGGTTCATCTCGTGGGCCACGAAGGGGCCGAGATCTTGATTCTGGTGGGTGCGCTTGGTGAAGCGGTAGCTGCGGCTGTTATGGCCTGTCATCACCGTCATGTCTTGCAGGTGACAGGCGCCCCCCTCTTCGCACACCGGGCAGTCGTGGGGGTGGTTGGTCATCAGCCACTCCACCACGCTCTGGCGGAACTCTTTCGCCTCTTCGTCTTCAATGGCGATATAGGTGCCGTCGCTGGCCGGGGTCATGCATGACATGACCAGGCGGCCGCGCTTGTCATCGGCATTTTGATACTGTTTTACCGCACACTGGCGGCAGGCGCCGACGCTGCCAAGCGCCGGGTGCCAGCAGAAATAGGGGATATCCAGGCCAAGGGAGAGACAGGCTTGCAGCAGGTTGTCTGCTCCGTCGACTTCGTATTCCTTGCCATCAACATGAATGGTTGCCATACAGCATGATTCCTTCGCAACGAACTACCGGTACGGGTGGGATTGATGCGAGCCCGGAGCCTTCCGGGCCGCTTCCTACCAGCGTTGATCCAGCAGGTTGGGCTGTACGCCCTTGATTGCCTTACGGTTGTCACCCGTACCCTTGATCCCTGCCTCGAACTCCGAGCGGAAGTACTTGATGGCGCTGCCGAGTGGCTCGACGGCGCCGGGGGCGTGGGCACAGAAGGTCTTGCCCGGGCCGAGCTGGCGGCACAGGCGCTCCAGGGTCTCGATATCGCCGCTTTGTCCCTCGCCGAGTTCGATGGCGCGCAGCAGCTTGACGCTCCACGGCAGGCCGTCACGGCATGGGGTGCACCAGCCGCACGATTCGCGGGCGAAGAACTCCTCCATGTTGCGCAGCAACGAGACCATGTTGATGCTGTCGTCCACCGCCATGGCGAGGCCGGTTCCCATCCGGGTGCCGACCTTGCCGATACCGGCGGTGTACATCTGGGCATCGAGGTGCTCGGGCAGCAGGAAGCCGGTGCCGGCGCCGCCCGGCTGCCACGCCTTGAGGCGATAGCCGTCGCGCATGCCGCCGGCATACTCCTCGAACAGCTCGCGGGCCGTGATGCCAAAAGGCAGCTCCCACAGCCCTGGGTTTTTCACCTTGCCGGAGAAGCCCATCAGCTTGGTGCCGTGATCCTCAGAGCCGGCCAGTGCCAGCCCCTGGTACCAGGTCACGCCGTTGCCGACGATGGCCGGCACGTTGCACAGGGTCTCGACGTTGTTGACGCAGGTAGGCTTGCCCCAGACGCCGGAGACGGCGGGGAAGGGGGGTTTGGCACGCGGGTTGGCTCGGCGCCCCTCCAGCGAGTTGATGAGGGCCGTCTCCTCGCCGCAGATGTAGCGGCCGGCGCCGGTGTGCACAAACAGCTCGAAGTCAAAGCCCGAGCCGAGGATGTTCTTGCCGAGCAGGCCGGCGGCCTTGGCCTCGATCACCGCGCGGCGCAGGTTGGCTGCCGCATCGACGTACTCACCGCGCAGGAAGATGTAGCCGCGGTAGGCCTTCAGCGCCTTGGCACTGATGATCATCCCCTCGATCAGCAGGTGGGGCAGTTGCTCCATCAGCAGCCGATCCTTGTAGGTGTTGGGCTCCATCTCGTCGGCGTTGCACAGCAGGTAGCGCAGGTTCAGGCTCTCGTCCTTAGGCATCAACCCCCACTTCACGCCGGTCGGGAAGCCGGCGCCGCCACGCCCCTTGAGGCCGGCATCCTTGACGGTGCCGACGATCTCGTCCGGGCTCATCTGGGTGAGGGCCTTGCGGGCGGCGTCGTAGCCCTGCTTGCTCTGGTATTCGTCCAGCCACACCGGCTGGCCGTCATCGCGCAGCCGCCAGGTGAGCGGGTGGGTCTCGGCCGCGCGCGCCGTGCGGTTGGCGGTGCCCAGTGAGGAGAGTCTCATTGGTAGCCCTCCAGCGTCTGCTTGAGCGCGGCGGCATCCAGGCCACCGTAGGTGTCATCGTCGATCATCATGGCCGGCCCCTTGTCGCAGTTGCCGAGGCAACAGACCGGCAGCAGGGTGAAGCGGCCGTCGCTGCTGGTCTGGCCCGGTGCTATCCCGAGTTCGTCCTTGAGGGTGGCGAGCACCCCCTCATGGCCGTTGATGTAGCAGACCATGCTGTCGCAGACGCGGATGATGTGGCGCCCAACCGGCTGGCGGAAGATCTGGCTGTAGAAGGTGGCGACCCCCTCCACGTCGCTGGCCGGGATCCCCAGCTCGGCGGCGATGGCGGGAATGGCGCCGTCGGGCACCCAGCCGCGGGCCTGCTGCACTATCTTGAGTGCCTCGATGCTGGCGGCCCTGGGGTCCTCGTAGTGGTGTTTTTCATGGGTGATGGCATCACGCTCGGCGTCGGAGAGGACGAAGGCGTCCTTGCCCTGGCACCCGTGTGCATCTTGTTGTAATGCGCCGCTTTGGCACTGACATTGCTGGTGGCTCATGGCTTAGCGATCCACATCCGACATAACGAAATCGATACTGCCCAGATAGACGATGAGATCTGACACCATCTGGCCGCGGATCACCGAGGGGATCTGCTGCAAGTGGGCAAAACTCGGTGTCCGCACCCGGGTGCGGTAGCTCATGGTGGAGCCGTCACTGGTCAGGTAGTAGCTGTTGACCCCCTTGGTCGCCTCGATCATCTGGAATGACTCGGCGGCGGGCATCACAGGCCCCCATGACACTTGCAGGAAGTGGTTGATGAGGGTCTCGATGTGTTGCAGGGTGCGCTCCTTCGGAGGGGGCGTGGTGAGCGGGTGATCGGCCTTGAACGGCCCCTCCGGCATGTGCTCGACGCACTGAGCGATGATGCGCATGCTCTGGCGCATCTCCTCAAGACGCACCAGGGCGCGATCGTAAGCATCACCGTTGGCGCCCACCGGCACCTCGAACTCGAACTGGTCGTAGCCCGAGTAGGGACGCCACTTGCGGATATCGAAATTGAGGCCGGTGGCACGCAGGCCGCCGCCGGTCGTGCCCCAGGCCAGCGCCTGCTCGGTCGAGTAGGCGGCGACGCCTATGGTGCGCCCCTTAAGGATGCTGTTGCGCATGGCCGCCTTCTCGTAATCCTTGAGGCGGGCGGGCAGCCAGTCGAGCAGGTTCTCCTTGATGAGCTGGCGCCACCCTTTGGGCAGGTCGTGCGCTACCCCTCCGATGCGGAACCAGGCCGGGTGCATCCGCGCCCCGGTGATCGCCTCGATGATGTTGTAGATGCGCTGGCGGTCGGTGAAGGTGAAAAAGACCGGGGTCATGGCCCCCACGTCTTGGATGTAGGTACCGATGAACAACAGGTGGCTCTGGATGCGGAACAGCTCGGCCAACATCACCCGGATCATGTCGACCCGCTGCGGCACCTTGATGCCGGCCAGCTTCTCGACCGAGAGCACGTAGGGGAGGTTGTTCATCACGCCGCCCAGGTACTCGACCCGGTCGGTGTAGGGGATGTAGCTGTGCCAGGACTGGCGCTCGCCCATCTTCTCGGCGCCGCGGTGGTGATAACCGATATCGGGCACGCAATCGCGGATCTCTTCGCCGTCGAGTTGCAGCACCAGGCGAAACGCTCCGTGGGCGGAGGGATGGTTCGGGCCGAGGTTCAGGAACATGTAGTCCTCGTTCTCGTTGCCACGGGCCATGCCCCACTCTTCGGGCTTGAACAGCAGGTTCTCCTGCTCCATGTCTTGCTTGGCGGCATCGAGCATGAAGGGGTCAAATTCGGTGGCGCGCGCCGGGTAGTCTTTGCGCAGCGGGTGCCCTTGCCAGCTCTTGGGCATCATGATGCGGGTCAGGTGCGGGTGGCCGTCGAAGGTGATCCCCAGCAGATCCCACACCTCGCGCTCGTACCAGTTGGCGTTGGGGAACTCGCCGGTGGCGGTCGGCAGGTGCAGATCGCTCTCTTGCAGCGCCACCTTGAGCATCAGATCGCTGTTACGGTCGATGGAGATCAGGTGATAGAAGACGGTGAAGTCGGCCGCCGGTAGCCCTTCGCGGTGGCTGCGCATCCGCTCGTCGACCCCGTGCAGGTCGTAGAGCATCACAAACGGCTTGGGTTGGTGCTTGACGAAACGCAGCACGTCGATGAGCAGCTCGCGCGGCAGCCAGAGCACCGGCACCCCGGTGCGGGTGCTCTGCACGGTGAAGCGTTCGGCCCCGAAGTGGGCGAACAGTTCACCCAAGATCGGCGCGTCCAGATGGTCGCTCGGTTGCCAGAGCGCCATCGCGGGATTGGTCGGAAATTGGTTGGTCAGTCGCATATCAGCTCTCGTCCGGGGTGCGCAGGTTCTTCACGGCGATCCGCTCGCCACGCTTGCGTTCTTTGAGCGCTTCCAGTTGGGGGCGGTAGATCCCCTGATCGCCGGCGACCCAGGAGAGGGGGCGGCGCTCCTTACCAATGGAGTCCTGCAACAGCATCAGGGCTTCGAGGAAGGCCTCGGGACGGGGCGGGCAGCCCGGAATGTAGACGTCGACCGGCAGGAATTTGTCGACCCCCTGCACCACGGAGTAGATGTCATACATGCCCCCTGAGTTGGCACAGGCACCCATGGAGATGACCCACTTGGGCTCGAGCAGTTGCTCGTAGAGGCGCTGGATGACCGGGGCCATCTTGATGAAGGGGGTGCCGGCGATCACCATGAAGTCCGCCTGGCGCGGCGAGGCACGGATGACCTCGGCTCCGAAGCGGGCCACGTCGTGGGGAGAGGTGAAGGCGGTACACATCTCCACATAGCAGCAGGAGATGCCGAAGTTATAGGGCCACAGTGAGTTCTTGCGGCCCCAGTTGACGGCGTCGTGCAACACCTCCTCCACCCGCCCGAGCAGGATGCCCCGCTCGGCATGCTGGGCCAGAGGGTCGTCTACGGTCTGGCGTTGTTCTTGCGGATAGCGCTCGATGGGCGCGTCTGGGTCGATCCGGGTCAGGGTGTACTTCATGCGCAAACCTCAGAAAAGGCGTTAATCCTGGTGCTGGTTGAGCGGCTTTTTCTTGGGCGACCACTCGAGGGCGCCGATACGCCACAGATAGAGTAGGCCGACCAGTAGCAACACAATGAAAATGGCGGCTTCGGCAAAGCCGACCCAGCCGCTCTCGCGCACCGAGACCGACCAGGCAAAGAGATAGAGGGCTTCAACGTCGAAGATGACGAAGAACATGGCAACCAGATAGAACTTGGCAGAAAAGCGTAAGCGGGCGTTGCCGACAGAGTCGACGCCCGATTCGAAAGGCTTGTTCTTGGCTCGCCCCTTGGCGCGGCCACCCAGCAGGGCTGCGAGGCCGATCATGGTGAAGCAAATGGCAAAAGCGCCAATCACATAGACAGTGAAAGCCCAGTGTTGCGCTATGACTCCAGACAACATATGCGGTGTTCCCTACCGAAGAGTGAAACGGCAGGGTAATGATGTCATCTTATGTAACTGCTTGATAGCGCAACGTGACGCATTTGTGATGCTTTTTAATTAATCGTAACGCTTGATGGTGGTCATGTTTTTATTTGGTAAATAAAAACACTTCTCATTTGAAGGGGCTTTACCTATGTTGAGACGCTAGTGGAGCATAGGAAGCTGCTGCTCGCTGGGGGAGCCCTGCGACAAGGTGATCTCGACGCGGCGGTTGGCCTGGCGATGCTCCGGGTTGTCATTGGCAAAGCGGGGCTGGGCATCGGCGCGGCCTTGAGCGACAACGCGGCTGGCGGCGAGATCCTTGTTGGTGATCAGGGTGTGTACCACGGCGGCGGCGCGCAGTACCGAAAGTTCCCAATTGTCCCGGTAAAGCTCGGCAGGGGGCGTGGAGTTGTCGGTATGTCCAGTCACGGTGACGGAGCCCGGAATCGTGGTCAGCACAGTGGCGATCTTCTCCAGTAGCGGGATGAACTGGGGTTGCAAAAAGGCGGAATCGGCGGGAAACAGCGCCTTCTCACCGATGCGGATCACCAGCTGGCTACCGAGCTGTTCCACCTCGATCTCCTTGCTTTCGATCTGGCTCTTGAGGCTGTGCTCCAGCTTCTCTTTGCTCTGTTTGATCCAACCCTGGGTTTCCGGGCTGGGATGGGGCCAGGAGTTGGTCTGATCCGGTTTGGCCGACTGGCCTATGGTCTCATTGATGGGGTCGGAGGCGGGGGCGTGATCGCTCTCCATCACGCTCGGCTTGTTCTCGGTGCTGATGGTGCTGCGTGATTCTGGCTCAAGGATGCCGGTGCCGCCCTGCAAGACGGGGGAGCCGGCTGGCGGGGAGATGAGCCCAATCTTGCCGAGTGACTGGATAAAGCCCTGAATGATGACCCGCACCTCGGACTGCTTGGCCATGGCGAAGGAGTAGAGCACCACGAACAGGGCGAACAGCAGGGTCATGAAGTCGGCATAGGAGACCAGCCAGCGCTCATGATTCTCGGGCGCTTCAGCCTTTTTCTTTTTCATTGCCATCTTCTCCTGTGTAGGGGCTCAGGCTGATCTGCAGGCGCTGCTGAGATTCACCATCCATGATGCACATGATGCCGGTGAGGGTCATCTCCTTGTAGTGGCGGATCTGATGGGCAAAGGCTTTATAGCGGTTGCCGAAGGGGAGAAAGATGAGGTTGGCCGCCGATACCCCGTAGATGGTGGCGATAAAGGCCACGGCGATGGCGCCGCCGAGCTTGTCTGGGGCATCCAGCAGTCCCATGGCGTGGATCAGGCCAAACACAGCCCCGACGATCCCCATGGTGGGGCAGTAGCCGCCCATGGCCTCATAGAATTTGACGGTCTGCTCTATGTCTTCGTGCTCGAACTCGATCTCGTTCTCCAGCACTTCGTGGATCTTCTCTTTCTCATAGCCGTCGACCATCATCTGGATCCCCTTGCGCAGGAAGGGATCCTGGATCTGATCGAGCATGCCCTCCAGCGCCAGCATGCCATTGCGGCGGGCATTGCCTGCCAGCTCTTGCAGCAGTTCGGATTGGGCACGCAGGTCGGTGCGCAGGGGGCTTATCAGCCACTTGAAGCGTTTCATGGAGGCGCCGATGACCGAGAAGGGAAATTGGGTCATGGCTGCGCCTATGGTTCCCCCGATCACGATCATGAAGGCCGGCAGGTCAAGCAGGGCGCTCGGGTGACCGCCCTCGATCATGTTGCCACCGAGGATCACGAGGACGGCAAACAGTACACCAATCAAACTCATTGCTGCGTATCCTTTGCGTCAAATGTCATGAGTTTCGCCAGGCCACACCTGGCTGCGAAGAGCCGGCAGGGCCCGCCATGGTAAGTCGAAGCATGATCTATATCCATATATGAAACAACAGATTAATTCTGCATTGAGTGATAAGTCATGATTTCGTTTCCGACTTGCTGTGGGGACGAAAAAGGAGGGGGAAAGAAGATGCGCAGTGTCGTGGATAGCCTTCTCCTTTTACTAGTTTGGGTTTCGTATGGGGCTGATTTAAGTTGACTGTGGTTAACCAAGGGGCTGGTGCGCCACAGGCCAGGACGGCACTCGGGTTAGCGGTGTGAGCGGGAGGAGATGTGCCTTGAATTTCTTGGCATGAGGATGTGGTTATATCCGTCTGAATTGGTGAGATATATCGAATGATGCTGCATTGGCGACATCATTTGTCTGTATGTGACGTGATTTTTAATCTTTGTGGCGGCGCTCACCAAAATGTAAACTGGTTGTTTCATTTTCTTGTTGTCCTAACCACTATGTCTCCAATGACGCCCTTCGGAGGGATAGTATGGCGTGCAAGGTGGGACTTTCTATCCTGTGTGAACTGGCAGAATTTGGCCTTTACCGGGAGTTTGTCCGCTGTCGGGATGAGGCGCCGGATAGTGAAGAGGTGTGCATCGCCGAGTTGACGGGGATGTTGGTGTCACCGCTAGGTGGGGGACACTGGCTGCTTGATGATGGTTCCCGCCTCTGGGTTATCCTGCTACCAGGGCCGGAGGGATACAGGCCAGGACAGTTTGTCACCGCGATGCAGTGCTGGGTGCTTCGTCATGGCATCCATACCCGGCTTTGGGCTGGTGAGTGTCGTGATTGGAAACAAGAGGTGCAGGAGCCACAGAACTGAGAGATATCTCTCAGTTCTGTGTGTAGAGGCTATGTAAAACGTTTGCGCGCCGTTATTATCGCTGTTGCCAATTTAGAAGGTGTCCCCTTCTAAAGTTTCTTGCGGCGTAAGTCGCAATTCCGTAGCACCTTTTTCAAGGCCCACTATCTCAAGATAGTGGGCCTCGTTTTTTCAGCCGGAATAGTGACCGATGTTGGGACGACGGCTCGGCCCTGCGAGGTGAATGTCGACCGGATTGAAGGCCTTGATGGCTTCAAAGCTGAAGTCGCCGATGGCGCGGTGCAGGCTTTCCGGTGAGTGGTTGGTGATGAGAATGACACTTCGGGAGAGGTTGCGACGCCGGCGCAGCAGGTGGCCGAGGAAGCTGGACTGGCTTTCGGCCAGCTTGGCGCGGTTTGCCGCCACCTCATCGATGATCAGCAAATCGACCTCTTCCAAGGCTCGGCGGTACTGGTTGCGCTCCTCCTGATCTCCAATGACGTTGAAGAACAGGCGATCGACGATGGAGGCCCATTGCTGGAAGATCACCGACTTCTGGTGGCGTTCGATGAGTTCATGAGCCACCGCGCCAGCCAGAGTAGATTTACCGGTGCCATAGTCGCCATAGATGAGCATGCAGCCGCCGCCGCTCTTTTCCCAATGTTCGAAGCCGCTGATGAAGTAGCGAGCGGTTTCGATAGGGTATTGCAGGCTGGGATCGTCGTGATCCATGCGTTCAAACACCCACTCCGGGTTCAGGTCGGCTTGGGCGATGAGGCGCGAGATCCGCTCCTGACGCGCCTGTTTTTGCAGTTCGCGTACCTCGGCATTGGCTTTGGCCTCGTACTCTTTGCGCAGGGCCTCGTACTCGTAGTGTGAGCCGCCGGTCTCGCGTTGCAGGCGACGGATCCGATCCAGCAGTGTGCCGACATGGCGTTGCAGATCGGGATCATGGGGCTGGCGTCCTCGCTTTTTTTCGTGCTGGATCTGCTGGCGTTTGGCCTCGATGTCAGCCAGCGCCTCTTTCAGGGGATCCTGCTCATTGGACATCATCTTGTTCCTTTTGCTGGGTCAGGCGCTTGGCCTCTTCAATCATTTCCTGGGCCCGGCGGCTGGGGCCTGATTCGGCGACTGGCGGGCGGGCCTGCTGATAGCCTTGGGCGCCAGACTCTGCTGGGGGGCGGCGGATATAGCGCCGGGTCTTGATCGCCCGGACAAACTTGAGCATCCACTGATGCTGGTTTTCGAACACCTCAGGTCTCCCCAGCCAGTAGGCGATAAATTCGCCAAGTTCTTCCTCGCCGTAGCTGCAATCGATAACGCCACACAACCTAGCAAGGGCGGGCAGGGCATCATCGGGTCGCCAGTGCAGATGCATGGGGAAGGGGCGCTGGGGCAGTGGAGAGCTGGTCTCCTCCTCCAGCAGGGGCAATCGGAAGGTTTGCTGGTGATAGTGCTCACCGCTTTGCTCGCACTCGAGCAGCCCGGCCATGACCAGTTCATCGAGCAGGCCGGTCAGTTGCCTGGCATTGACCTGAAAGCTGAAACCGGAGGGATCGCCCGGATCCACGACCGCCAGGGCACGCCCAAGCACCGGGTAATTGATGACCCGGGGTTGATGCTCCAACCAGATCCGGCGCAGTTGCAGGCAGTAGAGCGTGCGGGCCGGGTGGGAGAGGCGGGGGTGTTCGAGCGCACTGTATTCGGCTGGGGTCATATGGCTTATTGGAGAAGGTTCCTGCGAGCATTATCCCCGAAGCGGGCGTTGCAGACAAACGAGCGCATCGTAGGGTGAAAATGCGCCCCTGTCGCAGGGGAAACGGAGTCGAACAGACCATCTACACCGAATTAATGGCGAACGATGGCCAACCGGCTGGCATGTTTTCTGACATAGAACGCTATTGACCGGAATATTATTCTCAGGCAATCGTGGTGCACGCCCTTTGAGCTGAACTAGTCTTAATGGCGATGCCTTCCCCTTTTCACCCTCTTGCCGAGCCGTCGCTGTATGTTGGAAACCGGAATCCGAATACTGGTCATCGAGGATGATGCGATCTTTCGCCATCAGCTGGTCTGCTATCTGGAGATCTGTGGGGCCCGTGTGTTCGAGGCCGAAGACGGGATTGAGGGGGTGGCTGCCGCCGCTTTGCATAAACCCGAGCTGGTGCTGTGTGATCTCAATATGCCGGCGATGGATGGCCATGAGGTGCTGGCTTGCCTGCGGGTGCGCTATCCCGAGCTGCCGATCATCGTGATTTCGGCCCAGAGCCGGATGGATGTGGTGGCACGGGTGCTCCGGGCGGGTGCCAGGGATTTTCTGATCAAACCCATCCGTGACTGGGAACTGGTGCGCTTTAGCATCGAACAATCCCTGAACCAGACCCCGAGTGCGATGCAGCAGCTTGAGCTGCTTGAGCACATGGATGCGCTGCGGCGCGACGATCGCCTGGCAACCCGTATGGTGAGGCAGCAGCTGGACTCGACCCTGCAGGAGTGGGGGCCGTGGCAGGTGACCAGCGAGGGGATGGGCCATCTGTTCATCGTCGAGAGCTTTCGGGTCTCCCGTTCCCTGCTCATCTTAGTGATGGAGCTGCCGCTGCTCGGGCAGGATGGCCCTTTCTGTTCGGCATTGGTCCGCATGTTGATGAACGGCCCTTATCGCCAGTATCAAGAGGGAGAGAGCCGGCTGTTAGAGCAGCCAGCGAAGCTGCTCAGTTATCTCAACTGGCACCTGTGTGAATCGGGGATCCGCCAGCCTGTCAGCGTGGCGGCGCTGCTCTTCTCACCCGATGACAACCTGCTGCTGGCTAATGCGGGTCTGGCCTCGCCCCACTGGTTGGCGCGTTGCGGTGGCATGCCACTTGGGCTACTGCGTGATACCGACTATCCCTTGCACCGCCGTAGTTGGCATGCCCCCTTCTCGCTACAGGTCAGCAATGAATCCGGGGCGGAACTCAATCTATGTATCCAGCATCAGCAGTAACAAAAAAGGGCGCCTAGGGCGCCCTCTCTCATTGAGATCCATCAGATGGTGGAAGCGTGTGGCTTCCCTTGATCTGCGGCCTCCTGATGGGTGGCCGGACCTTCGGCACCATGCATCCAGTAGACCAGACGGTTTGCCATCAGTAGCAACAAGACGGCGCTGATGGTGGCCGCCACGGCGATGCCACTGAAGATGGCTAGCGGGCCAGACTCGCCGACGAAGGAGCCGATAAAGCCTGCAATATAGTTGGCAAGGGCATTGAAGCCGAACCAGGCACCCATCATGAGGGAGGCCAGGCGCAGCGGAGCCAGCTTGGTCACCATGGAAAGACCGATGGGGGAGAGGCAGAGCTCGCCCAGGGTATGGAACAGGTAGGCGCCGATCAGCCAGAACATGGAGGTCTTGACGGTACTGTCACCACCTTGTTGCAGTACGGCTCCGACCATGAACAGGAAGCCGATAGCGAGGAACAGCAGACCCATAGCGAACTTGACCGGGGAGTTGGGTTCACGTTGTCCCAGTTTGACCCACACAGTGGCGATGATCGGTGCCAGTGTGATGATGAAGAAGGGGTTCAAGGACTGGAACCATGCGGCAGGGACTTCAAAACTGCCGATCATTCGGTCGGTGTACTCCTGGGTATAGAGGTTCATCAGCCCCCCGGCTTGTTCAAAACCGGCCCAGAAGATGATGGTGAACAGGCCAAGCACTAAGATGACCTTGATGCGATCCCTCTCCTGCTTGGTCAAGGGGCTCTTCTGTTTGTTCAGACTTTTTTCTACTGCACGCTTGGCTGCCGGCACGCGGCCGATATCACCCAGAAAGCGCTGGGCCATGGTGGCTTGCAGCAGCAGCGAGATCAGCATACCGATACCGGCACCGACGAAGGCAGCTTGCCAGCCGAAGGCATTGGCAGCGGCGCCACAGATCACGCCTGTCAGCAGGGAGCCGAGATTGATCCCCATATAGAAGATGGTGAAGGCACCATCACGGCGGTGATCTCCCTCTTCATAGAGGTCCCCCACCATGGTGGAGATGTTGGGCTTAAACAGACCGTTACCAATGATGAGCAGGGCAAGACCGGAATAGAAAACGGTGAAGACTTGATCTGGGAACAGGGAGTGGGGGAGGGCCAGGGTAAACTGACCGGCGGCCATCAGGGTCGCGCCTATCAGAATGGCTCGGCGTTGACCGAGGAAGGTATCGGCCAGCCAACCACCAATGAGCGGGGTGATGTAGACCAGACCGGTATAGATGCCGTAGAGCCGAAGTGCATCGGCTTCATTCCAGCCGAGACCGCCATTGGTAGTCTGGGCAGTGAGATAGAGAACCAGAACGGCACGCATGCCGTAGTAGGAGAATCGCTCCCATAGTTCGGTACTAAAGAGCAAAAAAAGCCCTTTAGGATGACCTAAGAAGGTCCCTTGAGACGGGGTTTGCATGGAACTTCCACCTGTGTTTACTGTTTTATTTGTGATTTTATGCAAGGGCTATGGAACTAGCCTCATTTCTTATAAAGCAATGGTGGGTTAATTACAAGAATATGATTTAACGTATTTTTATTATTTTTTTTATTGTTTTTTGTTGATTTAAAGAAAAAAGGGCATCGAATGATGCCCAGTTTTTTATGCTGATTTATTCAGAAATATTCAATTTTACAGTTGGTTGGCAAACGCTTTCAGCCAACTGATGAATTCACCATTAAGTTCGCGGTGACGTACCGCATACTCGACGTTGGCTTTCATGTACCCCATTTTGCTGCCGCAGTCGTGGCTCTTGCCTTTCAGGAAGTAGGCGTTGACCTGCTCCTGATTGATCAGCATGGCAATCGCATCGGTCAGCTGGATCTCGTCTCCGGCGCCAGGCGGAGTTTTCTCCAGCAGCGGCCAGATGTTCGAAGAGAGCACATAGCGGCCGACGACGGCGAGG
Organism: Aeromonas simiae; assembly: GCF_014892695.1. NCBI lineage: Bacteria > Pseudomonadati > Pseudomonadota > Gammaproteobacteria > Aeromonadales > Aeromonadaceae > Aeromonas > Aeromonas simiae. The sequence goes on from NZ_CP040449.1 coordinate 559,009, forward strand.
TTAGATGGGGACTCATCCTTGGCTGGTTTTTCCACTATGGCCTGCATCGGCAATGACATACCGGCAGTTAATGTCTCGCCGTTGATGTCGGCAATACCATATTTGTCGACTTCGCTCTGCGGCACCTCTTCCACCATGATCTGGCTGACCCCCTGCTGCTCCTCGAACAGGCGAACCATCTCGGAGAGGTTGTCGCGGCTGGGGTCACTGGCGGCATCATCGAGCAGTACATCCGGCAGCAGTACGGCGAAGGGATTGTCACCAATTAGCGGACGGGCGCACAGGATGGCGTGGCCAAGACCTTTGGCTTCGCCTTGGCGCACATGCATGATGGTGACATCTTTCGGGCAGATGGCCTGTACTTCTGCCAGCAGCTGGCGTTTTACCCGCTTCTCTAGCGTCGCTTCCAGTTCGAAACTCTTGTCGAAATGGTTTTCAATGGAGTTCTTGCTTGAGTGGGTTACGAGGACGATCTCCTTGATCCCGGCGGCAATGGCTTCATTGACCACGTATTGGATCAGCGGCTTGTCGACAACCGGCAGCATTTCTTTGGGGATAGCTTTGGTGGCGGGCAGCATGCGGGTGCCAAGGCCGGCAACGGGAAGGATGGCTTTGCGAACTACGCTTGGCGTCTTTTTCATTGATGAGTCCCATTGGGAGAGTAAGTGCCGGCATCTTACTCCAAGAAGAAACGGGCGGCCACTGGCCGCCCGGGGGTTATTTTACGACGATGCTCTGCCGGTTCGACTCCAGGGTGGCCGGCCCGATACCGCTGACATCGGCCAGTTGTTCGACCGAGGTGAATTTGCCCTGCTTCTCCCGGTAATCAACGATCGCCTGCGCTTTCTTGGTTCCGATCCCCTTGAGTTGGGTTAATTGCTCGGTACTGGCGGTATTGATATTGATTTTGCCGGGACTGGTGGTCTCCACCACTGCGCTCTGGGGCTTGGCGGCGGGTTTCTCTGCGGCTTGCAGGCCGGTCAGGGGGAGGGCGGCCAGTAGCATGGCCAACAACAGATTCCGTGTCTTCATGGTGCATTCCTCGACGGTGGAAAAACCGTTTTAGGTTTAGGAGAGCGGTCTGTCGGGCCTATGTCAGATTTGACACGGGCATACCCCATCACGAATGGCTATAAGCCTGCGGTTGGCGCTGCTATATGATGGCAACATGATGAAAAATTGAGGAAAAATAAGATGATGCTAACCACTGAGCTGCGTGCTGCCGTCTGTCGCGTGGCACGCGCGGCCGGAGCGGAGATCCTCGATGTCTACGGGCAGGCGTTTGCCGTCGAGCACAAAGCCGACCATTCGCCTCTGACAGAAGCTGACCGCAGAGCCCATGACTGCATTGTTCAGGCCATGGCTGACCTGACCCCCACCATTTCGCTGCTCTCGGAAGAGTCCCCTGCCCAGGTGCAGGAAGCGCGTCGCCAATGGCATCGTTACTGGCTGGTGGATCCCCTTGATGGCACCAAGGAGTTTGTCTCCCGCAATGGGGAGTTCACCGTCAACATCGCATTGATTGAAGGGGAGCGAGTCGTATGGGGGGTGGTCTATGCCCCTGTGCTGGATGTTTTGTGGGAAGGGGGGCGCGAGCTGGGGGCGTGGCGCGAAGCACAAGGGGCGCGCAGTGCAATACGCACCGTCCCCCATCAGGAAGGGGAACGGTGGCGGGTTGTTGGCAGTCGCCACCACCTCAGTGCTGAAACGCTCGACTATCTGGCGCCGCTTGGAGATAACCTGGAGCTTATCTCCCTCGGCAGTTCGCTGAAACTGTGTCTGGTGGCCGAGGGCAAGGCGCACCTCTATCCGCGACTGGCCCCCACGTGTGAGTGGGATACGGCGGCGGCGCAGGCGGTGGTCGAAGGGGCGGGTGGTAAGGTGACCACCTTGGAAGGTGTCCCCCTTCGCTACAACAAGCCCGAGATCCTCAATCCCTGGTTTGTGGTCAGCGCGAGCGAATAAAAAAACACCGGGCAGTGCCCGGTGTTTTTTTAGAACACTTTCTTAAACGGCTTCACCGTCACCTGGGCGTAGACACCCGCGGCGACATAAGGATCGGCATTGGCCCAGGCGCGCGCCTCGGCATAGGAGGCAAATTCGGCGATCACGGTCGAGCCGGTAAAGCCTGCCTCGCCCGGATCTTCTGCATCGATGGCCGGGTTCGGGCCGGCAACCAGCAGTCGCCCCTCATTTTGCAGTGTTTGCAGGCGGGCCAGATGGGCCGGTCTGGCCTCTTTGCGCATGGGCAGGCTGCCCGGGACATCTTCGGCGTAGATCAGGTACCACATGTGACTCTCCTTGTGTTAAACGCTATTTCTTCTGCTCGGCCGGCAGATGGCGATAGAGATAAAAGCCGCTGAGCAGGGTGAACGCTAGGGTCATGCCAAGCAGGCCAAACACCTTGAAGTTGACCCAGACCTCTTGCGGCAGGCTGAAGGCGATATAGAGATTGAGGGCGCCGCACAGGGCAAAGAAGCCGACCCAGCCGAGGTTGAGGCGATCCCAAATCCCATCCGGAGCGGTCAGCTCCTTGCCGAGCATCTGTTTGATCAGATTCTTGCCAAAGCCGTAGCGGCTGATCAGCAAGGCCAGTGCAAACAGTCCGTTGATGACGGTGACCTTCCACTTGATGAAGGCATCGTTGTGAAAGATGAGGGTCAATGAGCCAAAGAAGGCGACCACCACGAAGGTGATGAGCTGCATCTTCTCTACTTTCCGATATTTCAGCCAGTTGTAGAGCAGTTGCAGGGCAGTGACCACCACCAGCGCGGCCGTGGCGTAATAGATGTCGTAGAGCTTGTAGATCGCAAAGAAGACGATCAGCGGGATAAATTCGATAAATTGTTTCATGTCGAGGTCGTCAATTCGGTGTGGAAATCAGTGTACCCGAGTCGGTTCGGGCACAACAGCTCAGGTAAATAACTCTTGCGCCAGTTCGGCACCAAGGCGCTTTTGCTCTGCCAGCAGCGCCTCGATATGTTCGCGGCGGATCTGCGGGTTAAGCAGCACGGCGCGCAACAGGGTCAATGGCTGTTCGCCATAGCGGGTGACGCTGCGTGCGGTGCGGGAGACAAAGCTGTGTCCCTCGGCCCGCTGGCGTTTTTGCAGCGCAATATTGAAGGCATTGATCTGAATATTGTCTGACTCATCCGGGGTGCGCCCCTGCAAATGGGGTGGAATGCAGCGGTAGGCCAGCAGGTTCATCACCGGTGCGGCCATCAGCTCGAAGGCGGGATCGGCCTCGATCAGGGTTGCCATCAGGCGGGCCCGGTCGTAATTCTCCTCAATGAGGCGGGCGTAACCACTTACCCCTATCAGGTGGAAGGCTGCGTCCAGATAGAGGGCGTTGGCCGGGCGAGTACCTTCCAGGGTGAAGCGCCCCTGATCGAACGAGGTGGCGCGGATGGCGTAGGGGGCCTCGCGCTTGACCGCCATCATCAGGCCGGGTTCACGGCACAGCAGCATGCCGGTGCCAAGGGGCACCAGCAGTTGCTTGTGCCCGTCCAGAGTGACGGTATCGGCGCGCTCCATGCCGGCCAGCAGATCGCGGTAGCGCGAAGAGAAGCGAGTTGGGCCTCCCCAGGCGGCATCGATATGCAGGTGGATATGCTCCCGTTGGGCGATGTCGGCCATCTCGGGCAGGGGATCGATGGAGCCAAAGTCGGTGGTTCCCGCTACCCCGACGAGGGCCAGCACCTTGATCCGCTCCGCCTTGCAGCGGGCCAGCTCAGCCTCGAGGGCGGGAATGCTGAGGCGGTTGTGTTCATCGACCGGCAGACGGTGTACCGCGCTGGCGCCAGCCCCCAGCAGATCCATGCCTTTATCAAACGAGTAGTGCATCAGGCGTGAGCCGAGCACCGCAACCCCTCGCCACCCTTCGGCCGCCAAGGCGAACAGGTTATCGCCGCAGGCACGGTTGCGCGCCAGCCAGAGCGCCGTGACATTGGCGATGGTGCCACCGCTGGTCATAACGCCGAGGGCCGAATCCTTGGCATGCATGTGTGCCTGGTAAAACGCGTCGTCCTGGTCATAGACCAGGCGATGCAGGCGGGCCAGCGACTCGCGCTCAAGGAAGCTGAGCAGGCGCGATGACTCCATCTTCATCGGGTTCTGATTGAGCATGGCCAGCAGGCGTGACAGCTCCCCGGTATAGGCCGGCAACGGTGCCGTCATGTGTCCCATGTAGCGGGGAGAGGCGAGGTGGGAGATCCCGGGCAGCAATCCGGCCAGCCGCTCGACATAGTCGGCCAGCGATGCCTCGCCAGAAGGCATGCCGGCTTCACTCAGTTGGTGGATGAAATGGGCGCGATCGTAGGGCAGGCGACTGTCATCGGTCTCGTGGAAGGCGTGGATCAGGGCGCTGATGTGACCATCGAGATCCTGATGGGGAGAGAGAAACAACTCGTCGAATTTCATTGGCGGCCTACACTCCATGCTCGATGCGCCGGACTGGGCGCAGAGCATACCGCAAATGGCCGGGCATGGCAGCAGGAGCGGCACTGGGAGGGAAAAGTCCGATAGGGCCTTATCAAATAACCCTAAATTGGTAGATGAAAGGGCGTTATTTCATTAAAACGTGCTCTTAAACACAGTCATTTCAGGGGGGAACTGAGAAGCTAGGAGCTGTTTTTCTTTTGAGGATACAGACAGATGAGTGATATCGCACTCGCCATCAGCATACTGGCGCTGGTGGCCGTGTTGGGTCTGTGGCTCGGTAATTTGCGAGTCTATGGAGTCGGTCTCGGCATCGGTGGCGTTCTGTTTGGCGGCATCTTGGTCGGTCATTTCGCCGGTCTGATGCAACTTGAGCTGGATGCTCATACCCTGCACTTCATTCAGGAGTTCGGGTTAATCCTGTTCGTTTATACCATTGGTATCCAGGTGGGCCCTGGTTTCTTCTCTTCCCTGCGTAGCTCGGGGTTGAAGTTGAACCTATTTGCCGGCCTGATCGTCCTGCTGGGCGGGCTCATGGTGGTGTTGCTGCACCACGTCTTCGATGTGCCGCTGCCGGTTATCCTCGGGATCTTCTCGGGAGCCGTGACCAATACCCCCTCACTCGGTGCCGGCCAGCAGATCCTCTCCGAACTGGGGGCCGATCCTGGGATCACCGGGTTGATGGGGATGGGGTACGCGGTGGCCTATCCGTTTGGCATCTGCGGCATCCTGTTGACCATGTGGCTGGTGCGCCTCGCTTTTCGTATCAAGATCGACAGCGAAGCGGCCGAGTTTGAGAAGCACAGCGGCAAGACCGCCGAGAGCCTGCACACCATCAACATCGCGGTACGCAACCCCAACATGAACGGGCTGATGATCAGCGAGATCCCGAGCATGAACGAGGCCGATATCGTCTGCTCCCGCCTAAAACGTGGTGACGAGCTGATGGTTCCGCGCCCGGATACTCGGGTTGAGCTGGGGGATCTACTGCACTTGGTGGGGGAAAAACCGGCGCTGCACAACGCCCTGCTGGTGCTCGGTGAAGAGGTGGAAACCTCCCTCTCAACCCGGGGGACCGACATGCGGGTGGAGCGGGTAGTGGTGACCAACGAGCAGGTGCTTGGTAAGAAGATCCGCGATCTCGACATCAAGCAAAAATACGATGTGGTCATCTCCCGCCTCAACCGGGCCGGGGTCGAGCTGGTGCCAACCAGCCAGACCAGCCTGCAATTTGGGGACATACTGAACCTGGTCGGGCGACTCGACGGCATCGAAGCGGTGACCAGCATAGTCGGCAACGTGCAGCAGAAACTGCAACAGGTGCAGATGTTGCCGGTCTTCATCGGCATCGGGTTGGGGGTGCTGCTCGGCTCCATCCCCTTCTACCTGCCGGGTTTCCCGGCTGCACTCAAGCTGGGGTTGGCCGGCGGCCCGCTGGTGGTGGCGCTGATCCTGGCGCGAATTGGCAGCATAGGCCGTCTCTATTGGTTCATGCCGCCCAGTGCCAACCTGGCGCTGCGCGAGATCGGCATCGTCTTGTTCCTGGCCGTCGTGGGGTTCAAGTCTGGCTCGGGCTTCTTTGAGACCTTGCTGCATGGGGATGGTCTGGCTTGGATGTTTTACGGGGCATTGATCACCTTCATCCCACTGCTGACGGTCGGCCTGTTGGCTCGCTGGTATGGCGAGATGAACTACCTGACCCTGTGTGGCATGCTGGCGGGCTCGATGACGGATCCTCCCGCTCTGGCCTTTGCCAATGGCATGCATGCAACCAGCGGTGCCAGTGCGCTCTCTTATGCCACTGTCTATCCACTGGTGATGTTCCTGCGCATCATATCGCCACAACTGCTGGCCCTCCTGCTCTGGGCCGGTGTCTGACCCCTACCGCCAAGGCCGCTTCATGCGGCCTTGTTTTTTTGATGGGGCTTAGTATTTCCATCCGAATGAAATCTTTCGGGTTTTACGTTACATCTCTCTTTGGAGTGAGAGATTCATTCGAAATTTACCACTGGTTGTCGGTCTTTTCCGATCGTTAAAGTAGACGCTCAAAAAACTGTCCCTGAACAAGGAACGAGGAGCGCTCAATGAGTACCACCAGGCTGCAACAGGATGTTGTTATCACCCATGTCAACGGCACTGCCTATGTCATCGCCGACGATGGCTCCCGGCAACCGGTGCAGGTGGGAGATCACTTGCCCAAGGGCAGCGTGGTGGAAAGCCAGGGTGAAGGGCAGTTGGAGATGCGAGCGGCTGATGAGGCCGCCCCCGAACTATTGGCGGCGCTGCCCGGCGCAGGGGTTCCCGACGATATTGCCGCGTTGCAACAAGCCATTATGCAGGGGGTCGATCCGACGCAGGCCTTTGAGGCCTCGGCGGCAGGGGGCGCGCCCGCCGCAGGTGGCGCAGGGGGTGTCGCTGGCGCCAGTAATGGCGGTTTTGTCGTGGTCGAGATGAACCTGAATCAGACCATCGCCACCGCCGGCTACGATACGACGGACGAGCAGATCGCCGCTCAGGTTCAAGTGAGTGACGAGGGTGCTGTGGCGGACACCACGGCGCCGGTGGCACCGACTGTCGAGATCCTCGACGGTGATGGCGTCATCTCAGACACAGAGCGCCAACATGGCGTCGATATCGTTATCCGCCTGCCGGAGAGTGCCCAGAGTGGCGACACCCTAAATGTGGATTGGAACGGCGATGGGCAACCCGATTTCAGCAAGCTCCTGACCGAGGAGGACGTCACGTCGGGTCAAGTGATCACCACGATTCCCTCCGGCAGCCTGCCGCTGACCGGGCCGGTGACCGTGGATGCCACCCTGACCGACACCTCGGGCAATCTCTCGCCCAAGGGCAGTGACAACAGCGTGGTGAATGCGGCGCCGGAGGCGATCAACGACGCCTTTACTGTGGCCGAGGATGGCTCCATCACCCTGAACGTATTGGGTAACGACCTCGACACCGAGGGCAACCCCCTCACCATCACGGCGATCAATGGCCAGACGATTGCCGAGGGGCAGAGCCTCCTCATCGAAAACGGCGCCGTGATGCTGAGCAACGGCCAGCTGATCTTCATGCCCGGCGCCAACTTCAACGGCGACATCAGCTTCCAGTACACCATCAGCGATGGCGTGAACGCCGATACGGCCACGGTGAGCGGTCGCGTGACCGGCGTGAATGATGGGGCCGTTATCGCGGGTAGCGACAGTGGCGGTGTGACCGAAGATGAGAGCTCCCCGACCCTGCTCGAGAGCGGCGCCCTGACCGTGACCGACGTAGACGGGGCAGACGAGGCCAGGTTTGTGGCTGGCAGCGGCACGCCGAGTGACGGCGCGCTGGGCCGCCTGACCATCAGCGAAACGGGCGTTTGGACCTATCAGGTTGCTAACAGCCAGGTGCAGTTCTTGGGCGAAGGGGAGACCAAGGTCGAGCGCTTCACCGTCCAGAGCGTGGACGGCACCCGCCATGTTATCACCCTGACCATCACCGGCACCGACGATCTGCCGCAGATCTCGTCCGGCAGTGGCGCAGTGACCGAGGGGGATCAGACCCCGGTCACCGGCACCCTGAGCGCCAGCGACGCCGATAACCCGGATCTCGCCTTCGTGGCCGGCTCGCAGCAGAGTGACTACGGCCGCTTCGAGGTGGACGGTCAGGGGCAGTGGCGCTTTGTGCTGGCGGACAACGCCCGGGTCGATGCCTTGGCGGCCGGTCAGCAGCAGCTGGCGCAGTTCACCGTGCGTCTGACTGACGGCTCGACCACCACGGTCACCATCACCATCACCGGCACCGACGATCTGCCGGTTATTTCGGCCGGCAGCGGCGCGGTGACCGAGGGGGATCAGACCCCGGTCACCGGCACCCTGAGCGCCAGCGATGCCGATAACCCGGATCTCGCCTTTGTGGCCGGCTCGCAGCAGAGTGACTACGGCCGCTTTGAGGTAGATGCGCAGGGGCAGTGGCGCTTCGTGCTGGCCGATAACGCCCGGGTCGACGCCCTGGCGGCCGGTCAGCAGCAGGTGGAGCAGTTCACCGTACGGTTGACTGACGGCTCGACCACCACGGTGACCATCACCATCACCGGCACCGACGATCTGCCGGTCATTTCGGCCGGCAGCGGCGCGGTGACCGAGGGGGATCAGACCCCGGTGACCGGCACCCTGAGCGCCAGCGACGCCGACAACCCAGATCTCGCCTTTGTGGCCGGTGCTCAGCAGAGTGACTACGGCCGCTTCGAGGTGGACGGGCAGGGGCAGTGGCGCTTCGTGCTGGCGGACTCCGCCCGGGTCGACGCCCTGGCGGCCGGCCAGCAGCAGGTAGAGCAGTTCACCGTGCGTCTGACTGACGGCTCGACTACCACGGTCACCATCACCATCACCGGCACCGACGATCTGCCGCAGATCTCGGCCGGCAGCGGCGCGGTGACCGAGGGGGATCAGACTCCGGTCACCGGCACCCTGAGCGCCAGCGATGCCGACAACCCGGAGTTGGCCTTTGTGGCCGGTGCTCAGCAGAGTGACTACGGCCGCTTTGAGGTAGATGCGCAGGGGCAGTGGCGCTTCGTGCTGGCCGATAACGCCCGGGTCGACGCCCTGGCCGCCGGTCAGCAGCAGCTGGCGCAGTTCACCGTACGGTTGACTGACGGCTCGACCACCACGGTCACCATCACCATCACCGGCACCGACGACGCCCCGGTCATTTCGGCCGGCAGCGGCGCGGTGACCGAGGGGGATCAGACCCCGGTGACCGGCACCCTGAGCGCCAGCGACGCCGACAACCCGGATCTCGCCTTCGTGGCCGGCTCGCAGCAGAGTGACTACGGCCGCTTTGAAGTAGATGCGCAGGGGCAGTGGCGCTTCGTGCTGGCGGACAACGCCCGGGTCGACGCCCTGGCGGCCGGCCAGCAGCAGCTGGCGCAGTTCACTGTGCGTCTGACTGATGGCTCGACCACCACGGTGACCATCACCATCACCGGCACTGACGACGCACCGGTCATTTCGGCTGGCAGCGGCGCGGTGACCGAGGGGGATCTGACCCCGGTGACCGGCACCCTGAGCGCCAGCGATGCCGACAACCCGGAGTTGGCCTTTGTGGCTGGTAGCCAGCAGAGCGAGTTTGGCCGCTTTGAGGTGGACGGGCAGGGGCAGTGGCGCTTCGTGCTGGCGGACAACGCCCGGGTCGACGCCCTGGCGGCCGGCCAGCAGCAGCTGGCGCAGTTCACCGTGCGTCTCACTGACGGCTCAACCACCACGGTGACCATCACCATCACCGGCACCGACGATCTGCCGGTCATTTCGGCCGGCAGCGGCGCGGTGACCGAGGGGGATCTGACCCCGGTCACCGGCACCCTGAGCGCCAGCGACGCCGATAACCCGGACTTAAGCTTCGTGGCCACCACTCAGCAGAGTGACTACGGCCGCTTTGAAGTAGATGCGCAGGGGCAGTGGCGCTTCGTGCTGGCGGACAACGCCCGGGTCGACGCCCTGGCCGCCGGTCAGCAGCAGCTGGCGCAGTTCACTGTGCGTCTGACTGATGGCTCGACCACCACGGTGACCATCACCATCACCGGCACTGACGACGCACCGGTCATTTCGGCTGGCAGCGGCGCGGTGACCGAGGGGGATCTGACCCCGGTGACCGGCACCCTGAGCGCCAGCGATGCCGACAACCCGGAGTTGGCCTTTGTGGCTGGTAGCCAGCAGAGCGAGTTTGGCCGCTTTGAGGTGGACGGGCAGGGGCAGTGGCGCTTCGTGCTGGCGGACAACGCCCGGGTCGACGCCCTGGCGGCCGGCCAGCAGCAGCTGGCGCAGTTCACTGTGCGTCTGACTGATGGCTCGACCACCACGGTGACCATCACCATCACCGGCACTGACGACGCGCCGGTCATTTCGGCTGGCAGCGGCGCGGTGACCGAGGGGGATCAGACCCCGGTCACTGGCACCCTGAGCGCCAGCGATGCCGACAACCCGGAGTTGGCCTTCGTGGCCGGTGCTCAGCAGAGTGACTATGGCCGCTTCGAGGTGGATGCGCAGGGCCAGTGGCGCTTCGTGCTGGCCGACAACGCCAGGGTCGACGCCCTGGCCGCCGGTCAGCAGCAGCTGGAGCAGTTCACCGTACGGTTGACTGACGGCTCGACCACCACGGTGACCATCACCATCACCGGCACCGACGATCTACCGCAGATCTCGGCTGGTGCCGGCGCGGTGACCGAGGGGGATCAGACCCCGGTCACCGGCACCCTGAGTGCCAGCGATGCCGACAACCCAGACTTGGCCTTCGTGGCCGGCTCGCAGCAGAGTGACTACGGCCGCTTCGAGGTGGACGGGCAGGGGCAGTGGCGCTTTGTGCTGGCGGATAACGCCCGGGTGGACGCCCTGGCGGCCGGTCAGCAGCAGGTAGAGCAGTTCACCGTGCATCTGACTGACGGCTCGACCACCACGGTCACCATCACCATCACCGGTACCGACGATCTGCCGGTCATTTCGGCCGGTGCCGGCGCGGTGACCGAGGGGGATCAGACCCCGGTGACCGGCACCCTGAGCGCCAGCGACGCCGACAACCCGGAGTTGGCCTTTGTGGCCGCTGCTCAGCAGAGTGACTACGGCCGCTTTGAAGTAGATGCGCAGGGGCAGTGGCGCTTTGTGCTGGCGGACTCCGCCCGGGTCGACGCCCTGGCGGCCGGTCAGCAGCAGCTGGCGCAGTTCACTGTGCGTCTCACTGACGGCTCGACCACCACGGTGACCATCACCATCACCGGCACCGACGATCTGCCGGTGATCTCGGTTGGTGCCGGCGCGGTGACCGAGGGGGATCTGACCCCGGTCACCGGCACCCTGAGCGCCAGCGATGCCGATAACCCGGAGTTGGCCTTCGTGGCTGGTAGCCAGCAGAGCGAGTTTGGCCGCTTTGAGGTGGACGGGCAGGGGCAGTGGCGCTTCGTGCTGGCCGATAACGCCCGGGTCGACGCCCTGGCGGCCGGTCAGCAGCAGCTGGCGCAGTTCACCGTGCGTCTCACTGACGGCTCAACCACCACGGTGACCATCACCATCACCGGCACCGACGATCTGCCGGTCATTTCGGCCGGCAGCGGCGCGGTGACCGAGGGGGATCTGACCCCGGTCACCGGCACCCTGAGCGCCAGCGACGCCGATAACCCGGACTTAAGCTTCGTGGCCACCACTCAGCAGAGTGACTACGGCCGCTTTGAAGTAGATGCGCAGGGGCAGTGGCGCTTCGTGCTGGCGGACAACGCCCGGGTCGACGCCCTGGCCGCCGGTCAGCAGCAGCTGGCGCAGTTCACTGTGCGTCTGACTGATGGCTCGACCACCACGGTGACCATCACCATCACCGGCACTGACGACGCACCGGTCATTTCGGCTGGCAGCGGCGCGGTGACCGAGGGGGATCTGACCCCGGTGACCGGCACCCTGAGCGCCAGCGATGCCGACAACCCGGAGTTGGCCTTTGTGGCTGGTAGCCAGCAGAGCGAGTTTGGCCGCTTTGAGGTGGACGGGCAGGGGCAGTGGCGCTTCGTGCTGGCGGACAACGCCCGGGTCGACGCCCTGGCGGCCGGCCAGCAGCAGCTGGCGCAGTTCACTGTGCGTCTGACTGATGGCTCGACCACCACGGTGACCATCACCATCACCGGCACTGACGACGCGCCGGTCATTTCGGCTGGCAGCGGCGCGGTGACCGAGGGGGATCAGACCCCGGTCACTGGCACCCTGAGCGCCAGCGATGCCGACAACCCGGAGTTGGCCTTCGTGGCCGGTGCTCAGCAGAGTGACTATGGCCGCTTCGAGGTGGATGCGCAGGGCCAGTGGCGCTTCGTGCTGGCCGACAACGCCCGGGTCGACGCCCTGGCCGCCGGTCAGCAGCAGCTGGAGCAGTTCACCGTACGGTTGACTGACGGCTCGACCACCACGGTGACCATCACCATCACCGGCACCGACGATCTACCGCAGATCTCGGCTGGTGCCGGCGCGGTGACCGAGGGGGATCAGACCCCGGTCACCGGCACCCTGAGTGCCAGCGATGCCGACAACCCAGACTTGGCCTTCGTGGCCGGCTCGCAGCAGAGTGACTACGGCCGCTTCGAGGTGGACGGGCAGGGGCAGTGGCGCTTTGTGCTGGCGGATAACGCCCGGGTGGACGCCCTGGCGGCCGGTCAGCAGCAGGTAGAGCAGTTCACCGTGCATCTGACTGACGGCTCGACCACCACGGTCACCATCACCATCACCGGTACCGACGATCTGCCGGTCATTTCGGCCGGTGCCGGCGCGGTGACCGAGGGGGATCAGACCCCGGTGACCGGCACCCTGAGCGCCAGCGACGCCGACAACCCGGAGTTGGCCTTTGTGGCCGCTGCTCAGCAGAGTGACTACGGCCGCTTCGAGGTGGATGCGCAGGGGCAGTGGCGCTTTGTGCTGGCGGACTCCGCCCGGGTCGACGCCCTGGCGGCCGGTCAGCAGCAGCTGGCGCAGTTCACTGTGCGTCTCACTGACGGCTCGACCACCACGGTGACCATCACCATCACCGGCACCGACGATCTGCCGGTGATCTCGGTTGGTGCCGGCGCGGTGACCGAGGGGGATCTGACCCCGGTCACCGGCACCCTGAGCGCCAGCGATGCCGATAACCCAGATCTCGCCTTTGTGGCCGGTGCTCAGCAGAGTGACTACGGCCGCTTTGAAGTAGATGCGCAGGGGCAGTGGCGCTTCGTGCTGGCGGACTCCGCCCGGGTCGACGCCCTGGCGGCCGGTCAGCAGCAGGTGGAGCAGTTCACTGTGCGCCTCACTGACGGCTCGACCACCACGGTCACCATCACCATCACCGGTACCGACGACGCTCCGGTCATTTCGGCCGGTGCCGGCGCGGTGACCGAGGGGGATCTGACCCCGGTCACCGGCACCCTGAGCGCCAGCGACGCCGATAACCCAGATCTCACTTTCGTGGCCGGTGCTCAGCAGAGTGAGTTTGGCCGCTTTGAAGTAGATGCGCAGGGGCAGTGGCGCTTTGTGCTGGCCGATAACGCCCGGGTCGACGCCCTGGCCGCCGGCCAGCAGCAGCTGGAGCAGTTCACCGTGCGCCTCTCCGATGGCTCGACCACCACGGTCACCATCACCATCACCGGCACTGACGACGCGCCGGTCATTTCGGCCGGCAGCGGCGCGGTGACCGAGGGGGATCAGACCCCGGTCACCGGCACCCTGAGCGCCAGCGATGCCGATAACCCAGATCTCGCCTTTGTGGCCGGCTCGCAGCAGAGTGACTACGGCCGCTTTGAGGTGGACGGGCAGGGGCAGTGGCGCTTCGTGCTGGCCGACAACGCCCGGGTCGACGCCCTGGCCGCCGGTCAGCAGCAGCTGGAGCAGTTCACTGTGCGCCTCACTGACGGCTCGACCACCACGGTCACCATCACCATCACCGGTACCGACGACGCTCCGGTCATTTCGGCCGGCAGCGGCGCGGTGACCGAGGGGGATCAGACCCCGGTCACCGGCACCCTGAGCGCCAGCGACGCCGACAACCCAGATCTCGCCTTCGTGGCCGGCTCGCAGCAGAGTGACTACGGCCGCTTTGAGGTGGACGGGCAGGGGCAGTGGCGCTTCGTGCTGGCGGATAACGCCCGGGTCGACGCCTTGGCCGCCGGTCAGCAGCAGCTGGAGCAGTTCACCGTGCATCTCAACGATGGCTCGACCACCACGGTCACCATCACCATCACCGGCACCAATGACGCCCCTACCCTGAGCGTCGATCAGGGGGCCGTGCTCTCCGAAGAGGGGCTCACCGGCGGTATCGCCGATACGGCGGGAACCCGTGATAGCACCGATGCGGTGAGTGCCGGCGGCAAGATCGTGGTCGGTGACATGGACAATCATGACAACCTGACCATCAGCCTGAGCGGCCCGGATAACCTCACCTCGGGTGGCGCGCCCGTGCAGTGGTCGTGGAACGCCGCGACCCAGGTGCTGACCGGTTATATCGGCACGCCGGGGAGCGCCGGCTATCAGGTCGTGCTCGATGTGGCGCTGACCGCCCCGGCGGGCAGCAGCAAGGGGGAGTGGCGCTATGAGGTGAACCTCAATGGGCCGCTCGATCATCCGGTCAAGGGCACTGAGGATCGACTCCACTTCCAGCTGGGGGTCACCGTCTCGGATGGCAAGAGCAGCACCTCCGGCAGCTTGCCCATCACCATTGAGGATGATGCGCCGATCGCCGGCGACATGGCGGCGGTGTCGGTCAGCAGGACCCATATTCCCGACACCCTGACCGGCCTGTTTGATCTGACCCACTACAGCGGCAATCAGAGTGCCCTGAACATGGCGGGCTTCACCATTACCGCCCTTGGCTTCACCTCGGCCACCAATGCTGATCTGATCGCGACCAAGGTGAACGGATCCAGTGCTGGCGTGGGGGTGGCTAGCGTCGATTCGCCTAATCACAACCTCGCTAACGAGATTGATTTTCGCCACTTTGCGGATGGCTCCGCGACCTCAGAGCAACTCGTGATCACGCTGGATGCGGGCAAGGTCGCCTATGGCGTCAACATCAAGTTCAGCCAGATGTTCGGTGGTGAACTGGAGAGCGGTGTGGTCGATTTCTATCGCGACGGCAAGCTTATCGGGAGTCAGACCTTTAGCTCAAATGCGGCCGGTGGCGACTATGCCGAGCACTTCCAGGTACAGCAGGGGGGCTTTGACGCCATGGTGATCAAGGCCACCAATAATGGCAACGGTCTCTATGGCGACAACAGTGATTTCACCGTGAAGAGTATCGAGTTTGTCGGCTCTGCCACGACGGAGGCGATCGCCTATGGCTCTGGCTCCCTCAATCCGCAGTGGGGAGCCGACGGCAAGGGAGCGCTCGAGCTAGTCAGTGCCGAGAGCGGCCTCAAAACGGCCTCCGGCTCGCTCATCAGCATGGTGGCCGATGGGGCCAATACCCTGCTTGGCAAGGATGCCGATGGCAATCTGGTGTTCAAGCTGGAGTTCACCCCGGCCACCGGCAAGTGGGAGTTCTTCCAATATGCCGAGATGCAGCGTCCGGCCGGTGATGGCGACATCGACTTCATCTTCAAGGCGATCGATAAGGACGGGGATGGCAGCGAGGGCAGCTTTGCGGTCAATCCCCTGTTCCGACCCGAGGTGAGCGGGGTCAGCAGCGCCACTGTGACCGAAGGTGGCACGCTGGTGCACTCCGTGCTTCTGGACGGCACCAGCCAGCATCCGACCGAGTACCATTTCTCGATTGGCGGCAGTGGTAGCAACCCGGCCAGCAGCAGTGACTGGACCCAGCTGCTCTTTAGCCATGGGGTGACCTATGACAGCGTTCGCGGCGTCATCCGGGTGCCGGAAGGGGTGAGCAGTTTCACCGTCACCGTGGTGACTAAGGATGACCACAGGGTCGAGGGCAACGAGACCCTCACCATAGCGGTGGGGGACAAGAGCGGCATTGGAACCATCATCGACAATGATCGCGCGCCGACCACAACCGGGGGTCATGTCAGCGGCAGTGAAGACTCGGCGACGATCTTAAGCTGGAGCGACTTCAACGCCAGCGACGATCAGGGCAAGGCAGAGCTGAGTCTGGTGATCGGCACTCTGCCTGCCAACGGGGTGTTGCAGCGTCTCGATGGCTCGGGGCTATGGGTGGCCGTGACGGCTGGCAGCCGTGTCAGCGCCCAGGAGATCGACGCAGGTCACCTGCGCTTTGTGCCGGCGGCAGATGAGTCGAGCAGCAGCATGGACGATCAAGGGGGGCGCATCACCGGCAACCAGCAGGCCGACTATGCCCTGTTCCACTATCAGATCAGCGATGGCGCGAACGTAAGCGAGGAGGCCACCCTGGTGCTGGATATCGCCGCCGTGGCGGACAAGCCAACCGTGGATATCCGGCAGGCCGGCAATGGCAGCCCTGTCTACGACCAGTTCGCCAGCGACGGCATCAGCACGGCCCAGTTCCAGTCCGGCAAGGTGAATGGGCTCGATGTGGCCCCCGCCCGTTATGATGCCAGCAGCCAGCAGGAGCAATTGTTGGGCGGCAATGGCAACGACTACCTGATCAGTCGCCATGGAGGCGGCGATCAGCTGGTCGGCCTCGCCGGCGATGACCTGCTGGTCGGCAGCAACAGCCTGCAGGGCGATGCGCTCTATGGGGGGGAAGGCAACGATATCCTGGTCTCCGGGTTGGGCCATGACGGCCTCTATGGTGAGGGCGGTACCGACATCGCCGTGTTGCCGGGCAACCGGGCCGACTATGTCATCACCCAGGGCGCCGGCTACTCGGTCAACGACCGCTGGTTCGACTTCTCGGTGCGCGAAGGGGGGCAAGCGGTCACCAAGGCGCTGCATGATGTCGAGTTGGTGCAGTTTGATGACGGCATCTATGCCCTGGACAAGGTGACCGGAACCCTGACGTTGCAGCAGCCCACCCATGTGGAGTACCCCATCGAGATCGATGCCTCGCTCACGGACAGGGATGGCAGTGAGGTGCTCGACAGCCTGGTACTGAGCGGTCTGCCCCCTGCGAGCACGCTCTACCATAACGGAACCCTGCTGGGGACCGTCGACCCTGATGGCAGCCTGACGCTCAAGGGGCTGTGGAATGCGGCGGCCACCGACGTCAAACTGACCGGGCTGAGCCTGCATGTGCCGGGCAACCAGGCGGGGCTGGTCGAGATCAAGGTGGAAGCCACTTCCCGTGAAAGCGGCAGCGCCCAGCTTGCCACCGCCAGCGCAGAGGACAGCATTCGCCTGAACTACTTCAATGCCACCGAAGGGGAGCCGGGCGGGCAGGTGCGCAGCTTCGGCAGCGAACACAACCTGGTGGTCGGGGATCTCGATGGCAGCATCACGACGCCGGGCCAGAACTACAACCTGGCCTTCATGGTCGACAGCTCCGGCAGCATCGGCTCGAAGGCGATGGAGACCATAGAGTCGCAGCTGCTACAGGTCTTCAACAGCCTCAAGGCCAGTGTCGGCTCGGCCGGGGCCGGGGTGGTCAACCTGTTCCTGGTCGACTTTGACACCTTAAGCAACCGCTCGGTCAGCGTGAAGCTGAGCGATGCTGGCGCCATCGATCAGCTCAAGGAGGTACTCCAC
Organism: Aeromonas simiae; assembly: GCF_014892695.1. Lineage (NCBI taxonomy): Bacteria > Pseudomonadati > Pseudomonadota > Gammaproteobacteria > Aeromonadales > Aeromonadaceae > Aeromonas > Aeromonas simiae. The sequence continues at coordinate 576,546 of NZ_CP040449.1, forward strand.
AGCATGGATGGCCGCAGTTACTTCGGCGGCTCGACCAACTACGAGGATGTGTTCAAGACCACCGCCAACTGGTTTGCCGGCAGCACCGCCACGTCCAATGTGGATGCCAAGAACCTGGCTTACTTCATCACGGATGGTAATCCGAATGAGTACATGGTGGGGGAGGGGAGCGATCCCGTCGTCGTGGATTTCAGCAAGGAAAATAAGTGGCAAAGTGATCGCAACCTGAGTGATCTGCTCACCAGTTATGTGCCTGGCAAGTCGGTGGTCTATCAGGACGGTCAGGGGGGGCGTGAGTTCATCGACAAGGATGGCAACGTGTATCGCCTCTACTACGACAACAAGGGCAACTATGACGGTCGCTCTTTGGTGGGGATGATGCGCCCTGACGGGCGTGGCGGATACCAGTTTGCCACCTTCGGCTCTTCCCGCGATGACAGCGTCATCCGTGACCACTCCATGGAGGGCTTTGCCCTGCTGGCCGGATTGCAGGTCGCGGTCGAGGCGATCGGCATCGGGCCCAACATCTCCCATGACGTGCTCAAGGTCTTCGACTCCGATGGGGTGCTCAAGACCGGCGTCAATGCCGGCGATCTGGCCGATGCCATCCTCGGCGCCTCGGTCACCAACCAGCCGGGCAGCGATACCCTGAGCGGTGGGGGGGGAGATGACATCCTGTTTGGCGATGCACTGCACTTTGCCGGTGTCGCCGGAGAGGGGTATGCCGCAGTCAAGCAGTATGTCGCCCAGGCGCTGGGTCACAGCTCAGTCAGTGATGCCCAGGTGCATGCCTACATCAGCAGCCATGCGGGCGAGTTTGATCAGTCCGGGGCCAATGACAAGGGCGATCGCCTGTTTGGCGGCGCGGGGAACGACATCCTCTATGGGCAGGGGGGAGACGATGAGCTGCACGGGGATGCCGGTAACGACATCCTGTTCGGCGGCAGCGGCAATGATCTTCTTGCGGGGGATGAGGGCAACGATCAGCTTGATGGCGGCAGTGGCCATGACACCTTGCAAGGGGGCAGCGGCAACGATCAACTGGCCGGGGGGCTCGGCAACGATATTCTGATCGGGGGCAGTGGCGATGACCTGCTGCACGGTAACGGGGGGGCTGACACCTTCGTCTGGCAGAAGGGCGACAGTGTGGCGGGCTCTTTGACCCGTGACCATGTGGTCGATTTCAGCCGTTCTGAGGGGGACAAGCTGGATCTGAGCGATCTGCTCGATCACGATGGCGGTAAGAGCCAGAACGAGTTGAAGGGGTTGCTCTCGGCCATTCAGGACAGTGAAGGGGTGCATCTGCAGATTAAGGATGCCTCGACCCAGCAGGTCACTCAGGAGATAGTGCTGGAGGATCACTCGTTCGGCTCACTGACCGGGGGGGCGGCCGTCACCTCGTCCCAAGTGATCGACTACCTGCTCACCAATCAGATGCTGGATATCGACAAATAAACCGCGCGCGGGGGCGAAAGCCCCCTTTCGCGGCCTTCGCCTGCGGTAGGTCAACGCGCAATAAAAAAGAGGAGCATGGCTCCTCTTTTTTTTCACCAGCGCAAGCGTTAGATGAGTTTTACGTTCTCGGCCTGCGGGCCCTTCTTGCCTTGAGTCACGGTGAACTGGACTTTCTGCCCTTCGGCCAGCGTCTTGAACCCGTCAGACTGGATGGAGGAGAAGTGAACGAAAACGTCCGGGCCTTGGGACTGTTCGATAAAGCCGAAGCCCTTGGTTTCATTGAACCATTTTACCTGGCCGGTGCGAATGTCAGACATGTGTCAATCCTATCAATAACAGAGGTAAAGAGACCCTGGTAGAGGGCCATTACATCTCAAGACTCCGGGTGATCGAACGCTTTTGATAGCGACCTTCCCTGTCCCAAGCGACATCGATTCTACGGAGGGGGTATGACAAGTCAAAGATAGGATTACGGTTTTTTGAGCAAGCTAAAACTATTGAGATGATGGGGAGGCAAAACCTCCCCATCAGGGGGTCAGGAGGCGGGGATCTCTTTTTGCGCAAACCCTTCGTTTTCGCGCACATAACGATAGATGGGCTCGTCGTGGGAGCGGATTTCGACGCGCTGGATGCGGCGGTTGTTGTCGAGCAGGATATTGACCGTCTTGCCTGATTGCAGGCGGGTGAGCGGACGATCCGGCCCTTCGATGGCCACCAGACGGCTCAGCTCGGCGCCCGGCAGCTGGTACTTGCGAAACACCGCAAACAGGGTCTCTCCACCGCCGATCTCGTGATCCAGCCACTGCCAGCCTGCGGGCAGCTGTTCAACCGATTTGACCGGCTTCTGGGGCTGTCCGTCGCTGGTGCGGGCCGCCTGCACCGGCACGGCTAACGGCACCTCCAGCGAGCCGGAAGGGGCGGCCGCGGTGGCGGGCAGTTCGTCGCTCGGTTGCCAGGCCAGCAATATCAGCCACAGCGGCAACAGGATCAACAGCCCCAGGGTATGGCGGCGTGGCAGCGGGCTCTTGTCCAGCCAGTTCCCCCGCGCGTTGGCACTGCTTCGGGAGGCAGACGGTTTGGCAGCGCCGGCGGCGCGCTCCTGACGCGCCTGGCGCCAGTCTTTCATCATGATCTGGATGCGTTGAAGCAGGGATCCCTCGGCGGGCGCTCGGCGCCCCTGCCGGGCACGGCGGTGTTGGCCGCGGGGACGGCGATCCGGAGTCGGCACAGTATTTTCCTCTTACTGCATTGCCACCATCAGGCAATTCGGTGCCTATGGTAAACGGACTCGTCCCCGAGGGGGAGAGTCCGGGCGAGGAATTTTACACCTTCATTGCAATTTGAACTGACCGAGCAGCGCTTGGAGTCGCTCCGCCGCCGCGCGCAGCGCCTGGCTGGCTTGTGCCGTTTGAGCCGCATCATGGGCAATCTCACCGGCCAACGCATTGGTCTTGGCCAGGTTGCCCGAGACGGTGTCGGAGACCGAACTCTGCTCTTCGGCCGCCGACGCTATCTGATAGGTCATGTCGTTGATGGTCGAGATGGCGCGGTAGATGTGGCCGAGCGCCTCTTCGGCTTGATCCGCCTCCTGCATCGCCTGCTGGGTCAGCTGCTGACTCTGGCCGATGGCCTGTACCGCGTTGCCCGAGCTGTGACGGATCCTGTCGATGAGGGACTGGGTATCTTGCACCGCCTGCTGGGTGTGGCCCGCCAGTTTGCGCACCTCGTCGGCCACCACGGCAAAGCCGCGTCCCGCCTCGCCGGCGCGGGCGGCCTCGATGGCGGCGTTGAGGGCCAGCAGGTTGGTCTGATCGGCGACCCCTTGAATCACGGTGAGGATGTCGGTGATCTGGGCGCTGTCACGGGCCAGACTGTCGACCACCTCGGCGCCGCGGGCCGCTTCGTCGGCCACCTTGTGCATCGCCTCGATCATCTGCTGGAAGCGCCCCTTGCCTTGGTCGGCGGCCTGCTGCGCCTGTTTGGCGGAGTCGGCCGTGTTGTTGGCATGGGTGGCCACCTCCTGGCTCACGTACGACATCTCCTGGACGGCGGTGAGCATCTGATCCATCTCGGCCTGATGGTGTTGCAAGTTGGCATTGGTGCTGGCGGCGATCTGGTCGGTGGCGCCGGCATGGCGATTCACTTCGCCGGCGGTGGTGAGCACGTCGCCGAGCAGCTGTTGCAGCTTGTCGATGAAACGGTTGATCCCCTTGGCGAGGGCCCCCAGCTCATCGGACGAACGGCTTACCAGGCGCTTGGTGAGATCCCCCTCGCCATCGGCGATGTCATCGACCAGCCCCACCATCTGGCGAATGGGGCCCGTGATGGTGCGCGCGATGAGCAACATGGTCAGCAGAGCCAGCACCAGCACTGCGATAGCGCCGGCCAGCTGCTGGGTAAGGGCGGCGCGGTTCATCTCGGTGAGCTGGGCCGCGAGCTGATCGGCCCGCGCCAGCACCACCTTGTAGGGCAAGGTGACGATGATGGCCCAGTTGCGCTCCAGGCCGGGCACCAGGATCGGCACCGAGATGCGAAACGCGCCGTCCAGCTCCTGGCGCTGCACCTCGGGCTTGAGGTAGTCGCGCCACTGCTCGCCAAGCAGGGTGTTGGCGTGCTGGCCCAGCTTGCTGTCACTGCCGCTGGTGCCGGTGATGACACCGGCGGCGCTGATGATGAGGGTCTCGCCCTTGCCGTCGTAGATATGGGCGTTGAGGCTCTTGGCCTGCCGGCTCAGGGCGCCAATCTCCAGATCGACCGCCACCACGCCGCGAAAGGCGCCGCTGGCCATGATCGGGGTGGTGATGGTGCTCACCATCACCTTCTGACCGTTGATATCGACCTGGAACGGGTCGATGAGACAGGAGCGGCCATGGCTCTTGGGGCAGGCGTAATAGTCATTGGCCGGATTGCCAAAGCTGTCGCGCTCCTCCTTGTCGATGGAGAGCAGCAGATCGCTGCCTATCTTGGCGCCATCTTTGTAGAAATAGGGCACAAAGCGCCCCTTGGCGTCGCTGCCGAGCGGTGCCTGACCGCTGAAGGCGGCATCCTGGCCATCGAAGCCGTTGGGCTCGAAGCCGGCGAAACTGCCATAGAGGGAGTCATCGAGGGAGAGCTGTGCTTGCAGCAGGGCGATGGCGTTCTCGCGGCTCAAGGGGAGGTGACCTGCCTGTTGCAGCGCCATGGTCTTGGCCAGTTGCTGGGTGTAGGAGAGGCTCTTTTGCAGCAGTTGGGTGATGACGGCCGCCTCGGCGCGGGCGTTGGCGGTGACCTTCTGCCATGCCTCCTCTTGCAGTGCCTGACGGCTGGAGTCGATGGTGAGGGTCTGGGTCTGTCGGCCCGAGTATTGGTTGAGAAGGATCAGTAACAGCAAGGCCACCGTCATGGCCAGGCCGGCCATGACCAGGATCTTGGTCTGGATGGAGCGAAACTGCATCTTATGCTCTCCGTGGCTGGGGCAGGAAGCCTGTTATCGGCCGAGGCGCCGGGATCTGAACGGCAAAACTGGCCTGGCACCTTAGCGCCGGTGCCGATGGCTGTCTGCGACGGGATTCAATGTTTCCCATTCGGGGCAGGGATGAAAAATGGTCACGGCTTTTCCCATCTGCCGCCCCCGATGCTAAAATGCCGCGGTTTTAATGGCGAATCGGCCCGCAATGGGTCATCCACACAAGGCTCAACCATGAAAGTCAAAACCCGCTTTGCTCCCAGCCCGACCGGCTTTTTGCACGTCGGCGGTGCCCGTACTGCCCTCTACTCTTGGCTGTTTGCCCGGAATCAGGGCGGCGAATTCGTGCTGCGTATCGAGGATACCGACCTGGAACGTTCCACCCAGGAGGCCATCGACGCCATCATCGAGGGCATGGAGTGGCTGGGGTTGAGCTGGGATGAGGGCCCCTACTACCAGACCAAGCGTTTCGACCGCTACAACGGCCTTATCGACGAGATGCTGGCCGATGGCCGTGCCTACAAGTGCTACTGCTCCAAGGAGCGCCTCGAGGCGCTGCGCGAAGAGCAGATGGCCAAGGGCGAGAAGCCGCGCTATGACGGTCAGTGCCGCGATCACCAGCACGATCACCCGGCTGACGCCCCCCATGTGATCCGCTTTCGCAACCCGAGCGAAGGCTCGGTGGTGTTCGACGACCACGTGCGTGGCCGCATCGAGTTTGCCAACAGCGAGCTGGACGATCTCATCATCCGCCGCACCGACGGCGCGCCCACCTACAACTTCTGCGTGGTGGTCGATGACTGGGACATGGAGATCACCCACGTGGTGCGTGGTGAAGACCATATCAACAACACCCCGCGCCAGATCAACATCTACAAGGCGCTGAACGCGCCGGTGCCGGAGTTCGCCCACGTCTCGATGATCCTCGGTGACGACGGTGCCAAGCTCTCCAAGCGCCACGGCGCTGTGTCCGTGATGCAGTACCGCGACGACGGCTACCTGCCCGAAGCGCTGCTGAACTATCTGGTGCGTCTGGGCTGGTCCCACGGCGATCAGGAGATCTTCACGCTCGACGAGATGATCAAGCTGTTCAGCCTGGATGCCATCTCCAAGTCGGCGTCGGCGTTCAACACCGACAAGCTCTTGTGGCTCAACAACCACTACATGCGCACCCTGGACCCGGCTTACGTGGCCAAGCATCTGGCGTGGCACATGGCCGACCAGAACATTGACACCACTAACGGCCCCGAACTGACCGCCGTGATCACCCTCTTGGCCGAGCGCTGCAACACCCTGCGTGAGCTGGCGGCCCAGAGCCGTTACTTCTTCGAGGAGTACGAGGCCATCGACGAGGCCGCCGCCAAGAAGCACCTGCGCGGTGTGGCTGCCGAGCCGCTGACGCTGGCCAAGCAGAAGCTGGCTGCGCTGGAGAGCTGGAGCACCGAGGCGCTGCACGAGGTGATCGAAGCCACCGCCGCCGAACTGGGTCAGGGCATGGGTAAGGTCGGGATGCCGCTGCGCGTGGCCGTCACCGGTCAGGGCCAGTCCCCCTCCATCGACGCCGTGATGGCCCTGGTGGGCAAGGAGCGCGTGCTCTCCCGTATCGAGCGGGCGCTTGAGTACATCGCGGCGCGCATGGCGGCCGAATAAGAGACGCCACATCTGACAAGGGCTCCTGCGGGGGCCCTTTTTGTTGTCTGTGGCTGGCTGAGGGGGAAACGGTGTTGGCAAAAGCAGCAGCCTGCTCGAAAAGTGGCTAAGCGATGCCCTGGCGTTATTTTTAGTGTTGACAGCGCAAGGGGGGATGCCTATTATGCGCCTCCGTCGCCGGGCAATATCTGCTGGTGATGCCGAGGTGAGTTGGGGTTATAGCTCAGCTGGGAGAGCGCTTGCATGGCATGCAAGAGGTCCACGGTTCGATCCCGTGTAGCTCCACCAAATTCTTCTCGGAAACATCTGGAACGCTGGGGTTATAGCTCAGCTGGGAGAGCGCTTGCATGGCATGCAAGAGGTCCGCGGTTCGATCCCGCGTAGCTCCACCAGGTTCCCGATGCCCAGGGCTTCACAGCCAACCTTTGTGGGGTTATAGCTCAGCTGGGAGAGCGCTTGCATGGCATGCAAGAGGTCCGCGGTTCGATCCCGCGTAGCTCCACCATCATTTCGGTCGACCGGTTCGCCGGGCGATCAGCACCAGACTTGGGGCTATAGCTCAGCTGGGAGAGCGCTTGCATGGCATGCAAGAGGTCGACGGTTCGATCCCGTCTAGCTCCACCAAGTTGGTTCACGCAGGGCGTGAAACGATGACGAAGTCCCACCTTCGCGTCGCTGAAAATATGGGGTTATAGCTCAGCTGGGAGAGCGCTTGCATGGCATGCAAGAGGTCCGCGGTTCGATCCCGCGTAGCTCCACCATATCGAAGGCCACCGCATCGCGGTGGCCTTTTTGTTTGGCGCTCGCCGTGACCTTGTCCACACTTCTGCAACCTAGTGCCCTTCGGAAAAGCAGCGATATCACCGTCATAATCGAATGATTTATATGGTTTTATGAGCAATAGGTCAGGATGGCGGCGATCAGAAATAGATGTTTTTCTTCGCGAACAAAGATTGAGCGCTTGTCAGACTGTTCCTATACTCGGGCCGTTCCTCAAGGAACCCGGGACAAGGGCACACCGATGCTGTCGGGACGCAGACCCAGACACCGCTTCAGACGGTGTGGGTTTCCCAGGATTCCGCTTGAGCCGGTGGCATAGTCCAATGCCTGCATTCTGTCCCCAGCGTGGCCTGCTGCGTCTGCCTTGTCTTGGATAACCATGCCAAGAAAACAAGGAAGAAAAAATGCAAAACAGGTTCCATCCTACTCGCCTGGCGGCGTTGGTCGCCGTGGCGTTTATGCCTGCCTTGGCGCAGGCCGCCTATCCCCCCTATCAAGCGGGCACCGCCTACCAGGCGGGCGATATCGTCAGCAACGTCGGCAATCTCTATGAGTGCAAAGAGTTCCCCTACTCCGGCTGGTGCGGGGCCTCGCCCTATCATTACGAGCCAGGAGTGGGGACGGTCTGGGGCGATGCTTGGAAGCGCTATGGCGGGGAGGTGCCCCCTCCGGCCCTGGTCGTCGCCATCGGCTCCCCTGCCGTGGGCAGCAGCGTCAACGAAGGGGCCAGCGTCGCGTTGGCGGTGACCCTGAGCGGGCCGGTGACGGCGCTGGCTAAGGTGGAATACCTGGTCGACGGCAAGCTTATCGCCACGGCCAGCGCTTCCCCCTGGAGTGCCAGCTGGTCTGCCGTTGGCGTCGGTGCCCATGCCCTCAAGGCCAGGGCGCTGGATAACGATGGCAAGGTGCTGAGTGAGGCGGATTCCAGCTTCAACGTCGCCGCCGTGGTGGCGCCCGAGGCGCCCAAGGTGAGCATCAGTAGCCCCGCCACCGGCGCCAAGGTGACGCTGGGGCGCAGTGTGGCGGTGAGCGGCAACGTTACCGACGTCAACAACGATGTCGCTAAGGTCGAGCTGTTTGTGGACGGCAAGAAGGTGGGCGAGGACAACGCCGCCCCCTGGCAGGTGAACTGGACGCCGGATCTCAAGGGAAGCGCATCGCTCAAGCTGGTCGCGACCGACCAGACCAACCTGGCCGGCGAGTCGGCCCCGGTCAGCGTCACAGTCGAGGAGGCCGCCTTGCCCCCCCCCGGCGGCAACCTCTCCTGCGACGTGCGCCAGATCTACCGCCCGGATGGCTACGAGTGCATGGGGGATGACCACGCCCGCCGGGTCATCGGTTATTTCACCTCCTGGCGCACCGGCAAGAACGGCCTGCCCTCCTACCTGGTGAGCGACATCCCCTGGAGCAAGATCACCCACATCAACTACGCCTTCGCCGCGGTGGACGAGCAGAGCCACACCATCAAGGTGGACGACTCGGCGACCAAGATGACCTGGGACGGTGTGCCGGGGGCCGAGATGGACTCTGAGTTCGCCTATCAGGGCCACTTCAACCTGCTGTCGAAATACAAGAAGCAATATCCGGACGTGAAGACCCTGATCTCGGTGGGGGGCTGGGCCGATACCCGTGGCTTCTATAGCGCCACCACCAAGGGTGATTGCTCGGTCAACAGCGACGGCATCAACGCCTTTGCCAACTCGGCGGTGAGCTTCATCCGCCAGTATGGTTTTGACGGGGTGGATATCGACTACGAGTACCCCACGTCGATGAAGGACGCGGGCAACCCCAACGACTTCCCGCTCTCCAACCTCTGCCGTGGCAAGCTGTTTGGCAACTACAAGGTGCTGATGCAGACCCTGCGCGCCCGGCTCGATGCCGCCGGCAATGAGGATGGGCGCAAATACATGCTGACCATCGCCTCACCGGCCTCGGCCTATCTGCTGCGCGGCATGGAGAACTTCCAGGTCACTCAGTACCTCGACTACGTCAACCTGATGACGTACGACTTCCACGGGGCCTGGAACCACTTTGTCGGCCACAACGCGGCCCTGTTTGACAACAAGGCTGACGGCGAGCTGGCGCAGTGGGGGGTCTACAGCCAGGCGCAATATGGGGGCATCGGCTACCTCAACGCGGCCTGGGCGGCCCACTACTTCCGTGGCGCCCTGGCGGCCGGTAAGATCAACGTCGGCGTGCCCTACTATACCCGTGGCTGGCAGGGAGTCACCGGTGGCACCCAGGGCCTGGGCGGTAAGGCGCCGCTGCCGAGCCAGAGCGAATGCCAGCCGGGTACCGGTGGCGGCACCATTCCCTGTGGTAATGGCGCGGTCGGTATCGACAACCTTTGGCATGATCTCGACAAGAACGGCAAGGAAGTCGGTGCCGGCGCCGTGCCCATGTGGCATGCCAAGAACCTGGAGCATGCGGCTCGCCTTGGCATCACCACCATGCCGAGCTACGGCCAGGCCTGGGGGCTGGACCCCAACAACCCGGCCCACGTGATGCAAGGCCAGTATGTGCGCTACTACGACGACAAGGCGCAGGCGCCTTGGCTGTGGAACGAGCAGAAGAAGGTGTTCCTCTCCACCGAGGATGAAGAGTCCATGGGCCGCAAGCTCGACTACATCATCCAACGTGGCCTCGGCGGCGTGATGTTCTGGGAGATGGCTGGCGACTATGAGTTTGATCCGGCCAAGAATGAGTACGGTATGGGCGACACCCTGACCAGCCTCGCCTATGACAAGTTTGCCAAGGCGAACCGTTACGGCACGGCCCAAAACGATCTGCCGGCCCCGGCCGCCCAGCTCGATATCGCCGTGAGCCTGTCAGGCTTCAAGGAGGGGGACTCCAACTATCCGATCAACCCGACGTTGAAGCTCACCAACCACTCGACCCAGACCATTGCGGGCGGTACCCGCATCGAGTTCCTGGTGCCCACCTCCACCTCCGACACCGTGACCGATCAGAGCGGCATGGGGCTCAAGGTGGTCGAAAGTGGCGGCAACCAGAACGCCGACGGCATCGCCGGCGAGAAGGACTTCCACAAGGTGGCCATGACGCTGCCGGCCTGGAAGGCCTGGGCGCCGGGCACCGACGTGGAGGTGGCGATGACCTACTACTTGCCGGCGGCCGGGGTACCGAGCGGCATGCGCATCGTGGTGGGTAGCCAGAGCATCGGCCTTAAGGGCGAGTTCCCGACCCTGCCCGAGGCCGTGGTGGGCAGCACTGGCTCCGGTGAGACCCCGGGAGGCACTGGTTGCAGCAGCCTGAATGTGGTGCCGGCGGCCTATCCGGCCTATCCGAGCTGGCCACAGGGGGAGCATGCCAACGCTGGCGATCGCATCACCCACAACAAGGGGGTGTGGCAGGCCAACTGGTGGACCAGCAGCGAGCCCAAGGCGAGCGATGGTAGCTGGAAGCTGGTGTGTAGCTACGAATAGCAGAAAAATAAGTAGCGGGGCTGGAGCCCCGCTCTTTTTTGGTCGCTTTAGTATGAAGTTAAGGAAGTGTCTGCGAACCACGTAGCTTTTCCACCTTATTCACTTCATCAGCGCGTAGGAGCATCATTCACTCTATGGCAAGCATATTGGACTCTGTGGATCAGCGTACCCAACTCGTTGGAGAAAACCGGCTCGAGTTGCTGATGTTTCGCCTTGGTAATCAACAATTGTTTGCCATTAATGTCTTTAAGGTTCGAGAGGTCGTGAAAGTGCCGCCTCTTACTCGCCTTCCTGGTTCACGTCCAAATGTCAGTGGTATCGCTCATATCCGCGGTGTATCTGTTCCTGTGATCGATTTAAGAACATCAATTGGCATGCGTCCTATGAATGACGGTGGGGAGCGAAATTTAATCATCACCGAGTACAACCGGAGCATTCAGGGATTTTTAGTCGGACAGGTAGACAATATCGTCAATGTCTCTTGGAAAAATATTCAGCCGCCCCCCAGCTCAACCGGTCGTTCAAATTATCTGACTGCCATCGCTCAGGTGGAGGATAAAGGGGTTTCCAGCCTTATTGAGATTATCGATGTTGAGAAAGTGCTGGCTGAAATCGTCACTTATGATGTTTCTATTTCGCAAGGGGTGCTCGATGAGACCTTAGTCCCCCTGATGTCGGGGACTAAGGTGCTGGTGGTCGATGACTCGGCCACGGCCCATTCGCAGGTCAAGGCCACCTTGTCGCAACTGGGGATCGAGGTGATCTCTTGCAGCAATGGTCAAGAGGCGCTCTCGCTGCTACAAGGGTGGTGCGATGCTGGCAAGAGCGTCACGGATGAGATCCTGCTGATGATCACCGATGCGGAGATGCCGGAGATGGATGGCTACCGCTTGACGAAAGAGGTGCGCAGTGATGCCCGCATGGCCAATCTTTTCATCACGCTCAATACCTCGCTGACGGGGAGCTTTAATGATGAGATGGTGAAGAAAGTGGGATGCGATCTCCTGATTTCAAAATTCCAGCCCGATTTATTGGTGCAGGCCGTACAAGAGCGACTGCGCAGAGGAAAATAAAATCGACAAGGAGCCAGTGGCTCCTTTTTTATACCTCACCAATCCGAGTGAAATGACCCTCACTGTGGTACGACGCCCCCTGTGACATCGCACCTCGATATTCCAGGGGGCGTGAGCATGGCTAAACCATGTCTGATCTTCTTTAAGACGATTGCTATTCCCGCGGCTTATTGCTCGTCGTCCCTTTCCTGAACGCTATTTTTCCATCACCGATCTATTGCCCGAGCGAATGTACGTGTGGCTTGATGAGCATGGTTGCGCTCTTGGTCCGCCAGCCCGAAAGTCAGGGGGAGACGCGTTTGCGCATCCAGGCCCTTCGCTCACTTCACATGGGGATATCTACTCTTCCCCCTGCAACAGGGGGGCGACGAAGCGGGCCACGGTGTCACGAATGCGTGGCTGAGCTTCTGGCTTGGGGTGGATGCCATCATTCATCATGAGTTCAGGGTGTAGTGCAATATCATCGAGGAAGAAGGGCATGAGCGGCAGCCGGTACTGCTCGGCTAGGCTCGGATAAATCTGTTCAAACTGCCTGACATAGCGCGCCCCATAGTTGGGCGGCAGTCTGATCTGGGTCAGGATCACCCTGGCTCCTGCCGCTGTGGCCCTGTCGATGAGTGCGGTGAGATTGCGCTCGGTGACCTGAGGAGGAAACCCGCGCAGCCCATCGTTGCCGCCCAGCTCGATCAGAACCCAGTCTGGTTGGTGCTCCTTGAGCAGGGCGGGCAGGCGCGTCAGCGCCCCCTGAGTTGTTTCGCCACTGATGCTGGCGTTGATGGCGCGGTGGATATCCCCCTCGCGGACCCAGCGCTCCTGCAGGAGTGAGGGCCAACTTTTTTCCAGCGGCATCTGGTAACCTGCACTCAGGCTGTCCCCCAGGATCAGCAGGCTCTGCGCCTGCGCCAGGCCGATTGACCCCAAGTAGCACAACAAGGCAAGCAGGACACGCGCCATGACATTTACTCCCATGATTGAAGCCAGAAACGTTGGAAAAGAGGTCACCCTGGGTCAGGAGACGCTGACCATCCTTGAGGGGATCTCGTTGCAAGTCAAGGTTGGGGAGACGGTGGCCCTGCTTGGCGCCTCCGGCTCCGGCAAGTCGACCCTGCTGGGGTTGCTGGCCGGACTCGATCTGCCGAGTGCGGGGGAGATCTTCATCCACGGCCACTCCCTCGGCGCCCTCGACGAGGAGGGGCGGGCCCGGCTCAGGGCCGAGCAGATCGGCTTCGTGTTTCAGTCCTTCCTGTTGCTGCCGACCCTGACCGCCCTTGAGAATGTCATGCTGCCCGCCGAGCTGCGCGGCGATCGCGATGCCGAGCCAAGGGCCCGCGCCCTGCTCGAACGGGTGGGGCTCGGTGAGCGGCTGCACCACCTGCCAGCGCGCCTCTCCGGCGGTGAGCAGCAGCGGGTGGCCATTGCCCGCGCCTTTATCTGCCAGCCGGCCCTGCTGCTGGCCGACGAGCCGACCGGCAATCTCGACAGCAAGACCGGCGCCCGGATCATCGAGCTGCTGTTTGAGCTCAACCGGCAGCATGGCACCACCCTGGTGGTGGTTACCCATGATCCGGTGCTGGCCGGGCGCTGTGAGCGGCGTATCGAGATCAGTGCCGGCCGGCTGCTCGAGCAGGAGGTCGCATGAGGGGAACGTCTCGTCTCGCCCTGCGCCTGCTCTACCGGGAAGGGTTACAGGGGGAGCTGCGCTGGTTTATCCTGGCTTTGGCCCTGTGTGTGGCCTGTGTGGTGAGTGTGGCGCTGCTGGCCGATCGGCTCGATGCGGGGCTCAAGGCGTCGGGGCGCGAGTTTATCGGCGGTGATCGAGTGCTGGTCTCCCCCCGCCCTGTCGAGCCACTGCAACTCGGTCGCTGGCAGCAGGCCGGCGCCAAGGTGCAGGCCACCGTCAGCTTCAACACCATGCTGTTTCATGGGGAGGCGTTCCAGCTGGCCTCCTTGCGCGCCGTACCCGGCGATTTCCCCTTCTATGGCACCCTCAAAACCACCCCGGAGGGGGCCGTTACTCCCGGCACTATCTGGCTTTCGCCCCGACTGATGGCGCTGCTTGGCACCCGACTGGGGGACGAGCTGGAGGCGGGGAACGCCAGCTTGAAGGTGGCCGGCACCCTGCTGGAGGAGCCGGATCAGGGCTTTAGCCCCTTTCAGCTGGCCCCGCGCGCTCTGGTACATGTGGACGATCTCGGGCAGATCGGCGCCCTGTTGCCAGGCAGTCGCCAGGAGTGGCGCTATCTGCTCCAGGCGCCGCGCGAGGCATTGACCTCCCTCGACAGGGAGCGGCTGACCCTACCGGGGCAGCGCTGGCTTACCCCCGACAGCGGCGAGAGCCGCAGTGGCAAGACCCTGGCCAACGCCGAGCGTTTCTTCCGCCTCGCGGCGCTCACCGGTGTGCTACTCGGAACGCTCGCCATGGCCATTGCCGTGCGTCAGTTCGCCGAGCGCCAGACCGGCATGATGGCTCTGCTCAAGACGCTGGGGGCCACGCGCGGGTCGTTGTGGCGCTTGCTGGGCAGCCTGTTGCTCGGGCTCACCCTGACCGGCGGGATCATCGGGTTGCTGCTGGGATTCGGTGTGCAGGCGCTGGCCCTCTCACTCCTCGGGAGCCTGCTGCCTTCTGAGTTACCGCCCCCCTCCTGGCGCCCGTTTGCCCTGGCGCTGGCGGTGGCTCTGTTTGTGACCCTGATGCTGGTGTTGATCCCCTTCTTGCGTCTGCTGCACATTCCGCCGCTCAAGGTGCTGCGCCGGGAGCTGGATGCCGATATTCCGAGCTGGTGGGGAGTCCCGGTGGGGTTGGTCGGGTTGTTTGTGCTGGTGTGGGGATTCATGGGGGATGCCCTGCTGGCGCTCGGGCTGATCGGAGGGATGGGGGGGCTGATGGGGCTGCTAGCCTTGCTTGGCTCCTCGCTGCTGCGCCTCGGCCGACGGATGCGGGCGCCGCAGCCACTGCGCTTGGCGTTGGCGCATATGGCCCGTGAGCGTGGCTCCGGGCTGTTCCAGTTGGCCGGTTTTTCGCTGGCATTGCTGCTGCTCGGGCTGCTCTGGGCGGTGCGCAGCGATCTGATCGGCGACATCCGCCAGCATCTGCCGGCCGACGCGCCCAACCGCTTCCTAGTCAACCTGATGCCGGAAGAGCGGATCCCGGTGCTGGCCCTGCTCAAGGAGGCGGGCGCTGAGACCTCTGACTTCTATCCCATGGTGCGTGGCCGGCTTACCCGTATCGCCGGCGAAGCGGTGGCCGAGGAGGGCAGAGCGGGGCGCGAGGGGATCGAGCGCGAGCTCAACTTTACCACCACCGACACTCTGCCGGCGGGTAACCGCATCACGGCCGGTGAGTGGCTCAACGGGCCTGGGCAGGTCTCGCTCGATGCCGAGGTGGCGGCAAGGCTCGGCATCCGGCTCGGCGATGAACTGGGCTTCACCATTGAGGGGCGCCCCTTCAGCGCCAAGGTCACCAGTTTGCGCGCCATTCGCTGGGACAGCATGCGCCCCAACTTCTACATGATCTTCTCACCGGATCTGCTGGAGCCCTTCACGCTCACCTGGATGGGGAGCTACCGCCTGCCAAATGGTATGCAACGTGCCGAGCTGCAACTGGTGCGGGAGTTCCCCACCGTGAGCCTCATCGACGTGGATGATCTCATCGCGCGCCTCACCACCATCTCGGCCCAAGTGAGCCGAGCGCTCGCGGTGATGCTGGGGCTGGTGACGGCGGCGGCGTTGCTGGTGCTGCTGGCTCAGACTCAGGCTTCATTGGCGACGCGGCGCAATGAGCTGGTGCTGATGCGCACCCTGGGGGCCCCAGGGCCACTGCTGTCACGCATGCTGGGGTGGGAGCTGATGCTGACCGGCGCCTTGGCGGGATTGTGCGCCGCGCTGGTGGCAGAAGGGTGCGTATTGTTCCTGCAGCAGTGGTGGTTCTCCGGCTCGCTCAGTTGGCATCCGAGCCTCTGGTTTGGCCTGCCGCTGCTCGGCGCCTTGCTGGTGACCCTGGTGGGGCAGGGGTGGCGCCGCCATCTGCTCGGCGGCACCCTGGGCGGGCGGCTGCGCGGCATGGGGCAGGGGACCTTGTAGTAAAACAGGGGGCCTTGGCCCCCTGTTTCATCCTGACGTCATCCTTGGCGAGCGAGCAGGCTGGAGAGGGCCTCCGGCAGGTGGGGGTAGTCGAAGTGAAAGCCTGCCTCGAGCAGCCGTGTGGGCACCACGGTCTGGCCGGTCAGCAGCAGATCGCTGGCCTCCCCCATGACCAGACGCAGCAGGGGGGCTGGCACGCTCAGCAGATGGGGGCGGTGCAAGATGGCCGCCAGCGTCTTGCTAAAAGCCCTGTTGCTGACCGGTTGGGGGGCGGTGCCGTTATAGACGCCGTGGCACAGCTCGTGTTCAAGCAGAAACAGGATGGCGCGCACCAGATCCTGCCGGTGGATCCAGCTCATCATCTGCTCGCCACTGCCCATGGGGCCACCGAGCCCCAGCCGATAGGCGGGCAACATCTTGGCCAGTGCTCCTCCCTCCTTGCCCAGCACGATGCCGATGCGCAGCAAGCAGACCCGGGTGTGCTGGCTCTGGGCTTCCATCGCTAACGCCTCCCAGCGCTGGCAGAGTTGATGGGTGAACTCCAGGTGAGGCGTCTGGCAGCGCTCATCGATGGGCTCGGGCCCTTGCCGGCCATACCAGCCGACCGCCGAGGCGTTGATCAGCACCCGGGGTGGCTGCCCGGAGAGGCGAAACAGATCGACCAGTTGCTCGGTCAGCAACCAGCGGCTGTCACACAGCAGTTGTTTGCGCGCCTCGCTCCAGCGTTGATCGGCGATCGGTTCACCCGCCAGGTTGATGACCGCATCGAAACCATCCAGGTTGTCGAGCCGATCGAGATTGTCGATGAAGCTGTGCTCTTCCCCCAGCAGCGCCTTGGCCTGCTGGGGATGTCGGGTCAGGATGACCAGCCGGTGCTGGGCGAGGCGAGTGACCACTTCACGGCCAATAAAGCCGGTACCGCCGGTGATGAGGATCTTCATGGACGCTCCTGACAGTTGTTTATGTTTACTCTAGTGAGTCGTTTTAGAGCCAACAAGTCATTGTATTAATTAGGCTTGTAGGATCCTTCATCGACGCGGTCTGGCACGTATTGATCTTCGCCTGTCGGTGTTGCTTCCTTACAAACGATCTGAAAACTATCCACAAATTCTGTGGAAAACTCTGTAGATTAGCCGTGCTTCACGATCCATCATCATGATTTACAAGAATAATTGACTACTGAAACCGAATGGGGCCTGAATGCACAGGGTTTGGCGGAAGGTGAGTGGTCGCTGTCATGGCAGAGCCTGATGGAAGAGGGGGGCAGGATCCGACGTTGGATCCAGATTGTTGATCCATGAGATCAGGCATAAAAAAAGCCCCGCCAAAGCGGGGCTTTCATCATCGGGGCACTCAGGCCTGGGCAGCGCTGTCTTGCTGGGCAGCCTGGATCCCGGTCAGGGCGATGGTGTAGACGATATCGTCCACCAGGGCGCCGCGGGAGAGGTCGTTGACCGGCTTGCGCATGCCTTGCAGCATGGGGCCGATGGAGACCAGCTCGGCGGAGCGCTGTACCGCCTTGTAGGTGGTGTTACCGGTGTTGAGATCCGGGAACACGAACACGGTGGCCTTACCGGCGACCGGGGAGTTCGGGGCCTTGGACTTGGCCACGTTTTCCATGATGGCGGCGTCGTATTGCAGCGGGCCATCGATCACCAGATCCGGGCGCTTCTCCTTGGCGATGCGGGTGGCTTCGCGCACCTTGTCCACATCGGCACCGGCACCGGAGGTACCGGTGGAGTAGGAGATCATGGCCACACGCGGCTCGATGCCGAAGGCGGCGGCAGATTCGGCGGACTGGATGGCGATCTCGGCCAACTGCTCGGCAGTCGGATCCGGGTTGATCGCGCAGTCGCCGTAGACCAGCACTTGATCCGGCAGCAGCATGAAGAAGATCGAGGAGATCAGGGAAGAGCCGGGGGCGGTCTTGATGATCTGCATCGGCGGGCGGATGGTGTTGGCGGTGGTGTGCACCGCACCTGAGACCAGACCGTCGACTTCGTTACGCTCCAGCATCATGGTGCCCAGCACCACGTTGTCTTCCAACTGCTCGCGGGCCACCACTTCGGTCATGCCCTTGTTCTTGCGCAGCTCGACCAGACGCGGCACATAGCGCTCGCGCACTTCGGCCGGGTCGATGATCTCAACGCGGTCAGTCAGCAATACACCTTGCTGGTCGGCGACGCGGCGGATCTCTTCCGGGTTACCCAGCAGCACAGGGCGGGCGATGCCACGCTCAGCACAGATGGCGGCGGCCTTGATGGTACGCGGCTCTTCCCCTTCCGGCAGCACGACACGCTTGTTGGCCTGACGGGCCAGTTCGGTCAGCTGGTAGCGGAACGCCGGCGGGCTCAGGCGGCGGGAACGGGTCGACTTGGCAGAGAGGGATTCGATCCAGTGCTTGTCGATGTGGCCGGCCACGTAGTCCTGCACCAGCTCGATCCGCTCGCGGTCATCCTCGGGGATATCGACATTGAAGTTCTGCAGGCTGACGGCGGTCTGCCAGGTGTTGGTTCCGATCATCATGATCGGCAGGCCAGTGGCCATGGCTTGCTGGCACAGGGCGACCACCTGCGGCTCCGGATGGTAGTTGCCGGTCAGCAGCAGGGCGCCGAGTTTGGTGCCGTTCATGGCGGCCAAGCAGGCGGAGACGATGACGTCGGAACGATCGCCGGAGGTGACCAGCAGGCTGCCCGGACGGAAGTGCTCAACCATGTTGTGGATGGAGCGGGCGCAGAAGGTCACGGTCTGAAGGCGACGAGAATCCAGCTCACCCTTGTTGATGATCTGGGCCGCCAGGTGCTTGGCGAGATCCTTGGCGCGCGGGGCGATCAGCTGGGTGTTCCAGGGAATGCAGCCCAGGATGCGCAGCGGGCTCTTGCCGAACACCTGCAGCACTTCCAGGTTGTGGGCGGCATCACCACCTTGGTGGTGCGCCTCGAACATCTCGGTCAGATCCGGGCGGGTCACGCCGTGCTCGTCAACCGGGGCACCCACCTTGTTGATGATGCAGCCGACGATGCGCTTGTTGTGCACGCCGCCGAAGTTGGAGCAGGCCAGCTCGATACGCTCTTTGAGCTTCTGGCTGGAGTCGTTGCCCGGATGGGTGACGAACACCATGTCGGCGTCCAGCGCCTTGGCAACGTCATAGTTCAGCTTGTTGGCAAAGGGCTGCTTGTCGGTCGGTACCAGGCCTTCAACCACCAGTACCTCGGCGCCGCTGGCCTTCACGTGCTCTTCGAAGCGGGCCACGATCTCTTCCAGCAGGATGTCGGTGTTGCTGGAGGTGATCATGTTCTCGGCGTAGGAGAGGGCGAACGGCTCGGGCGGATTGATGTTGGCGGCGGCGCGGATCACGGCGCTGGAGCGCTCGGGACCTGTTTCGCCCGGACGCGGCTGGGCGACGGGTTTGAAGAAACTCACGTTGACACCGTGACGCTCCATCGCGCGAACCACGCCCAGGCTCACGGAAGTCACGCCGACACCAGTGCCGACCGGGATAAGCATAATAGTGCGTGCCACTTTATACCCCTTGGTTGTATTGGGATTAGGAAAAGGCCGCCCTTGGGCGGCCTTGCATTACAGCGAAATTAGGCGCCGACCAGTTCCAGCGCATCGTGGGCGATCACCCACTCCTCGTTGGTCGGGATCACCAGGGCCTTGGTGCTGCCCGGCTTGGAGATCTCGCCACCCTTGCCGAAACGGGCGGCCAGGTTGGCATCGTGATCGATGTCGAAGCCCAGCAGAGCCAGCTTCTTGAGGGTGATTTCACGGATCGGGGCGGAGTTCTCACCGATACCACCGGTGAAGACGACGGCGTCCAGACGACCGTCCATGGCGGCGGCGTAGGAACCGACATACTTGGCCAGACGGTAGCAGAACACGTCCATGGCGCGCTTGGCTTCTTCCTTGCTGTCGTAGTTGTCTTCGACATAACGGCAGTCGGAAGTGACCTCGGTCAGACCCAGCAGGCCGGATTCCTTGGTCAGCATGGTGTTGATCTCGTTGACGGAGTAACCCAGCTTGTCGTGCAGGAAGAAGATGATGGCCGGATCGATGTCACCGGAACGGGTGCCCATCACCAGGCCTTCCAGCGGGGTCAGACCCATAGAGGTATCGACGGACTGGCCATTCTTGATGGCACAGACGGAAGCACCGTTGCCCAGGTGGCAGTTGATGATGTTCAGCTCGGAGAGATCCTTACCGAGGATCTGAGCTGCTTCACCGGCAATGTAGCGGTGGGAGGTGCCGTGGGCACCGTAGCGACGGATGCCGTTCTCTTTGTAGAGCTTGTACGGCAGGGCGTACAGGTAGGCCTCTTCCGGCATGGTCTGGTGGAAGGCGGTGTCGAACACGGCCACGTTCTTGTCAGCCAGGTGCGGGAATACCTTCAGGGCGGCACGAATGCCAACCAGGTGGGCCGGGTTGTGCAGCGGAGCGTACGGAATGGCGGCTTCGATGCCGGCGATCACGTCGTCGCTGATCACAACGGAGGCGGTGAAACGCTCGCCGCCATGCACGATACGGTGGCCGATGGCGATAAGGTTTTCAGCCAGAGCCGGGTTGAGCGGCAGGATCTTGTGAACGATGAAGTCCAGGGCTTCCTGGTGAGCGGCTCCGGCGCCCAGATCGGCGTTGCCTTTCTCGCCGTTCAGCTTCCACTTGATGCGGGCGTCTTCGAGGTTGAAGCATTCGGCCAGGCCGGAGAGCAGGTCATCACCGGTATTGGCGTCAATGACCGCAAACTTCAGGGAAGAGCTGCCACAGTTAAGAACAAGAACCAGCTTACTCATGAATTCATCCTATTACAGGTTGGGTTTGTACAGGCGTCCGGCCCGGGCGCGGGGCGTCTGACGTTTCAGGTAGTTGAGTCATCGGGAGGATTGGCATTTTGCAGCCGTTGCCCTGTATAGTGAAGACAAGGCTCCGATGACGGGCGTTGCTGGCGGCGCCAGACACGCACGAAAAGGCGCGTAGAGGATAACCTGAATGTTGGAAAATAACAAAGTCATCCTCAATGATAGTTGGCCTGCATCAAATTAAGTTGAGGTTTTACGCCTTCAGTGTTGGTTTTGGCGGCGGGAGGTAGGCAGTCATGAGCATAATTGGAAGTAAATTACAGCGTGGGCGCCACTATCTGGCGGTGTGGCCACGCCGCCCTGAACTCAATGCCCTGTTCCCGGAAAATCGCATCATTCTCGCCATCGAGTATGGTATCCGGGTGTTGCCCCCCATCGTGGTTATCTGCCTGATGTTGCAGTTCCAGTTTGGCGATGCTGCCTACTGGCCCTCTGTGCTCACGTCGGTCATCTTCCTGCTCAGCATGCCGTTGCAAGGCTTCTATTGGCTGGGGCGCAGGGCCGAGACACCGCTGCCTCCCTCGCTGGCGCTCTGGTACCGCGAAATCAACGAAAAGATGCGTGAGCAGGCCGGCATTTCCCGCAAACTGGTGGCTAAACCGCGCTACCAAGAGCTGGCCGATACCCTCAAAGCGGCCTTTGACAAGCTCGACAAGACCTTCCTGTTTGAGTAACACCGCTGCATAGCATAAAGGCGCCCGAGGGCGCCTTTTCTGATCGGCATCAGGCATTGAGGATTTTGCGCAGCTCCTGGATCGACAGCTTGTAGCTGCGCGGGCAATCCCGCCACGCCGCCAGCATACGCTGATACTTATCACGCATGGCGATGTCGCTCGAGAGCTCCTCGCACGGGCAGTCCACCTCGGGGAAGCGCTTGTCCACCTCGAGCAGGAAGCAGACGTAGTCGGCCAGCTCTCGCTCCTGACTGCGGCTGTAGCCATTGAACTTGAAGCGGGCGGGGGTGAACTCCGCTTGTTCGGTGGTCGGCAGGTTCTCGAAAGAGACCATCATGGCGTGGTGCATCTCGAGGGTGTCGATCACCTCCTGGCAGGTATCGCGCTCCAGATGACCGAAGGATTTCTCCAGCTCCAGCAGTTGCAGGCAGTAGCCGCGCTCGATGATGGTCTTGGCTCTTTGGTAGACGTCAGCCTGCTCCGGATTGAGCTTGCTTAAGATCTCATACTGGTTGCTCAGGATCAGGCGCTCGGTGTGGCTCATGTTCATGATGCGGTCTCACTGGAAATGGAGTCTGCAAACACCATAACCCACATCTGGGATGGTTTTTTTGATCTGGGGGGGCAGGTGTGTCAGATAGGCAGGAAGGGTATGAAGGGGAGCAAGGGGGCTGATGAGGGCCCCCTGTGGTATCAGCGGCCAGCCAGATAGTCGAGCACCACCTGGTGGTGATTGCTGGTCTTGAACTTGTCGAAGACATGGGCGATCTGCCCCTGCTCATCGATGAGGAAGCTGATGCGATGAATGCCGTCATACTCCCGGCCCATGAACTTCTTGGGGCCCCACACACCAAAGGCGTCGGCCACCGCATGATCTTCGTCGGCGAGCAGGGTGAAGTTGAGGCCGTCGCGTTCGGCAAATTTCTTCAGGCGCTGCGGGGCATCCGGGCTGATGCCGAGCACGACCAGATTGTGGGCGTCAAGTTCGCTGCGGGTGTCTCGCAGGCCGCAGGCCTGGGTGGTGCAGCCCGGCGTCATGGCCTTGGGATAGAAGTAGACCAGCACCTTCCTACCGTGGAGATCGCTGAGGGAGACTGGCGTGCCGTTCTGATCCGGCAGGGTAAAGTCGGGAGCCTTGGCTCCGGCTTGCAGTATGGGCATGGCTGCTCCTTTGTTCAGTTATGGCGCCGAGTGAGGGCGAAGCGGAACGATTCTGCACCGAGTTCACGACAGAAGTCGGCGAAGGCGGCCTCGTGATCGAGATGGCTCTCGCCGACGGCGAGCTTGAGCTCGAAGGTGGCGCGCAGCAGGTTATAGGGCGTCTGCTCTATGGTCTCTGACTGCATGGCGTGAATGTCCCAGCCGTGCTGGCTGAAGTGCTGGGTGCAGCGGCAGACGATGCCCGGCTCGTCACGGATCAGCAACTGCGCCTCGGCGGAGAGCGGATAGTCACGGGGTTGATGACGCTCGGTGCGTTTCATCATGGTGATGAGATCCCACTCCTGACTGCGCAGGGGCAGGGTGATCTCGAGTTGCATCAAACTGTTCCAGTTACCTGACAGCAGCATGATGAAGGTGAACTCCTGTCCAAAGATACCCAGCCGGCTGTCGACGATGTTACAGCCACAGTCAGCGACATGACGGGTCACCTCGTTGACGATGCCGGGTCGGTCGGAGCCGATGGCGGTCACTACCAGGTAGTGGGTCATGAGTCTTATCTCGTCCTGAAATTTGGCCCATGGTAGCACGCTTGCCACCGTGGCTCCTTGTTTTTGCGGTAGCCGCACTTTACCATTACGGCCCTGAATTTCGGGAGAAAAGTCCATGCTTAGCGGTAGTCTTGTCGCACTCGTCACCCCCATGTTGCCCACCGGCGAGGTGGACTGGGCCAGCCTGGCTCATCTGGTCGAATATCATGTGGCAAGCGGCACCACGGCTATCGTTGCCGTCGGCACGACCGGCGAGTCGGTGACGCTGACCGAGGCCGAGCACATCGCCGTGGTCGAGAAGACGGTCGAGCTGGCCGCCGGACGTATTCCTGTCATCGCCGGTTGCGGCTCCAACAGCACCGCTCATGCCATTGAGCTGTCGCGCCGCTTCGAGCAAAGTGGGGTGGTGGCCGGCCTCTCCGTCACCCCTTATTACAACAAGCCGACCCAGGAAGGGCTCTATCGCCACTACAGCGCGATTGCCGACGCTAGTGGTCTGCCTCAGATCCTTTATAATGTGCCCGGCCGAACAGCCTGTGACCTCAAACCGGAAACGGTAGGGCGTCTGGCTGGCCACGCCAACATCATCGGCCTCAAGGAGGCCACCGGCGATCTGACCCGCACACCCTTGCTGCGCGAGCTGTGCGGTCCGGGGTTTGCGCTGTACAGTGGTGATGACGCCTCGGCGTGTGATTTCATGTTGCAAGGAGGGGACGGGGTGATCTCCGTGACCTCCAACATTGCAGCGGCCCTGATGCGCGACATGTGCCGTGCCGCGCTGGCTCGAGAGGCTGATGCCGCCCGAGCCATCAACGAGAGGTTGATGCCGCTGCACCGGACCCTGTTCATCGAGCCGAGCCCGATCCCGGTCAAGTGGGCCTGCGCCCAGCTTGGTCTGATCGCCTCGGCGACCCTGCGCCTGCCGCTCACTGACCTGACCCCGGAGGGGGAGGCGGCGATGCGCCAGGCGCTGCAGACTGCGGAGTTGATTGCGAGTGTCTAAAGCAAACGGAAGAGTACGCACTGCGGGGCTGGCCCTGCTCAGCCTGGCTGTCGTGGCTGGCTGCAGCAGCCCGGCCGAACGTAAGATGGCCAACCGCGGTTTCGATTACGAGGAGGCCAAGCTGGAAGGGCGTGCCTTCTTGGTTCCTGCCGGTTTGCAGGCCCCCCGCTTTAGCAGCGACTACGATGTGCCCCCCCTGCCCGAGGGCAATCGTGAGGGCCCTGTCGGTGCGGCCGTGGATGTGCGTCCACCGGCTCAGTTGCTGACCGTGGTACCCGGTAGCCAGGTGGTACAGAGCAGCGGCGATCCGACCGTCTCCTTCTATGCCCTGAGCACCTCACAGGATGTGAGCAGCGATGCCTGGGCCTTCCTGATGAACTTCCTCGCCAAATACAAGGTCACCACCGAGCAGCTCGATCGCGCTGCCGGCACCTTGGAGACCGGCTGGTTTACCAATACCGCCGCGCTGGATGGCTGGGGCGAAGAAGATGACGACTTCCAGATCCGTCAGCGTTACCTGTTCAGTCTCAAGGCCGATCCGGTACGCCATGGCATCAATGTGACGGCCAAGGTGGTGGAGCACGAGGAGACCGTCGACGGCGAGACCCGTACCACCCTGAGCGAGACCGAGGCACGCCGTTATGCGGTGCGGGCGTTGAACCAGTTCAGCCTCTATTACGACCAGCAGATCAAGGCGCGTGAGCAGCACAAGTCGACCGAAGGCATGGGCCTTGCGCTGGGCTTTGATAACAATGACCTGAGCGCCTGGGTGGCCGACGCCCCGTTCGATCAGGTCTGGCAGCGGATGAATCGCATGCTGCCGCGCTATGGTTTCACCATTAAGGACTCCCAGCAGTCACTCGGCTGGATCGACGTCGAGTATGACGATCCGGGCAAGGGCTTCTGGAGCGAGATCGGCGGCGAGCCGTTCAAGCTGGAGGAGGGCAAGTACCGCTTCCAGCTTGGCGAAATGGCGGGGGGCAAGACCTCCATCACGCTGTTCGACGAGGACAAGAAGCCGGTCAAGTCCGATGTGGTGTCGCAGATGCACATCACGCTTTCCCAGGCCTTTGCCAAGGCGCTGGCAGAGCAATCCGAATAAAAACAGGGGCCTTGTGCCCCTGTTTTGTTCCCTCCCACAAACAGGAAGTGTTAATACCATGAGTCTTGCAGACAAAGTATTGGCGGTGAATGACGATCTGCCGATCCGCACCGACCGTCCCGTCCACTCCGGCAAGGTTCGCAGCGTCTACTGGCTGACTGCCGAGGACAGTGCACGCCTCATCCGTGAAAAGGGTTATAACGTCCCGGCCGACACCCCGCTCGCCATCATGGTGATCAGTGACCGCATCTCTGCCTTTGACTGCATCTGGCAGGGAGAAGAGGGCTTGGCTGGCGTCCCCGGCAAGGGCGCGGCGCTCAACGCCATCTCCAGCCACTGGTTCAAGCTGTTCAAGGAGCAGGGTCTGGCCGATAGCCACATCCTCGACATTCCGCACCCCTTCGTCTGGATCGTGCAGAAGGCGAGCCCGGTGCTGGTCGAGGCGATTGCCCGTCAGTACATCACCGGCTCCATGTGGCGCGCCTACCAGAATGGTGAGCGTGAGTTCTGCGGCATCACCCTGCCGGAGGGGCTCACTAAGGATCAAAAGTTGCCTGAGCTGCTCATCACCCCCTCTACCAAGGGGATCCTGCGCGGTCTGGACGGTGTGCCGGAAGCCGATGACGTCAACGTCTCGCGCGCCGACCTTGAGCGTCACTATGCGGCCTTTGGATTTCGCTCCCCGGCGGATATCGATGGCTATGAGACCCTGCTCAAACAGGGCTTTGGCGTGATCGGTGAGGCGCTGGCTCAGCTGGATCAGATCTTCGTCGATACCAAGTTCGAGTTTGGCTACGTCAAGGATGCCGCCGGCAACGAGAAGCTCATCTACATGGATGAGGTGGGAACCCCCGACAGCTCCCGTATTTGGGATGGTGCGGCCCATCGCGAAGGCAAGATTGTCGAGCAGTCCAAAGAGGGCTTCCGTCAGTGGCTGCTGAATCACTTCCCGGATCCGGACATCCTGCTCAACAAGAACCGCATGGAAGAGCGCTTCGCCCTGGCTCGCGATAATCAGCTGCCGGTCGAGGTGATGATGGACATCTCCCGCACCTACATCGGCATTGCCGAGAAGGTGGTCGGCCACAAGATTGAGCTGTGCGCCAACCCGAAGCAGGAGATCATCGATATCCTGAGTGGCTACGGTCTTATCGACTGATTTTTTGGCAAACAAAATCAAACGTTTGCATTGCCTGCGACAAGGCCTCCTTCGGGAGGCCTTGCTCTTTTCAGCCGAATACCTGGTAGAGTAGATCACTGCGGATGGTGAGCCGTGGCCATCTGGAGTCTGTGCTGTCATCGCAGCAGGGGGCATGACATCAAGGTTGTCCTGCTGGGTCAGCACCGGCGCATCAAGGCGGTACCCCTGATTTGAGGCGCATCTTCCATCATGGGTTACTTGGCTTTGCCATAAAAAAACGGGCCCGTGGGCCCGTTGTCACTGCGCTTGCGCCATCAAGCCAGATAGCGCTCGATGGCGGCGCGAATGCCGGCTGCATCGAGGCCGAGCTGGGCGTAGATCTCCTCCTGAGTGCCCTGCTCAACGAACTGATCGGGCAGACCCAGATTGAGGACGGGGCGCAGCAGGCGCTCGCCCATCAGGAACTCGTTCACCGCCGAGCCGGCGCCCCCCATGATGGCGTTGTCCTCGACCGTGACCAGCACCTCGTGCTGCTCGGCGAGCGTGCGCAGTAGCGCCTCATCGAGTGGCTTGACGAAGCGCATGTCGACCAAGGTGGCATCCAGCGCCTCGGCGGCGAGTTGGGCCTGCGCCAGCAGGGTGCCAAAGCCGAGGATGGCGATCCGTTTGCCTTCGCGCACCACGCGTCCCTTGCCGATAGGCAGGGTCTCGAGATCCTGGCCGGCCTCGACCCCGCTGCCGCTGCCGCGCGGATAGCGCACCGCGGCGGGGCCATGGTGACGGTAGCCAGTGGAGAGCATCAGACGGCACTCCCGCTCGTCGGAGGGGGTCATGATCACCATGTTGGGCACGGTGCGCAGGAAGCTGATGTCAAACGCCCCCTGATGGGTTGGGCCGTCGGCGCCGACCAGACCTGCCCGGTCGATGGCAAACAGTACCGGCAGGTTTTGCAGTGCCACATCGTGGATCACCTGGTCATAGGCCCGTTGCAAGAAGCTCGAATAGATGGCGACCACCGGCTTTTTATTCTCGATGGCGAGGCCGGCGGCAAAGGTGACCGCGTGCTGCTCGGCAATCGCCACATCGAAGTAGCGGCTAGGGTATTGCTGGCTGAACTTGACCAGCCCCGAGCCCTCGCGCATGGCGGGAGTGATGCCGATCAGGCGCTCATCCTGCGCCGCCATGTCGCACAGCCACTGGCCGAAGATGGCGGAAAATCCCGGTTTGCCCCCGGCGCTTTTCGGCAGGGAGTGCTCGTCGGGGTTGAACTTGGGCACCCCGTGATAACCGATAGGATCCTTCTCGGCCGGCTCGTAGCCCTTGCCCTTCTTGGTTTTGACGTGCAGTAGCTGCGGCCCTTTGAGGCTGCGCATGTTGCGCAGGGTCTCCGTCAGGGCGTCGATGTCGTGGCCGTCGATGGGGCCGATGTAGTTGAAGCCGAACTCCTCGAACAGGGTGCCGGGCACCACCATCCCCTTGAGGTGCTCTTCGGCGCGCTTGGCCAGCTCTTTCACCGGGGGCAGCCCGGAGAGCACCTTCTTGCCCCCCTCGCGGATGGTGGTATAGAGCTTGCCCGACATCAGGCGGGCCAGGTTGTTGTTGAGGGCTCCGACATTTTCCGAGATGGACATCTCGTTGTCGTTGAGGATCACCAGCAGATCCTTGTGCACGTCACCGGCGTGGTTAAGGGCCTCGAACGCCATCCCTGCGGTCAGGGCGCCGTCACCTATGATGGCCACCACCTTGCGACCCAGCCCCTCCTCCTCGGCGGCGACCGCCATGCCGAGGGCAGCCCCGATGGAGGTGCTGGAGTGGCCGACGCTGAGCACGTCATACTCACTTTCGCCGCGCCAGGGGAAGGGGTGCAGGCCATCTTTCTGGCGGATGGTGTGCATGCGATGGCGCCGTCCGGTCAGGATCTTGTGCGGATAGGCCTGGTGGCCCACATCCCACACCAGCCGATCGAACGGGGTGTTGTAGACATAGTGCAGTGCCACGGTCAGTTCGACGGTGCCGAGTCCAGAGGCGAGATGGCCGCTGGAGCGGCTCACCGAGCGCAGCAGGTATTCCCGCAGCTCGTTGCACAGCAAGGGCAGGCGCTCGCGGGGGAGGGATCTCAGCTCGATCGGGGTATCGGCCAAGGCCAGGTTGGGGTAGTGGCTAATGTCGACGCTCATTTTATGTAGTCTTATCCGGCGCTCAGTGGGTTCGCTCTATGATGTAGTCGGCGAACGCTTCCAGTGTGGCGGTATTGTAAGGCAAGCCCCGCAGTGCCGTTAAGGCGCGTTGGTGCAATTCGCGGGCCAGCTCACGGGCGCCTTCGAGACCGATGAGGGCCGGATAGGTGCTCTTTTCGTGGGCCAGATCCGATCCCTGGCGTTTGCCTAGGGTCGCGGTATCGCCAACGATGTCGAGGATGTCATCCTGTACCTGGAAGGCCAACCCGATGGCATCGGCATAGTCGCGCAGGGCGCTGAGAGTTGCCTCGTCCATGTCGGCATGGCACAGGGCTCCCAGGGTAACGGCGCAGCGGATCAGGGCGCCGGTCTTGTGGCGGTGGATCGCTTCAAGCTGAGAGAGGCCCAGTTGCTTACGTTCCCCTTCCATGTCGAGAGCCTGCCCGCCGCACATGCCGGCATAGCCGGAGGCGCGGGCTAGCTCGGAGAGCATGCGCACCCGGTTGGCCATCAGCTCTGGCCCCATCGGGTGGTCGGCCAGAATGGTGAAGGCCAAGGTTTGCAGGGCATCCCCGGCCAGGATGGCAGTCGCCTCATCAAAGGCTTTGTGCACGGTCGGTTGACCACGACGCAGATCGTCGTCATCCATGGCCGGCAGATCATCGTGGATGAGGGAGTAGGCGTGAATACACTCCACCGCCGCCGCCGGGCCATCGAGCAGGGAGGTAGGCACCCCCAGCATTTCACCGACGGCATAGACCAGAAAGGGGCGCACTCGTTTGCCACCGAGCAGCAGGCCGTGGGACATGGCCTGTTTGAGGCGCGGAGCAGTGAGCGGCAGGGTTGCGAGCTGGCGCTCCAGCTCGGCATCGATGCGGCTGCGATACAGCGCGCTGAAGCTTGCCAATGACACTCACTCTTCTCCTTGCTCGGGGCTAAAATCAGCCAGTTGCGGGTTGCCGTTGGCCTCATCCATCAGGATCTGGATCTTTTGCTCGGCCTGCTCCAGCTTCTGCTGGCCGGCACGCACCAGATGGATTCCTTGCTCGAATTGCTTGAGGGCCTCCTCAAGGGGGAGTGAGCCCTGTTCCAGCTGATGGACGATGGCTTCTAACTCCGCCAGGGTGGCATCAAAACTCAGGCGATCACTTTTCTTGCTGACCATCATCACTCTCTGGCTGCGAAAAAACCGCCTTATATTAACACCTGAGCGGAAGTGGCGGGAGGCTGAAAAAGCAAACTCGGATAAACTTGCCGGCGTGAGTGCCGATAGA
Organism: Aeromonas simiae; assembly: GCF_014892695.1. NCBI lineage: Bacteria > Pseudomonadati > Pseudomonadota > Gammaproteobacteria > Aeromonadales > Aeromonadaceae > Aeromonas > Aeromonas simiae. The sequence goes on from NZ_CP040449.1 coordinate 606,411, forward strand.
TAACCTGAGCTGCGCGGTGGCGGGCGGGTCTGGTGCTTCGCAAACAAGGCTTCTCCATCGTTTCAACAGACAGGGCACGAGTTGCTAACAACAGAGGTATTGGCGTGGATCTGGGTAGTCTGATTGGCATAGTGCTGGGTTTTGGGGTGGTAATTTACGGCATGTTGCTGGGGGGACCGGTGACCATGTACCTGGATATGCCCTCCGTCTACATTACCATTTTGGGATCGATCTTCATCGCCATGATGAAGTTCAACCTGAGTCAGTTTCTGCTGGCGTTCAAGGTGGCGGGCAAAGCATTCATGTACAAGGGCGACAAGATTGAAGAGTTGATCGCCAAAGCGGTCGAGCTGGCCGATGCTGCCCGTAAGGGCGGGTTTCTGGCGCTGGAGGCGGCCGAGATCCCCAACCCTTTCATGAAAAAAGGGATCGACATGCTGGTCGATGGCCACGATGCCGAAGTGGTGCGTTCTGTGCTGGAAAAAGATATCGAACTGACAGCCGAGCGGCACGTCATCGCCATTAAGGTGTTTCGCACCCTCGGGGATCTTGGGCCAGCGATGGGCATGATAGGTACTCTAGTCGGTCTGGTGGCCATGCTCTCGAACATGAGCGATCCCAAGTCTATCGGCCCCGCCATGGCGGTGGCGCTGCTGACCACCTTGTATGGGGCCATCGAGGCTAACATGATCGCCATCCCCATTGCCGACAAGCTTGAGCTGCGTAGCGGTGAGGAGCGGTTGACCCGAAGCCTAGTGCTAGACGCCATCATGGGGATCCAGGATGGTCAGAATCCGCGGGTCATCGAGAGCATGCTGAAAAACTACCTGAATCAGTCTAAACGTGGCGAAGAGGCCGCTTAGGGGAAGTCATGTCCAAGTGCAAATGCCCCCCGCCCGGTTTGCCAGGTTACATGGGGACCTTCGCTGACCTGATGTCACTGCTCATGTGCTTCTTCGTTCTGCTGCTTTCGTTTGCCGAGATGGATGTGCAGAAGTTTAAGCAGATCGCCGGCTCGATGGAGAAGGCCTTTGGGGTGCAGAATATTCTCGAAGTGAAGGATATCCCCAAAGGGACGTCAGTCATCGCCCAGGAATTTCGCCCCGGGCGTCCCGAACCAACCCCTATCGACACAGTGATGCAACAGACGGTCGATCTGACCCAGACCGAGCTCGATTTCCAGCCTGGTGACGCTGATACTGCCGGGGGGCAGGAGAGTAAGGCTCCCCGTCAGGGAGGAGAACAGGCCCAGCAGGAACAGGCAGTGGCCCAGGCTCGTTCAAATGCACTGGCCAAACAGCTAGCGGAGCAGTTGAAGAGCCAGGTACAAAATCACTCGATTGAGATTGAGGCGCTCGGTCAGCAGGTGATCATTCGTATTCGCGAGAAGGCTGCCTTCCCGGCCGGATCTGCCTTCTTGCAGCCCCAGTTCTGGCCGGTAATCCACCAGGTGGCGGCCCTGCTTAAGGATGTGCCGGGTGAGATCACTGTGTCGGGCCACACCGATGATAGCCCGACCGAGAACGAGCTTTATCGCTCCAATTGGGATCTTTCCACCCAGCGGGCCGTAGCGGTGGCCCACCAGATGATCAAGGTGCAGGGGTTGGATCAACATCGACTGGTGGTGCAAGGATTGGCTGACAGTAAACCCTTGGTAGCCAACGACAGCGAGGAGCGACGCGGCATGAACCGGCGAGTGGAAATTGCCATCATGCAGGGTAAGCCGAGTGTCTCCGAACCGATTGGCGTGCCTAAGGAATGACCACCTAACTTGGTTTTCTGGTGGCTTCATATTAAGATGAGCATCCACATTACATGACGGTGGCCGGTTTTTGGCCGCTGTCTCTATTCTAGATAACCCAGGTTTCGACTATGAATCATACTCCGATGACTGTGCGCGGCGCTGAGAAGCTGCGCGAAGAGCTTGAATACCTCAAGACGGTGCTTCGCCCGCAGATTATCGAAGCCATTGCCGAAGCGCGTGAGCACGGTGACCTGAAAGAGAATGCGGAATACCATGCGGCTCGCGAGCAGCAAGGATTTTGCGAGGGGCGGATCCAGGAGATCGAAGGTAAATTGGCTAACGCCCAGGTCATCGACGTGACCAAGATGGCCAGCAATGGTCGCATCATCTTCGGCTCCACCGTCACCCTGCTCAAGACCGAGACCGAAGAGGAAGTGGTCTATCGCATCGTGGGTGATGATGAAGCTGATATCAAACAGAATCTCATCTCGATCAATTCCCCCATCGCCCGAGCCCTGATCGGCAAGGAAGTCGATGACGTTGCTGTGGTTAAGACTCCGGGCGGCGAAGTGGAGTACGAGATCCTCGACGTTCAGTATCTGTAAGTGGCGTGATGCCATGGTGACGGGGAGCCTTCGGCTCCCCGTTTGCATTCATTGAATGCAGTCGGTGCGGATGAAGGTGTCTTGATGACGCTCGAACAGCCACTGTTTGAGGGTGGTGAGCTCGGGCTCAGGCATGGTGAAGGTCAAGGCCCAATCCGATGGGGGATAGGCCTTGCGCACCCAGCGCCCGGTGAGGGGAAGCGCGGGTTGCATAGGCAGGCAGAGAGCCGCTTCCAACAGGGCGCCGGTTTGTGGTTGAACGTCTTGGGTATCGACCACCATGCCGCGTTCTGACATGTCCAGTACCCGCCAGCAGAATTGTGGCGAGATGAGGTGAGCCTCTTCATGCAGACGCCAGGGTCTGGGTTGGCGGCCGGTGAGATCCTCTATGGCTGGGGGCCGCAACTGGGGTTCTATCTCTCCCCCCGGTTGGCGTTGCAGTACCAGAGGAAAGCGCAGTCGGTGAGAGGCGACTTCCGCCTCCAGGGTCAGGTGATTGGAGCGTTGCAACAGACTCAGGAGCGAGGCATCGAGTTCGCTGTGTAGCAGTGAACTGACATCCTGCGAAGAGATGGATACATCACCCAGCAGCATGGCCAGTTCATCGGGGGTAAGGAGCGGCTCGTCAGCCATGATCGCCTCTTTACACTGCATTCATCACAGGTTAAGAGGCCTGACGCTAGCTTGGCAACCGCTTTGGCAAGCGGCAGAGGAGAAGGAAAGAGCAGAGCTCTCTCCTTTACTTGCGGGGCAGGGTGATCTTGGGTTCTTGAGCTTGACGGTAGAGCGTCAGAATATGACCCAGGGTCTGCACCTTTTCCGCCTTGGTTTCGCGCACGATGGCAGCAAAGATCAGCTGTTTGGTTTCGCGATCCGAGGTGGCCACCTTGACCTTGATCAGTTCATGATGGGCTAGGGCGATATCGATCTCGGCCAGTACGCCTTCGGTCAGACCGTGTTGGCCGAGCAGGACCACCGGCTTGAGGCTGTGGGCGAGACCTTTCAGGTACTGTTTCTGTTTGTTGTTCAGCGTCATGGCATTTTCTTCGTTAGTCTGGGTTGAAAGGGGCGTATTCTAACCCCACTTAGCCCTCAATAGTAATAACCCTTGCGGTTTTTTGAAGTCGGATAACATGACCCAGAAGAAACGTTCCGCCAGCTCGACACGCTGGTTGAAAGAGCACTTTGATGATCAGTACGTGAAGAAGGCCCAGCAGATGGGGCTTCGCTCACGCGCCGTGTTCAAGATTGAAGAGATTCAGGGAAAGGATCGTCTGCTGCGTAGCGGCATGACGGTAGTGGATCTCGGGGCTGCCCCTGGTGGCTGGTCTCAGTATGCAGCAAGCCAGGTGGGTGAGCAGGGCCGGGTGATCGCCTGTGACATTTTGCCGATGGATCCCATCGTCGGTGTCGATTTCCTTCAGGGGGACTTTCGCGAAGATACTGTGCTAAGCGCCCTGCTGGAGCGAGTCGGCCCCGATAAAGTCGATGTGGTGATGTCCGATATGGCGCCCAACATGAGTGGTACCCAGCAGGTGGATCAGGCCCGTTCCATGTATTTGGTGGAGCTGGCGCTGGACATGTGCCATCAGGTATTGCGCAGTGATGGTTGCTTCGTTGCCAAGGTGTTTCAGGGGGAGGGGTTTGATGCCTATCTCAATGAAATTCGTAAGATTTTTAAAACAGTCAAGATTCGGAAACCAGACTCGTCGAGAGCCCGTTCACGGGAAGTCTACATTGTGGCTACCGGTTTTAAACTGTAGTACCCTAACTTTTGTCGTTAACAGTCAGTCTGCGAGGTTACTGATTTGAGTGACATGGCGAAAAATTTAATCCTGTGGCTGGTCATCGCTGTCGTCTTGATGTCGGTGTTTAACAGCTTCAGCCCCAGTGATACCGCCGGGCGACAGCTGGATTACACCAGTTTTGTCAAGGATGTGTCTCAGGAACAGATCCGGGAAGTGCGGATTGACGGTAAGGTCATCAATGGTGTCAAGCGTAGTGGCGAGCGTTTTCTGACTGTTATTCCTGCGCAGGATGATCAGCTGATCAACGACTTGATCAACCACAACGTCAAGGTTGAGGGGGTCAAGCCGGAAGAGCCTTCCCTCATTACCTCCATCTTCATCTCCTGGTTCCCCATGCTGCTGTTGATTGGTGTGTGGGTGTTCTTCATGCGTCAGATGCAAGGGGGCGGTGGCAAGGGCGCCATGTCCTTTGGCAAGAGCAAGGCGCGCCTGATGAGTGAAGATCAGATCAAGACCACCTTTGCCGATGTCGCCGGTTGCGATGAGGCCAAGGAGGAGGTCAAGGAGCTGGTTGATTACCTGCGTGACCCGAGCAAATTCCAGAAACTGGGTGGCAAGATCCCGACCGGCGTACTGCTGGTGGGCCCTCCCGGTACTGGTAAGACCCTGCTGGCCAAGGCCATTGCCGGTGAGGCCAAGGTGCCTTTCTTCACCATCTCCGGCTCTGATTTCGTCGAGATGTTCGTCGGTGTGGGTGCCTCCCGGGTGCGTGACATGTTCGAGCAGGCCAAGAAGTCTTCGCCCTGCATCATCTTCATTGATGAAATCGACGCGGTCGGTCGTCAGCGTGGCGCGGGTCTGGGTGGTGGTCACGATGAACGTGAGCAGACACTCAACCAGATGCTGGTTGAGATGGATGGTTTTGAAGGCAACGAGGGCATCATTGTCATCGCCGCGACTAACCGTCCCGATGTGCTTGACCCTGCCCTGCTGCGTCCGGGCCGTTTCGACCGCCAGGTCGTGGTGGGCCTGCCGGATGTCCGCGGTCGTGAGCAGATCCTGAAGGTGCATATGCGCAAAGTGCCGTTGGCTGATGACGTCAACCCGGCGCTGATTGCCCGTGGTACCCCGGGTTTCTCCGGTGCCGATCTGGCCAACCTGGTCAACGAGGCCGCTCTCTTCTCTGCCCGTGAGAGCCGCCGCGTGGTCTCCATGGCCGAGTTCGAGAAGGCCAAAGACAAGATCATGATGGGGGCGGAACGTCGCTCCATGGTAATGAAGGAGTCCGAGAAGGAGATGACCGCCTATCATGAGGCCGGTCACGCCATCATCGGTCGTCTGGTGCCGGATCATGACCCGGTTTACAAGGTGTCTATCATCCCGCGTGGTCGTGCGCTGGGGGTAACCATGTATCTGCCGGAACAGGATCGCTGGAGTCACTCCAAGCAGCATCTGGAGTCGATGATCTCCAGTCTGTATGGTGGACGCCTCGCTGAAGAGCTTATCTATGGTGCCGAGAAGGTATCCACTGGGGCTTCAAATGATATCGAGCGTGCTACCGACATTGCCCGCAAGATGGTCACCCAGTGGGGGATGTCCGAGCGTCTCGGCCCCATGCTCTATGCAGAAGAAGATGGTGAGGTGTTCCTCGGTCGCAGCATGGCCAAGGCCAAGCACATGTCCGACGACACTGCTCGCGTCATCGATGCAGAGGTCAAGCAAGTCATCGATCGCAACTATGCCCGTTCCAAGCAGATCCTGCTCGATAATATGGACGTGTTGCATAGCATGAAAGATGCGCTGATGAAGTATGAAACCATCGACGCCAAGCAGATCGACGATCTGATGGCGCGCCGTGAGGTACGTGCTCCCAGCAACTGGCATGATGAGCATGGCGATACCCCGCAAGGGGGCGCTTCTGCTGAGAGCGACAGCACGCCAACGGTCGAGCCGCAGGATAAGGGTGATACCGATATCGGTAAGGCCAATGATCTACCGGCCCAGTAATCACTGATCTCATCAAACCCCGGGCTTGCCCGGGGTTTTTCTTTGTTCCGGACGCATCAAGGAGTTTTATGTTGCTGGAAAGCAAGGGCATTTCTCTCTCTCTCGAACGCCCGCACGTAATGGGTATTCTCAACGTCACGCCAGACTCATTTTCGGATGGCGGCAGTTGGAATCGACTCGATCTGGCACTGACCCACGCCCGTCACATGGTGGCCGAGGGGGCGACCCTGATCGATATCGGGGGGGAGTCGACTCGTCCTGGTGCCCCCGCTGTGAGCGAGCAGGAGGAGCTGGATCGGGTTATCCCCGTGGTGGAGCATCTGGCCCGCGAGTGTGAGGTCATGCTCTCGCTCGATACCTCCAAGGCCGCCGTGATGCGCGAGGGTTGCCGTGCGGGTGCCCATCTCATCAACGACGTGCGTGCCTTGCAGGAGCCCGGCGCACTACAGGCTGCGGCTGAGGCCGGTGTCCCCGTCTGCCTGATGCATATGCAGGGACAGCCGAGAACCATGCAGCAGGCGCCTCATTATGAGGATTTACTCGGTGAGGTGCGGGCCTTCTTCGATGAACGGATCCAGGCCTGCGAAGCGGCTGGGATAGTTCGTGACCGGCTCCTGCTCGATCCTGGCTATGGCTTTGGCAAGAACCTCGCCCACAACTACCAACTGCTCGCCTGTCAGGAGCAACTGCTCGATTACGCACTGCCACTCTTGGTCGGAATGTCGCGAAAGTCTATGATAGGCAACCTGCTGGGCCGTCCGGTTGATGAGCGGCTGCCCGGGAGTCTGGCTTGTGCCATGATCGGCATGCAGAAGGGGGCACGCATTATCCGCGTGCACGACGTGCAGGCCACCATGGATGCCCTTCGGGTGGCGTGGATGACCATGACTGGCCGGGATTTTTCCCAAAAATGATACGAGCACGATAACAATGGCAAGAAAGTATTTCGGCACCGACGGAGTGCGTGGCAAGGTGGGTGAGTTCCCCATTACTCCTGATTTTGTGATGAAGTTAGGTTGGGCGGCCGGCAAGGTACTCTCCAAGAAGGGCACCAAGAAGGTATTGATCGGTAAGGACACCCGGATCTCCGGCTATATGCTGGAAGCGGCGCTGGAAGCCGGCCTCTCCGCAGCCGGCCTCAAGGCCACGCTGCTTGGCCCCATGCCAACCCCCGCCGTGGCGTATTTGACTCGCACCTTCCGTGCTGAGGCCGGGATCGTCATCAGTGCCTCGCACAACCCTTTCTACGATAACGGCATCAAGTTCTTCTCTGCCGATGGCACCAAGTTGCCGGACGAGGTAGAAGAGGCCATTGAGGACATGCTGGATCACGATCTGGAGTGTGTTGAGTCGGCCCTGCTCGGCAAGGCGGTGCGTATCGATGATGCGGCCGGCCGCTATATCGAATTTTGCAAGAGCACCTTTCCTTCTCTGTTGAATCTGGATGGGCTGCGTCTCGTGGTGGACTGCGGTCATGGCGCCACCTACCACATCGCCCCTTCCGTATTCCGCGAACTGGGGGCCGAGGTCATCGCCATTGGCTGTGAGCCAAATGGCCTCAATATTAATGACGGTGTCGGCTCTACCGCTCCGGATGCGCTGGCGGCCAAGGTTCTTGAGTGCAAGGCGGATCTGGGTATCGCCTTCGATGGTGATGGCGATCGGGTGGTCATGGTCGACAGTACCGGTTACATCATCGATGGTGACGAAATTCTCTACATCATCGCCCGTGATGCGCTGCGTAATGGTCGCCTCAAAGGTGGCGTGGTGGGAACCCTGATGGCCAACATGGGGCTCGAACTGGCGCTGCAGACGCTCGGTATTCCATTTGCCCGTGCCAAGGTAGGCGATCGCTACGTGCTGGAGATGATGGAGCAGAAGGGGTGGCGCATTGGAGGAGAAAACTCCGGTCACATCATCTGCCTGGATCAGACCACCACTGGGGATGGTATCGTCGCAGCTTTACAGGTGCTGGGGGCCATGCGTGCTGCCGAGATGCCGCTCTCCAAGCTGCGCTCCGGCATGTCCAAGTTCCCGCAAATCCTCATCAATGTCCGTTACGGTGAAGGGCAAGATCCGCTCTCTTGCCAGGCTGTACATGATGAAGTCAGCAAGGTTGAGCAGGAGCTGGCCGGTCGTGGCCGGGTACTGCTACGCAAGTCCGGCACTGAGCCGCTGATCCGCGTCATGGTTGAAGGTGAGCATGAAGAGCAGGTTCGCTCCATGGCCCAGCGCATTGCCGAACAGGTGAAATCGGCCATTTAAGGGGCAGGCAAGGCGGCTTTTTGGCCGTCTTGCCTATATCTCGCTCAAACGATTCAAAAACTTCAAAAAAGTGCTTGTCAGTGGTGGGTGTGGTCGATATTATCTGCCTCGCTTTCGCAAGGGAGTGAGGATTCAAGCCTGGCGCGAGTAAGTTGCTGGGGAATCTAGAATCTGAGAAGGCCGGTGGGCCTCATTCCTAAAGGGTAAGTGAAATGTACGAGATTTTGTTGGTTCTTTATCTGCTCGTTTCGCTGGGTCTGATTGGCTTGGTGATGGTTCAGCAGGGTAAAGGAGCTGATATGGGTGCCTCTTTCGGCGCTGGAGCATCGAATACGATTTTCGGTTCTTCCGGATCGGGAAACTTCCTGACCCGTACAACTGCGATTTTAGCGACTGTGTTTTTCGTGATTAGCCTGGTGCTTGGTAACCTGTCTACTCACAAGGTAAAACAGAGTGGCGAGTGGGAAAACCTGCAACAACCTCAGCAGGTTGAGAAAACTGAAGCGCCGGTAAAAAAGGACGCTGACGTACCCAACTAAGAGTTAATGCCGTGGTGGTGAAATTGGTAGACACGCTATCTTGAGGGGGTAGTGCCCTAGGGTGTGCGGGTTCGAGTCCCGCCCACGGCACCAATTGAGAGTAACCCGATGCTTTAGTTCGGGAAGCCCGTCAAATCTTGAACCTGAGTTTTGATGTGGCTATAATCTCGCACGATTTCGGACGCGGGGTGGAGCAGCCTGGTAGCTCGTCGGGCTCATAACCCGAAGGTCGTCGGTTCAAATCCGGCCCCCGCAACCAAATTTCACGCTTTCCATTGCTCAGGAAGGCGGTCGCTGCGAGGCGACAATCAGGGTAAAGCGACAAGCCCCGATTTGATATCGGGGCTTTTTGTCATGTGCGCTTTATGCTGACCTGATCAGACCTGGGCTTTATGCCCTTTTTTTGTTTTTTCGGAGGGTGACTTTGGCTACGTTGGAACAACGTCTGACCGAGCTGCTCGAGGCGCCAATTCAGGCCCTCGGCTTCGAACTGTGGGGAATCGAATTTGCCCGTGCCGGCAAGCACTCCACTCTGCGCATTTATATCGACAGTGAACAGGGTGTCTCTGTCGATAATTGTGCAGAAGTGAGCTATCAGGCTGGGGCGCTGCTGGATGTTGAGGATCCGATCAGCGAGGAGTACTACCTCGAGGTCTCCTCTCCTGGCCTCGACCGTGCCCTGTTCAAGGTCGCCCATTTCGAGAAATACATTGGCCAAGAGGCGGCGGTAACGCTCCGGATGGCTACCAATAACCGCCGCAAGTTCACAGGCGTAATTAAGGCTGTACAGGGTGACCTGATCACCCTGACGGTAGATGGTAAGGATGAAATGCTGGCTTTCACTAACATCCAGAAGGCCAACATTGTGCCGCACTTCGGTTAACGAGGCTTTTCCACATGAACAAAGAGATTTTGCTGGTCGTTGACGCAGTTTCCAACGAGAAGGCCGTACCCCGCGAGAAGATCTTCCAGGCTCTGGAGACCGCGCTGGCCACCGCGACCAAGAAGAAGTACGAAGGTGAGATCGAAGTGCGTGTTGCCATCGATCGTAAGACGGGTGACTTCGATACCTTCCGCCGCTGGAAAGTGATTGCCGACCAGGCTGAGATGGAAAACCCGTATGCCGAGATCACCCTGGAAGCGGCTCAGGTTGAAGAACCCGAGATCCAGCTGGGCGAGTACGTTGAAGATCAGATTGAATCTGTCACCTTCGACCGTATCACCACCCAGACCGCCAAGCAGGTGATCGTGCAGAAAGTGCGCGAAGCAGAGCGTTCCCAAGTCGTTGAGCAGTTCAAGGACAAGGAAGGCACCATCATCAGCGGCGTGGTGAAGAAGAGTAACCGCGACAACATCATCTTGGATCTCGGCAGCAACGCCGAAGCGGTGATTTTCCGTGACGACATGCTGCCGCGTGAAATGTTCCGCCCCGGTGACCGCGTGCGTGGCCTGCTCTACTCGGTGCGTCCCGAGGCGCGTGGCTCCCAGCTGTTTGTCAGCCGCTCCAGCCCGGACTTCCTCAAAGAGCTGTTCCGCATCGAAGTGCCCGAGATCGGCGAAGAGATGATCGAAATCATGGGCGCGGCTCGTGATCCGGGTTCCCGCGCCAAGATCGCGGTAAAGACCAACGATCGCCGTATCGATCCGATCGGTGCCTGTATCGGTATGCGTGGTGCCCGTGTTCAGGCCGTTTCTGCTGAACTCAGTGGCGAGCGCGCCGACATCGTGCTGTACGATGACAACCCGGCCCAGTACGTGATCAACGCCATGGCGCCGGCCGACGTGGCCTCCATCATCGTGGATGAAGATAACCACACCATGGACATCGCCGTGGAAGCGGCCAACTTGGCTCAGGCCATCGGCCGTAACGGCCAGAACGTGCGTCTGGCCTCCCAACTGACTGGTTGGGAACTGAACGTGATGACCGTTGAGGACATGCGTGCCAAGCACCAGGCCGAAAACGATCGCATCATGAACCTGTTTACCACTGCCCTCGACATCGACGACGATTTCGCCGAGATGCTGATGGAAGAAGGCTTCTCCACCTTAGAAGAGATTGCCTACGTACCGGTGAACGAACTGCTGGCTATCGACGGCCTGGATGAAGACACCGTCGAAGAGCTGCGTGGCCGTGCTAAAGCCGCTTTGACCACCAAGGCGCTGGCCAATGAAGAATCCAAGGAAGCTGTCGAGCCGAGTGAAGAGCTGCTGGCTCTCGAAGGGCTGGACAACGAAACCGCTCATGCGCTGGCCGCGCGCGGTATCGGCACCTTGGAAGATTTGGCCGAGCAAGGCATTGATGACCTTGCCGATATCGAAGGGCTGACCGCCGAGAAGGCTGGTGAGCTGATAATGGCTGCTCGCAACATCTGTTGGTTCGGAGAGCAGTCTTGAGTACAGGATCAAACGGAGGTAAATGAATGGCAGAAGTATCGGTAAAACAACTTGCCACTGACATCGACACACCGGTTGATCGTCTTCTCCAGCAGTTTGTCGCGGCCGGCATCGAAAAGAGCGCGGCCGACGATATGGTTAGCGAGTCTGAAAAGCAGACTCTGCTGGCTCATCTGAAGAAACAGCATGGTGGCGATGTCACCCCGGCCCGCATGACTTTGCAACGCAAGACCAAGAGCACGCTGAGTGTTCAGGGGACTGGCGGCAAGAACAAAGAAGTGCAGGTTGAGGTGCGTAAATCTCGCACCTATGTGAGACGCTCGGCGCTGGAAGATCAGCAGCGTCAGGAAGCCGAAGAAAAAGCGCGTTTGGAAGCGGAAGAGAAGGCCCGCAGCGAAGCCGAAGAGAAGGCTCGCATCGAGGCTGAAGAGAAGGCTCGCCGTTCGGCTGAGCAGGCTCGCCTGGAAGCTGAGGAAAAGGCGCGAATCGAGGCAGATAAGAAGGCTCGACAGGCTCAGCAGCAGCCCGCCAAAGCAGCCGGTAGCACAGCTCAGCAAGAGGCAGAGAAGATGGCCAAGCGCGAAGCAGAAGAACTGAAGCGCCAACAAGAAGCGGCCGCCCTTCAGAAGGCGGAAGAATTAGCAGCCAAAAAGGCGGAAGAAGCCCGTCTGATGGCAGAAGAGAACGCGGCCCGTTGGGCCGAGGAAGAGGCCAAGCGTGCCAGCGAGAGCAGTGACTATCACGTCACCACCTCCAAGCATGCTCAGGCTGCCGAAGACGAACAGGACAGCAAAGAAGAGAGCCGCCGCCGTAGCGCCGCTGCTCCCAAGGGGCCCAAGAAGACCGGCCGTCGTGATGATGACCGCGATGATCGCAACCCGCGTGCCCGTAAGGGTAAGCGTGGCAAGATGGCGACCCCGAACGCCATGAAGCACGGCTTCAACAAGCCGGCTGCTGCCGTGAACCGTGACGTCGTGATCGGCGAAACCATCACCGTTGCCGAATTGGCCAACAAGATGGCGGTCAAGGGCGTGGAAGTCATCAAGGCGATGATGAAGATGGGCGCCATGGCCACCATCAACCAGGTCATCGACCAGGAGACCGCTCAACTGGTCGCCGAAGAGATGGGCCACAAGGTGGTGCTGCGTCGTGAGAACGAGCTGGAAGAGGCGGTACTGTCTGATCGTGACGAGACCTCCGAAGCCAAACCGCGTGCACCTGTGGTCACCATCATGGGCCACGTTGACCACGGTAAGACCTCGCTGCTCGACTACATCCGTAAGGCTAAGGTCGCGGCGGGCGAAGCCGGTGGCATCACCCAGCACATCGGTGCTTACCATGTTAAGACCGAAAGCGGCATGATCACCTTCCTGGATACCCCGGGTCACGCAGCGTTTACCTCCATGCGTGCTCGTGGTGCCAAGGCCACCGATATCGTGGTGCTGGTCGTGGCGGCCGATGACGGCGTGATGCCGCAGACCGTCGAAGCGATCCAGCACGCCAAGGCCGCGGGTGTACCGCTGGTGGTGGCTGTTAACAAGATCGATAAGCCGGAAGCGGATCCGGATCGCGTCAAGACCGAGCTGGCTCGCTATGACGTCATGTCCGAAGACTGGGGTGGCGACTGCCAGTTCGTGCATGTCTCCGCCAAGTCTGGCCAAGGTATCGACGAGCTGCTCGACGCCATCCTGATCCAGGCCGAAGTGCTGGAGCTGAAGGCCGTTTATGACGGCATGGCCAATGGCGTGGTGATCGAATCCTTCCTCGACAAGGGCCGTGGCCCGGTTGCCACTGTGCTGGTACAGGAAGGGACCCTGCGTCAGGGCGACATCGTGCTGTGCGGTCTCGAATACGGTCGTATTCGTGCCATGCGTGACGAGCTGGGTAAAGAGATCAAGGAAGCCGGCCCCTCCCTGCCGGTGGAAATCCTCGGTCTGTCCGGCGTGCCCTCTGCCGGTGACGAAGCCACTGTCGTACGTGACGAGAAGAAGGCCCGTGAAGTGGCACTCTATCGTCAAGGCAAGTTCCGTGAGGTCAAGCTGGCTCGCCAGCAGAAGGCCAAGCTGGAGAACATGTTTGCCAACATGACCGAAGGCGAAGTCTCCGAAGTGAACGTGGTGCTCAAGGCCGACGTACAGGGCTCTGTAGAAGCCATCTGCGACGCGCTGGTCAAGCTCTCCACCGACGAGGTGAAGGTGAAGATCGTTGGCTCCGGTGTTGGTGGTCTGACCGAAACCGACGCCACCCTGGCCGCCGCGTCCAACGCCATTCTGCTGGGCTTCAACGTTCGTGCCGATGCCTCTGCTCGCAAGGTGATCGAGGCCGAGAGCCTGGATCTGCGCTACTACTCCGTCATCTATGACCTGATCGACGAAGTGAAGCAGGCCATGAGCGGCATGCTGGCGCCGGAGTACAAGCAAGAGATCATCGGTCTGGCCGAAGTGCGCGACGTGTTCAAGTCGCCCAAGTTCGGTGCTGTTGCCGGCTGTATGGTCACCGAGGGCGTGGTCAAGCGTTCCAACCGTATTCGTGTGCTGCGTGAGAACGTGGTGATCTACGAAGGCGAGCTGGAGTCCCTGCGCCGCTTCAAGGATGACGTTAACGAAGTCAAGAATGGCTACGAGTGCGGCATCGCGGTGAAGAACTACAACGACGTTCGCGTTGGCGACCAGATCGAAGTGTACGAGACCGTTGAAATCCAGCGTACTCTGTAATTCGAAGGTTCAAGATGGGGGGCTTCGGCCCCCCTTTATCGCAGGTGTAAAAACATGGCGAGAGAATTTAGTCGGACCCGTCGGGTCGGACAGCAGATCCAGCGCGAAATCGCACTGATCTTGCAGCGCGAGGTCAAAGACCCGCGTATCGGCATGGTGACCGTCTCTGACGTGGAGGTCTCCCGTGACCTCAACTATGCCAAGGTTTATGTCACCTTCCTGCAGCTCGACAACGATGCCGAGCGAATTAAGGAAGCCCTGGCCGCCCTCGGCGAGGCCGCCGGCTACATCCGTAGCCTGCTCGGCAGTGCCATGCGTCTGCGCGTGGTGCCTGAGCTGCGTTTCTTCTATGACGAGACGCTGGTCGAGGGGATGCGCATGTCCAATCTGGTGACCAACACCATCCGGGATGACAAGCGTCGTATGGCCGAATCCGGTCGCAATGAAGAGGATGAAAGCTGAAGATGTCTCGCAGACGTCGTTTCAAGGGCCGTGAAGTACACGGTATCCTGCTGCTCGACAAGCCGGCTGGCCTGACTTCCAACGATGTGTTGCAGAAGGTCAAGCGGATTTACAACGCGGCCAAGGCGGGTCATACCGGCGCGCTCGATCCCCTGGCGACCGGCATGTTGCCGATCTGCCTCGGTGAGGCCACCAAGTTCTCCCAGTTCCTGCTCGACGCTGACAAGCGTTATCAGGTGACCGCCAAACTCGGTGTACGCACCGATACCAGCGATGCGGATGGCGAGGTGGTCAGCGAGCGCCCGGTCAATGTTGCCATGGGTGACATCATCGAGGCGCTCGACAAGTTCCGCGGCCCCATCATGCAGGTGCCGTCCATGTATTCGGCGCTCAAGCACAACGGTCGCCCGCTCTATGAATATGCCCGCGAAGGCATTGAAATTGAGCGTGAGGCCCGCCCCATCACCATCTATGAGCTCAAGCTCATCAGTGTGGAAGGGGATGAGGTGAAGATGGAGGTGCATTGCAGTAAGGGCACCTATATCCGCTCCCTGGTCGATGATCTTGGCGAGCTGCTCGGCTGTGGCGCCCACGTGACTGCCCTGCGCCGTACCCAGGTGGCCAGCTATCCCTATGAGCGGATGCTGACCCTGGAGCAGCTCGAGTGCATCTTCGAGCATGCCCGTGCCCAGACCGTGCCGCCACGCGAGCATCTGGATCCGCTGCTGCTGCCGATGGACACTGCCGTGGCTTCCTTGCCCGAGGTGAATCTGCTGCCGGCGGTTGCCGCCTATGTCAACCAGGGCCAAGCGGTTCAGGTGGCAGGGGCGCCGCAAGAGGGCCAGGTGCGTATGACCGTTGGCCCGGAGCGCGAGTTCATCGGCGTTGGCGAGATCGACGAAGAGGGGCGGGTTGCACCGCGTCGTCTGGTGCGTCTCGGCGGCGAAGAGGCCTGATGGCTAGGTGGTATCGCCATGGTGATTGCCAAGAACGGCAAAAATGGTATGATACCGCCCTCATTTCACGGCTGAATTAGAGATCGGCTGTGAACCTTTAAACACTCTGTTGGAGTAGACTCATGTCTCTAAACGCTGAAATCAAGGCTCAAATCGTAGCCGAACACGCTCGTGGCGCTAACGACACCGGTTCCCCGGAAGTTCAGGTTGCCCTGCTGACTGCCCAGATCAACCACCTGCAAGGCCACTTCAAGCAGCACGCCAAGGACCACCACGGTCGTCGCGGTCTGCTGCGCATGGTTTCCCAGCGTCGTAAGCTGCTGGACTACCTGAAGCGTAAGGATGTAGAGCGTTACGCTGCTCTGATCGCCAAGCTGGGTCTGCGTCGCTAATCGACGGCAAGATTTCACGCAAAAAGGGGAACCGAAAGGTTCCCCTTTTTTCGTTACGGCGTATGCAACCCTGATGCGACGCCGCTTACCTTTTAACTCGAATCAAGTATACTTGGGCGCGAAATTGAAAGGCCAAATTGATAAAAGGAAATTCACGTGAATCCTACTGTTAAGTCATTCCAATACGGTCAGCATACCGTCACTCTCGAAACCGGCATGATGGCCCGTCAGGCTACCGGCGCGGTCATGGTCAGCATGGACGACACCTGTGTGTTCGTTACCGTGGTCGGCAAAAAAGAAGCCGATCTGAGCCGTGACTTCTTCCCCCTGACTGTCAACTATCAGGAGCGTACCTACGCTGCTGGCCGTATCCCGGGCGGTTTTTTCCGTCGTGAAGGTCGTCCGAGCGAGGGTGAAACCCTGATCGCCCGTCTGATCGACCGTCCGATCCGCCCGCTGTTCCCGGAAGGCTTCCTCAACGAGGTTCAGGTGGTTGCCACCGTGATGTCCGTTAACCCGCAGGTTTCCCCGGACATCGTGGCCATGATCGGCGCCTCTGCCGCGCTGGCCGTCTCTGGCATTCCTTTTAATGGCCCGATCGGCGCCGCCCGCGTCGGTTACATGAACGGTCAGTACCTGCTGAACCCGACCGTGAGCGAGCTGGCCAACAGCCAACTGGATCTGGTGGTGGCGGGTACCGCCAGCGCCGTGCTGATGGTGGAGTCCGAAGCCTCCGTCCTGCCGGAAGACGTCATGCTGGGCGCCGTGGTTTATGGCCACGAGCAGATGCAGACCGTCATCAGCGCCATCAACGAGTTTGCTGCCGAAGCCGGTGCCAAGCCGTGGGATTGGGTTGCTCCGGCCGTCAATCAGGCTCTGAAGGACAAGGTCGCCGAGCTGGCCACCGCCGAACTGGGTGAAGCCTACCGCATCACCGAGAAGGCTGTGCGTTACGAGACCATCGGCGCCATCAAGCAGCGCGTTATCGAGCAGCTGGTTGCGGCTGACGCCACCTTGGATCCGAAGAAGATCGGCGAAGAGTTCCACAACCTGGAGAGCCGCATCGTCCGTGGCCGCGTGGTGCGTGGCGAACCGCGTATCGACGGTCGTGATCCGCACATGGTGCGTGCCCTGAATGTGGCCACCGGCGTGCTGCCGCGTACCCACGGCTCCGCCCTGTTCACCCGCGGTGAGACTCAGGCCATGGTGGTTGCCACCCTGGGCACCGAGCGTGACGCTCAGAACATCGACGAGCTGACCGGCAACCGTGCCGATCGCTTCATGCTGCACTACAACTTCCCGCCCTACTGCGTGGGTGAGACCGGCATGATGGGCAGCCCGAAGCGCCGTGAAATCGGCCACGGTCGTCTGGCCAAGCGCGGCGTCGCTGCGGTAATGCCGAGCGCCGACGAGTTCCCGTACGTGGTGCGCGTGGTCTCTGAGATCACCGAGTCCAACGGCTCCTCCTCCATGGCCTCCGTGTGCGGTACCTCCCTGGCCCTGATGGATGCCGGTGTGCCGATCAAGGCCTCTGTAGCCGGTATCGCCATGGGTCTGGTGAAGGAAGAAGATGGCTTCGTCGTGCTGTCCGACATCCTGGGTGATGAAGATCACTTGGGCGACATGGACTTCAAGGTGGCCGGTACCACCGAGGGCGTGACTGCCCTACAGATGGACATCAAGATCGAAGGCATCACCAAGGAGATCATGGAGATCGCCCTGAAGCAGGCCCGTGACGCGCGTCTGCACATCCTGAAGGTGATGGACGAGGCGATTGCCGCCCCGCGTGCCGAGATCTCCGATTTCGCCCCGCGCATCCACACCATCAAGATCAGCCCGGAGAAGATCAAGGATGTCATCGGCAAGGGTGGCTCCGTGATCCGCGCCCTGACCGAAGAGACCGGCACCAACATCGAGCTGGATGATGACGGTACCGTGCGTATCGCTGCTGTGGACGGCGATGCCGCCAAGGAAGCGATCCGCCGTATCGAGGCCATCACCGCCGAGGTGGAAGTGGGCCGCATCTACGAAGGTAAGGTGGTGCGTCTGGCCGACTTTGGTGCTTTCGTCAACATCCTGCCGGGCAAGGATGGTCTGGTACACATCTCCCAGATCACCGAAGAGCGCGTGCAGAATGTGGCCGACTACCTGAACATCGGTGACATGGTCAAGGTGAAGGTACTGGAAGTGGACCGTCAGGGTCGCGTCCGTCTCTCCATCAAGGAAGCCAATGCCGATGCCGCCGCTCCTGCGCCGGCCGCCGCCGAAGCGGCGCCGGTTGCTGCCGAAGAGCCGGCCGCCGAGTAAGGCTCTGTCATGAAAAAGCCGCCCTATCGGGCGGCTTTTTTTATGGTGATGGCGCTGGCCCTGTGAAGGGGGCTTCACCCTTGCCCATCGGTTGTCCCCTCATCGCGTTCTGACGGCTCTCTTCGTGTTGTTGCCGCGCCGCTTCTTGGTGGCGTTGAGCCTCGCAGGCCAATGAGCGCGGCGCCGCCTGTTAATGCGCTTCTCTTATTCTTTCCCCTGCCCACCTTGTTCCCCTTCGTGAAGAGCAGTGCATTGCTCTTTTTGGGCATGGGTCAGCACTCGGTATGGCGCGATAGTGAAAAGGCGAGGGCGGGCAGATCTCTAGGCTCCAGCGTAGCGGCACGGGGAGTTCAACTAGGGGCATCCGGTTTTAGCCATGTCATCTCAGTCTGAAAAACACGGGGAGAAAGAAGATTTTTTTATAAAAAATGTCAGAAGACTTCATTTTTTCAAAGGGACGGTCGTTTCTCTTTCTTTGTGACTCGAGAGCTGCTTTGCAGCGTGTAACTTTAAGGAAAACAAGACAATGGCTATCTCCATCCACACCAACTACTCCTCCCTGGTAACCCAGAACCAACTGAACAGCACCAACAGCTCCCTGAGCACCGCGATGCAGCGTCTGGGTACCGGCCTGCGCATCAACAGCGCTGCTGACGATGCCGCTGGTCTGCAGATGGCCACCCGTCTGCAAGCCCAATCCAACGGTCAAGCACAAGGCATGCGTAACGCTCAGGATGCCATCTCCATGCTGCAGACCGCGGAAGGCGCCATGGACGAGATGACCAACATCGCCCAGCGTATGAAGGATCTGGCCACCCAGGGCGCGAACGACACGGCCAGTGAGGCTGACCGTCAAGCGATTGTGGATGAAATGACCGAGCTGGCTGCCGAGCTGGAAAATATCCGTGACAACACCCGTTTCGGTGGCGATCAGCTGCTGACCGACGACGGTAAGTTCGGTAAACAGGGTGGCGTAACCTTCCAGATCGGTGGTAACTCTGATGAGAAGCTGGAGCTGGATGCCAGCACCAACGTACAAGCGGTCAACGCTCTGATCGATGGCGCCAAGGAAGCAATCGCTAAGCTCGGTGGTAGTGAGGAGCCGGAAGAAGGTGGTACTCGCGCTGTTGGTGGTAGTGCTGATTTCAGTGGCTTGATGGATAAGATCGCGGATAGCCTGGACGATATCGGTACTGCCCGTTCCCAGTTCGGTGCCAATATCAACCGTCTGGAGCACACCATCAGCAACCTGTCCAACATGAAAGAAAACACCGACGTGGCCCTTGGTAACGTGATGGACGCTGACTACGCGGCGGAAACCACCAGCATGACCAAGAACCAGATGCTGATGCAAGCCGGCATGTCTGTTCTGTCCAAGTCCAACCAGATGACCAGCATGGTAACCTCCCTGCTGAACTAATCCGGTTGCTGGCGGGCCACCACTTGTGGTGGCCCGTTGTTTTGGTCCCCTCATCCGCGTTGGGTGCCTTCTCTGCGCCATTTCGGGGTCATAACCAAGCCGCCTCGTGGCGGCTTTGTTATGACTGCCGCATAAAACTCAATGGAGTACTTAAGTTATGCAGATCAATCCCGCTTCCCTGGCCGCCCAGTTGGTGGCCGCTGAACGCCTCAATACCGATGCGTTGCATCAAAAACAGCAGAGCAGCCTGCAAGCCCAGAGCTCTGCCTACAGTTCGCTCAGTAGCAAGACCAAAGCCTTCCAGAGCATGCTCAAGGATCTGAACGATCCCGCCAAGATGCAGGCGCAGAAGACGACCATCTCCGATGAGGGGTTTCTGACTGTCACCTCCAATGGTGAAGCCAGCTCGGGGCAATACAACTTCCAGTCCAAGCAGGTGGCGACCTCCCACCAGGTGGGGATTGAGCTCGATGGTGATTCGGCCATCCCCAACGATGGTATTCTGACCGTCAACGTGGGTGACGAGGAGATGGCCATTGATCTCTCGACGCTGCCGTCCAATGCCAATGCGAAGGACTTGGCCGACGCCATTAACAACTCCAGCAGCAACCCTGGGGTGAAGGCGACGCTGGTGCGTACCGATGGCAAGACCAATTTGGTCATGACCAGCACCGAGACGGGTGAAGCGAATCAGATCAGCGTCAACTATACCCCGGTTGCCGGGAGCGAGGCTTCCGAGGCGTTTGCCAGCGCCGTGGATAACATGCGTGAGCTGAGCCCGGCGCAAGATGCGATTCTGGTCATGGGCTGCGGTCCTGGCGCCCTGGAGATCAAGCAAGGCAGCAATACCTTCGAGAACGTGGTCGATGGCCTGACCATTGAGCTGACCAAGGCGCAGCCGGCGGATAGCGGCCCTTTGCAGGTGTCAGTCAGCCAGGACAGCGAGGAGATGACCGAGGCGCTGAAGAAGTTCGTTGATGATTACAACGAGCTGATGGATGACCTCAACAAGATGACGGCTTCCGGTGGCGCCTTGTATGGTGACTCCACTGCCCGTGGTCTGAAGAGTACATTACGCAACAGTGTGCGGGATCTGCCCAATGGCATGACGCTTTCCGATATCGGCATTAAGACTGACCGCGAAGGTAAACTGAGTTTCAGCTCCACTGACTTTAACAAGGCGCTGGAGAAAGACCCGGAAGTCCTCGGTAAGGCCATGCTGGGGGATGATGGTCTGCTCAAGCGTATGGAAAAGAGCCTGGACAGCTACACCGCTCGTGATGGCATCATCAAGCAGCGGGAAGAGACGATAGAGCGTAGCCAGAAGCGTCTGGAAGAGAAGATGGAGGCGTTTGATATGCGCATGGAGGCTTCTTACCAGCGCTACTTGAAACAGTTCACCGCCTTGAACCAGATGGTTGAAAGTGCACAGTATCTCTAAGTGAGTACCTAATGTTTGAACAAGACGATCCGTTTGCGGCCTATCAACAGGCTGCAACCCATGCCAAGGCGGCCAGTGCGAATCCGCATCAGTTGGTGCTGATGCTGGTCGATGGTCTGCTCGATGAGATCTCCCGGGTTGAGGGGCACATCATTGCCCGTCAGCTTGATCGTAAAGGACAATCGGTCTCCCGCTGTCTGGATATCCTCGGTGGTCTCGACAGCGCCCTTGATATGGAGCAAGGGGGGGAGCTGGCGCTCAATTTACACAAATTGTATGACTACTGTGGTCAGCGTTTGTTTGAGGTGAGCGTGAGCAACCGTGTTGAGGGGTTGCAGGAAGTGCGCAACATCATCGGTGAGCTACGCATCGGTTGGGAAGGCATGGCGCGCCATCAGACTCGCTAATGAGTGGGCGGATGGCCGTGTTGTCCCTTGGCAAGGAGAGTCTTGATGAAACTAAATGAGCACCAGGCAAAAGTCGGGCAGCAACTGCGTGCGTTGAGCCAGCGCTTGCTGATCCAGGCCCGCAACGGGGGATGGAGTGCGGTGCAGGCGCTGGATGTGACCTTGGCTGCGACCGCTCGCCGTCTGGCCAAGGACCCTGAACTGTGGCAGGCCCTTGAGCCGGTGCGCCAGATCATTCGGGCAGAGCATGCCGAAGCGCGTGAGTTGTGCCGTATCGAGATGGAGCGCAGCCTGAAAGTGTGGCAGGCGATGCGCAGGCAATCGGAAGGGTTGCGTGCCTATGAGGAGGTCGCGGGAATCTAGCGCGGCGCCTCTTTGCTCTCTTTGCGACTTCATAAGCCTATCCATGACCGGATAGGCTTTTTTATTGCGCGCCGGGGGAGGAAGGGGCCCAGGAAGCGCTTCGTTGTGAGGGCTCCTGCCACAGGGGATCTTGCGCCATCCGCTCCACCAGAAAATCGATGAAACTGCGCAGCAGGGGGGACATCTGCTTGCGCGTGGTATAGATGCCATAGACCCCGAGCCGGCGGGGCTCCAGCTTGGTCAGCAAGGGAAGCAGCTCACCGCGCTCAAGGTGGTCGGCCACCGAATAGAGAGGCTGCATGCTGACTCCGCTGCCCAACAGGGTACTTTTGAGCAGCAGGTTAGAGGTGTTGGCGCTCAGGTTGCCGCTGACCGGCACTGATTCGGGGCCATCCGCCCCCTCAAACTGCCAGAGGCTCTTGCCAAAATAGGAGTAGGTCAGGCAGTTGTGCAGGGCGAGATCCTGTACCCGCTGCGGTGTTCCGTGAGCCTTGAGATAGGCCGGACTGGCGCAGACCACGGAGCGGCAGCAACCGAGGCGGCGAGCAACCAGATTGGGATCGAGGTCGTTGGTGATGCGCAATGCCAGATCGATGCGCTCTTCCACCAGATTGACGGTGCGATCCAGTTGCAGGATGTCGATAGCCGTCCCGGGCCAGCGGGAGAGATACTCCTGAGCGGCCTGCATCAGAAAGGCATCAGCCAGTGAATAGCTGCAAGTGACCCTCAGTTGCCCCTTGGGGGCGTCGCCGGCATGAGCGGCCAGCCGCTCCATCTCCTCGCCCAGCGCCAACATGCTGCGCGCCCGAACCAGCGTCTCTTCACCGGGGCCGGTCAGGCTCAGACGCCGGGTGGTGCGATGCAGCAGGCGGGCCCCCATCCATCCCTCCAGCTCCCCCAGGTAGCGCGATACCATGGCGCGGGACATGTCGAGCCGCTCGGCGGCGGCGCTGAGGCTGCCCTGCTCGACGACGGTGACAAAAACCTGCAGCGCAGTCAGTCTATCCATGTTATTTGCTCGATATATGCAACGGTGAAGTCACTATTATGCGGTATTTGGCATAAAAATGATCCAATAGACTGTTCCCATCGACACCGACCCACGATGAGGCAACACCATGAAACACACCCTGCTGACCCTGACTCTGGCTTCCACCCTGGGCAGCGCCGTTGCGGCGCCGTTGAACATCCAGGTTTATAACCCCGGTGACAAGGGGATATTCCCGGTTTCCTCCGAGCTGGTGACCGGCGAGAAAGAGGCCATCTTGGTGGATGCGCAGTTTGATGTGAAAAATGGCCAGGCGCTGGTCGATCTCATCAAGCAGAGCGGCAAGCAACTGACCACCATCTATATCAGCGCCGGGGACCCCGATTATTACTTTGGTCTTGAGCCGATCCTGGCCGCCTTCCCCGACGTCAAGGTACTCGCCAGCCAGCACGTGGTTGACCACATCAAGGAGACCAAGGACGCCAAGCTGGCCTACTGGGGCCCGATCCTCGGCAAAGATGCGCCCAAGAGCCTGACGGTGCCGCAGGTGTTGACCGCCTCCCAGTTGACCCTGGAGGGTGAGACCATAGAGGTGAAGGCGATGAATACCCCGAGCGCCTTCCTGTGGGCCCCTTCGATCAAGACCGCCTTTGGTGGGGTGGCGGTCTCCAGCGGCGTGCATGTATGGATGGCGGATAGCCAGACTCAGGCGGCGCGCGGTCAGTGGGTTGAGACCCTGGAGCAACTGCTGGCACTGCAACCTGAGCGCGTCATCCCCGGCCACTTCCTGGGTCAGGAGATGAAGGGGGCCGAGGCCGTCAGCTTCACCCGTGACTATGTACTGCGTTTCGAGGCCGAGCTGGCCAAGAGCAAGGACGCGGCGGCTCTTATCGATGCGATGAAGCAGGCTTACCCGGCTCTGCCCGTGGACGATGGCCTGGCTATCGGCGCCAAGGTCGCGACCGGTGAGATGAAGTGGTAAGCGGGGACTGGCCGGGCATCGCCCGGCCTCATGAGAGCACAATGATGAATCCGACCCTCCTTCACTATGTTTACGACCCGCTCTGTGGTTGGTGCTATGGCGCCGCTCCTCTCTTGAAGGCGGCGGCAGGTGTGCCGGGCCTTGCCATCGAGTTGCACGCTGGCGGATTGTGGCTCGGCGCCCGCCGCCAGCCCATGGGGGCGACGCTGCGTCAGCATGTACGCCCCCACGATGAACGCATTGAGGCGCTGACGGGCCAGCATTTTGGTGAGCGCTATTTCAATTCGCTGCTGCTCGATACTCGGCTGACCCTCGATTCTGAACCTCCCATCCGCGCCATCATGGCGGTGACCGCTCTGGGGGGCGATGGCTTGGCGCTGTTGCAGCGTATCCAAACCTCTCACTATCGGGATGGTCTATGGGTGGGCGATGTGGCATTCCTGGCCGCACTGGCTGCCGAGCAGGGGGTGGAGGAGGCTGACTTTCACGCCGCTTATGCGGCGGCGCCACTGGATGAGCACCTAGCCCAAAGTCAGCAATGGCTGCGTCGCCTCGGGGGCCACGGCTACCCGACCTTGGGGGTGGAGCGGGATGGCGTGCTGATGCCACTATCGCCCTCGTTTGGCGAGCCGGATCACTTCCTAGCCCAGTTGCGCGTGGTGAGTTGAAATAAACGGACTCAGGATCCTGGTCGTCCGGCCGATAAGAGAGGGTTAACCCGTACATTCGTTCAGTGTATTACTCTCTTACGTTATGCTCTGTTGTGTTGCCGGTCGTGTTCGCCGGTATGAAGAGCAAAAGGATGCCAGCTATGTTCAAAAATCTGTCGATTGGTCAGAAATTAGGTTGTGGTTTTGCCGTGCTGGCTCTCTTGGTGGTGGGGTTGGCGTGGTTTTCCAGTGCCCAGCTCTCACGCCTTAACGACGATACCTCGCGTCTGGCCGACAATATGCTTCCCTCTGTGGCTAGCTCAGGCAAGATCAACGCTTACTTGCTGGATACTCGTCGCCTTGAGCTGGTGTCGGTGATCGGAGCGATTAGCAATGACCCGGCCGAAATCGAAGATGGGATCAGTAAGTTCAACCATCTCAAAGAGACCTTTGACGCCGAGCTGGCACATTACGGCTCTCTCCCCTTCAGCACCCCGGAAGAGCGCAGCAATTACGATAAGCTGCGCAGCGCGACCAATCGTTACTTCCAGCTCCATGAGCAAGTGGTGGCGGCCATTCGCCAGCAGGAGCTGTCCAAGGTAACGGCGCTGCGAAAAAATGAGACCCGCCAGGCCTTGGAAGAGGCGATGGGGTATGCCAATCAACTGCGCGAGATCAACGAGCGTATCGCTTTCGATCAAACCAATGAGAGTCATCACGCTTATACCCAGTCACGCAATATGGTGCTAGGGGCCAGCTTGCTGACCATCCTGTTGCTGGTGGGGCTGGCCTGGTGGCTGACCTAGCAGGTGCGCCGCCCCGTGATGGCCCTGCTGGATCAGACCCGCAAGGTTGCTGCCGGCGATCTGGGTAGCCGCCTTGAACGCCAGCACTTTAACAACGACGAGCTGGGTCAGTTGGCCCATGGCTTTGGCGAGATGCAAGACAGCCTGCGCCGGCTGGTGAGCGAGGTCTCCGGCTCTGTGGTGCAGTTGGGCTCGGCCGCCGAAGAGATCAGCGCCGTGGCGAGCCAGTCGGCCGGCAACATGAACAGCCAGCAGCACGAGCTGAACCAGCTTGCCACCGCCATGAATGAGATGCAGGCCACGGTGCAGGAGGTCTCGCGTAATACCAGCGATGCCGCCGATGCGGCGGGTCAGGCCAGCCAGCGCGCCGAGCAGGGGGCGCAGACGGTGCAGGAGTCGATTCGCCGTATCGAGCAGGTCGCGACGGCCATTGAGAGCACCGCCCGTGTCATCGAGCAGTTGGGCGAAGACAGCCGCAACATCGGCGTGGTGCTTGAGGTGATCCGCGGTATCGCCGATCAGACCAACCTGCTGGCCCTTAACGCCGCCATCGAAGCGGCCCGAGCCGGTGAGCAGGGGCGTGGTTTTGCGGTGGTGGCCGATGAGGTGCGCACTCTGGCCAAGCGAACTCAGGACTCCACGACCCAGATCAACGCCATCATCGCCGAGTTGCAGCAACGGGCGGAGCAGGCCGGCAGCACCATGGCGCATAGCCAGGAGATGATGAGCGAGACGGTACTGACCGCCCGTGAGGCGGGCGGCGCGATTGCCGAAATCAGCGGCGCCGTGGGCAGCATTTCCCAGATGAACATCCAGATAGCCACAGCCACCGAGGAGCAGGGGGCGGTCAGTGAGGAGCTCAATCGCAATGTGGTTAACATCAGTCACGCCTCGGAGGAGGTCGCGGCCGGGGCCAATCAGATGGCCCAGGCGTGCAACGATCTGAACCATCTGGCAACCCAGTTGCAAGATATGGTGCAGCGTTTTCGGGTTTGACCCTGCTCAGGGCTGGAAAGGGGCGCCGTGGCGCCCCTTTTTTATCGCACCTCACAGGAGCGAGCATCGATGCTGGTGGCAGGCGGAGTTCTGGTCTAGCTTATTACTCCCATTTTTCAGCAGGGAGAGATGTATGACCCCCTATCAGGCCATCGCACTGGATATGGATGGCACCTTGCTCACCCGGGACCACCGCATCTCGGCAGCCACCAGAGAGGCGCTGGAAGAGGCGCGTCGCCGCGGAATCAAGGTGATCCTGGTTACTGGCCGCCACTATATGCTGGCGCGCCCCTTTCACCACGAGCTGGGGCTTGATACCCCCATCATCTGTAGCAACGGCGCCTACCTCTATGACCCGGTGCATGACGGCATAGTGCGGGGCGATCCCTTGCCCAAACCGGCGCTGGCGACCCTGCTTGAGGTGCTGGACGGGGAGAGCATGGGGGCGCTTATCCATCTTTCAGAGGGGATTGCCTATCTCGGCTGTCAGGAGCAGGTGACCAAGATGCGCAACTGGTCGGCGCGTCAGCCCGAGCACCTGAACATCACCCTGTTGCCGCTTGAGGCGCGCCCCGACCTGCTGGCTGAGTCGGTGTGGAAGTTCGAGCTGTTTGGTGACGATCCTGCCCAGTTGCACGACGTGGTGGCCAGCCGGGTGCAGCCGCTGCCACTTAACCAGGATTGGGCCGCGCCCTATGCCATCGAGCTGGTTGACCGCCGATGCAGCAAGGGAAACCGGCTGACCCAGTGGGCGGCCAGTGAGGGGATCGACATGGCGCAGATCGTGGCGTTTGGTGACAACAACAACGACATCAGCATGTTTGCCCAAGTCGGGTTGGCCGTGGCCATGGGCAACGCGGCGTCTCAGATCCGGGCGCAGGCCCACAAGGTGACGGCGGATCACAACGAGGATGGCATCGCCCTGGCGCTGCAACGCTGGGTGTTGGCCTGATGGCGAAGAGGGCGAGCGCGGCGCCCTCTTTGGGTTACAGCTTGAACTCGATCACCTTGGGTGGGTTGCGCAGGCGCCAGATCTCCTCTTGCACCGCCTCGGCGTGGCGTATCATGCGGTAACGCTGGCTGCGGTAGTAGTCGAGTTCGTCCCCATCGCTGCTACGCATCTTTCGTTCAACGGCGCCTATTTCGTCATCCAGGCGGCGCAGCTCATCTTGCAACTCAGCAATACGCTGGTTCAGCAGGTACTCGTCGCGACCGCGCTGATATTGCTTGAGGAAGCTGGCGTCATTCGGGCAGACCCCGAGATACTCGACCCCATCGCGCCCCTTGCTGTAGGCCAGCTCGGGGATGCAAAACAGCTCAAGCCCCTTCTGGTAGCCGCGCTTCCACTCCGTCTCGTCCACCTTCACCCCATATTCGTTACAGCTCTCCCGGTATTTGGGGATCTCCTGCTGGGTGCGGCCGCGCTCCCCATCTTGGTAGCCAAGGTTGTACCAGCTGGCGTTGCGGCACTCCTCCTCAGAGAGGGTCGAGCAGGCGCCAAGCAGCAGAGGGAGGGTCAGGATCAACAGACGTGAGGGCATGGTGAGACTTCCTGGTCATCGGGATGGCGGCATTTTAGGGCCGAACGTGGCCGGCGCAAAGAGGGGAAGTGGGCCCTCTTGGCCGGGGTTCGCGGCGCACCGCCCGCATGGGGGCGCCCCTTCGACAGCAAGGGCCCTACGATGGCGTGGAGGAGCTAGCATCGACCGCAGGCCAGAGGCAGGTGCGCTGGTACTGGATCTGGTGGCCCTCTCCTGCCGGGCTCTGCCAGCTCAGGTGTAGCACGCCGAAGTGGCCGAGGCGGCGCAGTTCGAACTCATAGTCATGGCACGGCTCGGCGCTCACTCGCCCCCCTTCGGGTGAACGGGGCAGCCGGTAGTAATAGGTCAGCTCGGGACCATCGGTGAGCCGGGCGCCAATGCCCTCTTGCTCCCGCGTGGCCAGGCGTTGGCGCAATGAGAGCGGGGCATCGATGGCCTTCTGGTAACGCAGGCCGCCCAGGGCGGCGAGCTGCTCCTCAAGCCGGTGCAGCTCATCGTCCAGGACGCTGATGACGTGGCCGAGCTGGCGCTGCTGGGGGGTGGCACAACCGGCCAGCAGCAAGGTGAGCAGCAGTGGCAGTCGCTTCATGGGGAGGCCTAGAGCAGGGGGTGGATGGGAGGCGCGCCGGCCAGCAGATCCCGCAACCGGGTGAGCCCTTCGGCGAGCAGGGCATCGCTCGATGGCTGGCTCAGGCTCAGGCGCAC
This sequence comes from Aeromonas simiae, assembly GCF_014892695.1. NCBI lineage: Bacteria > Pseudomonadati > Pseudomonadota > Gammaproteobacteria > Aeromonadales > Aeromonadaceae > Aeromonas > Aeromonas simiae. The sequence goes on from NZ_CP040449.1 coordinate 634,843, forward strand.
CCCTTGAGGAGCGGCAAACTGGCCGGCGGCGAACAGCTCACCGCTGGTGACCCCGACCCCGGCGGCATCGGCGGCGGCGGCAAACTCCTGGCTACGCCAGGGGGGCGGCAGTGGCAGCCAAGCGTGCATGGCGCCGTGTTGCCAGCGGGCATCCGGTAGCAGGTGGAGCAGCAGTTCAGCGCGGCGATGCAGGATGCGCCGCTGCTCTTCGAGCAGCGGGGTCAGCCCTTGCCCCAACAGACGCGCGGCCACCTCGAGCAGCAGGGGGCTCACCATCCAGCTCGACAGGCGCATCGCTTGGGCCAACGCCATGCGCAGCGAAGGGGGGCAGAGCAGAAAGCCGACTCGCAGCCCACCGCAGGCGATCTTGGCCAGGCTGCCGAGGTGGATCACCCGCTCCGGCGCCAGCGTCACCATGGGGGCCGGTCGCCCCGCAGGCAGCAAGCCGTTGACGTCATCTTCCACCACCCACACCCCGTGCCGCTCGCACACCGCCAGAATGTCGCGGCGCCGCGCCTCGCCCATCATACCGGTCGTGGGGTTTTGCAGGGTGGGGGTGAGGTAGACCAGCCGTGGCCGGCGCTGACGGCAGGCCGCATCAAGGGCCTCGGGCAGCATGCCTTCTTCATCCATCGCCACCGCTATCACTTGGCAGTTGAGCTGGCGCGCCGCCCCCAGCAGGCCGGGATAGGTCAGCCCTTCACAGGCGATCGCCTCCCCGACACAGCCGATGCCGAGCAGGGTCAGCATGATGCCGTGCTGGGCGCCGTTACAGAACAGGAAGCGGTCGTGGCTGGCCGGGATACCGAGCCCCGCTAGCCAGTCGATGAAGGCCTGGCGTTGGTGGGGGCGGCCTGCTTCCTGATCGTAACCAAGCAGCCGGTTGAGATCCCCCTCATCGGCCACCTGATGCAGCAGGGGGGCCAGCATGGCGGCCCTGTCGATGGGCACAGGCAGGTTTTGCCACAACTCGATGCGCCCCTCTAGCTCTTCACGCACCGGCCAGTCGGCAGGCTTTGACTCGCCGTGCTCCCGAACCCAGGTGCCGTTGCCGACCCGGGCGGCGAGTAGGCCGCGCCGCTCGGCCTCGGCATAGGCGCGGGTGATGGTGCCGACCGTGACCCCCAGCCGGTCGGCTAGAGCGCGCTGGGTCGGCAGCCGGCTGCCGGGGGGCAACTGGCCGGCGGCGATGGCCTGGGCGATGGCCTGGGCCAGCCGCAGGTAGAGGGGGCCCTCGTGGGCCGAGAGGTTGGGAGTCCAGATTGTCATGGTGACAATAAAACAATTGATCGGATTATTTCGGCAATATAGCGTGAATTCGAGACAATAAATAGCGCGATACGTGGATTGTATCGATGCAATCACAGTTCGGGAGCGAGAGATGATGACGATGGAATGGGTGGTTACCCTGTTTGGATTTGCGCTGCTCACCTGCGGGACGCCGGGGCCGAACAACCTGATGCTGACCGCCTCGGGGGCTAACTTCGGGATGCGGCGCACCTTGCCACACCTGCTGGGCGTCAGTGTCGGCCAGCCGGTGTTACAGCTAGTGCTGGCGCTCGGCCTCTATCCCCTGTTTGAGCGCTGGCCCTTGCTGCGGCTCGCCTTGCAGTGTTTTGGCAGCCTCTATCTGCTGTGGCTGGCATGGCGCATTGCCGTGGCCGGGGCGCCCGGCGATCCGGTGCGGCGCAGCCGTCCGCTGACCCTGCTCGAGGGGGTGGCGTTTCAGTTTCTCAACCCCAAGGCCTGGATGATGGGGATCTCGGCCATCAGCCTGTTCACCCGCGAGGGGGCCGGCTACTGGCCGAGCCAGCTGGTGGTGATGGGGGCCTTTGTGCTGGTGGCGCTGCCAAGTTGCGGAGTCTGGGTGCTGTTTGGCCAGCAGTTGGGCCACTGGATCCGCTCCGAGCGTGGTTGGCGCCGCCTTAACGGCACCCTGGGCGGGCTGACCGCCCTGTGTGTGGTGATGCTCTGGATGTAGGGGCTGCTTGCGTCTGATGAAGGCGGTGCTGCATATTGAGTGCCTTTGCTCCGTAGTAATGAGGTTGAGATGGATCTGAACTGGCTACTGCCCCTAGCTGGGTTTGCCTTGGTGACCTGTGGCACCCCGGGCCCTAACAATATGTTGCTCACCAGCAGTGGGGCCGCCCAAGGATTTCGCCGCAGCCTGCCCCTATTGGTGGGGGTGGTGGGGGGGATCAACCTGATGATCCTGGCCACGGCACTGGGGCTCGGAGTGCTCTTCGAGCGGCTGCCGCTGCTGCATGCGCTGCTCAAGGTGGCCGGCTCGCTCTATCTGCTCTGGCTAGCTTGGAAGGTGGCCACGGCATCGGGCCCGGCGGAGGGGCATCGCCCCCTCATTGCGGCCCATCAGGGAGCACTGCTGCAACTGCTCAATCCCAAGGCGTGGATGATGGCGCTCTCTGCCATCGGCGGTTTCACCCTGGCCGGGGAGGCTTACTGGCCTTCCGCCCTCTGGGTGCTGGCCATCTTTTTCTGTACCGGCCTTTATACCGGCGCCTTCTGGGTGGTGTTTGGCGCCCAGGTACGGCGCCTCATCAGCACGCCGCGCGGTTGGCGGCGGTTTAACCTCGGCATGGGGATCGCCACGGCGGCCTGTGTGCTGATGATCTGGATCTAGACGTCTGTCTTGTTGGCCCTGCGGGGCCTTTTTTGCTCATAAGGAGTGGGTTATGCGTTGCATCGGTGTGCTGGGGGGCATGAGCTGGGAGTCGACCGTGAGCTACTATCAGGCGCTCAACCGGGGCGTGCGGGCGCGCCTCGGTGGTTTGCACTCGGCGCGAGTCCTGCTGCACAGCGTGGATTTTGCCGAGATTGAGCGGTTGCAGGTGGCAGGGCAATGGGACGCGGCGGGATTGGCGCTGGCAGAGGCGGCCCGCTCCCTTGAGCTGGGCGGCGCCGATTTTCTGCTGATCGCCACCAACACCATGCACAAGGTGGCCGGTGTTATCGAAGCGGCGGTGGCGATCCCGCTGCTGCACATCACCGATGCAACCGGGGAGCGGCTGGTGGCCGACGGGGTGCGCAAGGTGGGGCTGCTTGGCACTCGCTTTACCATGGAGCAGGATTTCTACCGGGAACGCCTCACCGAGCGCTTCGGCCTTGAGGTGCTGGTGCCGGACGAGGTGGGACGCGAGCGGGTGCACCGCATCATCTATGACGAACTGTGCCTTGGACAGGTGCATGAGGCTTCGCGGCAAGCCTATCTCGATATCATCGCGCAGCTGGCGAAAGAGGGGGCAGAAGCGGTGATCCTGGGGTGTACCGAAATTGCCCTGCTGATTGGGGAGTGCCACAGCGCGGTGCCGCTCTACGACACCACGACGCTGCATGCCGAGGCGGCGGTGGTGCGGGCGCTGGCCGATTAGCTCGGCAATTCCTCCGTCAGATCTCATATATCTGTTTGCCCCACGTACCCGGACGGGGAAAAGCGTGTAAAATTGCGCCCTGCAATGGGGGGATGGCCCCCTTTCCCCGAAGAGAAAGGCTCAGAGAGTGGCAGAAGTAGACAGATTTGCGGAGATCCGCCCTTACAACGATGACGAGGTGGCCGGCGCCATCGAACGCCTCGTCCAAGATGACGAATTCATCGGCGCCATTGCCCGCTATCGCTTCGGCAATCTGGTCGGCTGGCTTGGTTGGGCGATCCGCCCGCTGATCCGTGCTGTGCTGCGCCGTAAGTGGGCGGGCGTCACGACGGTGCGTCAGGTGCAGCTCGGGGTCAGTCGCTACATGGAGCACATGATCGCCGGCTCGACCCGTGGCGTGACCTTCTCCGGCCTCGAACACCTTGAGCCGGGCAAGGGCTATCTGTTTGTCTCCAACCATCGCGACATCGCCATGGACCCCGCTTTCGTCAACTGGGGGCTGTTTAACAACGGCTTTGACACGGTGCGCATCGCCATCGGCGACAACCTGCTTCGCAAGCCCTGTGCCACCGAGCTGATGAAGCTCAACAAGAGCTTTATCGTCAAGCGCTCCGCCAAGGGGCCGCGCGAGCTGATGAAGACGCTTGGGGATCTCTCCGCTTACATCGGCGAGTCGCTCGCCGGCGGTCACTCCATCTGGATTGCGCAGAAAGAGGGGCGGGCCAAGGATGGGGATGATCGCACCGATCCGGCCATCCTCAAGATGTTCTACATGGAAGGCAAGAAGCAGAAGCTGGCGTTTGCCGATTACATGGCCCGTCTCAACATAGTGCCGGTCAGCATCTCCTACGAGTGCGATCCGACCGATCTGGCCAAGGCGCGCGAGCTGTACGAGAAGGCCCATCATGGCCGCTACGAGAAGGGCGAGTTCGAGGACATCGAGAGCATTGTGGCCGGTATCGTCGGCCAGAAGGGGCGGGTGCATGTCGCCTTCGGCGCCCCGATCTTGGATGGGTTTGACGATCCGGATGGGTTGGCGGCTCTCATCGATCGCTCCATCTGGAGCAGCTACCACCTGTTTGCAAACAACTTCCTGGCGGCCGGTGAACGTGACAAGGCCAGCGCCGAAGAGGCGGCTGCTTATGCCGAGCGGCTGGACAAGGTACCGACCGAATTACGTGATCTCTGGCGTACCATGTATGCAAAACCGGTAGAAAACTCAAAAAATATTTGATGATTTGCATCACGAGTTTATAAAAATGGGAGCGCAAGCTCCCGTTTTTGTTTCTGGTCAATATTGCCTATGGCAAGATGGTGGTAACATTGTTTCAGTTGGTACGAAGTGATCAGCGCGGCGGAAGGCCCGTCACCCCATTAATGGACCCTAGTGAGGCCCTGGATGATAACCGGTAACCTGCAGGCACTCGAGCGTGCCACCTTACCCCCCGTCCTCGAGCGCATCATGCGTGAGGTGGTGATCTCCGTCGAGCATTGGGAGGGGCGCGCCATCGGTCGTGTTGATGTGGATGGCGATCATCTCTTTTGCCTGGTGCAGGAGGATCTCACCGAGCCGTTCGACGAGCGCCGCGGCGAGTTTCATCAGGAGTATCTGGACATCCAGTTGCTGCTCTCCGGTCGCGAGTGGATTGGGGTCGGCCCCCAGCAGTACCGCTTGGAAGGGCTCAGCCACCCCCATCCGGATCTCTGGTTTGTGGAGGTGGAGCAGGAGAGCTGGCTGGCCATGCGTCCCGGTGACTTCGCCATCTTCTACCCGGGTGAGCTGCATCGCCCGCTCTGCACGCAGGGGCTGCCGGCGCCGGTGCGCAAGCTGGTGGTGAAGGTACACAAATCCCTGCTGGCCTGATGGCCGCAACGAATTGAAAAATTGGCTGCCTGGGCGGCCATACACGACCCCGGCTCGGGGATCCTGTCCCATGTGGATGAAACAACGCGGCACGAGCCGCACCACAGGAAGAATCTGAAAATGAGCAAGTTGGTATTGATCCTGAACTGCGGTAGTTCCTCTCTCAAGTTTGCAGTGATGGATGCCGCAACCGGTGACGCCTGCCTCTCCGGTCTGGCCGAGTGCTTCAACCTGGATGACGCCCGCATCAAATGGAAACTGCATGGCGTGAAAGGGGAAGCCATGCTGGGGGCCGGCGCTGCCCACCAGGAAGCACTCGACTTCATCGTGAATCAGATCCTGAGCCAGGATCCCACTCTGGCAGCCCAATTGGTGGCCATCGGCCATCGCATCGTACACGGCGGTGAGCGCTTCTCCAGCTCGGTACGGGTCGATGACGAAGTGATTGCCGGTATCGAAGCCGCCATCCCGTTTGCCCCGCTGCACAACCCGGCGCACTTGATCGGTATCCGTGCCGCACTCAAGGTGTTCCCGCAACTGGCCGACAAGAACGTGGCCGTGTTTGACACCGCCTTCCACCAGAGCCTGCCAGAGGAAGCCTACCTCTACGCCCTGCCCTACAAGCTCTACCAGGAGCATGCCATCCGCCGTTACGGCGCCCACGGCACCTCCCACCGTTTCATCGCCGAAGAGGCCGCCAAGGCGCTCGGCAAGCCGCTCGATGAGGTCAACATCATCAACTGCCACCTGGGTAACGGCGCCTCGGTTTGCGCCATCAAGGGCGGCAAGTCGGTCGACACCTCGATGGGGCTGACCCCGCTGGAAGGGCTGGCCATGGGCACCCGCTCCGGTGACATCGATCCGGCTATCGTCTTCTTCCTGCACGACAAGCTGGGTTACTCGGTCGATGAGATCAATACCCTGCTGACCAAGCAGTCTGGCCTGCTCGGCCTGACCGAGGCGAGCAGCGACTGCCGCTATTCGACCAGCAACTACGAGACTGATGCCGGTGCCAAGCGCGCCGTGGATGTCTTCACCTACCGGGTGGCCAAGTATGTCGGCGCTTATGCGGCCGCCATGGATGGTCGTCTCGATGCGGTGGTCTTTACCGGTGGCATCGGCGAGAACGCCGCCATGATCCGCGAGATGATCCTCGAGCGCCTCGGCCTGCTCGGCTTCAAGGTAGACAGTGAGGCGAACGCCGCCGCCGTACTGGGTGGTGAGGGACTCATCACCACCAAGGAGAGCCGTCCTGCTCTGGTGATCCCGACCAACGAAGAGTGGGTGATCGCCCGCGACGCCATCGAACTGGTCGCCTAAGCATCCCCATGACGTGAAAAGGCCCGGCATTGCCGGGCCTTTTGCATTTCAGCTCAGCAGGGGTTGCAGCGTCTCTAGCAGCAGGGGAAAGCGGGTAAAGCCATCACGGTCGATGAAGTGTCCGCCGCGCTCGACCCGGTGCAGCGGGGCGGCCAGCTCCCAGGCTAGGTGTTGGGAGTAGGAAAACGGCACTATGTCATCGTCGCTGGCGGCGATCACCCGCCGCTGCGGCACCTGACGCCGAATGCGTTGAGGGTGGTAGGCCGGCTCCATGAAGGGATCGAGCTCAGGCAGGGTGGGCACCGGCTGCGAGAAGCCGGAGACCAGCACCAGACCGCCGATATGCACGCTGGCCGGCTGTCGCTCGAGATAGCGCAGCGCCGTGATGCAGCCGAGGCTATGGCCGACCAGCACGGTATCGGGTGAGGGCGCTGCCAGTACGGCGTCCAGCGCTGCATCCCACGCTGGAGCGGTGGGGCGATGAGAGTCCGGCATGGCGGGCACCAGGCACTCGACATCCTGCTGCGCTAACTGCTGTTGCAGCCAGGGAAACCAGTTGGCGCTAGGTGTGGCGGTATAGCCATGGATGACGACGACGCGGGGCATGGCAGGGCTCCATACAGAGACAAGAGTGGCCATGATAACGTGAAATGGGGTGGCGTGACTGCGCCCGGATGGGGGAAAAAGAGGGGGCGCCGCAGCGCCCCCTTTTCGATCACTTGACCTCTTCGCCCTTGGCTTGCAGGTCGGCGTGATAGGAGGAGCGCACGAAGGGGCCGCAGGCGGCGTGACTAAAGCCCAGCTCCATCGCCACCTCTTTGAGTTGGTCGAACTCGGCGGGCGGCACGTAGCGCTTCACCGGCAGGTGGTGGCGGCTCGGTTGCAGGTACTGGCCCAGGGTCAGCATGTTGACCCCGTGCTCGCGCAGATCCTTGAGTACCTCGACGATCTCCTCGTTGGTCTCACCAAGGCCCATCATCAGACCGGACTTGGTCGGCACATCGGGGTGCATCTCCTTGATACGGCGCAGCAGCTCGAGCGACCACTTGTAGTCAGCTCCAGGGCGGGCCAGCCGGTACATGCGCGGCGCCGTCTCCAGGTTGTGGTTGAACACATCCGGCGGGGTCTCACGGAACACCTCGAGCGCCTGTTCCATCCGGCCACGGAAATCCGGGGTCAGGATCTCGATGCGGGTCTGCGGGCTGTGCTCGCGGATCTCGCGGATGCACTCGGCGAAGTGCTGGGCACCGCCGTCGCGCAGATCGTCGCGATCGACCGAGGTGATGACCACGTAGCGCAGGTTCATCTCCTTAATGGTCTGGGCCAGCTTTCTGGGCTCATCGGGATCGAGCGCCAGCGGGCGGCCGTGGGCCACGTCGCAGAAGGGGCAGCGACGGGTGCAGATGGCCCCCATGATCATGAAGGTGGCGGTGCCGTGGTTGAAGCACTCGGCCAGGTTGGGGCAGGAGGCCTCCTCGCACACCGAGTGCAGCTTGTTCTTGCGCAAGGTGCTCTTGATGTGCTCGATCTTCTGGCTGCTCGGCGGCAGCTTGATCCGCATCCAGTCGGGCTTGCGCAGGATCTCCTCGTTGGGATCCGGCATGAACTTGACCGGGATCAGGGCCATCTTGTCGGCATCACGCAGCTTGACGCCCGGCTCCATACGAATGGGTTTGCTCATGATTCACTCTCGGTGTTCGTTATTGTGTGGTAGCCGATACGGCGTGCCAGCTCGGTCACTAGGATCGGGGCCGCGTCGGCGACGCGCTGGGGGCCACCCAGTGCGCTGGCCTGGGTCATCACCATGCCAGCATAGCCGCATGGGTTGATACGCAGGAAAGGAGACAAGTCCATGTTAATGTTCAGCGCCAGTCCGTGGAACGAGCAGCCCTTGCGGATACGCAGGCCGAGCGACGCTATCTTGGCGTTGTCGACATAGACGCCCGGGGCGTCCGGCTTGGCATAGGCATCGATGCGCCAGTGGGCCAAAGTGGCGATGATCGCCTCCTCCAGCGCGCTGACCAGCTCACGTACCGACAGATGGCTGCGGCGCACGTCGACCAGTACGTAAAGCACCAGCTGACCCGGGCCGTGATAGGTGATCTGGCCCCCCCGATCGCTTTGCACCACGGGAATATCGCCGGGGGCGAGCAGATGCTCCGCCTTGCCGGCTTGGCCTTGGGTGTAGACCGGATCGTGCTCGACCAGCCAGAACTCATCCGGGGTGTCGGGGGTTCGGCTGTCGGTGAAGGCCTTCATGGCATCCCACACCGCCTGATAGGGACGGCGGCCAAGCTGGCGGACAATCAGTGGGGGGGCAGAGTCCAGCAACATCGCTTCCTCGAAGGGCTGAAAAATCTATCGCCCCGTGATACGGGGCGAAGAGGGGGGTTACAGAACGTAACGTACCTGTTCGATATTACCGAGGGCGGTGTACATGGCCTCGATATGTTCTTTGCTCTGGGCGACCACGGTCACGCTGACGGAGTGGTAGTTGCCCTTGGTGCTCGGTCGAACGGTCGGGGTGTAGGTGCCGGGAGCATGCAGTTGCAGTACTTCCACCACGCGCTCCGGCAGTACCGGATCGGCGATCCCCAGCACCTTGAAGGGGAAGTCGCAGGGGAAATCGAGCAGCTCATCAAACTTGGTATTCATTGCATCACCTTTCTGGGGCCGTGGCGCCGGCCCATGGATTGTCTCGCGCCATCCCCGAGGGGATTAAACTCTATATGAGGGCAAACCGGCGACGTTTCAACCTGTCATCAACCCGGCAAGAGTGGCGGAGGTGCTGCTTTTTACCACAAATTCGGGGAGGGTGAAACCGGCAAACAACAAGGTTATTACACTAGAAACAAAAACGGCGCCCATCGGGGCGCCGTTTGCATGCGAGAGGGAGCTTATTTGAAGAAGCTCTGTACCAGCATCATCAGGTAATCCCAGATGCGGCTCAGCATGTTGCCTTCCTGCACTTCTTCCAAGGCAACCAGTGGCACCTGAGTCACCTCCTTGTCGCCGATCTTGAGGAACACGGTGCCCACTTGCTGACCCTTGGCCAGCGGCGCCTTCAGTTCATTCTCGAGCTGGAAGTCAGCCTTGAGCTTGTCGGCCTGGCCACGGGTGATGGTCACGGCCACGTCTTGGTCGACACCCAGCTTGACGGTGGACTTGTCACCCATCCAGATCTTCTGAGTTACCAGCTCGGAGCCGGCCTTGTACGGAGTCAGGGTCTGGAAGAAGCGGAAACCGTAGGTCAGCAGCTTCTTGCTCTCCTCGGCACGGATCCGCTCGCTATCGGTGCCCATCACCACGGAGATGAGGCGCATCCCCTCCTTGTTGGAGGCCGATGCTACCAAGTTGTAGCCGATCTCGCTGACGTGGCCGGTCTTGATGCCATCGACGTTGAGGGAGCTGTCCCACAGCAGGCGGTTGCGGTTGTGCTGGGTGATGCCGTTGAAGACGAACGACTTCTGGGAGTAGATCTTGTACTCCTCGGGCAGATCGCGGATCAGCGCCTGACCCAGGATCGCCATGTCGTGGGCGGTGGAGTAGTGCTCTTGATCGTGCAGGCCGTGCGGGTTCATGAAGTGGCTGTTCTTCATGCCGAGCTTGGCAGCCCAGGTGTTCATCAGGCTGGCGAAGGAGTCGGTGCTGCCGGCGATGTGCTCGGCCATGGCGACACAGGCGTCGTTGCCGGACTGGATGATGATCCCCTTGTTGAGATCATCGACAGAGACCTGCTTGCCCACCTCGATGAACATCTTGGAGGAGTCGGAGTAGTTCTTCGACCAGGCGTTCTGACTGATGGTGACCATGTCGTCACGCTTGATGTTCCCCTTGGCCAGCTCATAGCCGACGATGTAGGAGGTCATCATCTTGGTCAAACTGGCGGGGGGGAGGCGCTCTTCGGCATTCTCCTGCACCAGCAGTTGGCCGGTGTAGTAGTCCATCAGCACATACGCCTTGGCGGCGATGGCAGGAGCGGAAGGAACCATGACCGGTTCGGCGCTGGCGAAGGCAGCAGTCCCGGCCAGGGTGGTGAGAAGCAGCGATTTAACGAATTTCGACATCTTGGATTTCCTGCGTGCCTAGTGGGGCCAAGAGAGCCCCCGGAACAAAAAAACGGGTTTCACTATACCAGATCGCACCCTTCGTCACAGCGGCGAAGGGCGCTATCTGGCGTTCAATTGACGAAAAAGGCCTGGGGATGACCGTGCTGCTGCACCTTGCGTAGTTGCGCCTTCTGCATGGAGGCCTCGACCGGCCCCAGCACCAAGCGGTAGTGCTGCCCCTTGCCCAGTACCTGGTAGGGCAGACCAAGCTGCCGCTGCAATTTCTGGCCTTCGATCACCAGCTTCTGCTTGTGAGCGCCGCTGGCCACCTGGATCCGCTTACCCTTGACGGCGGCGGTCTTGAGGTGGTGCACAGGGCTGGCGCTCTCGTGACGCTCGCTCTGGGGCAGTTCGGCTCGGGCGGTGGCCCGGCTCACCGTCTCGACCCTGACGCGGGCGGTACCACGGCGGTGCATGCCAAGCTCGATGGCGGCTGCGCGGGTCACGTCGATCAGCAGATGGCGGTTGAAGGGGCCGCGATCGTTGACTTCGACGATCACCTGGCGACCGTTCGCTAGGTTGGTGACCCGCACCATGCTGCCGAGCGGCAGGGTGCGGTGCGCCGCGGTGAAGCGGTGGCTGTTCATGATCTCGCCGTTGGCGGTGCGGCGCCCGTCGAGGGAGGTGGCGAGCCAGGAGGCGGTGCCGGTCGCGCGGTAGCCGCCGTTGTGCTGCCAATGGGAGGGAGACGCGGGCTGGCGGGTCGGCCCCTTGCTGCGGGTAGCGTGGTGGCGCGGGTTCGCGGGGGCTTGGTTCGCCTGGGCCAGCAACTGATAGAGGGGCGGCTGCGCATTGGCGGCAACGGCTGGCTGGCCACACAGGGCCAACCACAGGCCGAGCAGGCCAAAGGCAAGAGAGCGAAGCTGGATCATGGATTCCCTATCGGTGGCTGACCGGTGCCGGCTGCGGCAGACGAAAATCATCCTAACATGGGGGCAAAGGGCACGCCTCCCCTGGCCGGGAAGGCGTGCGACAGACTATGCCAGCAGGCGCCTGTGGGTGTGAATGGACATCAAGATGCCAAAGCCCGCCATCAGGGTCACCATGGAGGTGCCGCCATAGCTCACCAGTGGCAGCGGTACCCCTACCACCGGCAGGATGCCGCTCACCATCCCCATGTTGACGAACACATAGACGAAGAAGGTGAGGGTCAGCGCCCCGCCGAGCAGGCGCTCGAAGCTGTTTTGCGCCTGCATCGAGATGTAGAGGCTGCGGCTGATCACATAGAGATAGAGCAGCAGCAGGATCGCCACGCCGATGAGGCCGAACTCCTCGCTGTAGACCGCGAAGATGAAGTCGGTGTGACGCTCGGGCAGGAACTCGAGCTGGGATTGGGTGCCCTGTAGCCACCCCTTGCCAAAGATGCCGCCGGAGCCGATGGCAATCTTGGACTGGATGATGTGATAGCCGCGGCCGAGGGGATCTTTCTCCGGGTCGATCAGCATCAGCACCCGCTGGCGCTGATAGTCGTGCATCAGGAAGAACCACAAGACCGGCAGAAACGCGGCGATGAGCAGCACGGCACAACCGATGAGCCACCAACTGATGCCGGCGAGGAAGATGACGAAAAAGCCTGATGCCGCCACCAGGATCGAGGTGCCAAGATCGGGCTGGGCAGCGATCAGCAGGGTGGGAACCAGCACCAGCATGATGGCGATGATGAGGTGGCCGAGTTTGGGCGGCAGCGGATGCCGGCTGAGCCAGACCGCCACCATGATGGGCATGGAGAGCTTCATCAGCTCGGAGGGCTGGAACTTCATGAAGCCGAGATCGAGCCAGCGCTGGGCCCCTTTGCCGATGTGACCGAACACGTCCACCGCGATTAGCAGCAGCACCACCAACACAAACAGGGGCATGGCCCAGCGGGCATAGAAGCTGGGGGTAAACTGGGCCATGACCAGCATCACCACCAGGGAGAGCGCGCCGCGCATCATCTGGCGCAGCAGTTCTTCCATGCTCTGCCCGGAGGCCGAGTAGAGCACCACCATGGAGAGGGCCATCACGGCCAGCAGACCGAGCAGCAATGGCAGGTCGATGTGCATGCGATACCAGATGCTGGTACGGCGATCTGAATTACTCATGGCGGGCCTCCGGCTTGACGAGGTGGGGAGGAATGGGAGGCAACTGCGAGTCCGGTTGCAGCAGCAGGGCGTCAAACATGGCGCGCGCCACCGGGGCGGCGTTGGTACTGCCGCCGCCAGCGTTTTCCAGCACCAGGGCGATCACTGCCTTGGGGTCCTCGTAGGGGGCGAACGAGACGAACAGGGCGTTGTCACGGTGCTCCTCTTTCAGGGCCTTGGCGTTGTAGGTCTGGTTCTCCTTCATGCCGATCACCTGGGCGGTACCGGACTTACCGGCCGCGACATAGGGCGTCTTGGCGAAGGCCTTGCGCCCCGTGCCTTCGTGGCCGTTGATGACGCGCCACATCCCCTCGCGCGCCACCTTCCAGTAGTTCGCATCTTTCACCTGCAAGGCGATATTGGGGTTGAGTGGTGCATCCTCGCTGCTGGTCGCCGTGGTGGTGCGCTTGAGCAGGTGCGGGGTCACGTCGTGGCCGTTCTGGGTCAGGATACTGATGGCGCGTGCCAGCTGCATCGGCGTGGCACTCCAGTACCCCTGGCCGATGCCGATCGAGATGGTGTCCCCCTGATACCAGGGTTGGCGCCAGCGCTTGCGTTTCCACTCCCGTGACGGCATGACGCCACGGGTCTCTTCATAGATATCGACACCGCTGTACTGGCCGAAGCCGAACTTGGTCATGTACTCGTTGATGCGATCGATGCCGACCCGGTAGGCGAGATCGTAGAAGTAGGTATCTGCCGACACCTCAATGGCGCGATAGACATCGAGCCAGCCGTGGCCCCACTTCTTCCAGTCGCGGAACTTCTTGGTGGTGCCTGGGATGGAGTAGGTCGGGCCGCCGAAGTAGCGGTAACCCGGCGTGATGGCTCCCTCGTTGAGCCCCATCACCGACATCAGCGGTTTGACCGTGGAGGCCGGGGCGTAGATCCCCTGGGTGGTTCGGTTAACCAGGGGGCGGGCCGGATCGTTGAGCAGGCCCGAGTAGTTGGCAGTGGAGATGCCGGTCACGAACAGGTTGGGGTCATAGCTTGGGCTCGACTCCATCGCCAGGATGGCACCGGTCTTGGGCTCCATCATGACGATGGCTCCGCGCCGACCGGCCAGCAGCTGCTGGGCGCGCAGTTGCAGGCGGATGTCGATATTGAGGTAGATATCCTTGCCCGGCTCAGGGGGCTGGAATTTCAGGGTGCGCACCACCCGGCCGCGGTTGTTGACCTCGACCTCCTGATAGCCGGCCACCCCGTGCAGGACCTCTTCGTAATACTTCTCCACCCCCTGCTTGCCGATGTCCTTGGTGGCGGCGTAGTTGGAGAGCTTGCCCTCGCCATCGAGGCGCTCCACGTCGCGGGCATTGATCTTGGCCACATAGCCCAAGGCGTGGGTCAGGGTATCGCCAAACGGATAGTAGCGCTTGAGGTAGGCCTCGATGCTGGCGCCCGGATAGCGGTGCTGGTTGACCGAAAACAGGGCCACCTGTTTTTCAGTGAGTTTTTCATAGAGCGGCACCGGCTTGAAGCGACGCTGGCGCTTGGTCTCGGCCAGAAACTTCTCCTTGGTGCCCTCCGGCAGTTCGAGCAGGGTGATCAGCTCGTCGGCCATCTTGTCGATGTCGCCGGCCTCCTCGGGGATGATCTCGAGGCTATAGACGGGGCGGTTCTCGGCCAGCAGCACACCGTTGGCGTCATAGATGAGGCCACGGGTCGGAGCCACCGGCACCACGCGGATGCGGTTGTCGTTGGAGCGGGTCTGGTAGGTGTCGTAAGCCTCCACCTGCAGATAATAGAGATTGCCGAACAGCACCAGCATCAGGATGACCATCCCGATGTAGGCGACCAGGGTTCGGCGGAAGAACAGACCGCCCTCGGCGCTGTGATCGCGCATCTGGACCCGTTGTTTCAGCATCGGGGCTCCTTGCGCATGGAACTCGAATTCATGACGGCCCTATTCCCGGTGGTAGGGGTGGTTGGTGGTGATGCTCCAGGCCCGGTATAGGCTCTCGGCCACCAGTACCCGCACCAGTGGGTGGGGCAGGGTGAGCGGGGAGAGCGACCAGCTCTGCTCAGCGGCCTGTTTGCACTCGGGGGAGAGCCCTTCCGGGCCACCGACCAGCAGCGCCACGTCACGGCCATCGAGCTTCCACGCCTCGAGCTGACCGGCGAGCTGCTCTGTGGTCCAGGGTTTGCCCGGGATGTCGAGGGTGACGAGCCGTGAGCGGCCCGCCGCCGCCAGCATGGCCTCTCCCTCTTTTTGCAGGATGCGGGGAATGTCGGCGTTTTTGCCGCGCTTGCCGGCCGTGATTTCGACCAGCTCAAAAGGCATGTCTTTGGGGAAGCGGCGTCGATACTCCTCGAAGCCGTGCTCGACCCAGGCAGGCATCTTGGTGCCCACCGCAATCAACTGGATCTTCATCGGTCAGGCCGCTTCGACTGGGGCACCGCCCCACAGCTTTTCCAGTTGATAGAAGTCGCGATATTCATCCTGCATCACGTGGACGATCACCTCGCCCAGATCCACCAGCACCCACTCACCGGTCTCCTGCCCCTCGACGCTGAGCGGCTCGTTGCCCATATGCCGGGCCTCGCTGGCGACATGGTCGGCGATGGAGCGGACATGACGGTTGGAGTTGCCGGAGCAGATGATGAGGGTGTCGGTGATGGTGGACTTGCCACGCACGTCCAAAGTGACGATGTCGCGGCCCTTCATGTCATCGATCTTGTCGACGATAAAGGCGTGAAGTGCGGTGCCTTGCAATGACCTTCTCCTGTGTTGCTATCGCGCTGCTATCAAGGGTGGCGGATTATATCATGGGCGTGCTGCTTTCCTACATACAGCCCCTGGCGGCGAATGTAATCCGCTACAGACTCTGGCAACAGATCGCGCGGATCGTTCCCCTCGGCCAGCAGCGCGCGCACCTGGGTCGATGAGAGGGGCAGTGGCTCGTTGTGGGCCAGCCAGATGCAGCCGGCCAAGCGCTCGTGCAGATCCTCCCGGCGTTCGGTGACATGGGCCTGCAACAGGGCGCGCACCTCGGCATTGGCTTCATCGATATGCCAGCCGGGGCGCACACTCACCACCAGATGGGCAACATCGAGTAGCGCCTGCCAGCGGCGCCAGGTGGGCAGACCGAGCAGCGAGTCCATCCCCATCAGAAAGCAGACCGGTGTGTGCGGCAGCTCGCGACGCAGCTCCTCCAGGGTGTCGATGGTCCAAGAGGGCTGATCCCGGCGCAGCTCCCGCTCATCCACCACCAGATTGAACTCGGCGGCGGCCAGTTTCACCATCTCGAGACGTTGCTCGGCCGTACAGAAGGGGCTGGCCCGGTGCGGTGGTACCCGGTTGGGCAGCAGGCGCAGCTCGGCCAGTTGCAGGGCATCGCGCGCCGCCAGTGCCGGGCGAAGATGCCCAAGATGGATGGGGTCGAAGGTGCCGCCAAGCAGGCCGATGGGGGGGGCTAGCATAGGGGCTCCGGCAGCAGTGGCAATGGGGCGGCGTCACGAAAACCGAGGCAGAGGGCGGCCAGTTGTTGCCAAGCCTTGGGGTGATCGAAGCGGCGCAGGCTCTCGTCGAGTGCGGCCATCAGGCTCCACAGTTGCACTATCTTGGCGAGCGGCAGGCGGTTGAGCGCCAAGGTGATGAGTTGCTGGCGGCTCTGCCAGATTCGCAGCCGGCTGAAGTGCTCCCCCAGCGGCTGCCCGCTCTGGCGGGCCAGCGCCAGAGTCTCTAACTGCTCCAGCTCGCGGGCCAAGGTCCAGGCCAACTGGCCCGGCTCGGTGCCTTCGGCACGCAGGGCGGCCAGGATGCGCTGGGCCCGGTTCACCTTGCCCTCCAGCAGGGTGTCGATGAGCTGGAACGGGGTGAAGTGGGCGTGGCGGGTGATGGTCTCTTGCAGGTAGGCGACCGTGATGGGCTGGGGCGGCGAGAGCAAGGTCAGCTTTTCGATCTCTTGGCTGGCGGCCAGCAGGTTGCCCTCGTAGCTGTGGCACATGAAGTTGACGGCGTCGGGTTGGGCCTTGAGACCGAAGCGCTGAAAGCGCGCAGCCATCCAGCGCGGGAAGAAGCGCGGCTCGGGGTGGTTGGTGGGAACCCAGGTGCCCTGCTTTTCCAGCTTGCTAAACCAGACGGCCTTGGTCTGGGCCGCGGTGAGGCGCGCCCCCGACAGCACCAGCAGCAGGTCGGGGTGGAGCTGCTGGCTGATCTCGGTGATGCGTCCGGCCAGATCCTTGTCCACCTTGGCGGGCAGCTCCAGCTCGATCACCTGCCGGCTGGAGAAGAGCGAAAGGGCCTGACAGGCGTCATAGACCTGATTCCAGTCCAGCCCCGGCTCGACGGTGAAGCTGTGGCGTTCATCGAAACCGCGCTCGCGGGCCACCCGGCGGATGGCGTCGATCGCCTCGAGTTTGAGCAAAGGCTCGTCGCCAAAAACGAGATAGCAGGGCCTAAGCCCTGCTCTCAAGTGGTCATCCAACTGTTCGGGAAAGATCCGCATCAGAAGCTGACCTGACTCAACTGCCGGATAACCTGGTCGGCGGCCTGTTCTTCCATCTCGCGGCGCAGCTGCTCTTGCTCCCGTGATGAGGCCAGCGCCTCGTCACTCTTGTTCAGGAAGCTGCGGTTGAAGGCGATGGGGAAGACCTGGCTCGGCTTGCCCGGCACCGCGATGGTGAACTGGCTGGTAAAGCCCTGCACATACTCGGTGTCCTGCCCCAGAATGTTGACCGAGGCCACCTTCTGGCTGCTGCTTACGTTGCCGAGGGTGAGCACAGGGATCCCCTCTTTATCGGTCAGTTCGACCCCGGCTGCCTTGAGGCGGGTGGTGACTAAGCGATAGAAGTCGCTCTTGCTGTCACCGACCACCTTCATGCTGGCCAGCTCAGGGGGAATGGCCATGCCGCGCAGGTGGAAGCCGCAGGCCTGCACCAGCAGGCCTGCCACCAGGATCACCAGCCAATGACGCATCAAGCGGGTCATGCTGTTCCTCATTTGTTAGTTCGCCACGATATTGAGCAGCTTGCCCGGCACATAGATCACCTTGCGGATGGTCTTGCCTTCGGTGTGCTTTTGCACGCCGGCATCGGTCATGGCGAGCTCTTCGATCTGCTGCTGGTTGATCTCGGCCGGTACGGTGATCTTGCCGCGTACCTTGCCGTTTACCTGCAACACCACCAACTTCTCGCTCTCGACCAAGGCCGCTTCGTCGACGACCGGCCAGCAGGCCTCGTCAACGTTGCCCGGCTTGCCGAGTGCGGTCCACAGCTCGCAGCAGATGTGCGGGGTGATGGGGTAGAGCATGACGGCGATGGCTTCGAGCGCCTCCTGCATCAGGGCGCGATCCTGACCCTCGTTGCCGAGTTTGGCCAGGTGGTTCATCAGCTCCATGATGGCGGCGATGGCCGTATTGAAGGTCTGGCGGCGACCGATGTCATCGCTCACCTTCTTGATGGTCTTGTGCAGCTCGCGGCGCAGGGCTTGTTGGTCACTGTTGAGGCTGGCCACGTCGAGTGCCGCCACGGCGCCACCGTTGACGTGCTCGAAGGTCATCCGCCACAGACGGCGCAGGAAGCGCTGGGCCCCTTCCACACCGGCGTCAGACCACTCGAGGGTCATCTCAGCCGGGGAGGCGAACATCATGAACAGACGCACGGTGTCGGCGCCGTAACGCTCCACCATCAGTTGCGGGTCGATGCCGTTGTTCTTGGACTTGGACATCTTGGTCATGCCGGAGTGGATCACTTCGCGGCCCTCGTTGTCCACCGCCTTGGTGATGCGGCCCTTCTCGTCGCGCTCGACGGTCACGTCAAGGGGGCTGACCCAGACCCGGCCACCCTTCTCGTCGTGGTAATAGAAGGCGTCGGCCAGCACCATGCCCTGGCAGAGCAGGCGCTTGAACGGCTCATCGCTGTTCACCAGACCGGTGTCGCGCAGCAGCTTGTGGAAGAAGCGGGCGTAGAGCAGGTGCATACAGGCGTGCTCGATACCGCCGATGTACTGATCCACCGGCAGCCAGTGGTTGGCCTTCTCCACGTCCAGCATCCCCTTGTCGTAGTCCGGGGAGCAGTAGCGGGCGTAGTACCAAGAGGACTCCATGAAGGTGTCGAAGGTGTCGGTCTCGCGAAACGCCTCTTGACCGTTGTAGCTGGTCTTGGCCCACTCGGGGTCGGCCTTGATCGGGCTCTGGATGCCGTCCATGACCACGTCTTCGGGCAGTACCACCGGCAGCTGATCGGCCGGGGTCGGCACCACGGTGCCGTCTGCCAGGGTCAGCATCGGGATAGGGGCACCCCAGTAGCGCTGGCGGGAGACGCCCCAGTCGCGCAGACGGAAGTTGACGGTGCGCTTGCCGCAGCCGAGCGTCTCCAGCTTGCTGGCGATGGCGTCGAAGGCGCCTTGGAAGTCGAGGCCGTCGAACTCGCCGGAGTTAAACAGCACCCCCTTCTCGGTGTAAGCCGCCTCGGAGATGTCGGCCTCGCCGTCGACCGGCTTGATCACCGCCTTGATGTCGAGGCCGTATTTGCTGGCGAACTCGAAGTCACGCTGGTCGTGGGCCGGTACGGCCATCACGGCGCCGGTGCCGTAGTTCATCAGCACGAAGTTGGCGACCCACACCGGCACCTTGCGACCGTCGAGCGGGTGGATGGCATACAGACCGGTCGCCATCCCCTTCTTGTCCATGGTAGCCATGTCGGCTTCGGCGACCTTGGTG
Source organism: Aeromonas simiae (assembly GCF_014892695.1). Lineage (NCBI taxonomy): Bacteria > Pseudomonadati > Pseudomonadota > Gammaproteobacteria > Aeromonadales > Aeromonadaceae > Aeromonas > Aeromonas simiae. The sequence continues at coordinate 654,307 of NZ_CP040449.1, forward strand.
TGCTTGCACTCTTCGATAAAGGCCACCAGATCGGGATTACCGGCTGCCGCCTGAGCGGCCAGCGGGTGGCCGGCGGCGATGGCCACATAGGTCACGCCCATGAAGGTGTCCGGACGGGTGGTGTAGACCTCCAACTGCTCCTCTTGCCCTTCGATGGCGAAGCTGATGTTGACCCCTTCGGAGCGGCCAATCCAGTTGCGCTGCATGGTCTTGACCATGTCGGGCCAGCCGTCGAGGTGATCCAGATCCCGCAGCAGCTCGTCGGCATAGTCGGTGATCTTGATGAACCACTGGGGGATCTCTTTTTGCTCGACCGGGGTGTCGCAGCGCCAGCAGCAGTTGTCGACCACCTGCTCGTTGGCCAGCACGGTCTGGTCGTTCGGGCACCAGTTGACCGAGGAGGTCTTCTTGTAGACCAGTCCCTTCTCGTAGAGCTTGGTGAAGAACCACTGCTCCCAGCGGTAGTAATCCGGCTTGCAGGTGGCCAGCTCTCTGTCCCAGTCATAGCCAAGACCCAGCATCTTGAGCTGGTTCTTCATGTATTCGATGTTTTCGTAGGTCCAGGGCGCCGGCGCGGTCTTGTTCTTGACGGCGGCGTTCTCGGCCGGCAGGCCGAAGGCGTCCCAACCGATCGGTTGCATCACGTTCTTGCCGTTGAGCCGTTGATAGCGGGAGATGACGTCGCCTATGGTGTAGTTGCGAACGTGCCCCATGTGTAGACGACCCGACGGGTAGGGGAACATGGAGAGGCAGTAGAACTTCTCCTTGTCGACCTTTTCCACGGCCTTGAAGGTTTTCTGGGTATCCCAGCGCTGCTGCACTGAGGGTTCAATCGTCTGGGGAACGTACTGTTCTTGCATTGGTGACATCCGGATCTGTGAATTGGATTGAAACATCCAGCTGGGAAATCGCCATAGAATACCCAGTAACGACGGCCGCAACAACCGGCCGGGGGCGGTGGAAGGGAGGAGAGACCATGGACAAGCAGAAAAAGGGCTATGAGGCCTTCATCGAAGAGCTGCGGGCCCAGTGGGAAGCGGCGGGTCAATTTCATGAGGAGCGGCTGAACCGGTTGATTGCCAGGGTGCAGGCCTATCTGGAGGCGGCGGGTGAGTTGACCCGTGATGAATGGGCCCTGATTGCCGAGTACGTCAAGCGCGATCTGGACACCTTTGACCAGGGGCGCCCGGAGGAGGAGTCTGAGTTCTCCCTGCTGCTGCAAGACTCCATCTGGGGCTGGCTGGCCGAGGCGACTGATCGCACCCAGGTCGAATGGCAGGAGCTGGCGGCCGAGCTGGAGCACAAGGGGGAGTATCACGCCGGTGACTGGGTTGGCCTTGGCACCATGGTATGCAGCCAGTGCGGTCATCGCCATACGGTGCTGCGCCCCGAGCAGCTCGGGGCGTGTATCGAGTGCGGCGCCAGCGCGTTCGCGCGCGAGCCACTCTCCCCCTGAGAGGCCGGTCATCGGATAGAAAAAGAGGCGCCTCAGGGCGCCTCTTTCATGGATAAACCGTAGGGATTAGCCCCGCTCGCTCCAGGGATGGGCGCGCGGGCGCAGCCACAGAGCCAGCAGCAGCAGCACCGCGGTCAGGCCATAGAGAGGCCAGGAGCCGAGGCGCTGGTAGGGGGTCATGCCACGGGCGGGACGCACCTCGACGCGCAGCACTCCGTCCTCGAACTGGGGCAGTTGGCCTATGATGTGGCCATCCACCTCGGTCGCCACCGTGATGCCGGTGTTGGTGCCACGCAGTAGCGGACGGGCCAGCTCCAGGCTACGCATGCGGGCGATCTCCATGTGCTGCCACGGGCCTATGCTCTTGCCAAACCAGGCGTCGTTGGAGACGGTCAGCAGGAAGTCGGTATCGGCCTTCACGTTGCGGCGCACCTCCTCGGGGAAGATGATCTCGTAGCAGATGGCCGTGGCCAGACGTAGCCCCTTGGCCAGCAGGTTCTCCTGCACCGGTGCCCCTTCGCTGAAGTCTGACATGGGCAGGTTGAAGAAGGGGGCGATGGGGCGCAGCAGATCCCCGAGCGGCACGTACTCGCCGATGGGCAGCAGGTGCACCTTGTTGTAACGGTTGGCCTGCTGGTAGTGATAGCTCTGCTTGCCATCGAGATCGGTCAGTCCCATGCCGAGCACCACGTTGTAGAAGCGCCGCTCATCCATGTCGAAGTTGATGATGCCGCTGATGAGGGCGGTGTCGTTCACCTTCATCGCCTTGTCGAGGTTCTCGAGGTAGGGAACCATCTCCTTTTCCAGGGCCGGAATGGCCGACTCGGGCCAGATGATGATGTCCGCATCCTGATTGGCGCGGCTCAAGTCCTGGTATTTGCGCACCGTCGGCACCAGGGCCTCCGGGTCCCACTTGAGGGACTGCTCGATATTGCCCTGCACCAGAGCCACCTTCACCGGCTCCCCACGGCTGACCCAGCTGTGCTGCATCGAGAGCATGGCCACGGCGATGAGCGCCGTCGGCAGTGCCAGCCAGATCAGGCGGCGGCTCTGCCACACCAGCCACAGGCTGGAGGCGGTCAGCAGCAGGGCCAGGGTGATGGCCTGTACGCCGAGCAGGGGGGCGAGCCCTTTGAGGGGGCCGTCGATCTGGGTATAGCCGAACCAGAGCCAGGGGAAACCGGTCATCACGCTGCCGCGTAGCCAGTCGGCCACCAGCCACAGGGCCGGGAAGGCGAGCAGCCAGCGGCTCCAGTGACGCTCATAAAAGAAGCGGGCGAAGGCCCAGCAGGCGAGCGTCGGGTAGAGCGCCAGATAGGCCGAGAGACAGGCCAGCAGGACAAAGGCGACCGGCAGTGGGATGCCACCGAAGTAGGTCATGCTGACGTGGATCCACCACAGCCCCGGCAGGAACATCCCCATGGCATAGCCAAAGCCGCGCCAGGCGGCCTGCTTCGGGCTTGCCTTGTCGAGCAGGGCGTAGAGGCCGAGCAGAGAGGGGAGTACCAGGGGCCAGTAGCCGAACGGGGCAAATGCCAGAACGGAAAGCGCCCCGCAGAACAGGGCGCACAGAGTGATCAGGAGTCTCGATTTCACGGATTATTGGGGCTCTGATTGGGCTGCAACATGGTCGTCCGGTATCTTAACCTGTAACTGCTGCAGTCGGCGACGATCGGCGTGCATTACCTTGAACAGATAACCGTCGATCTCGACCTCTTCGCCCTTCTCCGGCAGGTGGCCGAAGGCGTGCATCACCAGACCGCCGACCGTGTCGACCTCTTCGTCGCTGAACAGGCTGCCGAAGTAGTCGTTGAAGTCTTCGATCTCGGTCAGGGCACTGACTGAGAATACCCGCTTGCTGATGCGGCGGATCTCGTCAGGCTCGTTGTCGTCGTCATCGAACTCGTCGTCGATCTCGCCGACGATCAGCTCCAGGATGTCCTCGATGGTCACCAGCCCCGACACGCCGCCGAACTCGTCGACCACCATGGCCATGTGATAGCGCTCGGCTTGGAACTCCTTGAGCAGGCGATCGACTCGCTTGCTCTCGGGGACGATCACGGCAGGACGCAGGAAGCGCTCGATGGCGAACGGCTCCTCTTCCAGACCGAGGCCGACCCGCAGCAGATCCTTGGCGAGCAGGATGCCCTCCACGTGATCCTTGTCCTCGTTGATCACCGGGAAGCGGGAGTGACCCGACTCGATGATGACGGGCAGGAACTCCGGCAGCGGCTGGGTCTTCTCGATGGTCACCATCTGGGAGCGGGGGATCATGATGTCCCGCACCCGCAGCTCGGCGATCTCGAGCACCCCCTCTATCATGTCCTTGGTATCCTGGTCGATCAGGTCGCGCTCTTCGGCGTCCTGAATCACTTCCACCAGATCGTTGCGGTCCTTGGGCTCGCCTTGGAACAGTTGGCTGAGTTTGTCGAGCCAGCTCTTCTTCGGCGAGCCGGTACTAGGGTGATCGTCGGTCATCTTGTCTCTTGATGGTTTACGGAAAATTCGATGCGGCAGATATGAGGTTAAATCCCAACTGTTTCAAGGGAGTTACTGCTCGTCATCCATGTACGGGTCGGCGTAGCCCAGCTCGCGCATGATGTCGCGTTCAAGCTGCTCCATCTCTTCGGCCTCGTCGTCCTCGATATGGTCATAACCTAGCAGATGCAGGCTGCCGTGGACAACCATGTGGGCCCAGTGGGCCTCCAGCGGTTTGCCCTGCTCGTTGGCTTCCTGCTCCACCACCTGACGGCAGATCACCAGATCGCCGAGCAGCGGCAGCGCTAGGCCGGGCGGTGCTTCAAACGGGAAGGAGAGCACGTTGGTCGGCTTGTCCTTGCCACGGTAGGTGAGGTTGAGCTCGTGACTCTCGGCCTCATCGACCAGACGAACGGTGACTTCGGCCTCCTGCTGGAAGCCGAGCACGGCGCCATCCAGCCAGCGCTGAAAATCGGCTTCACCCGGCAATCCCTGTTCGTTGGCGCAGGCCAGTTGCAAGTCCAGCATCACGCTCATGCCTGATTCTCCTTGGTATGGTTGCGCTCGGCATCCTGGGCGGCCTTCTGGCGCGCTTGGGTGGCGTCAAACGCCTCATAGGCCTGGACGATGCGGGCCACCACGGGGTGGCGCACCACGTCCTGAGACTGGAAGAAGTTAAAGGAGAGGCCATCGACCCCCTGCAACACCTCCAGGGCGTGGCGCAGGCCCGATTTGGCGCCGCGCGGCAGGTCGATCTGGGTGATGTCGCCGGTGATCACCGCCTTGGAGTTGAAGCCGATGCGGGTCAGGAACATCTTCATCTGCTCTGTGGTGGTGTTCTGGGCCTCGTCGAGGATGATGAAGGCGTCGTTGAGGGTGCGGCCACGCATGTAGGCGAGCGGCGCCACCTCGATGACGTTGCGCTCGATGAGCTTCTCCACGCGCTCGAAGCCGAGCATCTCGAACAGGGCATCGTAGAGGGGGCGCAGGTAGGGGTCGACCTTCTGGGAGAGATCGCCGGGCAGAAAACCGAGCTTCTCGCCCGCTTCGACCGCCGGACGGGTCAGCAGGATGCGGCGGATCTCTTGGCGCTCCAGGGCGTCCACGGCGGCAGCCACGGCCAGGTAGGTCTTGCCGGTGCCGGCCGGGCCGATGCCGAAGGTGATGTCGTGGCGCACTATGTTGGCGATGTACTGGGACTGGTTCTGGCTGCGCGCCTTGATCATGCCGCGCTTGGTCTTGATGTTGACCTCTTTGCCCCAGCTCATGGCTGGATCGCGCGCTTCACTCTCCCCCTGCTCCAGGGCATGGCAGCCCTGGATCGCCAGGTGCACCTGATCCGGCTCGATGTCCGGGATCTGATTGCCACGCACCGGGGCGGTCTCGACGTAGAGCTGCTTGAGCAGCCCGGCCACCGCCTCGGCCTGGGTGGCGTTACCGAGGATCTGGATATGGTTGTTGCGATAGCTGATCTCGACGCCCATGCGCCGCTCGATCTGCTTGAGGTTGTCGTCAAACGGCCCGCACAGGCTGGCCAGCCGGGCGTTATCGGCGGGCTCAAGGTGCAGGTTGACGGTGGTGATGTTTCTGCTCAAGAGAGGCCTCGTGAAGAAGAGGCCGCCCGCCCGAGGGCAGGCGGCTGGCAAATCAGTGGGGGGTGAAGGCGGCGACGCCCAGCTCGTCCGGCACGTTGTCCGGACGGCGAGCGAGGATCTCGCTCGGGGCCATGGCGACACGCAGTCCCATCTCCTCCTCGCCGCGCAGGAAGGTGCCGCGCAGTGAGTGAGGCATCACCTCGGTGATCTCCACGTCGGCGAAACGGCCGATGAGGCTGTGCGGGCCTTCGAAGTTCACCACCCGGTTGTTCTCGGTACGCCCGCGCAGCTCCATGGGGTTGAGCTTGGAGGGGCCCTCCACCAGGATGCGCTGGGTGCTGCCCTGCATGGCGCGGCTGATCTGCATCGCCTGATGGTTGATGAGGTGCTGCAACTGGTAGAGGCGCTCTTTCTTCTCTTCCATGTCCACGTCATCGGGCAGGTCGGCGGCCGGGGTGCCGGGACGCGGGCTGTAGATAAAGCTGAAGCTCATGTCGAACCCCACCTCCTCGATGAGCTTCATGGTGGCGGCGAAGTCCTCGGCGGTTTCGCCGGGGAAGCCGACGATGAAGTCGGAGCTGATGGTGATGTCGGGGCGGGCGGCACGCAGGCGGCGGAGCTTTGACTTGTACTCGAGCGCGGTGTGCGGGCGCTTCATCAGGGTCAGGATGCGATCCGAGCCGCTTTGCACCGGCAGGTGCAGGAAGCTGACCAGCTCAGGGGTGTCTTTGTAGACCTCGATGATGTCGTCGGTGAACTCGATCGGGTGGCTGGTGGTGTAGCGGATGCGATCGATGCCATCGATGGCGGCCACCAGACGCAGCAGCTCGGCGAACGAGCAGATCCCCCCTTCGTGGGTGGCGCCGCGGTAGGCGTTGACGTTCTGGCCAAGCAGGTTGACCTCGCGCACCCCCTGCTCGGCGAGCTGGGCAATTTCATAGAGCACGTCGTCGAGCGGACGGCTCACCTCCTCGCCGCGGGTGTAGGGTACCACGCAGAAGGAGCAGTATTTGGAGCACCCTTCCATGATGGAGACAAACGCGGTCGCCCCTTCGGCGCGCGGCTCGGGCAGGCGGTCGAACTTCTCGATCTCGGGGAAGCTGACGTCCACCTGGGCACCACGGCCCTCTTGGACGCTGCGGATCATGGCGGGCAGCCGGTGCAGGGTCTGCGGGCCGAACACGATGTCCACATAGGGAGCGCGGTTGCGGATGGCATCCCCTTCCTGGGAGGCGACGCAGCCGCCCACGCCGATCACCAGCGCCGGGTTCTTCTCCTTGAGCAATTTCCAGCGGCCCAACTGGTGGAACACCTTCTCCTGCGCTTTTTCGCGGATGGAACAGGTATTCAGCAGCAGGACATCGGCCTCTTCCGGCTCTTCGGTGAGCTGATAACCGTTGCTGGCGTCGAGCAGGTCGGCCATCTTGGACGAGTCGTACTCGTTCATCTGGCAGCCCCAGGTCTTGATATGAAGTTTCTTGCTCATTGCTACTCTTGCGGGTGTTGAAATCGGCATGGTCAAAGGACCGGGCATTTTACTCCGCAATGCCGCCCCTGACCAGTTAATATCCAGCCGCGCCATCTCCTGCCTCATGGCGGTTTTTTGTGGCGCCCGGTCACTGCAGGGGAGGGCAAAGGCGGGTACAATGCCCCCCTCGTCAGCGGCCCGAGTGGCCTGCAACTGGAATTTCAGCGTGATGCAATCTTGTGATATCGCCATCATAGGCGGTGGCATGGTCGGCGCCGCAGCGGCTGCCCTGCTGGCCCAGCAGGGGCGTGAGGTGGTGCTGGTCGAGGCCGAGTTACCGGCCCCCTTTGCCGCGGAGCAGCCGTTTGATCTACGGGTCTCGGCCATCAGCGCCGCCTCGGTCGCCCTGCTCGAGCAGGCCGGCGGCTGGGCGCATACCCGCGCCATGCGCGCCTGCCCCTATCGGGCGCTCGAGACCTGGGAGTGGGAGGGGTTTACCACCCGTTTTCATGCCGATGAGCTGGGGCTGCCCCAGCTTGGCTACATAGTCGAGAACCGCCTGGTGCAGCTCGGTCTGCTGGCGGCGCTGGAGCAACACCCCCATGTGCGTACCCTGACCCCGGCCCGTCTCGCCCGGCTCGAGCAGGAGCCGCAAGGGGTGACCCTGACCCTGACCGATGGCACTCAGCTGAGCGCCCGCTGGGTACTGGCCTGCGACGGAGCCGAGTCGGTGACCCGGCAGTTGGCGGGGATCGGTGTGTCGCGCTTCGAGTATCGCCAGCACTGCATGCTCATCAACATCGACACCGATGCGGCGCAGCAGGATATCACCTGGCAGCAGTTCACCCCGAGCGGCCCGCGCGCCTTCCTGCCCTTGTCGGGCCAGCATGGCTCCCTGGTGTGGTACGACAGCCCGGCGCGTATCCGCGCCCTGATGGCCCTCGAGCCGGCCGCGCTGGAGCGGGAGATCCGCGCCGCCTTCCCCAGCCGCCTCGGCGGATTTCGGGTCACCGGGCGCGGCAGTTTTCCGCTGGTGCGCCGTCACGCCAACCGTTATCACGCCGGCCGGGTGGTGCTGCTCGGGGATGCGGCCCACACCATCAATCCGCTGGCGGGGCAGGGGGTCAACCTCGGCTTTCGCGATGTGGCCTGCTGGTGCGAGCTGCTGCAAAAAGCCGGAGAAAAGTGGCACGACGCCGCGCTGGCGGGGCGCTATGAGCGCCGGCGCCGCCCCGACAATCAGTTGATGCAGTCGGGGATGGATCTCTTCTACGCCAGCTTTAGCAACCGCCTCGGCCCCCTGCCGGTGCTGCGCAACCTTGGCCTTGGTCTGGCGGATCGGGCCGGCCCGCTCAAGGCGCTGGCCCTGCGCTACGCCCTCGGCCTCTAGCCGCGATCACACTTATCGCCGCCGATGCGCCCATGGTCGCCCTTTTCGGGTAGCATGGCGGCTTCTTCTCGCAGTCAATACGGAATCGGAACATGCGCAGTACGACACGTGAAATGGCAGCCCACAAGCGGGTTGCCCTGGTCGCCCACGACAACATGAAGCAGAACCTGCAACGCTGGGTCATGCAGCGCAAAGAGGCGCTCAAGCTGCACCACCTCTATGCCACCGGCACCACGGGCACCCTGCTTGGCAAGTCCGCCGGCCTGCCCATCACCTGTCTCTTCTCCGGCCCCATGGGGGGCGATCAGCAGCTCGGCGCCCTGATCGCCGAGGGCAAGATCGACGTGCTCATCTTCTTTTGGGACCCGCTCAACGCCGTGCCCCATGACCCGGACGTCAAGGCCCTGCTGCGCCTGGCGGCGGTGTGGAACATTCCGGTGGCTACCAACGAGGCGACCGCCGATTTCCTGATGGACTGCCCGCACATGAACCAGCCGTTCACGGTTGAGATCCCGGATTATGCCGGTTACCTCAAGGAGCGCACCGCCTGAGGCGCCCCCCTTTGCCGATGAAAAAAGCCGGACACGTGTCCGGCTTTTTTGTTCCTGCCGCTCTTAGCGCGACAGCCCCTTCTGGGCGAACTTGGGGCGAGCATTCATGATCTGCTCGACCTGCTCGTCGCTCATCTTGCCGCGCGACAGCCCCAGCACCTTGTAGGTGAGCAGGGGGCGTGCCGGCAGGGCGATCATCAGGGCGCGGATCTGGTTCTCGTCCTCTTTCTCCCTGTGTGGGCGGCCATAGGCGTAGGTGAGGATGCCCGCATCCATCAGGTTTTTGACGGCAGGCTCGGTGATCGGCAGATTTATGACGCTTTTTCGTTGCAGCACGAACTCGCGCAGCACTGCCTTCTCGTTGAAGTCGAGAAACGAGAGGGTCTGCTCCATCTGGTCGTGCTGGCGACGTTCACTCCATGCGTCACACAGCCACTCCCAACCGATGAGCAGCCCCTGGCTGGCGAAGTAAGAGAGGGCGACCAGCATGCCGACACCCAGCCAGCCGCCATAGATCTCGGTCCAGCGGCTGACGGCTCCGCCCATCAGGGTGGAGGGGAACAGCAGGATCAGGCTGCAGCACAGCAGCAACCAGACCATGACCCAGTTGAGGCGAGCCAGATGATGGAAGTGTTGGATCCAGCGTTTCATGTCTATTCCTCGGTAAAAGGGGCAAGCGCAGGATCTAAAGCAAGGGACGTGCCAATAAAAAAGGGGCGAGTGTTCGCCCCTTTCGCCTCGGTGGTTCAGTACTGCTGGGATCAGTACTGCTGGAAGTAGCGCTGGATCTGCTGGGGATCCTTGGTCTTGGTGAGGGCCAGCATCAGCAGCACCCGCGCCTTCTGCGGGTTGAGGGTCTCGGCGGCGACGAAGCCGTACTTGGCGTCATCCACCTCGGCATCCTGAGTGGTCGAGCCGGTCGGCACTCGGCTTGAACGCACGACGCGGATGCCGTCCTTGCTCGCCTTGGCCAGGGTGTCGAACAGGGTGTGGTAGAGGTTGCCGTTGCCGACACCGGCACTGACGATGCCGTCAAACTTGGCGTCGACCAGCGCCTTGGCCGGCAGATCCGAAGCGTTGGCATAGCTGTAGACGATGCCAACCTGGGGCAGCTTGTCGAGCTTGCTCACGTCAAATGGGGTGGCACTGGTGTGCTTGTACTGCGGGGCGCGCTGGTAGTCGATCTTGCCATTGTGGATGTAGCCGAGCGGGCCGAAGTTGGGGGCGGCGAAGGTCTGCACCCCTGTGGTGTTGGTCTTGGTGACGTCACGGGCATCGAGCACGGTGTCGTTCATCGCCACCATCACGCCACGCCCCTTGGAAGCCGGATCGGAGGCGGTCACCACGGCGTTGTAGAGGTTCATCGGGCCATCGGCGCTCATGGCGGTGGAGGGGCGCATGGCACCGACCAGCACCACCGGTTTGTCACTCTTGACGGTGAGGTTGAGGAAGTAGGCGGTCTCTTCCATGGTGTCGGTGCCGTGGGTGATGACCACGCCGTCCACGTCATCCTTGGCCAGCAGCTCGTTGACCCGCTTGGCGAGGGTCAGCCACACCTCGTCATTCATGTCCTGGGAGCCAATTTTGACCACCTGCTCCCCTTGTACCTCGGCGATCTTCTTCATGTCGGGCACGGCGGCGATCAGGGTGTCGATGGCGACCTTGCCGGCCTCGTAGTTAGATTGGGTGGCCGATTGGCCTGCGCCGGCTATGGTGCCGCCGGTGGCCAGGATGTGGACACTGGGCAGGGCAAAGGCGAGCGGGGAGAGGGTCATGCCGAGGACGGCGGCGATCAGGGTCTTGCGAATGGGGAGGGACATGCTGCGACTTCCTTCTCTGGTTGATTAAAAAATCGCAGCAATTTTGCGCCTTTTCTTTAGGTGGTTTGTGACAAGATTCACCAAAAGACAGACTGATACCGAATTTTTACCTACCTTTTACCTCTAAATAGAGATATTAACCGGAGGTATCAACTGGCGTTGAAGCCCTGCGCCTCAACCAACGCGATCAGGGCCGCTCGCTCGATCTCCCCTTCGACTCTGGCGGTGGCGCTGGCGAAATCCACTTCGACATGGGTTACGCCGGGCTGGCTGGCCAGCGCCCTTTGCAGCGAGGCGGCGCAGCCGCCGCAGGACATACCGGTGACATGTAGTTCGATCATGGTGCTACTCCTTGTGTGACGATGGCAAGACCTTACGCCTGCCGGCTGGGGCAAGGTCAAGCCATCAGGCCGAGATAGCCCATCAGCGCCGCTCCCAGGCTGGTGGTGAGCAGGGAGCCGAGGGTGGTGGTGGCGATGATATTGGCGGCCGTGGCACTGTCGCCGCCCATGGCGCGGGTCATCACGTAGCTGGCGGCCGCCGTCGGGGTCGAGCTGACCAGAAACAGGATGCCGAGCGCCTGACCGCGAAAGCCGAGCAGCCAGGCCCCGACCACCAGCAGCAGCGGGATCAGCAGCAGGCGGTTGGCGGTGGCCCAGCCGGTGAGGGCGACGCCACCGCGCAGCACCCTGAGGTTGAGGCTGGCACCGGTACAGAGCAGGGCGAGCGGCAGGGTCATGTGGGCAAAGTAGTTGCCGGTGGTGAGCAGCAGCTCGGGCAGCGCCACTCCGAACAGGCTAAACGGCAGCGCCGAGACGATGGCGATGATGAGGGGATTTTTGGCCACCCCCTTCACGATGGGCCGCAGGCCATGGCCCCCGCCCAGGCTGCGGGTCAGGGTGATCACCGCGAGGATGTTATAGAGCACGGTGACCGCCCCCACGTAGAGGGCGGCGGCCCCGATCCCCTCAGGGCCGTAGGCATTCTGCACATAGGCCAGCCCCATGATCCCCATGTTGCCGCGAAAGCTCCCCTGCACGAAGATGCCGCGCAGGCGCCGCTCGCCGATGCAGCGTGTCGCCGTCAGCTCGAGCAGCACAAAGGCGGTGAGGGTGGCGAGCAGGCCGTAGAGGATCAGCCAAGGGCTTGGCATGGTCGAGAAGTCGGTGCGCACCATGCTGAGAAACAAGAGGGCCGGCAGGGTCACTTGGAACACCAGTCGTGAGGCCGATTCGACGAAGCTGTCGGGGAGCAGGCCGAGGCGCTTGAGGGCGATGCCGAGCAGCAGCACCAGACAGATGGGGCCGGTGATCGAGAGTGAGAAGTGCAGGCTGGCGAGGAGATCCATCGTCCTCTCCTTCGTTGAAGACGGGGGGCCATTCTAGCGCCATCGGCTTGTATTTGCCGGAGCGAATTACAACAATACGGCCTCTTCCCCCCATTTTTGATGCCGTGCCATGGAAAAGAAGCTCACCATCCTCGATATCGCCCGCCTTGCCGGGGTCGGCAAGTCGACCGTCTCGCGGGTGCTCAATCAGGACCCTAGGGTCAAGGAGGAGACCCGCCAGCGTATCGAGCAGGTGATCGCCCAGCACGGCTTCACCCCGAGCAAATCGGCGCGCGCCATGCGCAGCCAGAGCCAGAAGGTGATCGGCATCATCGTCTCGCGCCTCGATTCGAGCTCGGAGAACCAGGCGGTGCGTGGCATGCTCGAGACCCTCTACCCGCGCGGCTATGACGCGGTGCTGATGGAGAGCAAGTTCTCCCCCCAGAAGGTGATTGAGCACCTGACGGTGCTGGATCGGCGCGGGGTGGATGGCATCATTCTGTTTGCCTTTAACGATCTCGACTATGCCGCCATGACCCCCTTCTGTGAGCGGCTGGTGCTGGTGGCGCGTGAGGCGCCGGGCTTCTCGTCGGTCTGTTTCGATGACGAGGGGGCGATCCATACCATGGTGCAAGGCCTGCTGGCTGAAGGGGTACGTGATATCGCCTACCTCGGCGTCGATCCGGCCGATCTCACCACCGGGGCGCGCCGGCGCGATGCCTACCTCGCCTGCTGCACCGAACATGGCCTGACGCCGAGGGTGGCGTTCGGGGATCTCTCCCATCAGAGCGGCTATCGCCTCGCGGCCTCGTTGCTGACCCCGACCACCGAGGCGCTGGTCTGTGCCAGCGACACCCTGGCCATCGGCGCCGCCAAATACTTGCAGGAGCAGGGACGTGGTGAGGTGCGGGTGACCGGCCTTGGCAATAACCCGCTGCTCGCCTTCCTGTTCACCAATGCTCGCAGTCTGGATCTGGGCTATAAGGGGGCCGGAGTGCAGGCCGCCGCACAGTTGCTCGGCCAGATTGAGCAAGGTTTGCCCCCGTGCGCCACCATCGCGCCCTGCGTCACCTTGTGATCCCGATCGCAGTTTTCTTCGACTTACCCTGACTATTCTGTGACCAATGCAGCAATCTGGGAACGTTCCCATTGCTGCTGTTTCCCCTTTGTTTCATCTTGAATGGGAACGATACCAAAACCTGTCTGCATGAAGCAGAAACGGGAACACGACACACACGCGTCACAGAGGGACGACCCCATGACCAAGATCAACACCCAGCATCTTGCCCTGCTCATCGAGAAGATTGGCGGCAAAGAGAACATCGCCACCGTCAGCCACTGCCTGACACGGCTACGCTTCGTGCTCAACGATCCGGCCAAGGCCGACGCCAAGGCCATCGAGGCCATTCCTGCGGTCAAGGGCTGCTTCACCAACGCCGGCCAATTCCAGGTGGTCATCGGCAACGAGGTCGATCAGTGGTTTAAGGCGCTGACCGAGGAGATCGGCGTGAGCGGCGGTAGCAAGGAGAGCGCCAAGCAGGCGGCGCGTCAGAACATGAATCCGTTGGAGCGCGGCATCTCCCATCTGGCCGAGATCTTCGTGCCGCTGCTGCCGGCCATCATCACTGGCGGCCTCATCCTCGGTTTTCGCAACGTCATCGGCGACATCAAGATGTTCGATGGCAAGACCCTCACCGAAACCAGCCAGTTCTGGGCTCAGGTTCACGCCTTCCTTTGGCTGCTCGGCGAGGCCATCTTCCACTTCCTGCCGGTCGGTGTTTGCTGGTCTGCGGTCAAGAAATTGGGCGGCTCTGAGATCCTCGGGATTGTGCTCGGTATCACCCTGGTATCGCCCCAACTGATGAACGCCTATCTCATCGGTCAACAGGTGCCCGAGGTGTGGGACTTCGGCCTGTTTGCCATCGAGAAGGTGGGCTATCAGGCCCAGGTGATCCCGGCTCTGCTGGCCGGTGTGGCGCTGGCCTGGATTGAGACCAACATGAAGCGCATCATCCCCGCCTATCTCTATCTGGTGGTGGTACCCTTTGTCTCCTTGCTGCTGGCGGTGATCCTGGCCCATACCCTGATTGGCCCGTTCGGCCGCTGGATTGGTGACGGGGTGGCCTGGGCTGCCAAGGCCGCCATGACCGGCTCGTTTGCCCCGATCGGTGCCGCTCTGTTTGGCTTTCTCTATGCGCCGCTGGTCATCACGGGTATCCACCACACCACCAACGCCGTGGATCTGCAACTGATGCAGAGCATGGGTGGCACCCCGATCTGGCCGCTGATTGCGCTCTCCAACATCGCCCAAGCATCAGCCGTGGTGGGGATCATCCTGATCAGTCGCCGCGAGAACGAGCGGGAGATCTCGGTGCCTGCCGCCATCTCCGCCTACCTCGGGGTGACCGAGCCGGCCATGTACGGCATTAACCTGCGCTACAAGTTCCCCATGCTGTGCGCCATGGTGGGCTCGTGCTTGGCAGCCATCCTGTGCGGTTTTTCGGGGGTGCTGGCCAACGGTATCGGCGTGGGGGGCCTGCCCGGCATCCTCTCCATCCAGCCGCAGTTTTGGGCCATCTATGCCCTGGCCATGCTGGTGGCGATTGTCATCCCCATGGCTCTGACCGTGCTGGTTTACAAGCGCCAACAGGCGGCCGGCAAGCTGGCCACTATCTGATATGACAAGGCGCGGCATTGGCCGCGCCTGACTTCGTTTGATTGCAACACAAGAGAGACCCCCCATGAGTCAAACGCCCTGGTGGCAGAGTGCCGTGATTTACCAGATCTACCCCAAGAGTTTTCAGGACAGCGGTGCACGCGGTACTGGCGATCTCAAGGGGATCATGGCGCGCCTCGATTACCTCAAGACCCTTGAAATTGATGCCATCTGGCTGACCCCAGTCTATGTCTCGCCGCAGGTGGACAATGGCTATGACATCGCCGACTACTACGCCATCGATCCTGCCTACGGCACCATGGCTGATTTCGAGGCGCTGCTGGCGGCGGCCCATGCTCGCGGCATCCGCATCATCATGGATATCGTCGTCAACCACACCTCCACCGCGCACCCCTGGTTCAAGGCCGCGTTGGGTGACAAGAGCAGCCCTTACCGCGATTACTACATTTGGCGCGATCCGGTCGATGGCGGTGTGCCGAATAACTGGCAATCTAAGTTCGGCGGCAGTGCCTGGGAGCGCGATGCCGCCACCGATCAGTACTACCTGCATCTGTTTGCCCGCGAGCAGGCCGATCTCAACTGGGAAAACCCGGCGGTGCGCGCCGAGGTGAAGAAGATCATCCACTTCTGGGCTGGCAAGGGGGTCGATGGCTTTCGGCTCGACGTTATCAACCTCATCTCCAAGGATCAGGCCTTCCCGAGCGATGAGAGCGGCGACGGCCGCCGTTTCTACACCGACGGGCCGCGCATCCACGAGTTCTTGCAGGACGTGAGCCGCGACGTGTTTGCCCCTGTGGGGGCGATGACGGTGGGTGAGATGTCCTCGACCACCCTCGAGCACTGCCGCCGCTACGGTGCGCTGGACGGCTCCGAGCTCTCCATGGTGTTCAACTTCCACCACCTCAAGGTGGATTACCCGAACGGTGACAAGTGGACGCGCGCCCCGTTTGACTTCCTCGAGCTCAAGCGCATCTTTAACCACTGGCAAAGTGGCATGCACGGCCAGGCGTGGTCGGCGCTGTTCTGGTGCAACCACGACCAGCCACGCATCGTCTCGCGTTTTGGCGACGAGGGTGAACACAGGGTGGTGGCCGCCAAGATGCTGGCCACGACCTTGCACGGGTTGCAGGGCACTCCCTACATCTATCAGGGGGAGGAGATCGGCATGACCAACCCCGGCTATCAGTGCATCGACGATTATCAGGATGTGGAGAGCCGTAACATCTACGCCATCAAGCGTGACGAGGGGATGAGTGAGGCCGAGATCCTCGCCATTTTGGCCGCTAAGTCGCGTGATAACTCGCGAGCCCCCATGCAGTGGAATGCCGCCCCCAATGCCGGTTTTACCCAAGGCACCCCCTGGCTGGCGCCTGCCGGCAACTACACCACGCTCAACGCGACGGCGGCCCTGGCCGACCCGGACTCGGTGTTCTGGCACTACCGGGATCTGGTCCGTCTGCGCAAGGCGTACCCCATCCTCACGGTGGGGGACTATCAGGAGTTGCTGGCGGGGCATGCGCAAGTCTGGGCCTATGCCCGCCGTGCCGAGGGGCAGACCCTGCTGGTGGTGAGCAACTTCTACGGCGAGTCGGTGGATTTCGCCCTGCCCGAGGGGATCTCTCAAGGGCGTGGCGAGCTGCTGATCTCCAACTACGAGGGGAGCCCGTCGCGGCCTCAGTCGTGCCGGTTGCGCCCCTATGAATCGCTGATGTGGCTTATCAAGGAGTGAGCATGAGCGGGATGCCGGGGGCTGAGTGGCACAAGATGGTGGCGGGTGAACCCTATGATGCGGGTGATCCGGAGCTGGTGGCCAAGCGGGAGCGTTGCCGGGCCCTGCTCGGGGAGATGAACCGTGACAGCACCACCTCGGCCGAATGGGAGGGGCGGCTAACCGCCCTCCTGGGAGGACGTGGCGCGCGCTGTTTTATCACGCCCCCCTTCTTTTGCGACTACGGCAGCAACATCCATGTGGGCGAGAACTTCTACGCAAACTTTGGCTGCACCATCCTCGACGTGTGCGAGGTGCACATCGGTGACAATGTGCTGCTGGCGCCCCATGTGCAGATTTATACCGCTACCCACCCGGTGGCAGTGGCGCCACGGGTGGCAGGGGTGGAGTTTGGCAAGCCGGTGCGCATCGGGGATAACGTCTGGATCGGTGGGGCCAGCGTCATCTGCCCCGGTGTCACCATAGGGGAGAACAGCGTGATTGGCGCAGGCTCTGTGGTGACCCGTGATATCCCCCCCAACGTGGTGGCGGCCGGCAACCCCTGCCGGGTATTGCGCCCCCTGACCGCTGAGGAGTTGGCAGGAGCATGAGGGGGACGCCGCAGCCTATCGCTGTGGTGTCCCTGTTTGTCCGATAGATTCACACTCTTGGTAGGGCCGGCGATAGCCGGCCTGTTTCGTGCACGAGGTGGGGTTAGGGCTGATAGCCGTAGCAGCGCTTGAGTTCGCCGAACTCATAGAAGAGGCTGCCGGCCTCGATGGGGGTGCAGTCGCGCTTGAAGGCCAGCTCTTTTTCGTTGTAGAGCTGCTTGACCAGCACGGTGCCCGCCTGGTTGCGATAGACGTCCCACTGGATGTTGGCCGCATAGGGGGAGACCCAGCCGCCGCGCCACTCGTTGTTGGCCTGGCTCATCAGCTCGCCCGGTGTGGCGCTCTGGCGGCTGCCTTCGAGTTTCATCAGGGCGGCCAGCGGGATCATGGTCTCGGCATGGGCGAAGCGCAGTTTGGCCACATGCTCGCCGGCCCCTTCCACCACCTGACGCTGCACCTCGTTGAACAGACCATCGAGCAGGGGTTGGGCCACCGCATAGGTGGCGCTCTGGCTGCTCAGGCTCGGCCCCTTCTCGTAGAAATCCTCGGCATCGGAAAGATAAGAGAACCAGGCCGACTCCTCCGGGGTGATGAACTGCTCGAGATCCCACGGCGCCCCTTGCGCCTGCGCCTCACGAATCATGCCGGGGCCAATGATGAACAGGTTGTAGAGCATCAGGGCGGCATCCACCTCGTCGCGCACATAGGTCTTGCCGCCATCTTCCGGATTGACTGCCACATACTCCACCCCGCCGGCCAGCTCATCGACGAAGGGCTTGCTGTAGAGGCGCTCGAGCATCTCGCGGGCCATCACTTTGGTCTGGGGCAGCGCCTTGAGCGCATCGAGGGCGGCGGTCAGCTCGGGGGCGGGGGCCACCCCGTTATCCTCGTCACCGATGAAGGCCTGGTAGGCCTGGAAGGCGGGCAGGTATTTCGCCTCCTCGGGCTCGGTCTTGTGGAAGTAGAGCTCGGCCTTGTTACGCAGCCCCTTGTCGATCTCGGAGGGGTTCTCCTGACTGACATAACAGTCGCTGCTATCGGCCACCAGATTGACCCGCTTGGCCAGGCTCTGCATGAAGTAGTAGGCGCTTTCGTTGGCGCGATCCTTACCCGAGGTTTCGACCTTGAGGCACAAGGGGCTTGCCCCCTGGGTCAGCAGGGTGGGCAGCCGCTCGGCCAGTCGGGTGGCCAGGTTGGCGTGCTCCTCTTTTCCCAGCTCACTGAGCAGGCCATAGCCGAGTGTTTGGTTGGCGGCGGTGACCGCATCCACCTTGGCGCCGAGCCCCTGACCCAGCTCGGTCAGCGCCCCCTGCTTGGCGGCGGCCTCCCACACCAACTTGGTCAGCACGTCGTACTTGGGGCTTGAGAGCGAGCGCGAGCCGTGGCGTGCCACCAGCTCGGTGAAGACCGGCTGGAAGCCGGCCGGCGCGGCGTGGTAGCTGGCTCCAGCCTGACGCGGCTGATAGACCGTCTTGGTACTGTATTGATATTCACCGGATTGCGGCGGCGCGCTGGAGTCGTTTGACGAGCTATTACAGCCAGAGAGCAGCAGGGCCAGCGTGACGGAGAGAGTGAGAGGAGCGTGTTGCAACATGTTCATCCTTGAAGACAACGGAAAGGGAGTGGCTGCAAGATAGGAGGCCAAGATGACAGCACCATGTCAGGAGAGCAAATGGGGGCCCTCAGGCCCCTTCGGTTTTTTCCTGCCATGGGAGGGGATAGCGGGGTGTCAGCAGGTAGCCGCCCAGCTCCAAGGCGATGGGAAGGGCGAAGATCAGCAGCGAGATCAGCATGCCTGGATTTGGGATGACCAGCAGGTGAAACAGCAGCAGCGGCGTGAGCAGGGCCAGCGGCACGCTCAGGTGAATGGGGCCGAGCCGGTTGGCGCGCAGCAATCTGGCCCTGCGCTCGCCCCGCCACACCCAGAGCACGGCCACCAGAGCGACGCCGAGAATGAAGGGCCAGGTGAGGTAGAGGTCGCGGCTGCCGGCGGGCCACAGCGCGTAGTGATCCAACAACAGCCCAAGCAACAAGAACAGGCAGGCGGGCAGCCCCGCCTGCAACAGCAGGAAGGTGCGCAGTGCCTGCGGCGGCGACTGGTCGAGGATCTTGAGCAGGATCCCCTCGAGATCGAGCACGGTGCCGATGGCCACGCAGAGCAGGCCAAAGGTGAGCGGCCAGTAGGCCAGCAGCACCTCCCCCCCCTCCACTCGCCCCAGACAGAGCACCACCACCAGGTTGCTCATCAGGGCTGAGGCGGTCATCAGGAAAGCCGCCCCGTAGGGGGCCAGCAGGGAGCGGTAGCCGGCGCCATGACCCGCATGCCAGGGAATGGCGCGCCGCCACAGCAGCAGGGCCAGCAGCAGTGACTCCAGCCATGCCGCCGCCACCAGCGCCGTGATGGCGGCCAGATCGACCGGCCACCCCTGCTGCACCAGCAGATAGCAACCGAGGGTTGAGATCAGCACCCGCAGCAAGGAGGCGCGGCTCATCGGTCTGGTCTCGCCAGCCAGGATGCAGCACCCCTGCAGGTAGCGGCGCAGGGCCACCGCCAGCAGCGAGAAGGAGAAAAGATGCAGCAAGGTGGCGAGGTGGCCGCCGCGGCCGGCATCCCACCCGGCGATGGCGGCGTTGAAGAGCAGGAAGGTGGTCAGGGCCAGCAGCGCCGCCGCGACCAGCACCTCGCGCCGCTTGCGCTCCTTGACGACCAGGGTGCAGAGCGGGAAGACAAAGGCGTTGGCGAACATGAAGGTACTGAGCGCCAACCCATAGTCGGCACTGGCCGCCAGGTTGCTGGCGGCCAGGATCAGCGAGATGACCGGCAACTCGAGGTTGAGCAGGCTGACGCTGATGGCACTGGGTAGCCAGAGCCTGAGCATGGCACCCAGGGTCACGGCTGCGTCTCCTGCTCCTTGGCGGCCTGATAGGGGCAAAACTCCTCGACCAGCCAGCGGAAGTCGGCCTCCAGCAGGGCGCGTGAGCGGCTCCACAGCAGGACGCCGCCGATGCGGTCGCGCACGCTCTGGGGCTGGATGAGCGGTGCGCCGTGGGCGACTTCCCAGCTCGCCTGATGCTGGCTCTGTAGCGGCAAGGGATGGCGGGTGTGGGCGTGCTGGCCGGGGCGCTGGGGATACCAGACCCAGGCGGCCACTTCGCCGGTCTCGAGGTCGGGCGGGGGCAGGCGGCCCATCTGGGCCAGAAAGTGCTGCTCCTCGATGTTGCGCCCCGAGCAGCGGGCATGCATCTGCGGGATCCAGCCCCCCGGCGCCCTGGCGGCGATCTCGAGAAAGACCAGCCGGTCATCGCGGGTGTGGAACAGCTCGAGGTGGGTGGCGCCGTCAGGCACCTGGCCGAGGGCGCGAAACACCTGATGGTTGAACGCCACCAGCCGGGCGTGCAGGGGGTCCTCCGGGGAGAGGGGCAGGCTGCCCACCGGCTTGCCGTTGATGAACTCGGCATTGGGGTGGCTGTAGCGGCACAGGTAGAGCGAGCGCACCTCCCCCCGATAGACCAAGGCATCGACATGGTAGAGATCCCCGTCGAGAAACTCGTCGAGCTCGTAGTTGCTCACCCCGGCGTGTTGCCGGCACCAAAGGGCGAGGGCCGTCGCATCGGTCAGCTTGGCGATCCGCTCGCTGCCGGCCGAATCGACCTGCTTGGCGAAGATGGGAAAGCCGAGGTGCTCGGCCAGCTCGCGGCAGTAATCCTCCCCCTCCTGCTTAAGGCGCTCGGGCAGGAACGGGACGGCGCGCGGCACCGGCACTTCGCCCTTACTCATCACCTCCTTCATGCGCAGCTTGTTGATAAAGGGGAGGGTGGCGGCGTGATCCGGGCCCGGAATGGAGAAGCGCTCGCGCAGCAGCGCGGCGTGGCCGAGGAAGTACTCGTCGTTGGTGAGGATGCGCACCTCGTCCATGTCGCTGAGGTGGCGCTCTTGCAACAGGGTACGGCAGGCCTGCTCGAGGCGGGTCTGATCATAGGGGTGGCAGATGTCGATGCGATCGAAGCAGGCCTTCTGGGCATCGCTCAGGTTGGCCCACCCCTGCTCGCCGGTGAGCAGGCAGAGCGCGTACTGGCCGGGGGCGGCCAGCCGCTGCCAGTCGGCGCGAAAGGTGACGATGTTTTGCAGGACGATGAAGGTCTTCATGCTCTCTCCTTTTGTTCAGGCCGGAACAGGTCATCCTGGCTGGCCAGCAGCGCGTCGGATAGCTCATCGCTGTGAGCGATGTGGCACAGCTCAATCGGGTGACCCGGCAGGAACGCCTGCTCGACCTGAGGGAGGGGGAAGTGCTGCTCCGTGGTGGAGTCGATGATCAATATGCGAGCCATGAGTGTGACGCCGTGTGACAAGCCGGTAACAAATGAGAACGGCGGCTAGTACAACATGGGGATATTGGCGAAACAATATGGCGCTTTAATCGAATAAATGACCCCTTTATGTGGGCGATATAGTGAAAAAAATGGGCGGTGGTGGCGGGGGATGGCGCATCCCAGGTGAAGGGAAGGGGCTTTGTGATATGTCAATCAACAATCCGGCGGGAGGGCTTGTCAGATATGACAGGCCCGTTGCTGGGCCTGTCATCGGAGTCAGTGGGATGCGCTCGAGGTGGTGCGCGTGGCTAACCAGCGGCGCCCCCAGCGCCACAGGCCATAGCCGATGGCGAGCAGCAGCACATAGGCCGACTCCTCGGCCAGCGCCACGAACACCGCCAGGCAGAGCAGGGCGCTGAGCCCGGCCAGCCACTTGCCGATGCGCGGCAGCAGCACGAAACCGGCCGCCATCGACAGCAGGTAGACCAGGATGAAGTTGCCGTTGGCGTAGCGGATCAGCTTGTCGAGGGGCAACTGCCACCACAGGATCAGGGTGATGGAGAGCAGGCAGACGCCGAGCACCAAGCTCAGGGCGTTGAGCGGTGAGCCACGGGCGGTGAGGCGGGCCAGCGGCGCCGGCAGCTTACCCTCTCTGGCCATGCTCCAGATCAGGCGGGCAAACCCTTGCAGGTAGATGTTGATGCTGGCAAAGCAGGAGAGGTAGCCGAGCAGGGCGGCCAGCACCTTGGCCTCGGGCCCGAACAGATCGGCCAGCAGGGCCGGGATGGCGGTGGTGTTCTGCGCCTCGCTGCCGTAGTGGCCGAACTTGAGCACCGCCACCGAGTTGGCCCAGTAGATGACGCCGGCCAGCAGCACGCCGCCGAGCAGGGCCAGCGGGTAGTCCCGCTCCGGCCGCTTGAACTCCTCGCCGAGATGGGCGAAGGCCTCGAGTCCCACATAGCACCAGAACATTACCGCCAGCGCTGTGCTCATGGCGGGCCACTCGGCCTGGGTCGGCAGCGCTCGGACGCCGTCACTGATGGCGAGATCGCCTTTGAACCACACCAGCAGGGTGAGCGCCAGGATTGCCAGTGCGATCAGCAGTTGCAGGTTGCCCGAGGAGCGCGCACCGCGCAGGCCGAGCAGATAGACCCCGAGCAGGGTGGCGAGTTGCACCAGCCAGAGCGTCACGGCGTTCATCTCGAACAGGGCGTGCCAGAAGCCGGCCGCCATGGAGAGCGCCGCCGGCAAGCCGACCGGTAGCACGGCCAGAAACAGGAAGGCGGAGAAGCGTTCGGCGCCGTTGCCGAAGGCCAGGCCGATCAGGTGCGGTGCACCGCCCGCATGGGGGTAGCGGCGCCCGAGGCGGGCGAAGGTGAAGGCGATAGGCAGCACCAAAGTGATGAGCAGCAGCCAGGCCCAGAGGGAGGCGCTGCCGGCGAGCGCGGCGGCGGTGGCCGGTACGACGAAGATGCCGGTACCGAGCAACGAGGTGGCGAGCAACCCCATTCCCTGCCACAGACCCAGCTCTTTTTTGAGGCGAGACATGTCCTTATTGTCCAGAAAAACCAAGGGAGGCCCCCATGCTAGGCTGTTTTCCGGTCACTGCAAGGCATAAACGAAAAAAGGGCCCGTGAGGGCCCTTCGTGTCTTCATGCGGCTCAGTTGCGACCGGCGAACACCACCACCACCTTGTCGCCATCTTTCTCGCGCACAAAGCTGTAGGGCGCGTCGGAGAGCTTCTTGTGGCTGCCGCTGGCGATGGCGGGGTGGCTGGCGCGGAACTGGCCGATCTTCTGCCAGTGACGCAGCAGGCCGGCCTTGTCGCCGCTACCAAGCTCGCTCCAGTTCATATCGCTGCGCAGCGCCTGGTCAAACACCCCGCCATCTTTGGCCAGTCCACGGCCGGATTCGTCACCGTAGTAGACCTGCACGCCGCCCGGCAGCATCAGGAAGCTGTTGGCGACCCGCTTTTGCAGCGCCACGTCCTGATAGTCACCAAAGAAGAGCTTGGTGTCGTGAGAGGAGATGTAGCTCATCACGTTGAAGTTGGGGTCGGTGTTGAGGCGCTGGGCGTAGGAGGCATAGGTCGGCTCAGCCTGGCTCATGCACTGGGCGTGAGTGAGTGCCCCTTCGCGCTGATAGTCGAAGTTGATCAGCGAGTCGAAGCCGTTTTGGTACCAGAAGTCCTTGCTCACCCCGTGATCCCACACCTCACCCACCATGTAGAAGGGGAGATCGTCGAGCTTCTTGTCCGGGTTGGCGCTCTTCCACTCCTTGAGCGCGGCATTGCCGGCGGCCTTGAGCTTGGCCCAGACGGCCGGCTCGAGGTGTTTGACGGTATCGGCGCGGAAGCCGTCGATGCCGAAGCGGCGCACCCAGTCGGTGTGCCATGCCACCAGATAGTCGCTGACGCTGGCGCCCGGGATCGGTGTGGCGCGGGTATCGGCCTTGCGCTTGAGGAACTCGGGCAAGTCGACCGATTTGCTCGATTCGGTCAGGAAGTCGGGCATGCCGGCGATACTGCCGGTGACGTCATCAACGCCGGGTTGCGGATAGCCGGGCAGACCGGCGCGAACCCAATCCTTGCCCCACCACTTGCTCCAGTCATTGGACTGGTAGTTGATGAACTGGTTGTAGCCATGCCAGTCGAGGCCGCCACTCGGGGTCCAGCTGTTCCAGTGCTCGGGCAGCTTGCCGGTGTTCTGGGCCAGCGAGGTGAGGCCAAGATCCTGCAAATCTGCCAGCGTGGCGTAGCCGGCGTGGTTCATCACCACATCGAGCAGCACCCGCAGACCGCGCTTGTGGGCCTCATCGACCAGGGTACGCAGGCTCTCTTCATCCCCGTAGTTGGGGTCTATTTTGGTGAAATCGAGCGCCCAATAGCCGTGATAGCCATAGAAGGGGAAGCTACCTTGCTCACCTCCGCCGATAAAACCGTGGATCTGCTCCACCATGGGGGTGATCCAGATGGCGTTCATGCCGAGCGCCTTGATGTAGTCGAGCTTCTCGGTCAATCCCTTAAAGTCGCCGCCGTGCCAGGTGGCCACCTCATCCTTGCCATCTTTCTGACGGCCGAAGCTGTTGTCATTGCTGGGATCGCCATTGTTGAAGCGGTCGGTCAGCAGGAAGTAGACGCTGGCCTGATCCCAATCGAAGGGGGCGCGCTTGGCGGCGTTGACCGGCTCGAGCAGCAGCAGGCCACCGCTGCTGGCTGAGGGGGTCAGGGTCAGCTTGCCGCCCTTGACGACGCCCTCCTGCCCCGAGTAAGCGTCGCGCAGCCGGGTGCCGTCCGGCCATACCCCCTTGACGGAGGCGGTGACCGGGCCACCGTCCCAGCGGGCACACTCCACCTCGGGTGGGGTGCGAGTGACCACCCCCTTCTTGGTGGCGCGCAGCACCTTGAGGGTGGTGCGTTGCTCATCGAAAGAGAACTCATAGTCGCCGGGCAGCATGACCCGCAGTTGGTAGGCCTTCGCCTTGCCGCACTCGGCCAGTGGCAGGGCCTTGCCAAACGGCAGCGGGGCCGCCTCGGCCGGGCCGCAGAGGCGGCCGTCATCGGTGATCTGGATCTGGTAACTGCCCTTGGTCAGGGGATGAATCACCTTGCCGCCATCGAAGGGGGCTGCAATCGGCTTGCCGTCGACGGTGAGATAGAGGGGCGCGGCTGCCTGACCCAGGGTCGGCAGGGCGGTCAGCAGGGCGAAGCACAGTGGCGTGAGCGAGCGGTACATGGGCAATCCTTTGACACGGGGTAAACGAGTTGTCCCCATTCTAGGCGCCGGGGGAGGGAAAGGGGGACAGGCTTGGCCCGGAACTGTGAACTGCTTTGAAATGACAACGGTTTCAATGAGATGGAATAAAAAAGGGGCCCCGGAAGGCCCCTTTTCGTCTGTCAGACGGTGAAGAACTTGGCGTTGACGAAGGCCACCGCAATGAAGGAGGCCACCATGCCGCTCAGGCACAATATCGCGGGTCGCAGCGCCGGCCAGCGCCGGCTGAAGAGGATGATCGCCAGCAGGGTGGGGTAGAGGCCGAACATGTAGCGTGGCATGGCGTTGAGGCCGGTCATCAGCGGTATGGTGCAGCAGATGACCATCAGGGTCGCTTCGGCCCAGCGCTTTTGGCTAAATAACCACAGGTTCAGCGCCCAGCCGAACATCACCATGATGGAGAGGTACATCTTACGCCCCCCCAGCTCAAAGCCGCTGATCCACCAGTCGAGCGGGCTATCCATTGCCCGGCCCCATGCTACTTGGATGTGTTTGAAGGCCAGCGCATCGCCGGTCAGGTGATAGAGGTAGAACATGTAGGAGAAGAGGCCAAGCGGGATCAGCCACAGGGTCAGCACCACCTTGAAGGCATTTTCGGTGAAGCGGAAGAACTCGCGCCAGCCATAGGCCTGCAACGCCAGGATCAGCACCGGGAACACCATCATGACCCCGAGGTTGCGGGTGCTCGAGATCAGGATGCCGATGAGGCCGACCAGCAGCCACTGCTGGCGGTAGGCGAACAGGAACATGAGCAGCATGAAGAGCATGAACATGGACTCGCCATAACCCGAGACGAAGTAGGCCGAGAAGGGGGAGAAGGCCAGCAGCCAGACCCCGAAGCGGGCGGTCTCCTCGTCCATCTTGATCTGGCGCATCACCAACAGCATGGCTGGCAGGGCGAAGAAGAAGGCGGTGTTGGCCACCAGCATCAAGGCGGTCAGGGTGTCGCCGCCGATCAGCTTGGAGAGGCCGCCGCTTAGCATGGGGTAGAGCGGCATGAAGGCCCAGTTGGCGGCGTTGCCCTTGCTCAGCCAGCGCGGGTAGAGGTCATAGCCGTTCTCGATGATGCGCATAAACCAGACGCAGTCGAACTGGCAATAGGCCTGGAAGGGGCCGAGCTGCGGGTTGCCATAGAGGTGGACGCCGGCATAGCCAAAACCATAGAGGGCGATGCGGCTTAGCAAAAATGCCGCAATGACCAGCCACCAGTCTTGGCGGCTCAGACGCAGGGAGGGGCGGTAAGGCCCCGTCAGTGCAGATTCACTCATCAGGCAAATACCCAGATACGAGACAGAAGATAGGTCAGTATGGTCACCGTCAGGGTGGCGATCACCACCGGCAGCAGGCCGGCCAGCCCCCCCCACAGCAGAGCGCTTAGGATCAGGTTGCGTACCAACAGTGAGAACAGGGCAACCAGCAGGAACTTGCTGGCGGCGCCTTGCTTTTGGAAGGTGATGTAGCGGTGGCCGAAGAAGGAGAACCAGAAGGCCACGGCAAACGCCAAGGTGGTAACCAGGTGCTCCGAGATGCCGGGCCACAGGTGGAACAGGGCAAACGAGGTGCCCAGATCCACCAAGGTGGCGCCGCCGCCGACGAAGCCGAAGCGCACCAGACGCCAAAACTCATCGCGGGAGATCATGCCTCGCCCTGCTCCTTGCCTTGAGCCTGCGGCTCGGTGCGGCGGGCATATTCGCCATAGACCCCTTCAATCAGGTAAACGGGGCGCTGCTTCACCTCGACAAACATGCGGCCGATGTACTCGCCGATGATGCCGAGGGAGATGAGCTGGATCCCGCCGAGAAACAGCACCACCGACATCAGCGAGGCATAACCGGGCACGTCGATACCAAAGAAGATCACCTGGGTGATGATCTTGAGGATGTAGAGGAAGGCCACGGCAGAGACGCCGACGCCCACGTAGCTCCACACCCGCAGCGGCCAGCTGGAGAAGCTCAGCAGCCCATCGAGGGCGAAGTTCCACAGCTTCCAGTAGTTGAACTTGGTCTCACCGGCGTGGCGCGCCGGACGCTCATAGGGAACGCCGACCGAGCGAAAGCCCGCCCAGGCAAACAGCCCCTTCATGAAGCGGTTGCGCTCGGGCAGCTGCTTGATGGCCTCGACCACGCGGCGGTCGATGAGACGGAAGTCACCGGCGTTCTCCGGCAGCTTGGTCTGGCTCGAGAGGGCGTTGAAGAAACGGTAGAAGCCGCCGGCGGTGAGGCGCTTCATCGGGGTGTCGGCGCTGCGATCGACCCGGATGCCGTAGACGGTGTCATAGTCGCCGCTTTGCCACAGCTTGACGAACTCCAGGATCAGGGCCGGCGGATCTTGCAAGTCCACATCCATCGGCACCACGGCATCCCCTTGAGCCTGGTGCAGGCCAGCGGTCAGGGCCGCCTCCTTGCCGAAGTTGCGCGCCAGATTGACCAGGGTCACGCGCGGATCGCGGGCAATGGCCTGCTCGACCACCTCGCAGGTGCGGTCACGGCTGCCGTCGTTGACGAAGACGATCTCGAGCTGATCCTTGAGTGGGGCAAGTTCATCGTCGATGGCGGCGATGAAGGCATCGATACTTTCTTCCTCGTTATAGACAGGGACGACCAACGAGAGTCGGAAAGAAGTATTCGACATGGAGTGACATCCTTATTGTGAAGGCAGCGACGTGTTCTATTGTGCGACTTTCATCTGCACGGTGTGAAAATTCAACGGCTCGGGGGTCGAGATGGCCAGGAAGTTAGGTTGGCTCGGGTCCGCCTTGAGCAGGTTGCCCGGCAGGTTGAGTTTGACCTCGTTAAGTCCCTGCTTGGCCAGTTTGATGGTGGTGGTCCAGTTGTGGCCGAGGGCCACCTTGAGCAGGGTGCCTGCCTTGGGGCTATCCACCTTGGCCAGCACGGTCAGGGCGTCGGGCTGCTTGGACAGCACGAAGTAGAGTCCGCCTTCCCCCTGTAGCTGGGTTCCCTGCGCGGTCGGCTTGCTGGCCCACCCCTCGCTGGAGAGGAAGCGGCTTGGCTTGGCCAAATCGAGCTGATTACCGGTGTGGTAAACCAGGTCTGAGTTGTGCTCCCAGAACTGGGTCTTACCCTCCATGTAATAGAGGCGATAAGAGAGGCTGACCTGGGGGTGGGCCGCCAGGTAAAGGGTATAAAGATAGAATCCGCTCAGGGCCAGAATGGCTGATGCGAAACCGGCTTTCTTGAACATCTAGACTCTCGCTCTCTCATAGAACAGAAGGGGCTTTCAAGCGCACATGCTAATCAATTTGCCAGAAAAGCCTAGTGGGTCACAAAAATAAATTTTGTTCGGAATTTAAACGCCGCTCAGACCATCCTGCAAAACAGCAGGATGCGGTCAATCTCTCAAAAATTGGGCGGTAAAACGGGTGATGAACGTGCTACTTTGAGTCCGATTTGAGCAGCCTGGTGAACAGGGATGGTGAGCATGAAATGCTGGATATGGATCGTGATGCTGTTAAGTGGCGTGGCCGAGGCGGGCTGTGAGCGTCCATGGCGGGCTGGTTATGACGACTGGCCTCCCTACCACTACCGTAATCAGGAGCAGGTGCTCACCGGTTTTGCCGTAGAGGTACTGGAGGCCGTTGCCAAGCGAATGGACTGCTACGAGGTGTTTCGCGAGCGCCCCTGGAAGCGCACCTTGTTAGAGGTGGCTAGCGGCGATCTCGATATTGCGATGGAGGCGACGGAGAGTGAGGCTCGTCGCCGCTATGCCTATTTCTCTGTCCCCTATAGTCCTGGGGTGATCCTGCTGTGGGTGCGCCGGGGGGAGCAAAATGGCGCAGTGACTCTGGAGGCGTGGCTCGAAGAAGGGAAGCGTCTGGGTACGACGCGTGAATTTAACTATGGTGAGCCCATCATGGGGTTATTGGCGAACCATGCCAATCAGGTGACCCCTTTGCTTGAGGAGGAGCGCAACTACGGCAAGTTGCAGTTGCGGCGTATCGATGGATTTCTCGGGGATGCGTTTGCTACTCGCTGGATGCTGGAGCAGTCGGGGCTGCTGCCGAACATTGTACCGCACCAAGCCAGGGTCATCGCTATTCCGACCCGATTCATGCTATCCAAACGGCGGTTTGACCCTGCCTTCGTGGCACAATTCAATCAAGCCCTGGCTGCCTTTCAGGCTGACCGAGAGTATGATGCGCTTCTGCGCCGCTACGCGCCGGTAGGGGTGCGCCCGTAATATGGGGATACTTCGTTTTTCGGCTTTTGCGAAGGCAGCTGGTCTGCCGCCATGTAGGGTTTGAGGTAGATATGGGTATGAGGTTATGGCTGGCATTGGCCAATCTGATCTGGTTGGGATGCTGGCCGGTTACCGCGGTGCAGGCCAATGAGGTGTCTGCCGTGGTTGCGGCTACTGACAGGGTTTCCCATGACTGGGGAAGCGAGGTCGCGGCCCGCGAAGAGTTACAGCAACAGCTGTTTGAGGCCGCGCTGGCCCAGTTCCATCCCGATTTCGTCCATTTGTGGAAATCGCTGCAAACCACGCCTGAAGAGCAGCGTGGCCCCCTCTATGATGAGGCATTTCGCAAGTTGAGCCGCTTCCAGCATATCTGGCGCGGGCTCGATTTCGTCTCGCGTGAACAGATCGGCAGTATGACGGTGGATCTCTCCAAGGCGGCCCCCAGCATCGAGGCCAAGGGCTTGCTCGATGCGGTGACGGCGCTGCGCCCCTCGGTGTCCGAATACGCCATCGTGCGCAACGAGGTGCAAAAGCTACTGGCATTGCCAATGGCTGATCGCTGGCCTGCTCTCTCCATTCCGACCCTGCGTGAGGGGGAGAGCTCCCCCTCTCTGGCCGAGATCCGCAGGATCTTGGTGGTGCTCGGTGACATGCAGCAGGATCATGACAGCGAGGGCATCTATGACGGTGAGACCCTGAGCGCCATCAAGGCGTTTCAGTCCCGTCATGGCCTGACTGCCGATGGCATCATAGGCCGGCAGACCCAGAGCTGGCTCAGCACCGGCCCGGAGGCGCGTGCCCGCCTGCTGCTGCGCAACTTGTGGCGGCGTGATGTGGTCGACCGCCTGCCTGAGCAGCGCTACGTACTGGTCAACATTCCCGATTACCACCTGAGCGTGGTCGAGCAGGGGCGCGAGATCTTCACCAGCCGTGTCATCGTCGGCCAGCAACTGCGGGCCACCCCTATCCTGGCCAGCGAGATCCGCTCCGTGGTGATCAACCCCTCTTGGAATGTGCCGACCTCCATCATGCGCAAAGACATTCTGCCTAAGCTGGCGCGCGATCCCGGTTACCTCTCCCGTCAGCAGATCGAGGTGATCGACGGCCAAGGCAATCCGGTGCAGTTCTCCCCTGAGGGGTGGAGCCA
Organism: Aeromonas simiae; assembly: GCF_014892695.1. Classification (NCBI taxonomy): domain Bacteria; kingdom Pseudomonadati; phylum Pseudomonadota; class Gammaproteobacteria; order Aeromonadales; family Aeromonadaceae; genus Aeromonas; species Aeromonas simiae. The sequence continues at coordinate 684,816 of NZ_CP040449.1, forward strand.
CGCGCTTGCCTCCGGTTTCCCCTATCGCCTGCGCCAGAAGCCGGGCGATCACAATGCCCTCGGCCGCTACAAGTTCTACCTGCCAAACAACGATGCCATTTATTTGCACTCGACCCCGAAGAAGGGGTTGTTTGAGCAGGGAGCGCGGGCACTGAGCTCCGGTTGTGTGCGGGTCGAGAAGGCGGAGAATCTGGCGCAACTGCTGCTGGCACCGACCCCGCGCAAACAGCAGGAGATCAATGGCCTGCTCAAGCAGACCACCACCCGTTGGATGCCGCTCTCGACGCCGGTGCCGGTGTTCACCGTCTACTGGAGCAGTTGGATCGACGGTGAGGGCAAGCAGCACTTCCGTAACGATATCTACGGCTTCGACAAGGGCAGCTTTAAGAGCGTGTTGTGACGAAAGACGTCGTGACCATTATCACGTTTGTGACACCCGGCCGCTGCCGGGTGTCATTTTTTGAGCCTCGGGTTTGACAGTTCACCGCTCTGGCGGGTAGTGTCGGACGGTTGTTACATCTTTTAGGGTAAAAAATCGCCATGTTGGACAAAGGGATCAGCCGTCGACAACTGCTGCTCGGGAGCGGCCTGCTGCTCACCGCCGGCCTGCTGCCGCAGACTGCCCAGGCTAGCCGCAGCACCACTAGCCGCGAGTTGGTTATCCATAACCTCAACACCGGCGAAAAAGTCAGGGCTAGTTACTGGGAAAATGGTCGTTATCTGCCGGATGGCTTGGCCGAGCTCAACCACATCCTGCGCGATCACCGTCGCAACGAAGTGTTCGACATCGATCGCAAGCTGTTCGATCAACTCTTTCTGTTGCAGCACAAGCTAGGGCGCAAGGGGCAGATCGAGCTCATCTCCGGTTACCGCTCACTGGCTACCAATAACCAGAAACGTCGCCACAGCCGTGGTGTGGCCAAGCGCAGCTACCACACACTGGGGCAGGCGGTGGATATCCGCATGCCGGGTGTGCAGCTGACTCATCTGCGTCAGGCGGCACTCCAACTGAGCGTGGGTGGGGTAGGTTACTACCCGAACGACAATTTTGTTCACCTCGATACCGGTCCGGTGCGCCGCTGGTAGTCAAAGGGCTCTTGCGCACTGGCTATCCCCCTCTTCTGCCATTACCCTATCGGTACTTTCGTACTCAGTAGGAGTTGAATAATGCGTATCGCACTGGCCGCCATGCTGGCCCTGTTGCTTGCCGGCTGCGGCAAGCTGGATCGTGAGCACTACGAGCAGCTCAAGATGGGCATGACCTATGACGAGGTGGCCACCATTTTGGGTAAAGCCGATCGTTGTGACGATGTGCTCGGCACCTCCAGCTGCATCTGGGGCAAGGAGAAGAAGAACATCCAGGTCAAATTTATCGCCGGCAAGGCGGCCCTGTTTAGCTCGGAAGGGATCAACTGAGCGAAACAACATGAAAAAAGCGCCCTGTGGGGCGCTTTTTTGATCTCAATGGGTCACGAACTGGTAGTGGAAGGTGGGTAAGCCCCATTTGAAGCGTACCGCCAGCAGACGCAAGACGAAGCCGATCCCGATCGCGCCAAAAGTGGCCCAATCCTTCGGCAGACCTTGATCCAGCGCGACGCAGTAGAGCATGCCGGTGATGAGCGAAACGGCGGCATACAGCTCGCGGCGAAACACCAGCGGCAAGCGTTGGCAGAGCAGATCCCGCAGTACCCCGCCGAAGGCCCCCGTCACCACCGCCATGATGCAGGCGATCCCCATGCCGTGCCCCATATCCAGTGCTCGCGCCGCCCCGAAGATGGAGAAGACCGCCAACCCCAGAGCATCCAGCGCCAGGAACAATTTGGTGAGGTAGCGCATCAGGGGGGCGAAGGCGACGCTGACCATGGCGGCGGCCGCTACCAGAACCACGTATTCGGGATGCTCCACCCACAAGAGCGGGTAGTGGCCGAGCAGCACATCACGGATGGTACCACCGCCGATCGCGGTGGCCGAGGCGATGATGATGACGCCGAACAGGTCCATGCGCCGGCGACCGGCCGCCAGGGCACCGGTCATGCCTTCGGCGACGAGGCCGATGATAAAGAGGGCGTAAAGCATGAGGAATCCCAGGGTTAATAGAAAGCGCGAATGCTATCAACCAAGGAATGACGGGACAACGTTAAAAAATTCATGTTAGTTTTTCTAATGAATAAGGGGCGTATTACGCCCCTTTTCATGCTCGGCTGTCAGGGGGTTCCTGTGTTTCGGTAGGCCGGGCGGTAGTGATCGACCCACATGGCCGTAGCACCACAAATGGCGACTGGCATGACGAACAGGTTCACCACCGGAATGGAGGCAAACAGCGTGACCAGCGCGCCGAAGCTTAAGCATTTACCACGGCGTTGTTTGAGAGCCTCACGCATGGTGATGAAGTCGATCTTGTGGTTGTCGAAGGGGTAGTCGACATACTGGATCGCCATCATCCAGGCGCTGAACAGGAACCAGAGCACGGGAGCCACCGTCTGTCCGACCACGGGGATGAGAAACAGGATCAGGCAGCCGATGGCCTTGGGCAGGTAGTATTTGAGCTTGATCCACTCACGGCTCAGGGTGCGCGGAATATCCTTGACCACGTCCAGCATCCCGGTGTCCGCGGCACTCTCCCCGGTCAGTACCTGTTCGACCTTCTCGGCCAGCAGGCCGTTGAAGGGGGCGGCAATCCAGTTGGCGACCGAGCTGAACAAGAAGGAGAAGAGCACCAGCACGGTGATCAGCGCCAGAGGCCAGAGTAGATAGTCGAGCCAGGAGAGCCACTCGGGGATCATGCCATGCAGCCAGGCAAACAGCTTGTCGAGTTGCAGCAGCAGGGCATAGAAGGCCCCGGCGAACAACACGAAGTTGACCAGTAGGGGGATCAGCACGAAGGCGCGGATCCCTGGGCGCCGGATCAGGGCGAAGCCGCGCAGAAAATAGTCGGCGCCGCCAACCGAGTCCTTCATCAGTGGTTGTGTCATGGGGTGTCCATCAAATGAGCGAAGATAGCCGCATATTACAAACAAGCCCTTGATTTGGTAAAGTTGCCGGCCACACCTATCGAGATCACCTCCCCCTCCCATGCGCCTGAAATTGATCAAGCTTGCCGGTTTCAAGTCGTTTGTGGAGCCGACCAAAATCAGCCTTTCTGCGGATATGACGGCCGTGGTCGGCCCCAACGGCTGTGGTAAGTCCAACGTCATCGATGCGGTGCGCTGGGTATTGGGAGAGAGCTCGGCGCGCCATCTGCGCGGCGAGAACATGACCGATGTCATCTTTAACGGCTCGACCAACCGGCCGCCCCATTCGCGCGCGTCGGTTGAGCTGGTGTTCGACAATCCCCACAACCGGGTGCCGGGCGAATTCGGGCGTTTCACCGAGATAGCGGTGCGTCGCGAAGTCTTTCGTGACGGCAGCAACCACTACTTCATCAACGGCCAGAAGTGCCGGCGCAAGGACGTAACCGATCTCTTCCTTGGCACTGGCCTCGGCCCGCGCAGCTACGCCATCATCGAGCAAGGCACCGTCAGTCGGCTGGTGGAGTCGCGCCCAGCCGACCTCAAGCTGTTTCTCGAGGAGGCCGCAGGGGTATCGCGCTACAAGGAGCGTCGGCGTGAGACCGAGCAGCGCATCCGCCACACCCGTGACAACCTCGAACGCCTTGGCGACATTCGCGGCGAGCTGGGGGAGCGACTGGAGCACCTGCGCCAACAGGCCGAGACTGCCGAGCGCTATCGCCAGCTCAAGGCGCGCAGTCGGGCGGCGCGCAGTGAGCTGGTCGGCTCCGAGCTATGGGGCATTGAGAGCCGGCTGGTTGAGATCAAGGGGGCGCTGAGTGAACACGAGCGGGCATTGGCCGAGCTTGATGCCCGGCGCACTCAGGATGAGGCCAGGAGCCTCATCCTCGCCACCACACGTCAGGAGCGGCAGGCGGAACAGGCGGATCGTCAGCAGCAATTGTTCCTCGGTGGCCAAGCTATCGCTCGGTTAGAGCAGCAGGGGCTGCACCAGGCCGAGCAGGGACGCGAGTGGCAGAGCCGGCGTGCGGCGCTGGGCGAGCGGATGGCGGCGTTGCAGTTGCAGTTGGAGAGCGAAGAGCGGGCGCTGGCTGAGGCCACCCTAGCGCTGGAGCAGGCCGAGGTGCGCCTCGAGCTGGCCGAAGCGCGCCAAGAGGAGGGCCTGGCCCGTCAACAGGAGGGCGGGCAACAGGTGGAGCAGTGGCGCGCGGCCCGCGAACAGTGGCAACAGCAATTGGCCATGCAGCAAGGTGCGCTGGCTCAGGCAAGGGGCGAGCGACAGCACCAGCATGAGCTGCTGGCCCGCACCCGTCTGGCTCGCCTCAAGCTGGAAGATGAACGAGAGTCGCGTGGGGATGAGCCGCCCTTGCCCGATCTTGCCCCGCTCGAACACGCCCGTGCGGCCGCATCCGAGCATCAGGGGTCGCTGCGCCAGCGACATGAGGCGCTGGAGGCGGCCCTGCCGGCCCTGCGTGCGCAGTGGCATCAAGCACAAACGGCCCTACGTGAACGGCAGGCTCGTCTGCAAGCGTTGACCGAGCTGTTAGGCGAGCGGCAGGAGGGCGTATTGGGGGAGCAGTTGACGCTGGATGCGCAGTGGGCGCCGGCGCTCGACAAGGTGCTTGGCCACTGGCTCACCGCCCGAGGGGACGATCGCTGGCAGCAGGTCGAAAGTGGCCGGGTGGTGGGGCCTGCGGGCCGCGCCGTGACAGGCACGCTGGCCTGCTGGGTACAAGGGGCGCATCTGCCCGCGTTTCTCAACGCCATCTTTACCGCGCCGGATCTCGAGGCGGCGCGGCAACGCGCCACAACGCTGGGGCCGGGCGAGTCGGTGATCACGCCGGCGGGTGACTGGTTTGGGGTGAACTGGGTGGATCGTGCCGATGGCAAACGGCTTGGCACCCTGGCGATGCTGGCGGAGCAGGAGCATCTGCGTGAGGCCATCGCCACCCTGTCGCGACAGGAACAGGCGCTATCACGGTCATTGGCCGAACGTGAAGAGACACGAATTACTCTCCTTGAAGAGCAGGAGGGGGCCCTGGCCCAGTTGCAACAGGCAGAGCTTGCCTTGCAGCAAGCGCGTGAGGCGTGGCGGTTGCAGGAGGGCAGGCTGACCGAGCGGGGGCAGCGTCAGGCCGAGATCGTAGCCGAGCTGGCGCGCTTGGGGGCGCAGCTTGCCGAGGAGCAGACCCGCCTTGAAGATCGTGAGGCGCTGATCCTTGAGCTCGAAGAGCAGCTTGCTCACTGGCAGGCGCTGGGGGGTGAGCACGATGAGCGCCTGCGTGAGGCGCAAGAGCGGCAACAGGCGCTGGAGGCCGCAGTGGCCGCCGCCCGCAACGGCAGTGAGCTAGCCCGCGCCGAGCGCCAGCGCGGGCAGTTGGAGCAGGAGCAGCGCCGGCAACTGGGGGAGCTGCATCGCACCGAACTAGAGCGGGTGCGTGGTGAGCTGATGCAGCTCAAGGCGCCGGATGCCACTGAGGCCGTCGATTTAGCGCCGCTGCTCGAGACCCAGCGCCGCCTAGAGGCGGAGCAACTGGCCACTCACCAGGTACTCAGCCAGCTTGAAAGTGAGCTGGGTGAGCTGGAAAAGCGGCGCCAGGGCGATCATAAGCATCTGGTGGCCCTACAGGAGACGCTGGCACAACTGCGGCTTGAACGTGAGCGTTTGCTTACGCGAAGGCAGGCGCTACACGAGCAGCTTGAGGAACTCGGCGTGCGTTTCGCCGAGCTTGACCAGGGGGCGCTGCTACAGGCCGACCGCAGTAAGCTGAGGCAGGAGATCCAGGCGTTGGAGGAGCAGGTGGCGGCACTCGGTGCCATCAACCTGGCTGCGCTGGAGGAGTTTGAGGAGGCGCGAACCCGAGCCACTTATATGGAAAACCAGTGTCAGGATCTCGAGCAGGCACTGGAGACCCTCGAGCAGGCGATAAAAAGAATCGATCGGGAGACACAAATCCGCTTCCGAGACACTTTCGATAAGGTCAATGAAGATTTAAAATCCCTGTTTCCAAAAGTATTTGGAGGGGGGAATGCATGGCTTGAACTCACCTCTGACGATCTTTTGGAGGCGGGGGTCACCATCATGGCGAGACCTCCCGGTAAAAAGAATGCTACCATCGCCCTGCTGTCTGGGGGGGAGAAGGCCTTGACTGCCTTGGCACTGGTCTTCGCCATCTTTAGACTCAATCCGGCACCTTTTTGTATGCTGGATGAGGTGGATGCACCGCTCGATGAAGTGAACGTGGGTCGCTTCTGCGCTCTTGTCAAAGAGATGTCGGGCACAGTACAGTTCGTCTACATCAGTCATAATAAGGTCTCCATGGAGATGGCTGAGCAGCTGGTCGGCGTGACGATGCAAGAGCCCGGGGTTTCCCGCATCGTCTCGGTTGATATTGGTGAAGCCGTCGCTCTGGCTGAGCAAAACTAGAAAGAGAAGCAGCTAATGCAGGAATTGCGTTACATCTTGGTTGCCTTGGGCGGAATTGCCATTGCGGCATTGCTCATTCACGGTCTGTGGACCAACAGAAAGAACCGCAAGACTCCCATCAAGGAGAAGCCACTTGGCCGGGTCGAGACCCGTTCCCGAGGTGACGACAGTTTCGACGACGATGGCATCGGTCAGGTGCGTGTGGTCAGCAATCGTCGCGCCGAGCCTAAGATCCAGCCGGAAGAGCCCAAGGCGATGCGCCGCTCCTCGGCCCCCATCTATCGCCGCCAGGAAGACGATGCGGATGACGATCTGCCGTTGCCGCATGCCGAGCCGGCCTATGCTCCCGAGCCTGATTATGTCCAGCCGGCCCCTCGAGTGGCCGAGCCCATCGTCTTTGCCGCGGAAGAAGAAGAGGAGCCGCAGCCGGTTCGCAAGCCCTCTCCGGTGATCCGCCGCACCCCGGTGCAGCCGCGTACCCGCTCCCAGCGTGAGCCGATCATGACTGCCCCGCTCGATGACGAGCCGCAGGTGCCCGCCTATGAGCCGCAGCCCGAGCCGGCCTATGAGCCTGAGCCTGTTTATCGTGAGGAGCCGGTCCTGCGTACCGAGCCCCGTTACGAGCCGATTCCGGAACCGATTCCTGAGCCGCGCCGCGCCCCGGTTGAGAAGGTGTGGCAGGATGTTTATGTGCTGAACCTGATGGCGCGCCCCGGTCGTGAGCTGGAAGGGGCGACGCTGCTCTCCTCCTTACTGGCCACCGGCTTCAAGTTTGGTGAGATGGATATCTTCCATCGCCACGAAGATCGCGATGGCCACGGCGAGATCCTGTTTTCCATCATCAACATGGTCAAACCCGGCACCTTCAACCCGTACCGGATGGAGCAGTTCTCCACCCCCGGCGTGTCGCTCTTCATGCAGTTGCCGCTGCGCAGCAACACGGCCCTGGCGTTTGAAGAGATGCTGCGCACCGCCGATCAACTGGCCAGCGATTTGGATGCCATGCTGACCGATATGGAGCGCAGCCCGCTGTGTGAAGATACGATCACTCGCTATCGCCGCGAGCTGGCTGCCTACGAGGCGAGCCGCGACTAAGCCGCTTCCTCCTACTCACCCCCTACGATGCGGTACCTGGTACCGCATCGTCATTTCTGGATCTCGGACAAGAGCCCCATGAGCGAATACCAATCCCGTCACCAGACCCTGTGTCAGCAACTGAGCGACTATGGCTATCAGTACTATGTGCTAGATAACCCCACCGTCACCGACTCTGAATATGATCGCCTGATGCGCGAGCTGCTGGCGCTTGAGGCTGAGCACCCCGAGCTGCGTACCCCCGACTCTCCGAGCCAGCGGGTAGGGGGCATGCCGCTCTCTGCGTTCGCCCAGGTGACCCACGAGCTTCCCATGCTGAGCCTCGACAACGTGTTCAGCGATGAGGAGCTGCAAGCCTTCGACCAGCGCATGCAAGACAGGCTCAAGCAAGCGCAGACCTTTACCTTCTGCTGCGAGCCCAAACTCGATGGGTTGGCCGTCAGCCTGCTCTATGTGAACGGCCTGCTGACGCGGGCCGCCACCCGAGGAGACGGCACCACGGGGGAGGAGATCACCGAGAACGTGCGCACCATCCACGCCATTCCACTGCGCCTCAAGGGGGCGGGCTGGCCTGAGCGTCTCGAGGTGCGTGGCGAGGTGTTCATGCCCAAAGCCGGCTTTGAGAAGCTCAATGCCCGTGCCCTCGAGAAGGGAGAGAAGGTGTTTGTTAACCCGCGCAACGCCGCTGCCGGCAGCCTGCGCCAGCTCGACTCGCGCATCACCGCCTCCCGCCCGCTCGCTTTCTATGCCTATGGCGTCGGGGTGGGGGGCGACGAGCTGGGGGGCTCCCACCATGGCCGCTTGATGCAGTTGGGATTGTGGGGGCTGCCGATCTGCCCCGAGGTGAAACTGGCCGAAGGGGCGGCGGGGTGTCAGGCCTTCCACGATGAGATCTTGGCGCGGCGCGAGGCGCTGCCCTACGAGATCGACGGCGTGGTTTACAAGGTCGATGACATCGCCTTGCAGCAGCAGCTTGGCTTCGTGGCACGGGCCCCGCGCTGGGCGACCGCCCATAAGTTCCCAGCCCAGGAAGAGATGACCGAGCTGGAGAACGTCGAGTTCCAGGTGGGACGTACCGGCGCCATCACGCCGGTGGCTAAGCTCAGGCCCATCTTTGTTGGCGGCGTCACCGTCTCCAACGCCACCTTGCACAATGCCGATGAGATTGAACGCCTTGGCGTGATGATCGGCGACACGGTGATCGTGCGCCGCGCCGGTGACGTGATCCCGCAGGTGGTCTCGGTGGTCGAGGCCAAACGTCCGGCGGATGTACGCCCTATCTTGTTCCCGGATGCCTGCCCGGTGTGCGGCTCGGCCATTGAGCGCATCGAGGGGGAGGCGGTGGCCCGCTGCTCAGGCGGTCTGTTCTGCGGCGCCCAGCGCGCCGCCGCCCTCAAGCACTTTGCCGCGCGCCGCGCCATGGATATCGAGGGGCTGGGGGACAAGATCGTCGATCAACTGGTGGAAAAAGAGCTGGTGCAGACCCCGGCCGATCTGTTTGCCCTCGAGGCCGATACCCTGGCTGCCCTGGAGCGGATGGGGCCGAAATCGGCGCAGAATCTGGTCGAGGCCATCGACAAGGCGCGCAGCACCACCTTGCCACGCTTCCTGTTTGCCCTCGGCATCCGCGAGGTGGGGGAGGCCACGGCCCTGAACCTGGCCAACCACTTCCTCACCCTGGAGGCCCTGCGCGCCGCCTCGGTTGAGCAGTTATTGGTGGTGCCGGATGTGGGCGAGGTGGTGGCCAAGCATGTCTACTACTTCCTGCGCCAGCCCCACAACATCGAGGTGCTGGAGGCCCTGCTGGCCGCCGGGATCCACTGGCCGGCCATCGAGAAGAGAGAGGTAAGCGATCAGCCCTTTGCCGGTAAGACCTTTGTGCTGACCGGCACCCTCACCAGCTTGTCGCGCAGCGATGCCAAGGCGGCGTTGCAGGCCCTCGGGGCCAAGGTGGCGGGCTCGGTATCGGCCAAGACCGATGTTGTGGTGGCGGGTGAGGCGGCGGGCTCAAAGCTTGCCAAGGCTCAGGAGCTGGGCATCACAGTCTGGAGCGAAGATGAGCTGCAACAGGCGCTAGCCGGGCAGCAGTGACCGCGTTCCATAAACAGTGAAAGGCCCCGCTTGCGGGGCCTTTCACTATGGGCGCCACTCAATTTTCTCCTGCCACTGGGGCAGGGGCTGGAGATGCCAGCGCGCCAGCTCGCTGCGACTGAAGCTGTACTTGCCCCGCTCTGCGGCCCGTGGCGCCATGCTCTCGGGCCGGGCGCCGGCCATGATGGCGTTGAGCAGTTCGGCGGCGCGCACTCCTTGTTCGTGACCATCGAGCACCAAACCTCCGATGGCCTGCCCCTGGCCGACGGCGAACTCCCAGAAGCAGAAGACCGGCACCGGGCTGTTACGCGCGGTCCATGCCAGCACCTCTTTCTCGTCGACGTGCTCGCCGGCGCTATTTTTCAGGGTGTGGTAGAGGCCGATAAACAGTGCCCGGTAGCCGTTCTGTTTGGCCTTGAGTACCGCCTCCTGCCATAGGCTGTAATCCTCATAAAGCTCGCTGGTGACCCGGGTTCGACCTATCCGCAGCTCGGTCTGGGCATCGAACTCATCCTCAATGGCCGCCAGCGACACGTTGCTCGAGTCAAACAGCACCAGTGCCCGATCCAGCCCCCCCATCATGCGCGCCATCTCCTGGATGTTGCGTTTGAGCAGGGGGCGCTCCAATACGCCGGTGACATTACGATGGCCAATCAGACCCTTGTAGCGCGGGTTCTCATTCATGCCGAGAAACACCACGGGTGTCCCCGCATCGGCGATGGGGTGGGCCAGGTAGTTGATGGCATTGTCGTCGGACAGCAGCACCCAGTCCGGCTTGAGCCGGTTATAGACCCGCAGCGCCTCATTGGCCCGGCTGTCGAAGGCCTCACGGGGTAATCGCTTGGTGTCGAGGTAGAAGTAATGCACGTCGGGGTGGCCTGCTAGATGGCTCTGCAAGCTCTGGTTGTAGCTGATATCCCACAGGTATTGCGGATGGTAGCTGCTGATGATGAGCAGGGTTCCCGCATACAGGGGAGTCGGCAACAGCATTAATAACAGTCGGATCAGCATGCGTCCCTCCATGGTCGGTTTATGACAGCATAACGGTTTATCCTCGCGTCAGGGACTGACCTCTTGCTCGACATTTCCCTTGCCATGGCGTGTGGCGCGGGCTCCATGGGATTTGGCTCTTATTGAGTCTGATTAAGGGGGCGCCAGGGTCGCGAAAACCTGTTCTGGATCAATATTCAGCATTGCGCTTTGGGGCCTAATAGGCCACAACATATAGGTGCTGCATTCAAATTTACTCCTATATCTTGTGTTTATAAGTTGTGTATAAACGTCTCCTGCCCTTGCTGTACCTGGGATCGACATCGACGGGTGCGGTTGGCCTGCGTCCAGCGTCAAGGAAGATGGCGGGAGCTTATTTCAGGGTAATGCCGGCCTTGTGGGCCGGCTTTTTACGGGGAGTGACTCATGAAACCGGTTGTGATCAAGCGTGACGGCTGCCGCGCACCGTTCGATGCCCATCTGATTGCCGAGGCGGTCTATCGTGCCAGCGAAGCGGTGGGCATGCCCCAGCGCGGTCTGGCGGACAACATCGCCGCGCAGGTGAGCGTTGAACTCGAGGGGCGTGGCGAAGTCGATATCCACGAGATCCAGACCCGGGTTGAGAATCACCTGATGAGCTCCGATCACAAGGAGATCGCCCGTATCTACATCGAATACCGTCACGACAGGGATCGCGAGCGCGAAACCCGTGGCAACCTGGCCCGCGAGATCCGTGGTCTGGTCGAGCAGACCAACGCGGCCCTGCTCAACGAGAATGCTAACAAGGATTCCAAGGTGATCCCGACCCAGCGTGACCTGCTGGCGGGTATCGTGGCCAAACACTATGCCACCACCTACATGCTGCCGCGCGACGTGGTACAGGCCCACGACAGCGGTGCGATGCATTTCCACGATCTCGACTACTCCCCCTTCTTCCCCATGTTCAACTGCATGTTGATCGACCTGAAGGGCATGCTGACCCACGGTTTTAAGATGGGGAATGCCGAGATTGACACCCCCAAATCCATCAGTACCGCCACGGCCGTGACGGCCCAGATCATCGCTCAGGTGGCGAGCCACATCTATGGCGGCACCACCATCAACCGCATCGATGAGGTGCTGGCCCCCTATGTCACCATCAGTTGGCACAAGCACCGCCAGGTGGCCGAGGAGTGGGGCATTGCGGATGTGGAGGCCTATGCCATGTCCCGTACCGAGAAGGAGTGCTTTGATGCCTTCCAGTCCCTCGAGTACGAGGTCAACACCCTGCACACCGCCAACGGACAGACGCCGTTTGTCACCTTCGGCTTTGGCCTTGGCGAGAGCTGGGAGTCGCGCATGATCCAGCGCGCCATTTTGGAAAACCGCATCGCGGGGCTGGGCAAAAACAAGAAGACGGCGGTCTTCCCCAAGCTGGTGTTCGCCATCAAGGATGGCCTCAACCACAAGCAGGGCGATCCTAACTACGACATCAAGCGACTGGCGCTGGAGTGTGCCTCCAAGCGGATGTATCCGGATATCCTCAACTATGACCAGGTGGTCAAGGTGACCGGTTCGTTCAAGACCCCCATGGGCTGTCGCTCCTTCCTCGGCGCATTCGAGGAGAACGGCGAGCTGATCCACGAGGGGCGCAACAACCTGGGTGTGGTGAGCCTCAACCTGCCGCGCATTGCCCTGCAATCGCGTGACGAAGCCGATTTTTACGATCGCCTCGACGCCATGCTGCGCGTCGCCAAGAAGGCGCTGATGTACCGCATCGATCGCCTCAACGGCGTCAAGGCGCGGGTTGCCCCCATCCTCTATATGGAAGGGGCGTGCGGGGTTCGACTCAAGGCTGACGACAACATCAGCGAGATCTTCAAAAACGGCCGCGCCTCTATCTCACTGGGTTACATCGGCGTGCATGAGACCATCAAGGCCTTGTTTGGTGATGGCACCCATGTGTTCGATGAAGAGACCCTGCGCCAGAAGGCGGTGGCCATCGTACAGCGCCTGCGCGATGCCGTGGATGAGTGGAAACACGAGACTGGCTACGGTTTTAGCCTCTATTCCACCCCGAGTGAGAACCTCTGCTCGCGCTTCTGCCGCCTCGACGCCAAGGAGTTTGGCGTGGTCGCTGGCGTCACCGACAAGGGCTATTACACCAACAGCTTCCACCTCGACGTGGAGAAGAAGGTGAACCCCTACGACAAGCTCGACTTCGAAGCCCCCTATCCGCCTATCGCCAGCGGTGGCTTCATCTGCTACGGCGAGTACCCCAACATCCAGCATAACCTGGAGGCGCTGGAGAATGTGTGGGACTACAGCTATGACAAGGTGCCCTACTATGGCACTAACACCCCGATCGACGAGTGCTACGAGTGCGGTTTTACTGGTGAATTTGAGTGCACCTCTAAGGGGTTCACCTGCCCGCGCTGTGGCAACCACGATCCGGCCAAGGTGTCGGTGACCCGCCGGGTGTGCGGCTACCTCGGCAGCCCGGATGCGCGCCCCTTCAATGCCGGCAAGCAGGAAGAGGTCAAGCGCCGCGTCAAGCATCTGTAAGCGGCGGTAAGTGACCCGAGGGCCCCTGACCGCGACGGAAAGGGGCCTTTTTCATGCAGCGGTTAAGAGAGGAGTGCGCCGTGCATTATCACCAATACTACCCGGTCGATGTGGTGAACGGCCCCGGCACCCGCGCCACCTTGTTCGTGTCGGGCTGCGAGCACCAGTGCCGCGGCTGCTACAACCAGTCCACTTGGCGCCTCGACAGCGGGCACCCGTTCGATCAGGCGATGAGCGACCGGGTGATCGCCGATCTCAATGACCCCCGTATCAAGCGGCGCGGCCTTTCGCTCTCCGGCGGCGATCCGCTGCATCCGGCCAACCTGGCCGACGTGCTGGCGCTGGTTAAGCGGGTACGCGCCGAGTGTCCTGGCAAGGACATCTGGTGCTGGACGGGTTACCGTCTGGAGGAGCTGAGCCCCGCCCAGCAGGAGGTGGTGAGCCTGATTGATGCCCTGATCGATGGCCGCTTCGAGCAGGCGCTGGCCGATCCCGGTCTGGTGTGGCGCGGCAGCAGCAACCAGATCATCCACCGCTTTCGCCTCGATGACGACGTTTGACAAGGCGGGACATAAAAAAACCGGGCTACAGCCCGGTTTTTTTATGTCTGTCATCCCTTATTTGGCCGGGATTTGCTCCAGCACACGGGTCAGCAACTGCCAGAAGCGCTCGACCGCCACAATGTGCACCTTCTCATCCGGGGAGTGGGCGCCGCGAATGGTCGGGCCGAAGGAGACCATGTCCCACTGCGGGTAGGCGCTCTTGAACAGACCGCACTCAAGGCCGGCGTGGATCACCATGATGTTGGGGCGGCTGCCAAAGAGCTCCTGATAGGTGCTGCGCACCAGCTCCATCACCGGGGAGTTGACGTCCGGAGCCCAGCCCGGATAGGCGCCGGTAAACTCGCAGCTGGCGCCGGCCAGGGTGAACAGGGAGCGGGTCATCTGCTCAATCTGATCGCGGCCCGAGTCGATGAGGGAGCGGATCAGGCACTGGACGTAGACTTCGCCATCCAGAGTCTTGATGACGCCGAGGTTGGTGGAGGTCTCGACCACGCCGCTCATGCTGTCGCTCATGCGCATCACCCCGTTGGGGCAGGCCATCAGAGCATCGAGCAGGCGATCGCGCAGGGAGGCCGCCATCACCTGGGCCGGAGTCTCGGTGGCGCTCAGCAGCACGGTCAGGTGCGGCTCGGTGGCGGCCAGCTCGGTTTGGTAGATGCTGGTGAAGCGATCGACCAGGGCCTTGAACTCGGCGACGTTGGCCGTTGGCACCAACAAGGTGGCGCGCGCCTCGCGCGGGATGGCGTTACGCAGGGTGCCGCCGTGGATCGCAGCGAGCTCCACGTTCAGGGATTGGGTCGCCTTGAGCAGGCGCACCAGCAGTTTGTTGGCGTTGCCGCGGCCACGGTGGATATCGCCACCGGAGTGGCCACCGACCAGCCCCTTCACCTGCAACTCGAACGCCTCGCCCGCCGGTGCGGCGCTCAGCTCGAGCGGGAAGCGGATATTGGCGTCGACGCCGCCGGCGCAGCCCATGTAGACCTCTCCGTCCTCTTCCGAGTCGGTGTTGATGAGGATCTCCCCCTCCAGCCAGCCGGCTTCCAAGCCGAAGGCGCCGGTCATACCGGTCTCTTCGTCGGAGGTGAGCAGTACCTCGAGCGGGCCGTGCTTGAGGCTCTTGTCGGCCAGTACGGCGAGGCAAGCCGCCATGCCGATGCCGTTGTCGGCGCCCAGGGTGGTGCCGCGGGCGGTGACCCATTCACCGTCGACGTAAGCATCGATGGGGTCTTTGGTAAAGTCGTGCGCCGTGTCGGCGTTGGCCTGGGGCACCATGTCGAGGTGGGCTTGCAGCACCACCGGCTTGCGCTGCTCCATGCCCGGCGTGGCCGGCTTTTTGATGAAGAGGTTGCCGACCTGGTCCTGCTTCACCGCCAGCCCTTCGGAGCGGGCCCATTCGGTGATCCAGCTAGCGAGGGCCTGCTCGTGCTTAGAGGGGTGGGGGATGGAGCAGATCTTGTCAAAGAAGTGCCACACCAGGGAGGGAGAGAGGGAACTTAGTTGTGCCACGTCGGACTCCTTACGGCGGGAAGAGGTTATGCGCAGAGCTAACGATAATACAGCCAGTGCGGCAAAAACGTGAGTCATCGCGGCTCATTCGTGCCGAACGTGGGCGTAAAGCCGAATTAGTGACGTTTTTTTTATGCGCAAACGAATTGCATTTCGTGGCACCTCTTGTGCTAGGGACTCGGGACGATTTAGAGTACCCAGTGTGATAAATGTCACACATTGAGGCAGGATCAAAGCCTCAATCGCTATCGCCAGACAAGTGCGCGCCTCCAAGGAACCGAGTTACTGCTTAAGGAAAAGCCCGCCACCTAAGGTCCGTTACTTGTGATGCATTAAGGAGTCGATGATGGTTAGCAGCAACGCTCAATACTGGTTTGCCCACTCCCTGTATACCCAGGGCTTCCAGTACCCCAATCCCTTCAACCGTCGTTGACGGTAGGTGCCATCGGCGCCGGGATCGTAACAGCAGGCTACCAGCCTGCTGTTTTTGTATGGGGAGGAGAGATATCGGGCTGGCAATATGGGGGACGGTCACTATAATATTGCGCCACAACTTTTCCCCTGCCGTTGTTCGATGAAAACCAGCCTGCTTGTCAGTGCCGGATTTTTTTCGTATCCGCAGGAGTCTGTATTACGCGCCATGAGCGCTTTTGCCGCCCCCCGAGGTCATCATGCCGAAGAAGTTCTACGTCTCATGGGACAACTTGCAGCGCGAAGCGCGCCGCCTTGCCCGTCGTCAAATGCCAGCCAGCCAGTGGAAAGGGATCATCGCGGTTAGCCGCGGCGGTCTGGTTCCGGCCGCCCTGATGGCCCGCGAGCTGGGCATTCGCAACGTAGAGACCCTGTGCATCTCCAGCTATGACCATGACAACCAGCGTGAGCTGGTGGTGGTCAAGGCAGCCAGCACGGCCGGCGACGGTGAAGGCTGGCTGGTGGTGGACGATCTGGTCGACACCGGTGGCACCGCCAAAGCGATCCGTGAGCTCTATCCGCGAGCCAAGTTCATCACCATCTTCGCCAAGCCCAAGGGTGAGCCGTTGGTGGATGATTTCGAAGTGGCTATCCCGCAGGACACCTGGATTGAACAGCCATGGGATATGGCGGTCTCTTTCATCACGCCCATCTGCGATGAAGAGTGATATCTCTGGTAAGAAAAGGCCCCGTACGGGGCCTTTTCTTTATGGGGCGTAGGTAAAGTAGGTGCTTTTCGGCTGAGGCTCAGCTTAATATGGGCCATTGAATCGAGTTGGTCACCCAAGGTAGTGAGGTCTGTAGTGGAACCGAATGACGACATTAATCTGACCGAGAAGCTGTTCACCCGGGTCAAGAAGGTCCAGGAGACATCGCAGATTTCCAACCGCAGCGCCCCGGATACTGACGAGGAGCCGGAACTCGAGCGCCCCTTCATCGACGGCTCCTATTCACGCAACTGGTATCGCTTGTTACGCCGCCCCTCCTGGATCTGGCAGGGGGCCGATCCGCTCGAACTGGAAGAGGTGCTCTCGCGCATTGCCATCAGCAAGGGGGAGCGCAGCCACAAGCAATACCTCGATACCGTCAAGGGATACATTCCAGGTAACTGGAACTATGAGTGGAGCCAGTTGGCCGGCCGCTACCATCAGCAGGGCAAGCAGGAGGCGGTGCAGGGTAAGCCGGATGCCGCACTGGAGTCGCTGCTCAAGGCGGTGCGCTACTACTCCATCGCCAGCTACCCCCACCTCAAGAATGACGAGCTGGCCGATCAGGCCCAGTTGCTTGGCACCCAGGCTTACCGCGAGGCAGGCAAGCTGTTCTCTGTGCCAGTCAAGGAGTTGCAGGTGCCATTTCATGGCAAGACCATCCAGGGCTTCCTGCACCTGCCGACCACGGAGCGACCTGTGCCACTGGTGATGGTTAGCGGTGGTATCGATTCACTCAGCATTGATTTCATCAATCTCTATCAGAAGTATCTGGAGCCGGCAGGCATCGGCATGCTAGCGCTGGATATGCCAGGCATCGGCTATGCCGAGCAGTGGCCGCTGGTGCAGGACACCAGCCGCCTGCACCAGGCGGTGCTCAACTATCTCTCCGAGGTGCCCTGGGTCGATCATCAGCGCATCGCCATGGTGGGCTTTCGACTGGCAGGCAATGTGGCGGCGCGGCTGGCCTTCATCGAGCCGTTCAAGCTGCGAGCTGTGGTCTGCATCGGGGCGGGGGTCAACCAGGTATTCATGCAACCCGAGCTGTTTGCCAAGTGCCCGCGCATGATGCGCGACAGCCTGGCCAACCGGCTCGGCGCGGATGCGGCCGATTGGGACATCTTGCGCACCAAGTGCCAGGTCTTCTCGCTCAAGGTGCAGGGGCTACTCAGCACGCGAACCTCGGTGCCGATCCTGAGCATCGGGCATAAGCAGGATTTTATCTGTCCGGAGTCGGATATCCGGGCATTGGCGAACGCCAGCCGCAGTGGCAAGGCGATCGTGTACGACAAAGAGGCGCTGTTGGATGTTCACCAGAAAGGGATCATGGAGACCATCAGCTGGTTGAAGCAGCACTTGACGATCTGACCGCCCGTGTTGGGCTCCATTGGTAATTGACAGGATGGTTGATATGCCTGAAAGAGTCACCTACAAACGTCTGTTGCGCAAATTCTTGGCCATCGGCCCCTACCTGCGGGAGGAGAAGTGTCAGGAAGGGGAGTACTACTTCGACTGCCTCTCGGTGTGTGCCAGCGCGAAACCGAGTCCGGACAAGCGGGAGTTCTGGGGGTGGTGGCTGACCCTTTCCCAGAGTGGTGTCCTGTTCACTTACCACTATCAATTTGGCTATTACGACGCCGAAGGGGTGTGGCACGAGAAGAATCTGCCGAAGAAGCATCAGGAAGAGGTCAATCGTACCCTCGGCCATTTCTACGAGCGGCTGGCCCACTGCCTCGGCGAGCTGGGCGGGCAGATAGCGCCGGCCGGCCATCTGGCGCCGGAGCGGATCATCTCGGCCGCCTGACAGCACCTTAATTCGCCTTGCAGGGCGTAAGGGGGCTGGGTATAAAGGTTCTTTATACTCAGTCCCTTATTTTATTTCTGTTGGTTCCATGGAAAACAAAACCATAGTCGTCAAGCTGGGCACCAGCGTGCTCACGGGGGGGTCTTCTCGCCTCAACCGCGCCCATATGGTGGAACTGGTGCGCCAATGTGCAGCGCTGCACCGGGATGGGCATCAGGTGGTGGTCGTGACCTCCGGGGCCATCGCCGCCGGTCGCGAGCACCTAGGTCACCCCTCGCTCGCTCCTACCTTGGCCAACAAGCAGATGCTGGCTGCCGTGGGGCAGACCCAGATCATCCGGGTGTGGCAGGATCTCTTCAATCTTTATGGCCTGCATATTGGCCAGATGTTGCTGACCCGCGCCGATCTTGAGGATCGGGAGCGCTACCTCAACGCCCGCGATACCCTGCGCGCCCTGCTCGACCACCGTATCATCCCGGTCATCAACGAAAATGACGCGGTCGCCACCGCCGAGATCAAGGTGGGGGATAACGACAACCTGTCGGCCCGCGCCGCCATCTTGGCCGACGCCGATCTGCTGATCCTGCTCACCGACCAGAAGGGGCTGTTTACCGCCGATCCGCGCACCAATCCCGATGCCCAGCTGATCGAGGAGGTGCAGACCATCGACGACACCCTGCGCAAGCTGGCGGGGGGAAGCGTCAGTGGCCTTGGCACCGGTGGCATGGCCACCAAGCTGCAAGCGGCCGATGTGGCGCGTCGCGCCGGCATTAACGTCGTGATCGCCACCGGACAGGTGCCCGAGGTGGTCGGCCGTCTGGCCAGAGGCGAGCGTATCGGAACCCGTTTCCCGGCGCTGGCCACCCCGCTGGAGGGGCGTAAGAGCTGGATCCTGGCCGGTCCACCGCCGCACGGCGAGGTGCAGGTCGATGCCGGCGCCGTGGTGGCCGTGCAGGAGAAGGGCTCCAGCCTGCTGCCCAAAGGGATTGTACGGGTGGCCGGTGACTTCGTACGCGGCGAGGTGGTGCGCATCCTCAGCCCAGAGGGGCGTGAGCTGGCGCGCGGCATCAGCCGCTATAACCACGACGAGCTGAGCCGCCTGTGCGGCATCCATTCCGACGATATCGAGCAGGTGCTTGGTTATGGCTACGGTGCCGTGGCTATCCACCGCGACGATATGGTCCTGTTGTAATACGGGCGGCATTACCGCTTCGCAAGTAAAGGAACAGTCATGAGCCAGGAAAGCCACTCTCCGCTTACCGCGCTCGGGCAGGCAGCCCGCGCTGCCGCCCATGTGCTTGCCGTCACCACGACGGCCCAGAAGAACCGTGCGCTGGCCGCCATCGCCGACGCGCTGGAGGCCAATAGCAGCGCCATCCTCGCCGCCAACGCCAAGGATATCGAGGCGGCCCGCGCCAGCGGCATGGGGGACGCCATGCTCGATCGCCTGTTGCTGAATGAGGCGCGTCTGGCCGGCATCATCGGCGATGTGCGCAAGGTGATCGTCCTCGACGATCCAGTGGGTAGCGAGCTTGAGAGCCGGGTATTGGAAAATGGCCTGCGCCTGTCGCGGCGCCGGGTGCCGATCGGGGTGATCGGGGTCATCTATGAGGCGCGTCCCAACGTCACCATCGACATCGCCAGCCTCTGTCTCAAGACCGGTAACGCCAGCATACTGCGCGGTGGCCGCGAGACCTTCCACTCCAACCTGGCGCTGGTGCAGGTGATCCAGCAGGCGCTGGAGCTAAGCGGCCTGCCGGCGGCCTCGGTGCAGTACATCGACAACCCGGATCGCGCCTTGGTGACCGAGCTGCTGCGCCTCGATCGCTATGTCGACATGATCATCCCGCGCGGTGGCGCCGGCCTGCACAAGATGTGCAAGGAGCAGAGCACCATCCCCGTCATCATCGGCGGCTTTGGCATCAGCCATACCTTTGTCGATGCGAGCGCCGATCTGGCCCGCGCCCTCGACGTGATTGAGAACGCCAAGGTGCAGCGCCCCTCTGCCTGCAATGCCCTCGATACCCTGCTGGTGCATCAGGCCATCGCAGCCGAGTTCCTGCCGGCGCTGGTGGCACGGATGAATCAGTGCCACGTCACGCTCGTGGCCGATGGCAATGCCCAGGCGCTACTAAAAGGCGCGAAGCAGCTGCGTGAGGCCGGCCCCGAGGATTTCGATACCGAGTGGCTCTCGCTCACCCTGGGGGTCAAGTTGGTCAAGGACGTGGATGAGGCGCTCGCCCATATGCGCGAGCACAACGCCGGCCACTCCGACGCCATCTTGACTAACGATCTCGCCCATGCGGAGCGTTTCATCAACGGTGCCGGCTCGGCGGCGGTCTATGTGAATGCCTCCACCCGCTTTACCGATGGCGGCCAGTTCGGCCTCGGTGCTGAGGTAGCGGTGTCGACCCAGATGTTGCACGCCCGCGGCCCCATGGGGCTGGTGGAGCTGACCAGCTACAAGTGGGTGGGACAGGCAGATTACTTAAGCCGCCCCTGATTTAGTGACGTTGTCGACACAATGCCGGCATGATGCCGGCATTTTCCTTGTCAGGTATTGCTGTCACGGGTATAAGGGGCAGATGTGCGCCAATGAGGGAGAGAGGCAGAATGCGGCATGGATGGCGAGCGCTGTGGCTCTGTGTGTGGGGCTGGAGCGCCCTGACGTGGGCTCAGCCCAACGACACGTCTTTGTATTACGACTCCGGCTTGGTGCGGGTGCTGAGCGCCGAGGTGTTCAGCAGCGCCTTGGAGAACTACCGCCGCACGCCAGGCAAGCGTAAGTCGGTGCTCACCATCATCGACTACAGCAAGCCATCGAACGAGCCTCGCCTGTTTGTGCTCGATCTGCGGCGTGCCAAGTTACTGGCGGCGACCTGGGTCAGCCACGGGCGCAACTCGGGGGAGGAGCGCGCCTTCTCATTCTCGGATCGGCCCGACTCGCTGCAAAGCTCCCTCGGTGTGTTTCGCACCGGCGAGACTTACCTTGGCAAGCACGGCTACTCCCTGCGTCTTGACGGCCTCTCGCCGGGCAAGAACCTCAACGCCCGCCGGCGGGCCATCGTGCTGCACGGCGCGGAGTATGCCAGCCCGGCCCATATCAAGCGCTTTGGTAAGCTGGGTCGCAGTTGGGGTTGCCCAGCCGTTCCCCGTGAGCAGGCGGCCCGCATTATCAATCTGATCAAGGATGGCAGCGTGATCTATGCCCATGGCTAGTCGGCGGCAGCCCAACAAAAAGCCGCCCTTCAGGCGGCTTTTATCATTTATGCATTCACGCTTCTGGTTGCTGGCGCACGATCAGCACCGGGCAGGGGGAGTGGCGTACCACGGCCTCGGCTACGCTGCCAACCAGCAGGTGGGCGATACCGGTACGGCCATGGCTGCCCATGACCACCAGATCGCATTTCTCCTTGGCGGCCAGGGCGGTGATCTCGTCCGGGGCTCGGCCAAAGCAGATTTCGAAGGTGGTCGGCACCGGCAGGCTGGCGGCCAGTTCGGTGAGGTGGGCCTTAGCCTGTTGCTCGAGCTGGAAGGTGATCTCGGCGGCGGTCATGTGCAGGATCTTGTAGCTATCGAACCCCTGCAACTGATCGACCACGTGCACCAGGCGCAGGCTGGCGTTGTGGGTCTGGGCCATGGACACGGCATAGTCGAGCACCGGCTTGGACATGGGAGAAAAATCAACGGGACACAAGATGCTCTGAATGGACATGGGACACTCCTGTGGAGAACGCCGTGAGGCTGGGAAGAAAAAGTGTGAGCGCGTCGCGGTCAATGACGGGCTGCACTGCCGTCTCCTATCTTAAGACGCTAAGATGCAAACAGACACCCTTGTTATGCAGTAACTTGACAGGGAGCAGATTTTTTATGGGTTTCGGGAGAATCCGCAGCATGCGCTGGGTGTGGTTGATAGTGGCGCTGTTGTTGAGCGTTGGGGCACGCGCTGCCGAGCCGCTCAGCATCTACTGCGAACGCTGGCAGGGGTTTTGCGAGCCGGATGGGCGCGGCTTCTATTTCGATCTGGTGCGGGCGGTTTACGAGCCGCGCGGCTATCAGGTGGTGGCCCGTCTCACCCCCTACAAGCGAGCCGTCAAGCTGGTGGTCGAAGGGGAGGCGGACATGACCATAGGGGTCTATCCGAACGAGGTGAACGGCGTGGTATGGCCCACCTTGTCCGCCTTCGCCGACGATGTCAGTGTGGTGATGACCAAGGAGCGGCTCGCGGCCTGGCAAGGTGAGCAGAGCCTGCGTGGTAAGCGGGTGGTGTGGCAGCGTGGCTGGGCCTATGACAAGTACATCCCGGTCACCATGTTCTGGCATGAGGTCGACAGCCACCAGATGGCGCTGCAACTGCTGGAGAAGGGGCGCTACGACTACTACCTCGGCGCCGGTGTGCTGTTTCGTGAGCAGAGACTGCCGGCCGGCATGGAGTGGCGGCTGCTGCGCTGGTTGCCAACCTATCCGGTGTTTGTCGCCTCGACCCGGGGTGAGCAACTGGCACAGCAGTGGGATGAGGGGCTACGGCGGCTCTATCGCAATGGCACCCTCAAGGCGCTCTACCGGCGCCATGCCCTGAGCGACTACTTCGATTACTACCGTCAGGCCAGCCGTCAGCCCTGAGACGGCGTCTGGCGCCACGCCTTGGCTTGGCGGTCATAGAGCAGCACATTGACCGAAGCGGCCAGGTTCATGCAACCACGGGTCGGCACATAGACCACGTCGCGGCAGCGGCGCAGGATCTCAGGCCCCAGGGTGCCATCCTCCGGGCCGAACAGGTAGAAGGCATTGTGCGGATGCTGGTAGTCGGGCAGGGGAATGGCTCCCTCGATGAGATCCACCGCCACCGGTACCGCGCCCGGCGGCATGGCGGCAAACAGATCATCCACGCCCACCAGTGGGATCTGCTGGGCGATGCGCTTGGTGTCGGTGACGAAACGGCGCGCCAGATCGAATCTGACCCCGGTATAGAAGATGGCGTCAGCGCCATAACAGCCGGCGGCGCGCAGCACAGCACCGACATTCTCCGGTGACTTCGGATTGACCAACCCCAGGGTAACCTGCTTCATCACTTCTCCTCCCTCATTCAGGGGCGCGATTATAGGCCCATGGGGTTGCCCGCGCATCTCTTGCCGTTTTTGTGCTCGGCTCGACACTTTCGGGGTTGGCGGGTTGCTGGCTGCCTTGAAGAGGAAATAATGGACAAAAGTTGACCTCTGGGTGTTTGTCTATGACGGAACGAGAGCAAGAGGTACTGAGGCTGCTGCGCGAAGATCCGATGATCCCGCAGCAGGAGCTGGCGGATCGGCTCGGCATCAGCCGCTCGGCGTTGGCCACGCACATCTCCAGCCTGATGCGGCAGGGATATGTGATGGGGCGCGGCTATGTGCTGCGCGAGGGGCCCTACGCCGTGGTGATCGGCGGTGCCAATATGGATATCTGCGGCCGTGTCCACGGTGAGCTGCGCGGCGGTGACTCCAATCCCGGTTGGGTGCATACGGCGGCTGGCGGGGTGGCGCGCAACATCGCCGAAAACCTGGCTCGCCTTGGCTCCGATACCCGTCTTATCACCGCCGTGGGCAATGATCCCCATGGCCAGCGCCTCATCGAGGCCAGCCAACTGGCCGGCATCAACATGCGCCACGTGTTGGTGCTCGATGGCCAACCCACCTCATGCTACCTGAGCCTGCATGACGGCAGCGGTGAAATGCTGTGCGCCATCAATGACATGAGCATATTGGAGTCCCTGACCCCGCAGCGCCTCGCTCCGCTCGATGGCCTGCTCGGCGCCGCCCACGCCCTGGTGCTCGACACTAACCTCTCGAGCCAGAGCCTCGGCTGGCTGTTCGACCGTTACGGTCATCTGCCCCTCTTCGTCGACACCGTCTCGGTGGCCAAGGTGGAGAAGATCCGCCCCTGGTTACCGGCCATCCATACCCTCAAGCCCAATCGCCTGGAGGCCGAGCGCCTGTGCGGCATCACGATTGCCGGCCCAGAGAGCTGGCCCATGGTGGCGGCCTGGTTCCACCGCGCCGGGGTGAAGCGGCTGTTCCTGAGCTTAGGAGGGCAGGGGATCTACTACAGCGATGGCGAGCAACAGGCCCACCTGCCGGTGTTGCCAAGTCCGGTGGTCAATGTGACCGGGGCCGGTGACGCCTTCATGGGGGCGCTGGTGCACGCTTGGTTGCAGGGGATGCCGATGGATCAGAGCGCCCGCTTTGCCCTGGCCTGCGCCGCGTTGGCCGCAGGGAGTGAAGATACCGTGTTTGCCGGCCTTTCACGGGCCGCCGCACAGAGAGTCCTGGAGGAGTATCCATGCTGAATATGCATCTCGATCTGCTGCCTGAGGTGGCTGACGCCTTGGCTATCGGCCGCCCTGTGGTGGCGCTGGAATCCACCATCATCTCCCATGGCATGCCCTACCCGCAGAACGTGGAGACGGCGCGCCGGGTTGAGCTGGTGGTGCGTGACAACGGCGCCGTGCCTGCCACCATCGCCATTATGGGCGGTCGGCTCAAGGTGGGGCTCGACACGGCTGAGCTCGAGGCGCTCGGGCAGGGGGGCGCTGCGGTGATCAAGTGCAGCCGGCGCGACATTCCCTTTGTGCTGGCCAGTGGGGGGATGGGGGCCACGACGGTGGCATCGACCATGATCGTGGCGGCGATGGCCGGGATCCGGGTATTTGCCACCGGCGGCATTGGCGGGGTGCATCGCGGGGCGCAGGAGAGCTTCGATATTTCGGCCGACTTACAGGAGCTGGCCCGCACCGAGGTGGCGGTGGTGTGCGCCGGTGCCAAGTCGATCCTCGATATCGGCCTGACCCTGGAGTACCTCGAAACCCAAGGGGTGCCGGTGATCGGCTATGGCTGCGAGGAGCTGCCGGCCTTCTACACCCGCGAGAGCGGCTTCAAGGTAGATTACCGCCTCGACTCGGCGGAGGAGATCGCCAAGGCATTGCGCCTGAAGTGGGAGTTGGGGCTGAGCGGCGGCGTGGTGGTGGCCAACCCGATTCCTAAGCCTTACGCCATGCCCAAGGCCGACATCGACGATGTGATCCACCAGGCGCTGCAAGAGGCTGAGGAGCAAGGGATCAAGGGCAAGGCCGCCACCCCCTTCTTGCTGGCCCGGGTCTGTGAGCTGACCGGTGGCGAGAGCCTGGCGTCCAACATCCGGCTGGTACTGAACAACGCCGAGCTGGGGGCGCGTATCGCCGTTGCCATGGCAGCAGCATGAAAAGAGGGCCGTTCGGCCCTCTTTGGTTTTCACGGCGCGACGCCGTTTATCCCGGTGATGTTTATTCCAGGATCTGGCGGGCGTGGATCGGTTGCACCGGCCGGTTGTTAGGATGGTGCAGCAGCGCCTTGAAGGCGGCAATCTGCTCGGCACTGGCGGTCATGGGTTGTTTGAGCACCAGCCAGCGCACCCCTTCACTGCACGGGGGGGTGGTGAGGGAGCCGTTGAAGCGATAGACATCCAGCCGGGGTTGCAGCAGTTGGCTGGCATCTAGGGCGGATTTGAGCGCAATGCGCTGCCCGGTGGCCAGTGGCAGGTGGCGCCAAGCGTCGCTAAGCAGTGGGTTGGCTTCTCCTTCCTCGAACATGACGGCCAGCACGGCCAGCTCCCCCTTGTCATTGGCGTGTACCAGGTGCGCTTCCAGCGGATAGGATTGGCCGCGGATCTGGTTTTCGCTCGGGGCGTGGAAGTGGAACTGCTTTAGGGTGTACGGCTGCTTGTCGATGAGCAGAGTACTGCCTGCGGCATAGTCGACTTGTAGGGTATGACCATTGTTGATCATGCTCGCGCCGCCAGGCTGGTAGTTTGCCTGTGGCAGGGTCAGGGTCGCCTCGACCGTGCCCTCGATGTTGACCGGCGACTGGTTCTGCCCGGCGCACGCCACAAAATCGGGGGAGAGCTTGGCCCAGTGATTGGGGCCCTCGGCACCTTCATAACCCCAGTGCGGGGCCGCCATGACGGTAGTGGAGAGCAGCAGGGCACAGGTCAGCCCGAGCGTTTTTATCTTCATATCCATATCCAGAGTGAACGGAACAAGGCCTCTTGGCACAGCGAAGAGGCGACCGGGGTAAGCTGTTCTACTGTTGTTTTCCTGAAGGAGCTGCGTCTGGCTCCATCACGGCGTAGGGCGCCTCATCATGGCCGATGAGATGGGGGGGGAGATTTGGGGCGGATCAATTTTTTAGCGGATAAAGCAGCGGGGGGCCTTATGACCCCCCACCGCAGGCTCATTTCTTGGGGCGAAACGGTTTGATGACCGTTTCATCACACTCCAGATAAGGCCCTTCCATCAGGTCGATGCAGTAGGGGATAGCCGGGAAGACGGCATCGAGACATTCGCGGATCGACTTGGGTTTGCCCGGCAGGTTGACGATCAGGCTGTCATCGCGCAGGCCAGCGGTTTGGCGCGACAGGATGGCGGTTGGCACGAACTTGAGCGACTCGGCGCGCATCAGTTCACCAAAGCCTGGCATCATGCGATCGCATACCGCTTCGGTGGCCTCTGGGGTGACGTCACGCTTGGCCGGGCCTGTGCCCCCCGTGGTGACGATGAGGCAGCACTGCTCTTCATCGGCCAGAGCGATCAGGGTCTGCTCGATGAGGGGTTGCTCATCGGGTACCAGACGATAGACCGGCTCCCACTCTGAGGTGAGATAGCTCTTGAGGGTATCGATGATGGCCTGACCCGAGAGATCTTCATAAACGCCGGCACTGGCGCGATCGCTGACGGTCAGAATACCGATACGGGCGGGTTTCTGGTTCACGGTTGCCTCCTGTTGCTGTCGCGGCACACCTTACCATGCCCTGCCAGACTGCGGCAGAGGAGAATATCCAACGGATTATTAGGAGAATAAATTCTAGCCATGCGTGGCCTCGAGGCACATTTCCAACGTTCTGAAAAGCCGCTCTTTTTTTCTCACGCTATGGGGCTGGTGGAAATGAACGGGCAAGAAAGCATGGAAGGGAGGAAGGTTGCGTGCTGTATTGCAAGGGTGTATGAAAAGCGCGCAATTGCCGAGGGATACCATGTCACTGCCCGATTTCGACACGCTCAAGGCGTTGGCACAACAGGATGAGGGGGCACTCGATGCCTTGCTGGAGGCCCAGATCTCAGCCCTGCTGGAGGCAGCCAATCCCCAATACCGCGAGCGGCTGCGGGGGTTGCAGTTTCGGATCGACTGCGAGAAGCGGCTCTCTCACAACCCTATCGAGCGCTGCGTGCGTCTCTCGCGTATGTTGCGTGCCCAGTGCACTGAATTGGGCCACAGTTTGAACCGACTACAAGAAGAGCTGGTGCCTCAGCCCGCCAGTGGTGAGGGGCAGGTGATCTCGTTACAAGAGTGGCGCAGCAGAAAAAAACGGCCGACATGATGTCGGCCGCTCTGTTTCTTAGTGGTCCACCCACACAAATTTGAGGATGAACAGCAGGGCAACCACCAGTACGCACGGGTTGACCTCGCGCCAGCGGCCGGTGCCGGCCTTCATCACGCAGTAAGAGATAAAGCCCACCGCGATCCCTTCGGTAATGGAGAAGCTAAACGGCATCATGACGGTGGTCATGAAGGCCGGTACGGCTTCGGTCAGATCGTCCCACTCCACCCGGGTCAGCTCAGAGCTCATCAATACCCCCACGTACATCAGGGCACCGGCAGCGGCGTAGGCTGGCACCATGGCGGCGAGCGGGGAGAAGAAGATGGCGAGCAGGAACAGCAACCCCACCACCACGGCGGTCAGGCCGCTGCGCCCACCCACGGCCACGCCGGAGCTGCTTTCGATGTAGGCGGTGACCGAGGAGGTGCCCATGAAGGCGCCGCCGACCGAGCTGACGCTGTCGACCATCAGGGCCTGTTTCATGCGCGGGAAGTGACCGCGCTCATCGGCCAGCTTGGCGCGGTTGGTGACGCCAATCAGGGTTCCCGACGAGTCAAACAGGTTGACCAGCATGAAGGAGAAGATGACGCCGGCCAGACCGATATCGAGCGAGCCCATCAGATCGAGCTGGCCGAACACCGGCTCTATGCTCGGCGGCAGGGAGACCACGCCCTGGAAGGTGACGTCACCGAAGGCCCAGCCGAGGGTCGTGGTGACGGCGATGGCGATGAGCACGGCGGAGTGGATCCCCTTGGAAGAGAGGATGCAGATGAGGAAAAAGCCGAGCGCTCCGAGCAGGCAGGGCAGGGAGGTGAGCTTACCAACGGTCACCATGGTGGCGGGGCTGGCGACCACCATGCCGGCATTGTGCATGCCGAGCAGGGCGATCAGCAGGCCGATACCGGCGGTGATGCCGACCCGCAGGGAGAGCGGGATGTTGCCGATGAGCCAGTAACGCACCCGGAACACGGTGAGGATCAACAGGCCAATGGCCCCCCAGAAGATGGTGCCCATGCCAATCTGCCAGGAGTACCCCATGCCGCCGACCACCACGAAGGCGAAGAAGGCGTTGAGGCCCATGGCGGGGGCCAGCGCGATGGGCAGGTTGGCGAGCAGTCCCATCAGGATGCTGCCGATACCGGCGATGAGGCAGGTGGTGACAAACACCGCCTGGGTGTCCATGCCCGCATTGGAGAGGATCTGCGGGTTGACGAACACGATATAGACCATGGTCAGGAAGGTGGTGATACCGGCGATCACCTCGGTTTTAGCATCAGTGGCATGGCTTTTCAGGCCGAACAGGCGCTCGAGCACTCCCTGCCCGGTGGCGTGGTGCGATTGGGTCATCTCTCTTTCCGTTTGATTCCAGTTGGGGGTGGTCTGGGTGACCAGACCGCACATTTTGGCACAAGGGGGGGCGGGCAGAAACGGGAAAATGACGGAAAATGGCCGCAAATCGGGCGAAAGACAAACGTTTTTAGGTAAAGGGAGTCGCTGGGGGCTGGTGGCTCAGTCGAGCGAGGCGAGATAGCGCTCGACCAGCCTGGCCAGGGTCTCATCGATGCGCTCACGCAGTTGGGGCAGGCTGACACCGGTTTGGGCCAGGTATTGGCTCGCCTGCTCCTCGCTGAGACGGCGGCTGGTCAGATGAAACTCCAGCTCGTCGAGCCGCTTGTCGTGGCGCGGGACAATCTGCCACTGCACCCTATCGGGTTCGAGGCGGGGGAAGAGTTGCATGGCGAGGGTACAAAATGGCGCGATATGCTGCGGCCCATCCGGCCCGAGGCAGCCGGGCTCAACGCGAAACAGCAGGGTCAGCTTGGGTAATGGCATGACGCTCTCCCGGTCTGGAGGTGGGGGCATAACAAGAAGGGGAGCCGAGGCTCCCCTTCACCTGCGTCACCGATTTACTTGGTGATGCGCTTGTACTTGGCGCGGTGCGGCTGGATGGCCTCGGCGCCGTAGGTCTTCTTCTTCCACTCTTCGTATTCGGTGAAGTTGCCTTCGAAGAACTCGATCTTGCCCTCATCCTGATAGTCCAGGATGTGGGTGGCGATCCGGTCGAGGAACCAGCGGTCGTGGGAGATGACCATGGCGCAGCCGGGGAACTCCAGCAGGGCGTTCTCGAGGGCGCGCAGGGTTTCGATGTCCAGATCGTTGGTCGGTTCATCCAGCAGCAGTACGTTGCCGCCGGTTTGCAGCAGTTTGGCCAGATGCAGACGGCCACGCTCACCACCGGAGAGCTCGCCGACCCGCTTTTGCTGGTCAGAGCCCTTGAAGTTGAAGCGGCCGATATAAGCGCGGCTCGGGAACTCGTAGTTGCCGATACGCAGGATATCCTGACCGTCGGCGACTTCCTCGAACACCGTCTTCTTGTCATCCATGCTGTCGCGGAACTGATCCACCGAGGCCAGCACCACGGTTTCACCCAGGGTGATGCTGCCGGCATCCGGCTGCTCCTGGCCTGACATCATGCGAAACAGGGTCGACTTACCGGCACCGTTGGGGCCGATGATGCCGACGATGGCGCCCTTGGGAATGGTGAAGGAGAGATCATCGATCAGCACCCGATCACCGTAGGACTTGCGCAGGTTGGCCACTTCCACCACCTTGTCGCCGAGGCGCGGTCCGGGCGGAATAAACAGCTCGTTGGTCTCGTTGCGCTTCTGGTAGTCGTTGGTGTTGAGCTCCTCGAAGCGAGCCATACGGGCCTTGGACTTGGCCTGACGACCTTTCGGGTTTTGACGAACCCACTCCAGTTCTTTCTCGATGGACTTGCGACGAGCCGCTTCGGTGCTGGCTTCCTGAGCCAGACGGGCGTCTTTTTGCTCCAGCCAGGAGGAGTAGTTGCCTTCCCAGGGAATGCCTTCGCCGCGGTCGAGCTCCAGGATCCAGCCGGCCACGTTGTCGAGGAAGTAACGGTCGTGGGTGATGGCCACGACAGTGCCTTCATAGTCGTGCAGGAAGCGTTCCAGCCAGGCCACGGACTCGGCGTCCAGGTGGTTGGTGGGTTCGTCCAGCAGCAGCATGTCCGGCTTTTCCAGCAGCAGACGGCACAGGGCCACCCGGCGGCGCTCACCCCCGGAGAGGTGCTTGATCTGGGCATCCCAGGCCGGCAGGCGCAGGGCATCGGCGGCGCGCTCGAGCTGGTTGTCCAGGTTGTGGCCGTCGTGGGCCTGGAGGATCGCCTCCAGCTCGCCCTGCTCCTTGGCCAGCTTGTCGAAGTCGGCATCCGGATCGGCGTAGGCGGCGTACACCTCGTCGAGACGGGCCATGGCACGTTTCACCTCGCCCATGGCCTCCTCGACCGCATCGCGCACGGTCTGCTCCGGATCGAGCTTGGGCTCCTGGGGCAGGTAGCCAATCTTGATGCCGGGCTGCGGACGGGCTTCCCCTTCGATCTCGGTGTCGATGCCGGCCATGATGCGCAGCAGGGTGGACTTACCGGCGCCGTTCAGGCCGAGCACGCCAATCTTGGCGCCCGGGAAGAAGGAGAGGGAGATGTTTTTGAGAATATGACGCTTGGGCGGCACGACCTTGCCAACCCTGTTCATGGTGTAAATAAATTGAGCCATTGGCTAATTCTCTTTTCTTTTCAGGATGCTGGCAGACGAGCCCGCTCCCTGGGGCCGAGGTGGGGCCGGGGCGCGGCCCCGGTTCCAGAAAACCCGCCGATTGTAAACCAAGGGGAAAATAAAGGCGACCGGCGCCAGGCGAGGCTGCTAATGAGGCCGGGGATGACCACCGTAGTAGAGCACCCGTTGCACATACTCCTGGGTCTCCTGATAGGGGGGAATGCCACCATAACGGGTGACCGCATTCTCACCGGCGTTGTAGGCGGCGCTGATCCGCACCCAGTCGCGGCCGAACTGCCCCTCGAGCCACTTGAGATAGGTCATGGCCCCACGAATGTTCTGCTCGGCATCAAACGGCCGGGTCACGCCGAAGCGCTGCTGGGTGGCCGGAATGAGCTGCATCACTCCCTGGGCATTTTTCGGCGAGATGGCGCCGCTGTCGAGGTTGGACTCGGCGATGGCGATGGCCAGCGCCAATTTGGGATCGACCCGATGGCGCTGGGCCGCCTGACGGATCAGGTTGGCCAGCCGCTGCTTGGCCGGGGTCTGACGGGCCAGGTAACGCTCCATGTTAAAGGGGGTGTCAGGACGGATGAAGGGGGCGCCGCCGCCACTGCCGGCGCCACAGTTGCCGAGGGGGGCGTTGCCGACCTTGTTGTTGTAATAGCGCGCCGCCTGCGAGTTGCCAAGGCGCATGGCCATGGCCAGGTAGGCGTTGGCCTGGCGGGCATTGCGGCGCACCAGCAGGCGGCCGATGCGGTAGTAGGCCTCGGGGCTGCCGAGCTTGGCGGCGGTGCAGTAGTGGGCGATGGCCTGACCTATCTGGCCACTGCGTTCAACCTGTTGGCCGCGTTGCAGCGCCGACACCGCCTTGGGCGCCTGACGGAAGGGGGTGGCATCGGCCGCACCGAGCAGCAGCCCGAGCAGCAGGGGCCAGCAGCGGCAGAGGAGGGTGTCCTTCATTGAGATGTTCTCCTGACATGCCTCAACAGATATAGGAATCGAGCTGGGGTTTCGCCAGCACAGCAGTGGATCCTGTTGTTCTTTCCCGTCATGACAGAGAACGAAACGGTATGGAACTTTTTCTCCCGGCAGCGTGGCCAAGGGGGAGTGGGGGGTCAGTAACGGCGCGCGGGTCATGTTTTCATCCACTGGGCTGGGCCATAATCGGGTGTGAGGCACATGGGGGCAGGAGGGGCCATGACTGAGCAGGAGATCCGGGTGAGCGTGGTGGTGCCAGCCAAGGATGAGTGCGACAGCTTGGCTCCGCTGGTGGCCGAAATAGGCACCGCACTGGCAGGGGAGGCCCATGAGCTCATCATCGTCGATGATGGCAGTCAGGATGGCACCGAGGCGTTGCTCGGCGAGCTGGGCCGCCGCTATCCGACCCTGCGCGTGGTGCGTCACGCCCACTGCGCCGGCCAGAGCATGGCGGTGCTGAGCGGGGCGCGCTGCGGACGGGGCGCATGGCTGGTGGTGCTCGATGGCGACGGGCAGAACGACCCGGCCGACATTCCGGCCATGCTGGCCGAGGCGCGGCGCCGTTTTGCCGGCTCAGCGCACCGGGTGGGGCTGATTGGCCATCGGGTGGTGCGCCGCGACGACTGGATCAAGCGCCTCTCCTCCTGGCTCGCCAATCGCTACCGGGGGGCGCTGCTAGGGGATGGGATCCCCGACGCGGGGTGCGGCCTTAAGGTGGTGCGCCGCGACTGGTATCTGCGGCTGCCAGCCTTTGATCACATGCACCGCTTCATCCCCGCTCTGCTGCGGGCGCAGGGCGCAGAGATGGCCCCCTGGCCGGTCAATCACAGGCCACGGCGGGCCGGGCTCTCCAAGTACGGGGTGCGCAACCGCTTCTGGCCCGGTCTGGTGGATGTGCTCGGCGTCTGGTGGCTGCTGCGGCGCACTCGGGTGGTTGAGGCGCAGGAGTGGAAGGGATGATGGAGTGGCTGACCGCCCCCCTACCGTGGCCGGTGCCGCAGGCGTGGCAGCTGACCGGTTGGACGCTGGTTGGCTACTGCGGCGCCCTGCTGTTTGGCAGCCGCTGGCTGGTGCAGTTCTGGGCCTCGCGCCGGGCCGGAAGGCCGGTGATCCCACGCCTTTTCTGGTACATGAGCGTGCTCGGCAGCCTGATGGCGCTGAGCTACTTCCTGCTCTCCCCGCAGCGCGATTCGGTGGGGGCGCTGCAAAACCTGTTTCCCGCCTTCACGGCTGGCTACAGCCTCTACCTCGACATCCGTCACCGGGGTTGGAGTGGCCGCAAGGGGGATGCGCGAGGTGAGCCATGGTGAGCGATCGTCTCTTGCTGCGCCAGCAGTCGCTGGGTGGCCTGTTGCTGCTGGCGCTGCTGCTGCTGGGAACCGGGCTGGGGCTGCGCGACCCCTGGCCGGCCGACGAGCCGCGCTTTGCCCTAGCAGCGTTGCAGATGGTGCAAAGCGATCAGTGGCTGTTCCCGATGCGCGGCGGCGAGCTGTATGCCGACAAGCCACCCCTGTTCATGTGGGCCATCGCCCTCGGTTACCAGTTGACTGGCTCGCTGCGCATCGCCTTTTTGCTGCCCTCCCTGTGCGCGGCGCTGCTCATTCTGGCGCTGGTGTGGGATCTCGGCCGCCGTCTCTGGTCGCGTGAGACCGGCTTTAGCGCCGGCCTGTTGCTGCTGTTTACCCTCCAGTTCACCTTGCAGGCGAAGACGGCGCAGATCGATCTGTTTGCCACCGCCTTCGTGATGCTGGCCCTCTACGGCCTGCTGCGTTTCCTGCTGTGTGGCGATGGCTGGCGCTGGTACTGGCTCGGCTGGTTTGCCGCCGGGCTGGGGGTCATCAGCAAGGGCATCGGCGTGCTGGCCCTGCTGGTGTTGCTACCGGCGCTGCTGACCCACTGGCAGGCCGCTCGGGCGAGCAGGGGGCGAGCTTGGCTCGCGGCGCTGGCCGGGCCACCTGCCATGGCGGCCGCCATGGCCCTGTGGCTGGCCCCCATGCTGCTGGCGGTGAGCCAGAGCGGCGATCCCCAACTGCTGGCCTACCGCGACGAGATCCTGCTGCGCCAGACAGTGACCCGCTATTTTGACGCCTGGCACCACCTCAAGCCGTTCTGGTACTACCTCACTGAGGTGATCCCCCTTTTCTGGCTGCCCCTCTCGCTGCTGCTGCCCTGGCTCATCCCTGAGTGGGTCAAGGCGCTACGCAGCCGCGATCGCCGCTTCATCCTGCTGCTCGGCTACCTGCTGCTGGTGCTGCTGATCTTCTCGTTCTCGGCCGGCAAGCGCGGGGTCTACCTCACCCCGGCCACCCCGGCGCTGGCGCTGCTGGCGGCCCCACTCATCGGCCGGGTGTTGCAACGGCGCTGGCCGGGGCGGCTACTGCTCGGGCTTGGCATGTTGCTGGGGCTGGTGGGCATGGGCGGGGCGTTGGCGCTGCGCCTGAGCGAGCGCCTGCTGGCGAGGCTGGATGGGGAAGGGGAGGCGCTGTGGCTGCCGCTGCTGCTGTTTGGCCTGCTGGCTTTGCTGCTGACGCTGTGCCTGCGCCGGGCACCGCTCACGGCCGTCTGCGCCGTGCTGGGCGCGGGCTGGCTCATCTACTCGGGCTGGATCTGCGTGCAGCTCAACACGCTGCGCACCCCGGCGGCCATCATGGCCGAGGCGGCCGCCCGGCTGCCCCCGCAAGGGGAGCTGCTCGTGACCGGATTTAAGGAGCAGCAGTTGCTGTTTGCCCGCTCGCCGCTGCGCCACTACGGCTATCGCCTCGGTAGCGAGGAGCAGGGGCGGGCGGCAGCGGCCTGGGTGGCCGGGGCGCCAATGCGCCGGGTGCTCGGGCCAAGCGACATCATGAGCCTGTGCTTTGAGTCGGCGCAGATGACGCGCCTCGGCCATCGCCATCGCACCGACTGGTGGCTGGCCGATGCCGCCGCGCTCAAGGTGTCGTGCCGTGGCCTGCCCATCACGCTGGAGCCTTACCGCTACCGGCCCGTGCTTTAGACCCGGTAGTAGGCCAGGTACCAGTCGACGAACGCCTTGACCCCCTCGCGGACTCCAGTCTGTGGCCGGTAGCCGGTGGTTGCCAGCAGCGGGGCGCTGTCGGCCCAGGTGGCTGCCACATCCCCCGGCTGCATCGGCAGTAGGCGTCGGCGCACCGGTCGCCCCAGCGCTTGCTCGATCGCCTCGACAAACGCCTCAAGGCGCACCGGCTCGCCATGGCCGATGTTGTAGAGCCGATAAGGGGCCGGGCTGGCATCGGCTTCTCCTCGCCAGTTCGGGCACCCCTCGGGTGGCTGCTCGGCGATGCGCAGCACCCCCTCGACGATGTCGTCTATGTAGGTGAAATCCCGCGCCAGCTCCCCTTGGTTGTAGAGATCGATCGGCTCGTCGGCGAGGGCGGCGCGCACGAACTTGAACAGGGCCATGTCGGGGCGCCCCCAGGGGCCGTAGACAGTGAAAAAGCGCAGCCCCGTGGTGGGGATGGCGTAGAGGTGCGAGTAGGAGTGGGCCATCAGCTCGCCGGCCCGCTTGCTGGCGGCGTAGAGCGAGACAGGGTGGCCGGCCGGGGCATCGGCGCGGGAGGGCAAGCTGCCCTCTAGGCCGTAGACCGAGCTGGAGGAGGCATAGACCAGGTGGCCGACCCCATGGTGGCGGCCCCCCTCGAGCACGCTCAGCATGCCGGTGATGTTGCTCTCGCTGTAGGCGAACGGCTGCTCCAGTGAGTGGCGCACCCCGCCTTGGGCCGCCAGGTGGATCACCCGATCGAAGCGCCCCTCGGCAAACAGGCTGTTGATGGCCGGGAGGTTGCACAGATCCTGCTCGACGAAGTGAAAGCCGGGCAGGGCCAGCAGCCTTGCCAGGCGCGCCCGCTTGAGATTGACGTCGTAGTAGTGGTTGAGGTTGTCGAGCCCGACCACCTGATGGCCGGCGGCGCACAGGCGCGCCGCCACATGAAAGCCGATGAAGCCGGCAGCGCCGGTAACCAGATAGTTCATCTCACACCATTTCTCGATGAGGCTGCCTTGGCTTGATGCTATACGGCGGCCGGGCCGCGGGGGAGTCGGGACGCCATTGTAATATTTTGGTGCAGCCGGTGTAACGCCAGAATGACGCGCCCTGTTTTGGGGCACATCGCCAGGCTATTGTGATCCGGCTCACCGAAAATAGACTCGCCAGCATCACCCGATCCAGTGATCAGGATCTGCCGTTTCTCTCTTGTCGCCAACAGGTACACGTTATGGATAACCGCCCCCATCCCCTCTATGAGGATGCACTCGCCTTGCTGACCGCCTCGGGCTTTATCTCCCTCGGCATCTTCTTGTTTCACCAGGTGGGGCTGCTCACTGGCGGCACCGCCGGTCTGGCCTTGCTGCTGCAACAGGTCACGGGCGTGAGCTTCGGCCTGCTTTTTTTTGGCATCAACCTGCCCTTCTATGCGCTGGCTTGGCTGCGCATGGGGCCGCGTTTCACCCTCAACACCTTCCTCTCGGTGGGGGCGGTCTCGTGGATGACGGATCACCTCAACGCCGTGTTGCTCATTGGCAAGGTGGAGCCGCTCTACGCCGCCCTCATTGGCGGCTCCCTGATCGGCATGGGGCTGCTCATCATGTTCCGCCACCGCTCCAGCCTGGGTGGCTTCAACATCCTGGCGCTGTTTATTCAGGATCGCGTCGGCATTCGCGCCGGCAAGCTGCAAATGGGGCTCGATTGCGCCATCGTCATCGCCTCCTTCTTTGTGGTGTCGCCCTGGTTGCTGCTGCTTTCCATCGTGGCGGCCATCTTCTGTAACCTGGTGTTGACGCTCAACCACAAGCCGGGCCGCTATCAGGTGGCCTAAATCACGAAAAGGGGCCTTGGGGCCCCTTTTTCACACCACCAGCGGAGTGTCGCCATCGTGCAGTACCCGCGCCGGGTAGCCGTAGAGTCGCTCGATCAGGGGGGGGGTGAGCACCTCGCGCGGTGGGCCGTCGGCCATCAGATTGCCCTGTGCCAGCATCACCAGTCGATCGGCGTGGCGCGCCGCCAGGTTCAGATCGTGCAGCACCACCAGCACCGCGGTTTCGCGCCCAGCCAGGGCGCGGGCCATGGTCAGCAGTTGGTGCTGGTGCTTGAGATCGAGCGCCGAGGTGGGCTCATCGAGCAGCAGCAGGCGCGGCGCCGGCGGGGTATCGGGGTGTTGCCACAGTTGGGCCAATACCCGGGCAAACTGCACCCGCTGGCGCTCGCCCCCGGAGAGGGAGGGATAGTGCTGGCCGGCGAGGTGGCTCACCCCGGCGTGTGCCATGGCCGCCGCCGTGATGCGATCGCGCTGGTGGCCAGGCTCGCTGTGGGGCAGCCGTCCCATGGCGACCACCTCCTCGCACAAAAAGGGGAAGCTCAGTGACGAACTCTGGGGCAGCACCCCGAGGCGGTGAGCCAGTTGGTTGGCCGGCCATGCCTCGCGCGGGCGGCCGAACAGGGTTATCTCCCCATCGCAGGTCAGCTCCCCGCTGATGCACTTGAGCAGGCTGCTCTTGCCGGCCCCGTTGGGGCCGAGCAGGGCGGTAACGCTGCCTGCCTCAAGAGTGAGATCGAGCCGGTCGAGGAGGCGGCGGCCGCTGCGCAGCAGGGTGAGCTGGCGGCAGGTCAGCAGTGGCATGAAGACTCCTAGAGGTGCTTGCGCCCCTGCACCAGCAGCCAGAGAAAGAAGGGGGCGCCGAGCAGGGCGGTGATGATGCCGACCGGCAGCTCGGCTGGGGCCAGCAGGGTGCGGGCCAGCATGTCGGCGGCCAGCAGCAGGGTGGCACCGAGCAGGGCCGAAAGTGGCAGCAGACGGTGGTGGTTGGGGCCGGCCAGCAGGCGCACCAGATGAGGCACGACGAGGCCGATGAAGCCGATGAGGCCGCACACCGCGACCGCCACGCCGACCCCGGCGGCGGTGAGCAAAATGAGGCGCCGTTTGAGGGGCTGCACCGCCACGCCGAGGTGGCGCGCTTCCGACTCCCCGAGCAGCAGAGCGTTGAGGGGGCCGGCATCACGCTGAAACAGCGTCAGCAGCAGCCCCAGCGTCAGCATGGCGAGCAGAACGTCGGCCGGCTTGCCGGCCGCCAGGCTCCCCATCTGCCACAGGCTCAGGTTGCGCAGCATCTGATCGTCGGCCAAGTAGGTGAGCAGGCCAATGGCGGCGCCGGAGAGGGCGGTGATGGCCACCCCGGCCAGCAGCATGACGGTGACCGAGGTGCCTTCTTCTCGGGTGCCGAGCAGGTAGACCAAGGTGGTCGTGAGCGCGCCGCCGAGAAAGGCCAGCAGGGGCAGCACGCCAACACCGATGGTGCGTTGCAGGTCAGCACCGAGCGGCGCCAACAGTACGATGGCCAGCGCCGCCCCGAGCGAGGCCCCGCCCGAGACACCGATGATGCCGGGGTCGGCCAGCGGATTGCGAAACAGTCCCTGCATCACGGCGCCGCACAGGCCGAGGATCCCGCCCACCGCGACGCAGAGCAGGGTCCGTGGCAGGCGGATCTCCTGCACCACCAACTGTTGGTGGGGGGCCAAGGTCGAGCCCGGCAACAGGGCACCGAGACTCTCGCCAAGGCTGAGCGAGAGTGGCCCGGTCGCCAGCGAAAGCAGGCCGAGCAACAGCAACAGGCCGGTCAAGGCCAGCAGCAGAGGCGGCAGGGGCAGGCGGCGCATTAGCGCATCCAATCGGTGATGTGGCGGGCCTGGGTCAGGGCGCTGAGGGAGAGGCCCCCCAGCAGAGCCTGCCCATCGATGGCGTGGATGGCGCCACGCTGGCCGGCCGGGGTCGCGGCCAGCGCCGGTACCTCGGCCAGTACGGCGGTGGCATCCTGATAGTGTTGCCATTCGCGGCCGCTCACCAGTACCAGCTCGGGCTGCATCTTGATGAGGGATTCGGCGGCGATGGGCTTGTAACCCTGGAGTGCGGCCCCGAGGTGCTCACCCCCCGCCAGCCGGATCAGGGCGGCCGCCGTGGTGTCGCCGCCGGCCAGACTCAGCGGCTGCCCTTTGTGCAGCAGCAGGAAAGCGACCTTGCGTGCCGGTTGCCCGGTACGCCGGGCTGCCAGGGCCTCAGCCTCGGCGGCGATCTTCTCTTTCAGTGCCTTGGCCTCGGGGGCGCGGCCGAGCACTCCGGCCAGGGTGTCGATGCGCTGGTAGAGGTTGTCCAAGGTCGGCGCAGTGGGCAGCACGTTCACCGTGACCCCGGCCCGGGTGAGCTGATCGAGGGTCGCTTGCGGCCCCATCTCGTCGCTGCCGATGACCCGGCTCGGCGCCAGGCTTAAGATCCCCTCGGCGGCCAGAGCTCGGTGATAGCCGACCTTGGGCACCTTGAGGCCTTGGCTGCTCAGGTCGGTGGCGATGACCTGCTCCCCCGCTCCGAGCGCCTGCAACAGCTCGGTGGTGGCGGGGCCAATGCTGACGATGCGCTCGGCAGCAAAGAGGGATGGGGTTGCCAGCAGGGTGGCGAGGGCGATGCGGCAGAGCACGCGTCCGATACGAGACTCCATGGCAAGTGGCTCCAGAGAGGAAAATGAGAGTGCGCCGCAGCATAACAAGGGAAAAATCAAAATGCACCGGTAATGATAGTTATTATCAATTGCATTTGTTCATTCTCTTCTCGTAAAGTAGTGCTCACGTTGAGCGTACAGAACGATGGGGAGACGATGACCATTGCACAACAGATCCACCACCTGCTGACCGAGGATCCGGACTTGCACCCTTCCCGCATCGCCACCACGTTGGGGGTGAGCGAGTGGGACGTGGTGCGTCACCTGCCGGCCGAGCTGGTGACCTTGCTGCCGGGGGAGCAGGCTGAGTCACTGCTGGGGCAGCTGGCCGACTGGGGAAGCGTCACCACGATTGTCGAGTCTTGCGGCTCTATCTTCGAGGTGAAAGCCCCCTTCCCGCCGGGCAAGTGTGCGCGTGGCTACTACAACCTGATGGGCCGTGACAATGAACTGCATGGTCACCTCAAGCTCGACGCCGTGGCCCACATCGCCTTGGTGAGCAAGCGTTTCATGGGCAAGGAGGGGCACTCCTTCCAGTTTTTCGATGCGGCGGGGCGCTGCATCTTCAAGATCTATCTGGGCCGTGACCACCAGCGCAACCTCTTGCCGGAGCAAGTGGCGCGCTTCATGGCCCTGCGCAAGGGAGTCAGCAATGAGTGAACGTCAAGAGCGCCTGCAAGGCAGGTTGCAACCGGAGATCCGTGCGTTTCGCGACGCCTGCCGCACCGTGCAGTTGGCCACCGTCGATGGCGAAGGGGCGCCCAACGCCAGCTATGCGCCGTTTGTGCTGCAAGAAGATGGCTATTACGTGCTCATCTCCGAGATCGCCCGCCATGCCCGCAACTTGCAGCAGGTGCCGCGTGTCTCGCTGATGTTGATCGAGGATGAAGGGGCCGCCCGCGAACTGTTTGCCAGAAAGCGGCTCACCTTCGATGCCAGCGCCGAGGTGGTGGCGCGCGATGATCCCCGCTGGGCCGTCGCCGTGGCGGCGCTGGAGGGGCGTTTTGGCGAGATTGTCAAAGGGCTTTCTAACCTCAAGGACTTCGTGCTGTTTCGCTTAAAACCCGAGCAGGGGTTATTTGTGAAGGGATTCGGCCAGGCGTTTCGCGTGAGCGGTGACGAGCTGGTGGATGTTGTTCATCTGGCCGAGGGGCACAGGCGCATCGACAATGATGCCGAGATCGCCACTCCAGCCGATGAGCTGCGTTAAGGGCGAAGAGGAGCAACGGGCAGCCACGGCTGCCCGTTCTGTTTTCTGCGGCATCAGGGCCATGGACGGGCCCGGCTGCGCAACTCAGTGGCCGTCGACGCCATGGCCTGAGTGAAGGTGAACGAGGGCAGCTCGTTGTAGCGCTGCTGATACTCCTTGGCAAAGCGGCCCAACTGGCTGAAACCGCAGTCGAGGGCGATCAGCGAGACACTCTCGTGGCGCTGGGCATTGAGCAGGCGTCGGCGCACCTCTCGAAACCGCAGCTCCCGGAAATAGGCGATGGGGGAGCAGCCGTAGAAGTGGTGAAAGTCGTGATAGAGCTTCTTCTTGGCGACGCCGGCCGTGCGTTCGAGATCGGCCAGTGTCAGCGGTTGATCCAGCATCTCTTCCATCATGCTGACCAGCTCGTGCAGGTAATCCGGTCGTCTGAGCAGGCGGGCCTCGAGCTGCTGGCTGTAGTTGTGGGGCTGATGCTGCAACAGCAGCGACAGCAGAATGTCCTGATAGGCCGTCCAGATGGTGTTGTGATCGACAAGGGAGTAGGGGTTGAGCAGCATGTTGCTCAGCGAGCCGATGGTGTGCCACCAGAGCCCCATTTCGCCGTTCAGGGGGATGCCGGGCTCGAAGATCACCGGCCGGGTGATATCGCGGTTGAGCAGGGTGGCGAGCTTGTGCTCTAGCGCCTCCCGGGAGATCCGCACCTGACGTTTGCGGCAGTGGGCATCGAGTGAGAGACGAAAAGGGTGGCCTGGCGAGATGATCAGCCCTAGCTCGGCATCCGACTCTACACAACTTTTCAGGTGTTCAAACTGCTGGGTACCCGAGATGGGCAGGCTGATGCTGTAGCTGTGCAACAGATCGTCGGTCTTGATGCTGACGTCGGTTTCGTAGGCGAGCATACCCAGTGCCAGGTGACCTAGGCGTATGCCCTGATGGTGAAAACGCAGGTGGTGAGGATGAGGGGTTTCCAACTCATGGGGGCCGCAAATCTGGCTCATCCAGTCACGGGCAGAGGTTGTGCTGCAAAACTCGACATTGATGATCTCCTTGCGCAGCTCACTTTGCTTGTGCTGACGCCGTTTCATGTCTTCTCCTCCTGAATATCCCTATTGTGGTTCCGAACAACTCCTTGTTCAGATCTGTCCGCCTCGTTCATTTCCCCAGCCTGCCACAAGACAGCGTATTAACAAAAACAAAACAACACATTCAGTGTGTGAAAATTACAATCGATTGTTTTTTATCATCATTATTTTTTACTGTATTTATTTTGCTCAAATTGTGACCCGTGTTGTTTAACGAAAAAATAACAAGAAGTGGCTATTAATTGTGCAGAAAGTGAATAGTGTTCGGATTTGTTCGCTGGCTATCCTTGGCCCACTTGCACAACTGTGCTCAGGAGGGAAACGAAACATGGGAACCCAAAGGGATTTGGCTCAGTGGCAGCAATACGTTCAGAAGAGCCTGGATTTTCGGCCCGACGAAGGCATTTTTCGTGTCGCTCGGGATATTTTCACGGAGCCGGCGTTGTTTGATCTGGAGATGGAGCTGATTTTCGAAAAGCAGTGGATTTTTGCCTGCCATGAAAGTCAGATTGCCAATCCGAACGACTTCATCACCATGCAGGCTGGTCGCCAGCCGATGATCATCACCCGCGACAGCCGGGGTGAGCTGCATGCGCTGGCCAATACCTGCCAGCACAGAGGTGCCACCCTGACCCGGGTGTGCAAGGGCAATCAGTCCACCTTTACCTGCCCGTTCCACGCCTGGGCCTATAAGTCAGACGGCCGTCTGGCCAAGGTCAAGGCGGGTGAGGAGTATGCCCCCGACTTCGATCGGGAGTGCCGCGGCCTGAAAAAGGCACGCATCGCCAGCTACCGGGGCTTTGTCTTCATCAATCTGGATCAGGCATCGACCCTGAGCTTGGAAGATTATCTGGGCGATACCCGTTTGTTCCTGGACATGATGGTGGAGCAGTCGGCGACCGAAGAGTTGGAGGTGCTGCCTGGGCAGTCCACCTATACCTTCGACGGCAACTGGAAGCTGCAAACCGAGAACGGGCTGGATGGTTATCACGTCAGCACGGTGCACTTTAACTACGTCAGCACGGTGCAGCATCGCCGCGAGATCGACTCGCACAAACCCGATCAGGTCAATGCCACCCTCGACTACAGCAAGCTGGGGGCCGGTGACAAGAACACCGACGATGGCTGGTTCTCATTCCCGTACGGGCACAGCGTGCTGTTTAGCGACATGCCCAACCCTGAAGTGCGTCCCGGTTATCACACCGTCATGCCGCGTCTGCGCGAGCGCCACACCGAAGAGTGGGCGCAGTGGGCCATGCACCGACTGCGTAACCTCAACATCTACCCCAGCCTGTTCTTCATGGATCAGATCAGCTCCCAGTTGCGGATCATTCGCCCCGTGGCCTGGGACAAGACCGAAGTGATCAGCCTCTGCCTAGGGGTCAAGGGGGAGTCGGCCCAGGACAGGGAGAACCGTATTCGTCAGTTCGAAGACTTCTTCAACGTCTCCGGCATGGGCACCCCGGACGATCTGGTGGAGTTTCGCGAATCCCAGCGCGGCTTTGAGGCGCGGCTTTCTCCTTGGAGCGACATCTCGCGTGGCTACCACCAGTGGCAGCGAGGGGAGACGCACAACAGCCGGATCCTCGGTATTAAGCCGGTGATCACAGGCATCGAGTGTACCCACGAGGGGCTCTATGTGAATCAGCACCAGGCGTGGCAGCAAACCATGCTCGACGGTTTGCAGCAAAAGATGAAGCAGGAGGCATAACACCATGGCGCTCCAACACGATTTGGAACAGTTCTTCTATCAGCTTTCCGGTTACTGCGATGAGCAGGATTGGGATCGCTATGTGGCGCAGTTCGCCCCTGATTGCGAGTTGCATATCCCCCAGTGGGACAGCGAGCACCGCTACACCCAAGACCCCAAGACCGAGATGTCGCTGATGTACTACCCCAACCGGGGCGGGCTCGAGGATCGGGTCTTTCGGATCCGCACCGGCAAATCCGCGGCTTCAAACCCGATGCCGCGCACCCTGCACCTGATCAACAACGTGCGGCTGACCGAGCTGGAGGGCGGTGAGGTGCAGGCCAAGGTGAACTGGGTGACCCACTACTACCGCTTTGGTGAGGCGAGCTGCTTCTTCGGGGTGGCCCACTACCGCCTGCGCCAAGAGCAGGGGGGCTGGCTCATCACTTACAAGCAGTCGATCTTGTTCAACGACAAGATCAACGCAGTGCTCGATTTCTATCACGTCTAACGGATGGGGTGTCATGTCATATTCTGCTGCGATCGTATTTCGTGACGGCAACACCCGCTTCATCCGGGTGAATGAGAACGAGTTGCTGATCGATGCTGCTCTGCGTCAGGGCGTCACGCTGCCGGTCGATTGCCGCGAGGGTGTCTGTGCAACCTGTCGCTGCCACTGTGAGTCGGGCGAGGTGGATCTCGACTACGTGGATGATGAAGCGCTAACCCGTGAGGAATTGCAGGCCGGCCATGTGCTGGCCTGTCAGACCCGCCTGCGTTCGGCTGCTTCCT
The DNA here is from genome assembly GCF_014892695.1 of Aeromonas simiae. Classification (NCBI taxonomy): domain Bacteria; kingdom Pseudomonadati; phylum Pseudomonadota; class Gammaproteobacteria; order Aeromonadales; family Aeromonadaceae; genus Aeromonas; species Aeromonas simiae. The sequence continues at coordinate 729,233 of NZ_CP040449.1, forward strand.
TCTATTTCGATGTGGACGCGGCCCTGTGCAGCGTCTCACCGCAACGCTACCAAGGGCTGGTCAGCGCCGTGGATCTGGTCTCCGATTCGGTGGTGACGCTGGATGTCACCCTAGAGGGGGCCGAACAACTGCGCTTTTTGCCGGGTCAGTATGCCCGCCTCCAGGTGCCGGGCAGCGAGAGCTGGCGCGCCTACTCCTTTGCCAACGGTGAGGTGGTCAATGGGCAGATCCGTTTTCTGATCCGCCTGCTGCCCAGCGGGGCCATGAGCGACTACCTGCGCCAGCGTGCCCAACCGGGGGACCCCATCGCACTGGATGCCCCTTTCGGCGCCTTCTACCTGCGGGAAGTGACCCGGCCGCTGCTGATGGTGGCGGGGGGCACCGGCCTCTCGGCCTTTCTCAGCATGCTAGATCGGCTAGAGGAGCAAGGGGCCCGCTACCCGATACGCCTGTGCTATGGCGTGACCAAGGAGGGGGACCTGTGCGAGCTGGCGCGGCTGGAGGAGTACAAGCTGCACCTGCCCGATTTTGACTATCAGGTGATCGTCATGGCGCCTTCCGCTCAGTGGCAGGGGCGCCAGGGGGTGGTGTGCGATCTGTTTGACCCCGGTTTTCTCGATGCCCCCTTCGATGCCTACCTGTGTGGCCCGCCGCCCATGATAGAGGCGACCCAGCAATGGCTGGCCAGTCATCCGGTCGCCGAGCATCACCTCTATTTCGAAAAATTTGTATCCAGCTAACTGAGCAAGGTGATGACCACCCTAACGCCGTGGGCGTTGGGTTGGGCGTGTATTACCTGATATCCAACAGGATTGGAGACGTGAACAATGACAAAACTCAAGGCCGCCATCATAGGGCCGGGCAACATAGGCACGGATCTGCTGATGAAGATGCAGCGCTCCGAATGGATCGAGCCAGTCTGGATGGTCGGCATCGATCCCCTCTCCGAGGGGTTGCAGCGCGCCCGTGAGATGGGGATCAAGGTGAGCGATAGCGGGGTCGATGGCCTGCTGCCCCATGTGCTGAAGGACGACATCCGGATCGCGTTCGATGCCACGTCGGCCTATGCCCATGCCGAGAACAGCATCAAGCTCAACGAGCTGGGGGTGGTCATGATCGACCTGACCCCGGCCGCCATCGGCCCCTTCTGTGTACCCCCAGTCAACCTCAAGCAACATGCGGCCCAGTTGGCCATGAACGTCAACATGGTCACCTGCGGCGGACAGGCCACCATCCCCATGGTGGCGGCGGTCTCGCGGGTGCAGCCGGTGGCCTATGGCGAAATCATTGCCACCGTCTCCTCCCGCTCGGTCGGGCCTGGTACCCGCAAGAACATCGACGAGTTCACCCGTACCACGGCCAAGGCTGTCGAGCAGGTGGGTGGGGCCCGCGAGGGCAAGGCCATCATCATCATCAACCCGGCTGAGCCCCCCTTAATGATGCGCGACACCGTGCACTGCCTGCTCGATGAGGAGCCGGATCAGGCGGCCATCACCCGCTCGGTGCAGGAGATGGTCGAGCAGGTGCGTCGCTACGTGCCCGGTTACACCCTGGTCAACGGCCCCGTCTTCGATGGGCGCAAGGTCTCGCTGTTCCTGGAGGTGGCCGGGCTGGGGGACTTCCTGCCCACCTATGCCGGCAACCTGGACATCATGACGGCGGCGGCACTGCATACCGCCGAGATGCTGGCCATGGAGATCGCCAGCCACACCATCACACTGCCAGCGCGAGGATAACGAGATGAAACAACAGCACAAGGTCGTGCGGCTGCATGACATGAGCCTGCGTGACGGCATGCACGCCAAACGGCATCAGCTCTCCCTCGATCAGGTGGTGTCGGTCGCGACCGGCCTGGATGAGGCCGGCGTGCCGCTGATCGAGGTGACCCATGGCGATGGGCTCGGGGGGGCGTCCCTCAACTACGGCCTCCCGGCCCACAGCGACGAGGAGTACCTCAAGGCGGTGGTGCCGCGCATGAAGCAGGCCAAGATTTCGGCTCTGCTGCTGCCGGGGATCGGCACGGTCGATCACCTGCGCATGGCGGTCGATTGCGGGATCAGCACGGTACGGGTGGCGACCCACTGCACCGAGGCCGACGTGTCGGAGCAACACATCGGCATGGCCGCCAAGCTGGGGCTCGACACGGTGGGCTTTTTGATGATGGCGCACATGGCCAGCCCGCAGACCTTGCTGGAGCAGGCGCGGCTCATGGTGAGCTATGGGGCCAACTGCATCTATTGCACCGACTCGGCAGGTTACATGCTGCCTGGCGATGTGGCCGAGCGCTTTCGGCTGCTGCGCGCCGAGCTGCCGGCGGAGATCGAGCTGGGCTTTCATGGCCACCACAACCTGGGGATGGCGATCGCCAACTCGCTGGTGGCCATCGAGTGCGGCGCCAGCCGGATCGACGGCTCGGTGGCCGGGCTGGGGGCGGGGGCTGGCAACACGCCGCTAGAGGTGCTGTGCGCCGTGCTCGAGCGCATGGGGATCCCGAGCGGAGTCGATCTCTACCGGATCATGGACGTGGCCGAGGATCGGGTGGTGCCCATGATGGATCAGCCTATTCGGGTGGATCGGGATGCCCTGACCCTGGGCTATGCCGGGGTCTACTCCTCCTTCCTCTTGTTTGCCAAGCGCGCCGAGCAAAAGTACGGCGTGTCGGCGCGCGACATCCTGGTCGAGCTGGGCCGGCGCGGCACCGTCGGCGGGCAGGAGGACATGATTGAAGACCTGGCGCTGACCATGGCCAGAGCGGCGCGTTGAGCGGCCAAGGGACGACGGAAATCGTAAGGATCACAGATGAACCACTTAAACACTGAGCAGATTGAACAGCTAGCCGCCCACCTGGAGCAGGCCGAGCTGGAGCGGCGTGAAGTCACCAAGATCACCGACGACTACCCGCAGATGAGTTACCGGGATGCCTTCGACATCCAGTGGGCCATCCGCCGCCGCAAGGAGGCGCGCGGCCACAAGGTGGTGGGCATGAAGATGGGGCTGACCTCCTGGGCCAAGATGGCCCAGATGGGGGTCGAGCACCCCTGCTATGGCTTTCTGGTCGACACCTACAGCGTGCCGGATGGGGGGGAGATCGCATTTGATGCGCTGATCCACCCCAAGATCGAGGCTGAGCTGGCCTTCGTGACCAAGCAGGAGCTGCGCGGCCCCGGCTGCCACATCGGTGATGTGCTGCGAGCCACTGACTTCGTGATGCCGGCGGTCGAGGTGATCGACTCGCGTTACCTGGATTTTCGTTTCGATCTCAAGAGCGTGATTGCCGACAACTCCTCCTCCAGCCGTTTCGTGGCGGGGGGCACCATGGCGGATGTCGAGGGGCTGGATCTGAAAAACCTCGGGGTGGTGATGGAGATCAACGGTCAGGTGGTGCAGACCGGGGCTGGTGCCGCGGTACTGGGCCATCCCGCCGCCTCGGTGGCCCTGCTGGCTAACATGCTGGCCGAACGCGGCGAGGTGATCCCGGCCGGCAGCTTCATCATGGTCGGGGCCATCACGGCGGCGGTGCAGGTCAACAAGGGGGACAACTTCGTGGTCCGCTATCAGGGGCTGGGCACCGTTAGCGGTCGTTTCGTCTAACCGGGAGGGCAGAGGATGCCAATCGTTGAAGTCAGCATGATGGAAGGGCGCTCCGACGAGCAGAAAGAGGCCGTCATCAGCGAGATCACCCAGGCGCTGGCGCGGGCCATCGGAGCGCCGCAGGAGTCGGTGCGGGTACTCATCTACGAGCTACCTAAGCAACATTTTGGTATCGGCGGACAGTCGGCCAAGCGCAGGGGGCGCTGACCCTTTTTACCCCTCTTCGTGGTCATGGCGCGCTACCTGGCAACCGGTGGCGGGGGAGGGGGCTGCCTTCTGAGGCGTCATGGTGGTCAATGGAGTGACACTCCAAGAGGTGTGTGTATGGGCGGCTATATCGTCAGGATCCGGGGTTTGCAAGGGAGCGAGGCCCATTTTGTGGTGCGTCAGGGAGAGAGCCTGCTGGCCGGGGCTGAACGAGGCGGTGTATCCCCCATTCCCGTTGGCTGCTGCCGGGGGGGATGTGGTTTGTGCCGCATCAGGGTGGTGAATGGTTGCTTCTGGCGTGGACACATGAGCCGCCGCCATGTGTCGGCCGAGCAGGCCGGGGACGGCTATGCCCTGGCGTGCCAGGTCATACCGGAGAGTGACATGGAGATCGAACTGGCTGGAGTGGTCGCGATGAATCCGCTCAGTCAGTACTGCGTCAATCAGGAATAAGGAGAGTCGATATGAAAAAGGGAGTCATGCGTCCGGGTCACGTGCAGCTGCGCGTCATGAACATGCAGGATGCCATCGCCCACTATCGGGATCTGATGGGATTGATTGAAACCGATCAGGACTCACAGGGACGGGTCTATCTCAAGGGCTGGACCGAGGTGGATCACTTCTCCTTGGTGCTGCGCGAAGACAGCACGCCGGGTATGGATTTCATGGCCTTTAAGGTGCTCGATGAGAAGACCCTCGACGCCCTGCATCAGGATCTGCGGGCGTACGGGGTCAAGGTGACCGAGATCCCGGCCGGGGATCTCAAGGGATGTGGTCGCCGTCTGAGCTTTGTTGCCCCGACGGGCCACACCTTCGAGCTGTATGCCACCAAGGAGCAGACAGGGCGCTACGGGGTGGGCAACCACAACCCGGAGGCCTGGCCACGGGGTTTGCAAGGGATGCAGGCCCAGCGCCTGGATCACTGCCTGCTCTACGGGGATGATCTTGACAACACCTACCGCCTCTTCCAAGAGGTGCTGGGCTTTGATCTGTGCGAGCAGGTCATGGCCGAGGATGGCACCCGGGTGGCGCAGTTCTTGACGGTCTCCATGAAGGCCCATGACATCGCCTTTATCCGTCACACGGAGAAAGACAAGCTGCACCATGTCTCGTTTCTGCTGGAGTCGTGGGAGCAGGTGCTCAAGGCCGGCGATCTGCTGACGATGACCAACACCGCCATCGATATCGGGCCGACCCGGCACGGCATCACCCACGGTCAGACCATCTACTTCTTCGATCCCTCCGGTAACCGCAACGAGGTCTACAGCGGCGGCGATAGCTTCTATCCGGATCACCCGCCCATCACCTGGGATGCCGACAAGCTGGGCAAGGCGATCTTCTATCACGACCGCAAACTGAACGAGCGCTTCCTGACCGTGGTGACCTGAGTGTGCAGTGGCAGGGGAGAGCGGCTCTTTTTAGACAGAGGTGAGAACAGACGATGCAAGAGTTCAAGAATTTCATTAATGGCGAGTATGTCGGCTCCAGTGAAGATCGGCGTTTCGAGAATCGCTGCCCGGTCGACAACAGCCTGATTGGCTATGTGCATGAGGCGGGCCAGCGTGAGGTGGATGCTGCGGTCAAGGCCGCCAAGGCGGCGCTGAAGGGGCCGTGGGGGCAGTTTACCCAGGCCCAGCGCATCGCCCTGCTCAACCGGGTGGCCGATCGGATCAACGAGCGTTTCGAGGAGTTTCTCGAAGCGGAGTGCCGCGACACCGGCAAGCCGCGCTCGCTGGCCAGCCACATCGACATCCCGCGCGGGGCGGCCAACTTCAAGGCCTTCTCCGAGACCCTGAACAACCAGTCGACCGAGGGATTTCGCCTCGATACGCCGGATGGGCGCGGCGCCATCAACGTGGGTCAGCGCACCCCCAAGGGGGTCATCGCCGTGGTCTGCCCCTGGAACCTGCCCCTGCTGCTGATGACCTGGAAGGTGGGGCCGGCGCTGGCCTGTGGCAACACGGTCGTGGTCAAACCATCGGAAGACACGCCGGCCACCACCACCCTGCTTGGGGAGGTGATGAACGAGTGTGGCGTCCCCGCCGGGGTGTTCAACGTGGTGCATGGCTTCGGGCCCAATTCGGCCGGGGAGTTTCTCACGACCCATCCGCTGGTCGATGCGATCACCTTTACCGGTGAGACCCGCACCGGCGAGATCATCATGCAGGCGGCCTCGGTGGGGCTGCGCAACATCTCGCTAGAGTGCGGTGGCAAGAACGCCGCCATCGTCTTTGCTGACTGCGATCTGGAGAAGGCGGTGGAGGGCACCATGCGCTCGGCCTTTGTCAATTGCGGTCAGGTCTGCTTGGGCACGGAGCGGGTCTATGTCGAGCGTCCCCTGTTCGAGCGCTTCCTGGCGCGAATGAAAGAGGAGGTGGCGCGGCTCAAGCCGGGCAGACCGGAGGACGCGCAGGCCAACTTCGGCCCCCTGGTCAGCCATCAGCACAGGGACAAGGTGCTGAGTTACTACGAGCTGGCGCGTCAGGAGGGAGCCAAGGTCGAGATCGGCGGCGGTGTTCCCGACATGGGCGAGGCCCTCAGCGGCGGCGCTTGGATTGAGCCGACCATCTGGACTGGGCTGGCGGATGATGCCCGCGTGGTGCGTGAGGAGATCTTCGGCCCCTGCTGCCACCTACGCCCCTTCGACAGCGAGGAGGAGGTGATCGCGCTGGCCAACGATACCCCCTATGGGCTTGCCGCCTCGGTGTGGACCGAGAACGGATCGCGCGCCCTGCGGGTGGCCGAGCAGATCGAGGCCGGGACCGTCTGGATCAATAGCTGGTTCCTGCGCGACCTGCGGGCCGCATTTGGCGGGATGAAGCACTCCGGCATCGGCCGTGAGGGGGGCGTCCACGGGTTGGAGTTCTATACCGAGCTCAAAAACATCTGCATCAAGCTGTAAGGGAGGACGAGATGCACAGTGAACAGATCCGCGCCTGTGGTGACGAGCTTTACATGGCACTGCGCCAGCGAGAGACGGTGGCCCCGCTGACCGAGCGGTTCCCCGACATCACCCTGGCCGATGCCTATCAGATCTCCTTGCACATGCTGCAACGCCGTGAGCAGGACGGGGAGCGGGTCATCGGCAAGAAGATTGGTCTCACTTCCAAGGCGGTGCAGAACATGCTGAAGGTGGGGCAACCGGATTTTGGCTTTCTGACCAACGCCATGGTCTACAGCCAGGGGGCCGAGATGCCGGTCAGCTCGACCCTGATCCAGCCGCGGGCAGAGGGAGAGATTGCCTTCATCCTAAAGCGGGATCTGCTGGGCCCCGGCATCACGGCCGCCGATGTGCTGGCCGCGACCGAGTGCCTCATCCCCTGCTTTGAGGTGGTGGATTCCCGGATCCACGACTGGAAGATAGCGATCCAGGACACGGTGGCCGACAACGCCTCCAGCGGCCTGTTCCTGCTGGGGGATCGCGCCGTGTCACCGCGCCGGATCGATTTGGCGACCTGTGGCATGGTGGTGGAGAAAAATGGCGCCGTGATCAGCACTGGCGCCGGTGCGGCCGCGCTGGGCAATCCGCTCAACTGCGTGGCCTGGCTGGCCAATACCCTCGGTGAGCAGGGCATCGCCCTCAAGGCCGGTGAAGTGATCCTGTCGGGGGCTCTGGTGCCGCTGGAGCCCGTTAAGGCGGGGGATTTCATGACCGTCTCGGTGGGGGGGATGGGCAGCGCCTCGGTGCGCTTTACCTGACGCCTACGCGCCGTGGTCATGCCATGGTCGGGGCGCGCACACTGGGCGCCTGTCATGGGAAGAGCGGGCAGCCTTGGCTGCCCGTTTTGTTATTCGTTGCTGCCGATGCGGTTGGGAAACGCGCGGCGGTCGGCGTCGGTGGCGGTCTCATTGCATTCGCCACGCACCTTCCACGAGGTGCGCGAGAGCACGATGAATCCCTCGCGGCAGTACTGCTTGTCGGTGAGCCAGCCGGCGATGCGACCTTCTTGCAGCGCCTCGCGGGTCTCCAGCAGGCTCTTGCGTGGGCGTTGCAATTGCCCCTCGTCGTCCGAGCGCGAGAGACCGGGGCGGCGCTCCAGTGGCGCTGATTCGAACACGAAGCGCTTGCTCCCCTCCTCGTTGATGTGGGTGGTGAAGAGGGCGGGCGGTTCGCTCTGGCCACCGGGCAACCCCGGCAGGGAGGCGCAGGCGGTCAGCAGCAGGGCAGGGGACAACAGCAGTAACAGACGCAAGGGCGGACTCCGTTCAGACGAGCTGATCTGTGGGCAGCAGGGTAACATGTTTACCGGCAGGCAGGATCAACCCCTGCCACATCCAGTGGTGGTGTTCGATGATCTGCTCGGCACTGAGGTGGGGGCGGTCGGCCGTGGTATGGGCATCGCTCACGGCCACCACGTTGAAGCCGAGGGCGGCGGCGCTGCGCAAGGTGGTATCGACGCAAAAGTCGGTGGCGCAGCCGGTGATGAGCAGACGGCGGGGGGCAAGGATGCGCAGCCGGGCCGCCAGATCGGTGCCAAGAAAGCTATCGCAGGCGCTCTTGCGCAGATGGCCGTCGATCTCGTCCACCTCCAGATCCGGATGCAGTGCCCAACCCGGCGTGCCCACGGCGATCGCCTCGCCCGGCAGGCCATCGTGCTGCACATAGAGCACGTGCCCCGCCTGTGCACGCACCGAGCGGGCCAGACGGTTGATGTTCCCGATCACCTGTTTATCGTTGCGGCGCGGCTGTTCAAACAGCCCTCGCTGCATGTCGATCACCAGCAATACATCCATGCTCTCTCTCCTCGGTCGTTCAGGGTTGCAGCCAGCGGCGGCAGTCGCGTGCGCGGGCGCTTTGCAATGATGCCATCTCCTGCTTCATCTCTTCACGACTTTTCCAGCGCTCCGGCAGTGGCGCGACGTGGATCTCGACATCGGCGGGGCGACCGAAGGGGGCCATCTTGGCGTCGGTGACCGGGGTGATCAGCGCCAGCGTGAGGGCCGGATTGCGCGCCGCGATGCGGCTGGCCAGCCCCAGCCCGCCCTGTACGTGGAAGTTGCCGGCGATGTGCATGAGGCGCCGGCCCGGATGGCGGGCCAAAAATGCCACCATGCTCTCGGCCATGGTGTCATCCCAGGCGGTCTGAGCGGCGAAACGGCGCGCATTGGCATCCTGATCGCCATGGTGCTGCGAGGCCATGAAGGCGCGCTGGTAGTCATCTTCCTTCAGGGTCAGGGTGCGGGCCAGTTGGGCACGGCGGGAAGGGGGGAGCTGTTCGAGCCACAGCGGCCCCTGCTCGCCGATGCAGCTCACCAGCGCCTTGGGGGCATTGGCGGCGATGACCGGCAGGTGATGGGCCTTGGCAAACTCCACCAGTGGGCGGTAGTCGCTCGGGTAGTTGGGCCAGGCATGACCATCGCGGATCAGGGCCGACTCCCCGTGCTGCCCGGCCAGGTAGGCATCGAGCACACCTTGATCGGCGCGGCTGAACTGCTCCAGCGAGAGGGCCAGTGGGCGAGGCCCTTGGCTGAGTTCGGCCAGCAGACGGGCCTGTAGCAGGTGAATCGCAGGATGGGTGTGCAGTTCGCCGACCAAAATGATGTCGGCATCGCTCACCCGCCTAGCGGCCTGGGCCAGGGTCAGTTCCTTCCCTTGGGCCGTGGTCAGCCGGTAGTCATAGAGGGTGGTGGGAGCGCTATTGGGGTGGGCGCAGCCACCTAGCATCAGGGCAGTGATAAGCAGGAGTGCGCGCATGGTTGCTCCATCGATGGCAAGGTCAGCGTTATTGTAATGAGCCGGTGAATAACATCAACCAAATGATATTAATTCGCATTATCATTGATCTTTTTTCGGGTTCGGATAGGATGTGCTCCACTTGATAACCGTTCTCATTAAGGATGATTTCCCGTGGCACACTCATTCACCCGCACCCTAGTTGCGCTGGCCGTCGGCAGCGCCATGATCTCCCCTCTGCTGGCGGCCGACAAGGGCGTCAACGAGGTCATGGTCGTCAGCGGATCGCGCATGGCCCAGAAGCTTGAAGATGTCTCCAGCCCTATCACAGTCGTGACCGACAAGCAGATCGAGGAGCAGGGGGTGAGCAATGCCGCCGAGCTGTTTCGCTACGAGCCGGGGGTGACCACGGTGGGCGGCAGCGGTGAGACCTCGACCTTCGTCATCCGCGGCATGAGCAAAAACCGGGTCAAGGTGGTGCAAGACGGGGTGCGCCAGAACAACGCCTACAGCAGTGGCGGTGTGGGACAGACCTATTTTGACACCGACATGATCAAGCAGGTCGAGGTGGCCAAGGGGCCCTCCTCGGCGGCTTACGGCTCTGACGCGCTGGGTGGGGTGATCGCCATCACCACCAAGGAGGCGAGCGACGTCCTCAAGGGGAAAGCGCGCCATCTCGAGGTCAGCTCCGGCTATCAGTCGGCCAGCCACCAGCACAGCGCAGGTATCACGGGGGCCCTGCGCAGCGGCGATGTGGAGAGTCTGCTGCGCTACACCTGGCGTGATGGCGGGGTGACCCAGAACCACGCCGGCGATCAGAATGAGTTCGATGTGCTCAATCATGCGCTGTTACTTAAGAGCAAGTGGCACGTCTCGGCCGAGCAGTTCCTGCAATTGAGCGTCAACTATCTGCATGAGGGGATGGATCCGCACCATGTGGATCTGCCGGCATCGAGTCGGGTATCGACCTTCGATCAGCCGATCACCGACAAAAAAACCGACAACCTCTCGGTCATGCTCGATCACGGCATCGCCCTCAACGCAAGCTGGGTCGATCGGGTCGACAGCAAGCTCTACTACTCTCGCATGAAGCAGGATCTCGATCAGTACGCCTTTGCCTCCCGTTACTACCTCACCTCGTTTGATAGCAACCGCTTCGAGCAGGAGAGCCTAGGGGCCCAGCTCAAGCTCGCCAAGGAGGCCGGCGCCCACCGCCTGGCCTGGGGGATGGATTACGAGCACAGCAACAACGAGCGCCGCCGGCTCAAGACGGCGGCCTTCAGCGGCACCTTCCCAGACTACGATGAGACCAGCTTCCCCGACACCACCACCCAGCGCGGCGCCCTGTGGGCATTTGATGAGGTGCGATTTGGCCAGCGCTGGGTGCTGACGCCAGGGCTGCGCTACGACTACTACCGGATGAAGCCCGACGACGATCCGGCCTACACCGGCAGCGCTCTTAAGACCTTCTCCGACGGCGAGCTATCGCCCAAGCTGGGGCTGGTCTACAAGGCCCATCCCCTGGCCAATCTGTTTGCCCAGTACAGTCACGGCTTCAAGGCCCCCATGTATGACGAGGCCTTCGCCACCTTGAATCACAGCGGCTACTTCTACCGCATCGAGCCGAACCCGGATCTCAACGCCGAGCGCAGTGATGGGATCGACGCCGGGGTGCGTGGCGGGAACGGCCGCCTCAACTACGAGCTGTCGGCCTTCTACACCCAGTACAAGGACTTCATCACCAGCACCTATATCGGCCAGGAGGGCCGCACCACCCTCTACCAGTACCAGAATCTGGATGACGTGCGCACCAAGGGGCTAGAGGCCAAGAGTGACTACTGGGTCAGCGACATGATCAACGTCTGGGGCAACCTGGCCTATATCGAGGGCAAGGATGGGGATGGCCACTACATCAACGAGCTGAGCCCGTTCAAAGGAAGCGTCGGGGCGCGCCTCGAGCAGCCGAACTGGAACCTCAACACGGCGCTGCGCTTTGCCAGCCGCATGGACAAGGTGAGCCAAGACAGTCAGGGGAACGACAATATAGGGGCCGCCGGCTGGGCTGCCTGGGACATCTATGCCCAGTTCACCCCGCTGCCCCAGTTGCAGCTCAATGTGGGCGTCTTCAACCTGCTCGACAAGGAGTACGTCAACTACGAGAGCGTGGCGGGCAAGGGGGCCGGCAGCGATGTCGCCCAGTTTACCGAGCCGGGACGCAGCCTGAGTGCCCGCATCAAGTACCAGTTCTGATTGAACCGCAAGTGGGGGCTGAAAGGCCCCCTCTTCAATCGTGTCCTAATGGCTGGGAGATCGGTTATCATGCCGGCTCCGCACTAAGCCCCTACGAGGACGTATGCCTGCCTTTGCCTGGATGGCGCTTTTCTTCAGTGCCTTTTATTTCGTCTACGGCGCCTACCTGCCGTTCTGGTCGCTCTGGCTAGAGGGGGTGGGGCTCTCTCCCCAGATGATAGGTACTCTGCTCGGGGCGGGCATGGCCATCCGCTTTGCCGGTAATTTGCTGGTGATGGGGCGAGTCAAGGGGGCGGCCCAGCTGCTGCCGGTCACCCGGCTGCTCTGCCTGCTGAGCCTGCTCGCCTTCCTCGGTTTTTATGCCGGTCACGCTCCTTGGTGGCTGGTGGTGCTGACCCTGGTCACCAACTTCATCTACCCGACCCTGATGCCGATGGGGGAGGCGCTGGCCACCCGCATGGTGATCCAGGTGCATCTCGACTACGGCAAGGTGCGCCTGTTCGGCTCGTTTGCCTTCATCGTTGCCTCCACCCTGGTGGGGCTGCTGGTGAGCCATCAGGGCAGCGACTGGATCTTGCACACCATCATGGCCGGCCTGCTGCTGCTAATGGTGCTGAGCTGGCTGCCGCTGCACCCCGCCCCGAGCGACGTGGTGGGCGAGAAGGCGCGCGCCGGCCTGTGGCAGACCTTTCGCGATCCAGCGGTGCGCCGCTTCCTGCTCATCGCCGCCCTGTTGCAGGGCAGCCATGCCGCCTATTACGGCTTTAGCGCTATCCACTGGAAGGCGGCCGGCTACAGCGGCAGCACCATCGGCTACTTGTGGGCCCTCGGGGTGGTGGCCGAGATCTGCATGTTCGCCGCCGACCGGCGCTACTTGTCACGCCTGCCCGCCCGCCCTCTGTTCGTGGTGGGGGCCATCGGCTGTCTGGTGCGCTGGAGCCTGCTCGGCGCCTCGACCGAACTCGGGGTGCTCATCCTGGCCCAGCTGCTGCACGCGGTCACCTTCTGCGTCAGCCACCTGGCGGCGGTGCGTTTTCTCACTCGCGAGCTGGCGCCAGAGCGGCAGATCCCGACCCAGGCGCTCTACTCCGCGCTGGCGCTCGGCATGACGGTGGCGGTGCTGATGGCGCTGTGCGGCAGCCTTTACGAACAGTGGCAGGGGGGCATCTTCTGGCTGATGGCCCTGTTCGCCCTGCCGGCGCTCTGGCTGCGGCCACGGCGCGAACTGGCCTGACTCGCGCACGGAGGCGCTCATGCAACAGGGATGGTTGCTCATCGGGGTATCGCTGGCCTATCTGGGGCTGCTGTTTCTCATCGCCCATGTGGCGGATCTGCGCCGCCGTGCGCGTCTGCCGGGGCAGCCCATCCTCTATAGCCTGTCCCTCGCCGTCTACTGCACCTCGTGGACCTTCTACGGCACGGTCGGGCAGGCGAGCATAGCGCCCTGGGCGCCACTGCCCATCTACCTCGGCCCCATGCTGGTGTTCCTGTTCGGCTGGCGGGTGCTGGCGCGCCTCATCCTGGTGGCCAAGCGCGAGCACATCACCTCCATCGCCGACTTCATCGCCGCCCGTTATGGCAAGTCGCAGCACCTGGCCATGCTGGTGACCCTGGTGGCCATCATGGGGGTGCTCCCCTACCTGGTACTGCAACTAAAAGCCATCGTGCTCGGGCTGGATATGTTGAGCGACGGCGGCATGGTAGCCCAAGAGGGGGGCGGGCGCGCCGGCCTCGCCCTGGTGGTAGGCTTGCTGCTGGCGCTGTTTAGCATCCTGTTTGGCACCCGCCATCTCGATGCCACCGAGCACCACAGGGGATTGGTGGTGGCCATCGCCTTTGAGTCGGTGATCAAGCTGCTCGCCTTCCTCACCGTGGGGGGCTTTGCCCTCTGGCTGCTGCTCGGCCAGGAGGGGGTGTGGCAGACCGAGGCCAGCCGCCAGTTTCTGGAAGAAGCCATCACCCTCGATGCGGGGCAGGGGATAGAGCTGGCTATCTACACCCTGCTCGCCATGTGCGCCGTCATCTGCCTGCCGCGTCAGTTCCATGTCACCGTGGTTGAGAACCATCAGGGGCAGGATCTGCACTGGGCGCGCTGGTTGTTCCCCGCCTACCTGTTCCTGATGGGGATCTTCATCTGGCCGCTGGCGCTGGCCGGCCATCACTGGCTGGGGGCCGGTGTCTCGCCCGATACCTTCGTTATCAGCCTGCCCCATACCCTCGGCTTTGATGCCATGGCCCTGCTCGCCTTCCTCGGCGGCACCTCGGCGGCCACCGGCATGGTGATCGTCTCGACCCTGGCGCTGGCCATCATGGTGAGCAACGATCTGGTGTTGCCGGTGCTGCTGCGCCGCTACTGGCAGCGCGGGCAGGACGAGCGGCTGGCCCGGCTGCTGCTGCGGGTGCGCCGCGCCGCCATCTTGCTGATCCTGCTGGCCGCCTGGGGGCTCTACCTCTGGCTCGGTGAGCTGACCAGCCTGTCGGGGATAGGGTATCTCTCGTTTGGCGCCGTGGCCCAGTTTGCCCCGGCCCTGCTGCTTGGCCTTTACTGGCGGCGTGGTAACCGCAAAGGGGTCTATCTGGGGCTGGTGCCCGGCCTCAGCCTGTGGCTGATGACCTTGTTGCACGAAAGCGGCATGCTGGCCGGCTCACCGTTGGCTGCGCTGCTGGCCCCACCCGATCTGCCGCTGCTGCGCGAGGTGAGCGTCACCGCCTGGTGCCTGCTGCTGAGCCTGCTGCTCAATCTGGCGGGCTATGTGGCGGGCTCGCTGCTCTCACGCCCTGCGGTGAGTGAGCGCTTGCAGGCCGCCAACTTCGTCGGCAAGCCGAGCCGCGACACCTCGGCCCTCTATCAGGCGCGGGTCACGGTCAAAGAGTTGGAGATGCTGGCCACCCGCTTCCTCGGCCCGAGCCGGGTCAAACGGGCTTTCGGCCGCTTCGCCGCCGAGCATGGGGGCACATTGGCCCCGCACATGCAGGCGACGCCGGATCTTATCTCCCACACCGAGCGGCTGCTGGCCGGGGTGTTTGGTACCTCTTCGGCACGGCTGGTGCTGGCCTCGGCCCTGCAAGGGCACAACATGCAGCTCGAGGAGATCGCCACCATCGTCGACGAGGCGTCTGATCTGCTGCGCTTTAACCGGGGTCTGCTGCAAGGGGCCATCGAGCACATCGGCCAAGGGATCTCGGTGGTGGACAGGGAGCTCAAGCTGGTGGCGTGGAACCGCCGCTATCTGGAGCTGTTTCACTACCCGCCCGGTCTGGTGCAGGTCGGGCGCCCCATCGAGGAGATCATCCGCTACAACGCCAGCCAGGGATTGTGCGGCGCGGGAGAGGTCGAGGCCCAGGTGGCGCGGCGGGTGGCCCATATGCGCAGCGGCAGCCGCCATGTCTCGGCCCGCGAGCGGCCAGATGGCCGGGTGATCGAGATGCAGGGCAACCCCATGCCCGGTGGCGGTTTTGTCATGACCTTCAGCGACATCACCCCGTTTCGCGAGGCAGAGAAGCTGCTGCGCGAGGCCAACGAGCTGCTCGAGGCGCGGGTGGCCGAGCGCACCCGCGAACTCTCGGCGCTCAACAGCCAGCTACTGGCGGTCAACCAGCAGGTGGAGCGGGCCAACCAGTCCAAAAGCCGTTTCCTGGCGGCGGTGAGCCATGATCTGACCCAGCCGCTCAACGCCGCCAAGCTGTTCGCCTCGGCCCTGCGCGAACAACTGCCCGATGGTGAGCCGGCGCGCTTGGCCGAGCGCATCGACACGGCGCTGGAGGCGGCCGAGGATCTCATCTCGGATCTGCTCGACATCTCCCGGCTCGAGGCGGGCAAGTTCAAGGCGCGCATGACCGACTTTCCGCTTGCCGAGGTGTTCGACATTCTGCGGGCTGAGTTTGGGGTGCTGGCCCAGGCCGGGGGGATGCGCTTTGAGGTGATCCCCAGCTCGCTGCTGGTGCACAGCGACGTTCGCCTGCTGCGCCGGGTGTTACAGAACTTTCTCACTAATGCGTTTCGCTACAACCCGGGAGGCCGGGTGCTGCTCGGTTGTCGCCGAGTGGGGGAGCGGGTGTGCATCGAGGTGTGGGACAACGGTCCCGGCATCCCGCAGGAGAAGCAGAGCGAGATCTTCGAGGAGTTCCAGCGCCTCGATCACTCGCGCACCGCCCGCGAGCAGGGGCTGGGATTGGGGCTCGCCATCGCCCGTGGCATCGCCAATGTGCTCGGCCACCAGATCGCCATGCGTAGCTGGCCAGGGCAGGGGTCGGTGTTCTCGCTGACCCTGGCGCGCAGTCGCCGGCCCCAGGCGCCGCGCCCGGCCATTGCGGCGCAGACCGTCAATCTGCTCGACGGGGTGCGGGTGCTGTGCATCGACAACGAGCCGGAGATCTTGCAGGCGATGGCTTCCTTGCTCGGCCGCTGGGGCTGTGAGGTGGCCTGCTGCGCAGATGCCGACAGCGCCATGGCGCTGGTGGAAGATGGCTTTCTGCCGGCCATGGTGCTCTCTGATTACCACCTCGATAACGGACAGACGGGTATCGAGGCGCTCGAACAATTGCGCCACACCTATGGTGAGGAGATCCGCGGCATCGTCATCAGCGCCGATCGCAATGCAACGTTGCTGGCCCGCATTCGTGCGCAGGGTTACGGCTATATCAGCAAGCCGGTCAAACCGCTCAAGCTGCGCAGCCTGATGAACGGGGTATTGCAGAGCCACGAGTGAGGCGGTTCACACAATCACACTTTTGTTGTTTTTCACGATGGCGGCCGTTTCATAGGAGATGGCTGCATCTTTGCTTACTTTTGCTGATTTTATCCTCGCCACCCTATGCGGCGTCCCTTTTTCTTCTCTCGGCCCCTCTGGCCGGTGCTCTCACTTGCCTCTATAGTCGGCGAGCGATTTTTTTTGTCGCGAATGAAGTAGTGATGGGGCAAGCCGGCCAGTCGGTCGGTACGCAACGTCCACCCGGATCCGACGAGGTCAGGGGGACCACTACGGGTTGTTGCGCCGCCCTCGCCAAGGGGTGGGCGTTGTTGTCTGCGGTACCTGTCAGGCTGCGTGGCCCTTTTCGAGTCGATAACGAAATAGGGAAATTCAACAATGCTAAGTCCAAAACCCACCATGCTGGCCGCTCTGGTCGGCGCCTTGTTCATGCCTGCCGTCCAGGCGGCCACCCCCGGCAAGCCGACCTTAGGCTGGGGCGAAACCAAGTTCTCCATCGTCGAGGTCGATCAGGCCGCCACCTCTTACGCCAAGCTGGTCAAGGTCAAGGAGGCCGCCGACGTCAGCGTGAGCTGGAACCTCTGGAGCGGCGACGTCGGCCAGAGTGCCAAGGTGCTGCTCAATGGTCAGGAGGCCTGGTCCGGCCCCTCTGCCGCCGCCGGCAGCGCCACCTTCAAGGTGGCCAAGGGCGGGCGCTATCAGTTGCAGGTGGCCCTGTGCAACAGTGATGGTTGCACCCTCTCCGATCCGCGCGAAATTTTGGTGGCCGACACCGACGGCAGCCACCTGTTGCCGCTCAAGGCGCCGCTACAGGAGAACAACAAGCCCTATGCCAACAAGTCGGGCAAGGTGGTCGGGGCCTACTATGTCGAGTGGGGAGTCTATGGGCGCAAGTTCACCGTCGACAAGATCCCGGCCCAGAACCTGACCCACATCCTCTATGGTTTCACCCCCATCTGCGGTGGCAACGGCATCAACGACAGCCTCAAGTCCATCGAAGGGAGCTTCGAGGCGCTGCAACGTGCCTGCGCCGGGCGCGAGGATTTCAAGGTCGCCATTCACGATCCCTGGGCGGCGATCCAGATGCCGCAGGGCAGCCTGTCGGCCTTCGATGAGCCCTACAAGGGCAACTTCGGCAACCTGATGGCGCTCAAGCGCGCCTATCCGGATCTCAAGATCCTCCCCTCGGTCGGGGGCTGGACCCTCTCCGATCCGTTCCACTTCCTCGGCGACAAGGCCAAGCGCGACACCTTCGTCGCCTCGGTCAAGGAGTTCCTGCAAACCTGGAAGTTCTTCGACGGGGTGGACATCGACTGGGAGTTTCCGGGCGGGCTGGGGGCCAACCCGGCGCTCGGCAGTCCGAGCGATGGCGAGACCTATGTGCTGCTGATGAAGGAGCTGCGCGCCATGCTCGACGAGCTGGAGGCCCAGACCGGACGCCAGTACGAGCTCACGTCGGCCATCAGTGCCGGTGGCGACAAGATTGCCAAGGTGGATTACAAGGCGGCCCAGCAGTACATGGATCACCTGTTCCTGATGAGTTACGACTTCAACGGCGCCTGGAGCAACACCGAGCTGGGCCACCAGACCAACCTCTACCCAGCGAGCTGGGATCCGGCCACCAAGTACACCACCGACAAGGGGGTGAGGGCGCTGCTCGGCCAAGGGGTTGATCCGGCCAAGGTGGTGGTGGGTGCGGCCATGTATGGGCGTGGCTGGACCGGGGTGAGCGGTTATCAGGCCGGCAACCCCTTCACCGGCAAGGCCAGCGCCCCCATCAAGGGAACCTGGGAGGCCGGCGTGGTCGACTATCGCCAGATCGTGCGTGACTACATGGGCGCCGGCTGGGAGCAAGGCTATGACGAGCAGGCCGAGGCCCCTTATGTGTTCAAGGCGGACAGCGGCGATCTCATCACCTTCGACAACGAGCGCTCGGTCAAGGCCAAGGGGCAGTACGTGCTGGCCAACCAGCTCGGCGGCCTGTTTGCCTGGGAGATCGACGCCGACAACGGCGACATCCTCAACGCCATGCACGAGGGGCTCGGCCACGGCGATGGCGGCACCACGCCGCCGGTCAACAAGCCGCCGGTGGCCAATGCCGGCAGCGATGTAGCGGTGACCGGCCCGGCCGAGGTGAGCCTCAATGGCGCCGCCTCCCACGATCCGGAGAATGGCGCCCTCACCTATGCCTGGAAGCAGGTGGCTGGGCCCCAAGTGACCCTGCTTGACGCCAGCTCGGCCAAGGCCCGCGTGGTGCTCGAGGCGGTCAGCAGCGATGTGGCATTGACGTTTGAACTCACCGTCACCGACGAGCAAGGGCTCAAGGCGAGCGATCAGGTGGTGGTGACCAACAAGGCGCCGCAGGCTAACTTGCCGCCCGTGGTCACCCTGCCGGCCAGCTTCAGCGCGGTGGCGGGGCAGTCGGTCACGATCCAGGCCAGTGCCAGCGATCCGAATGGGGATGCGCTCACTTACCAGTGGAGCCTGCCGGCTGGGTTGAGTGCCACCGGTCAGGACAGTGCCACCCTGGTGGTAACGGCGCCGAGCGTGAGCAGTGACACCACCTACGATCTGGCCTTGACCGTCTCCGACGGCAGCCTGGATGCCAGTGCCAGCACCCGCCTGACCGTTAAGGCCGCCGGCAGCGGCTGCCAGGTGAGCGATCCCGATGCCGCCAACTGGCCGGCATGGCAGGCCAGCGCCGTCTATAACGGCGGCGCTAAGGTGAGCCATAACCAGTTGGTGTGGCAGGCCAAGTACTGGACTCAGGGCAATGAGCCGAGCGGCAGCAGCGATGCCTGGCAATTGGTGAGCAAGGTGACCTTGGGCTGGGATGCCAGCGTGGCTTACAACGGCGGTGCGCTGGTCAATCACAATGGTCGCCAGTGGAAGGCGCAGTACTGGACTCGTGGCAACGAGCCGGGCGCCTCGGACGCCTGGGTAGATGTTGGCGCTGCTAGCTGCCCGTAACGGCCATCAGCTAAAAAAAAAGCGCGCCATCCGGCGCGCTTTTTCATGGGCGGGGCGCTTAGCGGCCCAGCTTACCCTTGAGCAGGGCGATCACGTCGTCGATGGCCACTTCCTGCTTCTCGCCGCTGCGGCGGCACTTGTACTCCACCACGCCGTTGTCGAGGCCACGCTCACCGATGACGATGGCGTGCGGGATACCAATGAGCTCCATGTCGGCAAACATGACGCCGGGGCGCTCTTTGCGATCATCGAACAGCACGTCGATCTTGGCGGCCTTGAGTTCGCTGTAGAAGCGCTCGGCCAGCTCGGCAACCCGCACGGACTTGTGCATGTTCATCGGGATCACCGCCACTTCGAACGGGGCGATGGCGTCCGGCCAGATGATGCCGTACTGGTCGTTGTTCTGCTCGATGGCCGCTGCCACCACACGGGAGACCCCGATACCGTAGCAGCCCATCTCCATCACCACCGACTTGCCCTCTTCGTTGAGGACGGTGGCCTTCATGGCTTCGGAGTACTTGGTGCCGAGCTGGAAGATGTGGCCCACCTCGATGCCGCGCTTGAGCAGCAGCTTGCCGGTGCCGCACGGGCTCGGGTCGCCTTCGACCACGTTGCGGATGTCGGCCACTTCATAGCCTTGAACGTCGCGATCCCAGTTGGCCCCGGTCAGGTGGAAGCCGGTCTCGTTGGCGCCGCAGACAAAATCCGCCAGGTGGGCGGCACTGCGGTCGACGATGACGCGCCCCTTGAAGCCGATCGGGCCGATGGAGCCGGCGTCGCAGCCGGCGGCTGCCTTGATTTGCTCGTCGTTGGCGAAGGTCATCGGCTTGGCGATGCCGGCCAGCTTCTCGGCCTTAACGTCGTTGAGCTCGTGATCGCCACGCAGCACCAGTGCGATCACCGCTTGCTGACCTTGCTCGTTCTCTTCGCCCAGCACCAGCAGGGTCTTGGCGATCTGGCTCGGGGCCACCTTCAAGAAGGCGCTCACTTCATCGATGCTGTGCACCGACGGCGTGGCAACCTTGGCCAGCTCGGCCGTGGCGGCCGGACGCTCACCGGCCGGTGCCAGGGCTTCGGCCATCTCGATGTTGGCGGCGTAATCGGATGTATCGGAGAAGGCGATGAGATCTTCACCGCTCTCGGCCAGCACCTGGAACTCGTGGGAGCCGGTGCCACCGATGGAGCCGGTGTCGGCCTGCACCGGGCGGAAATCCAGCCCCATGCGGGTGAAGGCGGCGCAGTAGGCGGCGTGCATCTTCTCGTAGGTGTCGATGAGGCTCGGCTTGTCGATGTGGAAGGAGTAGGCATCCTTCATCAGGAATTCGCGGCCGCGCATCACGCCGAAACGGGGGCGCACTTCGTCGCGGAACTTGGTCTGGATCTGATAGAGGTTGAGCGGCAGCTGCTTGTAGCTGTTCACCTCGTAGCGCACGGTGGCGGTGATCACTTCTTCGTGGGTCGGGCCCAACACGAAGGGGCGGTTGTGACGGTCAGTCAGGCGGCACAGCTCGGGGCCGTAGTCGTCCCAGCGGCCGGACTCCTGCCACAGCTCGGCCGGTTGTACCACCGGCATGGAGACTTCGACGGCGCCTGCGTTGTTCATCTCTTCGCGCACGATGTTCTCAACCTTCTTCAGTACGCGCAGGCCGGTGGGCAGCCAGGTATACATGCCGGAGGCGAGTTTACGGATCATGCCGGCACGCAGCATCAGCTGGTGGCTGACGACTTCCGCATCGGACGGGGTTTCCTTGAGAGTGGAAAGCAGGTAGTGGCTGGTACGCATCGCTCGTGACCTTCAAATGGCAAATGGTGTGGGTCGTTGCCCGCAGGGGAAAATCTAAGAGCGGAATATTAGCAGGGCCAATGCCATGGCCCAAGGGATAAATGGCTCGGGGGCCGGCTTACTCCGCCTGCATCCCTTGCAGCATCAACCGGGCGACCAGGTCGTAGGCGTGACTCCATGCCGCCGCCAGCTCGGGGGTGAAGCGAGCGCCGAGGCGGCGGGCCAGCACCGTCGTCATGGCCTGCTTAAGGGTAGTGAAGTGGGGGGGGGCGGGCCCCGTGCTGGAGATGGCGTCGGCCGATGTCGCGGATGATGAAGGCGAGGCGGTCGAGGGCCTCCAGGCTGGTCAGCAAGGTGTTGAGGGTGTCGGCCATCTTGGTCATCAGATGATCGCGATCGTCGGTAAACAGTGGCTGCAAGGTAGGATCGAGGCGAAACAGCTCGTCGTAGACCTCCTGCACATAGCTCTGGCTGCCGCCACTTATCCGCGCCCAGCCCTGCTGAACCAGTTCAATCTCGTGGGGAAGAAGGTCCTTTGTCTCCTGCTGCATATAGGGGTCTCCGCGTGGGGATGAGAAGGCGAATATTCCGTTCGCCGAAGTGGGAACATGACAACTGGCGGCCCAGGCCGCAGTCAGTATCGCAGCCGGCAGTGCCGGGCGCCATCTCCGCTTGCTCGGGGTGGGAGTGCTGGATACCTATCCAGTTATTCTTTATGCTATGGCCAGTTTTATCGGCGTTTGAGGTAGGAAGCGTGATAGGTCGTCTGCGTGGCATCGTGATTGAGAAACAGCCCCCCGAAGTGCTGCTTGAGGTGGGAGGCGTCGGCTATGAGGTGCATATGCCCATGAGCTGCTTCTATGACTTGCCGGATCTGGGGCAAGAGGCGCGTATCTACACCCATTTCGTGGTGCGCGAGGATGCCCAGCTGCTTTATGGCTTCAATCACAAGCAGGAGCGGGCCCTGTTTCGCGAGCTGATCAAGGCCAACGGGGTGGGCCCCAAGCTGGCGCTGGCCATTCTCTCTGGCATGAGTGCCAGCCAGTTTGTGATGTGTGTCGAGCGGGAGGATATCTCCACCCTGATCAAACTGCCCGGCGTGGGCAAGAAGACCGCCGAGCGGCTAGTGGTCGAGCTTAAAGATCGTCTCGCCGGCTGGGTCAGCCACGATCTCTTCACCCCTGCTGCGGTCACCTTGCCGGAGCCGGTGAATTCCCTGCGTGAACCCGATGCGTCGGAAGAGGCCGCCAGCGCTCTGGTGGCGCTGGGCTACAAGCCGGCCCAGGCCAGCCAGATCGTTGGCAAGGTGGCCAAGGAGGGGATGTCGGTGGAAGAGATCATCCGTGATGCCCTGCGCAGCCTGGTATAAGGAAGCCTTGCATGATTGAAGCCGACCGTCTCATCTCACCGGCTGCGGGCCGGGAAGACGATATCATCGACCGCGCCATTCGCCCCAAGTCGTTGGCCGACTACAAGGGGCAGGATCATGTGCGCGCGCAGATGGAGATCTTCATCGAAGCCGCCCGTCAGCGCGGCGAGGCGCTCGATCACCTGCTGATTTTTGGCCCCCCTGGGTTGGGCAAGACCACGCTCGCCAATATCGTGGCCAACGAGATGGGGGTGAACATCAAGACCACCTCCGGGCCTGTGCTGGAGAAGGCCGGGGATCTCGCGGCCTTGCTGACCAACCTCGAGCCCAACGATGTGCTGTTTATCGACGAAATCCACCGTCTCAGCCCGGTGGTGGAGGAGGTGCTCTATCCAGCGATGGAGGATTACCAGCTCGACATCATGATAGGGGAGGGGCCGGCGGCCCGCTCCATCAAGCTGGACTTGCCCCCCTTCACCTTGATTGGGGCCACCACCCGGGCCGGCTCGCTCACCAGCCCACTGCGGGATCGTTTCGGCATTGTGCAGCGTCTGGAGTTCTACAGCGTGGCGGATCTCTCGGATATCGTGGCTCGCAGCGCCCGCTGCCTCGGACTGGATATGGCCGATGATGGTGCCCACGAGGTGGCTCGCCGTTCACGCGGCACGCCACGGATTGCCAACCGCTTGCTGCGAAGGGTGCGTGACTTTGCCCAGGTCAAGTCAGATGGCACCATCGATGGGGAGATCGCCGCGCGTGCCATGGACATGCTGGACGTGGACAACGAGGGATTTGACTTCATGGATCGCAAGCTGCTGCTGGCGGTGATCGACAAGTTTCTCGGCGGGCCGGTTGGGCTCGATAACCTGGCGGCGGCCATCGGTGAAGAGAAAGACACGATTGAAGATGTGCTTGAACCCTACCTTATCCAGCAGGGATTCTTGCAGCGTACCCCGCGTGGCCGGATCGCCACCCCGCGCGCCTATCTCCATTTCGGTCTGGAGCGGCCCGATTAGCGGGTCAGAAAAAACGGATGAGAGAACCGCCTACGGGCGGTTTTTTCTGCCCGATAAAAAAAGCCCGCAGTATGGCTGCGGGCAAGACAATTCAGGATGGATGTTCACACACAGAGTCGGCACCAGGCAGACAGTGAAAAACAGGAGTAAGGCCTGTTACAGACGATTCATTTGATACATCTGAACAAACGAAAGCTTGTAATAACGAAGGGTGCGCTGCACAAACTTTTTCATCTTTGCTTCACTCATAAAAAGGGTTCACTAGGTATACCGGGCGGTCGTTGCGGCCTGTTCCGGTGCCTCATCTGCGCCGCGCATTCTAGGCGGCCACCGTGGCCTTCTCAAACTAGAAAAATTGCAGTTCAAAAATAAGAAAAAGTAATCCGATGAGTGGGTTCTGAAATAGTCCCTATAGGAGATAACTGCCTGTTTAACCGACGTTCCATATAGGTGTCATCCCGATAAGGCCATAAAAAAGGTATGGGAATAGCTAACAGGCTTTTCCTGCGGGTTAAAATATGGATGAAAAATAAAAAAATCTTTGTTTTATATTATGTTAAGTGTTTGTTGAGTTGTGATCCTGTTCACTATTTGTTCGCTGATGTGAGTGCTAAGATGCATTGCTGATGGGTGTTTTATGAACCGAGCCACATTGATTTTCGTCAAATAATGGTGATATAAAACCCCAGCTTTTCTGCGCGTAATTAAATCGCTGATGGTTGTGGTTTTACTGTTAAACATTAGCTTTTTTTGTTTACCTTGTTGCCATTAGGTTAATGGGGTGGCGCAGTTGGCGTGTTCTGTATTGAATAAATTTTGCGGCATATAACAGATGCGGAACACCAAAGAGAAAGGAAGCTTTTCCCCAACAACTCCAATTAGCCGTGCCAATAATCGGTGAGGAAACATCATGATTGCTGAGCATGTGGTTGACCTGTCGCGGATCCAGTTCGCAGCGACAGCCCTCTATCACTTCCTGTTCGTACCCCTGACGCTTGGGATGGCCTTCATCCTGGCGATCATGGAATCCGTCTATGTCATGACCAACAAGTCCATTTACCGGGACATGACCAAATTCTGGGGCAAACTGTTCGGCATCAACTTTGCCCTCGGTGTCACCACCGGTCTGACGATGGAGTTCCAGTTCGGTACCAACTGGGCCTACTACTCCCATTACGTCGGCGATATCTTTGGTGCGCCACTCGCCATCGAAGGTCTGATGGCCTTCTTCCTCGAATCCACCTTTGTTGGCATGTTCTTCTTCGGTTGGGATCGCCTGACCAAGCGCCAGCACTTGGCGGCCACCTGGCTGATGGCGCTGGGCACCAACCTCTCCGCCCTCTGGATCCTGGTCGCCAACGGCTGGATGCAGAACCCGGTTGGGGCCGAATTCAATTTCGAAACCATGCGTATGGAGATGGCCAGCTTTGCTGACGTGGTGTTCAACCCGGTGGCTCAGGTCAAATTCGTGCACACCGTTGCCGCTGGCTACACCACGGGTGCCATGTTCGTGCTGGGTATCTCTTCTTATTACCTGCTGAAGAATCGCGATGTCGCCTTTGCCCGCCGCTCTTTCGCTATCGCCGCCGCCTTCGGTATGGCCGCTATCCTCTCGGTCATCGTGCTGGGTGATGAGTCTGGCTATGAGACTGGCGACGTGCAGAAGGTAAAACTGGCCGCTATCGAATCTGAGTGGGAAACCCACCCGGCTCCGGCCTCCTTCACCCTGTTCGGTATTCCGAATCAGGAGGAGATGCGCACCGATTACGCGATTCAGATCCCCTATGCCCTCGGCATCATTGCGACCCGTTCGCTGGATAAGGAAGTCACTGGCCTGCGTGATCTTAAGAATGAGCACGAAGCGCGTGTGCGCAACGGCATGATCGCTTATGACCTGTTGGGCAAGCTGCAATCCGGTGACAAGTCTGATGAGACCCGCGCCCGCTTCGACGAAGTGAAGCAGGATCTGGGCTATGGCCTGCTGCTCAAGCGCTATACCGACAAGGTGAGCGATGCAACCGACGAGCAGGTTAAGGCGGCCGTGGATGACTCTATCCCGCAAGTGGCTCCGCTGTTCTTCACCTTCCGTATCATGGTTGGTTGTGGTGTGCTGATGCTGGTGCTGATCGGTATCGCCTTCTATGACAGTACCCGTCACCGCATCGGTCAGCGCAAGTGGCTGCTGAAGGCGCTGTTGTGGGGGATCCCGCTGCCCTGGATCGCCATCGAGTGTGGCTGGTTCGTTGCCGAGTATGGCCGTCAGCCCTGGACCATCTCCGAGGTGCTGCCGACCTTCATGTCAGCCTCCAACGTGCCGGCTTCCGAGCTGTGGTTCTCTCTCATCGGCATCTGCCTGTTCTACTCCGTGTTGCTGGTGATCGAGATGTTCCTGATGTTCAAGTATGCCCGCCTCGGCCCGAGTAGTCTGAAGACGGGTCAGTACCATTTCGAACAGCTCAAGGCATAAGGAGAACGACCCATGTTTGATTACGAAGTTTTGCGAGTCGTCTGGTGGGTGCTGGTCGGTGTCTTGCTGATCGGTTTCACCATCACTGACGGGTTCGACATGGGCGTCGGCGCCCTGCTGCCGTTCGTCGGTAAGAAAGACGTTGAGCGTCGCGTCATGCTCAACTCCATGGGGCCGCACTGGGAGGGTAACCAGGTGTGGCTGGTGACTGCCGGTGGTGCCCTGTTCGCCGCCTGGCCGCTGGTCTATGCGGCGGCCTTCTCCGGCTTCTATATTGCGATGATCCTGACCCTGATGGCGCTGTTCTTCCGCCCGGTGGGGTTCAAGTACCGCTCCTTGCAAACCTCGCCCAAGTGGCGCAGTACTTGGGACTGGTGCCTGTTCATCGGCAGTGCCGTACCGCCCATCGTCTTTGGTGTGGCCTTCGGTAACCTGCTGCAAGGGGTTCCCTTCAGCTTTAACCAGTATCTGATGGTGACCTATACCGGTAACTTCTTTGGTCTGCTCAACCCGCTTGGCCTGCTGGCCGGTCTGGTCAGCCTGTTCATGATCGTGACCCAGGGTGCGACCTGGCTGATGATGAAGACCGAAGGTGAGATCCTGGCCCGCTCGCGCACGGCTGCCGTGATTGGCTCCCTGCTGACGCTGGTGCTGTTCGCCATTGGCGGCTTCTGGGTGAGTGGGATCGACGGCTATGTGCTGGTCAGCTCGGCCGGTGGTAACGCCGTGGCCAACCCGCTGAACAAGGAAGTCGCCGTGCAGGCCGGCGCCTGGATGCAGAACTACGACCTCTATCCCTGGATGATGGCCGCTCCTGCACTGGGTCTGGCGATGAGCCTGCTGACCGCCCTGTTTGCCAAGCTCAACAAGGGCTGGGTGGCCTTCCTGTGCTCCTCACTGGCCATTGCCGGCATCATCCTGACGGCTGGGTTCTCCCTGTTCCCGTTCGTGATGCCCTCCAGCCTGGAGCCGTCGCACAGCCTGACCATGTGGGATGCCACTTCCTCTTTCAACACCCTCAAGGTGATGACTGTGGTGGCGGCCATTTTTGTGCCGACTGTGCTGGGTTACACCCTCTGGACTTACATCAAGATGTTCGGTCGCCTGAGCACCAAGCACATCGAAGAGAACCAGCACTCACTGTACTGAGTTAGGAGAGCAAAACATGTGGTATTTCACCTGGATCCTCGGCCTCCTGCTGGCCTGTTCCTTCGGCGTTATCAACGCCCTGTGGCTTGAGCATACCGAGAACCTGGATCGCAGCATCGATGAGTAATGGCTGGCTTGCCCGGCTCTGCGCCCCGCTGTGGCGCCAGCCCGGGCAAGGTTTGCTGCTGGTGTCCGCCATCTTGATGGCGGTCGCCATGTTGCAGGCTCCCAATTTGGTCGCAGCCAATACCAGCGCGCATGCCCACTGGGTGTCGCTGGTACTGATGTGGTCGGTGTGTGCCGGCCTCATCAACGGCATGGGGTGGCAGCCCCGGTCGTGGCCCGTCAGGCTGCTGCTGTTTCCCTGGTTGGCGCTGCTCCTCAATGGTTGGGGGCTGTGGCTGACCCGGAGCTATTTTCTGGGATAAAAAACAGGGGGGAGCATAGCTCCCCCCTGCTTCTTTCCCATTCTCCCCTGCGCTATGATAGGCGCCCATCTCAATGTCGTACGGATCACAGATTCTATGGCGAACCCCTTTGTGTTTCCGGTGCGTGTCTATTACGAAGACACAGACGCCGGTGGCATCGTATACAACGCCAACTACCTGAAGTTTATGGAGCGTGCGCGCACCGAGTTTTTGCGTGAGCGCGGCATAGAGCAAGATTCTCTTCTGGAACAAGGGATTGCGTTTGTCGTGACCCGCACCGAGATCGACTTTTGCTCGGCTGCCCGCTTCAATGAGCTGCTGGAAGTACAGACTTCCATTGTGCAGCAGCGGCGCGCATCCCTGCGCTTCGAGCAACAGATTTTTGCCGGTGATGGCCGCCTGGTGAGCAAGGCCCTGGTACAGATCGCCTGTGTCGCCATCCCGCAAA
Source organism: Aeromonas simiae (assembly GCF_014892695.1). Taxonomy (NCBI): domain Bacteria; kingdom Pseudomonadati; phylum Pseudomonadota; class Gammaproteobacteria; order Aeromonadales; family Aeromonadaceae; genus Aeromonas; species Aeromonas simiae. The sequence goes on from NZ_CP040449.1 coordinate 757,294, forward strand.
TGAAACCCGTAGCCATACCTGATCAAGTAAAGGGAGTGCTGTAAGTGCACGCTGAAATTTCGTTTGTTGGTTTGTTTTGGCAGGCCAGCCTGCTGGTAAAGCTGGTCATGCTCACTCTGCTGAGCATGTCGGTGGTCTCTTGGGCGCTGATCATTCAGCGTACCAAGGTGATCAAGGCGGCTCATCAAGCTTCCGAGCAGTTCGAGGATCGTTTCTGGTCCGGGGTCGATTTGAACCGTCTCTATCAGGAGTCCTCTTCCCGCCGCGATGACATTGAGGGCATGGAAGACATCTTCTATTCCGGTTTCAAGGAGTATGCCCGTCTGCTCAAGGCTGGCGCCCGCGGTCAGGAGGCGGTCATGGATGGCACCTATCGTGCCATGCGGGTCTCGCTTTCCCGTGCGGTGGACGAGCTCGAATCCAACCTGCCGGTGCTGGCCACCATCGGCTCCATCAGCCCCTACATCGGCCTGTTCGGTACCGTATGGGGTATCATGAACGCCTTTATCGCCCTGGGGCAGGTGCAGCAGGCCACCTTGCAGATGGTGGCTCCGGGTATCGCCGAAGCGTTGATTGCGACGGCGATGGGCCTGTTTGCCGCGATCCCGGCAGTGATCGCGTTTAACCGTTTCTCCAATAAGGTTGAGAAGCTGGAGAACGCATACGCCAACTTCATGGACGAGTTCACCACCATCCTGAACCGCCAGATTGCACAGCAGGGTGACCTCTAATGCAAACCTATCAGCGGATCCGGCGCAAGAAGGTGGCCGAGATCAACGTGGTGCCCTACATCGACGTGATGTTGGTGCTGCTCATCATCTTCATGGCCGTGACGCCGGTGATCACCCAGGGGGTGAAGGTTGACCTGCCGCAGGCCGAGTCCGAGCAGTTGCCGGAAGACGCCAAGCCTCCCTTCATCGTGAGCGTGACCGAAGAGGGGGTTTACACCATCAAGGCGGGTGAGGCGGATGACGAACAGGTGCCACCCGGAGACAAGGGGGCCATGGAGCAGTACATCACCGAGAAGGCGATGGGTTATCTGGCGATCAATCAGGGGGCGCCCGTGGTGGTGGCCGGTGATAAGTCGGTGCGTTATGAAGAGGTGATCCTGCTGATGGTGGCCCTGAAGAAGGCTGGTGTGCCACAGGTCGGCCTGATGACTGATTCACCCAACTAACGGAGCGGGACGTGAAGCGCGGATTATCGAGTTATGTCATTGCGTCGCTTCTGCTGCACCTCATCATCGGTCTCATCCTGCTGGTCGGGCTCGATTTCAGCAAGCCCAAGCGCCCGGCATCATCGGGGCAAATCGTGCAGGCGGTGATGATGGATGAGAACTTTCTCAACCAGCAGGCCGAACAGATCCAGAATAAGCAGGCCAAGCAGCAGGCAGCGAAGAAAGAAAAGGAAGACGCGGAACGCACTCGGCGCGAACAGATCGAGGCGCAGGAGCAACTGCGCGAGGCCGAGCAGCAACGCAAGGTCGCGGAAGAGGCGGCCCGCAAGGCCGAGGCCGCCAAGCAGATGAAGATCGCTGAACAAAAGCGTGCCGAAGAGCAGACCAAGGCGGCAGAAGAGGCGCGCAAGGTCGAAGAGCAGAAGGCGAAGAAGGCGGAGGAGGCCCGTAAGGCCGCCGAAGCTGAATCCAAGGCGCTGGCCCTCAAGAAGAAGAAAGAGGAAGAGCGTAAGAAAGAAGCCGAGAAGCAGGCGAAAGCAGAGGCTGAGAAGAAGGCTAAGGCAGAGGCTGAGAAGAAGGCGAAGGCTGAGGCTGAGAAGAAGGCTAAGGCAGAGGCTGAGAAGAAGGCCAAGGCAGAGGCTGAGAAGAAGGCCAAGGCAGAGGCAGAGAAGAAGGCCAAGGCAGAGGCAGAGAAGAAGGCCAAGGCAGAGGCTGAGAAGAAGGCTAAGGCAGAGGCTGAGAAGAAGGCCAAAGAGGCAGAGGCCAAGAAGGCGAAGGAAGACGCTGAGCGTAAGCGCAAGGCGGAAGAGGCTCGCCAGCTGGCGGAGCTGGAGCAAGGCCTTGAGGCCGAAGCCAATGCTCGTAGCCAGGCCGCGGCTGCAACTGCTGCCGCTGCGGCTAAGGGAGAGGCTGAGCGCTATGGCGCCATGATTGTCGACACGATCCGGCGCTACATGCTCACCGATCAGACCATGAAGGGTAAAACCTGTACGCTGAACCTGAAGTTGGCGCCGGATGGATTTATCATCTCGGTGCAAACGGGGGCAGGGGATCCGGCGGTGTGCCGCGCGGGTAAGGCGGCGGCGCTCAAGGCTGGCAAGGTGCCGGTGCCGAAGGATCCGGCAGTCTATGCCCAACTAAAAGAAATCAATCTGCTGGTCGACCCGTTCGGCGGCTAAGAGAACGGGGGCTGTGGCCCCCGTTAGTGAACTGGTAGTTTTTCTAACCTCCAAATGGAGTTGAATACACGATGTTGAAACGGCTGATATTGCTCTTCCTGAGTTTCACCCTGCTCGGATCCCCCGCCCATGCGGCGCTGGATCTGGTGCTGACCGGTGGTATCGACAGTGCGCGTCCGGTGGCGATAGCCCCGTTCAAGTGGACCGGTGGAGGTCAACTGCCCCAGGATGTGGCGGATGTGATCTCTTCTGACCTGCTGCGCAGTGGTAAGTTCAAACCGCTGACCCGCCAGCAGATGCCGCAAACCCCGAGCAACAGTGGTGAGATTGATTTTGCACCCTGGGCCTCGCAAGGGGTGGAAGCGGTGGTAGTGGGCTCCATTGAGCCGGCTGCCGGCGGTTATCAGATCCGCTTCGAGCTGGTCGACGTGCTCAAGGGGCAGGCGCTCAAGTCCATGGGCGGCGATGCCAACGGTTATGTGCTCGACAGCCGTACCGCGACCGTTCCTGCGGCCCAGTTGCGCCAGTTCGCCCACCGTATCTCTGACATCGTCTATGAGCGTCTGACCGGTGAGCGTGGTGCCTTCCTGACCCGCTTGGCCTATGTGGCCATCGATCGCAGCTCTCAGTATCCGTACCAGCTGCGCATCTCCGACTATGACGGCTATAACGAGAAGACGCTGCTGCGCTCCCGTGAACCGCTGATGTCCCCCTCCTGGTCGCCGGATGGTAGCAAGGTGGCTTATGTCAGCTTCGAGAACCAGCACTCTGAAATCTATGTGCAGGATATCTACTCCCAGCAGCGTAGCCTGATGACCAGTTTCCGCGGGATCAACGGTGCGCCGAAGTGGTCACCGGATAGTCGCCGTCTGGCCGTGGTGCTCTCTAAAGATGGTCAACCTGACATCTATATCATCGATGTTGGCAGCAAGCAGTTGACCCGTGTGACCGAGAGCCGTTCCATCGATACCGAGCCGGCTTGGCTGGATCCGCAGACTTTGATTTTCACCTCAGAACGTGGTGGCAAACCCCAGATTTATAGCGTAAATTTGGCGTCTGGCATGACTCGCCGGATGACTTGGGAAGGAGAGTCGAACCAGGGCGCATCGGTCACTCCGGACGGTAAGTCCATGGTGCTGGTGACCCGAGTTCAAGGACAGTATCGCATCGCTCGCCAGGACCTCGAGAGCGGTGGCATGATGGTGCTGTCCCAGAGTGCTCTGGACGAGTCGCCGAGTGTGGCGCCCAACGGTAGCATGATCATCTACACCACCATCTATCAGGGCAAGAAGAGCCTGGCGCTGGTGTCTACAGATGGCCGCTTCAGAGCAGTGCTGCCAACCAGCACTGGTGAAGTCCGTGCTCCGGCATGGTCACCCTTTTTAAACTAAAAGACATGTCTGGTTTTGGTTTTGTGACAAAGGTTTAAGGAATAAGCATGCAACTCAACAAACTGCTCAAGGGTCTGGCTATCGCTCTGCCACTGTTCACCCTGGCCGCCTGTAGCTCAACCTCCGACTCCGACGCTTCTGGCGCCGAGTCTGGCATGGGTGCCAATGGTGGGGTCATGACTGGCTCTGCCGATGGTATGCTGTCCCCGGAAGAGCAGATGCGTCAGCGCCTTGCGGCTCTGCAACGCGACAACGTGATCTACTTCGGCTTCGACAGCAACGAAATTCAAGGTCAATACGCTGACCTGCTGGATACCCACTCCAGCTATCTGCGTGAGAACCCCTCCGTCAAGGTACTGATCGAAGGTCACACCGACGAACGTGGTACTCCGGAATACAACATCGCTCTGGGTGAGCGCCGTGCCAAGGCTGTTGCCAAGTACATGCAGACTCTGGGTGTACAGGCCGATCAGCTCTCCATCGTCTCTTACGGCGAAGAGAAGCCGCAGGATCCGGGCCACGGCGAAGATTCTTACTCCAAGAACCGCCGCGCGGTCCTGGTCTACTAAGGTCTTTTTTGCATGAAGTGTATGTATAAGACAGCGGCCATCACGGCCGCTCTTTTATTTCAGCTCCCTGTCCATGCCGAGGCGCCGGTCTCCGAGCTGGGTGGTGGGGCAGTGACCCTGAGCGGCAACAACGGCGCCATCGTGCCCAGTGGCAGTGTGGAAGATCGGGTGGCCTTGCTTGAGCGTACCCTCAATGCCCGTCTGCGCATTCAGGCCGATCTGCAGCAGCAGGTTGACTCCCTGCAGCAAGAGGTGGATGAACTGCGTGGTCAGTTGGAGCAGCAGGGTTACCAGATGCAGCAATCGGAGGAGCGCCAGCGTCAGCTCTATCAGGAGCTCGATAAGGTGAACTCTGCGCAGCAACAGGCGGCCTCAGCGCCTGCGGCGGCGAGTTCGGCAGCGCCCGTGCCTGCTGCCGGCAATTACTCGAGCAACCAGGATGAGAACCAAGCCTACGATACGGCCGTCAACATGGTGCTCAAGGAGAAGAACTACGACAAGGCCATTCCCGCCTTCCAAGGGTTCATCAAGCAATATCCTGAATCCAGCTACGTGCCTAATGCGCACTACTGGCTGGGGCAGTTGCTCTTTAACAAGAGTGATAGAGCTGGGGCCAAGGGGCAGTTCCAGACCTTGGTCAGCAAGTATCCCAAGTCTCCCAAGCGGGCCGATGCCCTGCTCAAGCTGGGCATGATTGCTCAACTGGAAGGCAAGAAGGGGGATGCCAAGAGTTACTACGAGCAGGTAACCAAGGGGTACCCGAACTCATCAGCCGCTCAATTGGCGCAGCAAGCACTGTCAAAACTCTGATTTGTCGATAAAAACAGCGATACATGTGAGGTAGGTGTTAATTTTGCCTCACATTGTACGCACTGTGAGCAAACGCATCAGAATTACGATTTTTCTATTGCGCCAGAAATTTAAATCCGTAATATAAGCCGCCGTTGGCGCCGCTGGATACAGCGTTTGTCAGCGACGAGTGTGGGTCGTTAGCTCAGTCGGTAGAGCAGTTGACTTTTAATCAATTGGTCGCAGGTTCGAATCCTGCACGACCCACCACTTAATCCCAGGTCGCTTAGCTCAGCTGGGAGAGCACCTCCCTTACAAGGAGGGGGTCACTGGTTCGAGCCCAGTAGCGACCACCAGTATTGCATGCTCACGCCAAGGCGGGGGCGCAGAAAATTTCGTGGGTCGTTAGCTCAGTCGGTAGAGCAGTTGACTTTTAATCAATTGGTCGCAGGTTCGAATCCTGCACGACCCACCACGAATCCCAGGTCGCTTAGCTCAGCTGGGAGAGCACCTCCCTTACAAGGAGGGGGTCACTGGTTCGAGCCCAGTAGCGACCACCAGTTAGCAGCCAGCCGCAGGTGCGGGGGCAAACAAAAATTCGTGGGTCGTTAGCTCAGTTGGTAGAGCAGTTGACTCTTAATCAATTGGTCGTAGGTTCGAGCCCTACACGACCCACCACGAATCCCAGGTCGCTTAGCTCAGCTGGGAGAGCACCTCCCTTACAAGGAGGGGGTCACTGGTTCGAGCCCAGTAGCGACCACCAATTACCAGCCAGCCGCAGGTGCGGGGGCAAACAAAAATTCGTGGGTCGTTAGCTCAGTTGGTAGAGCAGTTGACTCTTAATCAATTGGTCGTAGGTTCGAGCCCTACACGACCCACCACGAATCCCAGGTCGCTTAGCTCAGCTGGGAGAGCACCTCCCTTACAAGGAGGGGGTCACTGGTTCGAGCCCAGTAGCGACCACCAATTACCAGCCAGCCGCAGGTGCGGGGGCAGACAAAAATTCGTGGGTCGTTAGCTCAGTTGGTAGAGCAGTTGACTCTTAATCAATTGGTCGTAGGTTCGAGCCCTACACGACCCACCACGAATCCCAGGTCGCTTAGCTCAGCTGGGAGAGCACCTCCCTTACAAGGAGGGGGTCACTGGTTCGAGCCCAGTAGCGACCACCAATTACCAGCCAACCGCAGACGCGGGGGCAGACAAAGTTTCGTGGGTCGTTAGCTCAGTTGGTAGAGCAGTTGACTCTTAATCAATTGGTCGTAGGTTCGAGCCCTACACGACCCACCACGAATCCCAGGTCGCTTAGCTCAGCTGGGAGAGCACCTCCCTTACAAGGAGGGGGTCACTGGTTCGAGCCCAGTAGCGACCACCATATTTCAAGCTAACGGGTCGTTAGCTCAGTCGGTAGAGCAGTTGACTTTTAATCAATTGGTCGCAGGTTCGAATCCTGCACGACCCACCATAACAAAGGGCCTGCATTGCTGCAGGCCCTTTTCTTTCTTATGTTTTCAGCCGTGATAGCTCATTGGCCAGTTGTGTTGAGCGCTCGACCAACTGTTTGCATCCGTGTTCGTTGTGCTCAGATTGATGGGTCAGTTCGGCGGCGCTGTCGCCGATGCGGCTCAGATTGCCGTTGATGGTCTCGCTGACCACGCTCTGCTGCTCGGCTGCGGTGGCCACTTGGCTGATATGATCATGAATGATCTGGATCTGGCCAACCACTTGCTCCATGGCGCTGACAGCCTGTTCCGTCTCGGCGACGGTGCCCTGGGTCAGGGCGATGCCATCGTCCATCTGCTGGCGGCTGTGCTCGACATCATGATGTAAACCACTAATCAACTGGCCTATCTCATCGGTTGAGGCTCTGGTGCGGCTGGCCAGGGTTCTCACCTCATCGGCCACCACCGCAAACCCGCGTCCCTGTTCGCCGGCCCGGGCGGCCTCAATAGCAGCATTGAGCGCCAGCAGGTTGGTCTGCTCTGCGATCGCGCGGATCACCTCCAGGATCCGGCCAATGTCGCCGCTGCGTCCCGCGACCGTGTCGACCGCCTGGCTGGCTCTGTGGATGGTGTCAACCAACTGGTGGATCTCATGGCGAGCCCGCAGCATGGCATGGCGAGCCGTGCCTACCTGTGTGTTGGCACGCTCAGATTCCCGGGCCGCGCCTTCCGCATACTCGGCCACATTGGCGGCCGTGGTGCTCATCTGATGTACCGCACTGACCACACTGTCGAGTTCACTGTGCTGCTCTTGCAGCGCCGAGCGCATCCGTGTGGTGCGCTCTTCAATGGCATGGGCATGAAGCGCGACCTGTTCGCCAATCTGCTTGCAGGTTTGCACCATGGTGCGCAATTTGGTGATGAACTCGTTGAGATACTTGCCCAGCGCGATCAGCTCGGCATGGGTGTCGACCTGCAACCGTTGTGTCAGATCCCCCTCGCTGCTGGCCAGTTGTGCCATGTGGCGGCGGATCTGGGTGAGGGGGGCCGTGATGGAGCCCACGAATAACCACAGCAGCAGCAGAGCGCCCGCTGTGACCAGCATGATGACCAGCAGTTGGCTCGTCAGTGTCTCCTGCATACGCTGCCGCAGGGCCTCGCTTATCTGGGTGACCTGCGCCAGCGCGACGGACTTGGGGACGCTGACTATCAGCCACCACGAGTTATCTTTCTGCGGTGTGTGGATGGGCAGTTGCAACCGGAAGTGCTCTTCGGTATCGCTGCTTGGGCCGGTCGGGAGAGTGAGCCCAACTTCCTGCAAGGGTCGCCCCAGCTTGTTAGCAAAGCGATTGCTGCCGACAATGAGGCCAAGATGGCTAGCGAGGGTCACATCGGCGCGCCCATCATAGAGGCGCTTACCCAACTCTTCGGCCAGGTGCTGCAACAGGGGAAGATTTACGTCTGTCCCAGCCACTCCGACCACCTTGCCGGAGCGCAGCAGAGGGGTGGTAAGGCTGGTCATCAGCATCTGCTTACCCGGTGCTATCTCAAATGGGTAGGGCTCGCTCACACAGGTCTGATGCCGTTCACGTGGGCAGAGGTACCACTCGCCATTGCGTACCCCAAACTCGTTGCGGGTCGTGTCATATTTGGCGGCGCTGGCGGCGGCATCGATGCCGGGGCGGGCAATCTCTCCTTTTTCATCCCGGGTGAAATAGATCTCCAGTGTGCCCTTGCCGGTGACAGAGTGGCTGGCGCCCGCCTGCCACTCGGCATCCTGGTCATCGAAGCCATTAGGCTCGAATTGGGCGTAAAGTGAGCTGATGCCATCGGCGGGGGCAAGGCGATCGCGAAGGAGACCCTCTGTCTGTTCGCGTGTCAGGGGCGCTTGAGAGCGCATCATGCTGCCTTCGAGCTGCGCTCGGATACCGAGCGGGATCTGACTGGCCTGTGTCAGGGTGGCCTCAATCTGCTGCACATATCCCTGAGCCTGATGACGCAGGCTCTCTTGCACGCTTTGCTCCATCGCTTGGCGGGTTTGGCCTATGATATCGAGCCGGCTCTGCTCCAGTGAGTGGCGCAGTAGCAGTGTGATAATGAGCCCACTGAGCAGGAACAGGGCGGTGGTCAGGATCAGCAATTTGATCTTGAGCGGGTATTGTTTCATGGGGCATCCTTGCGTCGCTTCCTAGCATGGGAGGAGTATAAGCGAGCATTTCACGTGCCATCTTTTGGTGCTGGGATTACCCGTGCTGGGGGGTATAATGCGGGCCACGCGAAGCATGATGGAACTGCAGCAATGAGCAATATTCCTGCCGCCGTGGAGATGGAATACCCTTTCCCGGCCAAGCCTGTGCCCCTGAGCGCCGCAGAGCGCGCGCGGTTGACCGCCGAGATCAAGGCACTGCTGAATGAACGTGGCGCTGTTCTGGTGGCCCACTACTATACGGATCCTGAAATTCAGGCTCTGGCCGAAGCGACCGGCGGTTTCGTCGGTGACTCACTCGAGATGGCCCGTTTTGGCAAGGAGCACCCGGCCCAGACTCTGGTGGTCGCCGGTGTCCGTTTCATGGGGGAGACCTCCAAAATCCTGAGTCCTGAAAAGCAGGTGCTGATGCCGACCCTGGAGGCTGAGTGCTCGCTGGATCTCGGTTGCCCCGCGGATACCTTCACCGAGTTCTGTGATGCTCATCCGGATCATGTGGTGGTGGTCTATGCCAATACCTCGGCGGCGGTGAAGGCCAGGGCTGACTGGGTGGTGACCTCCAGCATTGCACTGGAGATCGTCGAGCACCTTGATAGTCAGGGCCACAAGATCATCTGGGCTCCAGACCGACACCTCGGCGCCTACATCGAGAAGAAGACCGGTGCGCAGATGCTGCGCTGGCAGGGGCACTGCATCGTCCACGATGAGTTCAAATCTAAGGCGCTGCGTGAACTCAAGATACAGAATCCGGATGCGGCCGTGCTGGTGCATCCCGAATCTCCTGCCTCGGTGATTGAGTTGGCCGATGCAGTTGGCTCAACCAGCCAGCTCATCAAGGCGGCGCAGACGCTACCGCACCAGAAGCTGATCGTGGCCACCGATCGTGGCATCTTCTACAAGATGCAGCAGGCGTGTCCTGACAAGGAGATGGTTGAGGCGCCGACCGGTGGCGATGGTGCCACCTGCCGCAGTTGTGCCCACTGCCCCTGGATGGCGATGAATGGTCTGGCGGCGATCAAGTCGGCGCTGACCGAAGGGGCCGAGCACCACGCGATTCAGGTCGATCCGGCCTTGCGCGAGCGTGCCATGGTGCCGCTCAACCGCATGCTCGATTTTGCCGCCGAGCTGCGGCTCAAGACTCAGGGGAATGCCTGATTCAATAAGCAGAAAGGGCGCTGATGGCGCCCTTTCTCATGGTGGTCAGCCAATGACGGTTGAGAGGCTGTGCTCTTCATCCGGTGCAAGGGTGACACCAGCGTCAGCCGTGATGGCGGCCTCCACACAGAGCATGGTGCGATACCCCTCTGCACTCATATCGGCGATGGCTGCCGCCCCTTGCCAGGGGTTCCAGACCACCACGCTGTCATGGTTGCCTCCCATCACCTCGATCTGGCGCTCAGCGTCGCGGACTTTGACCACGGCATCGGGGGCGGAATAGATCCGATCCATGGCCTGATCCAGATGCAACGGACCTTCCTGACGAGCCGGTTGGTTGCTCAGCTTGTCAAAGTAAGGCTCGCCGAGGCCCACCACGCTGACTTGCTCTGGACTGCCGATATGCAGATAGGTGTGCAGTGCCCCGTTGTAGGTGAGGGGCAAAGAGCCGGTGTTGCGGGTGGTGAGCACCAGTGAGAGTTCGGCTCCGACCAAGATGTCGAGCTCCAGCTCAAAGGCGTGATCCCACACGACGCGGCTGGCGTCATTGTCGCGTAGCGAGAGGTGGATGAGAGTGCCATCGGCGGCATCCGATACCCCATCGAGCTGCCACATGGTCGTACGGGCGAAGCCGTGCGCGGGCTTGCCCGCACCAACCCGAGCTGGGGCCGCCCCAAACCAGGGCCAGCAGAGGGGAATGCCACCGCGTATCGGCTTACTGCCATCCAGCACAGCACATTCACTCAGCCACAGCAGCGGTGCTTCGCCATGACGGCGATAGGTCAACACATGGGCGCCAAACAGGCTGACTTCACACTCGGCAAAGTCGTTGGAGACCTTGATCAGGGGCAGGCCACCCGACGTCTGAGTCAGGATGGCGTGCCGGGTCAGGGAACGTTCGGTGGACATGAGATCACCTTTTCCTAGTAAAAACAAAGAGGCGGCCAATGGCCGCCTCTCTTTATAGCGCGTTACAGCCCCAATTACTTGGAGATGTGAGCGATCAGGTCGAGAACCTTGCTGGAGTAGCCCATTTCGTTATCGTACCAGGAGACAACCTTCACGAAGGTGTCGGTCAGCTGGATACCAGCCTTGGCATCGAATACGGAGGTCTGACGCTCACCCAGGAAGTCGGTGGAAACCACTTCGTCTTCGGTGTAGCCCAGCACGCCCTTCATGGCGCCGGCAGAAGCAGCCTTCATGGCTTCGCAGATTTCTGCGTAGGTAGCCGGCTTCTTCAGGTTAACGGTCAGGTCAACAACGGAAACGTCCGGAGTCGGTACACGGAAGGCCATGCCGGTCAGCTTGCCCTTCAGTTCCGGGATAACAACGCCAACAGCCTTGGCAGCACCGGTGGAGGACGGGATGATGTTCTGAGCGGCGCCACGGCCACCGCGCCAGTCCTTAGCGGACGGACCATCAACGGTCTTCTGGGTAGCGGTAGTAGCGTGAACGGTGGTCATCAGGCCGGACTCGATACCGAAGGTATCGTTCAGAACCTTAGCGATCGGAGCCAGGCAGTTGGTGGTGCAGGAAGCGTTGGAAACGATGTCCTGGCCAGCGTAGGAGTCCTGGTTAACACCCATAACGAACATCGGGGTGGCGTCCTTGGACGGGCCAGTCAGAACAACCTTCTTGGCACCAGCAGCGATGTGCTTACGAGCGGTTTCGTCGGTCAGGAACAGACCGGTAGCTTCGGCAACAACGTCAACGCCGATGGCATCCCACTTCAGGTTAGCCGGGTCACGTTCAGCGGTAACACGTACGGTCTTACCGTTAACGACCAGGTTACCGTCCTTGACTTCAACGGTGCCATTGAAGCGGCCGTGGGTGGAGTCGTACTTCAGCATGTAAGCCATGTAGTCGACGTCGATCAGGTCGTTGATACCAACCACTTCGATGTCGTTGCGCTCGCAAGCCAGACGGAATACGAAACGACCGATACGGCCGAAACCGTTAATACCTACTTTGATAGTCATATTTGGTTACCCAACTTGTAAGTAGTCAAAGAAAATCCGCTAGTAAATTTACTAGAACTCCCCCTGTAGTCAACCTGGATCGAGCCCGAAATTGCGCTAAGTCATGAAAAAGTGTGAAATTTATTTTCCATTTATGTAACAAAAGCGCACTTCTATCCTGTAATCGATCGACAATACTGCCTACCAGGTCACACAAACAAAACGGGCAGATATGTAAAATAGTGCACAGGTTAAGATGGCGCTCATTGCCCCAAACCAAACCAATAAAAACAACACATATCTACGTTTCATTAGTAAGAATCCACAGCGGGAATTCTCCACTATGACCACCCTGATCGAACAGCTGGCTACTGCTAAGGGTATTGCCAGCGAATATGTTGATGCTTGGGGCAATCCAGCCCTGGTATCGGAAGAGAGTAAAGCCGCCATGCTGGGCGCCATGGGTTATCGCGTCGATGATGAAGCGGCCCTGAGTGCCCAGTTGGAGGAAGAGTACAAACTGCACTGGCTGCGTCCGTTGGATCCGGTCATGGTGCTGCGTACCCACGAGTCACTGACTCTGGAAGTGCGTCTGCCCATCGATCTGGCCAATGAATCCCTGAGCTGGACGCTGCGGCTGGAAGAGGGTGGCGAACAGAGCGGCAGCTTCACCCCGGTCGAAGGGGAGCTGGTCGGCGTTGCTGAGCTCGGCGATCTGGAGTTCCAGGCCTATCGCGTGACCCTGGCGGCGACCCCGGGCATGGGTTACCACCAGCTGGTGTTGTGTGAGCCGGGCGATGCCGAGCCACTTGGCGAGATGCGTCTGATTGTGGCGCCCAAGTCCTGCTACAAGCAGCCTGCCATCGCCAATGGCCGCAAGGTATGGGGCCCGAGTGTTCAGCTTTATTGCCTGCGCAGCCGTCACAACTGGGGGATCGGTGATTTCAGCGATCTGGCCCAACTGGTGGAGAAGGTGGCCGATTGGGGAGCTCATTTCGTCGGCCTCAACCCCATTCACGCCCTCTATCCGGCCAACCCCGAGAGCGCCAGTCCTTATAGCCCCTCTTCCCGTCGCTGGTTGAATCTGGCTTACATCAATGTCGAGGCGGTGCCCGAATTCCAAGCCAATGCCGCCCTCAAGGCTGAGGTGGCTGCGCCGGCGTTCCAGCAAATGCTCAGCGCCCTGCGTGCCAAGGAGTATGTGGATTACACCGGCGTGATGAGCGCCAAGATGATGATGCTGCGCAAGGTCTTTGAGCAGGCCAAGTTCGATGCCAAGCGCCGCGCAGCATTAGATGCATTTGTGGCTGAAGGGGGCGACAGCCTGCGTCAGCAAGCGGCCTTTGATGCCATTCAGGCCTGCCTCTATGCCGAGGGTCAAAACGCTTGGGGCTGGCCGGTATGGCCAGAGGCACTCAAGGATTACCACACCCCTGAGGTGGAAGCGTGGATCGCAGCCCATCAGCAGGATGTGGATTTCTTCCTTTATCTGCAATTCGTGGCCGATGAGCAGTTGGCGGTGGCCGATGCCCGTGCCAAGGCGTCGGGCATGGTGATGGGGCTCTATCGTGACCTCGCGGTCGGGGTTTCCGAAGGTTCTACCGAAATTTGGGCCAACCGCGATCTGTATTGTCCGAAAGCTTCTGTTGGGGCTCCGCCTGATATTCTGGGTCCGCTTGGCCAGAACTGGGGTCTGCCGCCGATGAATCCGGGCAAGCTGTTCGATGCGGCCTACCAGCCGATGGTCGATCTGTTCCGCTCCAACATGCGCTCTTGCGGCGCGCTGCGGATTGACCACGTGATGGCCTTGCTGCGTCTGTGGTGGGTGCCGCCTGGAGAGTCCGCCGCCAAGGGGGCCTACATCTATTATCCGGTGAACGACCTGCTGGGCATTCTGGCCCTCGAGTCGCACCGCAACCAGTGCCTCATCATCGGTGAGGATCTGGGGACGGTACCGGAGGGGATCGATGTCACCCTCAAGGAGAACGGCGTTCACTCCTACAAGGTGTTCTTCTTCGAGCGCTCGAAGGACGATGGCGGCTTTATTTCTCCGGCTCACTATGCGGAGCAGGCCATGTCGGCCCTGACCACTCACGATATGCCGACCCTGGCGGGTTTCTGGCACTGTGATGATCTGGCGCTCGGCAAGCAGCTCGGGCTTTATCCGGATGAAGAGGTGCTGGCGCGTCTCTACGCCGATCGCCATGAGGCCAAGCAGCGCATACTGGATAGTTTGCATGCGCACCATGTCGTTTCTGACTCTGTCAGTCGTGACGTCAATTGGGTCGGCATGAATACCGAGCTGAACCACGGCATGCAAATTCATATGTCGCGCGGTAACTGTGCCCTGTTCAGCACCCAGCTAGAAGACTGGCTGGAGATGGACAAGCCGGTCAACGTACCGGGTACCAGCTACGAATACCCGAACTGGCGCCGCAAGCTTTCCCGCGATCTGGAAGAGCTGTTCGCCGACGAGGGGCTCAAGGCTTTGGCGCACGGTATGAGCCGTGCCCGTGATGAGGCTGGGCATTGATCGCCTGGTCTTGCACTCTTTTGCAATCAGCGCCATCCCAGCTCAGGCTGGGATGGCGGCTTCGTCATGAAAGGAAATCTCAATGCTTGTTGAACGTCTGGCCAGTGCTTCGTGTTCCCACCCTTTTTCTGCTCTCGGGCTGATGCCCAATCCGGAGGGACCCGGTCTCAGGCTGACGGTCTGGTTGCCTGACGCGCTTGAGGTTAGGGTTAAAGATCTCAAGTCAGGCAAGTGGGTTGCAACGCTGACCCAGAGTACCACTCCAGGTTTATTTGAAACTGTTTTCACCCGCCGCAAGAATCCCTTCCCCTACCTGCTTCAGGTCCATTACGGCGATGATGTCGTGACCGAGCTGCTCGACCCCTACCAGTTCCCATCCGCAGCCTTTGCCGGGTTGAGCGAATTGACCCAAAGACCGGAAAACCTCTACCACACCCTGGGTGCCCAGCTGCATCAGGAAGAGGTAGCCGGCCAGCAGGTAGCGGGGGTCCGTTTTGCGGTCTATGCCCCGAGTGCCACCGCGGTGAGCCTCATCGGCGATTTCAACTTCTGGGATGGCCGTCGTCACCCGATGGAGCGCAGTCTGTGCGGTCACTGGGTGCTGTTTGTGCCCGGCCTCAAGGCCGGTGATCGTTACAAGTTCGAGATCAAAGATCCGGCCGGTCACTGCCTGCCCCACAAGAGCGATCCGGTGGGCTTTTACAGCGAGCAATATCCTTCGTTCGCCTCGGTCGTCTACGACCACAACCAGTACCAGTGGCAGGATGCCGACTGGCAACAGAGCCAGCGCAACGACAAGCGCGAGCAGCCGCTCTCCATCTATGAGCTGCATGTCGGCTCATGGCGCCGCCATGCGAACGGCGACAGCCTGAGCTGGCGTGAGCTGGCACTCGAGCTGGTCGATTATGTTCGGGATATGGGATACACCCACATCGAGCTGCTGCCGGTTTCCGAGCACCCCTTCAGCGGCTCCTGGGGTTATCAGCCGACCGGCATGTTTGCCCCGACCAGCCGTTACGGCAGTGCCGATGACTTCAAGTTCTTCGTCGATCGCTGTCACCAGGCCGGCATCGGCGTCATCCTCGATTGGGTGCCCGCCCACTTCCCCTCCGATGCCCACGGTCTGGCCCGTTTTGACGGCACGCCGCTTTATGAGTACGAAGATCCGCGCCGTGGCTGGCACCCGGACTGGAACTCCTACATCTATGATTTTGGCCGCGACACGGTGCGCCAATTCCTGGTGGCCAGTGCCCTCTACTGGGTCGACAAATTCCACATCGATGGCCTGCGGGTCGATGCGGTGGCCTCCATGCTCTATCTCGACTACTCGCGCAACAGTGGTGAGTGGGTGCCGAACGTCGACGGTGGCAACCATAACTACGAGGCGATCAGCCTGCTCAAGTGGGTCAACGAAGAGGTGTACGGCAAGTATCCCCACGCCATGACCATTGCCGAGGAGTCGACCGCCTTCCCCGGTGTCTCCCGTCCAACCTTCCTCGGTGGCCTCGGGTTTGGTTTTAAGTGGAACATGGGGTGGATGCACGACTCCCTGAGCTACATGCAAAAGGAGCCGGTGCACCGCCGTTATCATCACAACGAGATGACCTTCTCGATGGTGTATCACTACGACGAGAACTTCATCTTGTCGCTCTCCCACGACGAAGTGGTGCACGGCAAACACTCCCTGCTCTACAAGATGCCGGGGGATGAGTGGCAGCAGGCGGCTAACCTGCGCGCTTACATGGGCTACATGTATGCCCATCCGGGCAAGAAGCTCAATTTCATGGGAACCGAGCTGGCCCAGAGCAGTGAGTGGAACCACGACAGCCAGCTGGCCTGGCACCTGCTTAACTATCCCAAACATGCCGGTCAGCAGCGCCTGATCCGCGATCTCAACCACCTCTATACCCGCGAAAGCGCCCTCTATCGGGCTGACTACGAGCAGGGTGGGTTCCGATGGCTCGATCATCAGGATGCGGACAATGGCATCTTCGCCATGCTGCGCAGCGATCCCCAAAGCGGCCGCCAGGTGGCCGTCGCCGCCAGCTTCACGCCGGTGCCGCGGCTTGGTTATCGGCTCGGTGTCCCCCATGCAGGACGCTGGAAGGTGGCGCTCAATACGGATAGCGAGTTTTACTGGGGCAGCAACTATGACGTGGGGGGCACCCATTTTGAGGCCGAGCCCACTCCCTGGCAGGGAATGGACTATTCTATCGTGCTCAACTTACCGCCGCTGGCGACGCTTTTCATCGTACAGGAGTCCTGATGTTTGTAATGGAAAGCGGGACGGGCACCCGGTTGGGGGCCCATCCCGATAAGAAGGGGTGCCATTTCGGTGTCTGGGCGTCCGGCGCCCGTATGGTGGAACTGTGTCTCTATGATGAGGCCGAGCAGGAGGTGGCCAGGCTTGCGCTGCCTCGTACCCGTGGCCAGCATCACTACGGTTATGTGCCGGGAGTCAAGGCCGGTCAGCGTTACGGCTACCGCATCTATGGTGAGGCGCAGCCGGGGCTGCTGTTTGATCCGCAGAAACTGCTGATTGACCCTTATGCTCAGGCGCTCAGCCGCCCGCTGATCTGGAATGACGAGGCGTATGAGGGGGACAGTGCCGACATGATCCCCAAATGCATCGTGGTGGATGATCGCTTCGATTGGCAAGGGGTGACGAAACCGGATCACAAAGAGTCGGATCTGGTGCTCTATGAAGTCCACGTGCGTGGCATGACCATGCTGCATCCTGCGGTGCCAGAGGCGCAGCGTGGCACCTATCTTGGCATGTGCCATCCGAAGGTGATCGAGCATTTGCAGCAGCTCGGCATCACCGCTGTGCAACTGCTGCCGGTGGCGGCCAACATGGCGGAGCCGCGGCTGCAAGGGATGGGGCTGACCAACTACTGGGGTTACAACCC
The DNA here is from genome assembly GCF_014892695.1 of Aeromonas simiae. Classification (NCBI taxonomy): domain Bacteria; kingdom Pseudomonadati; phylum Pseudomonadota; class Gammaproteobacteria; order Aeromonadales; family Aeromonadaceae; genus Aeromonas; species Aeromonas simiae. The sequence goes on from NZ_CP040449.1 coordinate 774,598, forward strand.
CATCGCCTTCTTTGCCCCCGAACCGCGCTACGCGGTGCAAGAGAGTGTGACTGAGTTCAAAACCATGGTGCGCGAGCTGCACCGGGCCGGCATTGAGGTGATCCTCGATGTGGTCTACAACCACACCGCTGAGGCGGGGGCTGACGGCCCCATGCTCTCGTTCAAGGGGTTCGACAACGCCGGTTATTATGGCTTCGAACAGGGCCCGCATGGCCCCGACTACCAGCGCCACCTCAATGTCACCGGGTGTGGCAACAGCTTCAATCTGGATCACCCCAACACCCTGCGGCTGGTGCTCGATGCCCTGCGCTACTGGGTGACCGAGATGCAGGTCGACGGTTTTCGCTTTGACCTCGCCGTGACGCTGGCGCGCGAGGCCAACGAGTTCGAGCCGATGGGGGCCTTCTTCAAGGCGATGATGGGCGATCCCGTACTGTCTCAGGTCAGGCTGATTGCCGAGCCGTGGGATGTCGGGCCGTTTGGCTATCGTCTTGGCCAGTTCCCGAGCCAGTGGCACGAGACCAATGACCGTTACCGTGACACGGTGCGCGCCTTCTGGCGTGGGGATGCTGGGCGCATGGGGGAGTTTGCCACCCGTCTGCTCGGCTCGCGGGATCTCTTTCCCAAGGGGTGGCGCTCACCCTTCTCGAGTGTGAATTACCTCTGCTACCACGATGGCTTCACTTTGGAGGATCTGGTCTCTTACAACCAGCGCCATAACCAGGCCAACGGGGAGGAGAACCGCGATGGCCACAGCCACAACCTGTCGAATAACCACGGTGTCGAGGGGCCGACCCTGGATCCGCGGGTCAGCAGCCTGCGCCAGCAGCAAAAGCGCAACCTGATCGCGACGCTGCTGCTCTCCCAGGGGGTGCCTCACTTCCTCGGTGGGGACGAGATGGGGCGTAGCCAATTGGGTAACAACAACGCCTATTGCCAGGATAACCACATCAGTTGGCTTAACTGGCAGCTTGCCTCTGACGACGAGAAGCTGCTGGCCTTCACCCGTCAGATGATGAAGTTGCGGGCCGAATCCCAGGTCTTTAGCAACCTGCGCCTGCGTGGCGAGAGCTGGTTCGGCGAGCCGGCCGATCCCCATCAGGTGGCTTGGTATCACCCGGATGGACACATCCTCAGCGAGTCGGACTGGGCGGCACCGATGGCGCAGGCGTTTGCGCTGGACGTCGGCTGGCATGAGGGGGAGGGAGAGCGCTGGCTGCTGCTGTTCAATGCCAGTGACTATGACATTCAGTTCCGCCTGCCGTCACCGGGCATCGGTATGGAGTGGATCCAGGTGATCGACACCGCCACCAACGATGGTCTGCCGTTCCTGCCTGACGACATCAAGCGTCAGGTGGCGGTGGGGCGGGCCCATGCCCTCAAGCTGTTGACCCGGCGGCGTGAGAGTGGGGCCCCCTTGGTGCCGGCCGTGCTGGAATAACCCCGCCGAGTGTGGGTGGAAACAACCCGCCCGGCAGGGGTATGCTGGGCGGGAATCCCTACCACGACAACAAGAACATCCATGAACAAGAACGATCCAGCCCAATGGCGTGAACACCTGACCCCGGAGCAGTTCCATGTCTGCTGGGAGAAGGGCACCGAACGCCCCTATACCGGGGCCCTGTTACACAACCGCAAAGCCGGCCAGTATCTGTGCACCTGCTGCAAAGCGGTGCTCTTCGATGCCAGTGCCAAGTTCGACTCAGGCTGTGGCTGGCCCTCATTCGATGCGGCCATCCCCGGTACAGTCGATTACACCCGTGACACCAGCCATGGCATGGAGCGGGTAGAGATCACCTGTCATGCCTGTGGCTCCCATCTGGGCCACGTCTTTCCCGACGGGCCAACCGATACCGGTCAACGTTATTGTGTCAACAGCATCAGCCTCGACTTTCGCGGTGAAGAGCCGGCTTGAGTGTGCGCATGTGCTGAATGAAAAAGGGGCCTTGGCCCCTTTTTGTTACTCAGGTCGGTAATGGCCCGCCCTGAGTGCGGCCGCAATCTCCTTCGCCTGTTCATCGAGTCTCTCCTGCTGCGCTTGGCTCAGTGCTGCGTAACGGTTGAGGCGACCGGTATCGAGCTGCGGGCCGTGAAATGCCTCGCTGACTCTCGCCCACAGGTAGGCCTGTTTATAGTCGCGCTGTCCCATATAGAGGGTGCTAAGAGAGGCGAACAATTGCACATTGACGGGATCGTCGGGCTGGTAGAGGGAGAGAGCATGTTGGAGTAATCCGATGGCTTTAGCTGGGTCAACTCTGGCATAGATACCGGCCAGTGCCGCCTGCAATTCGGGGTGTTCGAGTTGGGGTGAGCCCTCGTGGGCGAGGAAGCCGTGGCGCGCCTCTTCATCCCCGTTATTGGTCCAGTGCCACAGTTGTAGCCAAGGGTTATTTGAGCCGCGGGTCTGAGCGTCAAGTCGCTCGAGTTCGGCGCCGGCGGCCAGCATGCCCTCCACCCTGGCGCTCTTTTTCTCTTTGGCCACCTTGTACTCGATTCGGGTGGCGTGCTCGATACAGCGCAGGTATCCCTCCAGTTCGTGCATCAGTTGATATTGCTCTAATTCTCCCTTTTTCTGTTGCAACGCATAGCGAGCACGGATCACCGTGCTGCGCTCTTGGCGGCACCAGCCATCATCGACCAGATCCTGGCATAGGGTCGGGTGGTTGGTGCAGATATTGTGTAGGCGATCATCATCACCGCAGGCCAGTAGCAGGACGAGGGGAGAGAGCAGTAGAGCTGGTCGTAACGACATGAAACATCCTGTTATGTGATGAGCGGTTTGGTAAGGCACTTGTTGGAAAACGTTTTCGGTTTGGTTACAATGCGCGCGCCGCATCGGACACTCAGCCGTGAACTTACAACGAGTATAAATCGCGTGCAGTGATCCCCGTCCGATGAGAAGTAAAAATACATAAATACAAACGGTTACGTGAAATAAAAGGATCTGCCTACCCATGAACCACGAGCATCACTTGCTGGCGTGGCAGGAGAGCCAGGAGCTCGCCGAAGCCATGCAGCCCCTGATTGGCCGCCTCTACCGCCAACAGGGCATCGAGATCACCGTCTACGGACGCTCCCTGCAAAACGCCTCCACCATCGACATCCTCAAGGCCCACCGGGTCGTCCGCCGCCACGAAGGCTCCCCCCTCTCGCTCCAACACAGCTTCCCCCTGCTCAATGCCATCTTTGCCCTCGCGCCGCGTAGCGCCGAGATCGATCTTGGCAAGCTGGCGGTGGCCTATTGGCGCGAGCATCAGGACGCCAGCGGCATCGACGATTTCCTGCGCCGCGAACTGGCGCCGGCTTTAAGTGGTGCCCCGCTGCCGGCGCCAACCGACGTGGTGCTGTACGGCTTTGGCCGCATCGGCCGCCTGCTGGCCCGTCTGCTGCTGGAGCGCACCGGCGCTGCCAACCCGCTGCGCCTGCGCGCCATCGTGGTGCGCGGAGGGCGCGAGGGCGATCTTGAAAAGCGGGCCAGCTTGCTGCGCCGCGACTCGGTACACGGCCCGTTCAACGGATCTATTGAGGTGGACGAGGCGCGCAGCGCCATCATCGCCAACGGCACCCTGATCCAGGTGATCTATGCCAACAGCCCGGCCGACATCGACTACACCGCCTACGGCATCCACGACGCCCTGATCGTCGACAACACCGGTGCTTGGCGTGACGAGGTCGGGCTTGGCGAGCATCTCAAGGCGCGCGGCGCGGCCAAGGTGCTGCTGACTGCCCCCGGCAAGGGGGAGATGAAAAACGTGGTGTTCGGGGTCAACCACGAGGTGATCACGGCAGACGATCGCATCATCTCGGCCGCCTCCTGCACCACCAACGCCATCACCCCGGTGCTGAAGGTGATGCAGGAGCATTTCGGCATCCGCCACGGCCATGTGGAGACGGTGCACTCCTACACCAATGACCAGAACCTCATCGACAACTACCACAAGGGCGAGCGCCGCGGCCGCAGTGCGCCGCTCAACATGGTGCTGACTAGCACGGGTGCCGCCAAGGCGGTGGCCAAGGCGCTGCCCGAACTCAAGGGCAAGTTGACCGGTAACGCCATCCGGGTGCCGACCCCCAATGTCTCCATGGCCATCATTAACTTGAGTCTGGAGCAGCAGGTCGACAGGGAGCGGCTCAATGCCACCTTGCAGCAGGCGGCTCTCAGCTCGCCGCTGCATCGCCAGATCGACTTCAGCGCCAGCACCGAACTGGTCTCCTCCGACATGGTGGGGTCGCGTTTTGCCGGCATTGTCGATTCTCAAGCGACCATTGCCGAGGGGGATCACTGTGTGCTCTATGTCTGGTACGACAACGAGTTCGGTTACAGTTGCCAGGTGGTGCGGGTCATGGAGAAAATGGCGGGCATTAGCCGGCTAGATCTGCCGGCCTGATACAAGGAGAAGTTCATGCCATTCCAGCAGGTGATTGCCGAGATGCCGCAAGAGGTTTACGAGCGGCTGCGCACGGCGGTGGAGCTTGGTAAGTGGCCCGACGGACGGGCCCTGACCGAGGAGCAGAAGGCCACGTCTTTGCAGGCGGTGATGGCCTGGCAGGCGCAGCACCTGACCGATCCGGAGCACATGAACATAGGTGCCGACGGCAACATCGTCATGAAGAGCAAGAGTGAGCTAAAGCGGCAGTTTCGCGACGACGCGAGCGAGATAGGCCGCTTCGACGATCTGTGAGCGCCGCCTCACGTCACATGTGAGCACGCACTAAAAAGGGGAGCCATCGGCTCCCCTTTCTCATGCCTGCCCTCAGGGGCAGGTCAGCTCGCCCCGCAGCGAACGCTGCATCAGTTCGCGGATCTGCTCGGCTGGCAAGTCCTGGCTCAGCAGGAAGTGCAGCTTAGTGAGCGCCGCCTCCGTGGTCATGTCAAAGCCCGAGATGACCCCGGCGCGTGAGAGGGCATTGCCAGTGGCGTAGCCCCCCATGTTGACCATGCCGTGCAGGCACTGGCTCAGGTTGACGATGATCACGCCACGGCGCGATGCCTCGGAGAGCAGCGCCAGCATCTGCGGATTTTGCGGCGCATTGCCGACCCCGAACGAGAGCAGGATCAGCGCCCGCACCGGCTGGCGCAAGATGTTGTCGATCACCTCGGGCGAGATGCCGGGATAGAGGGTCACCACGCCGATCGGCTGGGGGGTGATGTCGTGCAGACGCAGCGGCTTGCTGGCCGGCTCGCCCAGCTCGCCCGCTTCCAGTTGGATGTGGATCCCGGCATTGAGCAGCGGCGGGTAGTTGGGGGAGTCGAAGGCGTGGAAGCCGTCGGCATGCACCTTCTTGCTGCGGTTGCCGCGAAACAGTTGGTTGTTGAAAAACAGGGTGACCTCGTGGATCGGGTAGTTGGCCGCGATGTAGAGGGCATTGAGCAGATTCTGCTGGCCGTCGGAGCGCAGCTCGGCCAGCGGGATCTGGGAGCCGGTGATGATGACCGGCTTGCCGAGATCCTCAAACATGAAGGAGAGGGCGGAGGCGGTAAACGACATGGTGTCGGTGCCGTGCAGGATCACGAAGCCATCGTACTGGTCGTAATGGTCGCGAATATCTTCTGCGATGCGCTGCCAGTCATCTGGCGTCATGTCGGAGGAGTCGATCAGCGGGCTGTATTCGTGGATATGGTAGTCGGGCATCTCCGGCCGATGGAATTCAGGCATGCGGGCCAGGCAATCTTCCATGAAACCCGCGACCGGCACATAGCCGTGGTCGGAGCGCTGCATGCCGATGGTGCCGCCCGTGTAGGCGATATAGATGGACTTCTTCACGACCTGTCCTCGTGTGGGCTGGAAACGCTCGGATTATAGAGATTGTGCCATCAAAAGACAGGCCGGATCAGAGGCGCTGTGAGGTCACCCCCTTTTTATGGGGTGGAAATAAAATGGCGCATTTTCATTGCTTATTGAACGATAACGCTGAAAAGGTGGATTTAAGTGGTGTTTTTTGCTATTTTGTCGCCACTTTATGTAAAACCCCCTCTTCGGCTCCACATGTTGGAGCCGCCCTGCGCTCCTAAGGACAGGAGCGGTCCGCATTGCGGACTATCCTGAAATCCCAGCCTGTGCTGGCGTTTTCATCCCGGCCACTCCAGTTTGTTTCCCCACGGGGGAGGACGGCCGCTGAACATGGGAGAACTTATGATCAAATTTGATGCCTATGCCACGCTGGTGGCGGCGACGATGGTGTTGCTGTTTGGCCGTTTTCTGGTCAACCGTATCTATTTTCTGCGTACCTTTAACATTCCCAAGCCGGTTGCCGGCGGTCTGGTGATCGCGCTGCTGCTGCTGTTGCTGCGCACCTTCACCTCGATCGAGGTGCAGTTTGACAACGGCATGCAGACCTCATTGATGCTCTGTTTCTTCGCTTCCATTGGCCTCTCTGCCGATCTGGGCAGCCTCAAGCGGGGTGGCAAGGCGGTTGCCATCTTCCTCTGCGTGGTCGCAGGGTTGCTGGTGGTGCAAAACTCGCTGGGTGTGGGGCTGGCCACCCTGCTCGGTCTCGATCCCCATATGGGGCTGCTGGCCGGCTCTATTACGCTCTCTGGCGGCCATGGCACTGGCGCGGCATGGGGAGCCATCTTTACCGAAAAATATGGTGTTCACTCGGCGGCTGAGCTGGCGATCGCCTGCGCTACCTTCGGTCTGGTGCTGGGGGGGCTCATCGGTGGGCCGGTGGCTCGTTATCTGGTCAAGCAGGTACAGGTGCCGGGCGAGGAGCATAACCGCGACGATGACCCCAAAGGCTTCGAGATGCCGGATATGGAGCGCCAGATCACCACGTTCAGTGTGATAGAGACCTTGGCTCTGCTGGCCATCAGTCTCAAGGTGGGGGAGCTGCTTGCCTTCCTGCTCAAGGGAAGTTGGCTGGAGCTGCCTGGATTTGTGTGTGTGCTTTTTGTCGGGGTGATCCTGCGCAATCTGCTGACCCACCTTAACTGGCATGAAGTGAGCGATCGCGAGGTCTCTTTGCTTGGCAACGTCAGCCTGTCACTGTTCCTCGCCATGGCGCTGATGAGCCTGCGGCTGTGGGATCTGGCAAGTCTGGCCCTGCCCATCTTCGTGTTGCTGGCAGCCCAGACGGTGGGCATGGCCCTTTACGCCATTTTTGTCACCTTCCGGGTGATGGGACGCAACTATGATGCCGCGGTGCTGGCGGCTGGCCACTGCGGCTTCGGTCTCGGGGCAACCCCGACCGCGATTGCTAACATGCAGGCGGTAACCATGCGTTTTGGCCCTTCCCATCTGGCCTTTTTGGTGGTGCCCATGGTGGGGGCTTTCTTCATCGACATCATCAACGCCATGGTGATCAAGCTGTTCCTGGCGCTCCCCTTCCTTTGACGTTGTTATATCGGTGAGAGGGGCGCAGCTAGCCCCTCCCGCCTGTTTCGGTTAACACCTACCGTGGCTCCTTAGGGAGCCTTTTTTGTGCCCGTCCCCCAGATAAAACTATCCCCGCCGAAGCGGGGATAGGGTGACTTACATGACGCAGACCGGGCACCAGGCATAGGTGCCTTGCGGGTCGTTGAAACGAGTCAGGGGCTCTGCCGCCTTGCTGGCCGCCTTGAGCGGGGTGAGCAGGCTTTCGGGCAGCATACCGCTTAGGCTGGGGGCCAGGGCACGGGCTCCGCTGTCGAGCAGTTGGCGCAGGAATTTCTCCTTGGCCGACTCCTCGGGTTCGAGCAAGGTCACCTGGTACTCTTTCAGGTTGGCCAGCTCGGCGGCAGCCTGGATGGCGTCCTCCTGATCGCCAAATTCGTCGACCAGCCCCAGCGCCTTGGCATCGGCGCCGGTCCAGACTCGTCCTTCGGCGGCCTGCTCGGCCTCTTGCGCTGTCATGCCGCGGCCATGGGCCACCAGATCCACGAAGCGGCGATAGGTGTTCTCGACATTGAGCTGGATGGCCTGGGCGATATGATCCGGCAGGGCGCGAGCCGGGCTCAGGCCGACAAAGTCGGTGGTGCCGAGGCCGTCGCTGCTGATGCCGAACTGGGCCAGCGCCTTCTCGGCGGTGGCGAATAGGCCAAACACCCCGATGGAGCCGGTCAGAGTCGAGGGAGAGGCGAAGATCTTGTCGGCGTCGGCCGAGATCCAGTAGCCGCCCGAGGCGGCGTAGCTGCCCATGGAGACCACCACCGGCTTGCCGGCCTGCTTGAGGGCCAGCAGTTCGGCGCGGATCTGCTCGGCCGCAAAGGCGCTGCCCCCCGGGCTGTCGACTCGCAGCACTACCGCCTTGACGGCGTCGTCGCGGCGAGCATCGGCCAGCAGCTCGGAGAGGGTGTCTCCCCCTATGCTGCCGGCGGGTTGCTGGCCATCGAGGATCGGGCCACTGGCGATAATGAGCCCCACCTCATCCTTGCCGCTCTGCTCATAGCGCGGGCCGATGGCCGCCAGATACTCTTTCAGGCCGACCCCTTTCCAACTGTCGGGCTCTTCCCCCTCGCCAACCTCTTTGACGATGGTCTGGGTCATCTCATCACGGGTGGCGAGCTGATCGACCAGCCCCTGCTCCTCGGCATAGAGGGCGGCGTTACCGCCTGCTTTTCGCAGCCGCGCCAGCATCTGCTCCTTGCTCGGGGAAACGGCATCCGGCGTCACCTTGCGCTGCGCCGCGACATCTTTCACGTAGCCATCCCACAGCTGGCTGAGCCAGCGCTGGTTGGCTTCACGGCTCTCGGGCGACATGTCATCGCGGGTGTAAGGCTCGACGAAGGATTTGTAGGTGCCCACCTTGAAGACGTGGGGGGTGATGTTGAACTTCTCCAGCGCTGACTTGAAATAGAGCTGGTAGACGCCGAGCCCTTCGAGCAGCACGGCGCCGCTTTGGTTGAGCATCACGTGGCTGGCATGGGCCGCCAGCAGGTACTGGCCCTGGGTGTAGAAGTCCGCCATGGCGTAAACCGGTTTGCCACTCTCTTTAAAGCGGTCGATGGCGCTGGCTACCTCTTGCAGTTTGGAGAGGCTGGCTTGCTGCAAGTTCTGGGTCTTGAGCACCAGCGCCTTGATGCGATCGTCCCCCTTGGCCTGCTCGATGGCCCACAGCAGATCCGCCAGTACGATTTCGCTGGGCAGATCTTCACCTGAGCCGAGCTGGCGCATCAGTTGGCTGGAGGCATCCGGCAGGCTGCGCTGCTCGACCAGCTCACCAGACAGATCCAAGGTCAGAGCCCCCTCGATCGGCGGCAGCGGTTTCTCGCGGCTGCCAAAGGCCAGTACCAGCACCAGTACCAGCGCGAGGAAGATGAGGTTGAGAAACAGGTGGCGGGTGAAGTTGAGCAGACGCCACAGTCCGCGCAGCAGCCAGCCCAGTCCTTTGAAAATCGACATGTGAGGGTATCGCCCTGTGATGAGTGGAGAGAGGGCCATTATTGACCAGGGGGACGCGGGTCACAACCTTCACTCGGTGGACGATTGTGCGCCGAAAAAATGTCCAAACATTTGTTTGAAAAAGCAAATTTGATTCTTTACTCTAGCCTCAGCTTAATAACATTTTGTTAACTGGAGGCCACCGTGAGCCGCTATCCAACACTCCTCTCTCCCCTCGATCTCGGTTTCACCCAACTGCGCAACCGGGTGTTGATGGGCTCCATGCATACCGGTCTGGAAGAGGAGAAGGGGGGCTTTGATAAGCTAGCCGCCTTCTATGCTGAGCGGGCCCGTGGTGGGGTGGGGCTGATCGTCACCGGCGGCATTGCTCCCAACCTGCGCGGCCGGCTGGTGCCCCATGGCTCGCAGCTCAGCTTTGTGTGGCAGGTAGCCAAGCACCGAAAGGTCACCGAGGCGGTGCACGCCGAAGGGGGCAAGATAGCGTTGCAGATCCTGCATGCGGGGCGCTATGCCTATCACCCCTTCAGTCAGGCCCCTTCGGCCATCAAGGCGCCTATCTCTCCGTTCAAGCCACGCGCCATGAGCGATCGCCAGGTGCGTGCTACCATCGGCGACTTTGCCCGCAGTGCCGAGCTGGCCCAGCGCGCCGGTTATGACGGGGTGGAGGTGATGGGCTCCGAAGGCTATCTCATCAATCAGTTCATCTGTGAGCGTACCAACCAGCGCAGCGATCAATGGGGGGGGAGCCTAGAGAACCGGCTGCGCTTCCCGCTTGAGATAGTGCGTGCTATCCGGGCGCGGGTGGGGCCCCATTTCATTATCATCTTCCGCCTCTCCATGCTGGATCTGGTGGAGCAGGGCTCCTCGCTGCCCGAAGTGATTGAACTCGGCCGGGGGCTGGAGGCCGCTGGGGTGACCCTCATCAACACCGGCATCGGCTGGCACGAGGCGCGCATCCCCACCATCGCCACCAGCGTGCCGCGCGCCGCCTTTACCTGGGTCACCGCCGAGCTGAAAAAGCACCTCAAGGTGCCGCTCATCACCACCAACCGTATCAATACCCCCGAGGTGGCCGAGGCGATCCTGAGCCAGGGGGAGGCGGACATGGTCTCGATGGCGCGCCCCTTCCTCGCCGATCCCGAGTTCGTCATCAAGGCGGCCGAGGGACGCGGCGATGAGATCAACACCTGCATCGCCTGCAACCAGGCCTGCCTCGATCACATCTTCAAGCAAAAGCGCGCCTCTTGCCTCGTCAACCCGCGCGCCTGTTTCGAGACCGAGCTCATCTTCGGCCGGGTGCCCCAGCCCAAGAAACTGGCGGTGGTCGGTGCCGGGCCGGCCGGATTGGCGTTTGCCTGTTATGCCGCCGAACGTGGCCACAGGGTGAGCCTGTTCGATCAGGCCAGCGAGATCGGCGGTCAGTTCAATGTCGCCAAGCAGATCCCGGGTAAGGAGGAGTTTCACGAGACCCTGCGTTATTTTGCCAAGCGGCTGGAGAAGTGCGGCGTCGAGCTCTATCTCGGCCAGCGCCAGAGCGCCGAGAGTCTGCTCGGCGGCGGCTTTGACGAGGTGGTGCTGGCCACCGGCATTCGGCCGCGGACACCGGCGATCCCTGGCATTGATCACCCCAAGGTGCTGAGTTATCTCGATGTGCTGCGCGAGCATCAGCCGGTTGGCCAGAAGGTCGCGGTGATCGGGGCCGGCGGTATCGGCTTCGATGTGGCCGAATATCTGGTGGAACGCGGCGGCGAGCGCAGCAAGGGGGAGTGGCTTAGGGAGTGGGGGATCGATGTATCGCTCGAGCAGCGTGGTGGTCTGACCCGCCCCGAGCTGGCGTCACCCGAGCGTCAGGTGTGGCTACTGCAACGAAAAGAGAGCAAGGTTGGCGACGGCCTTGGTAAGACCACCGGCTGGATCCACCGCGCCACCCTCAAGCACCGGCGAGTCGAGATGTTGGCCGGAGTGCGTTATCTGCATATCGACGATGCCGGGCTGCACATTGAGGTAGGGGGCAAGACCCAGTGTCTGCCGGTGGACAACATCATCATCTGCGCGGGCCAAGAGCCTCTGCGTGAACTCGATGCCGACCTGCGGGCGGCCGGAATGGCGGTTCATATCATCGGTGGGGCGGATGTCGCCGCCGAACTCGATGCCAAGCGGGCCATCCGACAGGGGGCAGAGCTGGCGGCGGTGATCTGAGTGTAAAGGTATTGTGCCTGGGCTTTTCTTCAGTCTGGCCTGTGCTATGGTGTGGGCCTTAACCTGCTGTCTACAAAGGTAACGAGATGGATGCACTGGAACTGCTGCTCAATCGTCACTCCTGCTCCCGTCTGAGCGAGCCGGCACCGGCTGGTGAGGCACTCGACAACATCCTCAAGGCGGGGCTGCGAGCCCCGGATCACGGCACCCTGACGCCGTGGCAATTCATTCTCATCGAAGGCAAGGGGCGCGAGCGTTTCGGCGAGTTGCTGGCCGCCGCCGCCGCCGAGCGCGGTGAGCCGGAAGAGGCGATCGAGCGTTGCCTCGATGCGCCGCTGCGCGCGCCGCTCATCATCGCGGTGGCGACCCGTTTCCAGGATCACCCCAAGGTGCCGCGTCTGGAGCAGGAGCTCTCTGCCGGCTGCGCCGTGATGGCGATGCAGATGGCCGCCCAGGCGCAGGGCTTCAACGGCATCTGGCGCTCTGGCTGGTTCATCTTTGATGACATAGTGGGGCGCGGGCTGGGGCTCGGTGATGAGGATCAGCTGGTGGGCTTTCTCTACCTCGGCACCCCCATGACCGAGGTGCGCAAGCTGCGCGCCCTCGATCCGGCCGAGTTTGTGCGCCGCTTCTGAGGCGGGCAAAAATGACAAAAGGGAGGCTTGAGCCTCCCTTTTTCATGCCTCGCGTTTAGCCGAGATGGGTGAGGGGCAGCGCCGTCTTGTGCTTGATGCGGCGCAACACGAAGCTCGAGCGCACTCCGGTGACACCGGGGATGTGGGTCAGCTTGTCGAGCAGGAAGTGCTGGTAGTGCTCCATATCCTGCACCACTACCTTGAGCTGGTAGTCGGCGTCGTTACCAGTGATGAGGTCGCATTCGAGCACCTCAGGCAGTTCACTGATGGCCTGGTCGAAGTTGGCGAAGCGCTCCGGAGTGTGCCTGTCCATCGAGATGTGGATGTAGGCGGTGAGGGTCAGGCCGAGGGCGCGGGCGTTGAGCAAGGTGACGTGGGTATCGATGAGGCCGGCATCCTCCAGCGCCTTGACCCGGCGTGAGCAGGGGGAGGGGGAGAGGCCCACCATCTCGGCCAGCTCCAGGTTGCTGATGCGACCATGTTCCTGCATCAGTTCGAGAATGTGGCGGTCGATGCGATCCAGTTTCAGCATGTTTTCACCGTGACGTGCAATGATTATCTTCGATTGGACAGGTTAAGGGTTAATGATTGCTAAAACAACCGATTTTGTCTGCAACAACGCAACCACTCACCGCTGCGATGGCGGTACTCTGTATTCAACTTCTGGTGGTCAAGGGTGTACTTATCCAGGCACCCCGGCAAAGGTTCCAACCAGGAACCGGCGCACCACAGTGGCTATCTTGCCCAACCGGGATGGTAGCGACTGGTCAGGGAGCACCATCTCGCAGAGTAGTGACAAGGCAGACATCCCGGCGTCTGCCTTGTTGCTTTCTGGTCAAGGATTGTCCTGCTGTGGTCGGATGTTATGATGGAGGCTGTTTTTTGCGCACGGAGCCTGACATGCCATCCCCTTTCAGCGATCTGCGGGTTGCCCCGCTCCCCGAGCTGGCCCTGGTATGGAATCAGCGCCTGCGCCGTCAGCTCCCCTGGCCGAGCCACGGCGAACAGAGCCTGTTTGTGGGTGATCCCTTGCTGGTGATGGTCTCTTTTGGCCCTGAACAGGCCGAGGTGAGTCAGCCTTTGGTGGAGTGGGTGAGCCCTGCCACCCCACGTCTGCGTATGCGGCCGGTCGGTGAGATCCCCCTCTATGAGCGCCACTATGACCACTTGCAGCAACTGGTGGAGAAAACGGCCTGGCAACGTCTGCGCGCCTTTCGCGAGTGCAGTCGCTGTGGTCGGCGCTTGGCCCCCGAACTGCTGGCCTCACTGGCCGGACAACCAGCCTGCCGCGACTGCTTGATTGGCCGCCGTATCCTCTTTTGAGCCCCTATCTGTCATCCAACGCCGCAAAAAGAGGGGAGATAGCCCCATGCGGCCATCGTGCTGGCGCTTTTCTTTTTCCTCCCACTCGTTATGCTCAGCAGCCCGACGGGCATTTATCAGCAGAATGCGTGGTCATTTGAGCACGTGGTAGTCGATTCGCTGAGTACCAAACGTTTTTCATGTGTTTCAAACCTGTTAAAAATGATTGTTATCGTGAAATCATCTGATTAAGCTAGCCCGGTTTTTAAAGGAAAAGCCCCCCGCAGAGGGGGCATCATCACAATGGAGTATGGAATGACAGCAAGCACACCCATGTTAATCACCTTTCTGGTGTACATCCTCGGGATGGTGCTGATCGGCTTCATCGCCTATCGCGCCACCCGCAACTTTGATGACTACATCCTCGGCGGTCGCCGCATGGGGAGCTGGGTCACCGCCCTCTCCGCCGGCGCCTCCGACATGAGCGGCTGGCTGCTGATGGGCCTGCCGGGCGCCGTCTACCTGAGCGGTATCTCCGAGAGCTGGATCGCCATCGGCCTCATCATCGGCGCCTACTTCAACTGGCGCTGGGTCGCCGGCCGCCTGCGGGTTCACACCGAGAAGAACCGCAACGCCCTGACCCTGCCGGATTACTTCACCTACCGTTTCGAGGACAAGAGCCGGGTGTTGCGTATTCTGTCGGCGCTGGTGATCTTGCTGTTTTTCACCATCTACTGCGCCTCCGGCGTGGTGGCGGGGGCCCGCCTGTTCGAGAGCACCTTCGGCATGGATTACAACACCGCCCTGTGGGTCGGTGCTGCTGCCACTATCACCTACACCTTCTTCGGCGGCTTCCTGGCGGTGAGCTGGACGGACACAGTGCAGGCCACCTTGATGATCTTCGCCCTGATCCTGACCCCGGTGTTCGTCATCATCGCCGTGGGCGGCATCGACAGCGCCATGATCGAGGTGGCGGCCAAGAGCGCCAGCAACCTCGACATGTTCAAGAACCTAGATATCATCGCCATCGTCTCCCTGATGGCCTGGGGTCTCGGCTATTTCGGCCAGCCGCACATTCTGGCGCGCTTCATGGCTGCGGACTCCCATCGTTCCATGGCCAATGCCCGCCGTATCAGCATGACCTGGATGGTGCTGTGCCTGGGCGGCGCCGTCGCCATCGGTTTCTTCGGGCTGGCCTATTTTGCCAGCTTCCCCGAGCAGGCGGCCGGTGTGACCGGCAACCCGGAGCGGGTCTTCATCGAGCTCTCTAAGCTCTTGTTCAATCCCTGGATCGCTGGCGTGCTGCTCTCGGCCATCCTAGCGGCGGTGATGAGTACGCTGAGCTGCCAGTTGCTGGTCTGCTCAAGCGCCATTACCGAGGATCTCTACAAGCCGTTTTTGCGCAAGAATGCCTCCCAGCGTGAGCTGGTGTGGGTGGGGCGTCTGATGGTACTGGCCATCGCGCTGATTGCCATTGCGGTTGCCACGAACCCAGAGAACCGGGTTTTGGGGCTGGTGAGCTACGCCTGGGCCGGCTTCGGTGCCGCGTTTGGCCCCGTGGTGCTGCTCTCGGTGCTGTGGCCGCGCATGACCCGCAACGGGGCCTTGGCCGGAATGCTGGTCGGGGCCACCACCGTCATCGTCTGGAAGCAGTTCGGCTGGCTGGGTTTGTACGAGATCATCCCCGGCTTCCTGTTCGGTGGCGTGGCCATCGTGATCGGCAGCCTGCTCGGCGCTGCCCCCTCCCAGGCGATGCTGGCGCGTTTTCGCGAGGCGGAGGAGGAGTACCAGTCGCCGTCCGGTGAGCCAGTCACCGTCAATTGATGCCAAAACGGCCCCGCTTCGGCGGGGCCGCTGTTTTGATGGCGCCGGAACTATTGTCCTGCTTCATTTCGGTTGATAGATTTCTCCGGTCGCAATGGGAGTCATGTAATGAGCAAGGTATTGGACGAACTGCTGGCGCTGCTGGCACTGGAGAAGATTGAAGAGGGACTGTTTCGTGGTCAGAGCGAGGATCTCGGTCTGCGCGCTGTGTTCGGCGGTCAGGTGATGGGGCAAGCGCTCTCGGCGGCCAAGCAGACGGTGGCGCCGGATCGCCAGGTGCACAGTTTCCACTCCTATTTCCTGCGCCCCGGCGACGTCAACCACCCCATCGTCTACGACGTGGAGAACATCCGCGACGGTCAGAGCGTATCGACCCGGCGGGTCAAGGCAATCCAGTACGGCAAGCCCATCTTCTACCTCAACGCCTCGTTCCAGATTGAGGCCGAAGGGTTTGAGCACCAGGCCGCCATGCCGCAAGGCATCACCCCTCCTGAGCAGCTCAAGAGCGAGCTGGAGCTGGTGCGCCCCTACGAGAAGATGATCCCGCCCGATCTGCGCGCCAAGATCATGTGTGAAAAGCCCATCGAGATCCGCCCCGCGACCCTGGTCGATCCGATGCGTCCCACCGTACATGAACCGCTGCGTCACGTCTGGTTCAGGGCCAATGGCCAGATGCCGGACGATCCTCGGGTGCACAAGTACCTGCTGGCCTATGCCTCCGACTTCCATTTCCTGTTTACCGCCTTGCAGCCGCATGGTGTCTCTTACTGGGAGCCGGACATGCAGGTGGCCACCATCGATCACTCCATGTGGTTCCACCGGGATTTTCGGCTCGACGACTGGTTGCTCTACGTGGTCGACAGCCCGAGCGCCTCGGGTGGCCGTGGTCTGGTGCGCGGCCAGTTCTTCACCCGTGAAGGGGGGCTGGTGGCCAGCACGGTGCAAGAAGGGGTGATCCGCCGTAAACCGGCGTGAGCAGAAGACGGGAGCTAAGGCTCCCGTTTTTTTGACGCCGTACATTTGGTTACCGATGGTCACCAAAGCCCCACTGAAAGGGGGCATGGGCCGGCATAACATGCTTCTCAAGGAAGCGGCGAGGTGCCCTTCCCACCCGACTCATCAGGAGAATAGCCATGAAAAAGATGCTCCCCTTGCTCGTTGCCGGCCTGTTTGGTCTCTCTTCCATCGCCGCCATGGCCGCTTCGGTCACTGCCCCGGCCAAGAGCACCGAATCCGTGCAGGTTGTGCACAAGACCCCAGCCACCAAGAACGTACATAAAAAGCACCATAAGGCCGCCGCTCAGCCGGTAACCCAGCAGACCCAGACCGCCAAGGTGCACAAGAAGGCCGCCGCCAAGCCGGTGAAGAAAGCCGCCTGATAAGCAAAGGGCAGATACAGAGGATGTAAGACAAAGGGGCCTGTGAGCCCCTTTTTTATTGATGGCGGTGAAGATGAGGCGGCTGTGGTGGGGGGCAAAGCTCGGCGCCGTTGGTCGCGCAGCGGGCGCAGGCAAATAACCTCGCGATCGCCTTACCGACGGTGCTGCCGCTGCTACGGCACTGGCTCAGCCAACCGCTGTCTCCTTCCCGCTAGGAGGGGCATCGGCGGGCGGGCCGTCATGACGGCTCGCCTGCACCAGCGAGGCCTCGGCCCTGGCTCCGAGGTATACGTAGAGGCCGAGGGCCAGCAGCAGTCCGATGGCGCAGCCCATCACCCCCACCGCCGGCCACAGCAGCTCAAGCTGGCCGAGGGAGCCTTTGAACAGCAGCAGCAACCCCTCGATAGAGACGGCGATGAGGATGGCAGCGATGAAGCGGGTGATGGTGCGGCGTATGGTGCTGTGGCGGAAGATGTCCTTGTGCAGCAGCACCTCCTCTTCGAGTATGGTTTTGCCGAGATCGAACACCGCCAGTGCTAGGGTGAGAAAGACGATGGCGCTGAAGGCGCCGAGGCGGTTTTGCTCCTCGCCGAGCAGCAGCAGGCAGAGATCGCGCACCCCATGCCACATGAGGCTGGCCACGATCAACATCAGGGTGGCGCTGAGCAGGATGTAAACGGCCTTGAACCAAGGGGTGGCGTGGCGGCGCAGGCGATCCCCCATCAGCCAAGCGATCAGCGGGTGCAATCCTATTTCGATCCGCACCCCCTCTCCTTCGACCCACAGTCGCAGGCTGCCGCCTGGCACAGGTAGCGGCCCTGCAATGTGATGGGCTGCTCCTCCCTCCTGGACTTGCAGCACGAACGAGTAGTCGCGCAGTGCCTCTCTGGGGATCTTCAATAGGGCAAGTAGCAGCGGGCGCAGCTCTTGGCGGTGTTCGTCATAACGACGCAGCAGATCGATGGGGCTCATCTCAGCCATGGCATCCTCCTTGTGAGGGGATCAGGGTGTCACCGCTGTATTGCAATAAGTGTGCGCAGTTGGGGGAGGCGTAGATGGTTTCAGGGGCTTTCGGCTGCCCTCTGGTGGGGCGCAGAGCGAAAGCCTGCACCCAAGTGGTGAAGCAAGAACAATAAAGAAGGGGCCATGAGGCCCCTTCGTTGCATGCCACTGGGCCGCTTAGCCGGCCAGTTTGGCGAAACTGCGCTCGGCGGCTGCCAGGGTGTGCTCGATCTCCTTGTCGCCATGAGCCAGCGATAGGAAGCCAGCTTCATAGGCACTGGGCGCCAGGTAAACCCCCTCTTCCAGCATCAGATGGTAGAAGCGCTTGAACTGCTCCATGTCGCAGCGGGTGACCTGATCAAAGCGGGTAATGGTCGGCTCGCTACTAAAGAAGAAGCCGAACATGCCGCCCACCTGGTTGATGGCCAGCGAGATGCCGTGTTTGGCGGCCGCGGCCTTGAACCCTTCGGCAATGCGGGCGGTCTTCTCATTGAGCGCTTCGTAAAGTCCCGGTTGCTCGAGCAGATCCAGCATGGCCAGGCCCGCCGCCATGGCAATGGGGTTACCGGAGAGGGTGCCTGCCTGATAAACGGGGCCGGTCGGGGCGATGTGCTGCATGATCTCGCGCTTGCCGCCGAATGCGCCCACCGGCATACCGGCACCGATGATCTTGCCGAGGGTGGTGAGATCCGGCGTGATGCCATAGTGGCCTTGGGCCCCCTGTTTGGAGACCCGGAAGCCGGTCATCACCTCGTCGAGGATCAGCACGGCACCGTGGCGATCACAGAGGGCGCGCAGCCCTTCAAGAAAGCCTGGAACCGGCGGGATGCAGTTCATGTTGCCGGCCACCGGCTCGACGATGATGCAGGCGATCTCCTGGCCATACTGGGCAAAGGCCGCCTCGACTGAGGCGAGATCGTTATAGATGCAGGTGAGGGTGTGCTTGGCAAAATCGGCCGGTACCCCTGGGCTGTTGGGCTGGCCCAAGGTGAGGGCTCCGGAGCCAGCCTTGACCAGCAGGGAGTCGGCGTGGCCGTGGTAGCACCCCTCGAATTTGACGATCTTATCGCGGCCGGTATAACCGCGGGCCAGGCGGATGGCGCTCATGGTTGCCTCGGTACCGGAGTTGACCATACGCACCTGCTCCATGGAGGGGAGGATGGCGCGTACGCGCTCGGCCATGCGTACTTCAATTTCGGTGGGGGCGCCGTAGCTGAGCCCCTTCTCGACCGCCGTCATGACGGCAGCCTTGATGGCCGGGTGGTTGTGGCCGAGCAGCATGGGCCCCCAGGAGCCGATGTAGTCGACGTAGGCTTTGCCATCCACATCATAGAGGTAGGCGCCGTCGGCCCGTTCGATGAAGACCGGAGTGCCACCGACACCATTGAATGCGCGTACCGGGGAGTTGACGCCGCCTGGGATGCTCTGGCGAGCCTGCTCGAACAGCTGATCTGATTTTGACATGGATCATCCTTAGCTGGATTTATGGTGCGGCACGGTTGCTTGGAACCATCTTGGGGTTCGGAAGGAAGGGGCGACGGGTATACAATATTGCGCCTGTCGCCAGCGCCCGTGCACAAAAACCGCCTGACTATACCAGAAGGTGCCTGGGCTTGGCAGAATCGAGCCAAGGCTATCCGGGTACAGGTTTTCCATGTCTGCATCTACACCCTCCTCTTTCTCGCGATCTCGTTTTCTGCGCCCCTTACTCAGGGAGCGATTGCCACTCAAGGTGCTGCTACTGGCGGCGCTGGTTGGCATATTGGCCGGTGCGCTTTGTGCCTTGTTTGAGTTGTCGGTGCATCGCCTCAGCGAATGTCGACTGGATTGGCTGACTGAGCTTCATTGGTGGCAGGCGCTGCCGCTAGCGTTTGCCGGTAGTGCCCTGTTGGGAGGGGTGGGATACGGCTTGACTCATCTTTTTGCTCCCGAAGCCGGGGGATCGGGGATCCCCGAGATTGAGGGGGCAATGGAGGAGTTGCGACCGGTACGTTGGTGGCGGGTGCTGCCAGTCAAGTTCTTCGGCGGCCTCTGCACTCTGGGATCTGGCATGGTGCTGGGGCGTGAAGGGCCATCGGTGCAGATGGGAGGCAATGTGGGCCAGATGGTGGCCGATCTGTTCGGCCTGCCCAAAGAGCACGGCCATGCCCTTCTAGCGGCAGGGGCGGCAGGGGGGCTTGCTGCTGCCTTCAATGCCCCCTTGGCCGGGATCTTGTTTGTGATGGAGGAGATGCGCCCCCAGTTTCGTTACTCGTTTCTGGCCATCAAGGCGGTGGGGTTATCGGCCATTATGGCAACCTTGGTGTTACAGATGATACGTGGCCAGCATCCGGCCATCACCCTGCCACATTATGTGGCGCCCCCTTTGGCTTCGCTCTGGCTGTTTCTGGGGATGGGGCTCGCCTTCGGAGTGCTTGGCTTTGTTTTCAATAAACTGGTGCTAGCTTGCCAGGATGGTTATTTGGCGCTGCATCGTAACCGGTGTGGACGCTTCGTGGCGATCGGCATGGTGGTTGCGGGTATGTTTGGGATCATCTCTTTGTTTGCGGCCCCACTGGGTGGGGGGGGGATTGAGCTGATTCCTCATCTCGTGGCTGGAGAATATGCCACAGCGACCTTGTTTCTGCTCTTTGCGGCACGACTGGTCGCAACGCTCATCTGTTTTTGTTCTGGTGCTCCTGGAGGGATCTTTGCCCCGACGCTGGCCTTGGGAACCCTGTTTGGCATGACATTTGGCGGTTT
>NZ_CP040449.1:800000-2007500 GCF_014892695.1 Aeromonas simiae
CAACCCTTTGCAAACTCCGAATACCAGTAAGTACTATCCGGGAGACACACGGCGGGTGCTAACGTCCGTCGTGAAGAGGGAAACAACCCAGACCGCCGGCTAAGGTCCCAAAGTTCTGGTTAAGTGGGAAACGATGTGGGAAGGCTCAGACAGCTAGGATGTTGGCTTAGAAGCAGCCATCATTTAAAGAAAGCGTAATAGCTCACTAGTCGAGTCGGCCTGCGCGGAAGATGTAACGGGGCTCAAACCAGGCACCGAAGCCGCGGATTTGCACTCAGTGCAAGTGGTAGGGGAGCGTTCTGTAAGTCTGCGAAGGTGTATCGAGAGGTATGCTGGAGATATCAGAAGTGCGAATGCTGACGTAAGTAACGATAAAGGGGGTGAAAAGCCTCCTCGCCGGAAGACCAAGGGTTCCTGTCCAACGTTAATCGGGGCAGGGTGAGTCGACCCCTAAGGCGAGGCCGAAAGGCGTAGTCGATGGGAAGCAGGTTAATATTCCTGCACGACATGTAATTGCGATGGGGGACGGAGAAGGCTAGGTGGGCCAGGCGACGGTTGTCCTGGTGAAAGTGCGTAGGTGGTGTTTCTAGGCAAATCCGGAGACACAACACTGAGACACGAGACGAAGCCACTACGGTGGTGAAGCCATTGATGCCCTGCTTCCAGGAAAAGCCTCTAAGCTTCAGATTGCATGTCATCGTACCCCAAACCGACACAGGTGGTCGGGTAGAGAATACCAAGGCGCTTGAGAGAACTCGGGTGAAGGAACTAGGCAAAATAGTACCGTAACTTCGGGAGAAGGTACGCTCTTGATGGTGAAGTGACTTGCTCACGGAGCTGTTGGGAGTCGCAGTGACCAGATGGCTGGGACTGTTTATCAAAAACACAGCACTCTGCAAACACGAAAGTGGACGTATAGGGTGTGACACCTGCCCGGTGCCGGAAGGTTAATTGATGGGGTTAGTGGTAACACGAAGCTCTTGATCGAAGCCCCGGTAAACGGCGGCCGTAACTATAACGGTCCTAAGGTAGCGAAATTCCTTGTCGGGTAAGTTCCGACCTGCACGAATGGTGTAACCATGGCCATGCTGTCTCCACCCGAGACTCAGTGAAATCGAAATCGCCGTGAAGATGCGGTGTACCCGCGGCTAGACGGAAAGACCCCGTGAACCTTTACTACAGCTTGGCACTGAACATTGAACCTACATGTGTAGGATAGGTGGGAGGCTTTGAAGCGATGACGCTAGTTGTCGTGGAGCCGACCTTGAAATACCACCCTTGTATGTTTGATGTTCTAACGCAGGTCCCTGAATCGGGATCGCGGACAGTGCCTGGTGGGTAGTTTGACTGGGGCGGTCTCCTCCCAAAGAGTAACGGAGGAGCACGAAGGTTGGCTAATCCTGGTCGGACATCAGGAGGTTAGTGCAATGGCATAAGCCAGCTTAACTGCGAGACGGACAGGTCGAGCAGGTGCGAAAGCAGGTCATAGTGATCCGGTGGTTCTGTATGGAAGGGCCATCGCTCAACGGATAAAAGGTACTCCGGGGATAACAGGCTGATACCGCCCAAGAGTTCATATCGACGGCGGTGTTTGGCACCTCGATGTCGGCTCATCACATCCTGGGGCTGAAGTTGGTCCCAAGGGTATGGCTGTTCGCCATTTAAAGTGGTACGCGAGCTGGGTTCAGAACGTCGTGAGACAGTTCGGTCCCTATCTGCCGTGGGCGTTGGATGATTGAAGGGAGTTGCTCCTAGTACGAGAGGACCGGAGTGAACGAACCTCTGGTGTTCGGGTTGTCACGCCAGTGGCACTGCCCGGTAGCTAAGTTCGGAATCGATAACCGCTGAAAGCATCTAAGCGGGAAGCGAGCCCTGAGATGAGTCATCCCTGACCCCTTGAGGGTCCTAAAGGGCCGTTGGAGACCACAACGTTGATAGGCGGGGTGTGTAAGCGCAGCGATGCGTTGAGCTAACCCGTACTAATTACCCGTGAGGCTTAACCATACAACACCCAAGAAGTGTTTTGAGCGCTTGTGACAAAGCGAGAACGACTTAAGTGCTTGTGATGAGAATCGTGAGTGCAATCAGCTTTTCGGATTACGATTTTGCCTGGCGGTCATAGCGCGGTGGACCCACCTGTTCCCATGCCGAACACAGAAGTGAAACGCTGTAGCGCCGATGGTAGTGTGGCAGATGCCATGCGAGAGTAGGACACTGCCAGGCACCCAATTTGAAGAAAGCAAAGGCCATCTCTAAGGAGATGGCCTTTTTGCTATTGAAGCGTGAGTCATCGCCACGCGATACGTCTTTGTTAGAAATCCACCCCTGGCGTGAGCGGTAACACCATGCTCACCAGATTGTCCTCCAGCGACACCGAGACCTCAAACCCCACCTTGCGCGCCAGCGCTATCATGCCGCGATTGCTTGGCATGGTGAGGCCTGAGAGCTGGCCAATTCCCTTGTCACGGGCGTAGCGCACCATCTTCTCCATCATGATTCTGCCAAGCTCCTGTCCTTTGAGGTCAGAGCGCACCAGCACGGCGAACTCCGAATCTTGCAGATCTGGTGTGGATATGCCGCACTCCACTGTCAGGAAGGTGATTTTACTGCCAGTTTCACATCGGGCTTAGCAGGCTTGTCTAACCCACGATACGCGGATATAGAGGTGATCATCGTGGCCAGTGAATTGCCACCAGATTCCATCCAGCAGTCGGGGCTCAACGTTTTTGCATGAGGCGCAGAGGCTCTTTGAATCGCCCCTACTTTCCTAGACACCTCAAGATGAATCGCCCCTACTTTCCTAGACACCCCAAGAGCCTCAAACTGAGGTCATTCAGGAGGTGTTATGAGCAAGCAGCAACGTTACACGGAAGAATTCAAACTGGCCGCCGTCAAGCAGGTGACTGAGCGCCATTACCCAGTGGCAGAGGTCGCTGAACGACTTGGTGTTTCCAGCCACAGTCTTTATGTCTGGATCAAACGCTACAGCCAACCCGAAGCGCAGCAACAGCATGACTCCAGCCAGCAAGCCGAAATTCGGCGCCTCAAGGCTGAACTGCGCCGCATCACCGATGAGCGAGATATCTTAAAAAAGGCCGCCGCGTACTTTGCCAAGCTGTCAGGGTAAGGTACGCCTTCATCCGGGAGCACGCGTCCACACATCCCATCCGCCGACTGTGCCGGATGATGAATGTCCACCCGAGCGGTTATTACGCCTGGCAGCACCAGCCTTTATCTACCCGAGCTCTGGAAGACCAACGCCTCCTAGGCCAGATCAAGCAATGTTGGCTAGAAAGCGGCGGCGTCTATGGTTATCGCAAGATCCGGGACGACCTGCGAGAGATGGGCGAGACCTGCGGGAAACACCGGGTGGCGCGATTAATGCGTCATGAGGGTTTACGTTCACAAACCGGTTATCGTCGCCGTCCCGGTCATTATGGTGGCCGGCCAACGGTGGTTGCACCGAATTATCTTGAGCGCCAGTTCGATGTGACTGAGCCAAACAAAGTCTGGGTAACGGACATCACTTATATTCGAACCCATGAAGGCTGGCTCTATCTGGCCGCGGTATTGGATTTGTTTTCACGACAAGTCATTGGGTGGTCAATGGGGCCACGGATCGACCGAGAGTTGGCCATCAGCGCGTTACTGATGGCGGTGTGGCGACGGCAACCCGAGCAGGAAGTGCTGGTTCATTCTGATCAAGGGAGCCAGTTTAGCAGTCATGACTGGCAGGATTTTTTGCGGGAGCACCAGCTCAAGGCCAGCATGAGCAGACGCGGCAATTGTCATGATAACGCGGTTGCGGAGAGTTTCTTCCAGCTCCTCAAACGCGAGCGGATCCGACGTAAAACCTATGTGGATCGCGAGGAGGCTCGGCAGGATGTGTTCGATTACATTGAAATGTTTTACAACCCCAAACGTCGGCACAGTTTCAACAATGGGCTATCGCCAGTAGAGTGTGAAAAGCAATATTTCGAACGGCTCGAAAGTGTCTAGAGAAGCCGGGGCGATTCAACCAGCCTTTATCTGCCCGAGCTCAGGAAGACCAACGTCTCCTGGGCCAGATCAAGCAATGTTGGCTAGAAAGCGGTGGCGTCTATGGTTATCGCAAGATCCGGGATGACCTGCGAGAGATGGGCGAGACCTGTGGGAAACACCGGGTGGCGCGATTAATGCGTCATGAAGGTTTACGTTCACAAACCGGCTATCGTCGCCGTCCCGGTCATTATGGCGGCCGGCCAACCGTGGTTGCACCGAATCATCTTGAACGCCAGTTCGATGTGACTGAGCCAAATAAGGTCTGGGTAACGGACATCACTTATATCCGAACTCATGAAGGCTGGCTCTATCTGGCCGCGGTATTGGATTTGTTCTCACGACAAGTCATTGGTTGGTCAATGGGGCCACGTATCGACCGAGAGCTGGCTATCAGCGCGTTACTGATGGCAGTATGGCGACGGCGACCCGAGCAGGAAGTGCTGGTTCATTCCGACCAAGGGAGCCAGTTTAGCAGCTATGACTGGCAGGATTTTTTGCGGGAGCATCGGCTCAAAGCCAGCATGAGCAGACGCGGCAATTGTCATGACAACGCAGTAGCGGAGAGTTTCTTTCAGCTCCTCAAACGCGAGCGGATCCGACGTAAAACCTATGCGGATCGCGAGGAGGCTCGGCAGGATGTGTTCGATTACATTGAAATGTTTTACAACCCCAAACGTCGGCACAGTTTCAACAATGGGCTATCGCCAGTAGAGTGTGAAAAACAATATTTCGAACGGCTCGAAAGTGTCTAGAGAAGCCGGGGCGATTCAACCAACCGATTACGTTGGCCACGTTACTAAAGGGTTTGATGTATTACGCCCAGCCACCTTCAACTATGCCCATAACGAACAGCCTCGTGACTTCCGCTCTCCCATCCAGGCAGGAGAGAAGAGTAGGGTTCGCCAGATGCTGTTCACAGGCTTTAGCAAATGCTGTTATCCGTACCAAAAGTTTGATTCTGTCGATGGTGAGTGGCGCCTGGCGCAGATCCTCGAAGGGGATGCAAGCGTGCTTAAGTGGATGAAGCCTGCCCACGGACAGTTCCGGATCGAGTATGCCAATGGGCAGAACTATGAGCCTGATTTCGTGGTGGAGACTAAAGACGCCTGTTTGTTGATCGAGCCCAAAAAGGCAACCGAGGTATCAACCCCAGATGTGCAAGCGAAAGCTCGGGCTGCGGTTCGCTGGTGCAAGTACGCTAACGACTATGCAAGCCAGCATTCTGGCAAGCAATGGCGTTACTTACTGATCCCCCATGACGATATCGAGTTGGGTCGGAGCATTGCGGGTTTGATGCAAGAGCATGAGATGACGAGTTAACCGAGGCTCGTACAGCTAAACAGAAACAACAGCAGAGGGCTTTTTAGCCCTCTGCTGTTCTATGGAGCGGCCAAAAAATCAGGAGGACTGGAGGCTATGGCTCAAAGACAGTAATCAGTACGACCTTAAAGGGGCGGTCAACATAGATGCCTAGCCCTACATGTGTGGGTTCAAATGTGGGTTCAAAACTAAAAAAGCACTTTCATTAAAATGAAAGTGCTTTTGTTTTCAATAGCTTAGTTGTTATGGCTTAGTTCATGCCGTAGCGCTTGAGCTTCTTGCGCAGGGTGCCACGGTTGATCCCCATCATCACGGCGGCACGGGTTTGGTTACCGCGGGTGTACTGCATGATCACGTCCAGCATGGGAGCTTCGACCTCGGAAAGGACCATATCGTACAGATCCACCACTTCCTGACCGTTCAACTGGGCCAGGTAGTTACGCAGGGCCTGTTGCACAGAGTCACGCAGGGGGCGCTGGGTCGGCTCGGCAGCGTGATTGTGAGTGGTCGTTACCAATGCATCAGAAGTCAGGGTTTGTTCGAACATATTCGGTCGGCTCTTATGTTATGCGTTAACCTAATCCATCGAAATAGGCATCCAGTGCCTCGAGTTGTGCCTCAGCACACTCCAGGCCATTGAAATACCTGCGGAATTCTCGGCCCGTCTCTTCTTCTTCCAAATACCAGCCCACATGCTTGCGAGCAATACGTGCCCCCAGATAGTCACCGTAGAAACGGTGCAGGTTGGCAACGTGCTCCAGCATCAGGGCCCTGACCTCAGCCCGTGGCGGCGGAGGCAGAAGGGTACCGGTTGCCAGATAGTGACGGATTTCCCGGAAAATCCAGGGTCTTCCTTGTGCAGCGCGGCCGATCATCACGGCGTCAGCGCCGGTATAGTCGAGGACATACCGCGCCTTTTCCGGGCTGTTGATGTCGCCATTGGCGACAACAGGAATCGATACGGCCTGCTTAATCGCCCTGATGGTGTCGTACTCCGCGTTACCTTTATAAAGGCAGGCTCGGGTACGACCATGCACGGCAAGGGCCTTGATACCGCAATCTTCGGCGATTCGGGCGATCTCCACGCCATTGCGGTTATCCGGATCCCATCCTGTGCGAATTTTCAGCGTGACAGGCACTGCGACTGCATTCACCACGGTATGGCAGATTTCTCTGACCAGATCGGGGTAGCGCAGTAGGGCGGAACCTGCCAACTTCTTGTTTACCTTCTTCGCCGGGCAGCCCATGTTGATGTCGACGATCTGCGCACCATGCTCCACGTTGTAGCGGGCGGCGTACGCCATCATCTCGGGGTCGGCTCCGGCAATCTGGACCGAGCGCACACCAACTTCAGCAGCATGATCCATCCGCATGCGGGTCTTCTGGGAATCCCAGACATCCGGATTGGCCAACAGCATCTCGGAGACCGCCATGCCAGCACCCAAACGCAAACAGAGTTCGCGGAACGGCCGGTCGGTGACGCCGGCCATGGGGGCGACGATCAAGGGGGCATCCAGGATGTGGGGACCTATCTGCATCACTACGGTTACTATCGGCTTAGGGCGGCGTATATTACGCATTTTTTAGTCAGGAGAAAAGGTTAGTATTTGAGCATTAGGCAACTTTTTTTAGGAAAAATATCCCCTTCAAGGCTTGCAATATCTGGATAGCTTGCAAATCAGTCGATTGGATGGGTGTGGTGTCGAGTGAATCATAGGGATATTCTGTGCTGCGGAGCCGGGCGAGTTTGCGTTATGATAGCGGGCTCATTTTGAGCAAAAGCTCCACCCAATAAATTAACAAAACACAGGGTCATGATGAGTAGACGAATCATCACAAGAGTCGGTGCCACGCTGCTCTGCTGCTATGCATGGGGGGCTCCAATGGCGCTGCCTGTCTCATTTGCAGAGGCATGGAGCCGGGTGTTGCAACAAGACGACGGGCTGGCCGCCGAGCGAGCCGGGGTGGAGCGGGCAGAATCCCTGCGCGAGGCCGCCAAAGCCATGTACCTGCCCAAGATCGATGTCGGGGCCAATTTCACCCGGCTCGATGATCAGGTTGAACTCGATATGCTGGCGCTAAATCCCGTCCGAGGGCTGAGTCAAAGCGCCCTGGGCGGAGCGCTCATCAACCTGATGGGGGGCGCCAGTGCCTTTGTGACGCCGCTGACCGAGAAAAATGTGGTCACCAGCTCGGTCAAGGCACTCTGGCCCCTGTTCACCGGTGGACGCATCGATGCGGCGCAGGATATCCGTGCCGCTCAGGTGGATGAAGCCAAGGAGATGCTGGCCGTCAAGCAGCAGGCCAGCTTCGAGACCCTCTCTCAGACCTATTTTGGCGTGGTGCTGGCGCGCCAAGTGGTGCAGACCCGTGCTGATATCGAGGCCGGGCTTGCCCGCCATTACGATCATGCCAAGAAGCTCGAGGCGCAGGGGCAGATTGCCAGAGTGGAGCTGCTCTCCGCCCAGTCGGCCTATGACAGGGCGCGTATCGATACCCAGAAGGCGCGCCGCAGCCTGGAGATCGCCGAGCTGGCGCTCGATCGCCTGATCAAGCTCGATGGCAGCGAGCCGACCAACTCTCTTTTTATTAACCAGCGCACCCCCGAACTCTCGCCTCTGGTCAGCCAGACCCTAGAAGTGCACCCCGGTCTTAAGGTGCTGATGGCCAAGCGCGAGCAGGCCAAGGGGTTGATCCGGGCAGAGAAGGGCAAGTTTGCCCCCGAGGTGTTCCTCTACGGTAACTACAGCCTCTACGAGCAAGACACGCTCTCGGCCAAGATGGCGCCTGACTGGATGGTTGGCGTCGGGGTCAGCATGCCGCTGGTGAGCCGCGACGGTCGCTCCGATACGGTGGCCGCGGCCAAGAGCGCCGAGTTGCAGGTCAATCACCTGGAGGCCAAGACCCGCCACGATCTCGAGGTGCTGGTCGAGAAAACCTGGCGTGAAGCGGGCCAGGCGCTGGAAGAGTACAACTCCCTCTCATCGACCCAGAAGTTGGCCGAAGAGAACGTCCTGTTGCGGGACAAGGCCTTCGGTCAGGGGCTCTCCACCTCTCTTGATGTGGTGGATGCCCAGAATCAGTTGGCCGGGGTCAAGACCCAGCGTTCGGCGGCGGCCTATCAATACGTGGTCTCGCTCGCACGCCTGATGGCGCTGTCCGGGCAGATCGACCAATTCCGACATTATCAGCAAGCGCAGGGCATAGAGGTGACCCCATGAGCCAGTTAAAGCAGAGCATGAATTCCAAGCGTCCCCTGATCGTTGCAGGGGTGCTGCTGTTGGTGGTGGGCTGGCTTGCCTGGCGCTTCTGGTTGGCCTATCGCCCTGAGCCGGTGCGACTGCAAGGGCAGATCGAGGCGCAGCAGTACTCGGTCTCCTCCAAGGTACCGGGCCGTATCGACGAAGTGCTGGTGCACAAGGGCCAGCAGGTGAAGTCGGGCGATCTGGTCTTTACCCTGGCCAGTCCAGAGCTGGAGGCCAAGCTGGCCCAGGCCAAGGCCGGTGAGGCCGCGGCGGATGCCCTCTCCATGGAAGCGGAGAAGGGCGCGCGCGCCCAGCAGATCGCCGCCGCCAAGGATCAGTGGCAGAAGGCCAAGGCTGCCGCCGAGCTCAGTGGCAAGACCTACCAGCGGATCGCCAACCTGCATCGTGACGGCGTGGTGCCGCTGCAAAAGCGGGATGAGGCCTGGACCGGCTGGCAGGCAGCCCGTTACAGCGAAGGCATGGCGTGGCAGCAGTATCAGTTGGCCCTCGAAGGGGCACGTGAAGAGACCAAGGTGGCGGCCCGTGAGAAGGCGCGCATGGCCGCAGGCTCGGTGGCCGAAGTCGAGGCCTACATGGCCGATACCCGCATCAACAGCCCGCACAACGGTGAGGTGAGCCAAGTACTGCTGCGTAGCGGCGAGCTGGCTCCCCAGGGGTTCCCTGTGGTGACTCTGCTCGATCTGGACGACGCCTGGGCTGTGCTGCATGTACGTGAAGATCAGCTCTCCCACTTTGCCATGGGGCAGGAGTTTGACGCACGCATTCCGGCGCTCGGCGACAAGCTGGTGCGTCTCAAGGTC
The DNA here is from genome assembly GCF_014892695.1 of Aeromonas simiae. Classification (NCBI taxonomy): domain Bacteria; kingdom Pseudomonadati; phylum Pseudomonadota; class Gammaproteobacteria; order Aeromonadales; family Aeromonadaceae; genus Aeromonas; species Aeromonas simiae. The sequence continues at coordinate 809,428 of NZ_CP040449.1, forward strand.
TCGCATGTGGCGGTGATGGGGGACTTCGCAACCTGGCGAGCCACCGATACCCGGCAGGGATTTGACATGCGTACCTTCGAGGTGGAGGCGCGTCCGGTACAGCCGATCCCGGGGTTACGGGTTGGCATGAGCGTGCTGGTCGAGCTGTAAATGGGGCGCGAATGGCGACTGCTGTGGCAGGATGGGTGGGGGCGGATGCTGGTGCTCTGGCTGCCGCTCTCCCTGCTGCTGATGCTGTGGTGGATCTTCTCATCGGCCCTGGTGCGTGAGCTGCCCATTGCCGTGGTCGATCTCGACAAGAGCAGCCTGTCGCGCCAGCTGGCGCGGGATCTGGATGCCTCCTCCTTTCTTCGGCTCTCCAACGAGTTTGATTCGGTGGCCGAGGGCACCCGTGCCCTGCGCGGTGGTGACATCTATGCGTTGGTGGTGCTGCCGCTGCATCTGGAGCGCGATGCCCGGCTCGGTACCGCGCCGCGCGTCACGGTGTGGAACAACAGCCAGTACGTACTGATCGCCAAGGTGGTCAATGCGGCGCTGGCGCAGGTGGTGGGAACCCTCAACGGCCAGGTGGGAGTGTTGCAGGCGTTGGCCGGTGGCAGCAGCCTGCCGGGGGCCCTCGGTCAGTCGGTACCGTTGGCCGGCCAGATGACGCCGCTTTACAACCTCAACTCCAGCTATGGCCAGTTCCTGCTGGGGGCGCTGTTCCCCGCCGTGTGGCAGATTTTGCTGACCCTGTACGGGCTCAATGCCCTGGCGCGGGAAGATAGGCTCGGCCTTGCCTGGCATGAGCAGGGGGTCTGGCCGGCACTGTGGCACAAGTTTGCCCTGCACTGGCTGATTGGCTGGGGGTGGGGACTGGCCTGGTGCTATGCCATGTTCAGCTGGCTTGGCTACCCCATGCACGGCAGCCCTTGGCTGCTGGCGTTGGCGCTTGGGGTAACGGCCGGCGCCTGTGTGGCCCTTGGCATGGGCTTTTATGCGGTGATCCGCGACGCAGCCCGGGCCATCTCGCTGGCCGGGGCGCTGACGGCGCCCGGTCTTGCTTTCATGGGGGTGACCTTCCCGGCCAGCGCCATGGGGGGCTTTGCCACCTTCTGGCGCGCCCTGCTGCCCATCTCCCACTATGCCGATATCCAGATTGATGTGGCCAACCGGGCGCAGGGGCTGCTGGCCATCGCGCCGCAATTGGGGGCGCTGCTGTTGTTCTGGGGGCTGTTGTGGGTCGCGGGCCGGCGTTATCAGCCCAAGGAGGCCGCATGCTAGGGTTCTTCGATCTGCTGCGCCTCGAGCTGCGCAGCCTGTTTGCCGATCGCGCCATCCTGCTCACCCTGTTTGGCGGTATCCTATTTTACTCCTTTCTCTATCCCCAGCCCTACCTCAAGCAGACACCGCGTGAACTGCCTGTGGTGCTGGTCAATGAGGATGGCAGTCAGCTCTCGCGCCGGCTCGCCTTCATGGCCGATGCCACGCCTGAGGTGAAGCTGGTCGATGAGGTGGCCAGCCTGGAGGAGGCGCAGCGGCGCATCAACGCCGGCGAGGCGCGCGGGCTTTTGCACATCCCGCGCCACTTCTACCGCGACATCATGCTGGGGCGCACCGTCACCCTAGGTTATGCGGGGGACTCGAGCTACTTCCTGGTCTATGGCTCCATCGTACAGGGGCTGGCTTCGGCTGGCGGCACCCTGGCGGCTCAGATCAAGGTGTCACGGCTGCTGGCCCACGGCGAGCCCCTGCCGGGGGCTAGCCAGGGGTGGAGCGCGGTCTCGCTCAATCTGGTTCCGGTGTTTAACCCCACCATGGGTTACCTCAACTACGTGGTGCCTGGGGTGTTTGTGCTGATCCTGCACCAGATCCTACTGATGGGGGCGGCCCTACTGGGCTCGACCCAGAACCAGATCACGGTGCGAGGCGGTAAGGGTTACTGGCAGCTGGCGCCCACCGGCCCCTTGCTGCTGGCCCGCACCCTGGTGATCGCCGTGCCTTACTTCATCCCGATCACCTATATGCTCGGTTTTTGTTTCGATGCCTACGGCATTGCGCGCGAGGCCAGCGCTTCCGAGGTGCTGCTGTTTGCCCTGCCGTTCGAGCTGGCTACCCTGATGCTGGGCATCCTGATCGGCGCCCTCTGCACCCGCCGGGATATTCCGAGCCAGGCCATCTTGCTCTCCTCCATGCCGCTGGTGTTTGTGGCCGGTTTCATCTGGCCCATCGAGATGGTGCCCGAGCCGCTGGTGTGGCTCTCTTACTGGTTGCCGAGTACGGCGGGGATGCAGGGGATGCTGCGACTGAACCAGATGGGGGCCGACTTTGCCCAGGTACAGCCCCTGTGGTGGCGTCTGTGGGGGCTGACCCTGCTTTACGGCGCGCTCTCATGGTGGGCACTGCATTGGCGCAAGCGTTCATTGCCCATGACGGCGATGGCTCGCGGCGCATAACAAAAGGGCACCTTGGGGTGCCCTTTTTGCCATCGCGAATTGGGATACCATGGCGGGGGGCAATCGGTGGCAAGCCCGTCAAGGGCGCTTGTCACCAAAGAGGGGCCTCGCAGGGGTTAACGGCACAAGGATGAGTTTATGATGGCGGTGATGTGGCTGGCGCTCGGGCTGGCGTGTCTGGTTGGGGGGGCCGAGGCCCTGGTGCGTGGCGCGTCGCGTTTGGCGGTGGCGCTTGGGATCTCGCCGCTGGTGGTGGGGCTGACGGTGGTGGCATTCGGCACTAGTGCGCCCGAGCTGGCGGTGAGCGTGCAGTCGGCGCTGGAGGGGCAGGCCGGCATTGCGGTGGGTAACGTGGTGGGGAGCAACATCTTCAACGTGCTGTTCATCCTCGGTATCTCGGCGCTCATCGTTCCGCTTTCTGTGTCGCTACAGCTGGTGCGCCTTGATGTGCCGCTGATGATCGCCGTCTCGCTGCTGGTGCTGCTGATGGGTTGGGACGGGCGCATCTCGGTGCTGGAAGGGGGGCTGCTGTTTGCCGGCATCATCGTCTACACCCTGTTTCTGCTGATCCAGAGTCGGCGCGAGGGCAAGGCCGGGCAGGAGGAGTTCGCCGACGAGTACGGTGAGCCGGAGCCCCGCTCAACCAGCCGTACACTGCGTCACCTGCTGCTGATCGTGGGGGGCTTGGCACTGCTGATCCTCGGCTCGCGGCTGCTAGTCGACAGTGCCGTCACCCTGGCCCGCTACTTCGGGGTGAGCGATCTCATCATAGGGTTGACCATAGTCGCTGCCGGTACTTCGCTGCCCGAGGTGGTCACCTCTATCGTGGCGGCGCTGCGCGGTGAGCGCGACATCGCGGTGGGCAACGTGGTGGGCAGCAACCTCTTCAACCTTCTCTGCGTGCTCGGCCTGACTGCCGTGGTGGCGCCGGGTGGGCTCGAGGTCTCAGCGGCGGCGCTGCGCTTCGATATCCCGGTCATGATCGCCGTGGCGCTGGCTTGCCTGCCGATCTTCTTCACCGGCTACACCATAGCGCGCTGGGAGGGAGGATTGTTTCTGGCTTACTACGTCGCCTATACCGTCTGGCTGGTGCTGCACGCCACCGGCAGCGCGTTGCAGGCGAGCTATGCGGCCGCCATGGCGGGCTTCGTGCTGCCGCTCACCGCCGTCACTCTGCTGGTGCTGGCGGTGCGGGCGTGGCGCTCTGTACCGGGTCGATAAGGCCGGGTCGAGAAGGGGAGGGGATAAAGCAAGGGCTCCCGAAGGAGCCCTGTTAACGTCAGCCGTGTTTGGTGCCCGAGAGGCGGCACCACTCTTCCTGCACCGCCGTCGGGTCCATGGTGAACCACTGGCCGTAGATGGTTTCGAGTTCGGGGGCCTGGCTCTCCAGCACGCCAGAGAGGGCCATGATGCTGCCGGGCTTGCCGAGATCGGCGATGAGCGGCGCCAGCTCGCGCAGGGGGCCGGCCAGGATGTTGGCGACCACCACGTCGGCCTGGAGGCCGGCCGGTTGATCTTCAGGCAGATAGAGCTCGAGGTGCTCTGCGACACCGTTGCGCTCGGCGTTGTCGCGGCTGGCCTGGATCGCCTGGGGATCGATGTCGATGCCGATGACGCGCTCAGCGCCCAGCTTCAGGGCCGCAATGCCGAGAATGCCGGAGCCGCAACCAAAGTCGACCACTGTCTTGCCGGTCAGATCCTGGCCATCGAGCCACTTCAGGCACAGCGCCGTGGTGGGGTGGGTGCCGGTACCGAACGCCAGGCCCGGATCGAGCATGACGTTGACCGCCTCAGGATCGGGCACGTCGCGCCAGCTTGGGCAGATCCACAGACGCTCGCCAAATTGCATCGGGTGGAAGTGATCCATCCACTCGCGCACCCAATCCTTGTCTTCCAGCTGCTCGACCTTGTGGCCGACCTGCTCGCCGAAGATCTGTTGAAAGAAGGCCACGATCGGAGCCGGATCCACTTCGGCATCGAACAGGCCCATCACCTCGGTTTCACCCCACAGCGGGGTCTCGCCCGGCATGGGCTCGTAGACCGGCACGTCCTTGGCGTCCATGAAGGTGACCGCTTGGGCACCGCGCCCCAGCAGCATGTTGCTCACCTTGTCGGCGGTCTTGGCGGTGGCGTTGATTCGAATTTGTATCCAGGGCATGGCGCTGACTCTTGACGGTAAAAACCGCCGGATTCTACCACCGGGGGCGATGGGTGTCGAAACGCAAAGAGGGAGCCCGTGGGGCTCCCTCTTTGTATACGCGCGAGAGGTGGGCTGATCAGCCCGCCATCTGCTTCTCTTTGATCTCGGCCAATGTCTTGCAGTCGACACACAGATCAGCGGTCGGACGGGCTTCCAGACGGCGGATGCCGATCTCGATGCCGCAGTGCTCGCAGTAGCCGAACTCGTCTTCTTCCAGCAGTTGCAGCGTCTTCTCGATCTTCTTGATGAGCTTGCGCTCACGGTCGCGGGTACGCAGCTCGAGGGCGAACTCCTCTTCTTGTGCTGCGCGATCGACCGGATCGGGGAAGTTGGCTGCTTCGTCTTTCATGTAATCAACGGTGCGATCGACTTCCTGCATCAGTTGATTACGCCAAGCCGCCAGAATTTTGCGAAAGTGCGCCTTCTGGCGCTCGTTCATGTACTCCTCACCTGCTTGTTCCTGGTAAGGCTCAACTCCCGCAATGGCCAGGGGGCCCAGAGATTTCCTGTTTTCGCCTGTTGGCATGCCCTGTCTCCTATACTGCACGCGTCCCGTGCCATCCATAAATTAAGGCCGGTATCTATATCAGATGGGGTGGTGCGTGGCAAACAACCCATACCATTATTGCTACTCCGTCGAGATTTCTGATCCCTTGGGAATAATCCGGCTAACGGTTTCAAACGGGATAAACCCTTGCGGCTTAAAGCCTGTGATCTCAACATGGGGTTGGTAGCATAAAATTTCAACCCCTGCCCCAATCGCTTGCTCAAGAAGCAGACTGTATTGTGGATCAATGTGTGATGCAGCACTCATTTTGGTAATCCCCGAGTGCAACACCATAAACAGCAACACGGCCCGGTGGCCGGCTGCCTTCATCGCCATCAGCTCGCGCAGGTGCTTGGCGCCACGGATTGTCACTGCATCGGGAAAATAGCCCATCCCATCATCACGCTCTGCATCGAGCAGGGTGACTGATTTCACCTCCACATAACAGGATGGCCGCCGGTCATCTTCCAGCAGCAGATCGATGCGGCTGCCCTCTTCCCCGTATTTGACCTCGCGGCGCAGGCGCGCGTAGCCGGCGAGCGGGGCGATATCACCGGCTTCGATCAGCTCGTGGGCAATCTGGTTGGCGCGCGCGGTATTGACACAGATGAGGTGGCCGCGCGGGCTCTGGGCTATTTCCCAGCTGTGGGGCAGCTTGCGCTTGGGATTGTCGGACGTGGAGTACCAGACCCGGGTGCCGGGGTCGGCGCAGCCGGTCATGGCGCCGGTGTTGGCGCAATGCACCGTGAGGGTCGAGCCGTCGTCGAGCTGCACGTCGGTGAGAAAGCGCTTATAGCGCTGCAACAACAGGCCGCTTTGTAGTGGAGGATGAAATTTCATGCAGTCACTCGTTTGCGAAGTGGCCAGCAGGCGAGGGGCTCATAACGTACCCCCTCCTCACTGCTGACCGACTGATAGAGACAGAAGCTGTCGGCATGTAGGACGAAATCGGGGGCCGGTGCGGGCTCTGGCGCCGCCGCGGCCTTGCGCGACAGGGTGATGTGGGGGCGGTAGTGCAGCTCGCCGTTGCCAAGGCCGAGGCGGGTGCAGTGGCGTTGTAGCTCGCGCACCAACACCGACAGCTCGTTGGGCCAGCGCTCGGGGCCGATCCAAGCCGCCTTGGCGCGACCAAACCAGCCACAACGCTCGAGGGGGATGGTCAGTGGCGGACAGTGCAGCCGGGCCGCGATCGCCTCAAGCTGTGTTCGCTGCTGCGCCGTCACCTCGCCGAGAAAGGCCAGGGTGAGGTGCAAGTTGGCCGCCGGCACCGGCACGCCGGGCCAGGGGCGGGCGGCGCGCCACGCCACGATGGGGTCGGCCAGCAGGCTGACCGGAAGGGCAAAAAACAGTCGGGCCAAGGGGTCTCCTGATGCAGCGGGGAAGGCCCCACGAAGGGGGCAAAGTGTGGCATCATAGGCGCCGTTTTTACCATGACGGAAGTGCTGATTTGTCGACTCTGCCGATCGCCGACCTGTTGCCCGCCATCGAGCAGGCGCTCTTGCACCACACCCAGCTCATCTTGCAGGCGCCGCCCGGTGCCGGCAAATCGACCCTGCTGCCCCTTGAGCTGGTGCGTCGCGAGCGCGTGGCCGGGCGCATCATCCTGCTCGAGCCGCGCCGGCTGGCGGCGCGAAACATCGCCGCCTACCTGGCCGCCCAGTTGGGTGAGAAGGTGGGGGAGCGCATTGGCTTGCGGGTGCGTGGCGAGAGCCGGGTGAGCGGCAAGACCCGCCTTGAGATTGTCACCGAGGGGGTGCTGACCCGCATGTTGCAACAGGACCCCGAGCTGTCCGGGGTCGATCTGCTCATTTTTGACGAGTTTCACGAGCGCAGCCTGCACGCCGACACGGCGCTGGCCTTCGCCCTCGAAAGTCAGCAGGCGCTGCGCGATGATCTGCGCATTCTGGTGATGTCAGCCACCCTCGACGGCCTGCCCCTCGAGCGTCTGCTCAGCGAGGCGGTGGTGCTGCGCTCCGAGGGGCGCAGCCACCCGGTCGAGTGTTTCTACCGTCCGTGGAGCCGCCAGCAGCGCCTTGAGCCCCAGCTCGGCGCCGTGGTGCTGGAGGCGCTGGCCAACCACACCGGCAGTGCGCTGGTGTTTCTGCCCGGCCAGGGGGAGATAGAGCGCCTGGCCGAGTGGCTGCGCGAGCGGGTGGGGCCCGAGGTGGACATAGCCCCGCTCTATGGCCGCCTCGATATCCGCGCCCAGCAGGCCGCCATCGCTCCTGCCCCGGCCGGGCGGCGCAAGCTGGTGCTCACCACCAACGTGGCCGAGACCTCGCTCACCATAGAGGGGATCACCTTGGTCATCGACAGCGGTCTGGAGCGGCGCGCCCAGTTTGATGTGCGCAGCGGCGTGACCCGTCTCGAGACCCCCCAGATTGCTCGCGCCTCGGCGGTGCAGCGCGCCGGCCGGGCCGGTCGTCTTGGCCCCGGCGTCTGCTACCGCCTGTGGAGCGCCGAGCAGCAGGATCGGCTCGATGAGCAGAGCCCGCCCGATCTGCTGACTCAGGAGCTGACCGGCTTGATGCTGGAGGCGGCCCAGTGGGGCAGCCGGGTTGAGGCACTGCCGCTGCTCGATACGCCCCCTGCCGGGGCGCTGGCCCAGGCGCAGCGGCTGCTCACTTCCCTCGGCGCCCTCAAAGGGGAGCAGCAGCTCACCCCCCATGGCCAAGCCATGGCCCGCCTCGGCACCGCACCGCGGCTGGCTCATCTGCTGCTGCGCGCCGCCGAGCTGGAGGCTGAGGGTCTGTCAGGGATTGTCGCCGACGCCTGTTATCTGGTGGCCCTGCTGGAGGAAGATCTGCGAGGATCGGAGCGCCTCGGCGTCTTGTTCCAACGTCGCTGCGGCGCCCTGCATGGTCAGGCGCGGCGCTGGTTCGAGCGCCTCGGGGCCAGACCAGGTGAGGCCCATGGGCAGTGGCTCGGCCTGTTGTGTGCTCTGGCCTGGCCCGATCGCATCGGGCGGCTACGCAGCGGCAGCCGCTACCAGCTCTCGGGCGGGGTGAGCGCCGATCTGGTGGAGGATCACCCGGTCACGGGGGCGCCAGCTCTGGTGGCGGTCAATCTGGGCCAGAACGAGCGCGGCAGCCGCATCTTCGTGGCCGAGCCGGTTGAGCTGGGTGAGCTGGAGCGCCTCCTGCCCGAGCTTATCGGTGAGCGCGAGCATTTTGCCTGGGACGAGCAGGCCGACCGGGTACGGGCCGAGCGCCAGCGTACCCTAGGCGAGCTGGTGCTCGGCAGTGAACCACTGAGCGCCCTTAGCGATGAGCAGAAGGGGCGCTGCCTGCTCGACGGGGTGCGCGGCAAGGGGCTGCATTGCCTGCCGTGGGACGAGGCGAGCGAGGGATTGCTGGCGCGGCTGCGCTGCGCCGCCGAGTGGCTGCCCGAACACCCCTGGCCTCAGGTGTCGGACGAGGCGCTGCTTGCCGGCCTCGAGCAGTGGCTGCTGCCGAACGTACTAGGCATGACCCGCCTCGAGCAGTTAAAGCGCGTCGATCTGGTGGCGGCCCTGCGCGCCCTGCTGCCCTGGCCGCTGCCAAGCGTGCTTGACGAACAACTGCCGGTCTATTTCACCGCCCCGACCGGCACCCGGGTGCGCATCCGTTATGTGCCGGGGCAGGCCCCTGCCATCCCGGTGCGGATCCAGGAGATGTTTGGTCAGGCCAGCACGCCACGGGTGGCGCAAGGCAAGGTGGCGCTGCTGGTGGAGCTGCTCTCACCAGCTCAGCGGCCGCTGCAAATCACCGCCGATCTGGCCGCCTTCTGGGCTGGCTCCTACGAGCAGGTGAAAAAAGAGATGAAAGGACGTTATCCGCGCCACTACTGGCCGGACAATCCGCTGGAGGCGATGCCGACACGGCTGACCAAAAAGCGGATGGAGCAGGGCTGACCCTGCCGTAACAACAACTCAGCGTGAATCGCCCGGGGAAAAAAAGGAACGATGGCAACGACACGTAAGAAGAAACCGGCCAAGAAGGGCGCTGCGCGCCGCTCCATCGGCCGTACCCTGTTCTGGCTTGGTTTCAAGCTGGCGCTGGTGGGCGCCGCCTTCATGGTGGTGTTTGGCATCTACCTCGACACCAAGGTGCGTGAGCGCTTTGACGGCGAGAAGTGGCAGCTGCCGGTGATGGTCTACAGCCGGCCGCTCGAGCTCTATCCCGGCCAGCGCCTCTCACGCGACCAGATGCTGCGCGAGCTTAAGATGCTCAACTACAAGCCGGTACGCCAGCCGCACCAGCCGGGGGAGTATGCCCTCACCTCGGCCGGCATCGATCTGGTGCGCCGTCCGTTTGAGTTCTTCGACGGGGCCGACGGGGCCCGCGGCCTGCGGCTGGCCTTCAACGGCCCGCGTCTGGCCACCATCAGTGGTCTTGAGAGCGGTCGTCAGATGGGGTTTGCCCAGATGGACCCGGTGCTGCTCGATCGCATCAATACCGAGGATCGGGAGGATCGCCTGCTGGTGCGCCTCTCTGAGGTGCCGGACAGCCTGCTCATCACCTTGCTGACCACGGAGGATCGCGACTTCTACCAGCATGGCGGCGTCTCGCCGGTGGCTATCTTGCGCGCCATGGTAGCCAACCTGCTGGCCGGCCACACGGTGCAGGGGGGCAGTACCCTGACCCAGCAGTTGGCCAAGAACTTCTTCCTGACCCGCGAGCGCAGCCTGTGGCGTAAGTTGCAGGAGGTCTACATGGCGGTGATCATCGATTATCGCTACAGCAAGGATGAGATCCTTGAGGCCTACCTCAACGAGGTGTACCTCGGCCAGAACTTCTCCCAAGGGGTCTACGGCTTCGGGCTGGCTTCCTATTTCTACTTCGGTATTCCGGCCACCGAGCTTGACATCGATCAGGTGGCGCTGCTGGTGGGGTTGGTCAAGGGCCCCTCTTACTACGATCCCTGGCGCTACCCGGAGCGGGCCCTGAGCCGGCGTAACGTGGTGCTCAAGCTGCTGGCCGAGCACGGCAGCCTGACCGAGGCCGAGTATCAGCTTGCCAGCAAGCAGCCCCTTGGCATCATTCCGCGCGGGCAGATGACCTATGGCCGCACTCCGGCCTTCATGACCCTGCTCAAGCGCGAGATCCAGTCCCAGTTCGGCCCCGATCTGCTCAAGCAGTCCGGGGTGAAGATCTTCACCAGCCTCGATCCCATCGCCCAGTTCGCCGCCGAAGAGGCGGTGGCTAAGGGGTTGGTAGAGATAGAAAAGGCGCGCGGCAAGAAGAAGCTCGAGGCGGCCATGGTGGTCTCGGACTGGCGCAAGGGGGAGATAGTGGCTGTGGTGGGGGGGCGAGACCCGCGCTATGCCGGCTTCAACCGGGCGCTCGATGCGCGCCGCCAGATTGGCTCTTTGGTCAAACCCTCGGTCTACCTGACCGGCCTTTCCAACGGCATGAACTTGCAGACGCCGCTCAAAGATCAGCCGATCCGCATCCGTGGTCAGGATGGTCAGGTGTGGACGCCGCAAAACTATGACCGCAAGTTCTTGCAGAGCATACCGCTGATGGATGCCCTGGCCGGTTCGCGCAACGTGCCGACCGTCAATCTCGGCATGCAGGTGGGGCTCGACAAGGTGGTCGACACCTTGCACAAGCTGGGGGTGGAGCAGACGATTCAGCCCTACCCCTCCTTGGTGCTGGGGGCGATCGCCCTGAGCCCGCTTGAGGTCAACCAGATGTACCTGCCGATCGCCAATCGCGGCTTGACCCAACCCCTGTCGGCCCTGCGCGCCGTGATCGATGGCAGTGGCCGGGTCATGTACAAGCAAAACAGCGTCGCCAAGCAGGTGGTGGATGCCGAGGCGAGCTGGCTGACCCTGTTTGCCATGACCAAGACCGTCAGCCAGGGCACGGCCCGCTCATTGAGCGCCCGCTTCCCCGGCCTGACCATGGCAGGCAAGACCGGCACCACCAACGAGCTGCGAGACTCTTGGTTCGCTGGCATCGACAACAACGAGCTGGTGAGCGTCTGGGTTGGCCGCGATGACAACACCCCGGCTGGGCTGACCGGCTCCAACGGGGCGTTGCAGCTCTTTTCCAACTACATGGGCCAGCGCGGGGTCAACAGCCTGTCGCTGACCCTGCCCAAGGGCATCGGCTGGGCCAGCTTCTCGCGCAGCAGTGGCGGCCGGGTCGACAGCAGTTGCCCCGGCAGCGTATCGGTACCGGCCAAGCTGGCGGGTCTGGGGGAGGCCATGTCGTGCGCCGGTTCGCCCCAGAGCGTGCTGGATGGCTGGTTCAACAACTTCTTCAACTAGGTGGGCAGCATCATGAGTGACAAGAGCGAAGGGGCGCTGCTGGGCGCCATCCACCACGTGGCGCTTATCGTGAGCGATTACGATCGTTCGCGGGCCTTCTATCACGAGCTGCTGGGGCTGCCGATCATCGCTGAGACCCTGCGCGCCGAGCGCCAGTCGTGGAAGCTGGATCTGGCCCTGCCGGGAGGCGGCCAGCTCGAGCTGTTCAGCTTTCCCGCCCCGCCGCCGCGTCCTTCGAGTCCGGAGGCGTGCGGTCTGCGCCACCTGGCGTTTCGGGTAGGGGCGCTTGAGCCGGTCATCGAGCATCTGGAGCAACACGGCGTGGCCGTAGAGCCGGTGCGGGTGGACGCGCTGACGGGTCGGCGTTTTACCTTCTTTGCCGATCCGGACGGGTTGCCACTTGAGCTCTACGAGACTCCCGCATGCTGACCCAGGCCCTCCTTTGTGAGGGCCTGTTTTTTTCTGCGGCCCTCACAAAGGAGCGGCCACGATGCAGTGCCTGCGGGGGGCCCCGACGTTAGGGTTATCGTGGTGGTCTGGCGACAGGGAGAGCGGCAATAGCCGACATGGGCACATGCCTTACCCGCTGGAGGGGAATCGCTAACACAACGGGGAGCCAAGGCTCCCCGTTGTGTTAGCGCAGTTCATTGCGCCGGCGTGGCGCCGGTCGAAACGGCCAGGCCAGGATGGCGTAGAGCAGATCCCCAAGCAGTGAGCCGAGCACGCCGGCGAGCAGACCACAGAGGATGGCCTCCTGTTTCAGGGGCACCACGTAGCTGTAGTGGGCCAGGGTATCGCGAACCCATGCGCGGTCGGCGCTGCTGAGCAGGTGCAGGGTTTGCCGATACCAGGGGGCGGCGGCCAGGGATTGCTCCTGCTTGAGCAGGCTCTGCTGCTCGATCAGCAGGCGGATGCTGTCAGCGTCGCCACGCATCACCGGATCCGGGCTTTGCTGATAGTGGCGTTGTAAGGCGCCCAGATCGCCGGCGAAGTGGCGCTCGGCATTGGCCTGAAAGGGGGAGAGGCTGAGCTCGGCTTGTTGCAGGCGAGCATCAATCCGCTGGAAGTAGAGCTCGAGCAGACCGGGCAACTGTACGCCGGCCAGCAGGCCGAGGGCGAACAGCACCATTCTCAGATAGCTGCGCATGACGAGATCCATGTCGAATAAGGGCGGGGCATACTAGATCGAAAAGGGCCCGCGAGCCAAGGCAACATGTAACACCTGGAAACAGTTGACGGGTTGTTTTTCTCGGGGCGCGCGTTAACATTTGCCCCTTCGTGACGCTGACCAGAGAAGAATCGAGCATGAACAGACAAACTGGACTGTATGCGGCGCCGCTGCTGGGGGCCTTGATTGCCCTGAGCTGGTGGCTGCTCCCGGGGCACGGTTTCTGGGCTCGCTGGGATGTGGGGATCTTCCAAGGCTTCAACTCCCTGCTTGCCGAGCAGGGCCCGTGGCGACTCGCGATGGCCATCACCAATAACCGCCTGTTCGATCTGGTGTCCCTCTCTTGCATGGTATTGCTGTTGCTGACGCTGTTTTTACGCAGTGACGGTGCCGGGCGGGCTCGCTGGGTGGCCATCGGCCTGTTGATGGTGATCACGGCCCTGCTGCTCAACCGTATCGGCCACATGGTACCCGTTGAGCGCCCGAGCCCGACACTCAGCGTACCGGGGGCCCTGCGCTTGACCGCGCTGATTGATTTTCCGACCAAAGACTCCTCCGGTGACAGCTTCCCCGGTGATCATGGCCTGATGCTGATGATCTTCGCCGCCTTCATGCTGCGCTTCGCGCCGCGCTGGATGGGGCTGACGGCCTGCCTCATGGTGGTGGTATTTACCCTGCCGCGCATCATGGTGGGGGCCCACTGGTTCACCGATATCTACATGGGGTCGCTCGCTATCTGCCTCATCTTCCTGCCCTGGCTGCTGCTCACCCCTCTTGGTGAAAAGGCGCTGGCTAGATTGATACCGCCTGTGGATCGCCTGTTTGGGCGTTGGTGGCGCTGAAGCATGCGATGAAAAAGGCCGGGTTATCCCGGCCTTTTTTTACCTATGCCATCGGAACACCCGGTGAGTCGTCGCGAATGACTCACTCCGATGGGGCTCGGATGCATCTTCCTCCGAGCCTTTCATGCATAGCAGATCCTGGCGCGGGTGACTCGAGTGCACGCGATTTTTCTGCCGTCGCTCTTTTCCTACCTGGCTGGCTGGCCTAAAATCGCCGCCCTGCTGAGGAGTATCCCCCATGTTGATGTTGTCTTTGCGGCTGGTGTTTATCGCCGGCGCCCTCGTCTATCTGTTTCTGTTGTTGACCTCATGGCATCGTCGCTGGCGCAGTGGCACGCTCGAATCGACCCCCTTTTGGAAGGTGGCGGCCATCGGTGGCTTTGCCAATTTTCTCGACACCCTTGGGGTGGGCAGCTTCGCGGTCAAGACTGCCTTCTACAAGCACTTCAAGATCATCGATGACAAGGTGTTACCGGGTACCCTCAACGGTCAGTGCGTGTTGCCGACCGTGGTGCAGTCCCTCATCTTCATCGGCGTGGTCAAGGTCGACCCCACCACGTTGCTTGGCATGATGATCAGTGCGGCCCTCGGGGCGGCTCTCGGTGCCCGCTATGTCTCCTCGTTTGATCGCCAGACGGTGCGTCTTGTGATGGCCAGCTCCCTGCTGGTGGTGGCGGGCCTTATCTTTGCCGGCCTGCTCGGCTTGTTTCCACTCGGTGGTGAGGCGATGGGGCTCTCCGGTGGCAAGCTGGTGGTGGCGCTGGTGGGCAACTTCCTGTTCGGGGTGCTGATGAACGTGGGGATCGGCCTGTTTGCCCCCTGCATGACCATGCTCTATCTGCTCGGCATGCACCCCATCGCCGCCTTCCCCATCATGATGGGCTCGACGGCGCTGCTGAGCGTCTTTTCGGCGGGCACCTTCATCCGCCGCGGCGCCTTCGATGCCCAGGCGGTGCTGGCGGTCGCCCTATTTGGCCCCATCGGCGTGGTGCTAGCCGCCTACCTGGTCACCTCGATGGACTTGGCCATGCTCAAATGGCTGGTGGGGGGCGTGGTCATCTACACCGCTTGGAGCATGTATGCCGCCTGGCGCGGTGAGCGGCGTCAGAGTCGCGTCACCATGACGGCGCAGCCGAGCCACTAAGTGAGCGAGCATTAACAAGGTGGGAACGAGGTGATGACATGGATGTATCCCTGCTGAATCGCGCCCCCCTTTTCTGGCCAGCAAAGGAGACAGCTGAGTCACCTTGCTCTAGGATCGAGCAGTTTCAATCGAAGAGATAAACACCATGAAATCACGCGTATTGTTGCTCTCTATGTGCCTCGCCGCCCCGGCGTGGGCGGGCATCCAGATCGACTCCAATGGTATTCACGTCAATGTTGATAACCAGACTGAGGTGCGAAAGTGGAAGGAAAAACATAAGAACGACTGCTCATGGATTGAGATCGGCGGCATCAAAGTGACCAGCGATGGCTGCACCGGCAAGGAAAATCAGAACAACCAGAACCGCAGTGTGCACGGCAACAACAACCCGGGTAAGGGGCACAACAAGGGTAATGGCAAGCACTGATTGCAAAGGGCGCCAGCGGCGCCCTTTTCATGGCTAGAAACTGACCCCAAGGCTCAGTAGCTGGCGCCACTCCCGGCCATTGATGTTGCGGCTGTCCCCCTGATAGTCCACATAGATATCATCCCATGTGAGGTTGGCCGACCAGGAGAGGCGCAGGTTGTCGCTGATGTAGTAACGCATCCCCAGCTCACCGTCTACGGTGCGCTCATAGGTCAGGTACTCGGCGGGTTGACTCAGGTAGTGGATGTATTCGCCACTGCTGAACAGCTCGAAGCGGGTATCCTCGATACGGTGCTGATAATCCCAAGCGAGGCTCATGGTCGGATAGGCGACGTGATCCGAGTTAAACAGCCGATAGAAGGTGGGATTGGCACGCCAGTACGCCTCTCGCAGACCTCCTAGTAGCAGGAATTCGAGCTTCTTCTTGCTCTCCTTCCACACCCGGTAACCGGGCCCTGTGTTGTAATCCACCTCGAGATAGACAGGCTCTTGCAGATCGCGCTGATAGTCGATGGTGCCGCGCCAGTACCAGCGGTCGGTGATGAAGTAGTCGACCCTGGGTTTGAGGCGGTAATGGTGATCCGTGGTGATGCCGTTGGAGGTGTCGTATTCGTACTCCCCCTCCAGACCGCTACGCCAATCCGGGTTCTCCAGCTCCAGCTTGCCCTTGGTGCTGAGGCTGTTGGTGCGGTTGGTGCTGTCTTTGATCTTGAGGTTGATATCCCCGCTGCCGGTCAGGTGCCATTTCTCATCATCAGGGGCGAGCAGGGCCAGATTGATCCCCTTGTTGCTGAGCTTGGGGGCGCTCGCCTGCCGGGCGCGCCAGCGCTTGACCGCACTGCGTGGGATCTCCACCTCTCCGCCAAAGGGAAACGTCAGGATGAGGCTCTTTTCATTGGCCTGCACCTCACCGGTCAGGCGATCGCCGTTTTTGAGCCAGATAACGTCGGCCGCAGCGGGCAGGGGGAGCAGCAGGAGCAGAGCGAGGAGGAATGGTCTCATGGGGGGCTTCATCTAAGGAAAGGTGTCACCGGCAAGAGGGGCGCAACCGGGGGCGCCTCTCTTGCTCATCAGCCAGGTTGACCTTAGCCGTGCAGGCGAGCGAATTTTTCCAATAACTGCGCCTCGGTCTCCACGTGGTTGGGGTCCCAGATGATGCAGTCGATGGGGCAGACGCTGATGCAGGTCGGCTTGTCGTAGTGGCCGACACACTCGGTGCAGCGACTGGGGTCGATCTCGTAGATCTCCTCACCGAGGCTGATGGCCTGGTTGGGACACTCCGGATCGCACATGTCGCAGTTGATGCACTTGTCGGTGATAAGCAGTGCCATCTCAGGCCGCCGTGTGAGGGTTGCGGGTATCCTCGCGCTCACCGAGGTTGCGCAGCAGGATGCCGTAGTTCACGTCGACCTCCTTGGGCACCGGCACATAGACCACGTGGCCGTTGCCCGGCGCGGTGTCGATGAGTTCACCCTTGCGGTTTTGCATCTGCTCCAGGTTGAAGCGGATGTTGCCCTGCGGGGTCATCAGCTCCAGGCTGTTGCCGACCAGGAACTTGTTTTTCACCTCAACCTCGACCATGTCGCCGTTGCGGCCGGTGATCTCACCGACAAACTGCTGGGTGTCGGAGACCGAGTAGCCGTAGTCGTAGTTCTGGTACTCGCTGTGAGTGTGGCGGCGCAGGAATCCCTCGGTGTAACCGCGGTGGGCCAGATTCTCGAGGGTGGTCATTAAGGTCGGGTCAAACGGCCGGCCGGCCACCGCATCGTCGATCGCCTTGCGGTAGACCTGGGCGGTGCGAGCGCAGTAGTAGAACGACTTGGTGCGCCCCTCTATCTTGAGCGAATGCACGCCCATCTTGGTCAGGCGCTCCACGTGCTGGATGGCGCGCAGATCCTTGGAGTTCATGATGTAGGTGCCGTGCTCGTCTTCAAAGGCGGTCATGAACTCGCCCGGACGGTTGGACTCTTCGAGCAGCACCAGGGCATCGGTCGGCTTGCCACTGCCCAGGGTCGGGTCGACCTTCTGCACCGCGATAGGCTCCTGACGATGCACAATCTGGCCGACTTCGTCTTCCTTACCCTCGTGCACCTTGTACTCCCAGCGGCAGGCGTTGGTGCAGGTGCCCTGGTTGGGGTCACGCTTGTTGATGTAGCCAGAGAGCAGGCAGCGGCCGGAGTAGGCCATGCACAGGGCGCCATGGACAAACACCTCCAGCTCCATCTCCGGCACCTGCATGCGGATCTCTTCGATCTCGTCGAGCGACAGCTCGCGCGACAAGATGGCGCGGGTCAGCCCCATCTGATGCCAGAACTTCACCGTGGCCCAGTTGACCGCGTTGGCCTGCACCGAGAGGTGGATGGGCATATCGGGGAACGCCTCGCGCATCATCATGATGAGGCCGGGGTCCGACATGATCAGCGCATCGGGCTGCATCTCGACCACAGGGCGCATGTCACGCACGAAGGTTTTCAGCTTGGAGTTGTGGGGCTGGATGTTGGCCACCACGTAGAACTGCTTGCCGAGGGCATGGGCTTCGTTGATGCCGAGCTGCAAGTTCTCGTGATCGAATTCGTTGTTGCGCACCCGCAGGCTGTAGCGGGGCTGGCCGGCATAGACGGCGTCGGCGCCATAGGCATAGGCGTAACGCATATTCTTGAGGGTCCCGGCCGGGGAGAGTAATTCTGGCTTGAACATGAGGTTCTCTCTGGTCTGATTGCAAATCAGGACACCGCCACCTGATGGCGGTGCGTAAGGGGTGCAAGATTGTACTCGCCCCCACCACCTCATGCAATTTTGCTACGCCGAATGCCACTGCTCCAGTGGGGAGGGGCGGCCATAGGCAAACCCTTGGGCATAGTCGCAGCCGATATATTCGCACAGCGCCCCGTGATGGGCGCTTTCGATCCCTTCGCAAACCACTTCCATATCCAGGCGATGCAGGTAGTCAACCAGACCGCGCAGCATCTCGGTCGCGTGTTGGTCATCGCAGGCCTGTAGCAACAGGGAGCGATCGAGCTTGATGACGTCATAGGGCTGCACCAGCATGCGCTGGAAGTTACAGGCCTCGGTGCCAAAGTCATCGAGTACGATGCGGGCGCCATGGCTGCGCAAGGTGGCGATGAACTGTAACTGGTGGCTGTGCAGCGGGGCCACTTCCAGAACCTCGAACCAGATGGTGATCGCGACCTTGCGGGCTCGCACCAGGATCAGCCGCAACAGGTTGCGATAGACGGGGCTGGTGCGATCCGGCGTCAGATTGATGGAGAGCACCTGGACGTTGTGGGAGGCCAACCTAGGGAGGTCATCGATGATGGCGTGCAGCATGGTGATATCGATGGCCAGCACGGTATCGGCATCGAGACGCTCGAAAGGGATACTGTCATAGTGGTCATGACGGCGATAACGCGCTAGCGCTTCCACGCCGACTCGTCGCTGTTCTCTGTCCAGGATGGGCTGATAGCAGGGAACGACGGCCCCTTCTTGTTTCAGGCCGGAAGTGAGCTCGACGTAGTGGGTAAAGTCTCCTTCGAACATGCATCCTCCTCCTATGTTCCCATGGTGTCACCATATCAGGAGTGGCGATCCCATGGGTGTAGGAGGCCTCTGAACCGAAAGCAGGAGTGGGATGGAGCGATGCAAAGCGAGCACCGCTCCTTGGGGTCAGCGAACCAGCACCATCATCATGCCCGGCAGGGCGAAGAAGAGACCGACGACGTAACTCATGGCTATCAGCTTATTGCGGCTGCCGATCTCGGCAAGGTGTTCGGCCGCGCGCACCGGTAGCTCGCGCAGGAAAGGGAGACCATAGATAAGCACCACGGCAAACAGGTTAAACAGCACGTGCACTAAGGCGATGGTCAATGCCAGTTGGGCTCCGTCACCACTGATGGCGGTGGCGGCCAGCAGGGCAGTAATGGTGGTGCCGATGTTGGCCCCCAGCGTGAAAGGGTAGAGCTGGCGGGTGCTGAACACGCCGCCGCCGGCCAGCGGGATCATCAGGCTGGTGGTGGTCGATGAGGACTGCACCATGACGGTGACTAGGGTGCCGGAGGCGATCCCGGTCAGCGGGCCGCGCCCCAGCGCCTTGTGCAGGATCTCGCGGGCCTGGCCAACCAGCACGGCACGCAGCACCTTGCCAAGCCAGGTGACACTGCCAAGGATGAGCAGGATCCCGATGGCGATGGTGGCGAGGGCGGCCGCCTTGCCGGGCATGAAAGCAGTAATGCTGTCGATGAGGGTGAGCGCCGGCTGGGTCAGCGGCTTCATGAAGTCCAGCCCTTTCATCGAGAGATCGCCGCTGCCCACCAGCAGATCGGCCAGGGTATCGGCGCTACGCGAGAGCAGGCCGAAGGCGAGTTCAAGCGGCAGGAAGATGGCGACCGCCATCAGGTTGAAAAAGTCGTGCACCGTCGCGGCGGCGAAGGCGCGGCGAAACGCTTCGCGATCCCGAACATGGCCGAGCGAGACAATGGTGTTGGTGATGGTGGTGCCGAGGTTGGCGCCAAGCACCATGGGGATGGCCATGCTCATGGGCAGGCCGCCAGCCACCAAGCCGACGATGACCGAGGTCACCGTGCTGGACGATTGCACCAGAGCCGTGGCCAGAATGCCGAGCAGCAGGGCGACGAAGGGGTTGCTGGCGAAGGCGAAGATCTCGGCGGCGCCCTCAGCGCCCCCCGAAAAGCCCTTAAAACCATGGGAGACCGCGGCCACGGCCACCAGGATGAGATAGACCAGCGTTACTACGCCAAACCAATTGAGTATCTGCCCGCGGGGGCGTGCTGCGGTATCGTGCATGGAACCTCTTGATGCGACATCACGGGTTGGATGAGATGGGGGGCATTACAACAACGGTTTATGACAGTGAAATGACAATTTGACACTTTTATGATGCTTCAGTGACAGAGTCTGACTTTGTGATGACCGCCCTTTCCCACCATCCGGGAGCGGTGTCAGCAGAGGGGGTTGCCATTCGAAGCAAACGGCCTATGCTTCTCCACCGTAAGCAAACACAGGAGTCAAAGACTATGCGTGCGTTGATACTCGGCCTGACATTGGGCCTGATTGCAACCGGTGCCAATGCCGGCCTGCTCCATCGCGAGTGCACCCTCGACAAGGCTGTCAAGAATGAGGCAATGAACGCCACGCTGGGTGTGAAGGGCAATTGTGATGCGAACAAGCTGGTCGATCAAAAGACCCAGAAGGCCAAGGACAAGGTCGCCGACACCAAGCACAACGTGCTGCGTGACGAGCGCGATGCGGTGCAAGAGCGCAAGGATCAAGTTGAGCGCACCACCCGTCAGGTGCAGGAGACCCGCGACACGGCCAAGAAGATTGCCAATGATCCGGTCAAAGCGGCTGCCACTGCGGTGATCAACAAGTAAGACGTGTGCGAGTGCATTTAAAAAGGGAGCCATCGGCTCCCTTTTTGTTGTTTCACATTGAGGTAGAAGGGGGAGCCATGCTCCCCCTTCTTGTTAGCCTTCCAGCTCTTCGTATTGGCGGAACGGGATGCGAAACACCGCCAGGCGCAGGAACAGGTAAGTGACGCCGAGCCCGGCCCAGATCAGCCCCAGCTCGAGGGAGCTCTGCTCCAGGTTGATCCACAGCGCGCCTATGGTGGCGGCGCCGAGCAGTGGCAACAGCAGATAGAGCAGGTGATCTTTCAGGGACTTGTTACGCTTCTCGCGCACCCAGAACTGGCCGATCACCGACAGGTTGACGAAGGTGAAGGCCACCAGGGCACCGAAGTTGACCAGCGCCAGCGCCATGTCGAGATCGAACGAGACGGCGGAGAGGGCCAGGGCGCCCACCAATAGCACGTTGATGGCCGGGGTGCGCCAGGTGGGGTGGATGTAGCCAAACACCCGCTCCGGGATCATCCGATCGCGTCCCATCACATAGAGGATGCGCGACACGCCGGCGTGGGCTGCCATGCCGGAGGCCAGCACCGCCGCCGTGGTGCACACCAGCACGATACTCTGGAACAGGGTACCTCCCACGTAGAGGGCGATCTCCGGCAGCACGGCATCTGGCTCCTTGAAGCGGGCCAGATCCGGGAAGAACAGTTGCAGGCCGTAGGAGACGGTGACGAAGATGACGCCGCCGATCAGCGCGGTCAGTACGATGGCCTTGGGAATCACCTTGCCGGCGTTCGGGGTCTCCTCCGACAGGGAGCTCAGGCCGTCGAAGCCGAGGAAGGAGAAGCAGAGGATGGTGGCGCCGGTGAACAGCGGCAGCATGCTGGCCGACTCCACATGGAACGGACGGCTGCTCAGCAGGGTGGCGGCTCCCTCACCGTGGCTCACGCCCCAGGCGATGAGGCCGAGGAAGGTGACGATGATGGCGAGCTGGAGCAGCACGATCGCCCCGTTGAGGTTGGCCACCAGCTTGATGCCGCGCAGGTTGAGGAAGGTCATCACGGTCACTAGGCCGAGGATGAAGATCCAGGGCTCGACGCCGGGGAACATGGCGGTCAGGTAGATCTTGGCCAGCAGGATGTTGATCATCGGCATGAACATGTAGTCGAGCAGGGAGGACCAGCCGACCATGAAGCCGATGTAGGGGTGGAACACCTTCTGGGCATAGGTGTAGGCCGAGCCTGCCGAGGGGAAGCGGCGCACCAGATGGCCATAACTGAAGGCGGTCAGCAGGATACCGGCCAGCGCGAGCAGGTAGGCGGTTGCGACGCGGCCGTCGGTGATCTCGCCGACGATGGCGAAGGTGTCGAACACCGCCATGGGGGTGAGGTAGGCAAGCCCCATGACAACCACCTGAAACAGGGTCAGGGTCTTGAGCAGCTTGGCACCGGCCATCATGCTTTCTCCTCTGGCAGTGCCTGTTGGGCACGTGGCAGCAACGAACCCAGGGACGCTATCGAAGCGTGAGCCTGGACATCAAGGGCGCCGGGGAGGCGCATACCGGTCATCGCCGGCAGGAAAGCAGTGAAACGCCCCATTTTCTTCCTCTTAGCGTCGGGAGATTGTATGCAATCTCGGTATCATTTCCGGAGTAGTTCCGGCCTCTTTTGATGAATGTGGTACTGCCAGTAAAAGAAAGAACCGATGCCTCTGGCACCGGTCCTTTAATTCGGCGCGTATTCTGCCCAAAGAGAGGGGGGGAGACAAGCAAAAAGGCGCACGCTGACGCTTTTTATTTTGGGTGTGAGCAGTCACTATCGTTGTTGTTATCTTCCCCTTTGATGAGTGCTTTGTTAGCAATAAAAAAAGAGCCCGTGAAGGGCTCTTTTTCATGGCGTTCAGGGGCTTATTGGGCCTTCGCCTCCTGAGGCAGCAGGTTGACCCGGAACACCGTCAGACGCAGCAGCAGATAGAGGGCACCAAGGCCGGCCCAGATCACCCCCAGCTCGAAGGAGGCGGGCTCGAGGTTGAGCCACAGCACCCCGATGCAGGCGGCGCCACACAGGGGCAGGGCCAGGAACACCAGATGATCCCGCAGCGTCTTGTTGTGGCCGAGCTTGACGTAGAAGTGGGCGATCACCGCCAGATTGACGAAGGTGAAGGCCACCAGGGCGCCGAAGTTGATCAGCGCCAGCGCCATCTCCAGATCGAACGAGATGGCCGAGAGGGAGAGCACTCCCACCAGCAGTACGTTGAGGGCCGGGGTCTGCCAGGTTGGATGCACGTAAGAGAAGAAGCGCTTTGGCAAGGCGCGATCACGGCCCATCACATAGAGCAGGCGCGACACACCGGCATGGGAGGCGAGCCCGGAGGCGAGCACCGCCACCGTGGTCGACACCAGCACGATGGCCTGAAACAGCTTGCCCCCCACATAGAGGGCGATCTCCGGCAGCACCGCATCCGGGTGCTGGAAGCGGGAGATGTCCGGGAAGAACAGTTGCAGGAAATAAGAGACGGTGATGAACAGCACGCCGCCGATCAGCGCGGTGAGCACGATGGCGCGCGGGATCACCCGGGAGGCGTCCGGCGTCTCTTCACACAGGGTGCTGATGGCATCGAAGCCGAGAAACGAGAGGCACAGGATTGAGGCGCCGGTCAGCAGCGGCAACACGTGCATCTGCTCGGAGAAGAAAGGCCGGCTGCTCGCCATGGTACCGAGCCCTTCGCCGTTGTGCACGCCCCAGGCGATGAGGCCGATGAAGACGGCGATGATGCTGAACTGGATCAGCACGATCAGGCTATTGAAGTTGGCCACCAGCTTGATGCCGCGCAGGTTGAGGAAGGTCATCACGCTGGCCAGCGCCAGGATGTAAGTCCAGGGAGCGACACCGGGCAGCAGGGCTTCCATGTAGATCTTGGCCAGCAGCATGTTGATCATCGGCATGAACATGTAGTCGAGCAGGGAGACCCAGCCCACCATGAAGCCGACATAGGGATGAAACACCTTCTGGGCGTAGGTATAGGCAGAGCCCGCCGAGGGGAACTTGCGCACCAGGTGGCCATAGCTCAGGGCGGTGAACAGCATGCCGAGCAGGGCGAACAGATAGGCGGTCGGCACGTGGCCTTCGGTGATCTCGGTGACGATACCAAAGGTGTCGAACACGGCCATCGGGGTGAGATAGGCCAGCCCCATGATCACCACATGCCACAGTTTCAGGGTCTTTTTCAGACCAACAGCCTGGGTTTGCATCATGCATCCTCCCCTGTCTGCGCCATCCGGACGCAGTGATTCAACGACAGCAGGGCCTGACGGCGCTGTGTCTCAGAGGCGCCATATTGGCGCACACCGGCATGGGCCGGCAGGAAAGCATGCGGATGCTTCATGGTGTTCCTCACTGCGGCAAGAGATGGTGTGCCATCTCGCTATCACTTCCGGACGGGATGCCGGCCTCTGGTTATGGGTGGATCTACCATGGAAGAAGGACCGAGCGCACGGGGCGGCATCGGTCCTTCAAAGGCGGCGCATTGTGCCTCCACTCCCCCCCCTTGACAAGCGCAAATCAATGAGAAAACAGCATTAATTTTCGCTTGTAAGCGGTCACTTTCCCCCTGGTCAGGCCAGTACGGCCTCCAGGGATTGTTCGAGGAGATAAAGTCCTTCCGCGATGAGCGGCGCCGGGGTGGTCAGGGGGGCCAGAAAGCGGATCACGTTGCCGCGCACTCCGCACGAGAGCAGCACCAGGCCGCGCTGGCCCGCCTCGGCCACCAGCCGCTTGGTGAGATCCGGATCGGGCCGGGTCGCATCGCCATCTTTCACCAGCTCCATCGCCACCATGGCGCCGGGGCCACGGATCTGGCCGATGCAGCCGAAGCGCTCGGCCAGGCGGTGCAGCCCCGCCTTGAGCTGCTCGCCCTGAGCCAGCGCTTTTTGGTTGAGCTGCTCCTCCTCGATCAGATCCAGCACCGCCAAGGCGGCAGCGCAGGCAATCGGCGAGCCGGCGTAGGTGCCGCCGAGGCCGCCCGGTTTGGCGGCGTTCATCACTGCCTCCTTGCCGACCACGGCCGAGAGCGGGAAACCGCCGGCCAGACTTTTGGCCAGGGTCATGATGTCTGGCTCGATGCCGGCGTACTCGCAGGCGAAGGTCTTGCCTGTGCGGCAGAAACCGCTCTGGATCTCGTCGCAGATGAGCAAGATCCCGTGCTGGTCGCAGAGGCGGCGCAGGGCCTGCAAAAAGCCGGGGGCGGCGACATAGAAGCCTCCTTCCCCCAGCACCGGCTCGATGATGATGGCAGCGACTCGGGTAGGCTCGATGTCGGCGGCAAACAGGGCTTCGAGGGCGGTGAGAGCGTGCTCCTCACTGATGCCGAGGTAATCGCAGGGAAAGGGGAGGTGGTAGATCTCGGGCGGGAAGGGGCCAAACCCCGCCTTGTAGGGGGCGACCTTGCCAGTCAGCGCCATGCCCATCAGGGTGCGGCCGTGAAAGCCCCCCTTGAAGGCGATGACGCCGGGGCGGCCCGTGTAGGCGCGGGCAATCTTGACCGCGTTCTCCACCGCCTCGGCGCCGGTCGAAAGCAGCAAGGTACGCTTGGGTGTGGGGCCGGGCACCAGGGCATTGAGCCGCTCGGCCAGCTCGACATAACTGCTATAAGGGGTCACCTGAAAGCAGGTGTGGCTAAAATGCTCGAGCTGGGCGCGCACCGCGGCCACCACCTTGGGGTGGTTGTGGCCGGTGTTGAGCACGGCAATGCCGGAGGCAAAATCGATGTAGCGCTTGCCCTCGACGTCCCACAGCTCGGCGTTCTCGGCCCGAGTGATGAACGCCGGCAGCAGGGTGCCGACCCCCTGGACCACGGCGGCCTCGCGGCGCGCCTGCCACTCCCGGTTGCTGGATGGATGGCTCATGTCTCCTCCCTGAGACGGGCGCCGTGCGCCCTGATGTGTGGATGAGCCGGGCCCAAGGCCCGGCGTGTCACGGCTAGCGGATGCCGCCGAAACAGAGGTACTTGGTCTCGAGGTACTCCTCGAGCCCCTCGGCCGCCCCCTCGCGGCCCAGCCCCGACTCCTTGATGCCGCCAAAGGGGGCCAGCTCGGTCGAGATGAGCCCCTCGTTGATCCCCACCATGCCGTATTCAAGCCGCTCGGCCACCCGCCACACCCGGGCGATGTCGCGGCCATAGAAGTAGCAGGCCAGCCCGTAGGGGGTGTCGTTGGCCAGGGCAATCGCCTCCTCTTCGCTGGCGAAGCGCACCACGGGCGCGACCGGGCCGAAGATCTCCTCGGCCAAGATAGGGTTGTCCGGCTGCACCCCGGTGAGCAGGGTCGGGGAATAGAAAAGTGCCCCGGCACCGTGGCGCTCGCCACCGCACACCAAGGTGGCACCGGCGGCGCGGGCGGCGGCAACCAGCCCCTCCACCTTATCGATGGCCGCCGGATTGATGAGCGGGCCTATCTGGGTGCCCTCCTGCATGCCATCGCCGACCTTGAGGGCGGCGATGGTGGCGCCATAGCGGGCGACAAACTGGTCGTGGATGCCGTCTTGCACCAGGATGCGGTTGGCACAGACGCAGGTCTGGCCGGCGTTGCGAAACTTAGAGGCGATGGCCCCGGCCACGGCGGCATCGAGATCCGCATCATCGAAGACGATGAAGGGGGCATTGCCGCCGAGCTCCAGCGACAGCCGCTTCATGGTGTCGGCGCACTGGCGCATCAATAGCTTGCCGATGCCGGTCGAGCCGGTGAAGGAGAGCTTGCGCACCGTCTTGTTGCTGCACAGCTCGTTGCCCACCGCGCTTGCCTGATGGGAGGTCACGATGTTGATGACGCCAGCCGGCACGCCGGCCTGCTCGGCCAGGGCCGCCAGCGCCAGGGCACACAGCGGGGTCTCGGCGGCTGGTTTGATGACGATGGTACAGCCGGCGGCCAGGGCCGGGCCGGCCTTGCGGGTGATCATGGCAATCGGGAAGTTCCACGGCGTGATGGCGGCGACCACCCCGACCGGCTGCTTGATGGTGGCCAGGCGGCGATCGCCGGAGAAGCCGGGGATGGTGCGGCCATAGGCGCGCTTGCCCTCTTCGGCGAACCATTGGATGAAGCTGGCGCCGTAGGTGACTTCCCCCTTGGCCTCGGCCAGTGGCTTGCCCTGCTCGCAGGTCATGATGCGCGCCAGCTCGTCGGCGTGCTCAGTGATGGCGTCAAACCAGGCGTAGAGGCAACGGCTGCGCTCCTTGGCGGTGAGGGCGGCCCAGGCCGGCTGGGCGGCAGCGGCCGCGTCGATGGCGCGGCGGGTGTCGGCGCCATCCATGTCGGGAACCCGGGTGATGATGGCGCCATTGGCCGGGTTGAGCACGTCGAAGGTGCGGCCGCTTTCGGCCGGGCACCAGCGACCGTCGATGAAGGCCTGGGACTTGATGAGGGAGTGGGACATGGGAACCTCAGGTGGTTTTCAGAATCCAGTTGAGCTCAAGCTCGGTGACGTGCCGCTCGAATTGCAGCAGCTCGTCATTCTTACAGACGTGATAGATATGGCAAAACTCCTCGCCCAAATAGTGTTTGAGCACGTCGCACTGCTCGAACTCGGTCAGGGCATCGCTCATGCGAAACGGGAAGCTGTCCCCCTCGACGATGAGGCCGTTGCCCACCACGGGGGGCGGTGGCTGCAATCGGTGCTCGAGGCCGTGTTGCAGGGCGGCCAGGATGGCCGCGACCACCAGATAGGGATTGGCATCGGCGCCGGCCACCCTGTGCTCGATGCGGCGATCCTGGCGATCGCCGCACGGGATGCGCAGGGCCACGGTGCGGTTGTTGTGGCCCCATGAGGCGTGCAGCGGCACATACATGCCGGGCTGGAAGCGGCGGTAGGAGTTGACGTTGGGGGCGAGCAGGGCGATCGAGGCGGGCAGCAGGTCTATCATGCCCGCCACCGCGTGCAGCAGCAGCGGCGAGTCGTCCCCCTCGGCGTCGGAGAAGAGGTTGTTACCCTGCTCGTCGACGATGCTGATGTGAATGTGCATGCCGCTGCCCGCCTGATCCGGGTAGGGCTTGGCCATGAAGGTGGCCTCCATCTCGTGACGCTCGGCCACCCCGTGAATGAGGCGCTTGAGGGCCAGCGCCTCGTCACAGGCGGCCAGCACGTCGGCGCTGTGGCGCAGGTTGATCTCGAACTGGCCGGGCGCGGCCTCGGCCACGGCCCCATCGAGTGGCAGCCCCTGCTGCTCGGCCAGGGCGTGCACCTCTTGCAGGAAGTCGTCAAAGTCGTTGAGGTTGTCCACCGAGTAGACCTGAGCGCCGACGTCGCGGCGCTGGGTCACCGGCGAGCAGGGGGGCTGGATGCGACCACTTTCGTCCCGCTCCCGGTCGATGAGGTAGAACTCCAGCTCGACCGCCACCACGGGGTGGATGCCGCGCGCCTTGAGCGCCTCCCACTGGCGCTGGAGAATATTGCGTGGCTCGATGGGTATGGGGGCCTCGTCGTCCCCCTGCATGGTCAGCAGCAACTGCCCGACCCGCTCCGGATCGCTGGCCGCCGGCATCAGGGTGCCTGGGATGGGCACGCAGCGGTGATCCGGCTCACCGAGATCCTGGCCAAGCCCCGACTCTTCAACCGTATTGCCGTTGATATCCAGGGCAAACACCGAAACGGGGAAGTAGCACCCCTTCTCGAGTTTTTCCAGGGAACCAATGGGAATGCGCTTGCCGCGCAGGATGCCGTTGAGATCCGGTAGCAGCATGTCCATGTACTGCAAATCCGGGTGGTGCTCGAAGAAGCGGATGGCCTCCTCCATGAACGGACTTCGCACGCCATCCTTGGTCGTGTGATGCATAGGTCACCTTTGCGGGCTGTCAAGAATATTGAGCATATTCTGACCTTATGATGGCCCCCTCTGTTTTGCAAGTGTTAAATATATTTGAAAGTTAATGGGGCCGCATGCTAGAAAAAGGCCATGTCAGCGGGAAATATGGCCTCGTTAGCGGTTTTTTAAAACGACGGGTGTTTATTATTTTAACCAACCCCTGTTGGCTATCGCGAACGGCCAGGATGGCTGCAAGGAGCAGGGAAATGACAGGACACGTCAACAGTTACTACGCCGCCAGCGCCAACCCTCACGCGCCATGGCCCCGTCTCGAGGAGGGCCTGACATGCGATGTCTGCGTAGTGGGGGGCGGCTACACCGGTCTCTCCAGTGCGCTGCATCTGGCCGAACGGGGCTACAAGGTGGTGTTGCTCGAGGCCAGCCGCATCGGCTTTGGCGCCAGCGGCCGCAATGGCGGCCAGATCGTCAACTCCTTCAGCCGCGACATCGACACCATAGAGCGCAACTGCCCCCCCGCCCAGGCCAAGCTGCTCGGCAGCATGCTGTTTGAGGGGGGCGAGATCATCCGCGAGCGGATCGAGCGTTACCGCATCCAGTGCGATCACCGGGTCGGCGGGGTGTTCGCCGCCGACACCGAGCGGCAGCTGCACGAGCTCAAAGCCCAGCAGGCACGCTGGCAGCGCTGGGGCAATGACCGGCTGGAGCTGCTCGATCGGGAGGGGATCCGCCGGGTGGTGCAAAGCGATCGCTACGTGGGCGGGCTGCTTGACCTGAGCGGCGGCCACCTCCATCCGCTCAACCTAGCTCTCGGCGAGGCCGAGGCGATCCGCTCCCTCGGCGGCCTTATCTTCGAGCAATCCCCAGTGACTGAACTGGTGCCGGGGGAGGTCGTGACGGTGAAGAGTGAGCGGGGCTCGGTCAGGGCGCGTTTTGTGGTGGTGGCTGGTAATGCCTATCTTGGCAATCTGGTGCCCGAGCTGGCGGCCAAATCGATGCCCTGCGGCACCCAGGTGTTGACCACAGAGGTGCTCGGTGAGGCGCGGGCCCGCGAGTTGTTGCCGCAAAACTACTGCGTTGAGGACTGCAACTACCTGCTCGATTACTACCGCACCAGCGCCGATCACCGCCTCATCTATGGCGGTGGGGTGGTCTATGGCGCGCGCGATCCGGCCGACATTGCGCGGCTCATCATGCCTAAGCTGCTCAAGACCTTCCCGCAGTTGGCCGGGGTCAGGGTGGAGTACAGTTGGACCGGCAACTTCCTGCTGACCCTGTCGCGGCTGCCCCAGTTTGGCCGCATCGGCAGCAACATCTACTACATGCAGGGCTACAGCGGCCACGGGGTTACCTGTACCCATCTGGCTGGCCGGCTACTGGCCGAGGCCCTCGCCGGTCAGGCCGAGCGTTTCGATGCCTTCGCCAACCTGCCTCACTATCCCTTCCCGGGCGGGCGTCTGCTGCGAGTCCCGCTCACCGCCATGGGGGCGGTCTGGTACAGCCTGCGCGATCGGCTCGGCATCTAGCACCCGGCACCAATAAGTCAGGCCACCTCGCGGTGGCCTGACTTATTGCTGGCTGCGTTTACGCCAGGGCGGCACTGCGGCTCATGCGCCCTTTTTTGAGTGCGACGGCGGCAATCCCTGTGATGACGGCGCCGGTCAGCATGCACAGCAGCGCCAACAGCGGCTTGTTCATGGCGCCGAGCAGGGCCACGATCGGGCCGCCGTGGGCCACGCTGTTGGTGATGCCGAGCAGGAAGGCCATGACGGCGGCGACCATGCTGCCGAGCACGTTGGCGGGAATGACCGCCAGCGGATCGCGGGCGGCAAACGGAATGGCCCCCTCGGAGATCCCCACCAGCCCCATGGCGGCGGCCGCCTTGCCTGCCTCAATCTCGCTCTTGTCGAAAAGATTGAGCTTGCGGCCAAGCACGGTGGCCAGCCCCATGCCGAGCGGCGCCACCGGGATGGCACAGGCCATGGCCCCCATGAACTGGGTCTGGCCCGAGGCGATCATCCCGACCGAGAACAGGAAGGCCACCTTGTTGACCGGGCCGCCCATGTCAAAGCCCGCCATGCCGCCGAGCACGATACCAAGTAGCACCAGGCTGCCGCCGCTCATGGAGAGCAGCAGGGCATTGAGGCCAGCCATCATATCGGCGATCGGGGCGCCGATGATGAAGATGAAGACGGCGGCGATGAACAGGGAGGCGGTGATGGGGGCGATCAGGATCGGCACCAGTGGCTGCACCATCTTGTGGTAGCGGCGGGTGGCTATCCAGCGCACCAGGTAGCCGACCAGCAGGCCCGCTATGATGGCGCCGATGAAGCCGGTGCCGGCATCGGCGCCGTAGAAGCTGCCGTCGTTGGCGATCCAGCCGCCGATGAAGCCCGGTGCCAGAGCCGGGCGATCGGCGATGGCGTAAGCGATATAGCCTGCCAGGATCGGGATCATCAGCTTGAAGGCGACCACGCCGACGTTGAGGATCTGGTTCCACATGCTCCCCTCGGGGATCTGCATCCCGTTCGGGGTCGGGTGGCCGCCAATGGCCAGCGACAGGGCGATGAGCAGGCCCCCGGTTACCACGAAGGGGATCATGTGGGAGACGCCGTTCATCAGGAAGCGGTAGAGATCGGAGCGCCCCGCCCTCGGCTTCTCGGTTGGTTTATCTCCCTGGCTGGCCACGTAGGCGGGGGCCTTGAGTGCCTGCTGGATCACCCCCTTGCCATCCTTGATCGGCGCCTTGACACTGGTCTCGATAAGGGGCTTGCCGGCGAAGCGGGAGAGATCGACCTGGCGGTCGCAGGCCACCACGATGGCGCTGGCCCTGGCTATCTCCTCCGCACTCGGGCTGTTTCTCACCCCGATTGAACCGTTGGTTTCGACCTTGATCTGATAACCCAGTTCGGCGGCGGCCTGCTCCAGCGCCTCGGCGGCTAGGTAGGTGTGGGCGACGCCGGTCGGGCAGCCGGTGACGCCGATGAGAAAGCCTTGATCGGCCACTTTGTCGATGGCGCGATCCTGTTTGCCCTCAAGCAGCATGGCCAAGGCATCGGCCGGGGTGGTCGCCCGCAGCAGGCGGGCGATGAAGCCCTCCTCGATCAGCTTGGTGGAGAGCTCGGCCAGCACCTCGATGTGATGGTCGGCCCCGCCAGCGGGGGAGGCGATCATGAAGAAAAGATGCGAAGGCTGACCATCTTCGGCGCCGTAGTCGATGCCGGCTCGGCTGATGCCGATGGCCACCGCCGGTTGCAGCACGGCGGCACTCTTGGCGTGGGGCAGGGCCACCCCCTCCTCGAAGCCGGTGTTGCCGAGGGACTCGCGCTCCCACAAATCGGCCACAAACTGTCGCTCGTCGCCGATGCGTCCCTGGCGGGCCAGCAGGCGGGCCATCTCGCTAAATACCTCTTCCTTGCTGCTGGCCGCCAGGTTCAGGCAGATCAGCTGCTCGTTGATCAAAGACGTGATCATGTCGCTCTCCCCTTCCTCGTGGAAGTTCAGTTATCGATGGGGTCTTGGAGCGATTATCTGCCGCCCCATGGCGATAGGAAATTGCACTGGCGTTGCATTAACTGGATTTATGTTGCATCTAGTCCGCTATGTGATCGCCCTCTCAAATCGTCACTCCGCTGTCATCATCTACGAATGGCGAATAAAATTGTTATTATTCATATGAATATGTGCGTTTTACTGATGAGAACGCGATCTGTACCGGCGGTCAAAGAAATGAGCTGGGGGAGTAAAGCCTGTAAATTTGTAGCATTGATAAGGGGGGCAAGGGCGCTCTCCCTGTGGATGTTGCGGCTCTCTCTTCGCAACCAGTAGAGGGGCTGGGGGCACAGCGACATCCGTTCTGCTGTGATGGATAGATATCTAACTCATTGATCGGATATGAAAAGTTGAACATGGGGCTAGAGTGTGACACCGTTTGATGGTTTTTTGTTCGAGATGGGGCGCATCCATATGACACACAGATCACTGCTGTTACTGGCGCTGGCCTTGCTGGCTGGCTGTCAAGGCAACGGCCACCACGAAGCCCGCTTTCACTATGAGCCCACGGCTCAGGTGCCGGTTGACCCCGAGGCGGCCAGTGGCTGGCACGCCAAACCGGGTTGGCAGGGCCGCGAATTTATGGTGGCGGCGGCCAATCCGCTGGCGGTCGATGCCGGCTATCAGGTGATCCGCGCCGGGGGCTCGGCGGTGGATGCTGCCATTGCGGTGCAACTGGTGCTGACGCTGGTCGAGCCGCAATCGTCCGGGATTGGCGGGGGCTCCCTGATGCTGGTGTGGGATGGTCATCAGGTCAGCGCTGTGGATGGTCGTGAAACGGCGCCGGCCGCAGCAAACGATCAGCTCTTCATGCAAGGGGGCAAGCCGATGCCCTTCTTCGCCGGTGTGGTGGGGGGCCGCTCGGTGGGAACCCCAGGCACGGTGCGGGCCCTGGCACTGGCCCATGAGCGTTATGGCAAGCTGCCCTGGAAAGATCTCTTCACTCCCGCCATCACGTTGGCCGAGCAGGGTTTTTTCATCAGCCCGCGACTGGCCTCCTTGCTGGCGGTAGAGCCCTATCTGGCCAAAGACCCCGAGGCGCGCGCCTATTTCTTTTTGCCCGATGGCTCACCCAAGCCGGCCGGCACACGCCTGACCAACCCTGCGTTGGCCAAGGTGCTGCGCACTCTGGCTGAGCAGGGGCCCGATGCCTTCTATCGGGGAGCCCTTGCCGAGGCCATGGTGGCCAAGGTGCGCCAGCATCCGGACAATCCGGGCCTGCTGAGCCTGAGCGATCTGACCCACTACCGCGCCAAACTGCGTGACGGCCTCTGTTTTGACTATCGCCAGCACCGGATCTGCGGCTTCCCGCCCCCCAGCTCAGGTACTCTGGCCCTCGGCCAGATCTTCGGCATGCTGGAGCACGTTGACATGGCGGCCCTGCCCCCAGTTCGGGGCGAAGATGGCCGGTTGGCTGCCTCAGCCGACGCCATCCACTACTACAGCGAGGCGGCGCGATTGGCTTTTGCCGACCGGGATCGCTACGTGGCCGACAGCGACTTTGTGTCAGTGCCACAGGCCGGGATGCTCGACAAGGGGTATCTGGCCGAGCGGGCGCGCCTCATCGGTGCGCGCAGCATGGGCAAGGCGGTGCCCGGTACGCCCCCGCAGGCTCCGGTGCGTGGGCAGGATGCGACCCCAGAGTTTCCCTCCACCACCCATGTGGCCATCGTCGATCGCGACGGCATGGCGGTCTCCATGACCAGCACCATAGAGAACGGCTTTGGCTCGCGCCTCATGGTCAATGGCTACCTGCTCAACAACGAGCTGACCGATTTCTCCTTTACCCCGGTGGATGAGGCGGGCCTGCCGGTGGCCAACCGCATTGAGCCCGGCAAGCGGCCTCGATCCTCCATGTCTCCCTTGCTGGTGTTTAGTAAACCAAGCGGCGAGTTGGCGATGAGCCTCGGCTCGCCCGGTGGGTCGGCCATTATCAACTACGTGGGCAAGACCCTGCTCGGTACCCTGGATTGGGGGCTGAACCTGCAACAGGCCATCGATCTACCCAACTTCGGCAGTCGCAATGGGCCGACCGAGCTTGAAGAGAAGTACACACCGCCTTCGGTGATCGAGGGGCTCAAGACCAAGGGGCATGAGGTGACTCTCGGGGAGCAGACGTCCGGATTGCAGGGCATTCAGCGTAACGCCGAAGGGTGGTTTGGCGCCGCCGATCCCCGGCGTGAAGGGGTCGCCAAGGGGGAGTAGTCCCCTTTGCCACCTTGTCGCAGCGCCGTCCGATGGGCGGCGATGAGGTCGGCCAAACGTGTGGGCACACCGTCCAGCTCGACCAAGGCGCCGCCGTTGGGGTGTGCGCCCATCCACAGCTCGGCCTGGGGCACCCCTTCGGGGTTGGGCAGGCCAAACAGGGTGGAGAGGGCTATGCGGCTGCCCCACTCGTAATGCTGAACCGGGTTGGTTATGCGGTAGAAGGCGTTCAGGCTCGTGAGGGCCCCCTCGTGTGGCTATAGGGGGCTGGCGCCGGACTATGACGCGGGGTGATGGGGCGGCAAGCCGTGCCGCCTGCTTCCCCCCTTAATCGGGATCAAGCATGAATATTATCTTTACCCAGTTGCTGGATGGTCTGCTTGGCGATGAGGCTGGGTTTGGCCGGGTTCGCTTCGCCACCGATCAGGGGGTACCGCCTGGGTTCAGCTATCAGGTTAACTTTCCCCGTCTCGAACTGGTGTTCAGTGGCCGTTATGTCAACCAGCTCTGGTCACCGGAGGGAACGAAAGAGGTGGCGATCCTGCCCGGTGAAGCCCTCTATATTCCCCCCAACGCCTGGAATAAACCCGATTGGGAGCATGAGTGCTCGGTGCTGAGCCTGCTGTTTGGCAAGCGTCAGTTGGGGTTTAGTCTGGTGGCCAAGCATAAGGGGGAAGAGGGGTTCTTTGATGTGCAAAAGCACAGCATTCCGGCGGGGGCAGGGCGAGCGCTGGAGCATATCCTGCTCTCGCTCAACACCCTGGCTCAGGAGACGGTGACGGCCCCCACGGATAACCACTTGCTGCGGGCACTGCTCTCTTACTCACGGCAACTGCTGGCCGAGTCGGCGCAGGGCAGGCCACGCGGGGCGGATCTGTTCCACGGCATCTGCATCTACATCCAGGAGAACTTCCACCGCCCGATCAGTCGCGAGAGCATCGCCCAGCGTTTCAATCTCTCGCCGAGCCACCTCTCGCGCCTGTTTCGCCAGCAGGGGCACATGCGCCTGGCCGACTACATCAGTTGGGTGCGGCTGGATCGGGCCAAGTTCATGCTCAAGAAGTACCGTTTTCGCCTCGAAGAGGTGGCCAGTCGCTGCGGTTATCGTGACGTGAACTACTTCTGCCGGGTATTCAAGCAGAAGACAGGGCTGACCCCGTCCCAATATCGTGGTTTGTGCCCGCCGGGATGAGCGCCTCGACCAGAATGGCGCGGCGGGCGGCGGGGGTTGTGGCGCGCAGCAAGGCGGGGCAGAGCACGTCATCAAGCAGGGCGCGCACCAGATGGGAGAGGGGAGACAGGTGCTCCTCGTGAGGGTGCTCGGGTAGGGCCAGCAGGATGACCCGTTGCACCGGGCCGAGCGACGACTGCCACTCCAGCGGGGTGGGGCTATAGACCATGCTAATGCAGGGAGCCAAGACGCTGCTGCTCATGACGTGGGGCATGGCCAGACCGGGGCGCATCACGGTGGCACACACCTGCTCACGGGCCAGCAGGTGGCGCATCAGTTGGGCCGGATCCCGCAGCCGCGAGTCGGGGAGCTGACCCACCAGATGGCGTAGGCAGCTCTGTTTGTCTGCGGCGTTGCAGAGAGTCTGGCTGGCTGGGGGAAAGTGGTAATCGGGCAGGTGGAGGGCCAGTCGCCGGCCGGCCTCATCATGGTCGGTGCTGGGGCCCAGTAGCACGCCCTGCTCGTTGACCCAGGAGGTCAGCACCATATGGGCTAACTCGGCATCACAGCCCTCAATAACTAGCTGGCACAGATCGCCTGGGCATACCCCTAACGCCAGCACGGCGAGCGGCTGTTCGGGATTCGCCTGTTGACGGCGGGCCAGGTTGAGCAGCAGCAGACGGGATTGAAACATCCCCCCCAGGCGCCTGAGTCGCTGGGCTTGGGGTATGGTCAGTGGCTGCTGACAGTAAAAGGTCAGCTCACGCTGCAACATGACTGATGGCTGCCTTGAGCACGGCACAGGCATCGAGCAGGACCGCCTCCAGCGGTACGACCCGTTGCGGACAGCCGAGGAAGCGCTCTTTTTGCTCGATATCGACGTCTGAGGCGATGAGCACCAGATCGGCCTGCGCAATGTCGCGGGCGGTGAGGATATTTTCGATCCCCATGGCCCCTTGAGTCTCCACCTTGAGCTTGAGTCCCAGTGCGGCGGCGGCCTTTTGCAGGGCATCGGCCGCCATGTAGGTGTGGGCTATGCCTGTCGGGCAGGAGGTAATGGCGATCAGCTTCATGGATGACCACTCGTTAGCAGGGAGGGGGTCAGGATAGCGTCAATCCTCTGTGCTGCCAACGCACCGGGATCAGCCATCGCCCAGCAGAGCCTCACGCTCTGGAGGTTGTTGCCAGTTGATTGGCCCATGCAGCAGGCGCCAGCGCAAGCGTGGCAGCAGCACGTTGAACCACTCGTCGCGGAAGAACTCAAACGCTTCGTCCCACTGGGGATCGTCGGCCCAGCCGGTCTGGAACAGATAGAGGCGGGTGCTCATTCCTTCGGGCATGAAACGCAGACAAACCTGGGTTTTCTGGTGGCGGATATGGGTGAAATGGGGGGGGAAGTTCCAGCTAAAACTCAGCAACTGATAAGGCATCACGGCCATGACTCTGCACCCCTCGGTCCCCCGTTCCCCATGAGCCGCATCGGGGCGAAAGAAGATCTCAAACGGGCCGTTTGGCTCGGGTACGACCAGGCAATCTGGGGCAAAGAAGCTACGAATTCCGCACTCCGTCGTCCATGCATTCCAGACTGACTCCAACGGTGCCGGTAGGAGTATGTCCCCGGCAAGCTGTTTGCTGTCCATCTTGACCCTCTGTCCACTGGTGGTAAATCCACCAGCCATCATGCCTCTTTACGCCCAAAAGGGGTAGTGCTATGAGGCGTCAATGAATGTCAAAGCAATATATCAATAACAAGAGGTGAGGGTGGTCACAATTGCGACCCGGATGATGGACGCCTAATGTAGAGACGTTCTTTCATCGGAGTTTGTACCATGGCACCGCTTATCAAAATTTTGCTCGCTATATTCCTGCCCCCCGTATGCGCGTTTATCCAGGTCGGGCTCAGCCTGCACTTTCTACTCAACATTGTGCTGACGCTGCTCGGAGGTGTGCCTGGTATGGTGCATGCCCTCTGGTTGGTCATGACTGATAAACGGAGTTGAATATGTTTATTCGAATGGCGGAAGAGCAGGATCAGGCTGCACTGGCGGCTCTCTTTTTACGGGGGCGTCGCGAGACATTTCATTGGGCCGATGCCAGTTGTTTCCAGTTACAGGATTGGCTCTTGCAGAGTGAAGGGGAGCAAGTCTGGATCGCAGAGCAAGGGGAGCGGCTGTGTGGGCTGGTCGCCCTCTGGCAGCCGGATTGGTTTGTTCACCATCTGTATGTCAGTCGAGAGCATCGAGGCATGGGAATTGGCCGTCGGTTGCTGGAGGTTGCGTTGGCGCAGCGCAGTGCAATGGCAACGCTCAAGGTGGCCTGTTACAACAGTGTGGCCCTGGGGTTTTATCATCGTCTTGGCTGGCATTACAGTGGCGTGCAAGGCGTGTGTGAAGTGATAGGGCCCTGGGTAGAATTGCAACTACCCTGATGGGTTGTAATTAAAAATAAAAAGAGATCAATATTGCATAATTGGGATGGCGATATTTCTTTCTCGCAATATTGTCTCTATTTTTTTCCGTGTTATTCTCTGGATGGTTAATCCCTGTCTTTTTACTCCCCGGTGAGGAAGCAATGAACGAATTCCTGAAGGTTCTTCTGAACGTGCGCAGTCTGCGTGCAGCTCTGCGTGAACTCTCTTTTGAGCAACTGCAGGAAGCTCATGAAAAATTTGAGCTGATTTATAACGAGCGCATGGACAGCGTCGAACAGGAGCGTGCCGAGCAGGAAGAGCGCAAGCGCAAGCTGGCTGAATTCAGCGAGCTGTTGCAACAGGCGGGTATCGATCCGCGCGAGCTGGTGGGCAGTGCTGCCGCCGAAAAGAGTGAAGTGACCTCGAAGAGCAAGCGTGCGCCGCGCCCGGCCAAGTACAAGTATCAAGAGAATGGCCAGGAGAAAACCTGGACCGGCCAAGGCCGTATGCCCAAGGTGATCGCCGAGGCGGTGGCCGCTGGTGGTAGCATTGACGATTTCCTGATCTGATAATAGATCTTGTGAAAATGCCGCCTGAGGGCGGTATTTTTATTGGTCAATAAGTGACAGGTTAATCTGATTGAATAACCTTGAATAATAAAAACGGGCTCATCAAGAGCCCGTTTCCATTTGATTACCCCTTATTAGGAGGTAGCGGAGCTGGCAGTGAGGAGCGAGATTCGATTTTCTGTTCATCCCCTTGCAGATTCTTGATATAGACATCCATCTGATTGAAGGCAATATCGATATTGTGCTCCCTAAATAGCACATCGATTCGCCGGTTCAGCTCATCAATAGCTGGGTTACGATCGCCCAATTCGCTCACGAAGAAACGCAGCTCATGATCCAGTGTGCTGGGACCGAAGGTCAGGAAATAGACGATAGGGTCGGGATCCTTGAGTACACGGCTATTTTCGAGCGCCGCTTGCTTGAGCAATTGGCGAGTCAGTTCGAGATCCGATCCATACGCTACCCCGACCCGCACGATCACGCGGGTCACCGTATCGCTTAGCGACCAGTTAATCAGCCGTTCGGTCATCAGTTGCTGGTTGGGGATGATCACCTCTTTACGGTCGAAGTCGGTGATGGTGGTGGCGCGGATACGGATCTTAGAGACGGTACCCGAGAAGGTGCCGATGGTGACGGTGTCACCGATGCGAACTGGACGCTCGAACAGGATGATGATGCCCGAGACAAAGTTCGACACGATCTGCTGCATACCAAAACCGATACCGACCGAGAGACCGGCGGCCAGCCATTGCAACTTGTCCCACTGCACACCGAGCAGTGCCAGTGCGCAGAGGGTGCCTATCCCCATCAGCACATAGTTGAGCATGGTGGTGATGGCGTAGGCGGTACCCTGACCCAGGCGCAAGCGTGAGAGCACCAGCACCTCAAGCAGGCCCGGCAGGTTGCGGGCCAACGACCAGGCGGCGCCGAGCACGAAGAAGCCGGTCATCACGTCGCGCAGGCTGATGGGGTAGAGCACCGCATTGGCACCGGTGCCCTCACTCTTGTGCCACAGCACGATACCATCGAGGTAGGAGAAAACCGCCACCAGATCGGACCATAACCAGTAGAAGGCGATGCCAAACACGCCGAGCAGGGCGATGCGGGTGAGTCGCAGCGACTGCTGGCTTACCTCTTCCAGCGCCATCGGCTGCTCTTCGATGGTCTCTCCCCCCTCGGCATCCTCGCTGGCTTTCTCTTTTTGCTCACGCTTGGCGACGGCGCGGCGCCAGGCGAGGCGTCGCGCTGCCAGCTCGAGGCCACGCAAGGCGGTGCGATAGACCAGGCTCCATACCAAAATGAGGTAGAAAGACTCGATCAGGCGGCCGGTGAGTTTGAGTGCCGTGTAGTAGTAGCCCATCACCACCAGCACGATCAGTGCCACCGGAGCCAGTGCCAGCGCGATGGCGGTGACAGAGTGCAGCAGGCTTCCCTCTTCCCCCTGCATGCGCGCGCGCGAGATGGGGAAGACCAAGTAGGTGGTCAGGCCAAGCAGCAGCAGGGTGAGGGTCTGGCCGATCACATCGTTGCCGAGGGTCGAGGGCTCGACCACCCCCTTGGTCGACAGCATGATGAGGGGCAGCAGGGGCAACCACAGATAGCGCATGCTGCCGTACTTGGCCTGCAGTTCGGCCTTGCTCAGGCGAAAATGGGTTTCGGCGATGCCCCCCGGACGCATGACGTCCAGATAGAGGCCGAACACCAGGTAGCCGAGAGCCAGGTTAATCGTGATGAGGAAGATCAGTTTGGCGCTGAGCAACCCGCAATAGGTCAGTAGCAGGCCGCTGGCCCCGATGAAGAGGCTGCCCGGCAGACGGGTTATCAGCGCCCATAGCAGCGCCTTGGGGGTGTGCCACTGGCTGTCATGGCGAAAACGCCCCAGATCCTTGGCGATCTTCTCCTGCTTGTGACGCAGCAGCGGACGCTTCCAGCGCAACAGGCCACCCACCAGCAGCATCGGCAAGGCCAGCAGGCTGATGGGGAGGAGCATCTCCCCCCAGTGTTTCCAGTCAGGGCGCAGCACCCAGTCGGAAGACTGTTTGAACGCCTGGGCTGGCCAGCTCAGGAACCAACCGAGATCGATGGGTTTGTTGCTGCTGACCCAGAAGATGTGTTGTTGCAGGGTAAACTCGATCTGGTCGTAGACGCGCTGGATCTGCTGTTGGGTCAGTTGCAGGCTGATGGCGGTGGTGAGCTGGGCATCGAGCTGGCGGTTGAGCTGATCGAGCAGATCGACCCGGGTGTCGATGAGATCGCCGAGCGCCTTCTTGTCCTCTTCGCTGACCGGATCCGGATTTTGGGCGATGAGAGCATCGATGAACTGGCTCTTCTGGAACAGCTCATCGCGCTGCTGGCTCAGCTCGAACTGGGCCAGATGCAGGTCGGCGATCTGCTCTTCCAGATTCTTGACCATCTGGTTGGGGGCACTCTCAAGTTGCTGGTAGAGCTGGTAGAGGATGCGCGAGAGCAGCAGGTTGCCCTTGAGCATCTGCACCTGCTCGTTGAGATTGCGCTCCATCTGGGTGCCGCGCTCCAGCCAGCTCTTGGCCTGCATGTTCTTCTGGGTCAGTTGGTTGAGCTTGCTGGTGGCATCGATGAGTTGCTGGCTGAGCTGGTAGTTGGTCTCCTGCTCGTGCTGTACCAGCGGATTGTTTTGTCTGGCTACCAGTTCACCGCTCTGCTCGGCGGCCTTCTCGGTATCGCCGAGTCGCTTGGCACTGAGCAGTCGTTGCAGCAGCTCGAGGCGCTTCTCCTCCAGGTTGAGGTGTGCTGTCAGCAGATCGCGTTGCTTGGTGGCGAGCTCCTGGATAGCACTACGGCTGTCGAGATCCTTTTGCAATTGGGCCAGATTGAGTTCGATCAGCGCCTGTTCGCTCTCCAGCTTCATCTTCTCAGCAGCACTGACTCCGTCGCCGCTGCCGAGGCGAGTGCGGATCTCCTGGCTGCGTTGGTAGCCCTTGCTCATGTTGGCCTGGGCCCGTTCTGGCAGGGTTTGCAGGTTGGTCAGCTTGCTGTTGATGGCGCCTAGCTTCTCCTGCTTCTCCTGCAACGCATCCAGGGTCGAGGTCTGCAACTGCTCCAACTGGGGTAGGCTGTAATCGGCGTACTCCTTCTCGAGGGAGTCAAGCGTGTTCTCCTTGCCAATGGCAAGCAGTTTGCTGTTGGTCTCTTCCAGCTCACCGGGCAGGGCTTTGACCTGTAGGGTGTGGGCCTTGGCCTTGCTCTTGGCCTTGTCGATCGCTTCCAGCGTGGCCAAGGTTTCATTGAGCCATTTCTGGTCGTTTTGCTGGGCAGCCGTTAGTTTATCCACCTTGCCAAGTTCGTCCAGCTGACGCTGAACCTGGGCATGGGTGGGAAGCTCCTGCGCATGGAGCGGGAAACCAAGCAGCGATACAACGATGCATATCGTGCCCAGTATGGGCGCTAAACGAAAACCTGATTTCTTGGGAAACATAGCGGTTCCGGGTCTACGCGGTGGATATCAAGGGAAAAGCGCGCGGATTCTATCACTGGCTACTGGAGGGGGGCAGAGGGGGACAAAAAAAAACCGAAGCCACTGGCTTCGGTTTTTTTATGACCAACGCGGTAAGACCGCGTCAGGCTTACTTCTTGATACGCAGAACCGGGGTTTCGCCCACGGTGACGGTACCTGTCAGCTTGGTCAGTTCTTTGATCTCATCCATGTTGGAGATGACGACCGGAGTCAGGGTGGACTTGGCCTTCTCTTCCAGCAGAGCCAGATCGAACTCGATAACCACGTCGCCCTTCTTGACCTGTTGGCCTTCCTGAGCGATACGCTTGAAGCCTTCGCCCTTCAGCTCAACGGTGTCGATACCGAAGTGAACGAACAGCTCGATGCCGCTATCGGACTCCAGGGAGAACGCATGGTTGGTCTCAAAGATCTTGCCGATGGTGCCATCGCACGGTGCAACCATCTTGTTGCCGGCCGGCTTGATAGCAATACCGTCGCCCACGATCTTCTCGGCAAACACGACATCCGGTACATCTTCGATCGGAACAATTTCACCGGACAGCGGGGCAAAGATTTCAATGCCGCCGGTATCGCTGCTGTCGTCGGAGACCAGTTTCTTCAGTTTGTCGAACAGACCCATAGTAAAGCTCCTAGAGAATTATTGTCGCTATTTGCAGCCGATCTTAGCAGACTGCCTTCTGCTTGATAAAGCTATCGACGCAGGCTTCGATTTCGGCGGCCGTGGCAAAGCTCAGTGCTTGGTCTGCCATTGCCTTCACATCATCGAAGTTGGTGTTACGGATAAGCTTCTTGATGCGCGGGATGGAGATGGCGCTCATGGAGAACTCATCCAGACCCATCCCCAGCAGCAGCAGGGTAGCTCGCTCGTCACCTGCCAGTTCACCACACATGCCGGTCCACTTGCCTTCGGCGTGGGACGCGTCAATCACCATCTTGATGAGGTTCAGGACGGAGGGTGACAGCGGATTGTACATGGCAGAGATCATCTCGTTGCCACGGTCAACCGCCAAGGTGTACTGGGTCAGATCGTTGGTGCCGATGCTGAAGAAGTCCACTTCCTTGGCCAGGTGGCGAGCCATCACGGCAGCCGCCGGAGTCTCTACCATGATACCTACTTCGATGTCCTCATCAAAGGCATGGCCTTCGGCGCGCAGTTCGGCCTTGAGCTGTTCCACGGTGGCCTTGAGGCTGCGGAACTCTTCGACGGAGATGATCATCGGGAACATGATGCGCAGCTTACCGAAGGCGGAGGCACGCAGAATGGCGCGCAGCTGGGCATTCATGATATCGGTGCGGTCGAAGAAGATGCGCACGGCGCGCCAGCCCAGGAACGGGTTCATCTCCTTCGGGAAGTTCATGTAGGGCAATTCCTTGTCACCACCGATGTCCATGGTACGGACGATGATCGGTTGGTTCGGCATGGCCTCTGCCACTTCTTTATAGGCCTGGAACTGCTCATCTTCGCTCGGCAGGGCGTCGCGATCCATGAACAGGAATTCGGTACGGTACAGACCCACGCCTTCGGCGCCGTTGCGGATGGCGCCGTCAGTATCCTTGACGGTACCGATGTTGGCGCAAACCTCGACCTGATGGCCATCAAGGGTGATGGCGGGCAGATCTTTGAGCTTGGCCAGCTCTTCCTTCTCCGCCAGGTGACGAGCCTGGGTCTCTTTGAACTGGGCCAGCTCGGCCTCGCTCGGATTGATCACCACCTTGTTGTTGATGGCGTC
Source organism: Aeromonas simiae (assembly GCF_014892695.1). Taxonomy (NCBI): domain Bacteria; kingdom Pseudomonadati; phylum Pseudomonadota; class Gammaproteobacteria; order Aeromonadales; family Aeromonadaceae; genus Aeromonas; species Aeromonas simiae. The sequence continues at coordinate 852,749 of NZ_CP040449.1, forward strand.
GAGCAGCACCATGTCGCCGTTCTTGACGCGATTGGTGATGTCATTAGTGCCCACGATGGCCGGCAGCTCAAGGGAGCGGGCCATGATGGAGGTGTGGGAGGTACGGCCACCGATGTCGGTGACAAAGCCCAGCACGTATTTCAGGTTGATCTGAGCGGTCTCGGAAGGCGTCAGGTCTTTGGCGACCAGGATGACCTCTTCGTCGATGGTGCTCAGGTTGACAACGGGGATGCCCAGCGCGTTTTTGATAAGGCGGGAGCCGATGTCACGGAAGTCGGTAGCTCGTTCGCGCAAGTAGGGGTCATCGAGCTCGGCCATCATGTTGGCGTACTGCTCGATGACTTCATGGATTGCCCGATCGGCGGTCGCATTGTTCTCTTTGATGAAGGACTTGATATCGTTTTCCAGCTCTTCATCTTCGAGCAGCATGATGTGGCCTTCGAAGATGGCCTCTTTTTCTTCCCCGAAGGTACGACCGGCCATCTCTTTGATGGCTTCCAACTGGGTAGCCGATTTAGCTCGGGCTTCAATGAAGCGGTTGATTTCGGTGTCAGCCTGCTCGCCAGTGATGGGCGCCTGGTTGATAACGATTTCTTCTTCTTTCAAAAGAAGCGCCTTGCCGAATGCGATACCGGGAGACGCAAGAATGCCAGATATCATAACCCTTCCTAATAGAACCTAAGACTGTGGGGGTAAAGAAAAGCTGGATTACTCCAGCTCATCCATCAGGGCTACCAGTTTCTCAACGGCTTGCTGTGCGTCCGGGCCGTCGGCCTGGATGGTCACCTGAGTACCCTTGGTCAGACCCAGGGTCTGGAGCTTGAACAGGCTCTTGGCGCTGGCAGACTTACCACCAGAAACCACGGTGATCTCGCTCTGGAACTCTTTGGCTTCTTTGACGAACTGAGCTGCCGGACGGGTGTGCAGACCGTTTTCAGCAGTGATAACTACAGACTTCTCGTACATGGTTTAACCCCATATTATTGATATTTTTGCGTCAGGAAACGGTTGCGGAACCGTTTTCCTGACAGTCGTAAACTGGATATGTTGTAAAGTAACGAAATCGAACCTGCAATGGTTTAATCCAGGTCAATTTTCTGTGTACTAGTTCTCATCGAGGCTAGAGCATTTTCCAACCAAACACATCATAACCCGCGCTACGCTTGGGGTTTGATTATTTCACGACAAAAATTAACACTTTGTTACCTTATGATACCTGCTCGGAATTCAGCTGGCGACGGCCCATAGAATATGAGATTTATCACAGATTGTCTGCAATTTTTGTCAGTTGAAAATCCGTTTTTTTACCCATAAAAAAAACAGCCTCATGAATGCCTGTCGGGGGTGAGGCTAGTCAATAGCAACGCGGCGCTCAAGGGAGCGCCGCGTTTTGTCGACCGGATTGGTAGGAAATGACTTACTGCTGGAGTTCCTGCTCGGAGAAGACGCCGGCAAACAGGGCGCTGGAGAGATAGCGCTCGGCGGCACTCGGCAGGATGACGACAATGGTCTTACCCTCGAACTCTGGCAGCTCGGCCAGACGGTTGGCGGCGACCACGGCAGCGCCTGAACTGATCCCGGCCAGGATACCTTCCTCTTCCATCAGGCGGCGCGCCATCTCGATGGCGTCATCGCTGGTGACCTTCTCAACCCGGTCGATGAGTGACAAGTCCAAGTTGCCCGGGATGAAGCCGGCCCCGATCCCCTGGATCTTGTGCGGGCCGGGTTTGAGCTCTTCACCGGCCAGTTTCTGGCTGATAACCGGGGATTCTGCCGGCTCGACGGCGACCGAGACGACGGCCTTGCCTTGGGTCTGTTTCAGGTAGCGCGAGACGCCGGTCAGGGTACCACCGGTGCCGACACCAGCCACGAACACGTCCACGGCGCCATCGGTGGCTTCCCAGATTTCGGGGCCGGTGGTCTTCTCGTGGATCTCCGGGTTAGCCGGGTTCTCGAATTGCTGCAGCAGCACATACTTGTCCGGATCTGAGGCCAGGATTTCGTCGGCCTTGGCGATCGCCCCCTTCATGCCGAGCGGACCTTCTGTCAGCACCAGCTTGGCGCCGAGTGCTTTGAGCAGCTTACGGCGCTCGAGGCTCATGGTTTCCGGCATGGTGAGGGTAATAGGATAACCACGGGCTGCGGCCACGAAAGCCAGGGCGATGCCTGTGTTGCCGCTGGTCGGTTCGATCAGCTCCTTGCCCGGCTTGAGGACGCCACGTTTCTCGGCATCCCAGATCAGATTGGCACCGATACGGCACTTGACGCTGAAGCTGGGGTTACGGCTCTCAATCTTGGCCAGGACACGTCCCTTGGTCACACGATTGAGACGCACAAGGGGGGTGTTGCCGATGGTCAGGCTGTTGTCCTCGTAAATCTTGCTCATGGTGCTGATCCCTGTGGTTTCGGTCAAATATGGGTCAAGAGTAACGCTTCGTATCCGAATGGGAAGTGACGAATTGTTATAACCATATGTTATTAGTACCTATGTGGCTTATGCTGCGGGTCTCCCCCCGCCGGGAGGGGAATGCAGCAACACTACCCTGCATCAGAGGCAGCCAATGCCTCCATTGGTGCGGAAAACGCCGTGGCTCATCAAGGTGAGCCGGATCTCGGGCAGAGCATGCTCGCCGGGGAAGGTGGCCGTGAGCCGATCGCCCGCTATATCAAGTCGATCCTCGAGCCCCTGCTGGGAGTTCGATGTGGTTGCGTGCCGGAATGCTCCTGGGTCGGGTGCTCCGCCAGTGATCACTTCTTCAATGTAAGGGAGCCATGCGCCCATCTTATCGGGGGCTGCGGCTCTTTTCGGCCTTGGATCACGAGTTGAAACAGTTGGAGTACGTCTATTTCCACAACAGTCTTTATGATTTCGTCTGGCAAGATAAGGTGCCATGCGGAGTGCATCGCTGCGGCATGGTGATGGCGGCGATAAGCGGGGATCTTAGTCGGTGATGCTACAGTGGCCCTACGCTATCACCTGGCTGGATAGCTCGGTCGAGCCGTGAAGCGAAGATCTGGGTTAAAGGTTTGGGTTACGTCATGCCACTTTTCCAAGGCGAAGTGGCGCCATGTCACCCCGCGCCGGAGGCTCTGGCCCCTCTCTGAGGAATGCGCTCGCAGCTGGGTGAGCGCATGTCTTCACTGAACTTGGCAGGCCGAGCCGGTGGTGCAACGATAAACGAGGTCGCCAAGCGACCCATCAAGGAGCTGAAATGACATCCATCGTGATTAGCGGCAGTGGCCTCTATACCCCGCCCCATGCCGTCGCTAACGAAGAGCTGGTTAAGGCGTTCAACCGCTGGGTTGATCTTTATAACGAAGAGAATGCCTCGGCCATCGACGCCGGCCAGATCCCGGCCAAACAGTATTCCAGCTGCGAGTTCATCGAGAAGGCGTCGGGGATCAAGAGCCGCTACCTGGTGAGCCGGGAGGGGGTTCTCGACCCCGAGGTGATGCAGCCGCTCATCCCGGAGCGTGGCGATGACAAACCCTCTGTCATGGTGGAGATGGCGGTAGCGGCAGCCGAGCAGGCGCTGCTGGCCGCTGGTCGTGAGCCGGGCGAGATTGATCTCATCATCGTCGCCGCTTCCAATATGCCGCGCCCCTATCCGGCGCTCGCCATCGAGTTGCAGCACTACCTGGGCGCTGGCGGGGCGGCGTTCGACATGAACGTGGCCTGCTCGTCAGCCACCTTTGCCATCAAGACCGCCGCCGATATGCTGGCGGCCGGCACGGCCAGGGCGGCGCTGGTGGTTAACCCGGAGATCTGCTCCGGCCACTTAAATTTCCGCGATCGCGACAGCCACTTCATCTTCGGCGATGCCTGCACCGCCCTCGTGCTGGAGCGTGAGGGCTCGAGCCGCCAGCCACACCCGTGGGCGCTGGTCGATGCACGTCTGGTGACTCAGTACTCCAACAACATCCGCAACAACTTCGGCTTTCTCAACCGGTGCAGCCCGGACACCCGCTACAGCCATGACAAGCTGTTCGTACAGCAGGGGCGCAAGGTGTTCAAGGAGGTGCTGCCGATGGTCAGTGAGCTGGTCACCACCCAACTGGCCGAGGCGGGCTGGCAGAGCCAAGTGCTGGCACGGCTGTGGTTGCACCAGGCCAACCTCACCATGAACCAGTTCATCGCCCGCAAGATACTGGGGCATGACGCCAGCACCGACGAGGCGCCGGTGATTCTGGATCGCTACGCCAACACCAGCTCGGCCGGCTCCATCATCGCCTTTCACCTGCACAATCAGGATCTGCCAGCCGGGGCGCGCGGCGTGCTCTGCTCGTTCGGCGCCGGCTACTCGGTCGGCAGTCTGCTACTCGAGCGGCGCTAGCCTTGGTAAAACACAACGCCACCGTAAGGTGGCGTTGTCGTCACAGGGACTCGATGGCCGTGATCTCGCACTCGGGTTCATGGATACGAAAGCGCACGTTCATGTCGTACAGGCGTACCCCGTACTCCTTGTCATCCGGCTTGCCCTTCTTGTAGGCCGGGCGCGGGTCTTGGGCCAGCACCTCGCTTAAAAAGGTACGCAGGGCGGGCAGATCGCGGCGCCGGGCCAGCGCCGCCTCGGCTTCGGGGTGAAAGCGCACGCTGAGCAGATCCCTTGGCGGCTCAGGGGCGAAGCCACCCCGGGCGTGGGGCAGGCTGTCGGCATAGGGGAGGTAGGGTTTGATGTCGACGACAGGGGTGCCGTCGAGCAAGTCCACGGCGCCGAGTTCGAGCCAAACGCCCCCCTTTTCCAACGTGATACCGAGCAGGGGCACCACGGAGAGGCCGAGGGGGTTGGGGCGAAAGGTGGAGCGGGTGGCGAACACCCCGACCCGTTCGTTACCGCCAAGGCGCGGCGGGCGCACCGTGGGGTGCCAGCCCTGCTCCATGGTCTGGTGAAACACGAAGCTGAGCCAGAGGTGGGAGAACTGCTCAAGGCCGCGCACCGCATCTGCCTGGTTGTAGGGCGGCAGCAGCTCGAGCCGGGCGGTGGCCGAGCGAACCAGCCCCGGCTGGCGCGGGATGGCGAACTTCTCCTTGTAGGGGGAGTGGATCACCCCCAGGGTATCGATCTCGAACTTCATGACACATCCCCTGCAAAAAAAACGGGGCAATCTAGCACAGGTGCCCGGGTCACACCATTCATGCCAGTCGGGCGCCGAGTGCCAGCAGCTCGTCGCGCAGCACACTGCGATGGCAGCGCGCCGCCTCTTCGCAGTAGCAGCCGATGGCCAGATCCGTGCTGTGGGAGAGGGCGGCGAGCAGGGCCAGGTTATGGCGCGCCTCGGGGCATTTCAGCTCGGCTTTGTAGCGACGCACGAAGCGCTGCCAGCTCTGCTCGTCCTCGGCCGCCTGGCCGAGCTTCATGGTCTCGCTGCTCGGAGCCAGATTGGGGTACCAGACATCGAACCAGTCGCCGCTGGCGTAGTCACTCTTGGCCACGCCGCGCGGTGGCCGGCGCACTGTGCCGATGCGCAGCCCCTCGCCGGGCTGGCGCGGCGAACCGAGGCGAACGATGGAAAGGGCCATGGGATCAGCTCCGGGGTTACTTCTCTTCGGCGACTTTCAACGCCTGACCGTAGCAGACGATCTGCTTGAGGCAGCCGGAGGTGCCGGTCAGCTCGCTGCACTTGTCCAGCACCAGGCCGTTGCCACCCATGTCGGCAACCTTGGTGCGTGCCTCGGTGCGGGCCGTGGCGGCGCTCGGTACCGGTTGATCGCTCTTCTCCTGACAAGATTGCCCCTCGACGGTGCCGAGATAGAGGTAGTTGAGATCCGCCAGTTGGGACTGCTGGTAAAGCTCGACCCCGCTCGGTTTGAAGTAGTCGTCGAAGTTCTTCTTATCGAGATTGGTATTGAAGGCGAAGTTGGCGCAGCCGCTGGCCAGCAGGGGCATCATCAGGATCAGGCGTTTCATGGTTGCATCTTGTGTCGGGATCGGAGGGGCCATTATAGGGGGGGGCGAGCTTGCTCGGCCAGCCCCCTCCACATCAGGCTGGGGCCAGCCGCTGGTGCAGGCGGCGGTAGTGATCATCCTGGCGCAGCAGGTTGGCGTGGCTGTCGCACAAGCGTACCTTGCCCTCTTCCATCAGGGCGATGCGATCCATCCGCTCCAGCCCGCCGAGGCGATGGGTGATGAGCAGCACGCCGCGCCCGGTGCACAGCTCGTGCAGTAAGGCCATGATGGTCTGCTCTGTCTGGCGATCGAGCCCTTCGGTGGGTTCATCGAGCAGCCACAGGGGGGCGTCGTGCAAGATGGCGCGGGCGATGCCGATGCGGCGCAGCTCGCCGCCGGAGAGCGCTCGTCCCCCTTCGCCTAGCCAGCCATCCAGCCCGTCATCTTCTAGCAACTGGCCGAGCCCAACTTGGAGCAAGACCTCGGTCAGTCGCTCGTCCGACGCCTCGGGGGCGGCCAAGAGCAGGTTGGCGCGCAGGGTGTCGCTAAAGAGATGCACCCGCTGGCTCACCACTGTCATGGCACTGCGTAGCGCCGGTTCACTCAAGTTGGCCAGCGGGATGCCCCCTAGGGTGAGCCGGCCGGAGCTGGGCTCCCACTCCCGGGTCAATAGCGCCAGCAGGGTCGACTTGCCACAGCCGGTTTGACCGAGCAGCGCCACTTTTTCACCGGCACGCAGGGTGAGGGAGCACCCGTGCAGCACGGGGGCGGCGGCCCCCGGATAGGCAAAGTGCAGATCCTCGATCACCAGCTCGCCGTGCGCACCGCTCTCCTGCTCGCCAAACGCCAGCGGGGTGGCCTCCTCCAGGATCTGATTGAGACGCCGAGCGGCGGTGAGGCTGGCGGTGAGGTGCTGGAAGGCACCCGCCAGCGGCATCATGGCCTCGAAGCTGGCCAGGGTGGCGAACACCATCAGGGCGGTGAAGGGGTCTGGCGCTTGTCCGGCCACCCCGTGGCCAGCCAGCCACAGCATCAGCACCAGACTCCAGCCACTGATGAGCCCCATCAGCGCCGCCGACAGCCCCGTGATACGGGCCATGGTGCGCTGGGAGGCGATCAGGGCTTGCTCCTCTTCACGCAGCCGAGTGAGCTGGGCGGAGGCCGCGGCAAACATCTGTAGCTCGGCCTGGGCCCCCAGGTAGTCGAGCACCCGGGTGCGCAGGGCGGCGCGCCGCTCGATCAAGGCCTTGCCCGGCCCCTTGCCGAGACGGTAGAAAAGCAGCGGCAGCACTACCAGGGTAGCCAGCAGGATGGCGCCGAGGATCAGCGCCAGCGAGCGGTCAAACAGAGCGAGGAACCCCACCATGGCGAGCGATCCGAGCAGGGCCACGCCGATGGGGGTGATAAGGCGCAGGTAGACGTGATCGAGCGCGTCGATATCGGCCACCAGGCGGTTGAGCAGGTCAGAGTGGCGAAAGCGTCCTAGCGTCGCGCTGGAAAGGGGCGAGAGACGCTGCCAGAACCAGACCCGCAGCCGGGTCAGCACCCGGAAGGTGGCGTCGTGGCTCACCACCCGCTCCCCCCAGCGTCCGGCGGTGCGGATGATGGAGAAGAAGCGAACCCCGCCCGCTGGGGTCATGTAGTTGAAGTGATCGCGCGTGAATACGCTCAGCCCGGCCACGGCGGCCGCGCTTAAGAACCAACCGGAGAGTGACAGCAGACCCATGCCGGCGATCAGGGTCACCAGCGCGAGCAGCAGGCCGAGGGAGAGGCTGCCCCAATGTTGGCGATAAAGGCGCAGGTAAGGGAGCAGATCACGCATCGAGGTCACCTCCTTCACGTTCGGCCAGCAGGGCGGCAAAGGGGCCGTCAGCCCGGCTCAAGGTGCGCCACGGCCCCTGCTCGACCAGTTGCCCGCGTGCGAGCACCAAGATCTGATCCATGGTCTCGAGCTGCTCGATGCGATGGGTGATCATCACCAAGGTCTGACGGCACACCACCTCAGCCAGACTGGCCATGATGGCGCGCTCGGAGTGACGATCCAAACTGGCGGTCGGCTCATCGAGCACCATCAGCGCGGTGGGTTTGAGCAGCGTTCTGGCCAGGGCGATGCGCTGGGCCTGACCGACCGAGAGGCCGGTGGCCGCATCGCCGAGGCGGTAGTCGAGCCCCTTGGCTGCGACGAACTCCCAGGCTTGGGCGCGGCGCAGGGCAATCTCGAGGGTAGCATCGTCGGCTGCGGGATCGGCCAGTAGCAGGTTGTCGCGCACCGAGGCGGTCAGCAGTTGCGGGTTCTGGGAGAGCCAGCCCACATGGCGGCGCCATTGGGGCATGTCGAGATCGCGCAGCTCCTGGCCATTGACCTTCAGATTGCCCCGATAGGGCATGAAGCCAAGCAGGGCGTTGATGAGCGAACTCTTGCCGGCCCCGCTCACCCCGACCAGAGCCACCTGTTGGCCTGGCTCAATGGTGAAGGAGAGGGGGCCGACCAGGGTCTTGCCCTCGGCACTTAACACCTCAAGGGCTCGCGCTTCGATGTGAATGGGGGCCGAGGCCGAGAAAGGCTCAGCACCAGAGGCAGGCTCGGTCACTTCGGCTTCGAGGAAGGCGAGCAGCTGCTCGGCGGCACCGATGGCCTGTGCCCTGGCATGGTAGTGGGTGCCAAGCTCGCGCAGGGGGGCGTAGAACTCGGGGGCGAGGAAGAGCACAAACAGGCCGGTGAAGAGGGTGACCTCGGCGCCGTAATGGCCGAAATCGAGGTGATCGATATAGGTAAAACCAAAGTAGACGGCCACCAGCGCCACCGAGATAGCGGCGAAAAACTCCAGTACGGCGGTACTGAGGAAGGCCAGCCGCAGCACCTCCATGGTGCGCTCGCGAAACTCCTCTGAGGCGCGCTCGATCGCTTTGCCTTCGGCAGCGGCGCGCAAAAACAGTTGCAGGGTGCGCAGCCCCTTGAGTCGATCGAGGAAATGGCCGGAGAGGCGCTCGAGCGAGCGGAAGTTGCGCCGGTTGGCATCGGCCGCACCGACGCCAACTAGGATCATGAACAGTGGAATCAGGGGTGCGGTGCCGAGCAGGATGAGCCCCGCCGCCCAGTTGACCGGAAAGACCGCAACCAGGATCACCAGCGGGATGAAGACGGCAATGGCCATCTGCGGTAGGTAACGGGCGAAGAAGTCCTGCATCTCTTCTATCTGCTCGAGCAGCAGGCTGGCCCAACTGCCGGCCGGACGACGCTGAACATAGGCGGGCCCGAGGGCGGTGAGACGGGTCAGCACCAGATCGCGAATGGTCTGGCGTACGGTGGCGCCGGCATGGAACCCCGTCACCTCGCGGCCATAGGCAGCGAGTGCCTTAAGGGCGGTGACGGCCAGTAGGGCGGCAAAATGGGGGAGATACTGCTCGGGGGTATGCCCCAGCATAATGAAGCCGTGCAGCAGGGTCGCCAGTAACCAGGCCTGGGCGACCATCAGCATGCCCTGAACCAGCCCGAGCGTAATACAAAGGGCTATCCAGCGCCGGCCATGGGCCGACTGTTTGCGCAGCCAGCCGTACAGGTGCCGCTGTGTCTGTTTATCCATGCCACCTCCGGATGCGTGGGGTGGCGCAAGACTATCCTCGCGCCATGGGCTTGGCAACCTTAGTGCACGGAGTAAAGGGGATGTTGAGGGTGAAAAATAGCCGTCTTGGATGAAGAGTGTGCAAACGCACGGGGGAAGTGCAAAAAAATAGTGAAATGGCGTTGCGCTTATCCTTAAAAGTCATATAGTAAGGCGCACAAAGCGGGTGTAGTTCAATGGTAGAACGGGAGCTTCCCAAGCTCTTAACGTGGGTTCGATTCCCATCACCCGCTCCATACATTGATGTTTGGCGGGCATCGTATAATGGCTATTACCTCAGCCTTCCAAGCTGATGATGCGGGTTCGATTCCCGCTGCCCGCTCCAATCATGAAAAACCCGCTCATCGAGCGGGTTTTTTGCTATTGGCGGTTTGTGGGTGCCAAGGCAACAAAAAAGGGCGCCTAAGGCGCCCTTTTTGCATCAGCCGGATTATTCCACTTCCAGCTCGCCGCAGAAGCGATAGCCTTCGCCATGGATGGTGGCGATGATCTCCGGAGTGTCAGTGACGCTCTCGAAGTGCTTGCGGATACGGCGGATGGTCACATCCACGGTGCGGTCGTGAGGCTTGAGCTCACGGCCGGTCATTTTCTTGAGCAGTTCGGCTCGGGTCTGGATCTGGCCCGGGTTCTCGCAAAAATGCAACATGGCGCGAAACTCGGAGCGCGGCAGCTTGAACACATCGCCGGTGGGGCTCACTAGGGCCCGGCTGTTGATATCCAGCGCCCAGCCGTTAAAGGTGTAGCGCTCGACCTGCTTCTTCTCTTCACCCAGGCCGTTGACGTTCATGGTTCGACCCAGCAGATTGCGGGCCCGAATGGTCAGTTCACGCGGGTTGAACGGCTTGGTGATGTAGTCATCGGCACCGATCTCAAGGCCGAGGATCTTATCCACTTCGTTGTCGCGACCGGTCAGGAACATCAGGGCGATGTTGTCGTGCTCGCGCAGCTCGCGAGCCAGCAACAGCCCGTTCTTACCAGGCAGGTTGATGTCCATGATCACCAGATTGATGGTGTGCTCGGTGAGGGCCTGGTGCATCTCATCGCCGTTGTTGGCTTCGAGCACGGTATACCCTTCGGCCTCGAAGATGCTCTTGAGGGTATTGCGGGTGACCAGTTCGTCTTCGACGATCAGAATGTGTGGTGTTTGCATGGATGTTCCCAAATTTGTAGCAACTGATTATTCAAAATTTAACACTGATTGGTACTTCCGCCCCTGACCCCCGGAGTCCTGAAAAAGAATTACATCATCCTGAGGGAACAGGTCAGGTCGGAAAAACCTGTAATCTGGTTGTGGCACAATCCATGGCCGCTCAACAGTCTCTGGTTTTGAAGGCAGACCGCATCCGTGAAGGTAATCCGTTAACAGCAGAGGTGGCATTTTAGCAATTAACAGTGGCATAACAACACTCTTTGCGGTTGGGTAGCAAGTTTTTAACTCAGGTTTGATATAAGTCAAAACAGTGTTTACACCAAGATACGTAGCTGTGAGCAAGGTCGAAACCGCCTCTCATTTTAACTCAAAAGAGGTATTCGATATGTGGGAAAACTACAAACAAATCTGCTTTATCGCCCCATCAGCACCTCCTGAGTGGGACGATTACGCCATCATCACAGCTTGGAATCCTGGTAGCCTGCCCCTGTCGCAGGAACAAAATGAGGGGCGGCATCGAGCTTTGCAGGAGCGGGTGTGCCATTTTCCCTCCCAAGAGGTGTGGGGGAGTGCCCCGGATCGCTCATGGCAGGAGTTCAGTCTGGCGGTTGCCTGTCCTCTGCCCTTTGCCCTCTCGCTGGCAGAAGAGTTTGGACAAAATGCCATTTACTGGGTCGAAAAAGGGGAGCTCTTCTTGCTGCCAGTGCGACTACGGCATGAGAGGGAGAGCTTAGGGAGGATTGCGCGCTGCTGGATTGCCGATGCAACTTAGAGGTGAAATAATGAACATTCATTTGTCAAGGATGATAAAGGAGTGTTCATGTCTCTTCCGGCTCCCTTCGATCTGCTTCCTGATCTTTGTGACAACCATCAGGGGTTGCTCCACGTCGCCGCCCCTGGTTTTGTCGACTTCGGCGGCAAAAAAACGTTTCACGGGGTTGCTGTGACCCTTTCATGTTTCGAAGATAACAGCCTGGTCCGCGACTTGGTGGGACAAGACGGCCATGGCAAGGTGCTGGTGATCGATGGAAAGGGGTCGCTGAGGCGGGCGCTGCTTGGCGATTTGCTGGCACAAAAAGCCATGGACAATGGCTGGGAAGGGATCGTTATCAATGGGGCGGTGCGTGATGTGGTGACACTGGGTTCTTTGCCTCTGGGGGTCAAGGCACTGGCAGCCTGTCCGGTGAAAACCGAGAAGTTAGGTGCCGGAGAGCTGGGGCTGGTGGTGAGCTTTGCCGATGTGACGATTCATCCCGGTGATTATATCTATGCCGATCCCAACGGACTGGTTGTCAGTCGGGTTCAGTTACCTGCTTAGAACTGAAACCCAAGGCCCAGAGTCAGGCTTTGTTCGGTGCTGACACCAATGTCGGCTTGCAGGGAGAGCGATGATGGCAATTGGTAGACGCCGTTGAATTGCAGCTGAGTATGGGCTGATGCCCGGTGGAGCTGTCGTATCTGGCTACCCAAGCTCAACGATGGCATCAGCTGATAACGTACACCGGATCCCAGTGTGTAGCCTTGAGCCTCTTCGCTGGAAGAGAGCATTGAACCGGCCTCGACAAACCAGTACCAGCTCTCTGACAGGGGGAGCTGATACCCTGAATTGATGATCCAGAGATCGAAATGTTCATGCTCTGTATTGTTTTGTTTTCCCATCAACACGCCGGAATAGCCGTGGGTATAGAGTGACTCGCTCGTACTGCGTTCACTCAGTACATCGTCCCATGTCGCTGCGCTAGCGCTGACAGAGAGCAGTATGCTTGCCCACCCCCACAATACCGGCAATGCGCTCATTGGACCTCTCCTTGTTGCCAGACGAGGTACAAGCATGGCACATGCGACCAGCTCGCCACCGAATATTTTATCAGCAGTTGCTATCGTGGCAGCAACAAAAAGCCGGCCATAATAGGCCGGCGGCTGGTTCATGAATGTGCTCAGGCTGCCTGAGACTTCTCCTTGATGAGTTTGTCGACGACCCCCGGATCAGCCAGGGTCGAGATATCACCCAGGCTATCCGTCTCGCCGGTGGCAATCTTGCGCAAGATACGGCGCATGATTTTTCCTGAGCGGGTCTTGGGCAACCCCTCAGCCCAGTGGATGATGTCAGGCGTGGCGATAGCGCCAATCTCCTTACGCACCCACTCTTTGACCTCCTTGTGCAGCTCTCGGCTGGGCTCCTCGCCTGCGATCAAGGTGACATAGGCATAGATCCCCTGGCCCTTGATGTCGTGAGGGACGCCAACCACGGCTGCTTCGGCTATCTTCGGGTGCGCCACTAAGGCTGACTCGATTTCGGCTGTTCCCATTCGGTGGCCGGAGACATTCAGCACATCGTCGACCCGGCCGGTGATCCAGTAGTCACCATCAGTATCACGGCGAGCGCCGTCACCGGTGAAGTAGCGGCCGGGGAAGGTGGAAAAATAGGTCTGCTCGAAGCGTTCGTGATCGCCATAGACGGTGCGCATCTGCCCCGGCCAGGAGTCGGTGATCACCAGATTGCCTTCGGTGGCGCCATCCAGCGGTTCGCCAAGATTATCGACCAACGCAGGTTGTACCCCAAAGAAGGGGCGGGTGGCCGAACCGGGTTTGAGATCGGTCACGCCGGGGAGCGGGGCAATGAGAATGCCGCCGGTTTCAGTCTGCCACCAGGTGTCGACGATGGGGCAGCGCTCATCACCAATGGTGCGGTAGTACCACTCCCAGGCCTCCGGGTTGATGGGTTCCCCCACTGACCCCATGATGCGTAGGCTCTGGCGCGAGGTACCTTGTACGGCTTCGTTACCCTTGGCCATTAAGGCGCGAATGGCGGTGGGGGCCGTGTAGAGAATGGAGACCTGGTGCTTATCCACGACTTGGCTCATTCGATTCGCTGCCGGATAGTTGGGCACCCCTTCAAACATCAGGGTGGTCGCACCGTTAGCCAGGGGGCCATAGACCAAGTAGGAGTGGCCGGTGACCCAGCCCACATCGGCCGTACACCAGTAGATATCCTCGTCGTGATAGTCGAAGACATACTTGAAGGTCATGGTGGCATAGACGAGATAGCCACCGGTGGTGTGCAGCACGCCCTTAGGCTTACCGGTGGAGCCTGAGGTATAGAGAATGAAGAGCGGATCTTCTGCATTCATGGGCTCGGCCGGGCAGTCATGACCGACAGTGGCCATGGCGTCATGCCACCAGAGGTCTCGGTGAGCATGCCACGCGATATCACCACCGGTGCGCTTGAGCACGATCACTTTGCTGACCTGGGTCTCCGGGTTGGTGAGCGCCTCATCCACATTTTTCTTAAGTGGCACCGGACGGCCACCGCGCAACCCTTCGTCGGCGGTGATCACGATGGAGGAGCCCGAATCAATGATGCGGCCAGCCAGGGCATCGGGCGAGAAACCACCAAAGACGATGCTGTGCACGGCCCCTATACGGGTGCAAGCCAGCATAGCGATGGCCGCCTCCGGCACCATGGGCATGTAGAGGCACACCACATCACCACGGCGCACCCCCTGCGCTTTCAGCACATTGGCAAATTTGCACACCTCTTCGTACAGCTCACGATAGGTCAGTTGGCGATCTTCTGCCGGGTTGTCCCCTTCCCAGATGATGGCAACCTTGTCACCGCGCTCACTCAGGTGGCGATCCAGGCAGTTGGCCGAGACATTGAGCTGGCCGTCTTCATACCACTTGATGGAGACGTGACCGGGATCGAAGGAGGTGTTCTTGACCTTGGTGTAGGGCTTGATCCAATCGACAATCTGGCCGTGTTCACCCCAGAAGGCATCAGGGTTGTCCACCGAGAATTGGTACATGGTGTCATAGCTGGCCCTGTTGATGAGGGCGTGGGAGGCAATCTGTTCTTTGACCGGGTAGACCTTGCTGTCGCTCATAGCGGCTCCTTGGCGAATCGTCCTTTTAATAATTAGGTAACAACTTATACCTTGCGGCCACAGGGACAATTAGACTTTTGGATAGACCGGTGAGCCATGTATTCGCCTATCCCATTGATCTGTCATGTTTGCTGCGGGCTGTGGTTTGCTGAACAGGTAACCTTGGCCATCTTCGCACCCCAACTGTTGCAAGAAATGGTACTGCTCCTCCTGTTCTATCCCCTCCGCAGTGACAGTGAGATCCAGATTGTGCGCCAGTGTGAGAATGGTGCGGCACAGTTCGCAACTGTGACGGTCATGGGGAAGTGGTTGCACGAATGAGCGGTCTATCTTGATGCGATCGATGGGCAGGGACTTAAGCAGACTGAGCGAGGAAAAGCCGGTACCAAAGTCGTCGATGGCGATCATGACGCCGAGCTGTTTGAGGCGACTGAACAGGGTCAGGCTCTGATCCACTTGCTGCATGATGCTCTCTGTGACTTCCAGCTCCAGACGCTCGGGTGGAAATCCCGTTTCATCGAGAATGCCTTGTAATTGCTCTATGTAATCACTGGCGCGTAGTTCACGTACCGATACGTTGACCGCCAGCCGGGTCAGTGGAAATCCGGCTTGTAGCCAGTGTTGCCCCTGTTGACAGGCCGTGCGCATGACCCAGCGCCCTAACCTGTCGATGAGGTCACTCTCCTCTGCGATGGGGATGAATTTGTCCGGCGTCATCAGCCCTCGTTCGCCGTGGTGCCAGCGCAATAGCGCCTCGACGCCACACAACTGGCCTGAATGCAGGGCGATGATGGGTTGGAAGAAGAGTTCCAGTTCCTGACGCTGAATGGCTTGCGAGAGTCCCTGCTCGAGTTTGAGCTTGTCGAGGCTGCGGCGGGCCATGTCGGGGGAGTAAAGTAGGCAACGATTACGCCCCTGGCTCTTGGCTTCATACATGGCGCTGTCGGCCGCTTGCAGCAGGGCTTCTGGGGTGGTGCCATCGTTGGGAAAGATGGAGATACCGATGCTCGCCGAGATGGTCACCGGATCTGAGCACAGCATCAGCGGTAGGCGAATGGTATTGAGGATCTTGTCGGAAAGCACCTCAAGCTCCTGCGGGTGGGTAAGGCGGGGTACTAGGATCAGGAACTCATCGCCGCCAAGGCGGGCCACAATATCAGTGCTGCGGATGATGCCTTGCAAGCGACATGCAAGCACTTTGAGTAGCTCATCCCCTGCGCTATGACCCAGGGTGTCGTTGATCAGCTTGAAGCCATCAAGGTCGAGAAACAGCAATCCCAGACTGTGATGATTGATGCGGGCGGTCTGTAGCTCAATCCCCAGCCGCTCCTGAATGAGGTTGCGATTGCCAAGGCCGGTCAAGGCGTCATGGTAGGCAAGATGGTTGAGCTGTGCCTCGACATGGCGCATGGCGCTGATATCAGAAAACGCGATGACATAGTGGGTGGTCTTGCGTCCCTGCCCATACACGATACTGACGTGCTGCCAGGCCGTGAAGGGTTGGCCATCACGGCGCAAGCAACTCATCTCTCCATGCCAGACCGGGTTCTTGCGCCCAAGGGTGTGCCAGGGATATTGGGAATCCCCCTGCCTGCGCGTCTGCATGAAGCGGTCTGGGGATTGGCCAAGCACTTCATCGCGGGAGAAACCGGTGAGCCGGGTAAATGCAGGATTGACCGAGATGATCTGCTGCTGCTCATCCATGATGATGATCCCTTCTGCCGCCGTGTCGAACACCACATTGGCTTGCCGGAGCAACTCTTCACGTCGGCAGCGTTCGGTGACATCGAGAAAAACGCCGATCATCCCCTTGCGGCCATCTCCTAAGTCGCGGTAGTCGGCATAGAGATCGATCCAGGCCAGATCGCCTTGTGGGCGCAGATAGCCGAGCGTCAGGTTGAAGGCACCATTGCCACGCAGCGCCTTGCGCAGTTGCTGCTGCGAGGGTAGGAGCAGTAACCGGGTAAATTGCTCGATTCCCTGGCAATGACCGTCCGGGAACAACCGGACCAAAGGGTCATTTCCGCTCAGATGCAGGATGTCGCGCTCCATGTCCCATTCCCACAGCCCGAGTGCTGCTGCCTGCATGGCCAGCCGCAAGCGCTGCTCCGTCTGGCGTAAATTCAGCTCGGTGCGGCGGCGGGCCAGCGCCATCTGCAAGGTGGCCTTGAGTTCGCGCAGGTCAAACGGCTTGAGCAAATAGCCATAAGGCAAACTGGCCTCGGCCCGCTCCAGACTCTTCTCCTCGGCATAGGCGGTGAGAAAGATGACCGGCAACTGCCAGCGCTGGAAGATGGTGGATGCCGCCTCGGTGCCATCCATCTCGTCTTCCAGATTGATGTCCATGAGGATCATGTCCGGTTGCAGTGAGCCGGCCAACTGGATGGCGTCGCTCCCTCGTGAGGCCATGCCCACCACCTCGTAGCCGAGATGGGTCAGGCTGTTTTTCAGGTCGAGCGCCACGATGCGTTCATCCTCGACAATCATGATGCGTTGCTGCATGACGTAATTCCTAAGCAATGTGGGGAAGGGAGAGCAGGAAGTGGCAACCGCGTTCACACGGCTCGACACTCAGGTGCCCACTGGCCTGTTCGGTCAGCAGCGGCAGCAGTTGGAAGCCGAGAGTCAGCGTCTCGCCAAGGTGAATATCGCTGGGCAGCCCGATGCCATCGTCTCTGACCGTGATGAAACAACCATCCTCACAGGGGCTGAGGGTGATACAGATGGTGCCGCGTTGTTCATTGGGAAACGCGTGCTTGAAAGCGTTGGAGATGAGTTCGTTGACCAGCAGGCCACAGGGAACGGCCCGCTGTAGATCCAGAGTGATAGGGTGGTCTGGCTGCTGGATATGCAGACGGATGCGGTCGCTATGGGATTGGAAGGTCTCTGATTGCAATCGTGCCAGACGCTGAAGATAGAGGCCCAATTCAACCTGGGCATAGTCATTGCGCTCATAGAGCAATTGATGGATGAGGGCGATGGCCTTGACCCGTCCCTGGCTTTCGCTGAGCAGTTGACTGGCTTCGGGGCTGGCGTGCCGGGTCTGCAAGTTGAGCAGGCTGGAGACCACTTGCAGGTTGTTCTTGACCCTGTGATGCACCTCGTTGAGAAGGGCGGTCTTCTCCTGGAGCGCTTTTTCCAGCATGGCTTGGTCGGCTTTGCGCTTAGTCACATCCTGAATGGTGGCGAGGACATGCAGGCGATCGGCCGCTTGCAGCGGATTGAGGCCGATCTCGACAGGGAATTCGCTACCATCTTTACGCCTGGCATAGAGCTCTTTGCGCCCCGCCATGTCACGCGCTTCGGGTGCGCGCAGAAAATGGCTGCGCCGTTCGAGGTGGCCCCCCCGATAGCGCTCCGGCATCAGAAACTCGATGGGGTGTCCGATCATCTCTTCACGGCGATAACCGAACATGCGTTCCAAGCCGGCATTGACCAACACCAGCAGGCCGTTTTCATCGACCATGGCCAGCCCATCCGGGGCGGCCTCCACCACTTGGCGAAAGCGCTCTTCCGAGCTGTTGACTGCATCTCGATCGAGATGTTGTGCCGTGATGTCTTGCACGATGGCCAGTATGCCGTTGGGCTCACCGCACTCATTGAGCAGGGGAGAGTAAGTGGCCAGCCAGTGACGGGAGCTGCCGCCATGGGCGGCGGTATAACCGCTCAGTGGCAGCTCGACAAACTCTTCGCCCGTGGCAAGCACCTGTAGCAGCAGGGGCTCAATGGTGGAGGCCAGCGTGGGGATGATCTCCCTAATGTGACGTCCCCGATGCGCTTCGATAGCACAGCCATTGATATCGGCTAGCTCCTGGTTGACCTCGCAATAGTGCAGCCGCTTATCGATGATCCCGATCCCCAGTGGGGCGACGGCAAACAGCTGCATCAGCAGTCTGTTGTCACTGAAACCATGGGTGAACAGGCTCTGCGGCTGGTTGAAGAGTCCCGGCGACATGGATGTCCCCTTCTGACAAGGTTGTCAAAGGAGTATGCGTCATCCCGCTGGATGTGCCAGATGGAGGCGATCAGCCCTTGGTTCGAAAACAGGCCTGGATAGAGCGTGAGAGTACCAGCACGCACAAGAGCAGAAAGGGGAGTGCTGACAGCCAATGCAGCAGGGGAGAGCCGGTAAGCTGGCTCTTGTCGGCCAGCTCCAGCCAGGCTGAGAATAGGACAAACATGCCCATGCTCTGAAAACGCCGCCTCAGCACCACCTCGACACCGAGATTAGCCAGATAAAGGGTCAGCAGCATACCGGCCAGGGCCGCCAACTGGCCGGTGCCATAGAGTTCCCGATCCGTATCGAGCAGGAGCATGCCGAGAAGGCGCCACCCCTGCTCGGTGGGTTGCAGGATCAGCAACCAACTGGCAATGAGCAGCCAGGCCGTCTTCACTGCGCCGGTTGGACCAGCGTGAGGTAGTTGGCATCCATGGTCAGGAATACACCGAGCAGGCGGGCACAGGCGCCGTAGAAACCAAATTCATCCTGGCTGCGGCAGCGGGCCTCAAAGTCGGGGTACCAGACGAGCAGGTGCTCGTGCAGCAGTGAGGCTTGCTCATCCAGCCACTGGGTACGATTTTCGGCGCTCTGGGCCTCGGCAGCACGAATGATGAGGCTCCCCATCAGATCCAGCTCGACCGAGAGGTGATCGAAGGGAGGCTCATATTTGTCGTCGACGGCGATGGCAAGACGCTCGAGACGCGCCTGCATCCGAGCTGCACTGTGAGCCTCGTGATGGAAGGTGGATTCAAAAGGCGGCACGTGCGCCGCACTGCTGCGGCTAAACAGCGCAGTGAACTCTTGTGCCAGTGCGGCTTGCCGTGTCGGGCGAACCAGCAGGCGGGCGATGGCGTCGTTGAGCTCGGCAACGGCCTCGCGCATGGGATCCAGGGTCGAGAGGCTCTTGAGGAAACTGCGCACGTCATAGCTGTCGTATTCGGCAATCTCCTCATCGCACAACGGGTGTGCGAACAGAGTGGCAAACCACCAGTAGAGCTCGGCGCGGCGTTCGCTGGTGGCCATAAATTCCTGCATTCATTCCTCCGTAGACGGCAATCGAGGCGTATTGAGCCCGATTTTAACGGCTTTGCTAATAAAGGCCACCCTTGCAGGCTCACTCCTCGCCGGGACGTGTCGTGAAGCGGGGCAGCGTGTCACAGATCTCGTGCCAAGGTGCCTTGGAGCCGACGAAGATGTGGAAGGTCGGTGTCTGACTCGGAGGGGTATCGAGTATCCCAAGGCGCAGGTTGAGCTTATTGCTCGAGCGTTTGAGGCTGTAGAGGCTGGCGCCACAGTGACGGCAGAAGGCGAGACGGGTTTCGGCGGATTTGTCATACAGGGCGATGGCCTCGGCGCCGCGCACCGTGGTGACCAGGGCGGCATCGAGACCACCGACGCTGGAGAAGGCGGCCCCGGTAAATTTGCGGCACTCACTACAGTGGCAGTGACCCACATAGTCGAAACGATCGGGCAGGCGCAGTTGGACGGCGCCGCACAGACAGCTGGCGGTGAGCATGCTCATAAAGGCTCCTGGTTAGGTCGAGGAAAAAGATCATGGTGCATCAGCTGGCCACGGGCATCTGGAGTGCCGACAGGTTGCCAGCCGAGACGGCGATAGAAATTGGCTGCCCGGGTATTGCCAGAGCCAACCCGCAGCCCCGCCCGATGGCTGCCGGCAGCGCGGATGCGCGCCAGCGCTTGGTCGTGCAGCCACAGCCCTGCCCCGCGACCGCGCCATGGCTCGCACAGATAAAGGAGGTAAAGATAGCCTTCCTGCACGCCGTCCGGGCGAACCAATGCAGGGCTCAGCTCGAGCTGACCGATGATCTCATCCTGATGCCAGAGGTGATACAGGCGTCCGAGTTCGTGCAATCGGGCAAGCCAGGCCAGGGTGTCCTGCTCATCGAAGGTATCGAGCTGGCCGAAGCTGATGCGCCAAGCATCGCGGCGAAAGGGGAAGGCGTGGCTCACGTGATGGCTTGGATGGGCGGGAAGCAATTGATACATGGTGGCTGGCGGGGAGGTGATGGCGGAATGCCCATCGTATACCCCTTCTTTAATGCGACGCAATTTACAAGTTATAAACATTTTTTTAAGTGCTCGGGCTGTCGCTTTGATCCCTGTCACGTTACAATACCTCGCCTTGATTACACCCCACGCGCAAACGATTTTCAGGAGATAAACGGATGTTGAAACGTGACATGACCATTGCCGGCTATGATCCCGAGCTGTGGCAGGCCATCACAGACGAAACCCGTCGTCAGGAAGAGCATATCGAGCTGATCGCGTCTGAGAACTACACCAGCCCCCGTGTCATGGAGGCTCAGGGCTCCCAGCTGACCAACAAGTATGCTGAAGGCTACCCGGCCAAGCGTTACTACGGCGGTTGCGAGTATGTCGACGTGGTCGAAACCCTGGCAATCGAGCGCGCCAAAGAGCTGTTCGGTGCCACCTACGCCAACGTGCAGCCACACTCTGGCTCCCAGGCTAACAGCGCCGTCTACATGGCCCTGCTGCAACCGGGCGATACCGTGCTCGGTATGAACCTGGCCCACGGTGGTCACCTGACCCACGGCTCTCCGGTTAACTTCTCTGGCAAGCTCTACAACATCATCCCCTACGGCATCGATGAGTCCGGCAAGATCGACTACGACGAGATGGAGCGCCTGGCCGTTGAGCATAAGCCGAAGATGATGATCGGTGGCTTCTCCGCCTACTCCGGCGTGGTCGATTGGGCTCGCATGCGTGAAATCGCCGACAAGATCGGAGCTTGGCTGTTTGTCGACATGGCCCACGTGGCCGGTCTGGTGGCCGCCGGTGTCTATCCGAACCCGGTGCCGCACGCCCACGTCGTCACCTCCACCACCCATAAGACCCTGGCCGGTCCGCGTGGTGGTCTGATCCTCTCTGCCGCTGACGACGAAGAGCTCTACAAGAAGCTCAACTCCGCCGTCTTCCCGGGTGGTCAGGGTGGCCCGCTGATGCACGTCATCGCCGGCAAGGCCGTCGCCTTCAAAGAAGCGCTGGAGCCCGAGTTCAAGACCTACCAGGCTCAGGTGGTGAAGAACGCCAAGATCATGGCCGCCACCTTCATCGAGCGCGGTTACAAGATTGTCTCCGGTGGCACCGACAACCACCTGATGCTGGTGGATCTGATCGGCCGTGAGCTGACCGGTAAGGACGCCGATGCTGCACTCGGCAAGGCCAACATCACCGTCAATAAGAACTCGGTGCCGAACGACCCGCGCTCCCCGTTCGTGACCTCCGGTGTGCGGATCGGTACTCCGGCCATCACCCGCCGTGGCTTCAAGGAAGCTGAGTCTCAGCAGTTGGCCCACTGGATCTGCGACGTGCTGGATAACCACGACAACGACGAAGTGCTGGCCACCGTGCGCGAGAAGGTGCTGGATATCTGCCGCCGTCTGCCGGTTTATGCCTGATAAGACGCGAGTCTGACCAATGCCGCCCTCGGGCGGCATTGTTTTTTCTGGATTTTCTTACCCGTGCTACACTGGCGCTCATTTCGTGAGACAAGCAGCGGAGGCACCATGCATTGCCCCTTTTGTAGTGCCGTCGACACCAAGGTGATCGACTCGAGGCTGGTGGCTGACGGGCATCAGGTCCGTCGTCGGCGCGAGTGCCTGCAGTGTCGCGAGCGCTTTACCACCTTTGAGATGGCCGAGCTGGTGATGCCGCGGGTCATCAAGAGCAACGGCTCGCGCGAGCCGTTCAACGAGGACAAGCTGCGCGCCGGTATTCTGCGCGCCCTGGAGAAGCGGCCGGTCAGCATGGAGGCCATCGAGCAGGGGATCAACCGCATCAAGTCGGCCCTGCGCGCTACCGGCGAGCGCGAGGTGCCGAGCAAGCAGGTCGGTAACCTGGTGATGGAGGAGCTCAAGGCCCTCGACAAGGTGGCCTATATCCGCTTCGCCTCTGTCTACCGCAGTTTTGAAGACATTCGTGAGTTCGGCGAAGAGATCGCCAAGCTGGAGATGTGATGTTTAGCCAAGACGATCATCGCTGGATGAGCCGCGCCCTCGAACTGGCGCGGCGCGGCGTCTACACCACGGCCCCCAATCCCTGCGTCGGCTGTGTGCTGGTGCGTGATGGTGAGGTAGTGGGCGAGGGGTATCATCAGCGTGCCGGTGAACCCCATGCCGAGGTGTACGCCCTGCGCGCAGCGGGCGAGAAGGCCCGTGGTGCCACCGCCTACGTGACCTTAGAGCCCTGCTCTCACCATGGCCGCACCCCGCCGTGCGCCAACGCCCTGATTGAGGCTGGCGTCGCCCGGGTGGTGGCCGCCATGGTCGACCCCAATCCCCAGGTGGGCGGACGCGGCCTGCGTCTGCTCTCCGAGGCCGGCATCGAGACGGCCCACGGCCTGCTGGCGGCTGAGGCCGAGGCGCTCAATCCGGGCTTTTTCAAGCGCATGCGTACCGGGTTCCCGCGCGTCACCCTTAAATTAGGGGCGAGCCTCGACGGGCGCACCGCCATGGCGAGCGGCGAGAGCCAGTGGATCACCTCTCCCGAGGCGCGCCGCGACGTGCAGCGCCTGCGTGCTCGCCACGATGCGGTGCTCTCCACCGCCACCACAGTGCTGGCCGACGATGCCTCGCTCACCGTGCGCTGGGACGAGCTGCCCGAGGGGGTCAAGGCCGCCTACCCGCGGGAGCGTCTGCGTCAGCCCAAACGCATCGTCATCGACTCGAAAAACCGCCTCACCCCGGCCCAATCCCTGTTTGCCCGTGAGGGTGAGGTGTGGCTGGCGCGCCACACCGCACAAGGGCAGTGGCCTGCATCGGTCAACGAGCTGCTGGTGCCGCGTCTGGGGGAGGGGCTCGATCTGGTGAGCCTCTTCATGCTGCTGGCCAAGCAGAACATCAATTCGGTGCTGGTGGAGGCAGGGGCGTCGCTCGCCGGAGCCCTCATCAGCGCGGGGCTGGTCGACGAGCTGGTGCTCTATCAGGCACCAATTCTGATGGGCGATGCAGGCCGTGGCCTGTGCCATCTGCCGGGGCTGGAGAAGCTTGCGCGCGCCCCCAAACTCGAGCTGAGCGACGTGCGTCGCGTCGGCCCGGATATCCGTATCACAGCCAAGGTAGTCTGACATGTTTACCGGCATCATCGAGGCGGTCGGCACCCTGACCGCCATGCAGCGGCAGGGGGATGACATGACCCTCACCGTACACGCCCCCGGGCTCGACTTCTCCGACGTCAAGCTCGGCGACTCCATCGCCACCAATGGCGTGTGCCTGACCGTGGTCAGCCTTGGCGATCACAGCTACAGCGCCGATCTGTCGCTCGAAACGCTCTCGCGCACCCGCTTTGCCGAGGCGAAAGTGGGTGATACCGTTAACCTAGAGAAGGCCCTGCTGCCCACCACTCGCCTGGGTGGGCATTTGGTCTCGGGCCATGTGGACGGCATCGGCGTGGTCAAGAGCAAGAGCAGCAGCGGTCGCGCCATCGAGTACTGGATTGCGGCGCCGGAAGAGCTGGCCCGTTACATCACCGAGAAGGGGTCGATTGCCGTCGATGGCATCAGCCTCACGGTCAACGGTGTGAAGGGGCGTGAGTTTCGCCTCACCATAGTGCCGCACACGGCCCTTGAGACCACCATAGCCCAGTGGAAGCCGGGTACCCGGGTCAATCTGGAGGTGGATCAGATTGCCCGCTATCTGGAGCGGCTGATGCAGGGGCGCGCCGAGAGCGGCTCGACCCTGACCCTGGAGAAGCTGGCCCAATCCGGCTTTTTGTGATCGCAGTAGCATTGAAACGGCCCGGTTTGCCCTCATCTTGACCGGGTACCCTAGACGACTTCTGGAGAAGCACATGGCACTGAGCAGCACCGCCGATATCATCGCCGACATCAAGGCCGGCAAGATGGTGATCCTGATGGATGACGAGGACAGAGAGAACGAGGGGGACCTCATCATGGCCGCCTCCTGTGTTCGCCCCGAAGACATCAACTTCATGGCGCGCTATGGACGGGGCCTCATCTGCCTGACCCTGACCCGGGATCGCTGCAAGCAGCTGGCGCTGCCGCTGATGGTCGATCGCAACAACGCCCAGTTCTCCACCGCCTTCACCGTCTCCATCGAGGCGGCCGAGGGGGTGACCACAGGGATTTCCGCTGCCGACCGCGCCGTGACCGTGCAGGCGGCCGTCGCGCCGGATGCCAAGGCGGCCGATCTGGTGCAGCCGGGCCACATCTTCCCGTTGATGGCCCAAGATGGCGGCGTGCTGACTCGCGCCGGCCACACCGAGGCCGGTTGCGATCTGGCCCGTCTGGCGGGGTTTGAGCCGGCCGCGGTGATCGTCGAGATCCTCAACGAGGATGGCACCATGGCCCGCCGCCCGGATCTCGAGAAGTTCGCCGCCGAGCACGATATCAAGCTCGGCACCATTGCCGATCTCATCGAGTACCGCAACCAGCACGAGACCACGGTCGAGCAGGTGGCCGCCTGCAAACTGCCGACTGAATTTGGCGAGTTTGACCTCATCACCTTCCGCGACACGGTCGACAATCAGGTGCATTTTGCCCTGAAAAAGGGCGAGGTGCTGGCCGAGCAGCCGACCCTGGTGCGGGTGCACCTGCATGACGTGCTAAGCGATCTGCTGCTGACCGACCGCCACGCGGCGCGCAGTTGGCCGCTGGCCAAGTCGATGCAGCGCATCGCCCGTGAGGGCGGGGTGTTGGTGATCCTCGGCGCGGAGGCCAGCGGTCAGGACATCCTCAACCGGGTGCGCCAGTTCGAGGCGGTGGACAAGGGCGAGCAGCCCGAAGGGGCCAAGTGGCAGGGCACCTCACGCCGGGTCGGTGTGGGCTCGCAGATCCTCAAGGCGCTCGGTGTGCGCCAGATGCGCCTGCTGAGCAACCCGAAGAAGTATCACGCCCTCGGTGGTTTCGGTCTCGAGGTGGTGGAGTACGTCGGCGAATAACCGATCTCACCACGCTTAAAAAGGGATGGGCCAGCCCATCCCTTTTTGCGTTTTACGGGGGCCGAGGCGAGCTCCTCATAGCGGTTTTTGTCCCCCACCCTTTGTGCTAGACTGTGCCCACTTTTGACTAGGCCCGTTTGACAGGATTGCCCCATGAAGGTTATCGAAGGGAACATTGCCGCCCCCGAGGCGCGCGTCGCTATTGTCGTTGCCCGTTTCAACAGCTTCATCAATGAGAGCTTGGTGGAGGGCGCCCTGGACGTGCTCAAGCGTCAGGGGCAGATTGCCGACGACAACATCACCCTGGTGAAGGTACCGGGAGCAGTCGAAATTCCGCTGGCGGTCAAGAAGCTGGCCAAGAGCGGTCAGTACAATGCCATCGTGGCACTGGGCACCGTGATCCGGGGTGGCACCTACCACTTCGAACTGGTGGCGAGCGAGAATGGCAAGGGCCTGGCCCAGGTGATGATGGAGTTCGAAATTCCCGTCGCCTTCGGCGTGCTGACCACAGAAAACATCGAACAAGCCATCGAGCGCGCCGGTACCAAGGCGGGTAACAAGGGTGCAGAGGCTGCACTGAGCGCACTCGAGATGATCAACGTCCTGAAGCAACTGGGCGTGTAACGAGGAGAGAAAGATTGAAACCGTCTGAGCGCCGTAAGGCCCGCCACTTCGCCACCCAGGCCATCTACCAGTGGCAGATGACCAAAGACAACGTGGGTGATATCGAAGAGCAGTTCAAGATCGAGCAGGACACCAAGGGTGTGGATCTCGCCTACTTCCGCGATCTGCTGTTCGGCGTGTCGCTGCACTGCAACGATCTGGACAAGGTCTTCTCCCCCTTCCTCTCCCGCCCGCTGGAAGAGGTCGATCTGGTGGATAAGGCGATCCTGCGTCTGGCCACTTACGAGCTGACCCGCCGCAACGATGTACCGCCGCGGGTGGTCATCAACGAGGCGATCGAGCTGGCCAAGTCGTTCGCCGCTGAAGACAGCCACAAGTTCGTCAACGGTGTGCTGGACAAGGTGATCAAGTCCCTGGGTAAGCAGTAACTGCGGCCCGATACAGAATAAGAGAGGAGCCAGCGTAAGCTGGCTTTTTACTGCATGGGTGAATTCGAGCTGATCGACAAGTACTTCAAGGTGGCCACGCAGCGCAAGGACGTGGATCTGGGGCCGGGGGACGACTGTGCCCTGCTCAGCGTTCCTCCCGAAACGCAGCTGGCCGTGAGCACCGATACCCTGGTGAGCGGGGTGCACTTCCTGCCGGACATGGATCCGGTGAGCCTCGGTTACAAGGCGCTGGCGGTGAACCTCTCCGATCTCGCCGCCATGGGGGCCGAGCCGCGCTGGGTCTCGCTGGCGCTGACCCTGCCAGCCATCGACGAGCGCTGGGTTGCCGGGTTTGCCGAAGGGTTTCTGGAGCTGGCCGAGTATTACAACGTGGCGCTGGTGGGCGGCGACATGACCCGTGGGCCGCTCTCCATCACGGTGTCGGTTAAGGGGACGGTGCCGGCCGGGCGCGCTCTGCTGCGTAGCGGTGCCAAGGCCGGTGACGGCATCTATGTCACCGGTACCCTGGGCGATGCCGCGCTGGCTCTCTCGCACCTGCTGGGCCGTCGCACCCTCAACGAGAACCAGCTGGCGGCGGTGCTGCCGCGCCTTGAGCATCCTCATCCGCGTATCCTGGCCGGACAAGCCCTGCGTGGCATCGCGGGGGCGGCGCTCGATCTCTCGGATGGGCTGGCCTCGGATCTGGGCCACGTGCTGCGCGCCTCGGGCGTGCGAGCCCTGATCAACCTCGACAAGCTGCCCCTCTCGCCGGTACTGCACGATGCGGTGAGCCGCGAGGAGGCGTGGCAGTTGGCGCTGGCCGGTGGCGATGACTATGAGCTGCTGTTTACCGTGCCCGAGGAGCACCGCGGCGTGCTCGATACGGCACTGGCCCACAGCGGCGTCAAGTTCACCCGCATCGGCCGCATTCTGGCCGGCGAGCCGGGCATCGAGTGGCAAGATGGTGAGCTGCCGGTGGCGCTCGCGCTCAAGGGATGGGATCACTTCGCATGATAAAACCTGAGTTGAAGCGACTGGATTTGCGCAACCCGCTGCACCTGCTGGCGGTGGGGTTTGGCTCGGGCCTTTCCCCCAAGGCACCCGGCACCATGGGCACGCTGGCGGCGATCCCGCTCTATCTGCTGGTGAGCGGCCTGCCCACCCCTTGGTTCATCGCCCTGCTGGCGCTGGGATTTGTGGCCGGTATTCGCCTCTGCCAGGCGGCCACCGACGCCATCGGCATGCCGGATCACGGGGCCATCGTCTGGGACGAGATCATCGGGTTTGGCGTCACCATGATAGCGGCGCCGGCCGGCTGGATCTGGGTGGTGATCGGATTTGCGCTGTTTCGCCTGTTCGATGTGCTCAAGCCCTGGCCTATCTCCTGGTTTGATCGCCGCATTCACGGCGGGCTTGGCATCATGCTCGACGATCTGATCGCCGGCTTGTTTGCCCTGCTGGGGATGCAGTTGCTGGCATTCTGGCTTGCCTGAGTCAGGGGAAATCGGAGAGGGGGGCGCCAAAAGCGCCCCCTATTTTTTGCTGTCGTGAAATCCTCGGGCCGCAGATCACGCTGAAAAAGGCAATGTGTGAATAAAAATTCACTGGTATACCGGATGATATGCGTGATGAAAAAACAGAGCAGCCTGCTGCATGGGAAGTGTATGCATAACGCATATACAAAAAAGTGGTTTTCAAATAGTGTTTATATCTGCCATTTAATTTTATTGCGGTATTATTTTCTGATGATGCGGGTAAATATCCGCTTTCTTGCAATGAAATTGTATAAATCCAGCATTTACAGGAAGCAGCAAACAGTTTAGGTTACAAGCGGGTTATACCAAAAAAATGTAAAAAACCCGCGCGGAACGCTGGTTTGCCTGTCTCACGGAGTGAGCCTGCCGAGGCTCGAGACTATCCCGGCACCTGCGGTCTGTTTACGGATGAATTTTGTTTGGGACGGATGTCCCCCGCAGAGGTAAACATGTCCTTGCTCGAAGTGAAGAACTTGCGGATCGAGTACCCCTCCCGCTATGGGGTGCACGCCGCGGTGAAGGATTTCTCTTTCTCCATCGAAAAGGGGGAGATTGTCGGTGTAGTCGGTGAATCCGGCGCCGGCAAGTCCACCATCGGCAATGCCGTCATCGATCTCCTGAGTCCCCCGGGCCGCATCGCCCGCGGCGACATCTATCTCAACGGCGAGCTCATCTCGGGGCGCAGCCAGCGTGAGATGCGCGCCATTCGCGGCTCGCGCATCGGCTTTATCTTCCAAGATCCGATGACCTCGCTAAACCCCCTGTTCACGGTGGAGCAGCAGTTGGTCGAGACCATCCTCGCCAACACCGAGCTGACCCAGAAACAGGCTTTTGACAAGGCGCTCGGGCTGATGCAGGCGGTGGGCATTTCCAAGCCG
The DNA here is from genome assembly GCF_014892695.1 of Aeromonas simiae. NCBI lineage: Bacteria > Pseudomonadati > Pseudomonadota > Gammaproteobacteria > Aeromonadales > Aeromonadaceae > Aeromonas > Aeromonas simiae. The sequence continues at coordinate 881,698 of NZ_CP040449.1, forward strand.
GAGCTGCGCATCAAGCAGTACCCGCACCAATTCTCCGGCGGTATGCGCCAGCGGGTGGTGATCGCCATCGCCCTCTCCTGTGATCCCGAACTCATCATCGCCGACGAGCCGACCACGGCGCTGGACGTCTCCATCCAGGATCAGATCCTCCAGCTCATCCGCACCTTGTGTAAGGAGCGCCAGGTGGGCTGCATGCTGGTGACCCACGACATGGGGGTGGTGGCCAACGTTACCGACAAGGTGGCGGTCATGTATCGCGGCGATCTGGTGGAGTTCGGCCAGACCGAGCAGGTGCTCGGCGCTCCCACTCACCCCTACACCCGCAGCCTCATCTCGGCGGTGCCGCGCTCCGACGTCAAGCTGGTGCGCTTCCCGCTGGTCTCTTATATCGAAGACGCAGGGGCGCCCGACACCAGCATCGATCTCAAGACCCACTGGCTCGGTCAGAGCCAGGATCAGCGCGCCTATGAAGGGGCGCTGCTGCGGGTCGAGCACGTCGATCTCAAGTTCGTCACCAAGGATTCGCTGTTTCCGAGCCGGCGCGAGTATGTGCAGGCGTGCAGCGACATCAGCTTCGAGATCTTCGAAGGGGAGACCTTCGGCCTAGTGGGGGAGTCGGGCTCCGGCAAGTCGACCATCGCCCGCGCCATCACCGGCCTCTATCCGCCCGATGCGGGCAAGATAGTGTTCGAGGGGATCGATCTCACCGCCCTCAAGGGGGAGCATGAACGCCGCCCGCTGCGCCGCCAGATGCAGATGGTGTTCCAGAACCCTTACTCGTCGATGAACCCACGCATGAAGGTGCGCGACATCATCGCCGAGCCGCTCCGCTTCCATCGTCTGGCCGAGAGCGAGCGCCAGATTGAACAGATAGTGGGGGATCTCCTCGATCACGTGGGCCTTGGCCGTGGCGCCGGGGTCAAGTATCCCCACGAGTTTTCCGGCGGCCAACGCCAGCGCATCTCGATCGCCCGCGCCCTGGCCACCCGCCCGCGTTTTCTCATCTGCGACGAGCCTACCTCGGCGCTGGATGTGTCGGTGCAGGCCCAGATCCTCAACCTGCTCAAGGATCTGCAAAAGGAGCTGGGGCTCACCATGTTGTTCATCAGCCACGATCTACCGGTCATCCGCCAGATGTGCGACCGCATCGGGGTGATGCGGCACGGTCATTTAGTCGAGGTGGCCGAGACCGAGACCCTGTTTACCAACGCCGCCCATGAGTACAGCCGCAAGCTGATCTCGCTCATGCCGGAATTTAAGGGAATGTCCCGCGAGGGGCTGGAAATCGCAAGCTAATACAAAGAGATAAGCATGGAGAACAAGATGAAGAATGGATTGTCCAAGATTGCACTGGCGCTGCTGGCCGCCGGTCTGGCCTTCAATGTCTCTGCCGCCGATATCAAGGTGGCCGTGGCCTCCGATCCCACCTCGCTGGACCCGCAGGAGCAGCTCTCCGGCCAGACCCTGGAGATGTCCCACCTGGTGTTCGATCCGCTGATCCGTTACACCCAGGATCTGCAATTTGAGCCGCGTCTGGCCGAAAAATATGAGCGTATCGATGACAAGACGGTGCGTTTTCACCTGCGCAAAGGGGTTAAGTTCCACTCCGGCAACGACTTGACCGCCGATGACGTGGTGTGGACCGTCAACCGCCTGAAGGCCTCACCGGACTTCAAGGCGATCTTCGACCCGATCGCCGCGGCCAAGAAGGTCGATGACTTCACCGTCGATATCATTACGGTCAAGCCCTATCCGCTGGTGTTGCAGACCGCGACTTACATCTTCCCGATGGATGCCAAGTTCTATAGCGGCAAGACCAGCGAGGGTAAAGACAAGGCCGAGATCATCAAAAACGGCGCCTCGTTTGCCTCGACCAATGTCTCCGGCACCGGCCCTTTCACCGTCAAGTTCCGTGAGCAGGGGGTCAAGCTCGACTATGCCCGCAACCCTAACTACTGGGACAAGGCCTCCAAGGGGAACGTGGATAACCTGACTCTGGTGCCGATCAAGGAAGACGCCACCCGCGTGGCCGCCCTGCTTGGCGGTGACGTGGACGTGATTTATCCGGTGGCGCCGAACGATCTGGATCGGGTCAAGAAGGGGGCCAACACCCAGTTGGTGACCCTCTCCGGTACCCGCGCCATCATCATCGAGCTGAACCAGAACACCAACCCGGCCCTCAAGGACAAGCGGGTGCGTCAGGCCATCGACTACGCCGTCAATCAGGTGGGGATCGTCCAGAAGATCAACAAGGGCTTCGGCACCCCGGCCGGCCAGCTGAGCCCGAAGGGCTACGCCGGTTACAACGAGGCGCTGACCCCCCGTTACGATCTGACCAAGGCCAAGGCGCTGATGAAGGAGGCCGGTTACGAGAAGGGCTTCAAGATGACCTTCATCGCCCCGGCGGCCCGTTACGTGAACGACGTGAAGATTGCCCAGGCCGTCTCCGCCATGCTCTCCAAGATCAACATCAAGGTGGATCTCAAGACCATGCCGGTGGCCCAGTACTGGCCGGAGTATGACAAGTGCGCCGCCGACATGCAGATGATTGGCTGGCACGCCGACACCGAGGACAGCGCCAACTTCTACGAGTTCCTGACCTACACCAAGGACGCCAAGACTGGCATGGGCCAGTACAACTGCTCCGGCTATGCCAACCCGGAGGCGGACAAGCTGGTCAACGAGGCCAACAGCGAAACCGATCCGGCCAAGCGGGCCGCCCTGCTGCAAAAGGTCGAGGCCATCTTGGCCGAAGACGCGCCGTTTGTGCCGCTGCACTGGGAAGACCTAGCCTATGGCGCCAAGAAGAGCGCCGACATCAAGCCGGTGGTCAACGTGATGAACTTCCCGTACTTCGGCGATCTGGTCATCAAGCCGTAAGCGCTTGCGGCTCAGTCAACACCAAGGACACGGCGGGGGCGCGGGCCCCCGCCTTGATACAGAAGCCTGTACTCCTATAAAGCAGGCCACGTAGAAGGATCAGCATGTTCACATTTCTACTCAAACGGTTTTATCAGGCGGTGATCGTGATGTTCGTCATCAGCCTGGTGGCCTTCGCCATTCAGGACAACCTGGGTGATCCCCTGCGCGAGATGGTAGGCCAGTCGGTCTCCGAGGCGCAGCGTCAGGCCCTGCGCGACCAAATGGGGCTCAACGATCCCTTCTTGGTCAAATACGCCCGCTTCCTTAAGGGGGCCGTCCACGGCGATCTCGGCACCTCCTACTTCTTCAAGCGGCCGGCACTCGAGGTGATCCTCGACAAGCTGGTGGCAACCCTGGAGCTGGTGTTCGGCGCGTCGCTCATCATCGTCTTGGTCTCGATCCCGCTCGGCGTCTATTCGGCCATCCGGCCGCGCAGCGTACTGACCAAGATCATCATGGGGGTCAGCAGCATCGGCATCTCGATCCCGGTGTTTCTCACCGCCATCATGTTGATGTACCTCTTCTCGATCCAGCTCGGCTGGTTGCCCGCCTACGGCCGTGGTGAGACCGCCAACTTGCTGGGCTGGGAGTCCGGTTTCTTTACCTGGGATGGCATCAAGCACCTGATCCTGCCGAGCGTGGCGCTCTCCTCGATCATGTTGCCGCTGTTCATCCGGCTGGTGCGCTCCGAGATGCTCGAGCAGCTCTCCTCTGAGTACGTGAAGTTTGCCCGCGCCAAGGGGCTGGATGATCGGGTGGTCTACTATCGCCACGCCCTGAAGAACACCATGCTGCCGGTCATTACCGTGGGCGGCGTGCAGATCGGCACCATGGTGGCTTACACCATACTGACCGAGAGCGTGTTCCAGTGGCCGGGCACCGGTTTTCTGTTCCTCGAGGCGATCCATCGGGTCGATACCCCGCTCATCACCGCCTACGTCATCTTCGTCGGGCTCATCTTCGTGGTGACCAACACGCTGGTGGATCTGCTCTATGGTCTCATCAACCCGACCGTCAACCTGACCGCCAAGGGGTAAGCATGACTCACGCCGTGACGACGGGCCGCTGGGCCCGCTTCAAGAATTCCGACATCGTCTACTACTTCCTGCGCGACAAGGTGGCGATGTTCAGCTTTGCGCTGTTTCTCATCTATGTGGTGGCGGCCCTGCTGGCCCCTTGGGTGGCGCCACACAACGTCTATGACCAGACCAGCTTCGATCTGATGGATGCGGAGCTGCCCCCCTCCTGGCTGGAAGGGGGTGAGGAGCGTTTCTGGCTTGGCACCGACAACCAAGGGCGCGACATCTGGAGCACCATCCTCTATGGCTCGCGCATCTCGCTGACCATCGGCTTGTTCGCCGTGGGATTGCAGATGGCGATCGGGGTGGTGGTGGGCCTGCTGGCCGGCTACTTCGGCGGGCGGCTCGATAACCTGCTGATGCGCTTTGCCGACGTGCAGTTGTCGTTCTCCACCATGATGGTGGCCATCATTATTTCGGCCATCTTCCAGGCGGCGTTTGGCTCTGAGTTCTATTCGAAGTACGCCATCTTGATGCTGGTGGTGATCATCGGGGTGGCCGAGTGGCCTCAGTACGCCCGCACCGTGCGCGCCTCGGTGCTGGCCGAGAAGAAGAAGGAGTATGTGGAGGCGGCCAAGGTGATGGGCTTTCGCGCCCCGCGCATCATGTTCCGCCACATCCTGCCCAACTGCCTGTCGCCAATCTTGGTGATCTCCACCGTGCAGGTGGCCAACGCCATCATGAGCGAGGCGGCGCTCTCCTTCCTTGGGCTCGGCATGCCGGTGGATCAGCCTTCGCTGGGGTCGCTTATCAGCGTGGGCTTTAACTACATCTTCTCCGGCTCTTGGTGGATCACGGCCTTCCCCGGCGTCTGCCTGGTGGTGCTGGTACTGGTCATCAACCTGCTGGGGGACTGGCTGCGCGACGTGTTCAACCCCAAGATCTACAAGGGGTAACCCCTCTCTCCAACAGGGCCTGCGGGCCCTGTTATTTTTCTGTCATCTGGCTCGGGTAAGGTGCCAGCCAGTCAACATGACAGAAGGATGTCACCCATGAATACATCGCTGACCGCTGCCTTACTCGCCGCCCTCTGTGCCACTGGCGTACAGGCTGAGGTTCGTCTCACCCTACCCGATGAAGTACGGCTGCTCAGCGCAGGTCAAGGCCATCAGGAGGGGGCGCTGCTGGTGCTGCCCGATGGCATGAACCAGTTGCTGGTGCAGTACGATGGGGTAGAGGAGAGCCGCTCGTCGGGGGAGAGCGATCGCCATTTTCGCTCTTCACCCCAGGTGCTGCGCTTCGAAGCAGCCGGTACGGCGCTCTCGTTCGGGGCCTTGCCCCATGGCTCGGTGCAAAAAGAGGCCTTTGCCCGGCAGCCTGACTTCACTTTGCAAAGCGGTCTGGGCAAGGGGGTGCCCCTGATGCAGGATGCCATGGTGGTCAATGGGTTGCAGATCGGCGTGGATTGGGGCAGCAAGCTGGCCGAGTACAACCGTAGCGGCGGCAAGGCGGCCCTGGTGGAGAGCCTGGGGACGACACCAAAACAGGGGGCCGAGGCGTCGCCGGCTGGCACCCTTGAGGGGGAGTTGCAACGCTTGTTCCGCAGCGCCGATCCGGCCCTGCAACGCCGCTTCATCGGCTGGGCCGCCAACCAGCTTTGAGTTCGCCCCGGCTTGCAGTAAGGTGGGCGCGATGTCGTGTCCACCGGAGCCCTTCATGTTTGAACTGCATCCTCGCCTTGCCGCCGATACCCGGGTGGTGGGCGATCTTCCCCTCTGCCGGGTACTGCTTTCCCGTGACAGCCAATATCCCTGGCTTATTTTGGTGCCGCGCATTGCGCAGTTGCGCGAGATCCATCACCTCGGCGAGGCCGATCAACAGCAGCTAATGCGCGAGTCCTGCGCCGTGGCGGCGGTGATGGAGGCGAGCCTGCATCCAGACAAGATCAATGTGGGGGCGCTGGGCAACCTGGTGCCCCAACTGCACCTGCACCATGTGGCCCGCTTTGCCTGCGATGCGGCATGGCCAGGGCCCATCTGGGGTGCCAGGCCGCCGCAACCTTATAGCGAGGAGCAGTTGGAGTCGCAGGTGGCGCTCTGGCGCGAGCGGCTGGCCGGGGTGGGGGGCTTTATTCCGGCTCAGTGAGCGATGGGGGAGGCGCGCGGCAGCGTGATCCCCTCTGCGTTTACCCGCACGGGACTATGGTATAGATAGGGTCACAACAACAGTGTCAGGAAGTCAGAAGATGTTTCATAGTCAGGATGAAGAGATCAGGGTCGTGACCACAGAGGATGTGTTGCTCGGTCTCTGCCACTCGGTGACCGATGTGCTGAGCGCCGCGACCCAAAGTCAGGTGCGTTTTTCCGGCATGGTACAGCGCATCAGTAAGACCTGTCTCAAGCCCGATATCGGTTGTTTTGTGCTGTTCGACGGCGGTTTCTCCGGACTGGTGGTGATCAACTTCTCCGCCGCCGCCGCCATGGAGCTCTATCAGGACTACATGCTGAGCATGGGGCTGTCGAAGGAGGATCTCGCCATCTCCCACACCTCGGACGAGGTGAGCAACGTGATGGGTGAGCTGATGAATCAGATCGTCGGCAGCTTTACCAACAAGGTGGGGCGCGAATTGCAGACCCACATCACCCAAAACCAACCCAAGATGCTGGCCCTCAACAAGCAGGTAATGCTGAGCGTTGACACCAACCTCGACAACCCGGAGACCCGGCGGGTCACCTTTTTCACCGGTCGCAACAACATCTTCTATCTGGAGCTGGCGATGGATCGCACCGAGTTCATCAAGATCCACGATAGCGACGTACAAGAAGAGGTCGATCCGGACGAGCTGATCGCTCAGGCCAAGGGACAAAGTGCCGGGGTCGTGGTGTCTACGCTAGTGCCGAGTAAGAGTGAGCGCAGTGCGCATGATGATCTGCTCGATTCACTCGGTATCTAGAAGGCGACAATAGCGCCGCGTTGTTGCAAGGCGGCTGGTCACCAACACGGGTAGCCATCCGGCTGCAAGATACCCCCGCAGGGTCATCTGGCAACGAGAGCGTCGACCTCATAGCAACAAGGCAGCGGTTTGCAACCGCTGCCTTGTGTTTACTAAATATGTATAAACTCATCGACCCAGTTTTTATTTTGTTACATTTTGTTTTATTTTGGCCGGTTAATTAATGAATGCGTCGTCAGGCGTCGTGGCTCGTCTCTGAGGCTTTGTCCTTTGCGTGACGATGGTATAGGGTGTCAGGCCTTTTATCGCCAGGACATTTGAAATGCATCATAAGCATGATGACGCGACCCGAATTTTGACTACAGACGATGTACTGCTGAGTCTTTGTAACTCAGTGACTAAAGTACTGACGTCTGCCGCACATAATAATATTCGTTTTTCTGGCATGGTTCAGCGAATTAAAAAGGCGGGTCTCAAACCGGATATCGGCAGCTTTGTGTTGTTTGATGGTGGATTCTCGGGGCTGGTGGTCATCAACTTCTCTGCCGCTGCGGCAATGGAACTCTATCAGGATTATATGAAGAGCATGGGCTTTCCTCAGGAAGAGCTGGCCATCTCTTACACCTCTGATGAGGTGGGGAATGTGATGGGGGAGCTGATGAATCAGATCGTCGGTCGTTTCAGCAAAAAGGTTAGCCGCGATTTACAGACTCATATTTCCCAGAGTCAACCTAAGATGCTGGCACTGAATATGCCTATTTTTCTGAGTATCGATACCAACCTCGATAATCCAGAGATGCGCCGTGTGACGTTCTTTACTGAGAAGAACAATATCTTCTACATGGAACTGGCCATGGATCGTACCGAGTTTATTAAGATCCACGATGGCGCCATGCTAGAAGAGGTCGACCCGGACGAACTGATTGCTCAGGCCCGGGAGAAAAGATCCGAGCAGGGGGCAGTTGCAGTGCCTGCCGAGAGTGGTGAGCATGACGAGCTGCTCAGCTCCCTCGGTATTTAAAGAGCCGGGCTTTTTGATGGTTCGGTTTCAATGACGTGTTGGAAGGCCAAGCCTAAAGTGAGTCGTTACTTCAGGCTCGGCGCTTGAGCTTTCCAACATGGACTGCCTCTTTTTCTGCACATTCTGAGATCAATGTTCTCAATCGAGCACCCATCTTCTTTATATCGAGTGCTGGTGTCCTTCTCGGTGTTCGCTGCCATAATAAGCCAATCTTATCGGTGGGCACCATGCTGGGTATTACCACTCCTGAGCAGAGTGGTTGATATTTAATTCATGTGCCGATAATCGTGCTCGGATATGGGTTTATAATTTAATCCTGGTCGGCATATGGTGCATAATTATGTCCCGCCCCCCCCCCTCTCTTTTTATTGCCGCCATTATTTAATAACGTCAGCGGTAAAGTAATAGCCGCTTGGGTTCTGTTTTTGTCTGAATTGAATAATAAAAAGACAAGGTGCATGGCGCCATATTATCTACCATATTGCCTGGGTACAGGTCTTTGTCTCCTATCTTATTTGGCATTGCTGGATGATGTCGGTGACGGCTACGTCTAATTAGATGGCGGAAATTCCTTACACGCTTGCCGTTATGAATAGGGGCTCGTTGGGCATGCCTGACTCATGGCTGCGGCTGCATAGCGGGTCGCGAATGTGATGGGATAGCCAACATGATGTGCTTGGGGCGCCGGAGCGCCCTAGGCTGCTGTCATTTGTCAGGGGGCGGGGTAGAGGGTACCGAGCACGGCGAGGCGGCGGGCTCCAGTCACTGCTGGCAGGTTGCCCGGCTCGCGCAGCAGGAAGCGGTGGGCCAGCCAGGCAAAGGCGGCGCCCTCGACCCAGTCGGGATGGATGCCCAGGGCACTGGTGTCGGCGACCCGCCAGTCGGGCAGCAGGGCGGCAAGGCGCGCCAGTAGCAGTGGGTTGTGGGCACCGCCACCGCAGATGAACAGCGCACCGGCCAGGCTCGGCAGGGCGTCTGCGATGGAGCGGGCGGTCAGCTCCAGCAGGGTGCGCTGCACGTCGGCTGGTTCCACGCCGATGTGGTGGGCGAGGCGCTCATCGAGCCATTGGGCGGTGAAGGTCTCGCGCCCGGTGCTCTTTGGGTAGGGTTGGGCGAAATAGGGGTGGGTCAGCAGATCCAAGAGCAGCGGCTCATGCACCTTCCCTTGCGCCGCCCACGCCCCACTGGCATCGAAGGTGCCGCCATAGTGACGTCGGTACCAGCCGTCGAGCAGAGTATTGCCGGGGCCAGTATCAAAGCCATAGACCGCTTCGGCCGGGCCGGGTAGCACCGAAATATTGGCGATGCCGCCGATGTTGAGCACCACTCTGGGCTCGCTCGGGCTGCCAAAGCAGGCTTGGTGGAAGGCCGGCACCAGCGGCGCCCCCTGACCCCCTAACGCCATGTCCATACGGCGAAAGTCGGCCACCACGTCGATGCCGGTGCGGGCCGCCAGCAGGTTGCCGTTGCCGATTTGCAGGGTAAATCCAAGCTCGGGGCGGTGACGGATGGTCTGGCCGTGGGAGCCGATGGCGCGCACCATGGTCGGGGCGACGCCGGCCTGCTCCAGCAGGGCATGGGTGGCGGCGGCGAAGCACTCGGCCACCAGATTGTCGGCCACGCCCATCCGGTCGATTTCGTTGTCACCCGGGGTGCACAGGGCGTGCAAGGTGGCCACTTCGTGCTCTGCCCAGGGGTGGCAGAGGGCGGATTCAACCTCCCAGCCATCGTCTCCCTCCTTGAGCAGCACCGCATCGATGCCATCCATGCTGGTGCCTGACATCAGACCGATGTAACGCGGGATCATGGGCGTTCTCCGTTCATGGCGAGGCGCGGCTCATCCGGCCGCTCCAGTCGCGCCAGTAAGGTGGCACTGACGGCACGAAAGCGCGCCAGCTCGCGACCGCTCAAGGCATCGGCCTTGGGCAGGGTGACGGTGCGCGGGTTCTTGTGTACGCCGGCGACTAAGAATTCGTAGTGCAGGTGCGGCCCGGTGACGCGGCCGGTGCCGCCGAGCAGGCCGATGGTCTCTCCTTGCTTGACCCGCTCCCCTTTGTTCACGGTGCGCTTGGAGAGGTGCAGGTATTTGGTCACATAGGTGCTGTCATGGCGGATGAAGACGTAGTTGCCGTTGAACGGGTTGTAGCCAGCGGCCACAACCGTGCCCGACCCCGAGGCCATGATGGGGGTACCGACCGGCGCCACATAGTCGATGCCGTTGTGCGGGCGCACCTTGCCGGTGACCGGATGCAGCCGGCGCGGATTGAAGTTGGAGCTGATGTAGCGGAAGTTGACCGGCGCGCGCAGGAAGCTCTTGCGCATCGCCTTGCCCTCCGGGGTGTAGTAGTTGCCATCGGGCCCCAGCACGGCGCGGTAACGCTCGCCCTGATTGACGAACTCGGCGGCCAGTATGTCGCCGGCGGCCACCTTCTCGTCATCGCGAAACTTCTCTTCGTAGATGACGGTGAAGTGATCGCCGGGCTGCAAGTCCTGAGCAAAGTCGATATCCCAGCCAAACAGGGTCGCCAGCGCCATGATCTGGGTCTCGTCCATGCCGGCATCGACCGCCGCATTCCAGAAGCTGGAGCGGATCTCGCCGTGGGCTACCGCATCGCGGGTATCCAGATCGATCTTGAGGTGACGGGCGTCGAATCCCTCCTCGGTGCGGTTGACCCGCAGGGTCTGCTCGAGGGAGTGGGGGTAGTCGAGGCTGTGCAACTGTCCTGCCGGGGTGAGCTTGAAGGTCAGCTCATCGCCGGGTTTGATGCGGCGCAGCGGCTCGGCGGCGGCCAGTTGGTCGATTTCATGCAGCTCGGCGGTGTCGAGCCCGAGGCGTTGGAAGATGACCCCCATGTTGTCGCCACGGCGCACCCGCACGCTGCGGGTCTTGAGGCGTGGGCGTTCGACCTGCGGCTCGGCACGCGGGGCGGGGGGCGGGTTGAGCTGCGCTTCGGGTAGGGCGGCAACCCGCGTGGCCTCGGGGTGTTTGCTGGGCCAGGCGGCCAGCATCATTGTCAGGATCCCCAGAATGAGCACCATCTTGCGATGCCAATGGGGAAGGGTGTTGAAGGCGGTCCAGATCACCATGCAAAAAGGGGGCAAACGAGCACAATCCCGCGATTTTACAGGCTTTCCAATTGTCCTGCCATTCCAGTAAGATGAGCGGTCTTGTGGAAACGTGATTGGAGAGACGAAACATGTCCCAGCTCGAGATGGCGCTGGCCGAGATTAAGCGCGGAGCGGAAGAGATCCTGGTCGAAGAGGAACTGGTTGCCAAGTTGAAGGAAGGGCGCCCGCTGCGCATCAAGCTGGGGATGGATCCGACGGCGCCGGACATTCACCTGGGTCACACCGTTATCCTCAACAAGCTGAAGACCTTCCAGGATCTGGGGCATGAGGTGATCCTGCTGATCGGCGACTTTACTGCCCAGGTGGGTGATCCTTCCGGCAAGAACGCCACCCGCCCGCCGCTCTCCGAAGAGGCGATCAAGCACAACGCCATGACCTACGCCGAGCAGGCGTTCAAGATCCTCGATCCCAAAAAGACCCGCATCGAGTACAACTCCAGCTGGCTGTGTGAGCTGGGCGCGGCCGGCATGATCAAGCTGGCGGCCAAGCAGACCGTGGCGCGCATGCTCGAGCGCGACGACTTCAAGAAGCGCTACGCAGGCGGCCAGTCCATCGCCATTCACGAGTTCCTCTATCCGTTGCTGCAAGGCTATGACTCGGTGGCGCTGAAGGCCGACGTCGAGCTCGGCGGCACTGACCAGAAGTTCAACCTGCTGATGGGGCGCGAGCTGCAAAAGGATGCCGGCATGGCGACCCAGTGCGTGCTGATGATGCCGCTGCTGGTGGGTCTGGACGGGGTCAAGAAGATGTCCAAGTCGGCCAACAACTACATCGGTGTGCACGACAGCCCGAGCGAGATGTTTGGCAAGATCATGTCGATCAGCGACACCCTGATGTGGAACTACTACGAGCTGCTCTCGTTCCGCCCGCTTCCCGAGATCGAAGGGTTTAAGGCCGGCATTGAGGCGGGCACCCTCAACCCGCGCGACGTGAAGATCTGGCTGGCCAAAGAGATCATCGCCCGTTACCACGATGCGGCGGCGGCCGAGGCGGCCCATGAAGACTTCACCCAGCGCTTCTCTAAGAACGCCATCCCGGACGAGATGCCGGAGCTGACCCTGCCGCTGGAAGGGGAAGGCATGCCGGTGGCCAACCTGCTCAAGGAGGCCGGCCTGGTCGAGACCACCTCCGAGGCGCTGCGCATGATCAAGCAGGGCGCGGTCAAGATCGACGGCGACAAGCTCGACGATGGCAAGGCGCTGATCGGTGCCGGTACCGCCGTCTATCAGGTGGGCAAGCGCAAGTTTGCGCGCATCACCCTGGCGTGATGGTCACCGGATAGAAAAAGGCCTCCCTCGGGAGGCCTTTTTCGTGGGCGCTTCACAGCGTCTGCCGCAGATGACCGATGGCCGAGAAGAGCGGGGCACTGGCAAGGATGCGGCCGTGACCGAGCCCCTCTGTGGTGATGAGAGAGACATGCTCCCCCTGCTCGGCGGCCCGGGCCGAGTCGAGGTAGGGGGCGAAACGATCCCCCCGGTCGTGGACTATGGTGGCGGGGCTGGTCCGTGCCAGCAATTGTCCCAGCGGGTCCAGATTGGCCAAGGGGAGCTGGAACTCCTCTTCGATGTCGCGCACCACGGCCTTAAACAGGGGCATGGAGTAGCCGGAGCGCGCCACCATGCCATAGAGCTGGGGCACATAGTCGAGTACTGGGGCGATCAGCAGCAGCGGCACGCCGGCCAGCGCCGGATGGTGGCTCGAGAGCACCACGGCGGCCCCCATGCTGTGGGCGGTGACGGCGACGGGGGGCGCCTCGTGCTCGAGCAGGGTCTCTAGGGTGCGCAGAAACAGCGGTAGGTGGCCGTGACGACCGGCACTCTGGCCATGTGCCGGGTGGTCATAGGCCAGAGCGGTGAAGCCAGCGGCGGCAATCTGCTCCATCAGGGGAAAGAACTGGCGGGCGCTGCCAGACCAGCCGTGCACCAGCAGCCACACGGGGCCGCTGCCGAGGCGATAGGTCATGATCTCGCCTTGCGGGGTGGCGAGCGGTTGCTCACTTAGGCCTGCCGGCGCCGTGATGGCGCGCTGATCGCGCTGCGGGGTCAGCAGCAGATCCCGGGCGACGCGTTTGGCATGGCGCGGGGCCAGGCGGTGGTGCAAGGTGGTGGCCATGCCGGTCACCATGCGGCGCAGTGAGAGACGCCGCCCCGTGTTGAAGTAGATCTTGCTGCTCATGGAACCTCTTTAGTACGGTCGTGCTTTTTTGTCGCTTTTTAAAAAATCAGGGATGCCAGCTCGCCATCAGCCGCTCCACCTCAGGCCAGAAGGGGGCGGGCAGGGCCAGCGCATCAAATACCTGGGCGCCCAGATAGAGGCTGTAGAGGCGGTAGACCGCCTGCCAGGGGTCGAGCGTGCTATCCCAATCGCCCTGCTGCTGGCCGAGGACGATCTGGCGTTGCAGGTAAGCGAGCCATTGGCGCACGAAGTCGCGTGCGGCCTGTTGCACCTCTCCTTCATGGGGCGCGCTCCAGGCGTCGAGAAACATGCAGCGACCGCTGAAACTTTCGTTCCAGGCCAGCCAGGCCTCAAGCAGGGCGCGCAGCTTCTGCGCCGAGCCCGCGGGTTGTGCCATGCGCACCGGTGCGATGACCCGCTCGCGAAATACGGTGGCGGCGTACTCAAGCACCGCCAGTTGCAGGTTCTCGCGCGAGCGGAAGTGGGCAAACAGCCCGCTCTTGGAGAGGCCGCACTGCTTGGCCAGCTCACCGATGGTGAGGCTCTCGAGACCAAAACGGCTGGCCTGCTCGAAGGCACTGGCCAGTATGTTCTCGCGGGTGGCGCGCCCCTTGCCCATGGATTCAACTCCTCGTCACAAGGGGGCGAGGATAGCACGCTCGTGCTGTTTGTCGATCTAATCCTGGGGCAGGTCGAGCTGTTGCAGGGCGATCACGGCTTGGGTGCGGTTTTTGACCCCCAGCTTGCGGAAGATGGCGGTGATGTGGGCCTTGATGGTGGCCTCGGAGACATTGAGCTCCCAGGCAATCTGCTTGTTGAGGCTGCCATCGCGTAGCATCAAGAGCACCTTGTACTGTTGTGGTGTCAGGCTGGAGAGGCGCTGGGCCAGCGAGTCTTCGCCGGGGGCACTGTCGAGTTCAATCCCCTCCGGCAGCCAGGTATCCCCCTGCAATACGCAGCCAAGCGCCTCGATGAGCTGCTTCATGGGGGAGGATTTGGGGATGAAGCCGACGGCGCCCATCTTCATCACCTGGCTGATGATGGTCGGATCCTCGGTGGCGGAGACCACCACCACCGGCAGATCGGGATATTGGCCGCGCAGGTGGGCCAGCCCCTCCAGACCGTTGGCGCCGGGCATCTTGAGATCGAGCAGCAGCAAGTCCACTTCATCCTCTCCGCCGAGCAGGGCGAGCAGCGAGTCGATGGAGTCGGCTTCGAGCAGGCGAGCGTCGCTCATGGCCATCTGTACGGCCTGATAGAGGGCGCCGCGAAAGAGGGGGTGGTCATCGGCGATGACGATGGTCTGGGTGCTGTCCATGGCGTGACCTGTCAGGGATTTGGTCTGCACGCTAGCACCCGGCCCTGGCAGGGTCAAATGGAGTTGATAGAAATGTGAGGAGACAGAAATGCGAAACCCCGGCAAAGCCGGGGTCTCTGAAGAGTGGTGGAGGGAGAAGGATTCGAACCTTCGAAGGCAGAGCCGTCAGATTTACAGTCTGATCCCTTTGGCCGCTCGGGAACCCCTCCACAGGGGCATTGCATATTGTGTTCAGGAAGATGGTGGAGGGAGAAGGATTCGAACCTTCGAAGGCAGAGCCGTCAGATTTACAGTCTGATCCCTTTGGCCGCTCGGGAACCCCTCCACGGGATATTTCCTGATTGTTGCACTTGATAGATGGTGGAGGGAGAAGGATTCGAACCTTCGAAGGCAGAGCCGTCAGATTTACAGTCTGATCCCTTTGGCCGCTCGGGAACCCCTCCCCAAGTGCGAGGCGCATACTACCAGAATCTTGGCGCTTGTGAACCCCGAGAACGAAAAAGATTGATGGTAAAAGCCCGTTTGGCGGTTTTTTGAGTATGTTTGCTTGTTTTTCGCCCTTTAATGAGCGTTTCATGACCCGTAGGCGGACTGTTGCACCATCAGCAGGATGGGGTCCATGCGGCGGGCCTGCCAGTAATGCTTGCGCCAGTAGACGTTATCGAGGCGCGAACGGATCACCCCCTTGCTGGTGGAGGCGTGGATAAATTCGCCCGCTCCGGTATAGACCCCGACGTGGTACTGGTTCCAGCCGGTCTTGAAGAAGACCAGATCGCCGTGACGCAGCTGGCTGCGGGTAATGGGCTGACCGAGGTTGGCCTGGGAGGTGGTGGTGCGCGGCAAAGAGAGGCCGAACACCTGCTGGTAGGCGAGCTGGGTGAAGGCCGAGCAGTCGAGGCCAGCGCGCGAGTTGCCGCCCATGCGATAGGGCACGCCGCGCCACTGCTGGTAGAAGCCATCAAACGCCTGGTTGCGGCTGGTGGGAGGCGGTGCCTGATCCGGCGTACTGGAGCAGGCGGCGAGCAGCAGTGTGACACCGCACAGGAGAAAATAGCGCATCCGGCCTCCTTGATGGGGGAAGAACGGCATCAGTGTAAACAGAGGCTCAGCCAAATGGAACCCGGCGGGCTAGGGGAGCCGGATGAGGTGCTGTTCATCTATTTGCCGCCATCCAGGGGGTAGCGTGGGCAGTGGCGTGGGGCGCAATAGGTAGAGCGACGCCCCCGGTTTGAGCAGGGCGGGCAAATGGGGAAGCGCCTTCTCCACAGAAAAATGGGCCGGCTCGAGCCAAGCGGCGGCGAAGGGCACCGGCGTGCTGAGCTGCTCTAGGCGGCAGACACGAACCGGCAGGCCGGCCGCCAGCGATGCGGCCTGAGCGGCCGCAATGTCGTGATGGTAGAGGCTGACCACCATGCCGGCTTGCAGCAGGCGGGCGGCGAGTAGGCCATCGTCACCGAGCAGCAGCAGGTGGCTGCCGGCCGGCAGAGGGGGGGCGTTATGCATGCATGCCACCGGTTTGGCGCAACAAAGCAAATAAGTTGTCGAGCAGGAAATCGGTCTCCTGCTCCAGACTGATGCGTTCGGGGAAGTGCATCCAGTTAAGGATGTAACCATCCAGTGCACAGTGCAGCAGGGTGGCGCAGCGGGCGGTATTGGTGTGGGGAGGCAGTTGTCCTTGCTGCTTGGCGTTGTTCAGGGTGGCTTCGAGATCGCGGAAGAACTGCTGCGCCTGTTCACGCATGTGGGTACGCAGGGTATGGGTCTCCCCTTCCATCGACTCGAGGCTGAACATCAGGCTGAACATCTGGCGGTGGGCCGGCGCCGTGCTGACCTGGTGCAGCGCTTCACGCAGAAAGATTCTCAGACGCCCGAGCGGGTCGGCTTCGGCCGGATCGATGCAGGCATAGAGTTGCTGGGCCAGCGGCGCGCACAGCTCCTCCCACAGTGAGGCAAACAGCTCGTCCTTGTTCTTGAAGTGCCAGTAGATGGCCCCCCGGCTCAGGTCGGCGGCCTGGGCGATGTCGCTCAGGCTGGTCTTGGCCAGACCGTGGCGGCAAAAGAGATCGAGCGCGGTGTTCATGATGCGCTCGCGGGTTTGCTGGGCTTCTTCTTTGGTTCTTCTGGCCATATAAGGAAGGGCGTTCTCCACCTGATTGCGTAGTGTAAAAAGAAGGAAAAGTAACTTACATACATTCGTGAATGTTTGTATATTAACCCACTCACGTTTTTTTGCCAGCCGGCTTCGTCGTGAAGCGGCTGCCCGATAGGTAACAGAGGCGTAGACTCTTCATGCAAAAACATACTCTTGCTCTGCTGTTGGCCGTGATGGCCGGTGGAGCACTGACAGGTTGCGGTGAGCAGGCCGGCCCCACCCAGGGACAGATGCCGCCGACCGCGGTGGACGTGGTCACTCTCGGTGCATCCACCGTGACGCTCGACACCGAACTGACCGGCCGCACTTCCGCCTTACGCATCGCCGAGGTGCGTCCTCAGGTGAGTGGCATACTGCAAAAGCGCCTCTTTATCGAGGGCTCTGACGTCAAGGCCGGCGATCTGCTCTATCAGATCGATCCTTCGCTGTATGAGGCCGAGGTGGCCTCGGCCAGGGCCAATGTGGCCAAGGCGCAGGCCAACGAGCGTACCGCCCAGCTCAAGGCCAAGCGTTACGAGTCGCTGCTCAAGGTGAAATCCATCAGCAGCCAGGACTATGACGACGCTCTGGCCAGTTGGAAGCAGGCGCAGGCCGAGGTGATGGCCGCCAAGGCGGCGCAGCGCACCGCCGAGATTAATCTGGGTTACACCCGCATCACGGCCCCCATCAGCGGTCGCATCAGCAGCTCGGCGGTGACCGAGGGGGCCCTGGTGACTGCCCAGCAGGCCACCGCCTTGACCACCATCCAGCAGCTCGATCCCATGTACGTGGATGTGCGCCAGTCGACTGCCGACCTGCTGCGTCTCAAGCAGTTGGCTGCGGCTGGCAAGCTCAAGACCGATGAGCGCCATGGCGCGCCGGTCAACTTCACGCTGGAAGATGGCAGTGTTTACCCCGAGGCGGGTTCGCTGCAGTTCTCCGATGTCTCCGTCGACGAGACCACCGGTATGGTGACCCTGCGGGTCGTGGTGCCCAACACCCACAACCTGCTGATGCCGGGCATGTTCATGCGCGCCACCTTGCAGGAGGGACAGCGTCAGGATGCACTGCTGGTGCCGCAGGTGGCGGTCAGCCGTACCCCGCGTGGGGGCGCCTCTGTCATGGTGGTGAGCGCAGATAACAAGGTCGAGGTTCGCGATGTGCAGGTGAGCCGCATGGTGGGCAACAACTGGTTGGTTGAGTCCGGACTCAAGGCGGGCGAGAAGGTGATCGTCGCCGGCCTGCAGAAGGTCAAGCCGGGCGCCGACGTCAATCCCAGTGAAGCAAAGGCCGCCGCCACCCCGGCCGCGCCCCAGAGCAAGTAATGGAGTAGTCGCCAAATGGCACGATTTTTCATAGACAGACCCATCTTCGCCTGGGTGATCGCCTTGGTGATCATGATGGCGGGGGGGCTGGCAATCCTGAAATTGCCGGTGGCCCAGTATCCCACTATCGCCCCGCCGGCGGTGGGGATCTCGGCCAGTTATCCGGGCGCCTCCGCCAAGACGGTGGAAGACTCGGTGACCCAGATCATCGAGCAGAACATGACCGGGCTGGATCACCTGCTCTACATGTCCGCCGAATCGGATTCATCGGGCAATGCTTCGGTGACCCTCACCTTCCAGCCGGGTACTGACCCCGACATTGCCCAGGTACAGGTGCAAAACAAGCTGCAACAGGCCATGTCGCTGTTGCCGCAAGAGGTGCAGTCCCAGGGGATCCGGGTCGAGAAGACCTCGAGCAGCTTCCTGATGGTGATGAGTATCATCTCCACCGATGGCTCCCTGAGTGGTCAGGATCTCTCTGACTATCTGGTGAGTAACCTCAAAGAGCCCCTCAGTCGTCTCGACGGGGTGGGTGAGGTGACCGTGTTCGGCAGTCAGTACGCCATGCGCGTCTGGCTCGATCCGCACAAGCTTAATCGGGTGCAGATGACCCCTGATGACGTCAAGGCCGCCATCCAGAGCCAGAATGCTCAGGTGGCGTTCGGTAAGTTGGGGGGCACCCCGGCGGTGACCGATCAGCAATTTACCGCCACCATCATGGGTCAGACCCGTCTCTCCACCGTGGAGCAGTTCCAGAACATCCTGCTGCGGGTGAATCAGGATGGCTCCAAGGTTCGTCTGGGGGATGTGGCGCGAGTTGAGCTCAATGGCGAGCGTTTCGATGCCGAGGCGCTCTATAACGGGCAGGCCAACGGCGCCCTGGCGATCAAGCTGGCGACCGGCGCCAACGCGCTGGATACTGCCGAGAAGGTGCAGGCCAAGGTGGACGAGCTGTCGGCCTATTTCCCGAACGGCGTCAAGGTGGTCTACCCCTATGACACCACCCCGTTCGTCAAGATCTCCATCGAGGAGGTGGCCCAGACACTGATCGAGGCGATCATCTTGGTGTTCTGCGTTATGTATCTGTTCTTGCAGAACTTCCGCGCTACCTTGATCCCGACTATCGCGGTGCCCGTGGTGCTGCTTGGCACCTTCGGCGTCATGTCGGCGTTTGGCTTTTCCATCAACACCCTGACCATGTTCGGTATGGTGCTGGCCATCGGCCTCTTGGTGGATGACGCCATCGTGGTGGTCGAGAACGTGGAGCGTCTGATGAGTGAAGAGGGGCTCTCTCCACTTGAGGCGACCCGCAAGTCGATGGATCAGATCACCGGCGCCCTGGTCGGTATCGCCCTGGTGCTTTCGGCGGTGTTCGTGCCGATGGCCTTCTTTGGTGGCTCGACCGGTGCGATTTACCGGCAGTTCTCGCTCACTATCGTCTCGGCCATGACCCTGTCGGTGCTGGTCGCGCTGATCCTGACCCCGGCCCTGTGCGCCACCCTGCTCAAGCCGCTCAAGCATGGCGAGTTTGGCCAGCAGCGCGGCTTCTTTGGCTGGTTCAACCGTCTGTTTGACGCCAGCACCCAGCGCTATCAGAGCGGGGTGCGCAAGGTGATCAAGCAGGGGGCCCGCTATAGCATCATCTATGCCGCCATGCTGGTGGTGCTGGCCATCCTGTTCATTCGCCTGCCCAGCTCCTTCCTGCCGGAAGAGGATCAGGGGGTGATCATGTCCATGGTGCAGCTGCCGGTGGGGGCCACCAAGGAGCGCACCGAGACCGTGCTGAGCGACATGCGTACCTACTTCCTCGAGCACGAGAAGGATAACGTCGAGTCGGTGCTGACCATCGCTGGGTTCAGTTTTGCCGGTAGCGGCCAGAACACCGGGATGGCCTTTATCAAGCTCAAGGATTGGGATGTTCGTCAGGGAGCCTCGCGCAGCGCCAATGCCATCATCGGCCGCGCCATGGGCTATCTGCTCAGCATCAAGGAGGCGCAGGTGTTTGCCTTTAACCTGCCTTCCATCCCAGAGCTGGGGACGGCCACCGGTTTTAACTTCTATCTGCAAGATCGCGGTGGCGTTGGCCATGACAAGCTGATGGAAGCGCGTAACCAGTTGCTCGGCATGGCTGCGCAGGATCCGACTCTGGTGCGGGTGCGCCCGAACGGGATGGAGGATACGCCGCAGCTCGACATCAAGATTGACTACGACAAGGCGCTGGCCCAGGGGCTTAGCATCAGCGACATCAACACCACGTTGTCGTCGGCCTGGGGCTCCTCCTATGTGAACGACTTCGTCGATCGCGGCCGGGTGAAGAAGGTCTACATGCAGGCCGATGCTCCCTTCCGGATGAACCCGGAAGATCTCAGCCTCTGGTACGTACGTAACAGCAGCGGCCAGATGGTGCCCTTCTCCTCGTTTGCTACGACCGAGTGGAGCTTCGGCTCCCCGCGCCTGGAACGCTACAACGGGGTGGCGGCGATGGAGATAGTGGGTGAGGCGGCCCCCGGCAAGAGTACCGGTGACGCCATGGCGGCCATCGAGAAGCTGGTCGAGAAATTGCCGGAAGGGGTGGGCATCGAGTGGACGGGGCTCTCTTATCAGGAGCGCGAGGCGGGGGCTCAGGCGCCTGCGCTCTACGCCATCTCGCTCCTGGTGGTGTTTCTCTGCTTGGCGGCCCTCTACGAGAGCTGGAGTATTCCGTTCTCGGTCATGCTGGTGGTGCCGCTTGGGGTTCTCGGGGCCATTTTGGCCGCCACCCTGCGCGGGCTGGAAAATGACGTCTATTTCCAGGTGGGCCTGCTCACCACCATCGGCTTGTCGGCCAAGAACGCCATCCTCATCGTTGAGTTCGCCAAGGAGCTGTACGACAAGGGGATGAAGCTTGGTGACGCCGTGCTGGAGGCCTCGCGTCAGCGTCTGCGCCCGATCCTGATGACCTCGCTCGCCTTCTGCCTTGGCGTGCTGCCGCTGGTGATCAGTACCGGCGCTGGCGCCAGCAGCCGTAACGCTATCGGTACCGGTGTGATGGGGGGGATGATCACGGCCACCGTGCTGGCCATCTTCTTCGTGCCCATCTTCTTCGTGCTGGTCATGCGTTACTTCACCAAGGGGCGCAGCGAGCATAACCAGATCTGATCTTCAAATCAGATAACAAAGGGCCCTGAAGGGCCCTTTTTCATGGCTGGCTTTCGACCCGGTTGCGCCCCTTGTGCTTGGCGCAATAGAGAAGGTGATCGGCTTCCTGTAGCCAGTCATCGACCGATGTCAGTGTGGGGTGATAGGGGGTGACGCCGGCGCTGATGGTCAGGTGTAAGAGTCGTGACTCGTGGCAAAACGGGTGGCCGTCAACCTCCTTGCGTAGCCGCTCCAGGGTCTGGTAGGCATTGGCCAGCGTGACGTCGTGCAGCAGCACGGCGAACTCCTCGCCCCCGACTCTGGCCACCAGATCCTGTTCGCGCAGGGTCTCTTGGAGCAGCCTGGCCAGCTCCTTGAGTACTGCATCGCCGACCAGGTGACCATGCTCATCATTGATCCTCTTGAAGTGATCGATGTCGAGAAGCGCCAGACAGTGGCGACCGGCTTTGCGCCGATGCGGGCCGGCGAACAGAGCGCTGGCCTGCTCGAAGAAGAGGCTGCGGTTGGGGAGCTGAGTCAGAAAGTCATGGCCGGCGCTAAAGCGCAATGCGCTCTCCATCCGGTTACGCTCATCTTCCAGGGTTCGGGCATGGATCAGGGTACCGAGGGTGGCGACCAGCGGCTCGAGTAGTTGGATCACTGACTCATCGTAACCTTGTTGGCGATTGGCCAAGGCAATCATGCCGATGGCCTTGCCCCCATAGGTGACGGGAATGCCAAGAAAAGAGTGCAACTGAGGGTGGCCGGGGGGAAAACCACGACTGGCCGGGTGGCTGGAGGGATGGTTGGTACAGACCGTAGTGTTGTGGGTCACCACATGGCCGAACAGGTTGTTGAGGTTGCTAAAGATGAGGCCTCCACGGGTGCGGCTCTGCTGTTCGTACCAAGCTCGGGTACGTTCATCCCAGGAGAGGTTGGAGATGGAGGGGAGGTAGAGACAGGTTTGTTCGCCGCTACCCTGCACAATGCCGATGAAGCCAAATTCACTTTCGGTGACCCCGAGCAGGCGGGAGAAGAGCTTGTCACAGGCGCCGGCGAGGTTGTGATCGAGCAGGAAACCATCCTGAGCCGATAGCATGATGTCGAGTAACTGTCCCTGGCGTAGCACCTTTTGCTCTGTCTCCACGTTCTGCGTGACATCGTGGGCATACTTGACGATGCGGCTGAC
This sequence comes from Aeromonas simiae, assembly GCF_014892695.1. Taxonomy (NCBI): domain Bacteria; kingdom Pseudomonadati; phylum Pseudomonadota; class Gammaproteobacteria; order Aeromonadales; family Aeromonadaceae; genus Aeromonas; species Aeromonas simiae. The sequence continues at coordinate 903,997 of NZ_CP040449.1, forward strand.
TCGGCCATCGCCGCCGATGAGCGGGGTGTAGCTGGCCTGGATCCAGTAGTGGCGGCCCTGGTGGCCACGACGAAGGAAGCGGCCGCTGCATGGTTGGCCTTGGCGCAAGCGCTGCCAGAAGAGGCGGTACTCATCGCTGGCAACATAGTCGGGGGGGCAGAGCAGACTGTGATGCTGGCCGAGCAGGGCTTCGCGCGGATAGTCTGTCAGTTTCAGGTAGTGATCGTTGACACGGGTGATGATGCCTTCCGCGGTGAACTCGATCACGCCATGGCTGCGCTCGATGGCGACCAGCCTGGCCTTGAGTTCATCAAGAGAAGGGGCATCGCCGATGGTCTTAGATGTCAGGCTAAGCGCGGGATCGTCACCAATGAGAGCATGGGAGGGGGGAGGGATCGGCACCTTTTGTGGGTTATCCATGCGCATCTCTTTCTTCCGTCGACTTTATGAAATTAAACAGTAGCATATGAAGTCGGAGTGGCAGAAAGAGCCTCCCATGACGCTCGCTAGTGTACTTGGCGTCAGATCGGATTATAATGGAAAGCGGTTTCCCTTTGTTTCACGTTGCATCGGTACCGAGTGTGCCGATCACCTTTTTGCCATGGATGTCGCATGACTCAGATCGCGCTCTCACCCTTCTACCGCATGACCAACCCGGTTCAGGATTATGCGTGGGGCAGCCGCACTGCCCTCACCACTCTGTTTGGTCTACCCAACCCTGAAGGGGTGCCCCAGGCCGAGTTGTGGATGGGCGCCCACCCCAACGGCTGCTCCTTGGTCGAGCTAGACGGTGCACCCACTCGCCTGGCCGACCTCATTGCCGCCCACCCCGAGGCCACTCTCGGCGCCGCCACCGTGGCCCGCTTTGGTGCCTTACCTTTTCTCTTCAAAGTGTTGTGTGCCGACAAGGCTCTCTCGGTACAGGTGCACCCGAGCAAGGCGCAAGCTCAGGCCGGCTTTGCCCGCGATAACGCCGCCGGGCTCGCCGCCAACGCGCCGAACCGCAACTACCGCGATGATAACCACAAGCCCGAGTTGGTGTTCGCCCTCACTCCCTATCAGGCAATGAACGGCTTTCGTGACTTCGCCGCCATCCTCGCCCTGTTCCAGCGGGTAGCGGCACCGAGCCTCGCGCCCTTGGTCAGCGCCTTCGCCGCCCAGCAGACCCCTTCCGGGCTGGCTGGCTTTTTTCGCGCCCTGCTGACCTTGCAGGGGCATGCCAAAGAGGAGGCGCTCGCGGCACTGCACGCCGCTGCCCTGGCCCACCGCGAGGAGGAGACCTTCGCCGCGGTGCTCGCCTTGTTCGAGCAATACCCAGGGGACGTGGGGCTGTTTGCTCCGCTGCTGCTCCACGTGGTGACCCTGACGCCGGGCCAGGCCATGTACTTAGGCGCCGGCACGCCGCACGCCTACATCCGAGGCACGGGGCTGGAGATCATGGCCAACTCGGACAACGTGCTGCGCGCCGGCTTGACCGGCAAGCACATGGACGTGGAGGAGCTACTCTCTTGCACCCGCTGCGAGCCCACGCCGGCGGAGAAGATAATACTGGCGCCCAGCATGGAGGGGGCGGTGCAGCACTTTGAGGTACCGGTGCCGGATTTCACTTTCAGCGTCTACCCGGCCGGGCAGCACGAGCTGCACAGCGCCAGCGCCGAGGTGCTGCTGGCCATCGATGGCGAGTTGTCGTTGGTGCAGGGGGGCGCGTCGCTGAGCTTGCAGCCGGGCCAGTCGGCCTTTGTACCCGCAGCCACCGGCCATTATCAGGTGCAGGCCAAGGGGCGGTTTGCCCGGGCTGGCAATGGCTGAGTGATCCAGCCACATGAGAAGGGGGGCGAGGATCCCCCTTTTCATTTCCTGCCCAGCGTCACGTTTCTGGCGCCTTTGCATGGTCACTTGATGCCCGCCCGTCACGAGGGCTTGCCTGCACTCAACGGGTGACCTACCAGAAAAACGAAAGGGAGCCTGGGCTCCCTTGTTTGTATTGGCGGCTCATTAACTGCCTTTCATGTCCTTCATGCATTTTTTCATGAAGCTGGTCTTAGCAGCCCCGGCCAGCTTCTTGTCGGTAGCCGCCTGCTCGCAGTGATTGCCCATGCCTGGGCCACCGGCATCCTTGACGCACTTGTTGACGAAGCTGGTTTTAGCCGCGCCAGAGAGCTTTTTTTCCTTGGCGGCCTGCTCACAACGGGCCATGGGGCTGGCTTGATTCTGGGTACGCATGCACTTGTCGACAAAGCTGGTCTTGGCCGCCCCGGCCAGCTTCTTGGCAGCCGCCTGATCGGCGCAGCTTTGCATAGGAGCGGCCTGAGCCGCGCCAATCCCCATGGCGCACAGCGCCAGCAACACAATGATTCGCTTCATGTTCGCACTCCTGTTGTGGTCAGTTAAGCGAATAGACCTTAGTCAAGCACCCCTCAGGTTGTAAAACCCCACTCCCTTTCTGATCCCACGGGCATGCCATCATGCTGCCACCTCACGAATATCTCGATCGCCTGCTCTGTCGCCTAGCGCTGGCTAATTGCGGCCACGAGGCGAGCTAGGGCGAGGGGAGTGAGTGGAGCGACGATGAGTTCAGCGCTGCGACACTTAGTGACTGGCACTTTAGCGGTTGCTGTTTTAAGCGCTGCAATCTGGCGTCTGACTCCTCTGCCGGGGAGATAGGCGCGTCACCTCTTCTTAAACGCGCTGGGTCGCTGGCTCACTGGAGCCCGCATTCCCCGCAGCTCGGCTCTCGCCCTGCGCTCCCCCAAGTGAGCCTGAGCTTCCCGAGCCTAGATCGATAAAGGGCTCCGGCGGTGGCTAACCCCTGCTCGCCCGCTGCTGGCGCGCCGTCTCTTGCTCTAGCAGCATCCGCTCGTGGGCGATGAAGAAGGGGCGATAGAGCACATAGCTGTTGAGAATGCAGACCAGCACCATCAGGGCGTTGGCCCAACTGCCGTTGGCCGCCCAGGCGGCGCCGAGAGGGGAGGGCATCGACCAGGGCAGCATGGCCACGAAGCGATCCAGATAGCCCCACTGGGTCAGCAGCCAGGCCAGGGTGGCGTTGATCATCGGCACCCCGATGAAGGGCAGAAAGAACAGCGGATTCATGATGATGGGAAAGCCGAACAGGATCGGCTCATTGATGTTGAACAGGGAAGGGATGAAGCCGAGCCGGCCGACCGAGTGCAGGGTGCGGCTGCGGCTGCGCATCGCCATGAACACCAGCGGCAGGGTGGTGCCGATGCCGCCGATCAGCAGGTAGTAGTCCCAAAATCCCTGCAAGAAGATGTGCGGCAGCGGCTCACCCGCCATCAGCGCACTCTGGTTGGCGCTGAGCCCCGCCATCCAGAAAGGGGAGAGCAGGCCATTGACGATGAGGGCGCCATGCACCCCCATGAACCAGAGCAGGTGGGCCACCAGCAGAGCGATGAGCAGGGCCGGCAGGGTGTCGGCGCCGGTCACCAGCGGTTGGAACAGTTGCTCCATCAGCTCCGGCATCGAGATGCCGAAATGGCTCTGCAACCACAGCCGCAGCAGGCTCAAGGAGAGGGTGACAAACAGCAGCGGGATGATGAGCTGAAAGCCCTGCCGGGTCATCAGCGGCACCTCGTCGGGAAAGAAGATGATCCAGCCGGCGCGGTGGAACAGACGGATCACCTCCACCGTGTAGAAGGCCGCCAGCAGGGCGGTGAAGATGCCCAGCCCCCCGAGATAACCAAACACCCCGCTTTGCAGCGACCGAAAGTCGATGAGCAGCAGGAAGGCGACGCAGCCGCACAGGCCGCTGAGCCGCTCCGGCATCTGGTAGGCCTTAGCCAGGCTGGCCGAGGCGCCGAAGGCGATGATCAGCGCGATGAGCCCGGTGGTGTGGCTGTAGACAGGGTGGAGCCAGGGGGTGAGCTGTTGCGAGAGCTGGCGCAGTCCGGTGGCCAGCGGATGCAGGTTATCGGGGGCGATCGGGGGATAGAGCAGCGGCACCAGCAGGCTGCCGACGATGATGAAGGGCATCGCCAACTGAAAGCCGTCGCGCAGGGCCATCACGTGGCGGCTGCGGGTCAGCCAGTTGGCCACCGGCACCATTCTCTGCTCGATGATGCTGACCAGCATCCCCATGACCTGCATGTTCATTCGTCTCTTACGTCCTCACTGGCCCCACGGCGATGGTGTGTCCATTTTGCCTCTTTTCTTGGAAACAATCCTGCCGCTTCGGTTTCCGCTCCGATTTTTCCAATCCGCCTCACAGAAATCATGGTCAAGCCTTTCCCTTGAGCGATCTCAATCACAAAGCATACGGAAAACAATGGAAACCGGTTTCCGTTGTGTTTCAATGGCCCCGTGATTTCATCGTCCATTACTACTCAGGGAGATTCGTTGATGAACAAGATCATGCTGTGCTGCTCCTCCGGTATGTCCACCAGTCTGCTGGTCAAGAAGATGAAGGAAGAGGCGGCCAAACGTGGCCTAGCGGCGGAGATCAACGCCTTCGGTGCCAGCGAGTTCGATGCCCAGATGCCCCACTACCAGGTGGTGCTGCTGGGGCCGCAGGTGAAATACATGCAGGCCGAGCTGGCCGGCCGCGCCGCGCCGCACGGGGTGCCGGTCGCCGTCATCGACATGATCGACTACGGCATGCAACGGGGTGACAAGGTGCTGGATCACGCCCTGTCGCTGATCGGCTGATTTTGCTTACCACTACAAGGAAGAGTCCATGAGTACCTTTTACGACCGCTTCGTCTCACTGATCGAGCAGAAGATCAGCCCCCTGGCCGGACGCCTCGGGCAGCAGAAGTACATCCAGGCCATCCGCGACGGCTTCATCGCCGCACTGCCGTTCATGATTGTCGGCAGCTTCATGCTGGTGTTCATCTACCCGCCCTTCTCGCCGGAGACCCAGTGGGGCTTCGCCCGTGCCTGGCTCGACTTTGCCAGCACCTACCAGACCCAGCTGCTGTTGCCGTTCCAGCTCAGCATGGGGCTGATGACCCTGTTCATCTCGGTCGGCATCGGCGCTAGCCTGGCCCGCCAGAACGGGCTGGATCCGGTGACCACCGGCCTGCTCTGCCTGATGGCCTTCATGCTGGTGGCCGCGCCGGTCAAGGAGGGGGCTATCTCGATGCAGTACTTCTCGGGTCAGGGGATCTTCACCGCCCTGCTGACGGCCATCTATGCCTCCGAGATGTACGCTCTGCTCAAGCGCCGCAACGTCACCATCAAGCTGCCGCCCCAGGTGCCGACCGGTGTGGCCCGCTCCTTTGAGGTGCTGATCCCGGTGCTGGTCATCATCCTGACCCTGCATCCGCTCAACCTGCTGATCGAGAGCAGCACCGGCATGATCCTGCCGCAGGCCATCATGTCGCTGGTCGAGCCGCTGGTGGCGGCCTCCGACTCGCTGCCTGCCATGCTGCTGGCGGTGCTGCTGTGCCAGATCCTCTGGTTTGCCGGCATCCACGGTGCCCTCATCGTGACCGGCATCATGAACCCGTTCTGGATGGCCAACCTGGCCAATAACCAGGCCGCCATGGCTGCCGGCGAGGCGCTGCCGCACATCTTCTTGCAAGGATTTTGGGATCACTACCTGCTGATCGGCGGGGTTGGCTCCACCTTGCCGCTGGCCTTCCTGCTGCTGCGCAGCAAGGCGGCGCACCTGCGCTCCATCGGCAAGATGGGGGTGGTGCCCGGCCTGTTTAACATCAACGAGCCAATCCTGTTCGGGGCCCCGATCGTGATGAACCCGGTGTTCTTCCTGCCCTTCATCCTGGTGCCGATGATCAACGCCACCCTGGCCTGGTTCGCCCTCGATCTGGGGCTGGTCGCCCGCGTCGCCTCGCTGACCCCCTGGACCACCCCCGGCCCCATCGGCGCCTCCTGGGCCGCCAACTGGGCCATCAGTCCGGCGGTGATGAGCGTCCTGTGCATGTGCTCGGCCGCCGTCATGTACTACCCGTTCCTGAAGGCCTATGAGCGCACCCTGCTCAAGCAGGAGGCCGACGACCAGAATGACGAGGCCGTCAGCGCCCCCATGGCCACTGCCAACGCCCGTTAATCCCCATTGCTGCCGGCCGCCCTGTGGGGCGGCCCAGAGGAGAATCATCATGCAGTACCGTTTCCCCGACACCTTCTGGTGGGGCAGTGCCTCATCTGCCCCCCAGGCCGAAGGCGCCAGCTTGCAAGGGGGCAAGGCCCCGACCATCTGGGATCACTGGTTCGCCATCGAGCCGCACCGTTTTCACCAGCAGGTCGGCCCGGCCGATACCTCGACCTTCTATCAGCACTTTCGCGATGACATCGCCCTGATGGCGCAAATTGGCCACAACAGCTTTCGCACCTCGATCGCCTGGGCCCGTCTACTGCCCGAAGGGCGGGGTGAGCCCAACCCGGAGGCGGTGCGCTTCTACCACGCCATGCTCGACGAGCTGCTGGCGCGCGGCATCACCCCCTTCATCAACCTGTTCCACTTCGACATGCCGATGGTGATGCAGGAGAAGGGGGGCTGGGAGAGCCGTGAGGTGGTCGATGCCTTCGCCGAGTTTGCCGCCACCTGCTTCCAGTTGTTCGGGGGTAAGGTCAAGCACTGGTTCACCTTCAACGAGCCGATCGTGCCGGTGGAGGGGGGCTATCTCTACGACTTCCACTACCCGAACGTGGTCGATTTTCGCCGCGCCGCCACCGTGGCCTATCACACCATGCTGGCCCACGCCAAGGCGGTGCAGGCTTATCGCAGTCAGGGCCAGGATGGGCAGATCGGCATCATCCTCAACCTGACCCCCTCCTATCCGCGCTCCCAGCACCCGGCGGATCTGAAGGCGGCCAACATCGCCGATCTCTTCTTCAACCGCAGCTTTCTCGATCCGGCGGTGCGCGGCGAATACCCGAGCGAGCTGGTGGCGCTGCTGCGGGAATATGATCAGCTGCCGCCCTGCGAGCCGGGCGATCGCGCGCTGCTGGCCGCCGGCAAGGTGGACTTGCTCGGGGTCAACTACTACCAGCCGCGCCGGGTCAAGGCGCGCAGCAACGCGGTCAACCCCGCCAGCCCCTTCATGCCGGAGTGGTTCTTCGACTACTACGAGATGCCGGGGCGCAAGATGAACCCGCACCGGGGCTGGGAGATCTACGAGAAGGGGATCTACGACATCCTCACCAACCTGCGCGACCACTACGGCAACATCCCCTGCTTTATCTCCGAGAACGGCATGGGGGTCGAGGGGGAGGAGAAGTTCCTCGGCGAGGATGGCCAGATCCAGGATGACTACCGCATCGCCTTCGTCAGCGACCACCTGCGCTGGGTACACAAGGGGATCGGCGAGGGGTGCCAGTGCCTCGGCTACCACTTGTGGACCTTCATCGACAACTGGTCGTGGAGCAATGCCTACAAGAACCGTTATGGCTTCATCCGCCTTGATCTGGAAAGCGGCGAGCGCCGCATCAAGAAAAGCGGCGAGTGGTTCGCCGACGTATCGCGCCGCGGCGGCTTCTAAGCCGGCCCCGACAGCAACACAAGGAGTACAGCATGTTTGATCTCGAAGAAACCGTCATGGGCATCATCATCAATGCCGGCCAGTCCCGCAGCCTCTGCTACGAGGCGCTGCGCTGCGCCAAGCAGGGCCAGTTTAGTGAGGCCGACGATCTGCTCAAGCAGGCCACCGAGGCGGCCAACGCCGCCCACGCGGTGCAGACCAAGCTGATCGAGGCCGATCAGGGCACCGGCGAGATCGCCGTCACTCTGGTACTGGTGCACGCCCAGGATCACCTGATGACCTCCATGCTGGCCAAGGAGCTGGTGGTCGAGCTCATCGACATCTACCGCCGTCAGGCGGCCTGATCAGAAAAAGGAGTCGCAGCATGTTACGACTGGGACTGGATATCGGCGGCACCAAGATGGAGGGGCTGCTGCTCGATGCCGCTGGCAACGAGCGCTGCCGGCGCCGCATCGCGACCCCGCAGCAGGGCTACGCCACCTTTATCGAAGTGGTAACTGGCTTTATTCGCGGTTTTGCCGAGGAGGCCGGCGCCCCCTTTAGCATCGGCATCGGCCTGCCCGGCGCGGTGCGCAGCGATAACGGTTGTATCAAGAACGCCAACTGCCTGTTCCTCAACGGCCACCCGCTCAAGGCCGATCTGGAGGCGGCGCTCGGTCAGCCGGTGTGGATGGCCAACGATGCTGACTGTTTCACCCTCTCCGAGGCGCTCGACGGCGCCGGCAGCGGCGCCAACCTGGTGTTCGGGGTGATCCTCGGCACCGGCTGCGGCGGTGGGATCGTGGCGCACCAGCGCCTGCTGGTGGGCCCCAACGCCATCAGCGGCGAGTGGGGGCACAATCCGCTGCCCGGCTATACCCCCCAGTTTGATGGCCCGGCTCAGCCCTGCTACTGCGGGCGCAGCAACTGCATCGAGCGCTTCGTCTCGGGCACCGGCTTTGCCGGGCGCTTCGTCGAGCGCCATGGTCGCAGCCTGTCACCGCAGGGGATCTTGATGGCGGCCGCAGAGGGAGATGCCGAGGCGCAGGCCCACTACGGCCACTTCATCCACGCCCTGGGGCGCAGCCTGGCGAGCGTCATCAACCTGCTCGATCCGGACGTCATCGTCTTCGGCGGTGGCCTCTCCAACGTGGCGAGCCTCTATGAGGATCTGCCGGCCGCTATCACCCCTTGGCTGTTCACCGACCGCTGCCTGACCCGGCTGCTGCCGGCCCGGCACGGTGACAGCAGCGGGGTGCGCGGCGCCGCCTGGCTGCCACAGCGCTAGCAATGCCATCGCCCTGCGGGGCGATTCTCAACCACACAGAAAGGACATGGTGCCGCGCCACCGTGCGGGGATGTGTTGCCCGCAGGGGAGCGTTACCGGTGGTGCGGCGCGGCTTACGCCACTTCAGTTGGACGTTATAAAAAGGAAGAAAAAATGGAAAACATAAACAAAATCATGCCTCTGTCTCTGCTCACCTTGGCCATGTTCAGTGGCACTGCGCTGGCAGAAAAGTACGACTTCGCCATGCACGGCTATGTGCGCTCCGGCGTACTGGCCAACCAGGACGGCAACCGGGTCGACTCCGTCAGCCTGATGCCAGACGGCAAGTGGCGCCTTGGCAATGAAGACAACACCAAACTTGAGCTGATCCCCCAGGTGACCCTCACCTCCGACGCCGGCCCGGTGGCCAAGATCCAGGCCAACCTGACCCACGAAACCGACTGCACCGCCGACTGGAACTGTGTCGATGATGACGGGCATGACATCCAGGTGCGCGAGGCCTATGCCCAGCTGACCAAGCTCGACTTTGCGCCGGACGTGGTGTTCTGGGGCGGCAAGCGCTACAGCAGCTCCAACACCTCCAGCCACCAGTTTGACTGGGAGTACATCCAGTACAACGGTACTGGCGGCGGGGCCGACAACATCGATCTCGGCTTTGCCAAGTTTGACGTTGGCCTGTATGCCTTTACCCCGAGCGACGAGGCCAAGCGCTATCCCCACGACAAGGATGAGCAGGGCTACCCGGACGACTACTCCCTCAACCTGTGGTTCAAGAAGCTGGGCGGCGGCCCCATCGATCTGCAACTGGTCGCTCACCACATGAACCAGAACGAGGGCAACGGCTGGAAGCAGAGCGCCGAGAAGGGCTACGGCATCACCGGTATCTATCACCTCGACGGCTTCTATGGCCTGAGCGGCGGCTATTCGCGCATCGTCGCCCAGTTTGGCCGTGGCCTGGCGGCCGGGGACTCCCTTGGCAAGAATGGCTGGGGCTGGGCCAACCTCGATGACACCCAATCCTGGCGCCTGGTGCTCGATGGCATGGCCTCCCTCGGCAATGGCTGGGACGTCTCGACCTTCGCCTTCTATCAAAAAGACAGTAACTACCGCTGGTGGACCGGCGATGACAGCGGTTGGGGCCGCAGCATGTGGGTGGCCGGCGTGCGTCCGATGCAGCAGATCACCAAGAACTTCGCCATGCAGTATGAGGTCGGCTACGAGTACCTCGACGACGACAACTTCAAGGGAGTGGAGGGGAGCAAGGGCAAGGGCGGCATGACCAAGGCCACCATAGCACCGACCCTGACCTTCGACTCCGGCTTTTGGAGCCGGCCGCAACTGCGCCTGTTCGCCACCTATGCCAAGTGGGACCGCGATGTGGCCGATGCCATCGACGGTAACTACGACTGGGGCACGGGCACCCTCTCGGCCGGCGCTTATTCGCGCAGCGGCAAGACCAGCACCTGGAACTTCGGTGTCCAGGGCGAAGTGTGGTTCTAAGGAGAGCAAGCATGAAACGCGCATTATTCAATACCCTGAGCTTGTGTGTGCTGTCAGCCCTGGCGGGCAGCGCCCTGGCCGCCCCCTCGCACTTTGAGCACTTCATCACCCGTGATGGCGCCGCCTTGATGGATGGCAAGCAGGCGTTTCGCTTCGCCGGCATTCACGCTCCCGAGCTGCACCGCATCGAGGATGATGCGCGCGGCGTGTGTAAGGCTGACCCGCGCGGCTGGGGCCAGTACTTCAAGTGGCCGACTGCCGAAGAGCAAGCCAACTGGATCCGCGCCATGGTGCAGACCGGCGCCAAGGCCCAGCGGGTCTATGTCCTCTCGGTGGAGCAAGAGAGTGACAAGGCGTGCGGCCGCGAGACCCACATTCTGGCGCCCGCCACGGCCGAGGGGATGCCACGCCTCAACGAGAAGGCCATGGTGGTCTATGACAACATGATTGCCGAGGCCGACAAGCAGGGGCTGCGCCTCATCCTCCCCTTCATCGATCACTGGTGGTGGTGGGGGGGCCGCGAGCAGCTAGCGGCCTTCTACAAGGAGAAGGCCGACGACTTCTACAACACCTCGAGCAAGACCTATCAGGCCTATCGGGACATCATCCGCCAGGTGATCACCCGCAAGAACACGGTCACCGGTCGTCACTACTACGACGAAAAGGCGATCATGGCCTGGGAGACCGGCAACGAGCTGGAGAACACCAACGAGGCCTTCCTGACCCAGACCGCGGCCTGGATCAAGCAGCTCGCCCCGCACCAGTTGGTCATCGACGGCACCTACAAGAAGATCAATGACTTTTCCCTCAAGGATCCGAACGTCGACATCATCAGCAACCACTACTACACCAACGCTGGGAATAACCACCCGGATCAGGTGAAAAAGGATCTGGCGGCCATCGCTGGCAAGAAGGTCTATCTGGTGGGGGAGTTTGGTCTGCTCGATCACCAAGATCTCAATCACATCATGCAGTCCATCGTCCATAGCGAGGTGAATGGCGCTAAGGCGGCGGGAGGCTTTATCTGGGGGGGCCGCGGCCATCGCCACGATGGCGGCTTCTACTGGCACAAGGAGTACACGGGTCACTACAGCTATCACCTGCCCGGCTTCCCGGTCGAGGGGAAAGCCAATCAGGAGATGGAGGTGGTCAACCTGGTGCGCCAGGCCTCGGCCCAGATGGCCGGCCTTGAGCAGGCTCCGGCGCTGCCGGCACCGGATGCGCCCGTGCTGCGCCAGAGCCACTCGCCGTTTGCCATCAACTGGATGGGGGCGCCGGTGGGGCGGGCTTATGACATCGAGCGCGCCCCTACCGCCACGGGGCCATGGAGCCGGGTCGGCAAGGATGTCTCGGACGGTCGCAACGAGTGGGATCCGAGCAAGATGAGCCTGTTTAGCGATGACTACCGCTCCCTCACCTTGGGCCAGACCTACTACTACCGAGTCATCGCCAAGAACGAGTCTGGGGTGTCCCAGCCCTCCAACGTCATCGCAATCAAGCACACCCAGCAGAACCAGCCGCCGGTGGTGGAGGCCGGGCGCGATCTCACCACTACGCTGGATCAGGGGGTCTTGCTACACGGTGCCTGGCGCGACGACCAACTGCCGACCCCGCAGGTCAAGGTGGGTTGGCGTAGCAGCGGGCCCCTCAAGGCCCACTTCTGCCACGCCGATCAGGCGGCAACCCGCGCCTGGTTCCCCCAGGTTGGCGAGTACCAGTTGACCTTCAGCGCCGATGACGGCCTGGCGCAGAGCGCCAAGTCCATCAAGGTGCAGGTGACAAAGGCCAATGGCGAGCTGCCGGCCAGCTACTGCGCGTTCAGCTCGGCTGTGCTCGGTGTCAAGGAGGGGGCGCTTAATGTGGTTAAGAGCGCCGAGAACCAACTGGCCGTGGCGGCGGACGGTTTTGCCGGCCCGTTTGCCAACGAGGGCGACTATATAAGCTGGCATGTCGAGGCTCCCTGGGCCGGCGCTTTCAACGTGCACCTGCACTTCAACGGCAAGTGGGGCGGCAAGAAGAACAGCGTGGTCATCAACGGCAGCGACAGCTACCCGATCGAGTTCCCGCAGACCGACGAGGCCGGCCAAGTGCAGGTGATCCCGGTGCAGCTCAAGCAGGGCAAGAACGAGATCCGCTTTGGCAAGTTCGCCGGTGACTGGGGCTACATGTTCGTGAAATCCATTCAGGTGATAGCGCAGTAATGCAAGGCGGGCAGCCCCAGTGCTGCCCGCTTTATGTTTTGTCGCGGCGAGGGGCTATGCCCACCTCGCTTAGCCAAGGAGCCAAAAATGAAGAAACGCGTGTTGATGGGGGCCGCGCTGGCGGCGCTGCTCAGTGTGCCGAGCATGGCGCAGGAGGTGCTGGCCGAGCAATCGGCTAAGGAGGGCCTGCTCAATGTGGTCACCAGCCCCAAGGATCAGCTGGCCATCGGTGCCGACGGCTTTCTCGGCCCGTTTGCTAGCGAGGGGGACAAGGTGACCTGGACGGTGACCTTGCCCAAGGCGGGCCAATACCGGCTGCACCTCTTTTTCAACGCCAAGTGGGGCGGCAAGAAGAACACCTTGGTGATCAATGGGGGCGAGCCGCAGCAGATCGATTTTCCCCAGACCAGTGAGGTCGGTGAGGAGAAGGTGATCCCGGTGACGCTGCAAGCGGGCAGCAACCGCATCAGCTTTGGCAAGGCGCCCAATGACTGGGGCTATATGTTCGTGAAATCGATCAAGGTGACGAGCCACTGACCATCAATAGGGCTGCCAGCGTGAGCCGGTGGCCGTTTTTTGCCCAGCAAGATCCATCACAACAAGGGCCCTGATTATCTGTGGGCGGCCCTGCCGGTCCCGGATAAAACACCGGTGGTGTATTTCCATCATGCCGTGGCAATGCGTCGTGCGGTATCGCTGTCCAGGTTATGGAATGACCGCTTATCCCGTGGATAAACAAAAGGATAGATACGTGAAGAACAAGACAATCATCGCCGCCATGCTGCTTGGCTGCTGTACGCTCCCCGCCTTGCTGCTGAGCCCATTGGCCCAGGCCGCGACCACTTACCCGACCTGCGCCTCGGCCGCCAGCGATCCGGACGGCGACGGCTGGGGTTGGGAGAACAACCAAAGCTGCAAGGTGGCGAGCGGCTCGACCAGCTACCCGACCTGCGCCTCGGCCGCCAGCGATCCGGATGGCGACGGCTGGGGCTGGGAGAACAACCAAAGCTGCAAGGTGGCCAGCACCACACCACCCCCAGGCAGCGGCGACATGTACGTGAAAGAGGGCCAGCTTTATTCCGCCACTGGCCAGCGCTTTGTCGCCCGTGGCATCAACTTGCAGTACGGCGACAACCCAGGGGCGGCGCTGGCCGCCATCACGCCGATCGCCAATACCGGCGCCAACCTGGTGCGCCTGCAACTGCGCAAGAGCACCACGGCGCAGCAGCTGCGTAGTGCGCTCGATGCCATCGTCGCACGCAACATGGTCGCCATGCCCATGTATTGGGAGAGTGACGTGACCTGCCAGAGCAACCCGCAGCCGCTGCAAAGCGCCGTCAGCTCGCTGTGGCTCGGCAGTTGGAAGGCGGTGATGCAGGATGCCAAGTACCAGGGCAAGATCCTGCTCAACATCGCCAACGAGTGGGGGGAGGACACCAACCATTACGCGGACTTCGTCACGACCTACAAGGGCCTCATCAAGCAGCTGCGCGACGGTGGCTACACCATGCCGCTGGTGATCGACGCGGCCCACTGCGGCCAGTATGTGCAGAGCTTCCTCGCCGGGCGCGGCAGCGAGCTGCTGGGGGCCGATGTTAGGAAGAACCTGCTGTTTTCCCTGCACGCCTACCACTGGCTGTGGGACACCAGTGCCGAGATCGATGCCGCCATCGCCCAGATGAAGGCCCAGGGCCTGCCCTTCCTGTTCGGTGAGTTCGGTGACAAGCGCTTCCAGGCACCCAACAACGTCGATCACTACTACCTGCTGAATAAGGCGCAGGACGAGTCGGTCGGTTGGATTGCCTGGTCTTGGAAGGGAAATGGCGCCGGCGCCGAGGAGGTGCTCGACATGTCTTACGACTACGGCAGCATCAATCTCTCGCCGCGCGGCAACGACATCGTCTATGGCAACGGGGGGCTCCAGCAGACCTCCATCCTGCTCAAGTAACTCATTTGGGCCTTCTGCCGCTTTCCTGCGGTGGGAGGCCCGTTGCATGGCGTGGCGATCCCTCGCCTCTTTTGAACCCCTTTTCTGCGGTCACCCTGTTGATAAATCGGCCAATCACATTGGCCGTCGGTGGGGGATCTGGTACGATGAAACAAGTTGTAAACCGGTTACCGGAATCACTCCATGGCGAATATTACCGATGTTTCACGTCTGGCAAATGTCTCGAAGGCGACCGTCTCGCGGGTGCTCAGCGGCTCGCGCGGTGTGCGTGAAGAGAGCCGCCTAGCCGTATTGCAGGCCGTCGAGCAGCTCAACTACCGCCCCAATGTGTTGGCCCGCTCGCTGGCGACCCAGGCAACCGACTGCATCGGTCTGCTGCTGACCAGCCAGAGCCATCAGTTGCTCACCACCTTGTTGCCTGCGCTTGAATCTCAGCTGACCCAGGCCGGTAAGAGCCTGCTGCTGCGCTTTGCTGACAGCGAGGAGGCCCAGCAACAGGCGCTCGACGAGCTGCTCGGTGGGCGCTGTGATGCAGTGCTTGGCATCGGATTGATGGTCAACCCGCCCGATGAGGAGCGCCTGCTGCTGCTCGATGATATGGCGGGGGTGATCAGCTACGACCTCACCTTTGCCTGCGAGAGCGCCTGCCGCTTCCTGCTTGGCAAGGGGCATCGCCAGATAGCCTTGCTGCTCGACGATCGCCGCTCTCCGACTGGCCAGCAGATCCTGCGCGGTTATCAGGAGGCGCTGCAACAGCAATCCCTGCCTTATAACCAGCAACTGGTGATCGATGCCCAGGGCAACGCCCAGGCCCTGCTCGGTCTGCTCAACCGCTATCTACCCTTCACCGCCCTGGTGGTGCAGCACGACGTGCAGGCCGCCGAGGCGATGCAGTTGCTGCGAGAGTTCAATATCCAGGTGCCTGAAGAGGTCTCCCTCATCACGCTGGAGGGGAGCCCGCTCTCGGCCGTCCTGCAACCGGCATTGACCTGTATCGAGTACCCGGTCGAGCAGATTGCCCGCGAGTGCGCCCAGGCCCTGATTGCCAGAGGCGAGGGCCGGGAGGTGCTGCACAAGGAGATCCGGCTGCATGGGCGGCTAGTGACCCGCGACTCGGTGCGCGCCTGCTGATCGCCGCGCCGCGAGCAGCTTGAACCGGTTAGCGCCGGGAAATAAAAAAACCTCTGCTCATGGCAGAGGTTTTTTTATGGTCTAAGGAGGCCGCTGGGGACACTCCCTTCACGTGGCGCGCCGCCCTGGCCTAATTGGCTCTTTGTGCTGAACCAAAGACTCAGAGGTAATAGGCCTCGACGCTACCCTTGACGGTGATCAGCATGGGGTTACCGTAGCGATCCTTGGCCTTGGGGGAGGGGATCTTCACCCAGCCTTCGCTGATGCAGTACTCCTCGACATTGGTGCGCTCCTTGCCGTTCACACGAATACCGATCTCGTGCTCGAAGCATTCGGCCACATAGTGCGGGCTGCGCGGGTTGGCCGCCAGATGATCCGGCAGGGCCGGTTTGTTGTCGCTCATGGTGATTACCTGTTGTGGATGCAAAGTGCGCCATTGTAGGCAATGGCCGTAGTGGGCTCAAGGTCGCCCTACTCTCAGTGGGGGGCTCGGCCAGGCTCTTTCACCGATGCCGGGCAACTCAATCCCTGCGGAATTGCCGCTACGGGGGGTTGTCAGCCCTTTGGTCGACGCACTCAAGCCTGTGGCTGGGGGCTTGTGATGCGGCGGCGCCGCACAGGGCTTTCGCCCTCGCGTTCCATGTGGCGAGCCGCATCAAGGGGTCGAAAAGAAAAGGGAGCCCATCAGGCTCCCTCGGTGCAAACCGCTATTTACGGTTAGCGGCATCTGGTCAATGCCAGCCTTAGCGGTTGGTCGCCGCCTTCATCCCCTGCACAAACTCCTTGAGGCGGATCAGCATGTGGGCCGGGTCCTGGTAGTGGGTCTCGATGATCTTGACCACGGCCGAGCCCGAGATAACACCGGCAGCGCCGGCCTTGATGGCATCACGCACCTGGCTCGGTTCGCTGATGCCAAAGCCGAGCAGGGCGCGCGGCGCATTGAACTCGCGCAGTGTGTTGATGAGCCCCTCGACCGGCATGCCGGCCTTGGTCTCGGCACCGGTGACGCCGGCACGGCTCACCAGGTAGGTGTAACCACGGCCCAGCGCGGCCACCTGCTTGAGGGTCTCTTGATCCGCGTTGGGCGGGGCGATGAAGATGCTGTCGATGTTGAAGCGATCGGCGGCGGCCTTATAGGGCTCGCACATCTCCACCGGTACGTCGGCCACCAGCACCGAGTCGACCCCAGCCTGCTGGCACTTCTCATAGAAGCCATCGATCTTGCGCACATAGACCAGGTTGGCGTAGACCAGCAGCCCGATCGGGAGCGTCGGGTACTTGGCCCGGATGCGGCCGATCAGCTCGAAGCAGCGATTCGGGGTGGTACCGCTGGTGAAGGCGCGCAGGGTCGCCCCCTGGATGGTCGGGCCGTCAGCCACCGGGTCGGAGAAGGGGATGCCGAGCTCGAGGCCATCGGCGCCTCCCTCGACCAGGGCATCGATGATGGCCAGCGACAGCTCAGGGGTCGGATCCCCCAGCATCACGAAAGGAACGAAGGCGCCCTGCTTGGCAGCATCGAGACGGTAAAACATATCCGCATAACGGTTCATCACAGGACTCCTTGTTTCTCGAAAATGTCGGCGACGGTGAAGATATCTTTGTCGCCACGGCCGGAGAGGTTGACGATCAGCACCTGCTCCTTTTCGGGCTCACTGCGAGCCATCTTGAGGGCCTGGGCCAGGGCGTGGGAAGACTCCAGCGCCGGGATGATCCCTTCGTGCTTGGCCAGCTCTTGGAAGGCGTTGAGCGCCTCCTGGTCGGTGATGGGCACGTACTCGGCGCGGCCGGTGGCGGCCAGATGGGCGTGCTGCGGCCCAACCGAGGGGAAATCAAGGCCGGCAGAGATGGAGTAGGACTCCTGGATCTGTCCCTGATCATCTTGCATCAGGTAGGAGTGCATGCCGAAGAAGACCCCCTGGGTGCCGTAGCCGAGTGGCGCGCCGTGTTCGCCGCTCTCGATGCCGTGGCCGCCCGGCTCGACGCCGATGAGGCGTACCGAGGGCTTATCGATGAAGTCGGCAAACATGCCGATGGCGTTCGAGCCGCCGCCGACGCAGGCGATGACGGCGTCGGGCAGACGCTCTTCTTTCTCGAAGCATTGGGCTCTGGCCTCTTCACCGATCATCTTCTGGAACTCGCGCACGATAGTCGGGAAGGGGTGCGGCCCGGCAGCGGTGCCGAGCAGGTAGTGGGCGGTTTCGTAGTTGGCGGCCCAGTCGCGCATCGCCTCGTTACAGGCATCCTTGAGGGTGGAGGAGCCGGAGTGCACCGGGATCACCTCGGCCCCCATCAGGCGCATGCGAAACACGTTGGGTTTTTGTCGCTCACAATCTTTGGCTCCCATGTAGACGCGGCACTTGAGGCCGAGCAGGGCGCAGGCCAGCGCCGTGGCCACGCCGTGTTGACCGGCGCCGGTTTCGGCGATGATCTCGCTCTTGCCCATGCGCTTGGCCAGCAGGGCTTGACCCAGCACCTGGTTGGTCTTGTGGGCACCGCCGTGCAGCAGATCCTCGCGCTTGAGATAGAGGCGGGTCTTGGTGCCGCGGGTCAGGTTGCGGGTCAGGGTGAGCGGGGTCGGACGGCCGGCGTACTCGGTCAGCAGGGCCTTGAATTCGGCCTGAAAGTCCGGGTCATCTTTGGACTCAACGAAGGCCTTCTCCAGTTGGAGCAGGGCCGGGATGAGGATCTGCGGCACATACATGCCGCCGAACTCGCCGAAAAACGGGTTGAGCAGTGTCATTGTTGTTTTCCTTATCACAATCAAAGTTGTTGCAACTGAGCGAAGGCGGCGGCGAGCTTGGCTGCATCCTTCACGCCGGGGGCGCTTTCGACCCCGGAGTTGAAATCGAGACCGAGGCAGCCCACCTGGGCCGCCTGCAAGGCGTTGTCGGGGTTAAGGCCACCGGCCAGCATCAGGCGTGACTTATCGAGCCCATCGAGCAGGCGCCAGTCAAACGTCACGCCAGTGCCGCCGCTTTGGCCCGCCACCTGGCTGTCGAGCAGCAGGCGATCGCAAGGGTAGTCGAGCGAGGGCAGCGGTTCACCGGCACAGATCGGCACCGCTTTCCAGATTTGGCACCCTTCCGGCAGCAGCGGACGCAGGCGGGCGATGAAGAAGGCGTCCTCGTCCCCGTGCAGCTGTACGGCGTGCAGCCCCAGCGCCTCGACCGTCTTGGCGATGGTCTCGGGCTTGGCGCCGCGAAACACCCCCACGTAATCGAGCGGGGCGCCAGCCATCACGTCCCGGGCGGCCGGAATATCGACGTAACGCGGGCTCTTAGCCACGAAAATCAGTCCGCCATAGATGGCGCCCGCCCGGTGGGCGGCGGCGGCATCCTCGGGGCGGGTCAGGCCGCACACCTTGTTTTGGCCGAGCACCAGCTTCCTGACCGCCTTGCCCAGATCGGGCTCAGACATCAAGGAGGAGCCGACCAGGAATGCCTTGGCGTGGGGCCGCAGGCTGGCTACCTGGGCACGGTGGTGGATGCCGGACTCGCTCACCACCAGCCGATCGGCCGGGATGCGCTCGGCCAGTTGGCGGGTGCGGTCGAGATCGACGCTCAAGTCGCGCAAGTCCCGGTTGTTAATGCCGATGATGGGGGCACCGAGGGCGATGGCGCGCTCGGCCTCCTCCTCGTTGCTCACCTCGGTCAGTACCCCGAGCCCCAGCTCGCGGGCGACGGCGTAGAGGGTGCGATACCCCTCGTCAGTCAGCACCGAGAGCATCAGCAAGATGGCGTCGGCCTGATAGTGGCGCGCCAGATAGACCTGGTAGGGGTCTATCATGAAGTCCTTGCACAAGACCGGCTGGTTGACCCGGCTGCGTACCCGCGGCAGGAAGGCAAAATCCCCCTGAAAATAGGGCTCGTCGGTCAGCACCGAGATGGCCGCAGCGTAAGGGGCGTAGGTATCGGCGATCGCCTCCGGGCTGAAGTCGGCGCGGATCAACCCCTTGGAGGGGGAGGCGCGCTTGCACTCCATGATGAAGCGGGTGCCGCCCTGACGTAGCGCCCCTTCGAAATCGCGATCGCTGCGGGTGAGGCCGGCCTTAAAGCCCTCCAATGGCTCACGGGCCTTGCGCTCCTCCAGCCACTGCTGCTTGGCCGCGACAATCTTGCCGAGGATGGTCTGACTGAGGGAGGGGTGATTGAGCATGCGGTCTTCCTTCTCCATTGATTCCATTACTGTGCTTCCTGCCGGCTCAGGGCAGCGAGATGGGTGACGATAGTGGCGGCCTTGCCCGAGGCCAGCACGGCCAGCACCTGGGCGGCTGCCTCCTTGAGATCCTTGGCCTTGCCGGCCATCAGCAGCAGCGGGGCTACGTTGGCGGCGATGGCGGCGTTGTGGGCCGGCGCGCCGTGACCTTCCAAAATGGCGGCAGTGATGGCGCGGTTCTCGGCCGGCTCGCCGCCACGGATGGCGCTGACCGGATAGGTTTCGAGGCCGAAGTCCGCCGGGGTGAGCATAAATTCACGAATTTCGCCGTCACGGATCTGGGCCACTTGAGTCGGGCCATGGATGGCCACTTCGTCGAGGCCGGCACCATGTACCACCATACCTGTTTTCAGCCCCAAGGCCAGCAAGGTTTCTGCCAGCGGGCGCACCAATTCAGGGGCGTAGACCCCCATCAGTTGGAAGGTGGGGCGGGCCGGATTGATGAGCGGCCCCAGCACATTGAACAGGGTGCGGGTCTTGAGCGCCTGGCGCACCGGCATGGCGTGGCGCACCCCGGCATGATACTGGGGGGCGAACAGAAAGCAGACCCCCACCTCGTCTAAGCAGCGGCGCGACAGCTCAGGACTCATGTCGAGACGAATGCCCATCTGATCGAGCAGATCGCTCGAGCCGGACTTGCTCGATACCGAGCGGTTGCCGTGCTTGGCCACCTTGAGACCGCAGGCGGCCGCCACCAGTGCCGAAGTGGTGGAGACGTTGATGGTGTTGAGGCCGTCACCGCCGGTGCCGACGATGTCGCAGAAGTCGTAATCTGGGCGCGGGAAGGGGCGCGATTCGGCCAGCAGAGCCTCGGCGGCGCCGGTGATCTCCTCTGGCGTCTCACCCTTGATCTTGAGGGCGGTGAGCAGGCTGGCCAGCACAATCGGGTCGACCTCGCCACGCACCACCTGACCGAAGGCCTCGCGGGCCGCCTCGCGGGTGAGTGACTGTCCCTGATAGAGGGTGTTGAGATGATGATGCATGGGGTCTCCTTACCGCACACTGCTCTCGGGACGAGTGATGTGGGCGAGCGCCTGGGTCAGCAGACGGGCCCCTTCACTGGTCAGGATGGATTCGGGATGAAACTGGAAGCCGAGCACCCGATCATCGGAGTGCTCGATGGCCATCGGCATGCCCTGGAAGTGGGCGATGACCGTCAGCTCGGCCGGCACATAGGTGGCGACCAGCGAGTGGTAGCGCGCCACCGGCAGCGGGCTGGGCAGGCCGGCAAACGGGCCGTGGCCGCTGTGCTCGATGAGGGAGCGCTTGCCGTGGACAATCTCGTTGGCGGCGCCGACCGTGCCGCCATAGGCCTGACACAGGGCCTGATGACCGAGGCAGATGCCGAGGATTGGCAGCTTGCCGCGGGCCAGTTGGATCAGCTCGATGAGGCAGCCGGCCTCGGTCGGAGCTCCCGGCCCCGGCGAGAGCACCAGCACGGCGCTGCCTTCGCAGGCGTCAATCTCGGCCATGATGCGCTCGGCCGGCAGGCTGTTGCGATAGATGCGTACCGGATAGCCGAGGGTGCGGAACTGATCCACCAGGTTGTAGGTAAAGGAGTCGAAGTTATCGAGCAGGAAGATATTGGTCATGAGACGGCTCCTTATCGGTCGGTGGCGCTGAGCGCTTGCAGTGAGGTGCCGTGACTGGCGGCGATGGCCGCCAGCACTGCGGCGGCTTTCACCCGGGTCTCGTCGGCTTCGGCCTGCGGCTTGGAGTCAAACACCACGCCGGCACCGGCCTGAACATGGGCGATCCCGTCCTTGACGAAGGCCGAGCGGATGACGATGCAGGTGTCCATCTCGCCATCCCCAGTGAGATAACCCACTGCGCCGCCGTAGCTGCCACGCCGTTTCCCCTCCACCAGGCGGATCAGTTCGCTGGCGCGGATCTTGGGAGCGCCGGTCAGGGTGCCCATGTTCATGCAGGCCTGGTAGGCGTGCAGGGCGTCGAGATCGGCGCGCAGTGTGCCCACCACGCGGGAGACCAAGTGCATCACATGGCTGTAGCGATCCACCTTGAGCAGATCTTTAACGTAGCGGCTGCCCGGCTCGCTGATGCGGGCGATATCGTTGCGGCCAAGGTCGACCAGCATCAGGTGCTCGGCCACCTCTTTCTCGTCCTGGCGCAGCTCCAGCTCGAGGCGACCGTCCATGTCGAGGTTGATGCTGTCGTCCGGGTTGAGGCCACGGCGGCGGGTGCCGGCGATGGGATACATCTCTACTTGGCGGCTGCGGGCGCTGAATTTCACCGCGCTCTCGGGTGAGGCGCCAAACAGGGTGAAGGCCTCATCCTGCACATAGAACATGTAAGGACTGGGGTTGGTCTGCTTGAGGCGGCGATAGGCGGCCAGCGGGGAGGGGCAGGGCAGGGAGAAGCTGCGTGAAGGCACCACCTGGAAGATGTCGCCCTGGCGGATGAAGCCTTTGAGGCGCTCTACCTCGGCGCAGAAGTGGTTGTCTTCCTTGTCGACCAGCACCGGGCCTGTGATGACAGGGGCGGCCAGCTCGGGGGCCGGGGCACTGGCGCAGGCGGCTTTAAGTTCACCGATGCGGGCCGACAGACGGCGGTAGCTGGTGGCGACGCTCTCGCCTCCGAACACGCAGGCCTGGATCTTGGTGCTCTGCACCTGGTGATCGATGGTGATGAGGCTCTCGGCTACATAGAAGCAGTAATCGGGGCAACTGTTGTTCCCCTGCGGCACGGTGGGCAGATCCTCGTAGGCGGCGATCAGGTCATAGGCGAAGGTGCCGCCGAGAAACAGGCTGCGTGGCTCCTGCTCGGTCTCAAGGCTGGTGACCAGTTGGCGCAGGGCATCGAGCACCCCGACAGCCTTGAGGCGGCTGTCTTCGTCTTGCTCGCGCTCGGCGCGCGGGAAGGTGAGGGTCAGATCATTGGCGCCGGTTCGGCTGCGGATCACGGCGGCGGGCAACTGCTCGTCGAGCAACTGCTGTAACGGCTCGCCGTTGGGGGTCAGGGCGCGCACCGTAACGGTTTGGTCGCGGCACTCGAGGCGCAGGCAGGCATCGACCAGCAGCAGGCTCTGGGTGCCGGTCTTGCTGTCAATCTCGGCCGATTCGAGCATCAGGGTGTTGGGGCGCTCATCGCACAGGGTGCGGTAGAGGGCGAGCGGGTCGGCCACATAGGGGGCCGCGAGCCGCAGGATTTCAAACTTGCCGAGGGGCAGTGTGGTCATGATTTGCATCCTTTCAATCACAGATGGCGGCCGGCGGCCTGCACGAAGGGGGTCAGTTCGGCCACCAGCCGGCGGAACAGGGGCTCGGTCAGCGCCTGATGGCCATCGGAGAGGGCCTCGGCCGGGTTGAGGTGGGCTTCGACTATGATGCCGTCAGCCCCCACGGCGGCGGCGGCGCGCGACAGCGGGATCACCAGTTCGCGGATACCGGTGCCGTGGCTCGGGTCGACCAGTACCGGCAGGTGGCTCTTTTGCTTGAGCAGGGCCACGGCGTTGAGATCCAGGGTGTTGCGGGTGGCGGTCTCGAAGGTGCGGATGCCACGCTCGCACAAGATGATGCGGGGGTTGCCGGCGGCGTAGATGTATTCGGCGGCCAGCAGCAGCTCTTCGATGGTGGCCGACAGGCCGCGCTTGAGCAGCACCGGCTTGCCGCACTGGCCGACGGCGGTGAGCAGGCGGAAGTTTTGCATGTTGCGTGCGCCGATTTGCAGGCAATCGACGTATTGGCACATCAGTGCCACGTCGCTGGCGTCCATCACTTCGGAGACGGTGGGCAGGCCAAACTCGCGGTTGGCCTCGGCCAGCAGTTTCAGCCCCTCTTCCCCCAGCCCCTGAAAGCCGTAGGGGCTGGTGCGCGGCTTAAAGGCGCCGCCGCGCAGGGCCTGGGCGCCACACTCCTTGACCATGGCCGCCACCGCGCGCAGCTGCTCGCAGGACTCCACCGAGCAGGGGCCGGCGATGAGGGCGAAACTGTCGCCACCGACGGTGAGGTTGCCGATGCGAACCTGGCTGTCGTGGGGGTGCAGCTCGCGACTCACCAGCTTGTATTTAGAGAGGATCGGCTTGACCGACTCGACCATGGGGTCGGCCTCGAGGTTGAGGCCCTCGAGCACGCGCTCGTCACCGAGGGCACCGAGGACGATGCGCTCGGCCCCCGGCAAGTAGAGCGGTTTGAGGCCGGTTTGTTCGATGCGGGCCAGCAGGGCCTTGGCGTCGCTTTCGCTGGCGTGCGGCTTGAGAACGATGATCATGACGTGATTCCTTGAAATTGACTCTTAAAAAATTAACTAAATCAGTGTGTTGATACTTATTTGTCGGGGTGGCGCCATCGCCAGGTCAGTTTCATCGGTTTCATCGTCAGTCCATTTGCCGGATAATAAAAAAGCCCGCTGGTGTCAGCGGGCTTTTTTGGGTTCTTTATCTGCTGTCAGGTTTTCAGGTACAGCAACGACCACACGCCCGCTAGGAGGGAGTGTGCCACCACCAGATCAGGTTCGGGGTGTAAGTCGTTGTCATGATGCGATAACCCGTTTCATGGTTGCAGAAGTGCCTACAGTAAAACGATATTCCGGCAATCAAGTCAAGCCGATTTTTCGTTGCATGCGTTCACCACACGGAGCCGTTGCCCCCTTGCGATTCGATCTTCACTCCCATACCACCGCTTCGGATGGTCACCTCTCCCCCACTGAACTGGTGCGCCGCGCCGCCGAAAAAGGGGTCGAGGTGTTAGCCATCACCGACCACGATACCCTTGCCGGGCTTGACGAAGCCGCCGCCACTATCGCGGCCGAGTCGCTGCCACTGCGTCTGGTGAGTGGCGTCGAAATCTCGACCGGCTGGGAGCACCACGAGATCCACGTGGTGGGGATCGGGGTCGCCGTGGATAACGCCACGCTGGTCGCCTTTTTGGCCGAGCAGGGGCGTCGGCGCCGCGAGCGGGCCGAAGAGATGGGGATTCGCCTAGAGAAGTGCGGCATCCCCGGCGCCTACGAGGGGGCCAAACGGCTGGCCGGCAGTGGTGAGGTGACCCGTGCCCACTTTGCCCGCTATCTGGTGGAGGTCGGGGTGGCCGACTCGATGCAGAAGGTGTTCAAGAAGTATTTGAGCCGTGGCAACAAGGGCTATGTGCCGGCCCAGTGGCCCGAGATGGCGGCGGCGATTGCCGCCATTCACGCGGCGGGCGGGCGCGCCGTGCTGGCCCACCCGACCCGTTACGATCTCTCGACCAAGTGGCTCAAGCGGCTGCTGGTCGCCTTCAAGGGAGCCGGCGGCGATGCCATGGAGGCCTGCCTGCCCCAGCAGAGCCCAAGTGAGCGGGCCAACCTCGGCCAGTGGGCCGAGGAGCATGAGCTGCTGATCTCGGTCGGGTCGGATTTCCACTTTCCCCAGCCCTGGCTGGAGCTGGGGCGTGGCCTGTGGCTGCCCAAGCGGGGCCGGCCGCTGTGGCTGGCTTATCCCGAGCTGTTCGGGCTGAGCGCCGCCGATTTCGCTGTGGCGGATGCAACCCCTTGAAAAGGGGAGCACAATAGCGATTCGTGGATCCGCTCGCTGCGCGCGGCCGGATCCTTCGTTGGCAGCCTCTGGCTGCCACATTGCGTGAGCAATCGCCGGGGTTATCCCGGGAGGTATTCATGAGCCAGTATTTCTACATTCATCCCGAAAACCCGCAGGTGCGTCTCATCACCCAAGCGGTACAGATCCTCAAAAGTGGCGGCGTCATCGTCTACCCGACCGACTCTGGCTATGCCCTCGGCTGCCAGATGGGGGACAAGGGGGCGCTCGAGCGCATCTGCCGCATCCGCCGTATCGAGGCGGATCACGACTTCACCCTGGTGTGCCGCGATCTCTCCGAGCTTGCCACCTACGCCCGGGTCGACAATGGCGCGTTTCGTCTTATCAAAAACAACACGCCGGGGGCCTATACCTTCATCTTCAAGGCGACCAAGGAAGTGCCGCGCCGCCTGATGAACGAGAAGAAGAAGACCATCGGCATCCGGGTACCGGCCAACAACATCTCGCTGGCCCTGCTTGAGGCGCTCGGCGAGCCGCTGCTCTCCACCACCCTGATCCTGCCCGGCTCCGAGATGGCCGAGTACGATCCGCAAGAGATCAACGACAAGCTCGGCAAGCTGCTCGATCTGGTGATCGACGGCGGCTACCTCGGTGAGCAGCCCACCACCGTCATCGATTTCTCCGACGACGAGGCGGTGATCCGTCGCCGCGGCGCAGGGGACCCGACCCCCTTCGAGTGATGAGTGCACCGATCGCCCTGGTCGAGGGCCGGCCCTATACCGAGCTGCCGCAGGATCTCTTCATCCCGCCCGATGCGCTCGAGGTGTTTCTCGATACCTTCGAGGGGCCCCTCGATCTGCTGCTCTACCTCATCCGGCGCCAGCAGCTCGACATCCTCAACCTGCCGATCGTCGAGATCACCGCCCAGTACATGGAGTACGTGGAGCTGATGCGCGGCCTCAATCTGGAACTGGCGGCCGAGTACCTGCTGATGGCGGCCTGGCTGGCCGAGATCAAGTCGCGCCTGCTGCTGCCACGGGCGCCCGAGCTGGAAGAGGAGGAAGGGGAGGACCCGCGAGTGGCGCTGGTGCGCCGGTTGCAGGAGTATGAGCGCTACAAGGTGGCGGCCGAGGGGGTGGACGCCTTGCCACGCCTGGAGCGGGAGATTTTTGTCGCCAGCGCCCTGCCACCGGATTTTGGTGATCTCAAGCCGCTTGCCCCCGACGTCGGCCTGATTGAACTCGCCTTGACCATGCAAAGTGTGGTAAAACGCGCGGTTCATTTTGAACATCACCAGATAAGGCGCGAACAGATCCCGACCCGGGTGCGCATGGCCGAGATCCTCGCTATGCTGGCCCCCGGTGTGACGCTGCGCTTTGATCGGGTGCTGCGGGCCGACGAGGGGCGCATGGGGGTGCTGGTTACCTTCCTCGCCCTGCTCGAGCTGTGCAAGGAGTCGATGATCTGGCTGCTGCAAGCCGAGCCGCTTGGCCCCATCCACTTTGCCCTGGCCGCCGGCCAGCACGACGCGGAGCATGACCATGGCCCTGCCCACTGAGCGGCTCAAGCACCTCATCGAGGCGGCCCTGCTGGTGGCCGGCCGGCCCCTTGGCGTGAGTGAACTCAAGGGCAGTGTGCTGGCCGACTATCCGGTCACGCCGCGCTACGTGCAGCTGCTGCTGGCCGAATTGAAGGCCGACTATGAGGGACGCGGCGTCGAGCTGAAAGAGGTCGCCTCTGGCTGGCGCTTTCAGGCCCGTCAGGAGTATGCCGAGGAGCTGGCTCGCCTGTGGAGCGAGCGGGCTCCGCGCTACTCGCGCGCCGTGATGGAGACGCTGACCCTGATCGCCTATCGTCAGCCGATCACCCGCGCCGAAATTGAAGCCATCCGCGGTGTGGCGGTCTCGACCCAGATCGTGACCACCTTAAAAGAGCGTGGCTGGGTGCGCGGCATCGGTCACAAAGAGGTGCCCGGCCGCCCCGAGCTGCTTGCCACCACCCGCGAGTTTCTCGACTATTTCAATTTGAAGAGCCTGGATCAGCTCCCCGAGCTGGACGAGGCAGGAACCCCGTTGTCGGCATCACTGGCCGAGAGCGTTCAACAATCAGGTAAACCCGATGAGTGAAAAACTGCAAAAAGTGCTGGCCCGTGCGGGTCACGGCTCCCGTCGTGAGATGGAGGCCCTGATCACCGAGGGTCGGGTGAGTGTGGATGGCAAGGCCGCCACACTAGGAGATCGCGTCGAATCCAACGCCGTGATCCGGATCGATGGCCATGTGGTCAAGACCAAGCCTGCTGACGAACTGATCTGCCGCGTGCTCGCCTACCACAAGCCGGAAGGGGAGATGTGTACCCGCCACGATCCGGAGGGGCGCCCGACCGTGTTCGATCGCCTGCCGATCCTCTCCGAGGGGCGTTGGATCGCCGTCGGCCGCCTCGACGTCAACACCTCCGGCCTGCTGCTCTTTACCACCGACGGTGAGCTGGCCAACCGCCTGATGCACCCGAGCCACGAAGTGGAGCGCGAGTACGCGGTGCGGGTATTTGGCGAGGTGAACGAAGCCATGTTGCAGCGCCTGCGCAAAGGGGTGCAGCTCGAAGATGGCATGGCCAAGTTCAACAAGATCAAGCCGGCCGGCGGCGAGGGGCTGAACCAGTGGTTCAACGTCACCCTGACCGAGGGCCGTAACCGCGAAGTGCGCCGTCTGTGGGAGTCCCAGGAGGTGCAGGTGAGCCGCCTGATGCGCGTGCGCTACGGCGACGTGAAGCTCGATCGCGGTGTGCCGCGTGGCGGCTGGCAGGAGCTGAAACTGACCGAGGTGAACTACCTGCGCTCCCTGGTCGGCATGCAGCCCGAGACCGAGTCCAAGGTTGACGTGCACGCCGACAGCAAGGGTAGCCGCCACAAGCAGGCCGCCCAGATCCGCCGCGCCGTCAAGCGCCACAAGGAGCTGCAATCGGCTGGCGGCCGTGCCCGCACCCCGGCCTCGCGCCGCCGCCCCTCGACCCGCAACTCGGGTGGCAGCAAGTAAGCGGCAGCATCAGGCCGAAAAAAAGCCCGTCGTATGACGGGCTTTTTTGTGGGCGCTCGGCCATGGCTCCTCTCTTAATGCGGCGCTGCCGCATAAGACTCGAAGGCTTTCGCCTCCGATAGGGTTTCTCCTGCCCTTCGGGCTGTGGTGAACAACTTTTCTTTGCGTGGCCAAAGAAAAGTCACCAATCGATCGGTTATCCCCGGCAAGTTGTCTACTGCGTGTATTCCCTCAACTCACCTCGGCATCTTGCTGGGGGCAGCAATACCTGCCCGTCTGTGACTAGGGTGGCAGATTGGGCTCTGTTGATCGCTACGCGGCACACAAAATGGTGGGTGTCCCAATTTGGTGCTGCAAAAGCCGAAGATCGGCCTAACCAAGTGTCCGGATTTAGTTGACCACTACATTTTTCACCTCGCCCGCCACTTCGCAACGTGGGATGAACTCACTCCCGCTATTTGGGTGGCCGTCCGCCAGCGGTTTGCTCGGCGCAGCCAGTTTGCGCTGCCCAGCCCAGCGGCTGACTCGGGGCGGCTGACCTATATCCAGGTTGGGCCCATCCCATCACGGTTGTAGGGGCGGTATGCTCGTCGGCGAAGCGCGCTGGGTGATGGCGAGGCTCGATTGCCCCGGTCGGAACAACCCATTGGCGGCTGGCGCGGACGGCCACTTATGATAACGCCATCATCTCTTGCACTGATGACCGTGTGCTGCCGATAGCTGGCAGCCGATGTTGCCCGGCTTGGCCGGGCTTTTTTATGTGCGCGGCGCGGTGCCGGGTTGATGGCTGCCATAGAGGGCGGCGAGGTAACCGGGCTCATCACGTTCAAACTCGGCGATCACCTTTTCTATCGGGATGATCTGGCCCGGCTCAGCGTCCTGGGAAGCGTGGCCAGCAAAGAACAGGGCGCTGCGCCTTAGCCGCGCGGCATCGTGGTCAAAGAAGGGGGCTGCCTTGCTAAAGAAGTCGAGCACCGCGGCCGCGCTCGCCTTGTGCTTGACCTGGGCGATGAGGTACTCCCCTTGCGGATCGAGGCCGACAATATCGAAATCCTGCATGGTCTTGCCGGTGTGAAACAGCTTGCGGTGCAGCCGCTGCTGCTTGCGCAGCCACTCTTCACACAATAACTCGAGGTGCCAGGGGAGCAGCATGTCGAGCCCGATCGCTTCTCTTTCATCGCGGTAGAAGCGCAGCACAGCGCGCTCGCCCATATGCCAGCGGACGAAGGCAGCATGGGGTGGGGGCACCACGAAGGGCAGGAGAAATTCATGGCGGCTCACCTCCCTTACCTTGCGCAGTTGCACCACCTTGAGCTGGTTCCCCTGACACTCCTCAACCCCCTTGCTGCCTGGGCATGAGAGGCCGATCAGGATCTTATCGATGCCGGCGTAGGCGGCGACGATCAGGGTCTCTTGCGATGAGGCCCGGTTGATGTAGTCGATGGCGGTTTTGGCGCTACTGCTGTGGTAATGGGCGCGGTTGAACGGCTCTGCCGCCTCTTGGTAATGGACGGCAATCTTGTGTTCGGCGAACAGGCGCGGGTTGAGCGCGGCAAAGTCGCTGTGGTTCCAGTTGTGGCGAATGTAGAAAACGAGCATGGGATGGCGCTGGGCTCAGAGGTAGACCACCGCCTCGATGTTATTGCCATCGGGATCGAACAGGAAGGCGGCGTAGTAGTTGGGGGAGTAGTGCTTGCGCAGCCCCGGCTTGCCGTTACAGCGAAAGCCGGCCTGAATGCCGGCGCGATAGAAGGCATCGACCTCGCTCTGGTGGGCGGCGCGAAAGGCCAGATGGCAAGGGCCGCTGGGGGCCGCTTCGTCATGGGCGATGAGAAAGGCCACCTTATCGCCGTTCATCTTGCCAAAGCCGGCTTCCTGCTCGTTGGCCCACTTGGGCTCGATGCGCAGGGGGCGCAGCACGGTCTCATAGAAGTGGCGGCTTGCGCTAAAGTGGGCCGTCCTGATTTCGACATGATCAAACACAGCAAACTCCTTTTGCTGAAGAGTACGGGTCGGCGGCGCCGATCTTGGCTCATCGTTGTGTGGGAGATGACCGGCAAGGGATAGGCGTCGGATGGCTATCGTAAGCGCTCATCCCCGGTTTGACCAGCGCTTGCTGACAATGGATTCAGAAAGCAGACCAGAGCAGCAAAAGGGAGGCGACAGCCTCCCTTTTGTTGATGGGGTGCACTCAGCGCGACTCAGCCGGCCGGCTGAGTGGTGGCGGAGCCCCCCGCCGTCTGCGTGGCGCTGTCATTGCGCAGCAGGCTGGCTGGATCGACGCGGCCAAACTCCCGGGTCTGGCCCTGGAACAGCAGGCTCTGTTGATACCAGGTACTGGCCCAACTGAGATCGCGCAGCGCGCTGGCTTGCGCCGGGCAGGGCTGGGGAGTGGTCATGGCCAGATCCTGTTGCCAGTCGTAGCAGGTGAGCTGATCCGGATGTTGCAGAGGATACTCGATCACCGTCTTGCCGCTGACCCAGCCGAGGCTGCCGCTGGTGGCATAGCCGGCCCCTTGTGGCGGCTGGCTCAGCAAGGAGTGGCCGGCAAACCAAGGGGCGCGGCCGCCGAGGTACTCCATGATGGTCGGGGCGATATCCTGCTGGGCGCCGATCCCCGGCACGTGGCGGGCCGGCACCGAGCCGTCGGTGGCGTAGAGCAGGAACGGGATCCAGTAGCGCCCCAGATGGCCGGAGCGTTCACCGGCGGTGTGATCGGCGGTGATGACAAACAGGGTCGGCCCTATGTTGGCCTGCTCGAAGGCGCGGATGAAATCGCCCAACGCCTTATCGGCGTAGTGCAGCACGCTCAGTTGGCGCGCCTTGGCGTCCTCTTTGCCAAACACCCATGGCTCGCCCGGCGGCAGCTGATCGTCGTGGGTGGTGGTGTTGTTGATCATGTAGAAGAAGGGGGCGGTCTCGCGCTTGGCTTGCGCCACTACAAAGCGGTAGAGATCCGGATCTTGATAGCCCCAACTGTTCTTCTCGACCTGGGCTGGCGGCATCTCAAGTTTGCCGTAGGAGTGCTGGGTGCCGAGCTGCTGGGCGAACGAGCCGGTCTCCCCCTTGTGCATCCCCTGGAAGACGGCGGTGCTCCAGCCCGCCTGGCTCAGCAACTCGGGCAGACAGTGATACGGAAGGCTTTGCAGCGCCGTGTTGGGCACGCCGGCCTCGAGGGGATTTTGGTAGGAGCACAGGGCGCCGAAGAAGCCCTCGACGGTGCGCCGGCCGCCTGCGAGCAGGCCGTCGGTGCGCAGCCCCTTGGCGTGCAGAGCATCGAAGTTAGGGGTGACGGCGGGCTTGGTCGGGGCGGCCGGGTTGTAGCTGTGCATCACCTCGGCCGGCCAGCTCTCGAGCAGCATCAGCACCACGTTGACCTGGCGCGTCGGCGCCTGATAGGGCTCGGCGGCGCGCAGGCGTTGTGGCTCGAGCAGGGCGAGGGCCTTGTTGCTCGGTGCCGGCAGTTGGCGATAGAGGGGGTTGCTGGCCTGTCCTTTGCTGGAGGCGAGCAGGCCGCTTAGCATGGCATAGGCCGGATTTAGCGAGAGCAGCGCCTGCTGCGGGTTGCCGATGTCATAGGCGCGATCGGGCTTCATCGGTAGCTCGGTCAGGGAGCCGCGAATGCCCACCGCCGCCACCAGCAGGGCCAGCAGCAGCGGCAACTCGATGCGCAGCGGGCCCAGACGCCCTTGCAGCACGGCGCCGCGCCGGCAGAGCAGGGCAGTGGCGAGGCCGACGGCCAGCAGCCCCAGCATGGGCAGCGAGTACTGCTTGAGGGCGGTGTCAAACAGACCGGCAAACTCGCGGGTCAGCTCGCGAATTTCGTAGCCTACGTGGCGGCCCGAGTTGTCGAAATACATGAGATCGCCCAACTGCATGGCGGTCAGCAGCAGGGCCGGCGCCCACCACCAGAGCCAAGAGAGACGACGCTGGCGCAGCAGACGCACCGAGAGCCAGCAGAGCAGGGCGAACGGCGCCCACACCAGGCTGGCGGCCGCCAGATCGAAGCGAAAACCCCACACTATGGCCTCCAGCTGCTGGGCTGAACTTAAGGCCGCAAAGCTGGCGGGAGACCAGAGTAGGATCAGTGACTTGAGCAGCAGGGCAAGCAGCGCTAGCAGCGCCAGCCCGGCGAAAAGAAATCGCGCGAACATGGGGGAAAACCGTTAAGAGTGTGCAAAGGCACACATTTAACGGTTTTGCCGCCGTGATGGCAAGATGAACAACTGCCTATCCGGGCTGGCAGGTGAGTGAGGGCTTGCCATAGCGCTCTAGCGTGACGCGGCTTCCCTGCACCAGCAGGTGGGTGTTGCGCCCGGTATAGCGGGTGGCGTCCGCCTGGCGCTCGCCATACGCCAGCGTTTGTTGCATGTCGTCCCCCTCGGTGAGGTTGAGGACGGCAGCCGGCAGCTTGCCGCTCTGATAGAAGTAGACCTCAAGGCGCAGGGCCGCGCCGCATTGGTAGTAGGTCGGGGCAGGCACCTCAAGCTGCCCCCCCTTTATCTGCAACTCGGTGATGCGCATGCGGTAGCTCTGCTCGATGCAGGCGCGCACGTCGCTGCTCTTCCAGCACTCGTTGCGCCCCTTGATCCAGCCGCGTTGGATGGCTCTTTCTTGGCGCTGCTCCCGCTCGGGGAAGTGGGCGATCGCTTTCGGGTAGCGCTC
Source organism: Aeromonas simiae (assembly GCF_014892695.1). Taxonomy (NCBI): domain Bacteria; kingdom Pseudomonadati; phylum Pseudomonadota; class Gammaproteobacteria; order Aeromonadales; family Aeromonadaceae; genus Aeromonas; species Aeromonas simiae. The sequence continues at coordinate 936,905 of NZ_CP040449.1, forward strand.
GGCCAGCTCACGATCGAGCGCGGCCAATGAGGGATCGTGACAGATGAGCTGCTCGACCGTCCCCTCGGCCTTGGCGCAGTCGAAGGCGGGCGCGGCGTCCGCCAGCAGCGGCAGACCCAGCAGAAGCAGCATGAACAGGCGCATGATGTGTCTCTCCTCGTTATCTCCCCTTCACTAGAACACAACCCGCGCCACATCGCATCTTTGTTGGGACAGGATGCGTCACAGCCTGCCTCTCTATTCATGGGAGAGTCGGGTGGGAGTGGTATCCTAGCGGGCTCGAAGGAGGAAGTGCATGAAAGAGAAATTGTTTGCCTGGCTCGGTGGGCTCGGGCTGGAGGTCACCAACATGATGGCCCTGGCCATCGCCCTTGGTTTTATCGTGGTGACCTCGCTGCTGCTGCACCTGCTGCTGCACCGCATCCTGCTGGTGCGTCTGGTGGGGATGATTGAGCGCAAGCAGCAGGTGTGGCTGCCGGCCAACTTGCAGCAGCGTCTGTTTAACCGCCTGGCCTTTGTGCTGCAAGGGGTGGTGCTGCTCGGCCAGGCCGAGATCTGGCTGCCGCGTGGTTCGGAGAGCCTTGAGTTCATCGTGGTCACCACCCAGCTGTGGATCCTGCTGTTCCTGCTGCTGGCCCTGTTTGCCCTGCTCGACTGTGTGCTGTTTTTAAGCCGGCGCACCCAGTTCGGTCAGAGCCTGCCCCTGCGCGGTATCTTCCAGGGGGTCAAGCTGATGGGCAGCATACTGGTGGGCATCCTGATGCTCTCCCTGCTCATCGGCAAGTCGCCTCTGTTCCTGTTCAGCGGCCTGGGGGCCATGACCGCAGTCCTGATGTTGGTGTTCAAAGACCCCATTCTCGGACTGGTGGCGGGGATCCAGCTTTCGGCCAACCGCATGCTGAGCGTCGGTGACTGGCTACAGATGGACAAGTACGGCGCCGATGGCGAGGTGACCGACATCGGCCTCACCACGGTCAAGGTGTCGAACTGGGACAAGACCATCACCACCATCCCCACCTATGCGCTCATCTCCGATTCGTTCAAGAACTGGCAGGGGATGACCGAGTCGGGTGGGCGGCGTATCAAGCGCAGCGTCAACATCGACATGACCAGCGTGCGCTTCCTGACCCACGAAGAGATAGTGGCGCTCAAGCAGGCCAAGTTGCTGGCCCCCTACCTTAGCCGCAAGGAGCAGGAGCTGAGCGACTACAACCAGCGCTTGCAGGAGGCGATTGGCAACCCCATCAACGGGCGTCATCTGACCAACCTCGGCACCTTGCGCGCCTACCTTGAGGCCTACCTCAAGGCGAGCGACAAGATCCGCAACGACATGACCCTGATGGTGCGCCAGTTGTCGCCGACCCCGGACGGGGTGCCGCTTGAGATCTACTGCTTCACCGCCACCACCGCCTGGCTGGAGTATGAGGCGATCCAAGCTGACATCTTCGATCACCTGCTGGCGGTGATCGATCAGTTCCACCTGCGCCTGCACCAGTCGCCCACCGGTTACGACATGCGAAGCTGGAGCGGTGCGCCGCAGCCATAACCGTCTGCTAAGCAACAAGAGGGGGCCATCGGCCCCCTCTTTTATGGAATGCTCGACCCAGTGCCAAGCCCAGGGGCCAGAGAATCATGCATCAGGCCGCCCGAGGGCGGCCTGTCAGTTACTGCGCTTCGCGGCGGCTCAGCCACTCGACCCGGTACTGGGCGCCGGGGCCCTGGGCCAGCTTGGCGCACAGGGGCTTGAGGAAGGCCTCAATCTGCTTGTCTAACAGCCAAGGGGGGCTGACGATCACCATGCCCGAGCCGTTCATGCCCCAGTCCGGGGTCTGGCCGGCCACTTCCAGCTCGGCCACCAGCACGTCACCTAGGCCGGCCTTGGCGATGGCGCTGAGCATATCGCGCGACCGATCCGCCTCGCGCCCGAGGATGGGATACCAGATCGTATAGATGCCGGTGGCCCAACGCTTCTGCGCTTTTTTCAAGGTCTCGACCACCCGGAAGTAATCCTCTTTAAGCTCATAGGGCGGGTCAACCAGCACCAGACCGCGGCGCGGGGTGGGGGGCAGCAGGGCCACCAGCCCCTCGAAGCCGTCACGGTGATGCACAGTGACACGCTCATCCCCCTGCATGTTGCCGCGCAGGGACTCCACCTCGTTGTTGTGCAGCTCCATCAGCACCACCTTGTCCTGCGCTCGGGTCAGGCGGCGCGATAACTCGGGGGAGCCGGGGTAGTAGGTGAGCGTGCCATCGTCGTTCATGGCGCGCACGATAGCCAAATAGGGATCGATGCTGCTCCAGCGCGCCTGCTCGTCCCACAGCCGGCCAATACCGTCGGCAAATTCCGCCTTCTTCTGGGCCCACTCGCCGCGCAGATCATACAGACCGCCGCCGGCATGGGTGTCGAGAACGATGAAGGGTTTCTCTTTTTTCTTCAGGCTCTCGAGAATGAGGGCCTGTACGGCGTGCTTGAGGACATCGGCATGGTTGCCGGCGTGAAAGGCGTGGCGATAGCTCAGCATGATCTCTTATTTCCTGGCGCAGCGCGCCTTGGTGTTCGGGAAAGGGTCTTAATGACCCGGGTTGTTCTGTGCGTGGCGCAGTTGATAGTGCGCCAGTGCCTGCCCTGGCGCGACGTCACCGCTCTCGCTCAAGGCGGCGGCCGCCAAGAGACGTGCCTGCTGCTCGCGCTCAAGGTGCAGCTCGTGTTGCAGCAGGGCGTGGTAGTCCGACGCGGCCAGTTGCGGCTTGAGGCGTCGGCGCAGGGCGCGAAACTCCTGCAATAGCGCCTCAAGGGGGGCGATAGCCGTCTCTAGGGTGTGCAGTGGCGGGGCCCGGCGCCCCACTTCGTCGCACCAGGCGAGCAGCAGGGCGAGGTTGACGTTGCCCCCCTGCGCTTGCAGGGCGAGCCAGCGCTGCGGGTCCCGCTCGTAGCGCTCGGCCGCCCACGCCCAAAATGGGGCCGGAGTGGGCCAGTTACTCGGCGGCAAAGGCCTGCTCCATGGTCTCGAGCTCTTCACTGAGGCTCATCCATTCCAGCTCCACGGCCTCCAGTTGCTCTTTGAGCGGGCCCTGGGATTTGAGCAGCTCTGAGAGCCGGCCCTTGGCGCTCTCTTCGTAAATGGCCGGGTCGGCGAGCTGCGTTTCAATCTCGCCGAGCTTGCCTTGCAGCTGCTCCATGCTGGCCTCGAGCTTTTCGAGCTTCTGGCGCAGCGGCCGGGTCGCTTGCCGAAACTCCGCCTCGCGGCGCTTCTGATCTTTTCTGGCGACCGCCGAATTGGCCGAGAGCGGCGCATCGGCCGGCTTGGCGTTCGCTTCTTTTTCCTGCTCGCCGAGCCACTTGTGGTAGTCGTCGAGATCGCCGTCAAAGGCTTCGACCCGGCCTGCGTGCACCAGATAGAAGTCATCGGTGGTGGTGCGCAGCAGGTGCCGGTCGTGGGAGACCACCACCATGGCCCCCTCGAACCCTTGCAGCGCCAGGGTCAGGGCGTGGCGCATCTCCAGATCCAGGTGGTTGGTCGGTTCATCGAGCAGCAGCAGGTTGGGTTTTTGCCAAGTGATGAGCGCCAGCACCAGGCGCGCCTTCTCGCCGCCCGAGAAGGGGGCCACCTTGTCCAGCGCCTTGTCGCCGTGAAAGCCGAAGCTGCCGAGGTAGTTACGCAGCTCCTGTTCGGATTTGTCCGGGGCCAGGCGCGCCAAGTGAGCGAGCGGGGTGTCATCCGGGCGCAGGGTCTCGAGCTGGTGCTGGGCAAAATAACCGATGCTCACCCCGGCGCTCACCTCGAGCTTGCCCGACAGCGGCGGGTTGGAGCCGGCCAACATCTTGATGAAAGTCGATTTACCGGCCCCGTTGCGACCCAGCAGGCCGATGCGCGAGCCCGGCACAAGGTTGAGCTTGATCTTCTCGAGGATCACCTTGTCGCCGTACCCGGCGCTTAAATTCTCCATGGCGATGAGCGGGGTCGGCAGGGCCGAGGGCTCGCGAAACTCGAAGCTGAATTCGGAGTCGGCGTGGGCGGGCAGGATCTTCTCCATCCGCTCCATGGCTTTCAATCGGCTCTGGGCCTGGCGCGCCTTGGAGGCCTTGTAGCGAAAGCGATCCACATAGGCTTGCATGTGGGCCATCTCGCGCTGCTGCTTTTCAAACATCGACTGCTGCTGGGCCAGTTGCTCGGCGCGTTGCAGCTCGAAGTCGGAGTAGCCGCCGGTGTATTCGTTGAGCTTGCCGTTTTCGATGTGGATGATGCGCCCCACCACGGCATCGAGGAAGTCCCGGTCGTGGGAGATGAGGATCAGGGTGCCCTGATAGCTCTTTAGCCACTTCTCCAGCCAGATGACGGCATCGAGATCCAGGTGGTTGGTCGGCTCATCGAGCAGCAGCAGATCGGAGCGGCACAGCAGGGCCTGGGCCAGGTTGAGACGCATGCGCCAGCCACCGGAGAAGCTGCGCACCGGCGAGGCGAGTTGTTCGTCACCAAACCCAAGGCCGTGTAAGAGCTCGGCGGCGCGGGCACGGATGCTCCAAGCACCTATGGTGTCGAGCCGGCCGTGCAGCTCTGCCACCAGCATGCCGTCGTCGGCCGCCTCGGCGGTGCTGAGCCGGGCTTCGAGGGCGCGAAACTCCTTATCGCCGTCGATGACGTAATCGAGGGCGGAGCAGTCGAGCGCCGGGGTCTCCTGGGCCACGCCGGCAATTTGCCAGCCGGAGGGGAGCGTGCATGAGCCGCCGTCCAGGGTCAGCTCGCCGCGGATCAGGGCAAAGAAGGTGGACTTGCCACTGCCGTTCTTGCCCACCAGACCAACCTTGTGGCCGGGGTGGATGGTGGCGCTGGCGCCATCGAGCAGCTTGCGGCCGCCGCGGATCAGTTCGACTTCACTGGCAACGATCATGGAGATACCGGGGATTTGAAAAAGGGCGAAAAAAACGGGCCGATCTTACGTGAAATGGCCTCTGTTTGCACACCTGACCCACAATATGGGAGCGAGGCAATGGTTTGCCACCGGTAAACCTGCCATAACCCTCATATCGAGGCTCAAACGGGGAGTGTGCCTATGCACGTTGCGGATATCATGACCACCCGATTGGCGACCATCGCCATGGATGACCGGCTCGAGACCATCAAGGAGATCTTTGACCAGGCGCCGTTTCGTCACCTGCTGGTGGTTGAGGAGGGGGAGTTGGTCGGTGTGCTGACCGACACCGACCTGTTTCAGGCGTTAAGCCCCTATCTGGGCTCCCAGACCGAGCAACTGCGCGACGTTCAGACCCTGCACAAACGGGCCCACCAGGTCATGACTCGCCACCCCATCACGGTCTCGCCGCGCATGTCGCTGCAAGCGGCCGCCAGCCTGATGCTGGACAAGGGGGTCTCCTGCCTGCCTGTGCTCGACAACGGCGAGCTGGTGGGGATCGTGACCTGGAAGGATCTGCTGCGCGCCTGCATCAATCAGGGCTGCTTTCAGGGCTAAGCGGGATCACCTTGAGGCGGTGGGAGTCAGCGCCCACCACCTTGACGGTGCTGCCAGCCGGCAGCGGCTCGTCGCAGATGACGCTCCACACCGTATCGTCGAGGCGTACCCGGCTCTGCCCCTGCGCCACGGCATCGAGCAGGATCACCTCCCGCCCCATGTACCCTTGCAGCCTTTGGTTGAGCCCTGACGCCGCATCGTGCGGCGCCTGATCGCGCCTATGCTGCCAGCGCCACCACAGCCAGGTGGTGAGGGTGGCTTGCAGGGCAAACAATAGCCACTGCCCTTGCCAGCCAAAGGGGAAGAGCAGCAGCAGCAACCCCACCTCGAGGGCGGCGATGCCGGTCCACAGCAGCAGACCGACGCTGGTGCTCACCTCAATGACCAGCAGCAGGCAACCCAGCCCCAGCCAGTGCCAGTGGGAGAGGGTGGTCAGCCACTCGCTCATGTGTTTTTCCCATTACGGCCGATGCCATTGGCCAGCAATTCGCCGATGCCGCCGATGGCGCCGATCAACTGGCTGGCTTCAAGCGGCATCATCACCAGCTTGCTGTTGTCGCTCTCGCCGATGCGGGTGAGCGCCTCGGTGTATTTCTGAGCCACGAAGTAGTTGATGGCCTGCACATCCCCCTTGGCGATGGCTTGGGAGACCATCTCGGTGGCGCGGGCTTCGGCCTCGGCAGCCCGTTCGCGCGCTTCGGCGGCGAGGAAGGCGGCCTGACGCTCACCCTCGGCCTTGAGGATCTGGGACTGCTTCTCCCCCTCGGCCTTGAGGATCTTCGATTGGCGCACCCCCTCGGCTTCCAGGATTTCGGCGCGCTTTTGGCGTTCGGCCTTCATCTGGGCGTTCATCGCCTCGACCAGATCGTGCGGCGGCTGCACATCGCGGATCTCGATACGGGTCACCTTGACCCCCCAGGGGGCGGTGGCGGCATCCATGGTGCGCAGCAACTTCTCGTTGATGGTGTCGCGCTGGGAGAGCATCTCGTCGAGCTCCATGGCGCCGAGCACGGTACGGATGTTGGTCATGGTCAGGTTGCGGATGGCACTCATCAGGTCGTTCACCTCATAGGCGGCGCGGTGCGCCTCGACCACTTGGACGAAGCTGATGGCGTCGATGGTGACGTTGGCGTTATCGCGGGAGATCACCTCTTGGGAGGGGATGTCGAGCACCTGCTCCATCACGCTGATCTTGTGGCCTATCCGATCGATGAAGGGCACCAGCAGGTTGAGGCCGGGGGAGAGGGTGCGGGTATAACGGCCGAAGCGCTCCACGGTCCAGCTGTAGCCTTGCGGCACTATCTTGATGCCGGCGCTCAGGGTGACGATCACCATCACGACAAAAATGGCCAACACGATCAGGGGTTCATTCATCATCTTGCTCCTTTTGATGGATTATCAGCAGCTTATACCCCATAAGGGGAAAGGGCCAGCCATCAGACTGCACCAAATAGGGCTAATTGCACCAAATTGGCCCAAGAACTGTGCAGGATCGCCGCCTTTTCCTACCTATTCACCCTAAATCAGAATTGGCGCACAACTTGCTGTGTCATGGCTGTCCATCATTAGACTACAAATTGGAAGCGTATCGACACTGGCGTCTGCCCCGCAGGGGGCGGGCGCCTTTTTATTGGTCTCGGAGGAGCAAGCCATGCGGAGTGTATGCGCCTATTGCGGCGTCGGCTGCGGCGTCAGGGTGGAGCAGGAGGCCGGCCAGTGGCGGCTGGCAGGGGATGAGGCCCATCCGGCCAACCGGGGGGCGTTGTGCATCAAGGGCAGCAGCCTGATCGAGAGTCTCGCCTTTCCCGAGCGGCTGCTCTACCCGCGCTGGCAGGGGGAGCGGCTCACCTGGGAGGGGGCGCTCGATCGGCTGGCCGGCGAGCTGGCGCGCATCATAGGGGAGTCGGGGCCACAGAGCGTGGCGCTCTACCTCTCGGGCCAGCTCACCACGGAGGATTACTACGTCGCCAACAAATTGATGAAGGGCTTTATCGGCTCGCCCCACGTCGACACCAACTCGCGGCTGTGCATGTCGTCGGCCGTGGTGGCGCACCAGCGCGCCTTTGGCGAGGATCTGGTGCCCGCCTGCTACGAGGATCTCGAGCTGGCCGATCTGGTGGTGCTGACCGGCGCCAACACTGCTTGGACCCATCCCGTGCTGTTTCGCCGCCTGCAACAGGCGCGTGAGCGGCGCCCCGGGATGAAGCTGGTGGTGATCGACCCGCGCCAGACCATGACGGCGAGCCAGGGAGATCTGCACCTGCCGCTGCGCCCCGGCAGCGATGTGGCGCTGTGGAACGGCCTGTGCCGCTACCTGCTCGAGCAGGGGCTGTGGGACAAAGCCTATGTGGCGCGCCACGTGGCCGAGTTTGACGGGCTGGCCGCCGAACTTGACCGCCCCTGCTGGCACCCCGAGGCGGTGGCCGCCGCCTGCGATCTGCCGCTTTGCGATCTGCTCGGCTTCTACCGCCTGTTTGGCGCCAACCCGCGCACCGTGACCCTGTTTTGTCAGGGGATCAACCAGTCCGAACGCGGGGTGGATCAGGCCGGCTGCATCATCAACGCCCACCTGCTGACCGGGCGCATCGGCAAGCCAGGGGCGGCCCCCTTCTCCATGACCGGCCAGCCCAACGCCATGGGGGGGCGCGAGGTGGGGGGGCTTGCGACCCAGCTCGCCGCCCACATGGGCTTTGACGAGGAGAGCCGCGATCGCCTCGCTCGCTTCTGGGGGGCGCCACGGCTGGTGAGCGGCCCCGGCCACAAGGCGGTGGCCCTGTTTGAGGCGCTGCACAAGGGGGAGATCCGCGCCCTCTGGGTGCTCGGCACCAACCCCGCCGTCTCCTTGCCCGACTCGCTGCGGGTGCGCGAGGCGCTGGCCCGCTGCGAGCTGCTGGTGGTCTCCGATGTGACCGCCGACACCGACACCGCCCGGCTGGCCCACCTGCTGCTGCCAGCCGCCGCCTGGGGCGAGAAGGGGGGCACGGTCACCAACTCGGAGCGCACCATCAGTCGCCAGCGCGCCTTTCTGCCGCCGCCCGGCGAGGCGCGTCCCGACTGGTGGGCGCTGACCCAGCTGGCGCGCCGGCTGGGCTTTGCCGAGGCGTTCCCCTATGAGCACGAGCAGCAGATCTTCTGCGAGCATGCCGCCCTCTCGGGCTTTGAGAACGACGGGGCGCGCCAGTTCGATATCTCGGCACTGGCCCACCTGAGCCGCGAGCAGTATGAGGCGCTCACCCCCCTTCGCTGGCCGGTCAACGCCGCACACCCCGACGGCTGCGATCGGCTGTTTGCCGATGGCCGCTTCGCCACGGCCGATGGTCGGGCCCGGCTGGTGGTGGCGGCGCCGCCCGCGGCGCCGTTGCAGGTCGCGCCCGGTGAGGGGTTGCCACTGCTGCTCAACTCGGGGCGGCTGCGCGATCAGTGGCACACCATGACCCGCACCGGCCACGTGGCCCGGCTGCAAGAGTCCGAGCCCTGGCCCACCCTGCGGCTGGGGCCGGCCAGCCTGCTGGCGCTGGGGGCCGAGCCAGGTGCCCTGCTGCACCTGCGCAGTGCCCAGGGGGAGGCCCACGCCCTGGCGGCCCGTGACGAGGGGCTGCGCGAGGGGGAGGCCTTCTTGCCGATGCACTGGAGCGAGAGCTACGCCGCGGGCAGCGGGGTCAACCGCCTGCTGGCGCCTAGGGTCGATCCCCTCTCGGGCCAGCCCGCCTTCAAGCAAGAGGCGGTGCGGGTGAGCCTGCGCCCCCTGCGCTGGCAGGGGCTCTGGCTCGGGCCGCAGGCGTGGGGAGTGCCGGTCGACTGGTGGGCGCGGCGTCCCCTGGTGGGGGCCGTCGGCGGTGGGGTGTGCCAGTGGTTGGCGAGCTGGAGCGAAGGCGATGACGCCTGCTGGGCTCGGCTGAGCGCCGGGGGCAACTGGCTGCGGCTGCCCCAGGCCAAGGGATGGCTCGCCATCGAGCTGGCCCAGGGACGGATCGCCAGCCTGCTGCTGGTGACGCCCGATCCCATGAAGGTGCGTAGCGACAGCCTGGCCAGCCTGCTCGGCGCCCCGCTACAGGCCGATGCCCTTATCGCCACCTTGGATCAGGCGCTGGCCGGTGCCAGCCGGCTGGTTTGCTCCTGCCTGCGGGTGAGCGAGCGGCAGATCCTCGATGCCATCGCACAGCAGGGGATCGGCGAGGTGGCCGGCCTGCAAGCCCTGCTCGGCTGCGGCAGCAACTGCGGCACCTGCCTGCCCGAGGTGGCGCGCCTGCTGGCTTGCCAGCAGGGGTGAGTCAGGCGCTGCCATCCGGCTCTCCCCCTCTACCCCCTGATAGATAAAAAGGGGGTAGATTCAATAAGTTGGTCTCCATGTTGCGTGACGAGCCATCAGCAATGTCACTCACGGAAGAGACCATGACTCCTAGCACAATGCAGAGCGGCGCAAGCCGCTCCCTGCTGCTTGTCCACGCCGACGATCCGGTGCAGGCCAACCGCCTCGCCGCCCTCTGTAGCCACTACGGCCACCGCGCCCGCATCCTCGATCGCCATGCCCTGCTGCGCGAAGAGGCGGCCGACGGCCTGCTGGTGAGCTGCCGCCGCTACAGCGCCGACATCCGCCTTGCCCTGACCGGTCGCCCGGCGTTGGCGCGGGTGCTGTTTTGTAGCCGACTCGGGGCCGCCGAGCAGGAGGCGCTGCTAGCCAGCGGGGTCTGGCTGGTGCCGCACGGCTGTGGCGAGCAGGAGCGTATCGAATCCTGGCTGACCCTAGCGCGTCAGCTGCAACAGATGCTGGCCGAGGGGGCCCAGCGCGAGCAGGCGCTGGAACAAAAGCTCGAGGAGCGGCGGCTGGTGGAGCAGGCCAAGGGGCAGTTGATGCGCCAGCACGGGCTCGACGAGGAGGCGGCCTACCGCCTGCTGCGCCGAACCGCCATGGATCAGGGCAAGAGCCTGGCCACCCTAGCGCGCCAACTGTTGCTGGTGATGGGGCGCTGACCAAACTGGTGCAGGGGTGACCCGAATTGGCGCAGTTGGCCCCGCGCCTCAGCGGAAAATGGGCGAGGGGGCCCACAGTGGCGCGCCAGATAGCAGGGTGAGCCCACAAATCTGACGCCACAGGAACAAGCTGGCACGCAATGTGAATAAGCCATAGAGCAAGACAAGGCTGCCAGCCCTTCGGGGAGCACCTTCACACAACCGCCGCCTGAGCGCATCAGGCTCAGGGCAACGTCGCCCCACCGATCCCGCATCGGTGGGGCGTTTTTTTTGGCTCCATCGCCGGCAACGGCGTCAGCGGTGGCGCCGCCGTCACACAGGGAGGACGCGTGATGCGCATGAGAATATGGGGGGCACTGTGCTGTGCCCTGCTGCTGGGCACATCGGCTCACGCCGAGTTGGGGCCGCCGGAGAAAGAGGCGCTGCGCCTTGGCTTTATCAAGCTGGCCGACATGGCGCCGCTGGCGGTGGCCTACGAGAAGGGGTTCTTCGAGGATGAGGGGCTCTACGTCACTCTGGAGCCGCAGGCGAACTGGAAGGTGCTGCTCGATCGGGTGATCGGCGGCGAGCTGGATGGCGCCCAGATGCTGGCCGGCCAGCCGCTGGCGGCCCACGTGGGCATCGGCACTCAGGCCGAGCTGGTCACCGCGCTCTCTCTCGATCGCAACGGCAACGCCATCACGGTGGCAAACGCAGTCTGGCAGCAGATGCAGCCGGCGCTGGCCGGCCAGACAGGCGCGGTGAGCGCGGCGGCCCTCAAGCCGGTGGTGGCGCAGTACCGCAGCCAAGGCAAGCCGTTCAACATGGGCATGGTGTTTCCGGTCTCCCCCCACAACTACGAGCTGCGCTATTGGCTGGCGGCTGGCGGCCTGCATCCGGGCTTCTACGCCCCGGCGCGCGGCGACAACGCGGGCCAGATCCAGGCCGACGTGCTGCTCTCGGTCACGCCGCCGCCGCAGATGCCGGCCACCCTGGAGGCGGGCACCATCATGGGTTATAGCGTCGGCGAGCCGTGGAACCAGCAGGCGTTGGCCAAGGGGCTGGGGGTGCCGGTCATCACCGATGCCGAGATCTGGCACTCCAACCCGGAGAAGGTGCTGGGGGTGACCCGGACGTTCGCCGAGCGCTACCCCAACACCCATGTACGGCTGATCAAGGCGCTGCTGCGCGCCGCCCGCTGGCTCGACGAGGGGGAGAACCGCAACCGGGCCGAGGCGGCCAAGCTGCTGGCCCGCCCCGACTACGTGGGGGCCGACGAGCAGGTGCTGCGCGCCTCCATGACCGGCACCTTCCGCTACGGCAAGGGCGACGAGCGCCCGGCCCCCGACTTCACCCTCTTTTTCCGCCATCAGGCGAGCTACCCCTACTACTCGGACGCGGTCTGGCTGCTGACCCAGATGCGCCGCTGGGGCCAGATCCCGACTGGCCAGAGCGACGCCTGGTATGACGAGGTGGCCCGCGCCGTCTACCGCCCCGATGTCTACCGTCAGGCCGCCGAGGCGCTGGTGGCCGAGGGCAAGTTCAACGCCGACGAGTTTGTCGACTTTGCCAACGAGAGCGGCTATCGGGCGCCGGATGCGGGCTTCATCGACGGCCACCGCTTCGATGGCCGCCGCCCCAATGACTACCTCAGCCAGTTCCCCATCGGCCTCAAGGGCGATGAGCGGGTGCAATGAACAAGGAGCGCAACATGACCCTCAACTTCTGCAAAGGCCTGCTCTGGCCCCTATTGGGCGGCGCCCTGTTCCTGCTGCTGTGGCAGTGGGGGGCGGGCCAGGTCAGCACCTCGCTCGGCGCCCTGCCCGGCCCGCTCGCCACCCTGAGCCAGGCCGGCCAGCTTGGCGAGGAGTTTTTGGCCGAGCGCGAGCGCGAGCAGGCCTTCATGGCGCGCCAGGCCAAGCGCAACGCCGAGCGGCTGGCCGCCGATCCGGCTGCCACGGTGCGTCTGGTGCCCTACACAGGGCGCCCCACCTTCGTTAGCCAAGTGCTCACCAGCCTGCGTACCGTGCTGCTCGGCTTTGGTCTGGCGACCCTGATCGCGGTGCCGCTCGGCATCCTGCTGGGCATGAACCCGCGCCTCTATCAGGCGGTCAACCCGCTGGTACAGGTGCTCAAACCCATCTCGCCGCTCGCCTGGCTGCCGCTCATCACCTTGGTGGTGAGTGCCCTCTACGCCAGTGGCGATCCGGCCTTCTCCAAGTCGTTTCTCATCTCGGCGGCGACCGTGGCCCTGTGCTCGCTCTGGCCGACCTTGATCAACACGGCGGTGGGGGTGAGCGGGATCGATCCAGATCTGGGCAACGTCAGCCGGGTGCTGCGCCTCTCCTGGCCGACCCATGTGCGCCGCATCGTGCTGCCGGGGGCGTTGCCGATGATCTTCACCGGCCTGCGCCTCTCCCTAGGGGTGGCCTGGATGGTGCTGATCGCGGCCGAGATGCTGGCCCAGAACCCAGGGCTCGGCAAGTTCGTGTGGGACGAGTTTCAAAGCGGCGGCGCCAGCTCGTTGGCCCGCATCATGGTGGCGGTGCTGACCATCGGCCTCATCGGCTGTGGTCTTGACCGCCTGATGCTGGCGTTGCAGCAGCGCTGGTCGTGGGACAAGCGTGCGGCGCTGCGCTGAATCAGGAGGCGATGGATGAACACATTTTTGCAGATGAGCGATCTGGGGGTGGGCTTTGCCACTGAGCGCGGCTACTTCGAGGCGCTGACCCAGGTCAACCTGCGCATCGAGCGCGGCGAGTTTATCTCCCTCATCGGCCACTCCGGCTGTGGCAAGAGCACCTTGCTCAACCTGGTGGCGGGGCTGTGCGATCCGACCCGTGGCGGCGTCATTCTGGAGGGGCGCGAGGTGCGCGGCCCCGGCCCGGAGCGGGCCATGGTGTTCCAGCATCACGCCCTGCTGCCCTGGCTCTCGGTGTTCGAGAACGTGGCGCTGGCGGTGCGCCAGGTGGAGTCCGGCCGCGCCAGGGTCAGCGAGCGGGTGATGGAGTTTCTCACCCTAGTGCAGATGGATCACGCGGCCCACAAGATGCCCCACGAGATCTCAGGGGGGATGAAGCAACGGGTCGGCATAGCGCGGGCCCTCTCGCTCAGCCCCAAGGTGCTGCTGATGGATGAGCCGTTCGGGGCGCTCGACGCCCTGACCCGCGCCCACCTGCAAGACGCCCTGATGGCGATTCAGGCCCGCCTTGGCACCACCGTCATCATGGTGACCCACGACGTGGACGAGGCGGTGCTGCTGTCGGATCGCATCGTCATGCTCAGCAACGGCCCGAGCGCCACCATCGGCGAGGTGCTGGCGGTGCCGCTGGCGCGGCCACGGGATCGGGTGGCGCTGGCCGACGATCACCATTACCACAGGCTGCGCCAGCAGGTGCTGCGCTTTTTGTACGAGAAACAGCGCAAGGTGACCCCGCTCAAGGGGGAAGAGAACAAGACGCAGACCGGCAAGTTGCGGGCCTGAGCAAGCGAGGAGAACAGGGATGAACAAACAGCGACTGGTGGTGGTGGGCAACGGCATGGTCGGCCACCACTTCGTGGAGCAACTGGTGGCCGCTGGCGCGTTGGCGCAGTTCGAGCTGACCGTGCTCGGCGCCGAGGCCGATCCGGCCTATGACAGGGTGCACCTCTCCGAGGTGTTTGGCGGGCGCGCCCCCGAGGCGTTGCGGCTGGCCGATCCGGCTTGGTACGCCGGCCACGACATCGACTTGCGCCTCGGCGCCGCAGTGGAGGCCATCGACCGGGGGCAGCAGCAGGTGATCCTCGGCAACGGCGAGGCCATCGACTATGACCGGCTGGTGCTGGCCACCGGCTCGGTGCCCTTCGTGCCGCCGGTGCCGGGGCGCGAGCGCAGCCACTGCTTTGTCTATCGCACCCTCGGCGATCTGGCCGCCATCCGCGAGGCGTGCGCCCATGCCCGCAGCGGCGTGGTGATTGGGGGCGGCTTGCTTGGACTGGAGGCAGCCAACGCCCTGCGCCTGCTCGGGCTCAAGACCCACGTGGTGGAGTTTGCTCCGCGCCTGATGCCGGTGCAGCTCGACGAGCTGGGCGGCGAGCTGCTGGCCAGCAAGATTGGCGAGCTGGGGGTGGCGGTGCATCTGGGCAAGGCCACTGAGCGCATCGTCGACGGCGAGCAGGCGCGCCATCGGCTGGAGTTTGCCGACGGCAGCCACCTCGAGTGCGACGTGCTGCTCTTCTCGGCCGGGATCCGCCCCGCCGATGCCCTGGCACGCGGCGCCGGGCTGGCGGTGGGGGAGCGCGGCGGCATCGTCATCGACGAGCAGTGCCAGAGCTCCGATCCCGCCATCCTCGCCATCGGCGAGTGCGCCCTGTGGCAGGGGCGCATCTTCGGCCTGGTGGCCCCCGGCTACCAGATGGCGCGCGCCGCAGTGGCCACCTTGTGTGGCGGCGAGAGCCGCTTTGGCGGGGCCGACATGTCGACCAAGCTCAAGCTGATGGGGGTGGACGTGGGGGCCATCGGCGATGGTCACGGGGCCACGCCGGGGGCCCAGACCCTGCTGCTGCTCGATCGCAGCGGCGGCGTCTACAAGAAGCTGGTGGTGGACGAGCGCGGTGAGCGGCTGCTCGGCGCCATCTTGGTGGGGGACGGCAGCGACTACGATCGGCTGCTCGCCTACTACCAGCAGGGGATGGCGCTGCCCACCCCGGTGTTGGCCCTGCTCACCAGGGAAGGGGAGGCGGCCGCCGCCCCGCTCTGTCTGCCGGATAGTGCGACCCTCTGCTCGTGCCACAACGTGAGCAAGGCCGCCGTGGTGGCGGCGGTGCGCGAGGGGCATCACGAGCTGGGCCAGATCAAGGGGGTGACCCGCGCCGGCACTGGCTGCGGCGGTTGCAGCAACCTGCTCAAGCAGGTGCTGGATCAGACCCTGAGCGAGCTTGGGCTTGAGACCAACCACCACCTGTGCGAGCACTTCGCCTTCAGCCGGCAGGAGCTGTGCCACCTGATCCGGGTCGAGCAGATCCGCGATTTTGACAGCCTGCTGGCGCGCCACGGCCAGGGGCTTGGCTGCGAGGTGTGCAAGCCGGCGATCGCCTCCATCCTCGCCTCGCTCTGGAACGAGCACGTGCTGGCCAAGCCGCACCGGGCGCTGCAAGACACCAATGACCGCTTCCTTGCCAACGTGCAGCGAGACGGCACCTATTCGGTGGTGCCGCGCATCGCCGGCGGCGAGATCACCCCGCGCGGCCTCATCATCCTCGGCGAGATTGCCGAGCGCTACGGCCTGTTTACCAAGATCACCGGTGGCCAGCGCATCGACATGTTGGGGGCACGCCGGGATCAGCTGCCGGCCATCTGGGGTGAGCTGGTGGCGGCGGGGTTTGAGACCGGCCAGGCCTACGGCAAGTCGGTGCGCACGGTGAAGTCTTGTGTCGGCTCCACCTGGTGCCGCTACGGGGTGCAGGACTCGCTGGCCATGACCCAGCAGTTGGAGCACCGCTACAAGGGGCTACGCGCCCCGCACAAACTCAAGTTCGCCGTCTCCGGCTGCACCCGCGAGTGCGCCGAGGCCCAGAGCAAGGACATCGGCGTCATCGCCACCGAGCGTGGCTGGAACCTCTATGTCTGCGGCAACGGCGGCATGCGCCCGCGCCACGCCGATCTGTTTGCCACCGATCTCGATGATCAGACCCTGATCCGCTACATCGACCGGCTGCTGATGTTCTATGTGCGCACCGGCGATCGCCTGCAACGCACCTCGGTCTGGCTCGAGGGGATGGAAGGGGGGCTCGACTACCTAAAGGGGGTCATCATCGACGATCGGCTCGGCATCGGCGCCGAGCTGGAGGCCGCCATGGCTTCGGTGGTGGGTAGCTGGGAGTGTGAGTGGAAGGCGACCCTGGCCGACCCGGACAAGCTGCGCCTGTTTGAGGCGCACCTCAATGCCCCCGAGGAGCCCACCCCGCCACGGCGCGCCGAGCGCGGCCAGTGGGTGCCGGCGATCGACATCAAGGAGGTGGTATGACGACACAAGCGATGCAATGGCTGCCGGTGTGCGAGCTGGCGGCGCTGGAAGAGGGGCTGGGGCGCAGCCTGCTGCACGGCGGTGAGGTGGTGGCCCTGTTTCGCTGCGGCGGCGCCGTCTATGCCCTCGACGGGGTGGACCCGGTCTCGGGCGTGGCGGTGATGGCGCTGGGGTTGGTGGGGGACTGCCAGGGGGAACCCATGGTGGCGTCCCCCCTCTACAAGCAGCGCTACTCGCTGCGCGATGGCCGCTGCCTCGACAACCCAGCGCTGGGGCTGCGCCCTTGGCTGGTGAAGGTCGATGGCGAGCGAGTCTGGCTGGCCGCCCCGACGTACTAGCCCCTTTCAGCCCCCGCGTTCGCGGGGGCTGCTTCCCCCTGTTTGCCACTCCGCGGCAAAGCATATTCCCAAAAGATATAAATGAACGTTCTTTATTATTTTATCGCACTCGCGCAACCCACTAGAGTGCGCTCATCAGGTATGGAGAGGTGCAAGATGGATTATCTGCCGATGTTTGCCAAATTGGATGGTCGCAAGGTGCTGCTGGTGGGCGGGGGCGATGTGGCCCTGCGCAAGGCGCGCCTGTTGCTGGCCGCAGGCAGCCGCCTCACCCTGATAGCCCCCGAGCTCGATGCCGGTTTTGCCGACGTCGCCGGGCGCTTTACCCATATTCCCGAGGCGTTTCGCCCCGAGCACCTCGACGGCCAACTGCTGGCGGTGGCCGCCACCGACAGCCTGGCGGTTAACGCCCTGGTCTATCAGAGCGCCAACCAGCGCGGCCTGTTTGTCAACGTGGTCGACGATCCGGCCCGCTCCAGCTTCATCTTCCCCTCCATCATCGATCGCAGCCCCATCATGGTGGCGGTCTCTAGTGGCGGTAAGGCTCCGGTGCTGGTGCGCCTCTTGCGCGAGCGGCTCGAGAGCCTGCTGCCGGCCCACCTCGGTGGCCTTGCCACCCTCTCCGGGCGCATCCGCGAGCGCGCCAAGCGGGCGCTCACCACCCTAGTGGCCCGTCGCCGCTTCTGGGAGCGGGCCTATGCCTCCAACACCCTCGGCGGTCTCATCGAGAAGGGGGAGTGGGAGCAGGCCGAGGCCTGGCTCGATGATGAACTGACCCAATCCTGCCAGACGGCGGGCGAGGTGGTGCTGGTCGGCGCCGGCCCAGGGGACGCGGGTCTGCTGACCCTCAAGGGGCTGCAACAGATCCAGCAGGCCGAGGTGGTGCTCTATGACCAACTGGTCTCGCCCGAGATCCTCAATCTGGTGCGCCGCGACGCCACCTTGGTGTCGGTCGGCAAGAAGGCCGGCGCCCACAGCGTGCCGCAGGAGGAGACCAACCGCCTGCTGGTGGAGTACGCCAAGGCGGGCCAGCGGGTGGTGCGCTTGAAGGGGGGCGATCCCTTCATGTTTGGTCGTGGCGGCGAGGAGTTACAGGTGCTGGCCGAGGCGGGCATTCCCTTCTCCGTGGTGCCCGGTATCACGGCCGCCGCTGGGGCCACCGCCTACGCCGGCATTCCGCTCACCCACCGCGATTTTGCCCAGAGCGCCACCTTCATCACCGGTCACTGCCAGGCCGAGGGCAGTCAGCCCGACTGGCCGGCGCTGGCCGCTGGCAACCAGACCCTGGTCATCTACATGGGGCTGATGAAAAGCGAACTTATCCAGCAGCAGCTAATTGCCCACGGCCGCGCCGCCGAGACGCCGATCTCCATCATCGAGCGCGGCACCACGGCGCGCCAGCGCACCCTGGTGGGGCGCCTTGAGCAACTGGCCACCCTGGCCGCTAAGGCCGAGAGCCCTTCGCTCATCGTGGTGGGGCAGGTGGTGAGATTGCATGAACAACTGGCTTGGTTTGGCGAGCGCGCCGAGCCGGCCCCCCTCGGGCTGGTCAAGCTGGCCTGATCCCGAACCCGTAAGCAACGACGTGATGAATGACCGAGGAGTCGACATGGACCGCGAAAGATTGACCCACTTGCAGCAGCTGGAAGCGGAGAGCATCCACATCATCCGCGAGGTGGCTGCCGAGTTTGACAACCCCGTCATGCTCTACTCCATCGGCAAGGACTCCTCTGTCATGCTGCACCTGGCCCGCAAGGCCTTCTATCCGGGCAAGATCCCCTTCCCCTTGCTGCACGTCGACACCGACTGGAAGTTCAAGGAGATGATCCGCTTTCGCGATGAGACCGCCAAGAAGTACGGGCTGGATCTCATCGTACACAAGAACCCGGAGGGGCTGGCCATGGGCATCAACCCCTTCGTGCACGGCAGCGCCAAGCACACCGACATCATGAAGACCGAGGGGCTCAAGCAGGCGCTCAACCACTACGGTTTCGACGCCGCCTTCGGCGGGGCGCGCCGCGACGAGGAGAAGTCCCGTGCCAAGGAGCGGGTCTATTCGTTCCGTGACGCCCACCACCGCTGGGACCCCAAGAACCAGCGCCCCGAGCTGTGGCGCACCTACAACGGCCAGGTGAACAAGGGTGAGAGCATCCGTGTCTTCCCCCTCTCCAACTGGACCGAGCTCGACATCTGGCAATACATCTACCTCGAGAACATCGACATCGTGCCCCTCTACTTTGCGGCCAAGCGCCCTGTGGTGGAGCGCGGCGGCATCAAGATCATGGTGGACGATGAGCGCATGCCCATCGGCCCCGACGATGAGGTGCGCGAGGAGCTGGTGCGTTTTCGTACCCTCGGCTGCTACCCCCTGACCGGGGCCATCGAGTCGAATGCCACCACCCTCACCGAGATCATCGAGGAGATGCTGCTGACCACCTCGAGCGAGCGGCAGGGACGCCTCATCGACCACGACCAGTCGGGCTCGATGGAGCAGAAGAAGCGCCAGGGATATTTCTAAGGAGTTGCCATGAATTCTTACGTCAAGACCGCCCTCGAGAGCGAAGGGATCGAGGCCTACCTCAAGGCCCAAGAGAACAAGAGCCTGCTGCGTTTTCTCACCTGCGGCAGCGTGGACGATGGCAAGAGCACCCTTATCGGGCGCCTGCTGCACGACTCCCAGCAGATCTATGAAGATCAGTTAAAGGCCCTCGAATCCGACAGCCAGAAGCTCGGCACTACCGGCGAGAAGCTGGATCTGGCGCTCTTGGTCGATGGCTTGCAGGCCGAGCGCGAGCAGGGGATCACCATCGACGTGGCGTATCGCTACTTCTCGACGGCCAAGCGCAAGTTCATCATCGCCGACACCCCGGGCCATGAGCAGTACACCCGCAACATGGCGACCGGCGCCTCCACCTGCGATCTGGCGATCATCTTGATCGACGCCCGCAAGGGGGTGCTCGATCAGACCCGCCGCCACAGCTTTATCGCCAGCTTGCTCGGCATCAAGCAGTTCGTGGTGGCGGTCAACAAGATGGATCTGGTTGAGTTCAGCGAGGCTCGCTTCGATGAGATCAGCCGCGACTACCGCGCCTTTGCCAGCCAGCTCGATGTGGAGACCATCCACCTGGTGCCGGTCTCGGCCCTGGACGGTGACAACGTCGTCAACCAGAGCGCCCAGATGCCCTGGTATCAGGGTGAGCCGCTGCTCTCCCTGCTCGAGAGCGCCGACGTGGAGCAAGATCTTGAGCGCCACCCGGTGCGCCTGCCGGTGCAGTACGTCAATCGTCCCAACCTCGATTTTCGCGGCTTTGCCGGCACCCTGGCGTCGGGGGTATTGAAGGTCGGCGACCGGCTGGCGGTGCTGCCGTCGGGCAAGCAGAGCACGGTCAAGCGCATCGTCACCTTCGATGGGGATCTCGAGCGCGCCCTGCCGGGCCAGGCCATCACCATCACGCTGGCCGATGAGATCGACATCAGCCGTGGCGATCTGCTGGTGGCCGCCGAGCACCCGCCCGTGGTGTCGCGCCGCCTGCTGGCCCACATCGTCTGGATGGGGGAGCAGCCCCTGCAAGCGGGTCGCAGCTACGCCATCAAGCTCGCCACCAAGAAGAGCCGTGGCGAGGTGGCAGCCATTCGCCACCGCATCGATATCAACAACCTCGAAGAGCACGCCGCCGATGCGCTCAAGCTCAACGAGATCGGCCTGTGCGAGCTGAGCCTGACCGAGCCGGTGGCGTTCGATCCTTATCGCGATATCCGCGATACCGGCAGCTTCATCCTCATCGATCGCCTCTCCAACGTCACGGTCGGGGCCGGCATGATAGTGCAGGCGCTGGACGAGGTGGCGGCCAAGACGAGCGTCAGCGAGTTTGAGCTCGAGCTCAACGCCCTCATTCGCAAGCACTTCCCGCACTGGCAAGCGCTCGATATCAGCAAGGGGTAAGCGATGAGCTGGCAACAATCCCTAGTCATGGGTTTGCTGGTTGCCCTGGTCGCTCTGTTGATCCAGGGCCGGCTACGGCCGGCCCTGCTCTTCTCGGGGGCGGTGCTCATCACCTATCTGGTGGGGCTGGCCGATATCCAGGGGGTGGTGGCAGGCTACACCAACGGCTCTTTGCTCACCCTGGTTCTCTTGCTGCTGGTGTCGCTCGCGGTTGAAAAGACCCGCATGATGAGCTGGTTTGCCAGCGCCGTTGGCCGTGGCTCGTTTGGTCAGGTACTGACCAAGGTGTGGTTCTCCACCGCTTTTTTGTCGGCGTTTGTCAACAATACCGCCGTGGTGGCCTCCATGCTGGGGGCGGTCAAACGCAACCCCGAGCACAGCGCCAGCCGACTGCTGCTGCCTATGTGCTTTGCAGCCACCTTTGGCGGCGTGCTGACTCTGATTGGCACCTCGACCAACCTTATCGTTAACAGCTTCCTCGAGAAGATGGGGGCCCCGCCGCTCGGCATGTTCGACTTCTTTATGGTCGGCGCCGGTACCCTGCTCACCGGCTGGATTGCGGTGCTGCTGTTTGCCCGCCGCCTGCCCGAGCAGGAGAGCGAATTTGACCGCAGCCACGGCTATTTTCTCGAGGCCAAGGTCACGGCCGGCTCGCCGTTGGCCGGGCGCAGTGTCAAAGAGAACGGCCTGCGCAGCCTCAAAAGCCTCTATTTGGCCGAGATCATCCGTGGGCAGCAGGTGATCTGCCCGGTGCAGCCCGAGCACGAGCTGCACGAAGGGGACATGTTGCTGTTTTGCGGTGACGTGGAGAGCGTGGGGGTGTTGCAAGAGATGCGCGGCCTCGAGCTGTATGGCGAGCATCGCCTCAACGGCCAGCATCTGGTCGAGGTGATCGTCAGCCACAGCTCGCGCCTGGTGGGGCAGACTCTGCGTGATGCCGAGTTTCGCACCCACTTCGATGCGGTGGTGCTGGCAGTGCGCCGTGGCGAGAGCCAGCTCACCGGTGGACTCGGCCAGATTGAGTTGCACGCCGGTGACGTGTTGCTACTGGCGCCCGGCCCGCGCTTTGCCAGTAACAAGTCCCTCTCGCGGGAGTTTCTGGTGGTGAGCGGCCTGGAGGCCTCCACCCGTCTGGGAACCGGCCGCAGCGCCGCCGTGGTGGCGGGGTTTGCCGCTGTGCTGACCGCTTCGGTGTTTGACGTGCTGCCGCTGTTTAAAGGGCTGCTCATCATGCTGGTGGCACTGCTGGCGACCCGCATCTTGACCCTCGATGAGATCCGCCGCCGCTTTCCGCTTGAGATCTGGCTGGTGGTGGGCGGGGCGCTGGCCTTGTCGGATCAGCTCGAACGCACCGGGCTGGCCAAGGTGATCGCCCAGTGGCTGATGGGGGAGTTTAATGGTTCAAGCCCCCTCATTGCCTTCATCGGGATTTATCTGTTTACCTTGGTGCTGACCGAGCTGATGAGCAACAACGCCGCCGCCGCCCTGGCCTTCCCCATGGGTTACCAGTTGGCGCTCAGCATGGACGTTTCGACCATGCCGTTTATCTTGGCGGTGCTGTTTGGCGCCAGCTCAAGCTTTATTCTGCCCTATGGCTACCAGACCAATTTGATGGTCTTCTCGGCGGGCAACTACCGGATGCAGGACTACCTCAAGCTGGCCCTGCCAGTGTCGCTGGCCTATAGCATCGGCGTCATCATCATGGTGCCCCTGCTGTTCCCGTTCTGAGGACAAGGCACACTATTTCGCGGGCCAAGCCCGACGGAGGAGCAATGAACAATATTGTCTGGCATCCCCATGCGGTGACCAAACAGGATAGAAGCCGAGTTAAGGGTCAGCGCCCCTTGGTCATCTGGTTCACCGGCCTCTCGGGGGCGGGTAAGTCCACTCTGGCTGGCGCCTTGGAAGAGGCGCTGGCGGGGCTTGGCAAGCACACCTACCTGCTCGATGGGGACAACGTGCGCCACGGCCTGTGCGGCGATCTCGGCTTTGACGAAGCGGCGCGGCGCGAGAACATCCGCCGGGTGGGGGAGGTGGCAAAACTCATGGTGGATGCTGGCCTCATCGTGCTCACCGCCTTTATCTCCCCCTACCGGGAGGAGCGCGACTTGGTGCGCAATCTCTTGGGTGAGGGGGAGTTTGTCGAGGTGTTTGTCGACGCCCCCCTGAGCCTGTGCGAAGAGCGCGATCCCAAGGGGCTCTACAAGAAGGCGCGCGCCGGCGAAATTCGGAATTTCACCGGCATCGATTCGGCTTACGAGGCGCCGCTCAACCCCGAGGTTCATCTGCACAACGATGGCGCGCCGGTGCCAGCGCTGGTGGAGAGCTTGCTGGCGGCCTTGAGGCTGCGGGGGTTGATCGATTAGGGGCGACTTGTGAGCTTGTCGCGGGTAAGCCCGCACCAATGGGGTTTATCAATAAGCGAGGGGGCCAAGGCCCCCTTTTTATTTCCTCTGCCGAGAAGGGATGGATGTGGCTGCGCCGTCTTCCCTGATGGCGCTATTGGCCCGTTCAACTCGCCTCGGCGACTTGCCGGGGGTCAATACCGTGCTCGGCTGTGGCTGAAGGGGCTTAGCGAGGCGGTTAGCCGCTACACGGCATTCAAAATAGTGGGTGTCCCAATTTTAATTTTCCCAGTTTCAGTCACGAGAATAGCTTGTTATGTGCCATCACCGACGTATTTTCGAAATAGTCGATTCATTTCTCTCTCTAGTAGTAATTGGTTGCACCGCTCTAGGGAGCCATATACTTCAATGACCGAAAACACTGTTGTGCGCTTACTTTCGAAGTCCTTACCAATAGTTAGACGAGAGAGTATCGCTTGTTTTTCTTCAAGTTCCTTGTATTCCTCCTGCTTATCTAGTTTCTTAGCTTTCATGTCACGTAATACCAGCTTTATTTCGAATGGTGCTGCGCAGATGAAGTTGAGCAATAGATGTGAAGGAGTCAACTATTTCTTTGAGTGCTCCGTTGGGCAGTTCCTCTGCTACTGATGCATTCACCCTAAGCACTTGGTCCATCGAGTAGGTTAGGCTTGAGTAACCTTTTGACAGTCGCTTCTGACGTTCTTTGTAGTAGTCAAAGAGGTGCTGGCGGGCGGTGAGTTCGTTATTCTCACGTAGTTGTTGCAATGTGGCATTGAATTGCAGGGCAGCAGCTTTGTATGTGGCTATGGCCGCGACAATAGCTGGTCCCAAGAGCTTTAGAGCTTTGATGGGAATTCTCTGAATCAAGTTTGAAAGAGTTAGATTCATGCTCATCTACCTATTCATCACCAAATTCAACCTTAGCGCCCAATAATGTTTGCTCCGTTATATAGTAAGGTAAAAAATCAGAAATATAGAATTTGAATGCGTTCCAAATGTTTATAATGATCAATGCTATAAGCACTATAATCAGAAACCAATCTAGATAAGTGTTGGCCGCCCATCCCCAGAATACACTTAATGCTGAAATAAGAAACAACTCTGAACGAGTGTGAAACGACTTTAACTTCCCCCTTAAACCATCAAGCTCTTTCGATAAATCCTTTGCAATAAAGTAATTTAAAACTTCTTGTTTTGACTTTTTTGAATCAATGTTTTCTCTAATTATAGAAATGTACGAGTCAAAAGATGATGTTTTTGTTAATAATTCAAATGACTTGCTGCTTATCTTTGAGTATACATAGCTAACTACTCTAGTTACTAATATAGAAATAACAAACTGCTCAAAACTGACGGAGGCAAGCAATCCTTTATTGAAATCAAATATAAAGTTAACCTTTATATTATTGAGTTCAGAAAGTACTCGGGTGTCATTTCCCTTAGAATAAATGTGTGAGGAAATCAGCACTATAAACATTACAAGAAAACGATGAAGAGGATATTTTTTTGTAATATCTTCAACATACTTTTTCTGCACAGCTTTTG
The DNA here is from genome assembly GCF_014892695.1 of Aeromonas simiae. Taxonomy (NCBI): domain Bacteria; kingdom Pseudomonadati; phylum Pseudomonadota; class Gammaproteobacteria; order Aeromonadales; family Aeromonadaceae; genus Aeromonas; species Aeromonas simiae. Next base: position 961,521 of record NZ_CP040449.1, read on the forward strand.
CTAGCTCATCCATAATCATGCCAATTTAATGAAATATATATCACCAGCATTTGGATCAAATGCTCCGTACTCTATTAATGGAGAGCCAACAAAAGCCATTTCCTTTTTTTCTTGAAAAAATGGCATTGCCATCTCAAGGAAGTCTTCACTAAAGAAATGAATGTTTGCAACTTTCCCTGTAATTAAGTTGTATATTTTCCCATTATTATTCTGCCTATCTAGCGATGAGATTGTTGCATGGTAGAGTACAGGCTCTCCCAGTTCCCTGCGAGAAACAGTTGAATGGAATTTGCCAGCAGACTCTCTATTAAAGTCAAACTTAGCTGACTTATCACAACTTAAAAAAAGCTCAAAGGTACTATCTCCCGCATGGCCTGCTCTAATGATCGAGAGTATTTGATCAATTTCTCTACAAATAGCACGATCTCCATAGCGCCTTATTACGGAAGCGTCTGGGTTATCTATCATTGTTTGCAGGTCTTTGGGGACAAGTATTCCGCTTTCAACTTGAGCCATCCTTTTTCCTAGAGACTCTTCGATTTTAGTTGCTTTGTCCAATCCCGCTTTCTTTGATGCTTCTACAGCGCCACTTACAGCACTAGAAACACGATTGATGACAGTTTTAGTTACTGGATTTGAAGACAGAAAATCAAGAACATAACCACCTTCCTTTGGTTCTTGTACAAGCAGCTCAACATCTTGGTAGAACTCCTGTCGCATTTTCGCAAACTTCCATAACTGCCCATAATGGATTTCTAAATAAGCTCTATCCATTGAATTTTGAAGATGAGTAAGCGTTTTACCCAAAGTTCTCATGCTTACTTGATGGTTGACTGCAATATCACCATCAAAGTGAATTTGAACGAGACTCAAAGTGCCCCCAATTTTTTTTAGTGTTCTAAAAGATGTTTAACCATTATCTCGTATGCTGGGCTAAAAAATCGTAGGTTGGTGCTGAACGAAGTGAAGCCCAACGTTTACCGCGAAACGTATCTGCCAATTTGTTTTACCGATCGACAAAATCCATGTTTATCCCACTCTGATTGACGTGATTATGCTCGTCTGTTGAGCTTCGCTACGCTCTGCGCCAACCTACCAAAACCACGCTACCGCACTGGGTAACAACTCCAGTCTGCTGCGGTTTACCTGCGATGTGATGCTGGCCTGACTCATGGGTGATTTCGACGAGAGGTTGCCAAACGGAGATATTAGCGAGTGAAGTGGGGGAGGGAAGAGGGAGGTGATGGTTTTCTGAGGACGATCAACAAATTAGTCAGTAACGGGCGGCGATGGGGCGACCCAACGGGTAGGCAATCGATACGGTGGGTGAGCGATCCGCCAGCGCATCAGGGCTGCGGTATTGGCTCCCCCTGCAATTCGCCGAGGGGAAGGATCGCCCTCAGGGAGGACGGTGCAGCCGCAGCGGAGCATGGGCCAAATCGGGTCAGGGCGAGCACCGCTCGACCCCGATGTGGCGCGAGAACAGGGATGTTTGACGCGGGCGTTGTTTCCCAAATCAGCCAGCAAGTCATGACGTTCCCAGCCCAGGGTGAGCGCTACACTCGGGGCTTTCTGACAGGTAGGCCAAGGGTATTCAGTTTGTTCATCGCACACACGTAGGCCATGACCTCTCCCACTTGACCGTTGTAGTTACGCAGACTGATTTTCCCCGTCAGCAACTGTTTGAACCGGTACATCGCCGTCTCTGCCAGCGAGCGACGGTGATACCCCGATATCTTCTTCCAGTGCGCCAACCCTTCCTTGCGCATCACCAGCACAGCCTCATTTCTTGGATGCCCCTTTTTCCAGAGCCCCGCACTCTTGCGAGGCGGGATACAGGCTATCGCCCCTTTGCGCGAGATAAGCTGATGGCTGGCCTTGCTGTCATAGGCGCCATCTGCATAAACACGCCCCAGCTTACGCCGCAGAGGGTTAAGCAAGGTGGGCAACACCTCAGCATCATGGACATTTTCCAGCGAGACTTCCGCCGCCACGATATCGTGGCTCACCGGGTCTACCGCCAGATGCAACTTGCGCCACACTCGCCGCTTCTCAGCGCCATGTTTTCTAACCTTCCACTCGCCTTCGCCAAACACCTTCAGGCCAGTCGAGTCGATAACCAGGTCGGTGATGCGCCCCTTGCTGGGCTGCCGATAGGTCACGGTCACCGTGCGGGCCCGCTTGCTGACACAGCTATAGTCCGGTGCGCACAACGGCACATTCATCAACTCGAACAGGGAGTCGAATAGTCCCTGAGTAGCCCGCAGAGTGAGGTTGAAAATTCCCTTGAGCATCAGGAAGGTACAGATGGTCTGGTCAGTGTAAAGCTGGCTGCGGCCCCGCCGCCCATGATGGTCGTGGTAGAGCCAGTTGTTCATGACTTCGGCATCAACCCAGAAGGTGAGTGAACCTCGGTTAATCAAAGACTTGTTGTATTTAGGCCAATTGGTGATGGGGTGAAGCGACTTGCCCATAATGCAGACTTGAAGAGGATGGTGGTGATCAGATCACCAAGTCCTCTGTTAGTTCCATTCAAGCTGCATCGATTTGGGAAACAACGCCTTTGACGCGGGCTTTGGCCGAAGCCATGGATGGCGTAGACCAAAGGGCGTGTGCGGCGGTATGTCCGGCCCGCGCAATGAGCCGAGGGTATCCGCACAGCGGATGACTCGCGCGAAAAATGGGACACCCACCTTTCTGAGCGCTTTGTCACGGCCAGCACAATCGCAGGTGGCCGCTCGATGGGTGAGTTTTGTTTGGCCACACAAAGAAAAGTCACTCGCCACAGCCTGCGGGGCGGGCGAAATCCCCATGCGGCGCAGCCGTATCAAAGGTCAGGCCGTAGGCAAGGAGCTTGGCCGAGCTCCTCCAACTTCTGATGAGTGGCTACAGGTGTAGTTCGGGCAATATCGCAGCCTGATCTTGAAAATGGCGGCAGCGGCGCTCGACGTCGTCCCGGTAGCGCGCCAGATACGCCAGCTCGGCGGGGTTGTCTGTTTTGACCATGACGATGGCGGCATCCAGATGGTGGAGGATGTCGCTGGCCATCTTGTGCAGGGTCTGCTGTAACAGGCGTCGGGGCAGATCACACGCCTCAGCCATCTCCAGCAGCTGCCATGCGTTGATCGCCTCGGGGGCAAACTCGTCACCTATGGCCATGGCCAGGTGCTGGTTGAACTCGGGGTAGAGCCCCACATTGACCAGATCGTACCAGGGCGTGGGTGTCAGCCCTGCCCGTGAGACGAAGAAGCTGTAGTTTTTGCCGTGGGCATCATGGTTGTTGACGCAAAGGTTAAAGAGCAGCCATTGCAGCATGTTCAATCTGGCCTGCGCCGGATTGATGCAAAGGGCGCAAAGGCTAAACAGCAGTGGTAGGCTCACCCCTTCCCGGATATGGGCCACGTCTCGCCCATCACCGAAGTTGCGTTCATATTTCCGGGTGACGGGAAACCCCAACCCCTGACAGGCATCGATCATGTGACGGCGGCGTACCCTCAGGCCATCCTCATCGAGACGCCGATCGAACCGCTCAACCAGTAAGCCCCGGTGAGAGGTTTCACCCAGACCAACCGTGTGCAGCTCGACCTGGGCGACCGACATACCCAGCAACGCCGCCAGCCGCATGGTCACAAATTCATTGATCACCAGATGAGGGTGATGCTCGAACTTGAGGAGGTGGGTGGAACAGAGTTCACCCTCGCCAAATCCCAGGGATCCTTCTCGTCGCAGCAGGTTGAGCTTGGCCTGCACCCCCGCAACCGAGAGGCGGGGCCGGCCATCCCAGATTTCCAGTGGCCAGGTCTCGGGTTGGTCGAGTCGCAGCAACAGCTCCTCTGGCGTGATGGGGCGAAACTGGGTGGGGACGTCTTGCTCTGTGGGCAGGGTAAAGGTGACAGCCCCGGAGACATCGCGACCAATGCCGTGGATCAGGGCAAAGAGATTGCTGCGCGAAACGCTGAGCGCCTCAATCAGATGATCCAGTCCGCGATTTTCTGGCAGCAAGTTGCCGAGATACGCCCGGATCTGGGCGCTGCTGGCCGAGCCGTCCAGCGTCAGCGGTGGTGAGAGCGGGAACCCGCGTGTTTGCCACTCTGGCAGATAGCCGAGCCCAAACGTATCTTGAGTGGAGTCATACTCGAGATGGCCGATCAGCCGGTTACCCAGCCGAAGTTCGAGCCGATGGTGCTTAGAACCACTCATCATCATCGATCCCTGGTCGGTTGTTGCCGCTTGCTAACCGCGCGCCTGCTTCCTGCTCCAGTTGCAACCTCATCCCCAGCGCCTTCATCACCTGTAACAGGGTCGAGAGGTAGACATCCCCCCCTTTTTCAATCTTGATCAGGGTCTTCTTGGAGATGCCACACAGGGAGGCCGTCACCTCCTGGGTCATCTTGGCGGCCTTGCGTCTCTCCCTTATCGCTACGCCCAGCGAGGCGGGATCCAGTTCTTGCGGGCCGGTTTGTAGCGATCCGTTTGCCATCATTATCACGATAAAAAGTGTAGGTTGTTACACCTTAACCCATGGAAAGAGAAACCACTAACTAAAAGTGTACGATGATGCACTTTTGATGGCCTTGCTGCTGATTGCGACAGGAAAGTGTAGAAAGGTTCACTTTTTTAAAGCGGGACGGTGGGAATGGCCTGGATGAGGATCTCTGTGGCTGTCACTTGCCGAGCGGTACCAAGAGGAGCAACGATGCCTGCCTATCCCGGCAAACCGCCGAGGGCAGGGGTTATCACGGGTTTGACGGGCCGCCTTTACTCCGAACCGCGAATGTTCGAATACGCTGCGCTATTCGAACCTACGGATGCCATCAGTATTAGCAAGTTCGCGGTATTGGCTCCCCCTGCAATCCGCCGAGGTTAGGATGCAAGGTCAGGAGCGCCATCTGCGGCTGCGCCCGAGCTTGTGACCGACCCGAGGGGAACCGCGTAGCAGTCGGATTGGTGGGGGAAGGCCATCTAGGTGACATCTTAGGTCTGCAAGACGTCACTGGCCGGGCGAAAAAATCGAGGGCAGGGCCCTCGCGTTCAATCGCTCATTGCAGGCAAGGCGCTCGCTGAGCGCCGCCAACTGTGGGGGCTGAGCACTTACACCCCGTCAGGGTGCGGGGAGAGCCCCTTTCTGATCCGCTTGATCCCCGCCTCATAGAGGCCATCCGGCCCCAGCTGATCCTCACGGGTGTTGAAGATCTTGAGAAACCACATGTATTGGCCCGGATGGCGGGTCAGCTGCTGCTGCACCATGTCGTTCATCCGGCAGGTGTCCGCCATCATATCCTGGCTGGGGTAGTCGTCGAAGGGCGCCTCGACCTCCAGCCGGTAGCAGTGGTTGGCCTCGTCGTAGCAGGCCAGCAGCGGCACCGCCTTGGCGCGGCTCACCGCCACTAGGCGGGACAGGGCGGGCAGGGTCGCCTTCGAGTGGCCAAAGAAGGGGGCAAACAGGCTCTTGTCGCGGCCATGATCCTGATCCGGCAGGTAGAAAAAGCTGCGGCCGCGGTGCAGGGTTCGCAGCACCGCCTTGATCCCGACGCTGCGCTCGTACACGCGGCAGCCATTCCTGGCCCGCGCCCGATTGAGATGCCAGTCAAACACCGGGTTGCGCGCCCGCTTCATCATGGTGCACATGGGTACGCCGCGCTGGGTGAAGTAGTAGCCGGCCGCGTCCACCGGCCAGGTGTGCGGCACCACCAAGATCACCGGGCGTCCGGCGGCCTGTTCGGCTTCAATGTGCTCCCAGCCGCTCACCTGGAAGCGGCGCATCAGGTAGCGGGGGCTGCGCATGGTGAACTCGCCAAATCCCAGCAGGCTCTTGAGGCCGACGCGCACCGAGGTCAGGGCGATGGCATCGCGCTCGGCCGGGCTTAAGTGCGGAAAACAGATGGCCAGGTTGGTTCTGGCGATATAGACCTGCTTTTTGGAGAGGCGAAACACCAGTGGTGCCAGCGCGGCGGCGAGCTTGTCCCGCAACCGAACCGGCACAAAGGCCAGCAGCATCAGCGCCGCCAGGGCCAGCCAGCTCAACCAGTAACGAGGATGCAGAAAACGGGCCTCGAACGAGGAGGAAAATACGGGATCGGGGGCGGGCATGTCATGGCCTGGCAGAATGGGGTGCTGCATTGTAGTCGTCCTGACAGGTAATACCAGTTAATCGAGGTTAATAAAGCGACAAGAGGAAGAGTGCCACAGCGCCGCCGAGAACGCGAAAGGCAGGGAGTTACTTGCAATTTGTTGAGGGCAGGCGGCCCATCGTCTCGCGACAGGCGAGAGCGCGGTGGCAAGAAAAAGGGGGCATCAGCCCCCTTTCTCGTCCTGGGCTTCGGGTTGGGCGGGGGGCGTGGTCATCGCCACTTCGATATGTATCCCTTGGTGCAGCAGCACCAGCAGATCTTGCAGGTACTCCTCTTGAGGCGGCTCTTCGAGCAAGTGGGCCAGCTCGTTACCAACCGGAGTGAGGCGATAGTAAAGCAGCTTGTTGTGGCTTTGGCGGCTGCGCAGGCGCCAGCGCTGGTTGCTAAAGACCAGCTCCAGCCCCTCGGCGGGCAGCTCGCCCGATTCCAACTCCCCCTTGTAGAGCAGCCCCAGCTCAAACAGTTGTAACAGGGCGTTGTAGGGCAGGCGGTATTTGCCAAGCCCCAGGTGGCTGGCCTTGGCGCGGCTGAGCAGGGTTGCCCCCTTATAGAGGCCGGTGAGCAGGCGCCGCTCGTCACTGCCGGTATAGCTGCACGCGAGGGCGCACAAGCGCTGGAACAGTTGGGCGTCGCGCTGGGTCATCTCCCGCAAGGTGATGAGCGAGCGCACCGAGAAGCTGCCAGGGCTGATCAGCTCAATGGCGAGGATCCGCCCCCACAACTGCTGCATCGGCACCGAGCCAATCTCTTCGGCCAGTTGCAGGAAACGGGTGAGCCAGTCCGGGTCCGGCTCGCCGCCAGCGACGGTCTCGCCGCCATGGCGGGCCGCCATCACCATGATGGTTTCGAGGTTGCGCTGACGGGTGGCCTGCTCGGCGGCGAGGCGAAAGGTGGCGCGCTGCTCGAAGGTGCTGTCGCTGTTTTTGGTCAACATGCCGTCGATGTTGCGGCTGCGGGCCAGGCGCAGGGTCAGCTCCTGGCTGCTGAGGATGCTGTTCGAATCACGTTTGGGGGGCGGCAAGTCGGACATGAGAGGCGGTTCCCTAGGGTGAATGGGCCGATCTTACTCTCTTGTCACTGGCGGGAAAACCACCGCCCGCAGGCGGTGGTTGCACAGGGGGGATTACTCGTAGGGAACCACGTCGACCGCCTCGATGGCGTAGGAGGCGTTGGCCATCTGATGGTTGGAGCTGACCACCTTCATGGTGCCCTTAACCCAGATGGCGTCCCACAGATCGTCCACCGGCGCCCCCTTGGGGAAGCGCACATAGACCACCTGATTGGTGGGGGGGGGCGGCACGTGGATGCAGGCGCCGAAATAGGGCACCAGCAGGAAGGCGGTGATGGTCTTGCTGTCACCTTCGAGCGGCACCACGAAGCCGGGCAGGCGCACGCTCTGTCCATCGAGGGTCGGCACCACGCCGCCGACCGGTTGCGGCGTGCTCATGGGGTCCCCTTCGTGGTTGACCTGGGGCGGCGGCGCCAGCCGTTCCCCTTCCGGGATCAGGTTGTCCCACTCCAGGCTCTTGTAGTCGGCGGCCATGGCCGGCAGCACCCAGAGGGTGGCCAGCAGGGCCAGGATCAGACGTTTCATCGATGTTCCTTGTGTCATGGTCATAAACGGATGCTCATACCGTCGCTAAGGGAGTAGCGGTAGGCGCGCCAGGCGGGCAGCAGGCCGATCAGCAGGCCGGCGAGCCACACCAGGCCGATCAGTTGCCACTCGTAGGTGCTTGGCATGGCGAGCGGGAACAGCAGGCCATATTGGCTTGCTAAAAGTGGCGCCGCCAGCGCCTGGGCGCCATAGAGCAGGGCCAGCCCGGCCAGGATGCCGAGGCTGGTGAGGGCCAGCGACTCCAGGGTGAGCAGGGTAAACAGGTGCAGCGGACGAGCCCCGAGCGAGCGCAGGATCGCCAATTCACGGCGCCGCTCGTTGAGGCCAGCTAGCTGGGTGGTCAGCATGCCGATGAGCCCGGCCACCACCACGAAGCCGGCGATGATGGCAAGTGCCCGCTCGGCGACGCTCAACAGCCCCCACAGCTCCTGCAAGGCGGCGCCGGGCAGGATCGCCATCAGCGGCTCGCTGCGCCAGGTGTTGATGGTGCGTTGTAGCTGGAAGGCCATGATGCGGTTACCAAGGCCCACCATGAAGGCGGTGATGGTCTTGGGGGTGAGATCTTGCTCCAGCGCCTGCTCGGCGGTCACCGCCTTGCTGTGGCGGCCGCTGTCCCATCCCAGGTGGATCGCCTCAATGCCGGCGAGCGGCACGTGCACGGTGCGATCGATGGGGGTGCCGGTGGGGGCGAGGATCCCCACCACCTTGAAAGGCAGGTTGTCGTGCTGGCTGAACGAGGTGCTGCCAGCCCCGTGGGCGATAACGATGGGTTGCCCGATACGATAACCGAGCTTGCGCGCCACCTCGGCCCCGAGCACCGCCTCGAAGGGGGTGGCAAAGGGGTGCCCTTCGGCCATCACCAGCGGCTGCTGGCGGCCATAGCGCAGGTGGCTGAAGTAATCCTCGTTGGTGCCGAGCACCCGAAACCCCTTGTGGGAGTCGCCAAGGGAGAGGGGGATGGTCCAGGCGATGCCGGGCAGGGCGCGGATCTGCTGATAGGCATCCCACCCCACGTTGTTGGTGGGGTTGCCGATGCGAAACACCGAATAGAGCAGCAGGTTCACCTGACCCGAACGGGCGCCGACGATGAGATCGGTGCCCGAGACGGTGTTGGCGAAGCTGTCACGGGCCTGGCTGCGCACCCGCTCGACCCCGAGTAGCAGGGTGACGCTGATGGCGACGGCGAGCAGGGTCAGGCTGGCAGTGAGGCGGCGGGCCCAGAGGCTGTGCAGGGCGAGTCTTAGCATTGGCTCCTCCGGTTCAGTTGTTGCAGGTTCTCCACGCGCGGGAAGAGCGGCTCGAGGAAGGGGTCGTGGCTGACGAAAATCAGGGTCGAGCCCTGCTGGTCGCACTCCTTGAACAGGAGCCGGATGAAGGCGGCGCGGTTGTCGGTGTCGAGGGCCGAGGTGGGCTCATCGGCGATCACCAGAGGCGGCGCCCCGATCAGGGCACGGGCGGCGGCCACCCGCTGCTGCTGGCCGATGCTCAAGGCATGTACCGGGCGGCTCAGGGCCGCCTCGGGCAGTTGCAGCTCGCCGAGCAGACGGCGCGCCTCAGCCTCGGGGGCCGCATTAAGGCGCGCACGCTTTTGCGGCGAGAAGGTCAGCGCACTGGTGACGTTGTCGATGACCGAGAGATAGGGCAGCAGGTTGAACTGCTGGAAGATGTAGCCGAGCTGGCCGGCGCGAAAGCCGTCGCGGGCGCGGGAAGAGAGCTGGGCCAGTGGCTGGCCCAGCACTTCGAGCGTGCCGTGGTTGACGGTCTGGATGCCGGCGAGCAGCCCCAGCAGGGTGGATTTACCCGAGCCGGACGGCCCCTTGATAAAGACCCGCTCCCCCTGCGCTATCTGCAACGCCGGGATCTCCAGCACGGGATCGTGACCGGGCCAGGCAAAGCGCAGGTCATGGATGTTAACCACGGTACGGCTCATGGGTTACCACTCCAGGGTTGGATTGCTCGGGGTGAGTTCACCGGCCAGTTGGCCACCGGGGATCAAGCCCTGCACGGTCAGCTTGCTGAGGCTCGGGTAGTGGGAGAACAGGTTGACCCGCATCCCCTTGAGTGCATCCGGCTGGGTGCAGGTGAAGCTGTAGCTGGCGGCGACGTCCGCATGGTCATCGGCCTCATCATGGTGGTGGTCATCATCATGATCATGCTCATCATGGCCTGCCTTGATCTCCTGCTGGGCCAGGGTACAGCCGGCGCCGGGTGCTAGCACGAACAGGGTCTCAGCCTGCTTGAGGCGAGCCATGGCTTGGGCCATGCGCGCCTTCTCATCATCGTTTTTCGGGGCATGTTCGAAGCCGATCAGGTCGGCGGCCGGGGCGCTCAGCTCCAGCAACAGCAAGTTGCTATCTAGCACCAGATTGAGCTGGCCGTGGCCATGTTCGTGGGCCGCGTGGCCGGCTGAGTCGTGGTGGTCATGGGATCCGTGGTTGGCGGACACGGCAAAGGTTGCCGCCGCCATCATCAGTACGAGGGCTTTCATCAGCACTCCTGTTGAGTCAATCGTGAATGGAAACAGGCCCGCTTTACGGGCAAAAAAGACGATTGAGATCAGCTGGGGGCGCGCGAATGGCGTAGTGGCCGGGCACATCGGCATGGCCGGCCTCGGGCGCGGCGCTATCGGGGGTCGGCGGTGGCGACGGTGTGCCGCGTAGCGGTGGGGTGGAGCCGGGCAGCGACTTGCCATCGAGATGGGCGGCGCACACCTGGCAGAGGTGGGAGTGATCCGGGGTCAGGCTCTCGAGCTGGTGCAGGGCAAGGGCCGGTTGCATCCACAACCAGCCCGCCAGCCATATCCAGAGCAGTGCGCGAAACGTGACCATAAGAGGGGCGCAGCCCCGGCATCCTCACTGATTACAGATGGGTCTTGATGAGCCCCATCACCTTGTCGATATCGGCCTGGGCCAGTTGACCGTCTTTGGCGAACAGCACCTTGCCATCCTTGCCGAGCAGCACGATGGCCGAGCTTTCGGGGGTCAGTGCCCAGGCGTTGCGAGCCATGCCCTTGGCGTCGAGCACAATGCTCGACCAAGGGAACTCCTGTTTGCTCTTCTCGGCGCTGCTCTTGACGAAGCCCGAGGTGCCCCAGATGGCGTCATCACTGTTGATGATGGTGACGGTTTGGTACTGGTCATGGGGCAGCTTGGCAGCCTTGATGGCCTCGATCATCGGGGCGTTGAGCTCCTTGGCGCTGGAGCGGCCGGCGATGTGCTGGATCATGTATACCTTGCCGGTGAGCTGGGTGCTCTGCCACGGCTGGTAGCCGACCTCTTTGCCATTGAGCACCAATTCACCTTGTTCGCCGATCTTCACCAGCGGAACCGGAGCGGATTCCTTGAAGTTATGGGCCATGGCCAGCGGCGACAGCAGCGCCAGAGTAAGAGCCAGAGATTTCATCCTGATGACACTCCTTGTGGTGATGTTATAACGCTTTGCGGCGTGAGAAAACGGGCATGCCGTATCCTAAGCTGATCCGACCTGTTTAAAAACTGTTAAGTTTTAGTGCGCCACCCTGCTTTGGCTGCGCAGCATGCCACGTCGGTCACCAAATGCAACCGACACCGTGGGGAGTAGGGGAATTCAGTAGAGTGGTTCGCTGATTAAACGGATATTTCCCAGCATCATCTGCTGCACCAGCAGTGGTGAGCCGGTCAGCAGCACGTGAGATTGGTGGTTGATGAGCACCGTCTCGCCCTTGAGCCCGCTGTCGGCGCTGATGGCCAGCCAGGCCGGCGACACGCTGCCGACGCTAATATCGGGATAGATGATGGAGAGCGGGTACTGGGGCGCCAGCTCGGCCACCAGGGCGGCCATCAGCAGGGCCCGCTCGTCGCTGTCGGCTAGGTTTCTTTGCAGCGCTTGCAGCGGCGGCGCAAAGCGCTCCATCTGCTCGCCGGAGCTCGGGATGGCGGCGAGCCACTCCTGCACCAGTGCGACCGAACGTGGCATGTCGGCTTGGCTGAACTGCCGCGCCAGTGGCCGCAGCGCCCCTTTGAGCCCATAAAAGAGCTGGGAGTAGTTGGGTCGCACACAGGGCAGGTTGCGATTGCTTGGGTGTACGCAGGGGGCGATGCGCATCTCGTAGAAGGCATCGGATTGATACTGGTGGTAGGCCTGCCAGAACTGGAGCGATTCCGGTGTGTCGTCACGGCGAGAGAAGGCCTCATCCAGGGTGCTGAATTTGGGGGCACTGGCTGGGCTGCTCTGGTTGATGGCCGTCAGGGTATGTTGCAGTTTTTGCCCCATCTGGGCGAACAGGGTTTCGAGGGGGGCGTTGAGGGCCGCATCGAGGCGCTGCATGTCGCGATGGCTGGTTGCCACGTCGCGCGCTGTGGCATCGAAGCGAATGTGGTGCTCCTGCCCATCATGGGAGCGCCACTGCCATTGCAGTGACTGGGGCTCGGCCAGTGCTAGGGGGGTAAACAGCAGCGCCCCCATCAGTGTCATGCTTCTCATCATGGCCTCCCTGTGCTTCACTGCTGTGACCTCTCCTTTAACTACTAGGTGAGAGTCAGCGGTTTAGCTGGCGGGCGTGCCACTTTTCAATGGCGTGGGGGACTCGGGTGATGAAGATAGACACCAACGTAAGGGCTTTGCTGGGGTTGGCTGTGTTGCTGACTCACGGGGTTGCGTGGGCAGGGAGCGTCACCGTTACCCGGGGTGAGCAGCAGATCGATGCCTTTGCTCTGCGCGATCAACTGGCGCGTGAGCAGGAGTGGCGTGAGTGGCTGCGCCATCAGGAAGCCCTGCGCTGGCTCGAGGTGTTGCCGGTCGACTGCGAGCTGGTGAGCCAATCTGATGGCCGTTACCGCTGTGGGGGCGACTGGTATCGGGAGTACCGCCAGAACGGCAAGCCTCTCTATATTCGTGGTGAGCCGCAGGAGCCGGCGTCGCCGCGTATCACGCCAAGCGAACCACAGGCGCCGCGCTAGCGTCGGTGGCAATAAAAAGGGGCGCCCGTGGGCGCCCCTTTTTCGATCGCACCTTACTTCTTGGCGCGCTCGACGGAGGAGAGGATCTCGGCCTCGGCTTCGGCCTTGTCGCCCCAGCCATCAACCTTGACCCACTTGCCCGCTTCCAGCTCCTTGTAGCGCTCGAAGAAGTGCTGGATCTGAGCCTTGAGCAGCTCCGGCAGGTCATTCACATCCTTGATGTGGTCGTACTGCTTGGTCAGCTTGGAGTGGGGAACGGCAACCACCTTGGCGTCCTGACCGGATTCGTCGGTCATCTTCAGCACGCCGACCGGGCGGCAGCGGATCACCGAGCCGGCCAGCAGCGGGTACGGGGTCGGCACCAGCACGTCAACCGGATCACCATCCAGGGAGAGGGTGCCGTTCACGTAGCCGTAGTTGCACGGATAGAACATGGGGGTGGCCATGAAGCGGTCAACGAAGATGGCGCCGCTTTCCTTGTCGACTTCGTACTTGATCGGGTCGGCATTTTGCGGGATTTCGATGACGACGTAGATGTCTTCAGGCAGGCTCTTGCCGGCCGGTACCAGGTTCAGGCTCATGACGTTTCCTTAAAACGGTTGAGGCATAAAAGAAGTGCAGGGGCACATTATAGCGAGCTCGCTTCAAATGACCATATTCGACGCCGTGTCGGCTGAGGCGCTGCCAATGCGGCGGTGGGGTTGCTAGAATGGCGCCCTACCTGACATGAAAAGGAAGCGGTATGCACATTCACATCCTCGGGATCTGCGGCACCTTTATGGGTGGCTTGGCCGTCCTGGCCAAGCAGCTCGGTTACCAGGTCACCGGGTCGGACGCTAACGTCTATCCCCCCATGAGCACCCAGCTTATGGAGCAGGGGATCGGGCTTATCGAGGGATATGACCCCGCCCAGCTCGATCCGGCGCCGGATCTGGTGGTGATCGGCAACGCCATGAGCCGTGGCAATCCCTGCGTGGAGTATGTGCTCGACCGCAACCTGCCCTATGTCTCCGGCCCCCAGTGGCTGCTCGAGCATGTGCTCAAAGATCGCTGGGTGCTGGCCGTGGCCGGCACTCACGGCAAGACCACCACCGCCAGCATGCTGGCCTGGGTGCTGGAGTACGCCAAGCTCGAGCCCGGCTTCCTCATCGGTGGCGTACCGGGCAACTTCCCGGTCTCGGCGCGCCTTGGGGCCGCCCCCTTCTTCGTCATCGAGGCCGATGAATATGATTGCGCCTTCTTCGACAAGCGCTCCAAGTTTGTCCACTACCGGCCGCGCACCCTCATCATGAACAACCTGGAGTTCGATCACGCAGACATCTTCCCGGATCTGGCCGCCATCCAGCGGCAGTTCCACCATCTGCTGCGCATCGTGCCGGGGACGGGCCGGGTGCTCTATCCCAAGGCGGATCAAAACTTGGCCGCAGTGCACAAGATGGGCTGCTGGAGCGAGGTGGAGCTGGTGGGCGAAGACGCCACCTGGCGCGCCGCCAAACTCGAGAGTGACGGCTCCGCCTTTGAGGTGTGGCTCGATGGGGAGAAGCAAGGCGAAGTGCATTGGGAGTGCATCGGCGATCACAACGTCAACAACGGCCTGATGGCCATTGCCGCCGCCCGCCACGCCGGGGTGATGGTGGAGCATGCCATCGCGGGGTTGTGCCAGTTCCGTTCGCCCAAGCGGCGCATGGAGCTTAAAGGGGAAGTGGCCGGCATTCACGTCTACGACGACTTTGCCCACCACCCCACGGCGATCGCCACCACCCTTGGCGGCCTGCGTGCCAAGGTGGGCGATGAGCGCATCCTGGCGGTGCTGGAGCCGCGCTCCAACACCATGAAGCTCGGGGTGCACAAGGAGGAGCTGGCCGGCTGCTTCAATGGGGCCGACGAGGTGTTTTTCTTCCAGCCGCCCAATATCGGCTGGGATCTGGGCGAAGTGGTGGCCCACATGGAGAAACCGGGCAAGGTGTTTAACGATCTCGAGGCGCTCATCAATCGCCTGGTGGCGGAGAGCCGCGACGGGGATCATGTGCTCATCATGAGTAACGGCGGCTTTGGCGGCATTCACGACAAACTGCTGGCCCGCCTCAAGGAGTATCACGGACTGGCATGAAACAACTCACCCTTGCCCTGACCGGGGCCTCCGGCGCCCCCTATGCGCTGCGCCTGCTCGAGTGCCTGGTGCAGGCCGACTATCAGGTCTACGTACTGGCCAGCAGCGCGGCGCGGGTGGTGCTCAAGACCGAGCAGGGCATCGACTGGCCGGCCTCACCTCAGGCCCTCTCGGCGCAGTTGTGCGCCGAGTATGGCGCCCGCGAGGGGCAGATTGTCGCTTGTGGCAAGGAGGAGTGGTTCTCGCCGGTGGCCTCGGGCTCGGCGGCCCCGAAACAGATGGTGATCTGTCCCTGCTCGATGGGAACAGTGTCGGCCATCGCCCACGGCGCGTCAGATAACCTCATCGAGCGAGCGGCCGACGTCGTTATCAAGGAGCGCGGCCAGTTGATTTTGGTGCCGCGCGAGACGCCGTTCTCCGCCATCCATCTAGAGAACATGCTGAGTCTGGCTCGGCTCGGGGTGACCATCATGCCGGCGGCGCCGGGGTTTTATCACGCGCCGCAGTCGGTGGCCGAGCTGGTAGACTTCATGGTGGCACGCCTCCTCGATCACCTCGGTATCACCCATGAGTTGTGTCAGCGCTGGGGCTACCAGCCACAGTGAATGCAAAAGGGGCGGCCAGTGGCCGCCCCTTCTTATTCATCGTCTCTTTTTCAGGAAAAAGAGAGCAGGTTGTTCCGACTGGCCCGCAGCGGCGCGGTGACCGAGTGGAACAGGATTTCGACCACCTTCTCGCGCTCCGGACGGACTGGCGCATTGATCATCTGCATCATCATGTAGCCGAAGCTGGTCATCAGCCAAGCCAGATCGCGGGCACACAGGGTGCTCTCGATCTCGCCCTTGTCGATGGCGTCTTGCAGGTATTCAGTGATGTGCTGCTGGGTGCTCTCGAGCAGTTGCACATAGCGCGGCCACACCTCTTCACGTACCGACGAACTCCATTCCAGCCAGATACTGACATGATCGGGGCGGTCGTATGCTTCATCGACAAACAACTGGATATGGCGATGAATGCATTCAGTGATGGGGTGGTGGGAAGTATAAGCTTCGGTCATCACCCGACGGATGAACTGCTCGATTTCACCGAGGACGGCGTCGACCAGATCTTCACGGGTGTTGAAGTAGTTGAAAACAGTCGCCACCGACACCTTCGCCTGCTCGGCGATTTCGGCATGTCCAGCCCGCCCGATGCCGCGGCGGGAAAACACTTCGATGGCACATTCCATAAGCTGAGTTCGACGGGCCTCCGGCGAGAGCCGGGTACGCCGCCTTATTTCTGCGCGTGGTTCCATATTGTGAGTTCTTTTTTGATTATGTTTTTGTCAATCTGTCGTTACCGACACAGCCTGTGATCGGCTTGCACTGTACCAACTAAACGGCACTGGTTAAAGAGTGATGTATCCCTGACGATTGCCATTACAGATGGTACAATCACTGCCTTTCGAGTCGTGAGGTACCGTCTCGAGGCACGGTACGATGGAGTTAAGCATGAAACATACCGTTGAGGTGATGATCCCTGAAAGCGAAGTCCAGGCCCGCATCGCGGCGCTCGGCAAGGCGATCACCGAACACTATCAGGGCACCGAAGAGCTGGTGCTGGTGGGCCTGTTGCGCGGCTCTTGCGTCTTTCTTGCAGACCTGTGCCGTCACATCGATCTGCCGGTCTGCCTCGACTTCATGACCGCTTCTAGCTACGGCTCCGGCATGAGCAGCTCCCGTGATGTGCGCATCCTCAAAGACCTGGATGACGACATCAAGGGGAAGGATGTATTGATCGTCGAAGACATCATCGACACCGGTTACACCTTGAGCAAAGTGCGCGAGATTTTGTCGCTACGTGAGCCAAAATCGCTCACCATCAGCACCCTGCTCGACAAGCCGTCGCGCCGCGAGGTGAACGTGCCGGTGGAGTGGGTCGGCTTCGCCATTCCGGACGAATTCGTGGTCGGCTGCGGCATCGACTATGCCCAGCGTTATCGCAACCTACCTTTCATCGGCAAGGTGGTGCCCCAAGAATAAGGGCGCGTCGGCGGTGCTGGCCGCCCCGTGGATACAGGCGGCCTTTGGGCCGCCTGTCGCGTCTTGAGTCAACAGCAGGCGTGAACAATTGCAGAGGAATTCATGAAAGCACTGGAGATCAGTGGATTGAAAAAGGTCTATGCCGGCGGCGTCGAGGCGCTCAAGGGCATCGATCTTAGCGTCGAGCAGGGGGACTTCTTCGCCCTGCTGGGGCCCAACGGAGCGGGTAAATCGACCACCATCGGCATCATCAGCTCGCTGGTCAACAAGACCTCGGGCTCGGTCAAGGTATTTGGCCATGACATCGACAGCGATCTGGAGCGGGCCAAGGCCCAGCTCGGCCTGGTGCCCCAGGAGTTCAACTTCAGCCAGTTCGAGAAGGTGGGGCAGATTGTCACCCACCAGGCCGGTTTCTATGGGGTGCCGCGGGCCGAGGCCAAGGTGCGGGCCGAGAAGTACCTGCGCCAGCTCGACTTGTGGGAGAAGCGTGACATGCCGGCACGCACCCTGTCGGGAGGCATGAAGCGCCGCCTGATGATCGCCCGTGCCCTGATGCACCAACCCAAGCTGCTGATCCTCGACGAGCCGACCGCGGGTGTCGACATCGAGATCCGCCGCTCCATGTGGCAATTCCTGCAGGAGCTCAACCGCGAGGGGGTGACCATCATCCTCACTACCCACTACCTGGAAGAGGCCGAGATGCTGTGTCGCAATATCGGCATCATCGACAAGGGGCGCCTCATCGAGAACACCAGCATGAAGACGCTACTTGGCAAGTTGGGCCGCGAGACCTTCCTGTTTGACCTGGCGCCGGACAGCCCGGCTCCCGTGTTGCCCCAGTTCGTCAGCCGCCAGCTCGATGCGCGCACCCTTGAGGTCGAGCTCGACAAGAGCCAGTCGCTCAATGCGCTGTTCAGCGCCCTGAGCGAGCAGGGGATCGCCGTGCTCAGCATGCGCAACAAGGCCAACCGTCTCGAGGAGCTGTTTGTCCGTCTGGTGGAAGAGGGGAGAAAAGCATGAATCCGCACGCCTACTGGATCGCCTTCCAGAGCATCCTGACCAAAGAGATCACCCGCTTCATGCGGATTTGGATCCAGACCCTGGTACCGCCGGCGATCACCATGAGCCTCTACTTCGTCATCTTCGGCAACCTGATCGGCAGCCGCATCGGCGAGATGGGGGGCTTTACCTACATGGAGTTCATCGTGCCCGGCCTCATCATGATGTCGGTCATCACCAACTCCTACGCCAACGTCGCCTCCTCCTTCTACAGCGCCAAGTTCCAGCGCAACGTGGAGGAGCTGCTGGTGGCGCCGGTGCCCAACTACATCATCATCGCCGGCTTCGTCGGTGGCGGGGTGGCTCGCGGCCTGCTTGTCGGCCTCATCGTTACCCTGGTATCGCTGTTCTTCGTGCCGCTACAGATCCACCATCTGTTCAGCGTCTGCGTCACCGTGTTGCTCACCTCCATCGTCTTCTCGCTGGGGGGGCTCATCAACGCTGTGTTTGCCAAGAGCTTCGATGACATCAGCATCATCCCGACCTTCGTGCTGACCCCGCTCACCTATCTGGGCGGCGTCTTCTACTCCATCAGCCTGCTGCCGCCCTTCTGGCAGGGGGTCTCCCAGGTGAACCCCATCATCTACATGGTGAACGCGTTCCGTTATGGCTTTCTCGGTATTTCCGACGTGTCGCTCGGCACTGCCTACGCCATTATCGGGCTCTTCATCCTGGCCCTCTATGGGCTGGCTTGGTGGCTCATCTCCCGGGGGACCGGGCTGCGGCACTAAGCCCATGCAAGAGACGAAAAAGGCGCCCGAGGGCGCCTTTTCTTATCTGAGCCAGGCTCAGGACAGGCTCACCACCTGATTGTCGATGAGGCGCGCCTTGCCGAGGTAGGCGGCCATCAGGATCACCGCCTCGCGGCTCTCGGCCGAGAGCGGTTGCAGGGTGCGGGCATCGACGATGTCGATGGCATCGGTCTTAAATCCCGCCCCATCGAGCTCAGCGGCGCCTTCACGCATCAACAAGGAGAGATCCCGCTCCCCGCCCGCCAGGCGCCCAGCTAGGGTATTCATCACCCGGGCTAGGGTCGGGGCGATGGTGCGCTCGGCCTCGTTGAGGTAGCCGTTGCGCGACGAGAGGGCCAGCCCGTCTGCGGCACGAACCGTGGCCACCGGCACAATCTCGATGGGCATGGCCATGTCCTCGACCATCTTGCGAATGATGGCGAGCTGCTGAAAATCCTTCTGGCCGAAGCAGGCCACATCGGGCTGCACCAGATTAAACAGCTTGCTCACCACAGTGGTGACGCCGCGGAAGTGACCGGGGCGCAGGGCCCCTTCGAGCAGCTCGGAGAGGCCGGGCACCTCGACGAAGGTGTGGTTGGCCACCCCTTGCGGATAGATGATCTCCGGGGTCGGGGTGAACACCAGATCGGCGCCGGCGGCGCGCAGGGCGTCGCAGTCCTGCTCTAGGGTGCGCGGGTAGTTGGCCAGATCCTCGGCGCGGTCGAACTGCATGGGGTTGACGAAGATGCTCACCACCACTCGCTCGGCGCGGGCACGGGCCTCGGCGACCAGGGTCAGGTGGCCCTGGTGCAGGTTGCCCATGGTGGGCACGAAGGCGATGCGCTCACCGGCGCGGCGCCAGGCGGTGATGGCGGTACGAAGTTCCGGGATCGATTGGGCGACCAGCATGATGACTCCTTAAGGCAAGGGGGCCGAAGGCCCCCTGATGGTCAGTTGAAGCAGTGCTCCGGGCCGGGGAAGGTGCCCTCGGCCACTTCCTTGATATAGAGGCGGACGGCAGCACGCAGCTCGCCGGTCTCGGCCAGGAAGTTCTTGGTGAACTTGGGGGTGTAACCGGAGGTGATACCGAAGGCGTCGTGCATCACCAGCACTTGACCGTCGGTAACCGGGCCGGCACCGATGCCGATGACAGGGATGCGCAGCGCCTTGCTGATGCGCTCGGCCAAGGCAACCGGCACGCACTCGAGCACCAGCAGTTGGATGCCGGCCTCTTGCAGTGCCAGTGCCTGACGGTAGATCTCCTGGGCTTGGAACTCGTCGCGCCCCTGCACCTTGAAGCCGCCGAAGACGTGCACCGACTGGGGGGTGAGCCCCATGTGGCCGCACACCGGCACGCCGTTGCGGGTCAACTGGCGCACTGTGTCGCACAGCCAGTCCCCCCCCTCGAGCTTGACCATGCGGGCTCCGGCGGCCATCAGGCGCGCGGCGTTCTGGCAGGCCTGATCCGGGGTGGCGTAGCTCATGAAGGGAAGATCGGCGATGACCAGCGCCTGGTTGGCGCCACGGGCCACACAGCGGGTGTGGTAGACCATGTCGTCCATGGTAACGGCGAGGGTGTCATCCCCCCCTTGCAACACCATGCCGAGGGAATCACCGATCAGCAGCACCTGAGCGCCCTCGTCGTCGAACAGCTTGGCGAAGCTGGCGTCATAGGCGGTGATGGCGGTGAACTTCTGTCCATCCTGCTTCATCTTCAGCAGGGTCGAGATGGTAGTCTTGCTCATTGCTTGGCTCCTACGGGAACGTGGCCGGCGCGATGGCGCACAGGCCATTGTGCGGACAGCGGGCGACCAGGTCGGACAGGGTATCCCCATCCGGCAGTTGCAGTGCCGGGGCGATCTCGTGCAGCGGCAGCAGCACGAACTCGCGGCACTTCATGCCGTAGTGGGGCACGGTCAGGCGTTCGTGCTCGATGACGGCATCACCGTAGAGCAGCAGGTCGAGATCCAGGGTGCGGGGCCCCCAGCGCTCTTCCTTGCGGACACGTCCCTGTTCCAGTTCGATATGTTGCAGATGATCCAGCAGCACCAAGGGCGGCAGCCCGGTATCGAGCGCCACCACGGCGTTGACATAGTCGGGCTGATCTTGTGGCCCCATGGGGCGGCTGGCATAGAAAGAGGAGGCGAGCACCAGCCGGGAGTCCGGCAGGGCGGCGAGGGCCGTCACGGCATGGCGAGCCTGGGCGAGGGGATCGCCCAGGTTGGAGCCGATGGCGACGAAGGCCCGGATCATGCGCTCTGGGCGCCGCTGGGTTTGCGCCGACGCGGGCGACGGCGGCGATTGTTGCGCGGCTTCTTCTCGCCGCGCGGCTCATCGCGACTGGCGCTCTTTTGCAGCTGCATGCGCGACTCGGGCGCGGACTCCACGTAGCGCTCCCACCAGCTCGAGAGTTCGCCGATGCCGCGCTCGACCCGGCTGCGCAGCAGCAGGAAGTCGTAGGCGGCGCGGAACTTGGGGTGCTCCATGGCGCGCTCGGGGTGACGCCCCTGGCGACGGGTCATGCGCAGTTGCAGGGCCCAGATGTCGCGGATGTCGGTGGTGAAGCGGCGCGGCACGGCGATGACGCGGGTCTGGTTATCCAGCACCTCGTTGACCGCCATCATGAAGGCGTCGTGCCAGGGCAGGCCGCTCTCGTTTTCCAGCTCGCGGGCGCGGCGTTCAACGCAGCCCCACAGCAGGGCGGCGTAGAGGAAGGCGGGCGTAACGCGCTTGTCGTCGCGCACTCGGGCGTCGGTATCGATCAGCGCCTGCTCGATGAAGCGCTCGTATACCGAGTCTCCGTTCGGGGTGAGCAGCGCGGTGAGCTGCGGGAACAACTGCTGGAACAGGTTGTACTCGCGCAACATGCGATAGGTGCCGAGGGCGTGGCCGGCCAGGAACAGCTTGAGGGTCTCCTCAAACAGGCGGGCTGCCGGAATGTCCTGCAACAGGGGGGCCAGTTCGTGGATCGGCATGGCGGTGCGCGGGCTGATGCTCATGTCGAGCTTCACCGCGAAGCGCACGGCACGCAGCATGCGTACCGGGTCTTCCCGATAGCGGGTCTCGGGATCACCGATGAGCTCGAGACGGCGGGCGTGCAGATCCTCAAGGCCACCGGCAAAGTCATGCAGGGTGAAGTCCTTGGCGCTGTAGTAGAGGGCGTTGACGGTGAAGTCGCGACGCTCGGCATCCTCTTCGATGGTGCCGTAGACGTTGTCGCGCAGCAGCATCCCCTCTTCGCTCTGGGCGGAGATATGGCGGCTGTTGTTGACCTGATGGTGGTGACCGCGGAAGGTGGCCACTTCGATGACGTCACGGCCAAACACGATATGGGCCAGACGGAAGCGGCGGCCGATCAGGCGGCAGTTACCGAACAGCGCCTTGATCTGCTCCGGGGTAGCCTCGGTGGCGATATCGAAATCTTTCGGGGTCTGCCCAAGCAGCAGGTCACGGACGCCACCACCGACCAGATAGGCCTCGTAGCCGGCCTTGTTCAGGCGGTAGAGCACCTTGAGCGCATTCTCGCTGATCTCCTTGCGCGAGATGGAGTGCTCGTCGCGGGAGAGGATGCGGCGTTCGTGGATGACGGGGGCTTGTGGTTCAGAATCCATCTGTACGCCGCCCTCTTCCTTGCCTAGCACCTTGCGGCAAAAGTTTGCGATCTGGGAAAAAATGGTACACCTCGATAACTCGGTTGACGGGAGGCCAAAAAAATAGCGGCCTATGATAGCTCAGGGCTGGGCAAATGAAAAACCATCTAGCCTGCGACCGGTGAAGGCTGGCTCACTCGGTGAGGCACCCGGGCGAGCTGCCAGGTCGGGATGGCCCAGGCCAGCAGCTCTTGAGGGGAGGCCTGGTGCAGCTCGGTGGGGGCCGGGTGGCCGAGAAAGGCCAGCGCGGCCAAGAGCGGGGCCTGCACCTCGCCGGGCAGGGGGCGGGCATGGTTCTGCTTCGATAGCTTGCTGCCATCTGGCTGCACTGCCAGCGGCAGGTGCACCCAACCGGGTACCGGCGCTCCGAGGCGCTGATAGAGGGCAATCTGGCGCACCGTCGGCTCCAGCAGATCGGCACCGCGCACCACCTCGGTCACGCCGCTGTCCAGATCATCCACCACCACCGCTAGGTTGTAGGCATACAGGCCATCACGGCGGCGCACGATAAAATCCTCTTCGGCCAGCGCCGGCGCCACCTCGATGCGCCCCTGCAAGGCATCGTCGAAGTGATAGACGGCGTGGTGCTGGCGCAGACGGGCGGCGCAGCCCACAGGCCCCAGTCCCAGCTTGCGGCAAGTGCCGGGATAGAAGCCGCCAGCGGCAGCGATGTCGCGCCGGGTGCAGCGGCACCAGTAGAGATCGCCGCTTCGGTAGAGCTGGTCGATCACCTCGTCGTAGCGGGCGTGGCGGCGACTTTGGAACATCACCTCCCCATCCCACTCCAGCCCATAGTGCTCCAGGGTGCGCAAGATGAGATCACTTGCCCCCGCCATCTCGCGCGGCGGGTCTATGTCTTCGATGCGCACCAGCCAGCGCCCACCATGGGCGCGGGCTTGCAGATAACTGCCGAGGGCGGCGATGAGGGAGCCGAAATGGAGCGGGCCGGACGGTGAGGGGGCGAAGCGGCCGACGTAGGGAGTCTGCATGGCGATTCGGTCTGAAAACGGATGGGGGGCATTCTGCGCCCCTGTGCGAAAAACTCAAGTCTTGTGCTTTATGTCCCCGGTTACGGGTGTCGTGGGGAGGCTAAAAAAGTTGGCACGTATTCTGAATAGCTTAAAAGGCGACGGTGGGGGCTTATCGACCACGCTCCATCCGTTCCTTTGCTCTTCAGCGAAGGCACCCCCCTCCAGGGTCTTTCGTAAAGCTCCGTCATTTTCCAGGCCGCCGACAGGTGGCCTCTTTTTTTATGAAAAAGGGCTGGTTCTGGCGAAATTGGCACGCTAGATGCAATAGATTGTTTGTCCTGTTTACAGGATGTGTGTGTTCTTGACCCAGGTTTCAGGTATGAGGCCGGCTCGGGATGAGCCAGCCTCTCTTTTTCCCTGGGGGCGGAACCCTCGTCTGCATGACGCCCCGATTTTGGGAGGCGTATCTTGGCGCCTTCTTCTGTTTCAACCGCCCTTCGGGGCGGTTTTTTTATGCTTGCGGTGACGGGCTACTCCTTTAGTGGTGCAAAGTGGTGCCTGTTTGCCCCCCGGTGGTGCATAACCTCTGCACCTTGCCCGATCAGCGCTGCGCTCCTCTCGTGCAGTGACCGTGCCCGTTTACCGGTTTGCGCTAGCTTATCTTCGCTGCTCGGCTTAACTGCCAAGGCCCGACTCGGCCGGTTGGCCGAGGGGCACAGATTGGCGCTCGGCCAGCATGCGGATCTGCGCCTCCACCGGGCCGGCGTTGGGGCCGAGCACCAGCACCAGTTGCTGCTCGCTCAGCACCATCCAAGAGAGGCAGCCGAGCTTGGGCAGTTGCAGCTGATCCACCAGCGACATGCTGGTGACGCGCAGGCTCAGGCGGGTCAGGCAGACGCTGATGGCCTGCAAGTTGTCGAGACCGCCGAGGGCCTTGAGGTACTGGATGGCCAGCATCTGGGGGTCGGCTGCCGGGCTGCATGCCGCCGTGGCATGGCCCAGATCAGTGTGTGGGCTGAGCTGGGTATGGTGTCCCAGCAGCAGCGTGAAGACCAAGGCGTAGGCGACGAAGAACAGGATGCCGATGGGAATGATCCAAAAGGCGTGCAGGCCGCTCGGGGCGCACAGCAGCAGATCGAGCAGGCCGGCCGAGAAGTAGCTGCCGAGCTTGATGCCTATCTGGTTGCACAGGGCAAACGAGGTACCGGCCAGTAGCGCGTGGGCCAGGAACAGGCGCGGTGCGGTGAAGGCAAACAGGAACTCAATGGGCTCAGTGATGCCGAGCAGGGCTGAGGTGAGCGAAAGGGCGAGCAAGGCCCCTCCCTGGCGTAGCTTGCCCTGGCGCAGGCGGTGCAACCAGATGGCGAAGGCGGCGCCAGGCAGGCCGAACATGATGACCGGATAGAGACCGGCGACAAAGCCTGAATAAGGGGGGAGCGCGTGGCTCAGCTCCTCGAGATCGCCGCTGCCGATGCCAATCAGGTTGCCCAGCACCTGATGCAGGCCAAGCGGGATCAGCAGGCGATTGAGCATGCCATAGGCAAAGGCGCCGAGCGGGTTGGTCAGCACTTCGTCGAGCAGCAGTTCAGAGCCCTGCTCGATGAGGGGCCAGATGCCGGCCAGCGGCAGCACCAGCAGCAGGCAGAGCAGCGGGGTGAGTAGGGTGGCGATTGCCTCGTGTGGCTGATGTTGCAGCCAGCGCGGGAGCGGCAGCGCTCCGATGCGTGGCCAGCAGTAAGCCGTGGTGATGCCCGCTAGCAGGCCGCAGATCATGTCGGTGTGCAGGGCGGGCAGCAAAGTGCTAATCGCACTTGAGAGCAGCAGGTAACCGACGGCACCGGCCAGCGCCTGGGAGCCATGACCACGCCGGCTCAGGCCAAAGGCGATGGCGACCGCATAGACCAGCGGCATCTGGCCGAACAGGGCCTGGCCGATCAGGGTCAGAGCCGGCAGGTAGAGATCGCCCAGGCGGATCAGCAGGGCGGCCAGCGGCAGCAGTGAAACTGGCAGCAGCAGGGCATAACCGAGCCGCTGCAGGCTCTTGGTGAGAGAAGGCGTGGGCATACAGGCATCGAAACTGTGATTTGGCGCACAGTTTATCGTATAGGTGCCCATTTGGGGATAACCTTTCCTGAACGGAAATCAATCCTGCTCAAACAGCCGAGCCACCTCGCTATCCGGCGGCGGAGTCAGCAGGCTGGTCAGCACGAAACAGACCAGTCCCAACAGCAGGCTGGGCACGATGGCATGGGTTCCCCACAGTGACAGCTTGAACTGGCTGAGCAGGCCATAGCAGAGCGCCCCTGCGAGCATGCAGGACAGCGCCCCGGCGCCGTTGGCCCGTGGCCAGTAGAGGCCGAGCACCAGCGGCCAGAGGAACACCGCTTGCAACCCGCCGAAGGCGAGCAGATTGAGCCAGATGATCATCTCGGGGGGCTTGAGGGCGGCGATGAGCACCAAACTCCCGAGGATCAGGGTGCACAGGAGCGACAGGCGCGGCACCTGCACCACCATCTTCTCTTCACTCGGACGCACATAGTTGAGCCACAGATCCTTGACCAGGGTGGCCGAGGCCTGAATGAGCTGGGAGTCGATGGTCGACATGATGGCGGCCATGGGGGCGGCGAGAAAAACGCCGGCGAGCCAGGGGGGCAGCACCTGCATCATCAGGGCCGGCATGATCTTGTCCGGACTGTCCATGCCGGGCAGGATGGCGCGCCCCAGGGCGCCGGCCAGGTGCATCCCGAACATGAGAAACGCGCTCACCACGGTGCCGATGAGGATGGCGCGATGCAGTGCTCTGCTGTCACGATAACCGAAGCAGCGCACCGCCGAGTGGGGGAGGCCGATGACCCCGAGGCACACCAGCACCCAGAAGCTCAGCATGAAGGGCTGGCTCAGCATGTCACCGGCGCCGCTTGGGGTGACCAGCTTGGGATCGATCTCGCGCAGCTCGTGGATGAGCTGGGGCAGGCCGTCGCCGGCCACCAGAATGCCACCGAGCAGGGCGGCGGTGCCGATCACCATGATGACCCCCTGCAAGGCATCGGTCATCACCACGGCGCGAAAGCCGCCGACCACGGTATAGAGCAGCACGCAGCCAGCAAACAGGAACAAGCCCTGCTGGTAAGAAAGACCGGTGGCGGTTTCGAGCAGGCGCGCCCCACCGATGAACTGCACTACCATGGTGGCGATGAAGGCGAGCACGATGGTGAGCGAGCCGACGATCACTACAGCGCGCGAGCGATAGCGGGCCCACAGCATGTCGTTGATGGTCACCGCATTGACCCGGCGGGCGATGATAGCGAACTTCTTACCAAGCACTCCCAGGGTTAGCCAGACAGTGGGCAGTTGGATCATCGCCAGCAGCACCCAACCGAGCCCCACCTTGTAGGCGGCGCCGGGGCCGCCGATGAACGACGAGGCCGAGGTGTAGGTGGCCACCAGGGTCATGGCCAGCACCAGCCCACCCATGCTGCGGTTACCGATGAAGTACTCGTTCATGAAGTTGCCGCCGCGGCGGTGGCGGCTGGCCCAAAAGCCGACCGCCAGCACCAGCACCAGATAGATGAAGAGGGGGATGAGCAGCTCAGGATTCATGGGGCGACTCCCGCTCATCGAGCGGCACAGGCACAAACAGAAAGCGCAGCATGGCGGCGCACAGCATGATGAACAGCAGCGGCATCACCATGCAGCTTTGTAGAAACCACAGGGGGATACCCTCCCATTCGGCCTCGGGCGGGATGAAGTAGGCGCTGGCATACCAGGCGATGAAGTAGAGCAGGGTCAGGGCGAGACAGAGCACGGCCTCCCTGCGGGCAAGGGTAAAGCGGTTCACCTTGGCCTCCATGAAAAACGAGGCGAAGAAGGATAACAAAAAAGGGCCATGTCGCCATGGCCCTTTTTTTGGTGCAAGGATCGCTTAGAGTCCGAGCTTCTTGTGCAGGTAGTGGATGTTGGTACCACCGTGCTGGAAGTTTTCGTCCTTCATGATCTCTTTTTGCAGCGGCACGTTGGTCTTGATCCCCTCGACCACCAGCTCGTCGAGCGCTTGGCGCATGCGGGAGATGGCAACGTCACGGTTCTCGCCAAAGCAAATCAGCTTACCGATCATCGAATCGTAGTAAGGGGGCACCTTGTAGCCCGCATAAATGTGGGAGTCCCAGCGCACGCCCAGACCACCCGGCGCGTGGAAGCGCTGGATGAGACCCGGTGAGGGCAGGAAGGTGGCCGGATCTTCGGCATTGATCCGGCACTCGATGGCGTGGCCACGGATGCGGATGTCCTGCTGGGTGATCGAAAGGGGCTGGCCGGCGGCGATGCGCAGCTGCTCCTTGATGAGATCGACGCCGGTGATCTGCTCGGTCACCGGGTGCTCGACCTGGATCCGGGTGTTCATCTCGATGAAGTAGAACTCGCCGTTCTCATAGAGGAACTCGAAGGTACCGGCACCGCGGTAGCCGATCTCGATACAAGCGCGCACGCAGCGCTCGCCGATGTTGCGGCGCATCTCTTCGGTGATGCCGGGAGCCGGTGCTTCTTCGACCACCTTCTGGTGGCGACGCTGCATGGAGCAGTCGCGCTCACCCAGATAGAGGGCGTTGCCCTGGCCGTCAGCCAGCACCTGGATCTCGATGTGGCGCGGGTTCTCCAGGTACTTCTCCATGTAGACCATGTCGTTTTTGAAGAACTGGCCTGCCTCGGATTTGGTCAGGGCGATGGCGCCTGCCAACTCGGCTTCGCTGCGCACCACGCGCATGCCGCGACCACCACCGCCACCGGCGGCCTTGATGATCACCGGATAGCCGATGCGCTTGGCGATGGCGGCGTTACGCTTGGCATCGTTGTCGACCGGGCCGTCGGAACCCGGAACGCAGGGCACGCCCGCCTTCTTCATCGCTTCGATGGCGGAGACCTTGTCGCCCATCAGGCGGATGGTCTCGGCGCGCGGGCCGATGAAGATGAAACCCGATTGCTCCACCATATCGGCAAAGTCGGCGTTCTCGGAGAGAAAGCCATAACCGGGGTGGATGGCCACGGCACCGGTCACTTCGGCGGCGGCGATGATGGCCGGAATGTTCAGGTAGGAGTCGGTACTGGCCGGCTTGCCGATACAGATCGACTCGTCCGCCAGCAGCACGTGCTTGAGCTCGCGGTCGGCCGTGGAGTGGACGGCCACGGTCTTGATGCCGAGCTCCTTGCAGGCGCGCAGGATGCGCAGGGCGATTTCACCCCGGTTGGCGATGACTACTTTATCCAGCATGTGACGCCCCTTACTCGATGATGAACAGCGGTTCGTCAAACTCCACGGCTTGGCCGTTTTCGATCAAGATGGCCTTGATCACGCCGGACTTGTCGGATTCGATCTGGTTCATCATCTTCATGGCTTCGACGATGCACAGGGTGTCACCGACGTTGACCTGCTGGCCCACTTCCACGAACGACTTGGACTCCGGGCTGGAGGAGCGGTAGAAGGTGCCGACCATGGGGGAGCGAACCAGGTGGCCACTCGGCACGGCGTCGGCGGCCGGCGCCGCTGCGGTGCTGGTGGCGGCCGGTGCGGCGGCGACCGGTGCGGCCATCTGCGGCATGACCATTTGCGGCGCGGCGCTCACCTGACCGGCGAAGTTGCGGCTGATGCGCACGGACTCCTCACCTTCGGAGATCTCCAGTTCAGCGATGCCGGACTCTTCAACCAGTTCAATCAGTTTCTTGATCTTGCGGATATCCATTAGCATTCTCTTTCTTCTTTTGTCTGTGCGTGAAGATTATGCGGCGCGCAAGTGACGCACGGCCGCGGTTAAGGCAAAGTGGTAGCCATCGGCTCCCAACCCGCAGATGACGCCCTTGGCGACATCACTGAGATAGGAGTGGTGGCGAAAGGGCTCCCGTGCATGAACGTTGGACAGGTGCACCTCGATAAAGGGAATGGCGACCCCCAGCAGCGCATCACGGATGGCGACGCTGGTGTGGGTGAAAGCGGCCGGGTTGATGATGATAAAATCCACCTGACCCATGGCCTGATGAATGCGCTCGATGAGCTCGCCTTCAACATTGGATTGCAGATGATCCAGCGCAACCCCCAACTCATCGGCCTGTTGCTCAAGACGGGCGACGATGTCGGCCAAGGTCTGGCTGCCATAGATACCCGGCTCCCGCTGACCCAGCAGGTTGAGGTTTGGGCCATTGAGCACCAGGATTCGGTGTTGTTGCGCCATATTGCGGTCATCCTCGACGATATTGCTGCTATCTTCGTGCTTCATTGCGGTGAAGATGCAATCTAGTCATTTTTTGTTCGAGCGAGTGTGCCCGGGCACACAGATTTCGCAATTATATTGATTTCGTGAAAAATCACAGCATTTTACTGGTCTAATCTCTATATCTGGCTGTTTTTTGCTCGTTTCTGCCGGTTTGACTTCTGCGCCGCTGGCGGTCTAAATGGGCCCCATCAATCCGTTCACACTGTGAGGAAAGCGATGAAAAACCGTTTGATGCTGCTGGCCGCGCTGGCCCTGGGAGGATGTGCAATGAACGCAGACAACAGCCTGGAACAGTTCAAGTCCCAGCAATGGCAACTCAGTGGCGCTGCGGGCGACACCTTCACCCTACAGGTCAATGGGGATCGGGTCTCCGGTAAGGGCGGCTGCAACCGCTACTTCGGTGCCATCAAGAGCCTGGACGCGCAGGAGCTGACTCTGGGGGCGATCGGTGCCACCCGCATGATGTGCATGGAAGGGGATCTGGCCGAGCGTGAGAGCGAGTTCTTCCGCCAGCTCGATCAGGTGCGTGGCTACGCCATCAGCGGCCAGCAGTTGCAGCTCAAGGATGGGGCTGGCAGCGTGCTGATGACCCTGGACGACAAGGGCCCGGCCAACTGATTTCACCGGGTTTGGACGTCGTGTAGCAGGGCCGCCTTTCGGGGCGGCCCTGCTTTTTTATGCGCCAATTTGCTGCGCTTCCCGACCATTTTTGTCGCTACACCGTCACAATCCGGCTAATAGGGCCACCTCATTCACCTCGTCGCACTGTGCAGGAGAGAGGTGCCGCTGGCCATAGTCGCGCCAAATGCCGCTACTGACAAACAGGGCAAACAGGGTCGGATCGAAATGGCCGCCCTCGGTCATCTTGCGCATGATGGCGAGCGCCTCGCCGAGCCGCTTGGGGCGCTTGTAAGGGCGGTCACTGGCGGTGAGCGCCTCAAACACATCGGCGATGGCGATAATGCGGGCGCACAGGTGGGTCTGCTCACCCGTCAGCCCCGCAGGGTAGCCCTTGCCGTCGGCCCGCTCGTGATGGCCCCCCACCATCAGTGGTACCTCGGCCAGATGATGGGGGAAGGGGAGCGCCTCCAGCATGCGAATGGTCTGGATGATGTGCTCGTTGATCTTGTAGCGCTCCTCAGGGGTCAGGGTGCCACGGCTCACCGTCAGGTTGTGCAGCTCCCCTTGATCGTACAGACACTTAGGCGGGCGCAGGGTAAAGCGAGGATCCGTAGGGGGAGGCGCCGCATGGGGAATGCGCTGCTCGGGGCGATCGCTGAGCAGTGGCTCGCAGGCGGGCAGTGGCTCTGTACCTGCGGGCAGGCGGGCCAGCTCTTGGTCAGAAAGGCCAAGACGTAGGCTAAGGGTGCGCAGCCAGGTGCGCTTACCAATGGCTCGCACCCTCGCCTGATCGTCCTCGCACATGAATTCGTTGCCGAGGTTACAGCGCGCCACGAAGGCGAACTCCTCATCCAGCTCGCGCCACTGGGGGGCCACGGCTGCGCGGGTGGCGGCTTGCTCATCTGAGGGGAGGCGCTCATCGAGCGTTGCAATCAGCGCGTCTCGTTTTAGCACCTCGAAGCGGGTGCGGATCTCGTGGATGCGGTTGTAGGGGGTCTCGAGCTTGGTCGCCTTGTCCACCACAAACTCAGGGGTCGCTATCTTGCCGCAGTCATGTAGCCAGCTGGCGAGCTCAATGGCTTCCCATTGATCCGGGCCGGGCGTAAAGCCGGCCAGCTCCCCCTCCTGGCTGGCGCTGGCGCAGCGGGCCAGTTGCAGGGCCAGCTCAGGCACCCGGCGGCAGTGGCCTCCTGTGTGGGGGCTCTTGGCATCGATGGTGCCGGCCAGCAATCTGACCATGGCATCGAGTAGCCCCTTCTGTTCGTGCAGCAGGCGCTGGGTCAGTACCGCCGAGGCGGCGCTGCCGGAGCAGGCGCGCAGCAGCGCCAGATGGCCGTTACGGCGCGTCGGCGCCATGGCGGGCAGCACGAACAACATGAATCCCTCCAACCGCCCCCCGTGATCCTTAAGCGGCTCGATGGCCACCCCGGCACCGGGCGGGCGTTCCCCGAAAAAAGAGAGGGGGCGCCACAGCGAATCGTCGAGATCACTCCAGTGCGGGTGACCTTCCAGCGGCCGGGCAAACAGCGGGTGGCGCTCCAATGAGAGCGGCGTCGTCATGGGGGGTAGCTCGCGGCCGTGCCAGCAGGTGGCGGCCAAGGTAAAGGCGTCCCCCTCCCTGAGTAATATCGCCCCCCCTTCGGCCTGCAAGGCCAGGTTCGTCTCAACCAGCATCCCTTGCAGTAGGGGCCGCAGATCCTGCTTTGCCACTAGGCTCTCACCTATGTTGATGAAATTGCGCAGGGCGCCGCGCATCCTCCTGATGGCTTGCACCAGAGCGTGGAACTCGCTCACCGGTGCTTCGGGCAGTGGCCGCTCGTCGAGCTCAAAGGCGCCGATACGCCCTATCTCTTGGGTCAGTTGGTGCAGGGGGCGGCTCATGCGCTGGGTCATCCACCCGATGAGGGGGATGGCCGGTGCAAAGCAGAGCAGCAGTGACAAGGTGAACTGGCGCGCCTTGGTCACCGCTCGTTGGTGTAGCAGGTCGGCCGGCACGGCGTAGAGCAGCTCGAGATCGGGATGCGAGCCCTCATCGAGGTGGCGGATCTGCCACTGCTCGCCCTTTGGCAGGGTCAGGGTAAAGCCATGGAGGTCGTGGCGATCAAGGTCAGATGAGCGAGCTTGGGTGAGCGCGTTCAGCAGCGGGTGGGAGAGATCCGTCAGCAGAGGGGCGGCCTCTTTGTTGTCTCCAAGCAGCGCAGGATCGCCATGGATCAGGCGGCGGCTATGGCGGTCGATGACCAGCAGGTAGCCCTCAAGGGCGCCTATCTGCTGCACCATAGCGTCACGAATATCGGTGAGAGCGGCGGTGACTCCGAACACGCTGCGGTGGTTACTGGCGGCCTGCAAGGTCGCGATCACCGGGGGCTCTCCCGACCAGAGTGACATCAGGGGTAATTGTACGGTGTGGTTACTGGTTAAGGCTTGTTCGAACTGGGCCTGCTCTAGGTGAGCCGGCAGTGCCACGTCGTGGTGGCTGCGTTGCAGGGGGGCGCCATCTTCACCAAGCAGGATGAGCCGCTCTTGCTGACTGGCGGCATCAAACTGACGCACCTGCCAGCGCACGTCGGCATCGGGTTGGTGGGTCAGCATCAGTTGGTCGCCATTGTCGAAGCGGGCGAAGACGCTGCTGCTGGCCCCGCTGCGCGGGAGCAGCTCCATCAGTTGCGGCAAGAAACGCTCACGATCGGGCCAGTTGGCCGCCTCCTGCAACTTTGATTGCGCCATCAGTCGCAGTTGGGCGGTTATCAGGTTTTGGTTGGCGGTGACCCGCAGCCGCAGCATTCGGGTCAGGTTGTCGAACTGATGCTCTTGATCCGCCAGGCTCTGGGCCATCGTCTCACGGTAGGTCTGGCTGGCCAGCACCAGTGCCACCACCAAGACCACCAGACTCATGGCGAGTGCGATGAAAAGAGGAAATGAGAGGCGCTGTGGCTGGCGCGCGCGCGTTAGCTGCGTGTTCATGGGGCTCCCCCGGCAGACAGGCAGGAGCCGCGTTGCTCCCGGTGGGAGTGTAACAGGGTCTTAATTCCCTCTTTGATACGTGAATCGCTTTTTGCGCCGGTAGGGGAAGACATCTTCGATGTGGCCAGCCTGGATGCGTGCCTGCTGCGCTTGCCAGAAGCTTGCCTCGAACATCTCGTGGTGCTGCGACAGCATGATCTCGCGCACCAGGGGCTTTTGCAGCAGGAAGGTGGCGAACTCCTCGGGGAAGATGTCGTTCGGGGCGACCGAGTACCAGGGCTCGGCGCTCCACTCATCTTCCGGGTAGCGCGGCGGCGGGATCTGGCGGAAGTTGCACTCGGTCATGTAGCAGATCTCGTCGTAGTCGTAGAAGACCACCCGGCCGTGGCGAGTCACGCCGAAGTTTTTAAACAGCATGTCGCCGGGGAAGATGTTGGCGGCGGCCAACTGCTTGATGGCGTTGCCGTACTCCTCCAGCGCATGGCGAGTCTGCTGCTCGTCGGCTTGCTCCAGATAGAGATTGAGCGGGATCATCTTGCGCTCGGTGTAGAGGTGCTTGATGACCAGCTTGTCGGCGCTGAGGGTGAGCGCCGAGGGGGCGACGCGCTTGAGTTCGTCCAGCAGCTCCTGGCTGATGCGATCGAGGGGGAACTCGAAGTTAGTGAACTCCTGGGTGTCGGCCATGCGGCCGACCCGATCGTGCTGTTTGACCAGCCGGTACTTCTCTTTCACCTGCTCGTGGCTCACCTCCTTGGGCGGGGTGAACTCGTCTTTGATCACCTTGAACACCACGTCGTAGGAGGGGAGGGTGAACACGCTCATCACCATCCCCTTGATGCCGGGGGCGATGACGAACTGATCGCGGCTCTGGGCCAGATGGTGCAGGTAGTGGCGATAGAGCTCGGTCTTGCCGTGCTTCTGGCAGCCGATGGCGTTGTAGAGCTCGTAGTCGGCCTTGTTGGGGAGGATCTGGCGCAAGAAGGCCACATAGAGCGCCGGGGCCGGGGCATAGACCATGAAGTAGGCGCGGGCGAAGCCGAAGATAATCGAGGCGAGATCGTGCTCGAAGATCACGGTGTCGACCACGATCGCCTCGCCGCTGTTGAGCAGCGGCAGCAGGAAGGGGAACACCTTATCCCCGCAGCGGATCAGCCCCACCAAATAGGCCGCCTTGTTGCGATAGAACACCTCTTTGAGCATCTCCAGGACGAAGGGGCCTTGGCGCAGCTCGGCCGGGCCGCTCTCGGCCAGGTGGCGGCAGATGTCGGCGATGTCGCGCCGGGCATCCTCATAGGGGAGGGTGAAGGCGTAGTCGGCGAGGAGCCGGTCGAGGGCATGGGGCAGGGTGGCCGCATCGGCCGAATAACGGCGGATGAGGGGGGCGAGATCCGGCTGCTCACCGCGCGAGAGGAAACGGTGAATGTAGAGGTTTTCGCTGCGGATATTGCGGTGGCGGAAGATGCGCCGATAGACCGAATTGAAAAAAGACTCAGCCACCTCGAAATTCTCGCAGCGCGGCAGCAAATCGCTAAAGGCGCTCTTGACCCGTTTGAGCAGCGCCTGGTTGACGTGGTGCTCGCCCATCATGGTGCGCACGGTTGCGGCCGTGGCGCCGACGTGGTGATCGTAGAGGCGGATACGCTCGCGCCCGGCTATCTGCACGCCGAGCCAGTCGCTGTGCTCAAAGCGGCTCTTGGCGCCGCGGGTTATCTCGAGAAACCGGCTGTAGAAGGCCTCGAAGCGCTGCAATATGGTCTGAGCCAGCGCCTGCTCCAGCGATGTTTTCATGGTTCACCTTCCCTGTGAATGTCGGGTCACTATGGCAAGCTTCAAACGGCTGTTCAAGTGGCATTTCCCGCTCGAAAACGGTAGATTTCGCCCCCTGTTTGCCCGAGAGGAATCGTCCATGAAGCTCTATTTCGTGCTGGTGTCGCCGGCCCGCCCCGAGAATGTCGGCGCTGCCGCCCGTGCCATCAAGACCATGGGGTTCGACGCCATGCGTATCGTGGCAAGCCAGGCCCATCAGCAGGAGCAGGCCGGCTGGGTCGCCCACGGCGCCCAGGAGCTGCTGGCTTCGGCCGAATCGTTCGATACCCTGGAGGCGGCGCTGGCCGACGTGGACTTGGCCGTCGCCACCACGGCGCGTCAGCGCGGCCGCTACCAGCACTACCTGACCCCGGCCGAGGCGCGCGAGCAGATTGCCGCTAAGCACCTGCAAAAGGTGGCCATCGTGTTTGGCTGCGAGGAGTCGGGGCTCTCCAACGAGCAGTTGAGCCATTGTGACCTCATCAGCTACCTGCCGCTGCGGGTCAGTTACCCTTCGCTCAACCTCGGTCAGGCGATCATGCTGTACGCCTGGGAGCTGAGTCCGTTGCTCGATGCCCCGGCCGCACCAGCAGAAATGGCGGTGAGCGAGGCCCAGGTCAGGGTGCTGAAAGACAAATCGGCGCAATTGCTCGGTGAACTTGGCGTTTCACAGGATGAAAAACTGCATCAATGGGTGATGGATCGGGTGCCTATGCTGCCGCAGCGGGATCTGAACATGCTGCATTTGCTGTACAAAGACTTACTGCGTCGGCTTGGGGCGAAAGATTGAGTTGACAGTATCAGGTACGGCGAGGTATTGCTAAATACAGTTCAAATTTAGAGATTTCGTCCATGTCCCCGTTCCCGCGTACCATTACCACCATTACTACCGGTACCACCACAGGTGGCGCTGGGGTCGGCTGATACGCGAACGAAACAGGTTCACAAATCACGAAAAGGCCCGTACCACCCAGTACGGGCCTTTTTGTTAAGCAATTTACAGGGAGAGAAACAGATGCGTGTGATGAAGTTTGGTGGATCCAGTCTGGCGGATCCGGAGCGTTTTCTGCGGGCCGCCGAGATCGTCATGAACACCCACCGACAGTCCCAGGTTGCCCTGGTGCTGTCGGCCCCGGCCAAGGTCACTAATCATCTGGTTGCGCTGGTCGAGCAGACCAGCCGTGGTATGGATGGCCATCAAACCCTCGCCGAGATCCGCGCCATCTTCGAGCGGGTACTGAGTGGTTTGAAAGAGGCCTGCCCCGCCTTTGATGAGGTCGCTCTCAAGGCGCGTCTGGACGAGGAGCTCGGCACTGTCGAGCGTCTGGCAGGCGGCATCAGCCAGCTCGGTCAGTGCCCCGATAACGTGCAGGCGCGCATCTTAAGCCGTGGCGAGAACCTCTCCATCGCCTTCATGACCG
Source organism: Aeromonas simiae (assembly GCF_014892695.1). Lineage (NCBI taxonomy): Bacteria > Pseudomonadati > Pseudomonadota > Gammaproteobacteria > Aeromonadales > Aeromonadaceae > Aeromonas > Aeromonas simiae. The sequence continues at coordinate 997,818 of NZ_CP040449.1, forward strand.
CCCTGTTGCAGGCGCGCGGCATCGAAACCGGCTTCATCTGCCCCGAGCAGATGCTGGTGACCGACGGCAATTTCCTCGAAGCCCACGTCAATATCGAGGCCTCGCGCGAGCGCTTTGCCGCCGCCCCTCTCGATCACCAGCGCTTCTATCTGATGCCGGGCTTCACGGGTGGCAACGAGAAGGGCGAAACCGTGCTGCTGGGGCGCAACGGCTCTGACTACTCCGCCGCCGTGCTGGCCGCCTGCGTCGATGCCGAGTGCTGCGAGATCTGGACCGACGTGGATGGCTGCTACAGCTGCGATCCGCGCCTGGTGCCGGATGCCTATCTGCTCAAAACCCTCTCCTACAAAGAGGCGATGGAGCTCTCTTATTTCGGCGCCAAGGTGCTGCACCCGAAAACCGTCGCCCCGGTGGCTCAGTTCCAGATCCCCTGCCTCATCAAGAACACCTTCAACCCGCAAGGCCCCGGCACCCTGATCGGCCCTGAGAGCGGCGATGACGACCTCAAGGTCAAGGCCATCTCGGATCTGGCCGGCATGTGCATGTTCAACGTCTCCGGCCCCGGCATGAAGGGCATGGTGGGGATGGCCGGGCGTATCTTCACCGCCGTTTCGCGCGCCGGGGTGAGCATTGTGCTCATCACCCAGTCATCGAGCGAATACAGCGTCAGCTTCTGTATCCACAGCTATGACGAGCAGAAGACTCGCAAGGTGATCGAGCGCGAGTTCGCGCTGGAGTTCAAAAACCAGCTGCTCGACCCGCTTGAGGTGGTGAGCGATCTGGCCATCATCTCGCTGATCGGTGACGGCATGCGCACGGCCAAGGGGATGGCGGCCCGCTTCTTTACCTCCTTGGCTCAGGCCTCTATCAACATCGTCGCCATCGCCCAGGGCTCGAGCGAGCGCTCCATCTCGGCGGTGGTGCGTGCCGGCAAGGTGGCCGAGGCCATCAAGGCGTGCCACCAGAACTTCTTCGGCAGCCAGCAGTTCATCGATCTGTTCATGGTCGGTGTGGGCGGCGTCGGCGAGGCGCTGGTCGAGCAGATCCGCCGTCAGCAGCCGGTGCTGGCCGAGCAGGGCATCGGCCTGCGCGTGGTGGCACTGGCTAACAGCCGCCAGATGGTGAGCTGCCCCGACGGTCTGAAACTCGACAACTGGAAGGCGCTGCTGGCCGAGGGACGCGAGAGCTTCACCCTGGAGTCGGTCAAGCGGCTGGTGGCCGAGAGCCACATCATCAACCCGGTGATCGTCGATTGCACCTCCAGTGAGGATATCGCGGCCCAATACGCTGACTTCCTGGCCGCTGGTTTCCACGTGGTGACCCCGAACAAGAAGGCCAACACCAGCTCGATGAGCTACTACCGCGCCCTGCGCCGCACCGCCTTGCAGACCCGCCGCAAGTTCCTCTACGAGACCAACGTGGGCGCGGGCCTGCCGGTCATCGAGAACCTGCAAAACCTCATCAAGGCCGGCGATCGCCTGCGCGCCTTCGACGGCATCCTGTCGGGCTCGCTCTCGTTTATCTTCGGCAAGCTCGACGAGGGGATGGCCTTTAGCGAGGCGACCAAGGTGGCCCGCGGCAACGGCTTCACCGAGCCGGACCCGCGCGATGACTTAAGCGGCATGGACGTGGCGCGCAAGCTGCTGATCCTGGCCCGTGAGGCCGGCATGCCGCTGGAGCTTTCTGATGTGGAGGTCGAGCAGGCCCTGCCGCCCGGCTTTGACGCCAGCGGTGACGTCGAGGCCTTCATGGCCCGCCTGCCCGAGGCCGACGCCTGGTTCCGCGATCAGTTCGCGCTGGCGCAAAAAGAGGGCAAGGTGCTGCGCTACGTGGGCTCCATCGAGGGCGGCAAGTGCAAGGTCGCCATCAAGGCGGTTGGGCCGGATGAGCCGCTATTCAAGGTCAAGGATGGGGAGAACGCGCTCGCCTTCTTCTCCAGCTACTACCAGCCGATCCCCCTGGTGCTGCGCGGCTATGGCGCTGGCACCGAGGTGACCGCCGCCGGGGTGTTTGCCGACATCCTGCGCACCCAAAACTGGCAACAGGAGGTATGAGCATGAGTGCTGACATGTGCCAGGGTGGCAGCGTGGTGGCCTATGCCCCGGCATCCAGTGCCAATTTGAGCGTCGGTTTTGACGTGTTGGGGGCGGCGCTCGCCCCCATCGACGGCTCGCTGCTCGGCGATCGGGTGCTGGTGGAGGCCGCTGAGCAGCCGTTTGCCCTCGCCGCCGTGGGCCGTTATGCCCACAAACTGCCGGATGATCCGAAAAAGAACATTCTCTATGACTGCTGGGTGGCTTATGGTGAGGCGCTGGAAAAGCGCGGCCTGACCCTCAAGCCCCTGCGCATGGTGCTGGAGAAGAACCTGCCGGTGGGCTCTGGGCTTGGCTCAAGCGCCTGTAGCGTGGTGGCCGCGCTCGAGGGGCTCAACGCCTTTCACGGCGCCCCGCTCGATGAGCACGACTTGCTGCTGCTGATGGGGGAGATGGAGGGGCGCATCTCAGGTGGAGTGCACTACGACAACGTGGCCCCCTGCTATCTCGGTGGACTGCAACTTATCGTGGAAGAGGCGGGCATCATCAGTCAGGGGATCCCGACCTTCGAGCAGTGGTACTGGGTGGTCTGCTACCCCGGCACCGTGGTGTCGACCGCAGCGGCGCGCGCCATCTTGCCGGCCCAGTATCGCCGCCAGGAGTGCCTCACTTATGGCCGCCGGTTGGCCGCCTTTGTGCACGCCAGCTACACCGGCCAGGAGCCCTTGGCCGCCAGCGTGCTCAAGGACGTGATTGCCGAGCCGTATCGCGCCGCCCTCATCGAGGGGTTTCACGAGGTGCGCGAGCACGCCGCCCAGAACGGGGCGCTGGCGACCGGCATCTCCGGCTCCGGCCCCACCGTATTTTCGGTGCTCAAAGATGCCACCCAGGCCGAACGTCTCAAGGCGTGGCTGGAAGCGAATTTCGTCAAGAATGAAGATGGTTTTGCCCGGGTCTGCAAACTCGACCTGCAAGGGGCCCGGATCACAGGAAGCGAGCTATGAATCTTTACAATATCAAGGACAAGAGTGAACAGGTGAGTTTTGCCCAGGCGGTGCGCCAAGGGCTGGGGCGCGAGCAGGGGCTGTTCTTCCCCGAGACGATCGACCCGCTGCCGGATGTCGACGCCCTGCTCGAGCTGCCGCTGCGCGAGCGCTCCATCCGCCTGCTCGGCCACCTGCTGGGGGACGAGGTGAGCGAAGCCACCCTGCGCACCATGATTGAGGCCGCCTTCACCTTCCCGGCACCGCTGGCCAAGGTGAGTGAGCGCATCCACGCCCTCGAGCTGTTCCACGGCCCGACTCTGGCGTTCAAGGACTTCGGTGGCCGCTTCATGGCCCAATGTCTGGCTGCCTTCAGAACCAACGACAAGATCACCATCCTCACCGCCACCTCGGGCGACACCGGCGCCGCCGTGGCCCACGCCTTCTATGGGCTGGAAGGCATCGAGGTTGTGATCCTCTATCCCAAGGGCAAGATCAGCCCCTTGCAGGAAAAACTCTTCTGCACCCTCGGCGGCAACATCCGCACCATCGCCATCGAAGGGGACTTCGACGCCTGTCAGGCCCTGGTCAAGCAGGCCTTTGACGACGAAGAGCTGAAAACCACCATCGGCCTCAACTCGGCCAACTCCATCAACATCAGCCGCCTGCTGGCCCAGGTCTGCTACTACTTCGAGGCCATCGCCCAGTTGCCCAAGGCCGAGCGCGCCAACGCCGTGGTGAGCGTGCCGTCCGGCAACTTCGGCAACCTCACCGCCGGCCTGATTGCCAAGGCGCTGGGGCTGCCGGTGAAGCGCTTTATCGCCGCCACCAACGCCAACGACACCGTGCCCCGTTACCTCAAGACCGGGGTGTGGGAGCCGCACCAGACGGTGGCGACCCTGTCGAATGCCATGGACGTGAGCCGCCCCAACAACTGGCCGCGGGTGGAAGAGCTGTGCCGCCGCATGGGCTGGGCGCTGGAGACCCTGGGCTCGGCCATGCGCAGCGACGAGCAGACGGTTGATGCCCTCAAGCGCCTCTACGCCGAGGGGTATCTGTGCGAGCCGCACGGGGCGATCGCCTGGGATGCGCTGCAAAGCGAGCTGGCCGCTGACGAAGTGGGGGTGTTCCTGTGCACCGCCCACCCGGCCAAGTTCAAAGAGAGCGTGGACGAGATCCTCGGCCTCGACGTACCGCTGCCGGGGCCGCTGGCCAAACACGCCGAGCTGCCGCTGCTCTCCCACACCCTGCCGGCAGAGTTTGCCCGGCTGCGGGCTTTCCTGATGGACTAAGCCTTTGTTCCTAGCGCTGGCTAGCTGATAGAAATAAAAAATCCCCCGTCTTTTAAAAAAACGGGGGATTTTTGTTTTAGGGAGGAGTCATGTGATAACTAGACCTGTACAGAGGCAGTTCAAAAAGTGAGGGGTGATTTATCACAATGGAGCGGTGCGCTCGCTTGGAGGGATAAGGAAGTTAGGCGGCGCGCCGTTTAAGCGGCAGCTTCATCAGCAGCAGCGAGAGCAGGATCAGCGCGATGCCGCCCCATTGCAGGGGGCCGAGGGTTTCGCCGACCAGCAGCACGCCGAGGCTCACCGCCACCACGGGGTTGGTCAGGGCCAGCATGCTCATCACCTGGGCGCCGAGGCGGCGCAGCCCCCACAGCCAAGCCCAGTAGGCGAGCGCCGTGTTGACCAGCACCAGATAGCTGAGGCCCGGCAGGGCGTGGGCGCTCGGTAGCGGCATGGGGCCGGCCAGGGTCCAAGCGATGGGGATGAGCATCAGCCCTCCCAGCAGCAACTGCCAGCCGGTGAGGGTGAGCAAGTCACCGAGCGGCCAGCGCTGCATCCAGCGCGCTGAGATGCCGATCAGCAGGGCGGCGGCGAGGGCGCAGGCCACGCCGATCGGGTCCAATCGGGCCGAGGGGTTGAGCAGCAGCAAGACGCCGGCGAGCCCGAGCAGTGCCAGCAGCACCCAGCGCAGGGATGGGCGGCTGCCATCGAGCAGCCAGGCGAGCAGCAGCAAGATCAGCGGCAAGGTGGCGCCAAGGGTGCCCGCCACCGCTCCCGGCAGGCGATAGGCGCCGAGAAACAGCAGGGCGAAGAAGGCGGCGATGTTGCAAAAGGCCAGCAGCAAGAGCCTGCCCCAGCCGAGTTCGGGCAGGCGCGGGCGCAGCAGTAGCAGTAGCAGCCCTGCCGGTAGAGCGCGCCAGCAGGCGACCCAGTACGGTGAGAGCCCGTCTAGGCTCAGGCTCACCAGGGCATAGGTGCTGCCCCAGGTGAGCGGTGCGATGAGGGCGATGAGATAGGCCACAGGTTTCTTTCCTTTAAGTATCTTGATGTAAAGCTAATCTAGAGGGGAGTTGCTTTATCATCAAGTATCTTTTCATAAAGACAAATTCATCATGAACCACGAACAATCCGATGAGCGGGATCATGTCGATGCCCTGCTGGCCCAGTGGGCCCGCGAGCGGCCGGATCTCGACTGCTGGCCCATGGCCATCTTTGGCCGGGTGGCGCGCATGGCGGCCCTGGCCGGGCGCGATATTGACGAGGGGATCAAGGAGCAGGGGCTGGCCAGCGGCGAGTTCGACGTGCTCGCCACCTTGCGCCGCGCCGGCGAACCGCTGACGCCCACGGCGCTTTATCAGAGCACCATGCTCACCTCGGGCGCCATGACGGCGCGCCTCGACAAGCTCGAGCGCCAGGGGTGGATCGCCCGCCAGCCCTCTCCTTGCGATCGACGCAGCCTGCTGGTGGCGCTCACCGACGAGGGGCGCGCGGTGATCGACAAGGCGGTGGCGGCCCATGTGCACAACGAGTGGCGCCTGCTCGCCCCCCTGAGCGAGGCCGAGCAGCGCCAGCTGGCCGACTTGCTGCGGCGCTGGCTGCGGGCCTACGAGTAATCAGCCGAACTGGCGTTCGAGCTGGGCCTTCAGGCGGGCGAGCGAGATGGGCTTGAACAGGCACTCGTCCATGCCTGCTTCCAGGCAGCGCTCGCGCTCCTCGGCCATGGCGTGGGCGGTATAACCCCAGATGGGCGTGGTGACGCCGCGGCTTCGCAGCTCGCGGGTGAGGGCAAAGCCGTCCATCTCCGGCATCTGGCAGTCGGTGACGATCAGCTGTACGGGCTCGCGTGCCAGTTTCTCTAGCGCCTCGGCGGCGCTGGTGCAGAGAATGGCCTCGTGCCCCAGATGCTTGAGCTGCTGGCGCAGCAAGATGAGGTTTGGGGTGTGATCGTCCACCACCAGCAGCCGCAGCCCGTGCACGGCGCCCGCCTGCTGGGGGCGTGGCGGCAGCGCCGGGCTATCGGCCATCGGCAGCGGCAGGGTGAGACTGGCACGGGTGCCCACGCCGGGCGTGCTCTCTAGCTGCAACTCCCCACCCATCAGCTCGCACAGTTGGCGGGCGATGTTAAGACCAAGCCCGGTTCCCGGTACATGGCGCGCGGCGCCGCCCCGGTAGAAGGGGGTGGAAAGGTGCGCCAGATGCTCGGGGGCGATGCCGCTGCCACTGTCGCTGACACAGAGGGCGAGGTGGGTCGGGTCGCCGGGGCTCAGGGTCAGCGTCACCTCGACGCCCCCCGCCTTGGTGAACTTGATGGCGTTGCTGAGCAGGTTGGTGACAATCTGGCGCAGCCGTTGCCCGTCAGCCATGACCCAGAGCGGCGGCTCAGGGGCGGTGGTGTTTAAAGAGAGGCTGATGCCCTTACGGCTGGCCTCGGTCTGGAACAAGGTGATCAGAGAGCTAATCTGGGCCACCGGATCACAGCGGGTCGGGTGCAGCGCTATCTGTCCTGCCTCTATGGTCGAGATGTCGAGGATATCCCCGAGCAGGGCTTGCAGGCTGTGGGCTGCGTCAGAGGCCAAGTTCAAATAATCGCGATCGGCCTTTCCCCCATCGTGCATGGCCAGTTCCAGCACCCCGAGCAGGGCATTCATGGGGGTGCGGATCTCGTGGCTCATGGTGGCGAGGAAGTGGCTCTTGGCCTGGTTGGCCGCATCGGCCTGCTGCTTGGCGGCGATGAGTTCGGTCTCAAGGCGCTTACGTTCGCTGATATCAATCCAACCGTTGATAACCCCACTTAAGTGTTTGTCGTGATCAAAATAGGGCACGGTCCAGTGATAGACCTGTTGCTCTCTGCCGTTGGGGCCCCGGAACAGCCGATCGCGGAAGATGCCACGGCGGCATTGCAACACGGTGGCAAAGTCGGCTTCTAGCTCGTTGACGGCTTGTTCGTCGAGGGTATTGCCGAGGGTAGCGGCAAACTCGCGGCCGGTGATCTGCGAGCGCTCCTTGCCCATGAAATCGAGATAGCGCTGATTGCAGCGCAGCACATGGCCGGCCTTGTCCCGCACCATGATGGGGTGGGGGAGTGACTCGATCAGTGCCTCGATAAAGCGCAGATGCTCCTTGAGCTGGTTTTGCTGGTGCTGCTGGCTCTGGGCCAGCCGGCGCAGCAGGCGGTTGCGATAGAGCAGCAACAAGATGGCGGCCGCGAGCACGAGCAGCAGCAGAGTCAGCGCGTGCTGATGGCGCTCTAGCAAACTCGGTTGGGGGATCTTCTGGCGCTGCCAGTTGTGGTTGAGCAGCGCCAGCTCGTTGGGTGGCATGGCGCGCAGGGTCTTGTTGATGATCTGCAACAGGCGCAGACGGCTTGGTGCCGCCGCCATGCCCATGTTGAGGGGCTCGTCACTGGCCCTGGCCTGGATTTGCAGTTGCGATTTGCTCCCTTCCCCCAATCCGTGGCGGGCGAAATAGAGGGGCACGATGGCGTGATCCACCTCGCCAGATGCCACCCAGGCCATGGCTTGCTGCGGTGTGTCGGCATAGTGCAGCTCGCTGCCGGTCAGCCGGTGGCGCAGCGGGTTGTAGCGGCTCAGAGCTACCCGCTCGCCGACCAGTAAACTTAACCGCTGTGCCGGACGCTCCGGTTTGCCGACGATCACATAGATGTCGCTCGACGAGTAGGGGAGGGAGGGGAGCAGATTGAACTCTTGTGCCACCTCGCGGGAGATGGCACCGATCAGATCCACCTTGCCACTGTCCATGGCACGCACCAGCTTGACCTCGGAGTCGTAGCGCACGAACTCGAAGCGCAAACCGCTGCGCCGGCTGATGTTCTCGAGCAGATCGACCGTCATGCCGATGCGCTCACCATCCTGATCGCGCAGCCCGTAGGGGTAGAGATCCTCCATCAACCAGACCTTTATCGGCGGCGCTTGGGCTATCCACGCTTGCTCATCGGCGCTGTAGATCTGCACCTCATCGCTATGGCCGTGAGGTCGGGGGCCGCTCCAGTTGCTGAAGATGAGGTGGCGGGTCTGCTCGTCGAGCAGCTCCAGCGTTTGATCGAGCAGGCTGGTTAGCTCTTCATCACTGGCTCGGGTGACGAAACGAAAGCCACGGTTGGTGAGGCCGGGATAGGCATCACCCAGTGGTTGCAGCTTGTCGAAGCGGGCACTGCCAAGGTAGTAGGTCGAGTGAAGATCGCACAGCAGCAGATCGCTTTGGCCGAAATAGAGGGCGTCGAGGGCCTGCTGGTTGTCGGGGTAGAGGTGCAGCGTCCAGTTCGGGTAGTAGTGGGAGAAGCTCTCAACGTCGACCCGTCCCTGTACGGCGGCCACTTTCTGGGGCTTGGCGAGCGGGAGTGTGGTCAGTGGATGGCTGGCGAAGAAGCTGGCGTTGTTGCTGAAGTAGCGGGCGCTCAGGCGTAATCCCTGACGAGCTTCGCCGCGCAGCAGCCGGTTGCCGAGGTGATAGATGTCGATATCTCCCCGGCGCAGCGCCGCAAGTGCCGCCTCCTGATTGGCATAGCGGTGCAGTTCCAGCGTGCGGTTCAGCGCCCCTCCAAGCAGGCCGAGGTAGTCGGCGGTGATCCCTTCAAGGCGGCGATCCGGCGTCACTATGGTAAAGGGGCGATAGGCGCTCTCAAGCAGGCCGACTCGCAGGCGACCACCTCGCTCGATCCACTGACGGGCAGAGGGCGTCTCTCCATGCAGTTCGGGCATGACATAGGCGCGGTTATCGAGGGTCAGGGCGCAGGCCGATAGGGTCGTGAACAGCAGGAGCAGTGGCAGCAGGGGTCGCAACATAGAACATCATCGGAATGGTGATGCCTTTATTCTATCCCAGAGAGGGCGTGAAACCGCGTGACCATATCAAAGTCGGCCCTCGTTCGGTGGGAAAGTGCGCACTGAAGGGGAAGAAAGGGCGCACTTTCCCCGCCCGGAATGTGAGTTGGGGGCGCTGCCCCCTGACTCAGAACTGACGGGTGACCCCCAGATAGACCCGGCGCCCCTCGCCCGGGAAGTGGCCGGTGCGGTCGATAAAGCCGCTCACCGCGTACTCCTTGTCAAACAGATTCTTCACGTTGAGCTGCACCTCCCATGCCTGCCATTGGGTCTGCCAGGCGGCGTCGAAGACGCTGTAGGGTTTGACCTTCTGGCCGCTTTGGTTGAGCTGGTCGCTCACGTAATCCATGCCAAGCGAGACGGCGGAGTTGATGAGCGGCAGATCATAGCGGGTCCATGCCCCGAACTGCTGGTGGGGGGCATTGGCAAAGCGCTGGCCGACCGCGCCACTCATCCCCTCATAGGCTTGCTTGATGCGGGTGTCGTTGTAGGCATAGGAGAGGTTCATCACCCAGTGCTCGGCGATGTCCCCCATCAGATCTACCTCGACCCCTTTGCTCAGCACCTTGCCATAGGCCACCATGCGGTCGGTGTCGTTGGGGTCAGTTTGCAGCACGTTTTGTTTGACGATGCGGTAGGTGGCCAGGTTGAGGTTGATGGCATCATCAAACCAGTAGCTGCGCACCCCCCCTTCCCACAGGTTGCTCTTTTGCGGATCGAAAGGGCCCCCCTTGCTGCTGGCCTGGCTGCCGGCATCCTGCGGCACATAGCCGGTCGACCAGAGGGCGTAGGGGCGTAGCTGCTGGCTCAACTCGTAGGTGGTGCCAAGGCGATAGCTCGGGGCGCTGCCACTGTCGCTGTCGCGGCGCAGGCTCACCCTGTCATCGATGCGATCCCGGTAGCCGTCGAGGCGCACGCCCCCCAGCACATCCCAGCGCGAGGTGAGTTCCCACTGATCCTGCACGAACAGGCCGTAGCGCTCCGAGGTGGTGTCGCTGGACTTGGCGAGGGACTGCTTATAGCTGGCACTGCTGCTGCCGTATTGAGGGTCGGTCAGGCTCAGCCCGCCCACCCCGTCTTTCTTGCGAGCCCGGTAGTAGAGGTAGTCTTGGTGGTAGCGGTAGTAGTCGGCCCCGGTCAGCAGGGTGTGGGCACCAAGCCGGGCGGTGAGGTGACCGGCCAGGGTCAGGCCGTCGTGCTGGTAGCTCTGGTTGCGAAACTCCCTGTCGACCCAGTCGTTGATCCCGTCGCCGTTGCTGTCTTTGAGCGCCGAGGGCTCGTGATAGGCCTGACGCTCCTCGTTGCGATAATAACGCCCGGCCAGCTCACCACTCAGGGTATCGCTGAAATCATGGCCGAGGCGTAGTTGGTAGACATCGGCCGAGAGACGTTGGTGATCGCTCGCTTCGTTGGCATTCCAGTCGATATCGGCCAGGAAGTTGCCATCGTCATCGGTCGGTACCCCGCGCAGCCGCGCCCCGCCGAGCGTCTGGTCGATGTGGGTGTACTGGGCGGTGAGGCGGGTGGCGTCGCTCATCTGCCAGCCGTAGCCGAGATCGATGATGCGGTTGCGGGTGTCGCTGTTCCAGCGTGACGGGTTCTCGTGATCCTGATAGAAACCGAGGCGATAGCTGTGCTCACCGGCTTCATCGAGGGGGCCGGTCATGTCGAGCTGGGTGCTGAGAAAGTCCTGATTACCACCGGTCACCTTGAGGCTGCGTCTGGCCTTGGCCGAAGGCTGCTTGGTCACGTAGTTGATGAGGCCGCCCGGCTCGCCGCTGCCAAACAGGGCACTGGATGGCCCTTTGAGCACCTGCACCTGCGCTATGTTGGCCAGTTGGGGGATGGCAAAACCGGCAAAGGGATCGCCGCGCAGCCCGTCGTAGCGGATCTCCTCCTGGCGAAAGCCACGAAAGGTGACTCCGGAGTAGGAGTACTGACTCACCCCGCTGATGGAGCGGTAGAGATCGGTCACCTGGCGGGCCGCCTGATCCTCGATCAGGGTCTGGTTGAGGATCTGTACCGACTGGGGGGTGCGGGCCAGCTCGGTATCGGTGCCGGTGGCCAGGTTGCTCTCGTCGACCCGGTAGTGGGTGCGGGCCCGGCCGAGCACGGTGAGGGTCTCATCGGCCACGGGGGATGCCGTGGTGGCTACCGAAGGGGATTCATTGGCCATGCCAAGCAACGGAGTTGTGCCAACGACTGCAATGCAAAATATTGATTTTGTTCTCATTTGTTGTTATCTGCGCGGAATGGGAGGGCAGATCCTAGATGAAAGCCATTCTCATCTCAATCGTTTAAATGATTTAAATTCTCATTTCTGTCTGGCTGGCGGTATCGCTCTTGGGGTGGAAAGGGGTGGGAGGATGAGGCGCCTCTGTGTAGGAGGGGCGTCCTGCGCGTGGGTGATGCTGATGCGCTGGCGCGCTTGATCCTTGGGCCGGGCAGCCTGCGGGATTGCGGTGATGAAAAAGCAGCCACTTGCTTGATCCTACAGGAAAAGTTGTTTGCTTTTTGGGAGCAGCTTGGGTAAAACATAGCGCCACGGAGAGATGCCGGAGTGGCCGAACGGGATTGACTCGAAATCAATTGTGGTAGCAATACCACCCAGGGTTCGAATCCCTGTCTCTCCGCCACATACCAAGCCCAACCTGTTGATCAGGTTGGGCTTTTTCATTTTGTGCTTTTGCTGGTATGCCACTGAGATAGGTATCGTTAGGGCGCTTTCTTGTATCGCCGAATGATAGTGCAAGGCCCCCGCTGACAATGCCAGCCATAAGCTGGCGACGGTGCGCAGGCCGCAGAGGTGGGAGCGCACCGATCGGCATGACTGGCGTTGGCGCATAGGCGGCCAGCAACACCAGCCTGCGCCGCCGAACGTCAGAGAGCATATGGGTGAGAGCGGGCAGTGCATTCGCCCCTTCACCCGACAATAAGAGGCGTGGCTACAGGGGCCTCATGGATTCCCCCGCCGCTGTGCGCGGCGGGCCTGCCAGAGCAGCAGGCGCTCTTGTCCCCCAATGATGAAGACAAAAAAGACTGGCACGAAGAAGATGGCCAGCAGGGTGGCGCTGATCATGCCGCCAAACACGCCGGTGCCGATGGCATGCTGGGTCTCCGCACTGGCGCCGCTGGCGAGCATCAAGGGCACCACACCGAGGGTGAAGGCGAGCGACGTCATCAGGATGGGGCGAAGACGCAGGCGGGCGGCGGTCACCGCCGCATCAATCAGCGTGCGCCCTTCACCGTGCAACTGGCGCGCAAACTCCACGATGAGGATGGCGTTTTTGGCCGATAGACCGATGGTGGTGATCATGCCCACCTTGAAGAAGACATCGTTGGGCATGCCGCGCAGCATCACCGCCGCCACGGCGCCGAGCAGGCCCAGCGGCACCACCAGCATCACCGAGAGCGGAATGGACCAGCTCTCGTAGAGCGCGGCCAGCACCAGGAACACCACCAACGCCGAGAGCAGCATCAACAGGGGGGCCTGCTCGGCCGACTGGCGCTCTTGCAAGGATTGCCCCGTCCAGGCGAGGGCAAAGCCCGGCGGCAATTGCGCCGCCAGTCGCTCCATCTGTGCCATCGCCGCGCCGCTGGAAACGCCGGGGGCGGCACTCCCGGAGAGACGCACGGCGGGGAAGCCCTCGAAGCGCATCATCTGCTGCGGCGACTGGCGCCATTCCGGTGTCACCACCTCCCGCAGGGGCACCATGCCGCCGCTGGCATTGCGCACCCGCAGGCCGAGCACATCATCGAGCTGCATGCGCGCCTTGGCGTCGGCTTGCAGTATGACCTGCTGCATGTGCCCGCCGTTGGGGAAGTCGTTGACGTAGAGCGACCCCATGGCCGCCGACAGGGTGCTGCTCACGCTGGTGAACGAGAGCCCCATGGCCTCGGCCTTCTGCCGGTTGATCTCGAGGTGAATGCTCTCGCCGGGGGGCAGGCTGTCGGGATAGACATCGCTCACGACCTCGCTTTGGGCGGCCAGCGCCAGCAGTTGCGCTTGGGCGGCCAGCAGCGCGGCTTCTCCCTGGTTGGCCCTGTCTTGCAAAAAGAGCGTGAAACCCGACGAGGTGCCCAGCTCGTCGATGGCGGGGGGCAGCAGGCTCATTACAGTGCCTTCCTTGCTGTTGGCCATGGCCGCCTGTGCCAGCTTCGCCTCTTCGGCCGCCGTGGCACCCTGGCGCTGATCCCACTCTTTGAGCATGGTGAAGGCCATGGCGGCATTGGGGCCGGCGCCGGAGAAGCTGAAGCCCTGTACCACCAGATTGGTGCCGAGCGCCTCGCGAGAGGCTACATGGGCCTCGAACTCTTTGATGACGGCCAGGGTGCGCTCTCTGGTGGCGCCGGTCGGTAGCTGGATGGAGGTCATGAAGTAACCCTGATCCTCGTCCGGCAGGAAAGAGGAGGGCAGGTTGGCGGCGGCGATGACCAGCACGGCGCAGAGGGCGGCAAAGGCCGCCATCATGCGTCCGCTGCGCCCGACCAGGCGGGTGACCCGAACGCCGTAGCCCGCCGTGAACCGCTCGACACCCCGGTTGAAGGCACCGAAGAAGCCGCGCTTTTCATGATGACTCGGGCTGACCGGGCGCAGCAAGGTGGCGCAGAGCGCCGGCGTCAGGGTCAGGGCGAGGAAGGCCGAAATGAGGATCGACACCGCCATCGACAGGGTGAACTGCTGGTAGATGACCCCGACCGAGCCGCTGCCGAACGCCATGGGGATGAACACCGCCGTGAGCACCAGCGTAATACCGATCACCGCCCCGGTGATCTCCTTCATGGCCCGCGATGTCGCCTCCTTGGGCGAGAGTCCCTGAGTGGCCATCAGGCGCTCGACGTTCTCCACCACCACGATGGCGTCGTCGACGATGATGCCGATGGCCAGCACCATGCCAAACATGGTCAGGGCGTTGATGGAAAAGCCGGCCAGCAGCATCACCGCGAAGGTGCCAAGCAGGGCGATGGGGGCGACGATGGCCGGGATCAGGGTGCTGCGCAGGTTTTGCAAGAAGAGGAACATCACCAGAAACACCAGCACCATGGCTTCCAGCAGGGTGTGGATCACCTTGTCGATGGAGACCTTGACGAAGGGGGCCGAGTCGAACGGGATCGAGTAGGCCATGCCCGCCGGCAGAGTGGGGGCAAGCTGGGCAAGGCGCGAGCGCACCGCATCGGCGGTGCGCACGGCGTTGGCACCGGGGGAGAGCTGGATGGCGGCGCTGGTGGCGGCCACGCCATTCTCGCGGTTGGAAAACGCGTAGGATTGTGCCCCCAGCTCGACTCGGGCCACATCACCCAGCACCAGCTTGGCGCCATCGGCGCCGGCCCGTAGCACGATGGCGGCGAACGCCTCTGGGGTCGTCAGTTGCCCCTCTACCGTGAGGGGGACCGTCAGGCGCTGTCCCGGCAGGGCGGGTTCGTCGCCGATGCGCCCCGGTGCAATCTGGATGTTCTGCTGCTCGATGGCCTGCGCCACCTCGCCGATGGTCAGACCAAAGGCGGCGAGCTTGCCCGGATCTACCCAGATGCGCATGGCCTGCTCGGCGCCGAACAGTTGCACTCGTCCCACGCCCTCGATGCGGCGCAGCTCCTGCACGATATTGCGCGCCATGTAGTCGTTCAGCGCTATCTCATCGAAGCGCCCATCCGGCGAGGTCATGCCGACCATCATCAGAAAGCCGGACGAGGCGGACTCCACTTGCAGGCCGTTTTGCCGCACCGCTTGTGGCAAGCGAGGCTCGACCCCCTTGATGCGGTTTTGTACGTCCATCTGGGCCAGCTCCGGGTCGGTGCCCGGCTTGAAGGTGGCGGTGATCTGCGCGCTGCCCGAAGCGTCCACCGACGACTCGAAGTAGAGCAGGTTTTTCACCCCAGACAGCTCGCGCTCAATCAGGCTCACCACCGCATCGTTCAGGGTCTGCGGCGTGGCGCCCGGATAGGTGGCATAGAGGGTCACCGACACCGGCGCCACCGAGGGGTAGCGGGAGATGGGCAACTTGGGGATGGCGATGACCCCCGCCAGCACGATGAAAAGGGCGATCACCCAGGCAAACACCGGGCGATGGATAAAAAACTGCGGCATGAAAACGCTCCGATTCAGCGGATGTGGGGGCTGGCTTGCTGGCCGGCAACAAGGGGTTGCCAGGGGTGGGCGATGACCTGCGCCCCTGGGGTCAGGCGCTCTATCCCTTCGATCACCACCTGCTGTCCGGCGCTGAGCCCGGATGCGATGCGGTACTGGCGCGCCACCAGCTCACCGGTTGTGACCGGCACCTGCTGTGCCTGTCCCTGGTCATTCACCACCCACACGCTGGCTTGGCCCGATGTGCGCACCACTGCCTGCTGGGGCACGCTCAGGGCGTTGGCATAGCGGGCACGGGGAATACGCGCCTGCACGTAGAGGCCGGGCAACAGGCGCCGCTCGGGATTGTCCACCAGCACCCGCAGCAGCACGTCGCCGGTTCCGGCATCCACCTCGATGCCGGAGAAGAGGATGTGCCCCTGCATGCCGAGCGGCGTGCCGTCGCTGCTAAGGATGTCCACCGTCAGTTCAGGCGCCGTCGAGCCTGCCTGCTGGCGCAGGGAGTCCAGCACCGAGGCCGGTTGACGCACATCGACGTAGACCTGATCGATCTGCTGGATCCTGGCCATGGGGGTGGTATCGGTCGGCGACACCAGGGCCCCTTCGCTTACTAGCGCCTGATCGATGCGCCCGGTGATGGGAGCCTGCACGCTGGCAAATTGCAGGTTCAGTTGGTGCCGGGCCAGGGTTGCCTTGGCCTGGGCCACATCGGCGGCCGCCTGATCCCGCTGGGAGACGGCGTCGTCATAGGTCTGGCGGCTGATGGCCTCGGTGCGCAGCAGTGGCGTCAGGCGCTCAATCTGGATGCGGGCGCGGGCCAGCACGGCCTCGGCCCGCTGCAATGCGGCGGCGGCACTGTCGACATCGGCCTTGAAGGGGGCCGGGTTTATCTGAAACAGCACGGTGCCTGCGCTGATTTCGGCGCCCTGCTCGAACAGGCGGCGCTGGACTATGCCGCTTATCTGGGCGCGAATGTCGGCGCTGCGCACCGCCGCCACCCGGGCGGGCAGATCCTCGCTGATGACCAGATCTTCTCCTGCCAGCGTCATCACCGATACCTGAGGGAGTGCCTGCGCGTCTTGCGCGTGTGGCGCCCCATCGCAACCTGCCAACCCGACTACGGTCATGACTGCGAGCAGGGCGCCCACATATCGCCGTCTGATAAACATCATCCATTCACCTCGTTAAACCGTCTCCCCGGCATGGGGTCGCCGCGAGAGCACATCGAGCGGGCATTATGGAGAGGGGCTATTGCGAATGATTTGAGGCTTTGTGGAGAATCCATGGAGGCGGTGATAAAGTTCAAACCCACCATTTTCGAGTCCGACCATGTCGTATCTTCCTGCTTCCGCCAGTCCGGCGGCCCAGTCACTGGTACTGATCGCAGAGGATGAAGCCGAGATTGCCGACATCCTCGCCGCTTACCTGCAACGTCACGGATTGCGCACTCTGCATGCCGCCGATGGCCGTGAAACCTTGGCCATGCACCAGGCATTCAAGCCCGATCTGCTGCTGCTGGATGTGCAGATGCCGCAGCTCGATGGCTGGCAGGTGCTCAGCGAGATCCGGGCCCGTGGCGACACGCCGGTGATCATGCTGACTGCCCTCGATCAAGATCTCGACAAGCTGATGGGGCTGCGTATGGGGGCGGATGACTATGTAGTCAAACCCTTCAACCCGGCGGAAGTGGTGGCCCGGGTGCAGGCGGTGCTCAGACGCAGCCTGGTGGCAAAGCAGGCCACGGCCCAGGTGCTGCGGGTCGGCCCCTTCCAGATCGATCTGGAGAGCCACGAGGCCAGCCTGTGCCGTGATGACGGGCAACAGGTGCTGGATCTGACCCTGACCGAGTTCAAGTTGCTCGCCTCCTTGATGCGGGCGCCGAAACGGGTGTTCAGCCGCGCCGAACTGCTGACCCACTGCCTGCCCGAGGGGGATACCCAGGAGCGTACGGTGGACAGCCACATCAGCAAGCTGCGCAAGAAGCTCGAAGTGCACGGCATCCATGGGGTGCCCGCCAGTGTCTGGGGCGTTGGCTATCGCTTCGGGGGCGACGCATGACATCGGCCCCCGGCCTTCGCAGGCAAATCATCCGCTCCCTGGGGCTGATGGCGCTTGGCATCATCTCCCTCGCGGTGATCGGCACCTATGTGTTCTACGCCATTGCCGTGACCTATGTGCCTGGCAGCATCTCTGAGAGCTGGCTCCCCTCCAGGGTCGAGATGATCTGGATTGGCTCGACCATTCTCATTGCACTGGGGATGGCGCTGTACGTGGCGGTGCGCCTCTCTCGGCGTATTCTGACCCCCCTTAACTCGGTGGCAAACAGCCTGCGCGAGGTGGCCGAGAGCAAACTCGACGCCCGCGTGCCGCTGGATGAACAGGCCATCGGGGAGACGGCGCAACTGGTGCGTGACTTCAACACCATGGCCGAACGGCTGCAAAGCATGACCCGCGAGCGGGAGTTCTGGAATGCCGCCATCGCCCACGAGTTGCGCACCCCGGTGACCATCTTGCGTGGCCGCTTGCAGGGGCTGGCCGAAGGGATCTTTCCACCAGAGCGTGCGCTCTTTGAAGGGCTACTGCGTCAGGTCGAGGGATTGACCCACCTGATCGAAGACCTGCGGGTGCTGAGCCTCAACGACAGCGGTCATCTGGAGCTGCAACGCTCGGAAGTCAGGCTGGCCGACGAGCTTGCCGTGGTGCTCGAGGCGTTTGCCACCCCGCTGGCTGCGAGCGGCTTCACCCTCAAGCGGGAGCTTGATGCCGAACTGCTTGTTGGTTGCGATGCTCTTCGCATCCGTCAGGCCCTGATGGCGCTGCTGGAAAATGCCCAGAAGCACGCGCTGCCGGGTATGCTGACCGTGCGCCTGCATCGCTCTGGCCCTCAGTGCGTCCTGAGCGTGGAAGACGAAGGGCCTGGCATCAGCGAGGAAGTTGCCGCCTCTATCTTCGAGGCGTTTCGCCGGGGGGATCCGTCGCGTTCGCGCAAAAGCGGCGGCAGCGGGCTCGGGCTGGCCGTGGTCAAGGCCATTACCGAGGCCCACGGCGGCAGTGCGGTTTGCCAATCCACTCAACGTGGAGGCTCGATGTTCATGCTCTCTTGGCCTGTATCGCTCAAGGCTCAGTGGCCCTGAAACACATCTTGCTGTTTAAACGGCCAATCGCGTCCCGTGGGCTCAGATCTCGCTATATCCCGCAGCGTAGGCCAGTGCCCTGATGGGCTAGCACCTCATTGTCTATGGGGTGGGGCCGGATCCCCCTACATCTTGATTTAGCATCGCAACTTGAGCGTTTGGGCTCTGGCTTAGCTATATCGCTAAGCACTGCCGAGCAGTATGGCTGTGGTCTTTGGTGGGATATTTCTTCGATGCAGTGCTGTGGGTGAGCGGGGCGATGGCCGCAGTGATCGGCCGAGCGGACAGGGGCGTAAGTCTACATCGTTGGGCTTTTTTCAAATACAAACCGCCCCTCTGTCGTGGTCTAGTCATCCTTGGGCTGCCGGTCACGGGGGAGATCAGCTTGCGGGAAGCGAAGCCGGATATCAGGGCTTATCGGATGGATGACGGGCGGCGTCCACATCAACACAACGATGGGATGCCGCCAACACATGCCGAAGATCGGCCTAACCAAGCGTCTGGATTGAGTTGACCACGCCCCCTCTCACCCAAACGTGCTAGAAAAAATCACTCCCAGGGCGTCACATTGGCGTACTTGTATTTGGCATAGACAGGCTGGCCATTGTAAGTACTGGGCGGGAAGCTCGGATTGGCGCTGATCCAGTTGTTCACAAAGAGCTGCATCCAACTGGTGACGGGGCGGCTCTCGCGGCGCACGCTCACCCATTTGTTCTGGGTGCGGCTGAAGACCTGCCAGGTGACACCCGCCTCGTCGATGTTGAAGGCGTAACGCTCCATGTTCCAGATGGACATGCCGTACTGGCCCAGATCGATGTCTTGGGGATACTGACGCCCCTGGATCCAGACGTTGGTATGGAGCAGGTTGGTGCCCCCCATCAGCTCGATATCGACTTCATAGTGAGAGCTGGTGCCTGCCTCTCCGGTGTAGGTAAAGAAGGAGCTGATGGTGCCGGGCACCGATCCTGCCTGCATCTGCACCTCATAACGACCCTTGCGGGTGTAGTTGTAGGTTCGCAGCTCAGCGCAGCTCTTATTTCCTTGGTCGGATTTTGCGTGAAGGATCGCCATGCCGGACTCCATCCAGACATTGGCGGCACGCCAGGTGCAGTCGAATTCCGACCCGCCATTGCGCCAGCCATCAGAGACCTGCCAATCCTGATTGCTCCACCACCATGCAGACGCCTGAGTGGAATATAATCCCCCTGCCAGCAGCAATACTGACATCAGTCCAAGTTTACGCATATTATCCACATTCCTATGTGTTTATTGGTGAGTGCTTTCATTGATAACAACAAGCCGCATCAGAATAGCCATAAAAAATTTGGAAACTTATACTGGTATCGCGTCATGACAGTTTCATATTTTTGAAACTGCCAGCAAAGGGTATGAAATACATGACAACTAACTGGTATAACCAGAATAAAAAAGCCACCGTATATAACGGTGGCAAAAACACGGACTCCCGATCCGATGGGTTAAATATCAGTTAGCTTGGCGGCGATAGATCTCGACCAGTTCGGTGGCCAGTTCTCGGCACAGAATGGAGGTCATCAAATGATCCTGAGCATGTACCATGACCAGCGTCATCTTGGTTTTGCCTTCGCCCTCATCGGCTTCAATCAGTTTGGTTTGTACGGCATGGGCGGCCTTGCCTGCTTCGGTGGCCTGGAGCAGCAAGGCATCCGCTTCGCTGAATTGGCCGGCGCGGGCATGACGTAGGGCTTCAAAACAGAGACTACGAGATTGGCCAGCATTGACGATGATGCCCATGACGGCTTCTTCAAGATCCAACATTTATGACTCCTTAAAATCCATTATTACGAGAAACGTCGGCGAACCATTCACCACTCTTCTTGACGGTGCGCTTCTGGCTATCCAAATCAAGGCTGATGAATCCATAACGGTTCTTGTAGGCATTCATCCAAGACCAGTTGTCAATAAAGGTCCACAAGTGATAGCCGCGGCAGTTACTTCCTTCGGCAATGGCGGTATGAATCCACTGGAGATGACCACGAATGAAGTCGATTCGATAATCATCTTTTACCTGGCCGTCTTCACCAATGAATCTGTGTTCCCCTTCGACGCCCATGCCATTTTCTGAAATATAGCTGGGGATATTTCCATAGTTGTCGCGCAGGTTGATCAATATGTCATAGATGCCGCGTTCATATATTTCCCAGCCGCGATAGGGGTTCATTTTGCGGCCCGGCATTTCATAATTTTCGAAGAACCAGTCAGGCAGGAAAGGGGTGCCCGGGTTGATGGCCGTCATGCGCGCCTTCACCCGTCGCGGCTGGTAGTAGTTGATGCCGAGCAGATCGATCTTGCCGGCGGCCAGCAGCTCGCCGTCGCCGCTTTGCACCACGGGCATCTGATCGTGTTCGCGCAGGATGTCGATCAGCTCCTGGGGATAGACCCCCTTCACTGCCGGGTCGAGGAAGGCGCGGTTGAAGAACAGGTCCGCAATGAACGAGGCCTTCAAGTCCGCCGGGTGGGAAGAGCGCGGATAGGAGGGGGTCAGGTTCAGGACGATACCGATTTGGCCGGGCAGGGAGAGTGCGCGATAGCACTTCACCGCCAGGCTGTGGGCCAGCATCATGTGATAGGCCACCTGGGCTGCCCGCTTGAAGTCCATCTGATTCGGGTAATGGAAGTCATACAGATAGCCCCCTTCCACCACCACCACGGGTTCATTGAAGGTCATCCAGCAGGCGACGCGATCACCGAACAGTTTAAAGCAGAGCTCTGCGTACTTGGCAAAAGCCGCCACGGTCTCGCGGCTCTCCCAGCCCCCTTGCTCTTGCCAGTACATCGGCATGTCGAAGTGGAACAGGCCGATGAAGGGTTTAATCCCCTTGGCCAACAGCTCGTCGATCACCTTGTTATAGAAGTCGACGGCTTCTTGGTTGACGGTGTGGCCATCGGGCAGCAGCCGGGCCCAGGAGATGGAGGTGCGAAAGCTGTTGTGGCCAATTTGTTCCATCAGTGCGATATCTTCGCGATAGCGCTCGTAGAAGGTGGAGGTGTTGGCTGGGCCGACTTGACCGTGAAAGCGGTGTGGCTCCGTTTCGAACCAGTGATCCCAGATGGTCGGTGCCTTGCCGCCCACGTTGGCAGCCCCTTCCGATTGTGCGGCCGATGAGGCGCTACCCCACCAAAAGCCTTCGGGAAATGTGTATTGCATTGTTGTTTCCTCTTGATGACCGGCGTGCGGGCGGCATGGCGCCCGCACGCCTGGCGCTTATGCCTGACTCTGAATCGGTGTGATGGTTTCTGCTTTTTCTGACCTAGCGACCTCTTCTGCTTCGGCCGTCTCGGCCTCCTGCTTGAGCAGGGTGCGTTCGTAAGCCCGCACGAAGGGGTAGTACATCAGGGCAGAGATCCCCATACAGATGAAGCACAGAATGACCGGACTTAAGGCCCAGTTGGTCGCCCAGGAGGCGCCGATGGGGGCTGGTGTGGTCCAGGCGGTCAGCATCACGACCTTCTCCACCAGACCCAGATCCACGGCGAACCAAGCCAGAATGGCGTTGATCACGGGCACCAGGATGAAAGGCAGGAAGAAGACCGGGTTCATGATGATGGGCGCACCAAACAGGATCGGCTCGTTGATGTTGAAGAACCCAGGGACCACGCCCATCCGCCCTATGGTGCGCAGGTGCACGGCGCGGCTACGCATCAGCAGGAAGGCCAAGGGCAAGGTGGAGCCCACACCGCCGATAAACAGGAAGTGATCCCAGAAACCGGGCAGGAAGGTGTGGGGAATGGCTTGGCCGGCGGCCAGGGCGGCCTGGTTGCTGGCGAGGTTGGCCATCCAGAACGGGTTCATGATGCCGGTGACGATCATGGTGCCGTGGATACCGGCAAACCAGAGGATCTGGCACAGCAGCACGGCGAGCAGCACGGCAGGCAGACTGTCAGAGGCGGCCACCAAAGGCTTGAGCATGGCCATGATCGCCTCAGGCAGAATCATGCCTGTGGTCTCTTGCAGCAACATATTGAGGGGATGCAGGGTCAGGATGATGGCCAGTACCGGGATCAGCACCTCGAAGGAGCGCGCCACCCCCATCGGCACCTGCTCGGGCAGACGGATGGTGATGTTGTTGCGCTTGAGCCAGGCATAGACCTCGGTTGAGTAGATGGCGCAGATGAGCGCGGTAAAGATGCCCTGACCGGAGAAATACTGGGTGGAGATGGTGCCGTCTTTATATTGCGCCGCCACCAGCATGAACGACATCAGGGAGAGCAGGCCCGTGGTGATGGGGTCTAGGGAGTATTGCTTGGCCAGGCTGGATGCGACGCCCACCGAGATAAAGACCGTCATCAGCCCCATGCTCATGTTGAAGGGCAACATGAGTTCGGCCCGATAGGTGTTGGAAAAATCGAGCCAGGCTCTGGCAAAGCCCCAGGTGGTTTCGCTGGAGATGGGGGGGAAGATGAAAACCAACATGAAGCTGCCGACGATCATAAATGGCAGCGCGGCAATAAAGCCGTCACGGATGGCCAGCACATAGCGCTGCTGGCCCAGTTTTCCTGCTAATGGGCCGATCCGCTGTTCGATCAACTTGACCAGCATCCCATAGAGTGAACTCATAGTGTGTGTCCTTCCTTGTCAGCACGTTTAACCAATCAGGGATAGGGCGTAGTCCAGCACCTTGTCACCGCGCTGCATGCCGTAATCCATCATGTCGATAGGTTGTACCTTGATCCCGTAAGCGGCAGCCTTAGCTTGCAATTCGGGTTGCATGTATTTGATCTGGGGCCCCAGCAAGACCACTTGGTAGCGCGGCATCTGATCATCAAACTCCGATGCGCCAAAGGCCTTGATCTCGGCTGACAAACCCCGTTTTTCGGCTTCCACCTGCATTTTTTTCACCAGCAGGCTGGTGGACATTCCGGCAGAGCAGCAAAGCATGATTTTTTTCATGACCATTCCTCAGTGGTTAAGTTGAGTTAACTATAGAACGACACAACAAAATGGGAAATCGATTTCATGAATGGGTGTTTGTAATTGTGATTCCGATCACTTTGGTGGTGTAGCTGCGCCTGGTGATTGCATTTAACTCGTTATATATCAGTCATATATGTTTTGTTTCTCAAAGGACAAGTTGGCGCGCCATGGGTTTTGGTTTCTTGAAACATCGATTTCAAGGCGCCCTATTCTCAGTGTCTATCACGCTCAGTGGTTGGGTCTGCTTTTTATACGAAACCGCAGGCACTCTGCCGGTATAGTGGTGACGCAAGGAGGGGGCCTACATGGGACAAGTGCCTTGCCTCTGGGCTTACCTTGCTCTTTGAGGTTTTCACGCCGTCTTAGGTGAGGTGGGCTCATCTTAGGGCGGCCCTCTTTTCTGAGTGCATGGTGAGGGACGGATCAGAACAGAGCAGAACAGAACAAAACAAAACAGAGGAGGGCGCTGGATGCGCTGATCTGAACGCTACCGTGTAGCCCAAGGAATATGGACATAGCCAGGCCTTAGACGAGCGGTGGGGGAGGGGGCGGCGCGAGGGGGATATCAGCAGATCGGTGGGGGATGCATGAAGGGGAAGACAATCGCAGAGCGAAGAGATAGCAAAACTCAGGATGAGTCTGGGACAAGGTCGGCAGGGGAGTGAAAAAAATGCTCCGTCACGGGGACGGAGCATGGGAAGAGGTTTAACGGGTCAATCCGCCTTCATCCAGAACGCTAAGGGCCCAGAGGAAAGGGGCATTCCAGTTGATTGTCACCTCGTTGAGGGTCCAGGCACCAATCTCATCTTTCCAGCAGGTTTGGCCGGTGCACTTGCCCTTGAGGGTGGAGGCAACGGGATCGCTGAAGTTGATGGAGTTCGGGCCACCCGACATCACGCCCGGCGGTACCAAGGGGGATGCAGGGTCGATGGGGTGAGCCCAGAACCTGTGGTGCGGGTTTTTCAGCGGACGGCTGCCGTAACCCGAGACATAGGACTGATCGAGCGGGTTGCGACCTAGCACATAGTCCATGGCGTCAGACATGGCTTGCAGGTATTTGCGCTCACCCGTGAAATCGTGCGCCAGCCCGAGGAAGATACTGCGGTTCATCAGGTTGGAGTTAGAGCCCCAGGGGTATTCGGTAGCCTGATAGGGGATAAGGTAACCCTCTGTCGCTACGCTCTTCTGGTAGCCGTCAGCGGCGGCGATGATGGCGGCGCGCGCCTTCTCCACTTCCTGTTTGCCCAGCGTGTTGGGCACCATGGCCAGGGTGATGGTCCCTGCGCTGCTGAGATCCTGCCAGTAGAGATCACCGCTTGCGCTGCGATCCCCCTTGGGGGCGGCCAGATAGAGAGGGGACTGCTGGACGGCCTGCTTGTACTCGGCCTTGCCGGTGGTGGCAAACAGCTCGGCGGCGGCCCAGTAGAATTCGTCCTTCAGTTGGGTGTCATCGTAGGGACCGGATCCCACAAAGTTGTCATAGGCATAGACGTTCGGATGACGGTTGGCTGCCTTCCAGGCCCGTTCGGCTGCCTGTAGGCTGCGCTGTGCGAAGGCCGGATCCCGATCTTTCCATACGCGGGCAGACTGGGCGGCGGTGGCCGCTAGGTTCAGGGTCGCAGCCGTGCTGGGGTGACTGAGAAAACGGGGCTGCGGATCTTTGTGGGGAGGCAGCGGCATCCCGGTCCAGGCTTCATCGGCGACCTTGTGAAAGACCATGCCGGAGGCATCGATCTCGGTCAGTGTCAGGTTGTCGAGCTGCTTGGACTGATCGCCTACCGGTACCCAGACCTTCTTGCCTTCAGGCACCTGCATGGCGAGGAAGAACTCCATCATCCAGCGGGACTCGTCCAGCAGATCGTTGTGGCCGTTGTGCTGTTCCGGGATCTTGGCCTTGCCGTCGGCAAAGGCGCTCTTGTCACCCTCTTTCGCCAGTTGCTCCCGCTCATAGAGGTTCATCAAGGTCCACACCGAGATACCGCCGTTGACCACGTACTTGCCCTGATCGCCGGCGTCGTACCAGCCGCCGGTCACATCCAGGGTGAAGTCACAGCCAGGCCACTGGTTACCCTTGGCATCTTGCTTGTTAAAGCAGGTCACCTTCTCGGGGCTGTGTCCTGCCGGGCGGGCGAGATCGGGGCGCTGGACATACTTGGCCTCGATGTCGATGCCGCTGCGCTGTTGATAGAAGAAGGAGAGGGCGTCGAATTTCATGGTGTGATAAATGTCATCACCGATGCTGAACGGATGGCTCTTCTGGCCTGCGACCTCCAGCACCAGGCCGGTGGCCGGGGCGGTGACCTGACTGAAGTCGGCGATCTGCACATTTTCCCCGGAGGCGGCATTCAGGCCAAAGGGCGTGGTCTTGCCTTCGGCGATGGCCTCACCCTGGGCATTGCGCAGGACCCAGGGGAGCGAGTCCTTGCTGTCAGTAGCGATGGTCGCCCGTTTCAGTGCCTTGCTCAGGTAGCCGACTTGGTTGACGCGCACGCTGGCCAGATCCGATTTCTTGACCAAGGATGGGCCCGAGAGCGTGGCTTCACCGATGCAGACGGTGGTCGGTGTCTGGGTGCCCATCTGGAGTTGGAACTGGGTCTTCTCGTCCGTGGCGGAGGGCGTGAACTGGATATCGAACGGCTTGGGGGTGCTGCTGAGGGCGAGGTCCTGCACCATGTAGTTGGTGTAAGGGGCGCCATCATGCTGGATCAGGGCCTTGACGTTGATGTTGCTCTTGGCCATGGCAGTGAAATGGAGCTTGTAGGTTTGCCCTTGCACCAAGCCGAGGTTGGACTGGCCCAGGATGACGTCCCAGGGATTGGCGCCCGACTCGGTGAAGGTGAGGCAGCCCATCTGGTTCTCGGCGTTCAGGGTGCCCCCGGCCGCCCACCAGCCATCGGTTCCTTGGAAGCCCCCGTTGGTCAGCAATTCACCCACAGGTCCGGCAGATGCCGAGGAGGCACCTGATGCCCCTGCGCTGGGCAGGGAGCAGCCATGCAAGCCAATGACGCAAGACATGGCGAGCGTCAGGGCACTAAGCCGAGATATTTTCATTGTTACCCCTTTGATCACAGACGGAAATAATGGCGTCGATTTTTGCTCTCGTGCTGAAAACGGCCGAGTCATCCTGCGGCCCGTATTTCACTTTCAAGATTCACACACAGCCTTGAGTGGAAATCGATTTCACAAATCAAGTAACAGTAAAGTTTGTGGCAAATCAAGTTTGCTTTTATGAACTGTGATGGGGGCTACAAATTTTCGTTTATTGATATATCCATGTGCATAATCGGAGTTCTTTTGAATCCTTTTTATTTCCCTCCCTTTTCCACACGTTTGGCCATGTCGGTGCCACTCTCGGCAACGAATGCCGCGAAGTGATGTGAGTGCATTATTGTATCTTGTTGATTTTATGATTTTTTATTTTGCTTTCTTCGTTCTTCTTCTCATGTTTTCCGCCCCGAAAGGCTATTTTACTGGCGCGAAGTAGCCTGGGCTTTGTGAGCGGTATCACTATTTTCTCTATCGGTATGCTTTTTACCATGGCAAGGCAAAGATACTGCTGGAATGGTGCAGAGATTTCTGTTTACCATTAAATATTCTTGCAATCGATTTCATGTCTTGGTGTTGCATTTTCAATGCAGCCCCATGTTCGATGGGCCAAGTGATGAATGAGAACATCCGGAGAGTCATAAGGAAAATGCGTAAAACAACAGGTCTCACCAGGTCTATGACCTGCCTATTCGTAGGGTGCGGTATCTGGAGTGCCGGGGTGGCCGATGAGCTGTCGACCATGCCCTATTTTGCCACCTGGCCGCAGATCCACAGTGCCATTGCCAAGGATGAGGGGATGGAGCGCCAGATCCAGGCTCTGCTCTCCCGGATGACGCTGGAAGAGAAGGTCGGCCAGATGATCCAGCCCGACTTTCGTGAAGTGACGCCAGAGGAGGTGACGCGCTACAAGATTGGCTCTGTCCTCAATGGGGGAGGTGGCTGGCCCGGCAATAACAAACATGCGTCGGCATCGGACTGGGCACGTCAGGCCGACACCTACTGGCTGGCGGCGGAGGCGGGCTTTGAGGGCAGGGGCTATCGCATCCCCTTCATGTGGGCGACCGATGCGGTGCACGGCCACAACAATGTCTTCGCGGCGACCCTGTTCCCGCACAACATCGGCCTGGGGGCGGCGCGGGATCCGGGGCTCATCTACCGTATCGGCCAGGTGACGGCGCGGGAAGTGGCCGCCACCGGGCTGGACTGGACCTTTGCCCCGACGGTCGCGGTGCCCAGGGATGATCGCTGGGGCCGGACCTATGAGGGCTATTCCGAAGATCCCGCCATTGTCTATCACTATGCCGGCGCGATGGTGCGCGGCCTGCAAGGGTCGGCGGTGGATCTGCGCGGCCAGCGCCATGTCATCTCGAACGTGAAGCATTTCGTGGGGGACGGCGGAACCCAGAATGGGGTCGACCGGGGCCAGAACTTCTATTCGGAAGCCGATCTGCGCAACCTGCACGCCGTGGGCTACTTCTCGGGGCTGGATGCCGGCGCCCAGGTGGTCATGGCGTCGTTCAACAGTTGGCACAATGAGCTTAATGGCGATGTGCTGCCAGAGGACGGGGCCGAGTACAACGGTAAGCTGCATGGCAGCCGCTATCTGCTGACCGATGTGCTCAAGGGCAAGATGGGCTTTGATGGTCTGGTGGTCTCGGACTGGAATGGCCACAGCGAGATCGCCGGTTGCACCATGGGGCGCTGCCTGCCTGCGGTGCTGGCCGGGGTCGACATCTTCATGGTCACGGCGCGCAAGGACTGGATGGAGTTTCGCCAGAGCCTGCTCGATGGCGTGGCGAGCCGGCAGATCCCGATGAGCCGCATTGACGATGCCGTGACGCGTATCCTGCGGGTCAAGATGCGGGCCGGGCTGTGGGAAAAACCCATGCCGTCGACCCGTGAGCTGGCGGGCAAACAGGGTGAACTTGGCGCCGCGGCGCACAAGGCGCTGGCCCGGGAGGCGGTGCGCAAGTCGCTGGTGCTGCTCAAAAACGAAGACGGGATCTTGCCCCTGAGCCGGCAGAGCCGGGTGCTGGTGGCGGGCAGCGCCGCCAACGATCTGGGCAAGCAGGTGGGGGGCTGGAGCCTGACCTGGCAAGGCAGCGAGAACGGGCACGGTGATTTCCCTGGAGCCCAGAGCGTACTGGATGCGGTGACCGCCACCGTCGGTGCGGATCGTGTGCAGGTAAGCACCGGGGCCGGGGATCTGACGGGAGCCAAGCCCGATGTCGCCATCCTGGTCATGGGGGAGGACCCCTATGCCGAGTGGTTCGGCGACATTCCCGATAACAAGACCCTCGCCTATGGGGATCTCAAGCGCAGCTATCACGAGGATCTGTTGACCCTCAAGCGGCTGAAGGCGGCCGGCATCCCCGTGGTGACCGTGCTGTTCTCCGGGCGCCCGCTTTATGTCAATGAGGAGCTCAATCTCTCTTCCGCCTTTGTCGCCGCCTGGTTGCCGGGCACTGAGGGGGAGGGGATCACCGATCTCCTGTTTAAGGATGCGAAGGGCAAGGTGGCCCACGACTTCCAGGGACGCCTCTCCTTCTCCTGGCCCTTTGCCAAGTGCGCCACCACCATCAATCGCACGCCCACCCATATCCCGGGCTGGCAGCGCCCTGCCTTCGAGCAATCCCTCGAAGGGGAGAATGCACCGCTCTTCCCCTATGGCTACGGGCTCAGCTACAGCAAGCCTTCCCCTGTGGCGGCTCGGGTTAGCAACCTCAATACCCTGACCTTGGATAACCGTACCTTCGGTTGCAACGAGAGCGATCCCGCCAAACTGAGCGCCGCCGACAAGGTGCTTGAGCTGTTCGGGCCCAAGGCGGGTGAAGAGCACCGTCTGCGCATGGGGGATGCCAGCAACTGGACGGGGACTGAAGTCTCCGGCAACAGCGTGACCGAGATGACCTTCATCAAGGTTCAGCCCATCGACTACCTACGCCAGCAGGATGCGCGCGCCGTCACCTTCCTTGGTACGGACAAGCCGGGTGTCGACTCCGGAGCCACGATCCAGTTGCAGACCACCCAGGTCAAGGGGGCGGATCGTCGCACCTACTTGAAGGGGGAGAGCGAGCTGCGGGTGACGCTGCGGGTGCAGCAGGCGCCAGCGGGCGACATGACGCTGGGGATGCAGTGTGGCTGGCCTTGTGGCAAGTCCATCGAGATTGCACCGGCCTTGCGCCAGTTGCCCCCGCAGCAGTGGGTGACCTTGAGCCTGCCCCTGCGCTGCCTCGAAGAGGGCATGGACTTCGCGAAGGTCAATACCCCCTTCATCTTGGGCACCAGTGGACAGGCGCGCATCGACGTAGCGACCGTACGCTGGGTGCCGGCTTCCCTGCTGGGGGCGTCAGGGGAGGTGGCTAGGCTCGATTGTCAGGGCCGCTTGACTCGATAACCCGTCAAATAAATGCACCAGGATGCCTGCCGGGCTCCTGGTGCCTTGATAACCGGCCCCGCTCGGGGCGGTTATCGCCGACGTGGCTCACGCGAGCAAGCCGGCCTCTCGGGGGCGGCGAGCCGTGGTGAGCTGTCGTCGGGGCTGGCCGCCAGCAACCGAGTCTGGTGGCCCGTTTCAAGGAGTAGGAGAGAGGCGATGTGGAAATCAGTGAGTGCCCTGCTGGTGTGGGGGGTGAGTACGGCGGCGCTGTCCCAGGCGCTGGTGCTGGAAACCTGGCGTGTGGATGACGAGGCGCTGTGGAAGGCGCAGTTTCTGCCCCGTTTTCAGGCGCTCCATCCCGAGATCACCCTCAAGCTGCAACCGCAGCGCTCGGCCGATTACGATCAGGGGCTTGCCGAACGGCTGGCGGCAGGGAAGGCGGGGGATCTCATCACTTGCCGTCCCTATGATCAGTCCCTGCGACTGTTTCAGCAGGGGTATCTGCTGGATCTGACGGAGCTGCCCGGCATGGAGAACTTCCCAAGCTTTGCCAAGGCCGCCTGGCAGACCGATTCTGGGGCCCAGACCTTCTGCCTGCCCATTGCTTCCGTGATCCAGGGTTTTTACTTCAATATCGACATCTTCAACAGCCTGGGGCTGACGCCGCCCCGAACCCGCGCTGATTTTTTCGCCGTGCTGGAGAAGGTGAAACAGGATGGCCGCTACCTGCCGCTGGCGCTGGCGGCCCACGACAGTTGGGTGGTCTCAGAGCTTGGTTACCAGAATATCGGCCCCAACTACTGGCGGGGGGAAGATGGCCGCTTGGCGCTGATCAATGGCCAAGCGCGAGTGACCGATGCCCCTTATGTGGCGGCATTTCGTGAGTTGGCGAGTTGGCGGCCCTACTTAGGTGAGCACCCGGCCGATACCACTGAGGCGCAAGCGGTGGATGCCTTTGCTGCCGGCAAGGCGGCCATGATCGTGGCGGGATCCTGGTCGTTGGCCCAGTTCACCGGCAAGGTCAACTTTGGCGCCTTCCCGCCCCCCGTCGCACGGGAGGGGGACACCTGCTACTTCACCGATCACACCGACATGGGGATCGGCATCAATGCCGCCAGCCCCAACAAGGAGGCGGCCCTGAAGCTGGTGGAGTGGATGGCGAGCGCCGACTTTGCCGAGCGTTTCTCCAATTCGGTGCCGGGTTTCTTCTCCCTCTCCAACCACTTCTTCGAGCTCAAAGACCCGGTGGCGAGCACCATGATGGGCTGGCGGGATACCTGTGACTCCACCCTGCGTCTGGGGGCCCAGTTCCTCACCCGGGGTGAGCCATCGCTCACCACTGAGCTCGCAGACGTATCGCAATCCGTGGTGCTGGGTACCTTGACGCCGGAAGCGGCCGCCGCGCGCATACAGCAGGGGCTGGCAAGCTGGTATCCCCCCCAGAAGGCGGCCACGAAAAGAGCCCGTCTGTGCGAAGCGGACGCGCCTCTCTCCACGCAGGCCACCAGTGCTGGCATCGGGACGGAGTCCCCTTTCGCAACGCCGTGACGCAGGTCATGCCCACAGGAAAGGCACCGCCCTGCGGTGATCTGCATACTGTCCAAGGCGCCTTTAGGCGCCTTTTTATCAGGGTTGGCGTCTGTCATTGCCTGGTTGTGGCAGGTTTCAGGGCACCGACTGGCCAGGCCGGATTGAGCGAGCCATGGGCTTGCCTTGCAAGGTAGGGAAGCGGGTGTCTGTACCAAATCAGAAGAGACGAGATGAAAGATACGATACGGATCAGGACGGGCTTTCTCGCTGGGCAGGGAAAGGAAAAGCGGCCCGCAGGCCGCTTTGATCTGATGCTGTACAGGGCTCCCCGTCAGGGCTCACCCCTTGTACGGCAGTGTGGTATCACGCTCCACTATGCTCAATTCGGGCAATTCGTCCGAGTTCAGCTCCGTATTTTCGATCAATCCCAGCAGGGTCTTGGCCATTTTAACGCCCATCTCGTAGATGGGTTGGCGTACCGTGGTCAATGGTGGGTTGGAGTAGGTGGAGAAAGGCAGATCGTCGAAACCAATGAGAGAGACATCTTCGGGCACACGTAAACCACACTGTTTGAGTCCCAGGATAGCCCCATAGCAGGTCTGATCGTTGGCACAGAAGATGGCAGAGAATTTCCGGCCGCTTTCCACCAGCTTTTTGACGGCATTGAGTCCACCTGCCTCGGCGAAATCCCCTTGGATGACCAGGGAGGGATCATATTCGAGTCCGGCGCTCACCAGGGCCTGGCGATAACCATGATGACGCTCGATGGCATCGTTATGATCCGGCAAGCCGACGATATGGGCGATATCACGATGACCCAGATCCAATAAATAGCGAGTCGCCATATAGCCACCCAGCCGGTTATTGATGCTGAAGGAGTGTACCCGTTCGGTCATGATATTGTGGCCCGTGGCCACAATCGGTATTTGCTGTGAAAACTCAAGCAACGTTTGCTGATTGACGTGACCGGTCAAAATAATGAGGCCATCAACTCGGCGAGCCACAAGCAGTCGCAGCCGCTCAACTTCTTCCTCTACATTCCAGTGGCCACTGACAATCAGCGGTACATATTCCATACCTTGCAGGGTATGTTCAACACCCCGCAACATTTCATTGGAGAACGGACTCTCAACATGTTGAGTCAATACCCCCAAGGTCATGGACTGTCCTGTCTTCAGGTATTGCGCCATCAGGTTGGGGCGGAAATTCAATTCTTGAATTGCATTTTCCACGGCTTGGCGTTTATCTGCGGCGACTTTGGCCGAGCCATTCAATATCCGGGATACTGTGCTTGCCGAGACGCCTGCTCGACGGGCGATATCATAGACAGTGGCTTTTTTTTCCTGAGCTGACTTCGACATCCCCCCTCCGTATTCGACTGTGAAATCCCTGATTATGGCCAGTATTAGATAAATATCTTCTTATTAAATCAGCAAGTTAGGATACTCCTTTCCCCCTACGGTGACAAGCGGTGATGCGTTGCCTCTGGGGAGGGAATGCTACTGCTGAGCCTCAAAAAAGACCTCTTTTGCCTTGGTAAAACCAGCCTTTTCGGCTGCCTTGACCCATGCGATAGCCTGCTCGTAGTTTTTGTTCTCTACCGCAGTACGAATATGCTGATAATACTCCATCTCACTCAATGGTTTATCTGTATTGACAATGATGGGGGATACGTTTTGCACGATTTTATCAGCGTCGGCGTCGAGTGATAAATATAGGCGGCCGGTGGCTGAGTGGGGCACTTCTACATTGATGAGCCGAGCGACATCTGAGGTGCGATTATATTGCATCGCGCGTTGGAGATCGTCGGGGTTGAGCGGAGTGTTCCCTTGCATATCCTGCGCTGTGGAATAGATCACCATGTAGGCCACTCTGGCACCACCAATAGAGGCTGGAATGGTAAATTCCCCTTGGAGATGTTGCTCAGAAATTAATGAGCGACCGTCATATTGGAATATGGTGCTAGAAATGGTCTGAATGGCTCTGTAACTATCATCTAACAACAGGATGCTGGGCAGGAAGACGGTATAATCGACTGGAATGGTTATTTTTACGTGGGCAGCCTGGGTGAGGGCCGGCAATGAGAAGGGCATCACATAGCTTTTACCTGAATCGAAGGCATAGACCTGGCTGTTTGCATCTATATTAACCCAGCGGCTCTTCAGCCCCAGAGGCTGGAAGTGCAGCTCCTTAAATGTCTCGATCGCCACCTTGTTTGACAATATCTCCTTGTCATCATAAACCTGCTGCTGAGACGTTGCTGCCGAGTTAGTGGGGGGCGCAGCGTCAACGCTGACGCAGCCTGCCATCAGTAAGCTGGCTAAAAAAGGTAGGTACTGCTTACTTTTATTCATTTTGTTTCCTTATAAAATGCGGGCCCCCCAAGGGGCCCGAGATTATAGAGTGGGTCAGTATTTCAACCTAATTTACCACCACATATCCGCTTGTACACCAACGAGGAAATCTTCACGATCTTCTTGCCATGGCGTCTCATTATTGTGTTTGACATAGGTTGTCAGCAAACGGATCTCGGGCGAAGGCCCCATTCCCGTGTTGACAGTAAACGTAGGCACGATACTGACCTTGTGGGAAGTGCTACCACGCTCAATGTTGTCGACGGTCAAATTATTTTTCACATAACCAATTTCAGTTTGGACAGAGAAAAACTCATTGACCGGGAAAACAGGGCGCAGTGAGGCGGCATACCAAGAGTCGTGTCCACCCATCTCATAATCGTTGTACTGATATGACAACGTGGGGAGTAAGTGGATGTTGGCACCATACCAACCCCCCCAGAGGAAGAGGCGATAGGATTGGTCGCCATCCATTACCTTGGATTGATAAGGTTTGTAACCATCCGCCTTATCTTGCAGGGTTTTCTGATACAGAGACCCTTTACGATACATGGCTGTATTCGTCAGATTGGCTCCTAGCAGATCCCCAGATCCCAGTCCTCGCCCCGCTTGGGCAATGAATTTGGAAAAACCACCGGGTAGGAAGAAGAAGTCATCGCGGGAATAGATGAGCGTCCCCTCAACCCCTTTGGTTGCGTACTGCTTACTGTCCCCATCAAATTCATTGTCGGGCATCTGTTTCAGGGCAATTTCCATATCCCAGGCACCATACAAAGCCCCGGCATGGAGGGTATGCATGGTTGCATCGGTACCATTAGCGCGATCGGAATGGTCGGTGTCATTGCTGTTGATATAGGCAAAGTCCCATTTCCCTCCAGCCATCTCCAGACCTTTTATACCGGCGCCAGTGCCCGAGTAGTCAGTGTAAAAAAAGTCGGTAGTCCAGATATAGTTTTCCCGATCGTAGTAGCGTAAACCTCCCCATATGGTACCAGTCGGTATAATACCGCCAAGTTCTACATACGTTTCTGATACACCACTCTCCCGAGGCGAGGTGCGGGTTTGCAAGCCGTCGGCATCCGATTCCACCTTGAAATGTATATTGACGGACTTGTTGTTACCCAGATCCCATAGTTTATTTAGACCGGCTTCCCAACTGTTATCCAGCTCGGAGCCAAGGCGCCCCATATTTTTATCCATCTCATATTCATAGCCAGCCTTGGAAAAATTATCTTTTGCATCAAAAAGAGAGCCAGCACGAATATAACCATGGAAACCAAAACTTTCGGTAGCATGGGATACGGCAGGTAATACAAGCCCACAACATGCCCCGACAAACAAGGCGAGTGACTTCAATTTCATCTTATTGCTCCAATCCGTAGAAAAGTATTTTCAAGCGTTCTCTTGAGGATTTAATGCCTTATCAATTGATCTTCTGGCAGGGCTGACTGCTGTCAAAGTCTGCCGGGATAGTTGTTTTCAGGGCCACGTTGGTGAAGGCGAAGCGCAGACCGGCCATGGAATCCCATTCCCCGCTCAGGTAGAGCGCTTTTTGTACCGAGCCAGTGTTGGCCACCGGGATGAGAGACGCGACCGGCAGGGTGCAGCGGTACCAGGTGTCGTCATCGGGCACGACGTCGCTGTTCATGGTGAAGAAGGTGCCATAGTCCGGGCCTGCGGTTCCGTCCATGCGGATCTGGATGTTGTTGGAGTCACCGTAGCTGGAAACCTTCATATCGAGCAGCATGACGCCGTCCTGATAGGCAGAGAGATCCCCATTGGCGCTGTCGGTCCCGAGGAAGGCGGCGCCATTGCCCGGCAGATCCATGGTGATGACCTGGTTTTCATCGGTCAGCGTGCCGCCGAAGCTGGCTACCGGGTAATCGGCACTGCGGTCCTGGGCCAGACTCTTGTCACCGGAGTAGTAGAGTGCGGTATCGGTGGCCACTAGCGCGGGGGCGTTGTTGACGCCGGAGCCGGTCTCCGGCTCGGTACCGGGATCGGTGCCAGGATCGGTACCATTACCTGGCGCTTCACAGGTGACCGGGTCGACAACGGGCTTGGCCGAGGTGGTGAGCAGGTACTTGATGTTGGTGATTTCGTAGTTGAAGGCTTCCTTGGTGGCCAGGTGGAACGGTGTGCCCACGGTGGCGAGGTTGATGGCCGTGGCACCGGGGAAGGGCTTCATGCAGTTGATGGGGAGGGTGAGCGTTTCCCAGTCGCCGGTACCGGCCAGGGCGCTGGCAATGGGCAGGCTGCTACGGTTGGGATATTCGTTGTCGATGGAGGCATTGAGCTCATTCGGTATCGTCTCGCTCTTGATCCGCAGTTGGAACTCGATGAAACCGGAAGCGTATTGGCTCAGGTTCAGAGGGGTGGCGGATTTGAGCATGAAGGTGCCATCCCCGTCACCGGCCACCTGCACATCGACGGTGTCATCGGTTCCGGCATTGTTGATGAGCACGGCGCTGATGCTGGTCATGGCGACGGGAGAGGCCGTCACCGGTTGCAAGTTCCAGTTGTCCTTCTCGGACTGGATGCTGGGGGTTACCCCCGCATTGGCACCGAGTCCAAACAAGAACAGTGCGCTATCGCCAGGGGGCGTGGTGCCACCGGTATTACCACCGTTGTTGCCACTATTCGAGTCGATATTCTCGGCCCCACCACACCCGCCAAGCAGGGCGGCGGCGATCAACGACGCCAAAAGTCCTTTTTTTGTTGCATTCATACTGACCACTCCAATCAATGGGAAAGATATCCACCGCGATGAACTGTCAAGACTCAAACAGACGTCATGCAATCGATGCCAAGACAAATCATGCTGACTTCATTTTCTTGAAATCGATTTCCAATGCAATGCTTATCCCTTGTGATGATCAAAGTTTGTGTTTCAAATCACAGAAAACATCTCTTGGTAACCAGCAACAATGATGTGGAAAACAATGAAAAAACCAAACAAATTAAACGCACTTGGTTGTTTTTGTTGATGTTTTTCTTGTTTTTGTTCGCGTCTTAATATCAGAGGTAACGTATTGGCGTCGATCTAGGATGTATTTGGGGTGATTGTGATGTATCGATTTCTGAGCAACACTTGCTGTGATTTCGATTTCATTTGTGTGGTGAATGATAACTACGCTGTTATCCACCTTGCGGGGAGCTCTCCAGTGGTTCCAGTACAACCTTGATGGGTGATGACAAAATGTGTGCAAAATTGCATCCGTGGCCTCTTGATTGTGCCGGGTTCTGCTGCGGGCGAGCGGCCTCTTTGCCACCAACAAACCCAAGCGAATCAATATGGTTGGGCTTTTTCATTGATTGCCGTGGTGGGGGGATGAACCGCAGGGAGGTTGAAATGGCGTCAGCGACGCTTCGTTCATTGAGATGATGTGCTCATATGGGAGTCTGTCTTCATGACGACGTGTTGCAGGGGGGAGTGAGTCCTCTTTGTGGGGCTATACCAAGCGTATCATTTGGAAAGCGCGAGCAGAGGCGTTGCCTGCTTTGTCGTGATGACGATATACGATTGAACTCGTTGTGCTCCCCGGTGTTTTTACCCAGACCCATTCAGATAAGGCGGGATCAGCTTCACTCTCGCCGCTTCTCTGTTCTCACGCCTTCTGCTAGGCTGCTGACCCCATGACCTCAACGGCGCATATCGGCGTGACTGTCACGCCGCCTTAACCCTTCCCTTTGCGGCGCCTGCCGCTTGACTCTGGTGTTCATGACCGGAGCGATTTTTTACACCCATTGAATCCCTGTACAACAAGCCCACACAGCCTAATGCCCTCTGACGCCTAGTCGGTGGCGGCTTATTGCTATGGATCTCAAATAAGCGAGACATTCCCAATGCTAGAACGTGCAAGACAAGAGTGGTTTTCTAATATCCGTGGCGACCTGCTGGCCGGTATCGTGGTCGCCCTGGCGCTGATCCCGGAGGCCATCGCCTTCTCCATCATCGCCGGTGTCGATCCCAAGGTTGGGCTCTATGCCTCCTTCTGTATCGCCGTCGTCATAGCCTTCGTCGGTGGCCGCCCCGGCATGATCTCCGCCGCCACCGGTGCCATGGCACTCTTGATGGTGACCCTGGTGAAAGAACATGGCCTGCAATATCTGTTGGCCGCGACCCTGCTCACCGGGGTGTTGCAAATCGTGGCGGGCTATTTGAAGCTCGGTAGCCTGATGCGGTTTGTTTCCCGCTCGGTAGTGACCGGCTTCGTTAATGCCCTGGCCATCCTCATCTTCATGGCCCAACTGCCTGAGCTGACCCATGTCACTTGGCAGGTCTACGCCATGACGGCGGCCGGCCTTGCCATCATCTATCTGTTCCCGCTCATCCCCGTGGTGGGCAAGCTGGTGCCCTCTCCACTGCTGTGCATCGTCATACTGACGGCGGTGGCCATCACCCTGGGCATCGATGTTCGCACCGTGGGCGACATGGGCGAGCTACCCGATACCCTGCCCATCTTCCTCTGGCCAGAGTTGCCGCTCAATGTCGATACCTTGGCCATCATCTTCCCCTACTCTGCGGGTCTGGCTGTGGTGGGCTTGCTTGAATCCATGATGACGGCGGCCATTGTCGATGATCTGACCGATACCCCAAGCGATCGCAATCGTGAGTGCAAGGGGCAGGGGATCGCCAATATCGGCGCCGGCCTGATGGGGGGCATGGCGGGGTGCGCCATGATTGGCCAGTCGATCATCAACATCAAATCCGGTGGCCGTGGCCGCCTCTCCACCTTTGTGGCGGGCTCCTTGCTCATCCTGATGGTGGTGTTCATGGATGAGTGGATCCGCCAGATCCCCATGGCGGCCCTGGTGGCGGTGATGATCATGGTCTCTATCGGGACATTTTCCTGGGCGTCGGTGCGTAACCTGAAAACTCACCCCCTCTCCACCAGTATCGTGATGCTGGCCACCGTCGCTGTGGTGGTGGCTACCCATAACCTGGCGCTCGGGGTATTTGTCGGGGTACTGCTCGCCTCCCTGTTCTTCGCCAACAAGGTCGCCCGCTTCATGCTGGTCAAGAGCGACAGCGAGCGCAGCGGCGCGGTGCGCACCTATCAGGTGAGGGGCCAGGTGTTCTTCGCCAGCGCCGAGCAGTTCTTCGCTGGCTTCGATTTCAAGGAGGTGGTGGAGAAGGTGGTGATCGATCTCACCCATGCCCACTTTTGGGACATCACCGCCGTCACCGCACTGGATAAAGTCGTCATCAAGTTCCGCCGTGAAGGAACTGAGGTGGAGATCATCGGCCTGAACGAGGCCAGTGCCACCATAGTCGACCGCTTCGGGGTTCATGACAAACCGGAAGAAGTGGAAACGCTGCTGGCTGGCCACTGATCATGAAAAGGAGTCCATCATGACCCATATTTTTGCCTGTATCGACGGCTCCCCTGCCCAGACCGCAGTGTGCGACGCCGCTGCCTGGGCCTCGAGCGGCACAGGGCTGCCGGTCACCTTGCTGCACGTACTGGAAAAAAACGCGTTTGAGGGGGAGAGCGATCTCTCCGGCGCCATCGGTCTGGGCAGCCGTGAGCTGTTGCTAGAGGAGTTGGCCGAGCTGGATCATCGGCGCAGCCGCCTGGCCCAGGAGCAGGGTGGGCGGCTGCTCGAGAGCGCTCAAGGCTACTTGACTGGTTTGGGGGTGGCCCAGGTCGAAAGCCTGCAACGCCACGGCCAACTGGTGGAGGCGGTACAGACGCTCTCACCCGGAATGCGCATGATGATCATGGGCAAGCGGGGCACTACCCACGCCGGAGACCACGCGCTCATCGGCAGTCATATCGAGAACGTCATCCGCACCCTGGCCAACCCCATCATGGTGGTGCAGCCGGGCTTTGAGGCGCCGCGCCGCTTCCTGCTGGCCTATGACGCCAGCCAGGCCGCGAAGAAGGTGCTGGAATTGGTCGTTAGCAGCCCGCTGCTCAAGGAGCTAGCGTGCGATCTGGTGATGGTCGGTGAGGCGAGTGACGAGCACGATCGCCAACTGGCGCAGGCTAGACAAGCGTTGAAAAGCGCTGGGGTAGAGGTTGACGCCCACCTGATTCAGGGAGAGGTGGCTCCGAGCATTTGCCAGCATGCCGCCGAGGTGGGTTGCGATCTCATCGTGATGGGGGCTTACGGCCACTCACGGATCAGGCAGTTCATTGTGGGTAGCACCACCACCGGCTTGCTCAAACGCACCACGGCCGCCGTACTCTTACTGAGATAGAGGGGAGGGGGCCAAGGCCCTCTCCTTCATGAGTGGTGATTAGATTGAATCAAGTAGTGAAGGAATGCACTGAGCGCCCTAGAGGGCGGCGAGTCTTTGCGCCAGAACACCCCAACGCTGCCTTTTTGCTCTATTTTGGGCAAGTTCAGGATAACCAGCTGCTTCTCATGGGCATAACGCTCGGCCAGCCGCAACGAGAGAATGGAGACCATCTCGCTGTTTTGCAGCAGGTTAATGCTCACATTCATCGACGATGACTCAATAATATTTTCCGGCAACATGGCGTTGTGATCGACCAGAGCGTTATCGATGCTCTGCCGAATGGGCGTGCCGGTCGGCCAGACAATCCAGCGCCAATGGGTCAAGTCTTCCCAGGTGACGGCGGTTTTTTTCGCCAGCGGGTGATCGAGCCGGGCGACGAAACAGACGGGCTCTGTGTATAGCACCTGATAGTTGAGTGGCAGGCCGAGCGCCCGTCCGCCCACGCGGCCGACGACGACGTCAATGGTGCCCGCGAGCAGGTCGTTGAGCAGCGGCTCCATCACTTTTTCTTCGATATTGAACTGGATATCCGGCATCTCTTTTAACAGGTGCAAGATCGCCTGCGACACGCAGTCGGTTGCCACCGGCGAGCAGCCGATCTTCAGGCTTTCCGACATCCCACCTTGTTTGTAGCGCTCCATTTCGGTCTGCGAGCGCTCCATGTCGTTAATCATCCGCCTGGCGTGTTGCAGCAGCAGCTTCCCGGCGGTTGATGTGCGCAGCCCCTTGCTGTGGCGCTCAAACAGCGTCACGCCGACCTCTTCTTCAAACTGTGTCAGCCATTTGGACAGGGCAGGCTGGGTGATGTGCATCATTTTTGCCACCTGCGTCAGGTTCCCCTGCTCACCTAGCGCCACCAGCATTTGCAGGTGATGCAGCTTGAGCTTCTGTATCCAGTTTGCCATCGAGATATAACCTCTTGGTTATGGATTGGCCCTAAAAGCCATTGTACATCGCATTTCAAATGCCACAAGGTTGCAACATTCCAATAAAAAAACACACACCTTACCCATGAGTACCTGAGGTATTCGCTATGACTCAACGACTTGATCTACAGGCGCTAATCGATGCTGCTCCTATCAGCGGCATCCAGTGGCGCGTCATCATCTGCTGTTTTCTGGTGGTGATGACAGATGGTTTCGATACGGCTGCAATTGGTTTTATCGCGCCGGATATTCGCGACCATTGGCAATTAACGGCCGGTGAGCTGGCCCCCCTGTTTGGCGCCGGCTTGCTGGGGCTGACCATAGGGGCGCTGCTGTGCGGCCCGCTTTCTGACCGCTTCGGACGCAAACGCGTGATTGAGCTTTGCGTGGCGCTGTTTGGTCTCTTCAGCCTGCTTTCTGCGTTCTCGCCGGATCTGGAAACGCTGGTGGCCCTGCGATTTTTAACCGGTCTCGGCCTTGGCGGGGCGATGCCGAACACCATCACCATGACCTCGGAATACCTGCCGTCACGGCGTCGCGGTGCGCTGGTGACCATGATGTTCTGCGGTTTTACTCTCGGCTCGGCGATGGGTGGGCTGGTGAGTGCGCAACTGATCCCGGTGATCGGCTGGCACGGCATCCTGATATTGGGCGGTGTGCTGCCACTGGTACTGTGCGTCGCGCTGCTGATCTGGCTCCCGGAATCGCCGCGTTGGCAGGTTCGGCATAAGTTGCCGCAACCGGTGATCGCCCGCACCGTCAGCGCCATTACCGGCGAGCGTTACGACAACACGGAGTTCTGGCTCAACGAATCGACCGCGGAGCAAAAAGGCAGCATAGGCCAGCTTTTCGCCGGGCGTCAGTTGCCGATCACCCTGATGTTGTGGGGCATCTTTTTCATGAGCCTGCTGATCATCTATCTGCTGTCTAGCTGGATGCCGACGCTGCTCTATCAGCGAGGCATTGACCTGCAACACGCCTCCTGGATAACGGCGGCCTTCCAGATAGGCGGTACGCTGGGGGCCATTTTGCTTGGCGTATTAATGGACAGATTTAACCCTTTCTGGGTGCTGGCTCTCAGCTATGCCGCCGGGGCTGTGTGTATTGTCATGATTGGGCTGAGTGAGGACGGACTGTGGCTGATGGCGCTGGTGGTGTTTGGCACCGGGATTGGTGTCAGCGGCTCTCAGGTTGGCCTAAATGCCATCACTGCCACCCTTTATCCCACCCAGAGCCGCGCGACGGGCGTCAGTTGGGCTAACGCGGTGGGCCGCTGCGGCGCCATCGTTGGCTCCCTCTCTGGCGGAATGATGATGGCGATGAATTTCTCTTTCGACACCCTGTTTTTCATCATCGCCGTGCCGGCTGTGATTAGCGCCGTCATCTTGATGCTGCTGACGCTGGTGGTTTACCCGACAACAACTGTACCCGCCACACGACCCCTGGCCGGCGTCGTGAATAAATAAGGAGAATCGTGATGTCTGCACCTCAACAGCATGTTCAAGCTAGCCGCCAGCAGTTTTACCAACACATTTCAGAAAAGAACTTGGCCCCACTTTGGGAGTCGCTGCACCATCTGGTGCCCAAAACGCCGAATGCCAACTGTGCGCCGGCGCACTGGAATTATCAGGACATTCGCCCGTTGCTGCTGGAGAGCGGCAACCTGATCGGTGCCAAAGAGGCGGTGCGCCGCGTGCTGGTGCTGGAGAATCCGGCGCTGCGTGGACAGGCGTCGATTACCTCGTCGCTGTATGCCGGATTGCAGCTGATCATGCCGGGCGAGGTGGCACCGAGCCACCGCCATAACCAGTCGGCGCTGCGGTTCATCGTCGAGGGGAAAGGGGCGTTTACCGCCGTTGATGGTGAACGCACTCAGATGCATGCCGGTGATTTCATCCTGACACCGCAATGGCGTTGGCACGATCACGGCAACCCTGGCGACGAGCCGGTGGTCTGGGTCGATGGCCTTGACCTGCCGCTGGTGAATTACCTCGGCTGTGGTTTTGCTGAGGATTACCCGCAAGAGCAGCAACCCGTGACTCGCCCGGAAGGTGACTATATGCCGCGCTACGCCGCCAACATGCTGCCGCTACGCCACCAAGTTGGGAACTCATCCCCCATTTTTAACTATCGCTATGACCGCAGCCGCGAAGCGCTGCATGACCTGACCCGGCTGGGCGATGCCGACGAGTGGGATGGCTACAAGATGCGTTACGTCAACCCGGTCACCGGCGGCTATCCGATGCCGTCGATAGGGGCCTTCTTGCAACTGTTGCCAAAGGGATTTCGCTCGCGCCAAGCGAAGACCACTGACAGCACCATCTACCACGTGGTGGAGGGGGCCGGGAAGGTGACGGTGGGCGATCAGGTGTTCCATTTCCAGGCCAAAGACATTTTTGTGGTGCCGACGTGGCACAGCGTGTCGTTCGATGCCAGTGAAGAGACAGTGTTGTTCAGTTTTTCAGATCGTCCTGTTCAAGAAGCGCTGGGGCTGTTCCGTGAAGCCCGTTACTAATGGAGAAAGAAGCATGACTCAGTATGTTTTTGCCCCGCAGGCACCGGTCACGATTCCCGTTGTTGGCAGTGAGCAGCGGTTCCCGGTTCGCCGCGTCTATTGCGTAGGTCGTAATTATGCCGCGCACGCCAGAGAGATGGGCTTTGATCCGGACAGGGAGCCGCCGTTCTTTTTTTGCAAACCGGCAGATGCCGTGGTGCCGGTTGCCGATGGTCAGACACTGGAGCTGCCCTATCCGGCTAAAACCAACAACTATCACTACGAAATCGAGCTGGTGGTGGCCATTGGCAAGCAGGGGAAGGATATCCCCCAGGAAAAGGCGCTTGAGTATGTGTGGGGCTACGCGACCGGTCTTGATATGACCCGGCGCGACCTGCAAATGGAGATGCGTCAGATGGGGCGTCCGTGGGAAATCGGCAAGGCGTTCGATCTCTCCGCGCCGATAGCGCCATTGCATAAGGCCGAGGAGGTCAATGTGGCGAAGTCGCCTATCTGGTTGCAGGTGAACGGCAAAGATCACCAGCGCAGCGATATTCGCCATTTGATCTGGTCGGTTAGCGAGACCATCAGCTACCTGTCCGGCTTTTTCGAGTTGCAGCCAGGCGATCTGATCTTTACCGGTACGCCGGAAGGGGTGGGCGCCGTGGTCAAGGGCGATCGGATCACCGGCAATGTGGATGGCCTGACCCCCATCGCCGTCAACGTGGTTTGAGGTGGCCGATGAAGCTGTACAGTTTTTTTAATAGCTCCGCGTCGTACCGCGTGCGTATTGCGCTGGCGTTGAAAGGGATTGATTACCAGAGCACCGGAGTGAACATCCGTATCGGTCAGCAGAACACGCTGGAGTACCGGCAACTGAATCCGCTGGGACTGGTGCCGGCGCTGGTGACCGATGAAGGGGCGTCGTTGGGGCAATCACTGGCGATCATTGACTGGCTCGACCGTCATTACCCGCAGGTGCCGCTATTGCCTGCTGATGAGACCGAGCGCATGCGCGTGCTGGAGATCGCTTATGCCATCAGTTGCGATATCCACCCCATCAACAACCTGCGGGTACTGCGCTACCTCAGCGATGAGCTGCACATCAGTGAAGAGGCCAAGAAACGTTGGTACGAACACTGGATCCAGCAGGGATTGAGCGCGGTGGAGCGATTGCTACACAGTAACCAGTCCGGCGAGTTTTGCGTCGGTACTTCCGTGACGCTCGCCGATTGCTGCCTAATCCCGCAATGGGCCAATGCGCTGCGTATGGGATGCGATCTGAGCGGTTACCCCCGTTGCCAGGCGGTGTATGACGCCTGCACTCGGTTACC
Source organism: Aeromonas simiae (assembly GCF_014892695.1). Taxonomy (NCBI): domain Bacteria; kingdom Pseudomonadati; phylum Pseudomonadota; class Gammaproteobacteria; order Aeromonadales; family Aeromonadaceae; genus Aeromonas; species Aeromonas simiae. The sequence continues at coordinate 1,042,452 of NZ_CP040449.1, forward strand.
GGCCTTCATCGCCGCCGCGCCTGAAAATCAGCAAGATAAAATTCCGGCATAACAGGAGAGGGACATCATGAAAGCGATACGAGCAATCGTGGTTGGTGGAGGGATCGGTGGCGCTGCAACGGCACTGTCACTGGCTCGCCAGGGCGTTCAGGTCATGCTGCTGGAAAAGGCACATGAGATTGGTGAAATCGGTGCAGGTATTCAGCTTGGCCCTAACGCATTCTCGGCGCTAGATAGCCTGGGGGTGGGCGAGGTCGCCCGTGAGCGCGCGGTGTTTACCGACCATATTACGATGATGGATGCGGTCAATGCCGAAGAGGTGGTGAGTATCGAAACGGGGCAGGCGTTTCGGGAGCATTTCGGTGGCCCGTATGCGGTGATTCACCGCGTGGATATTCACGCTACCGTGTGGGAGGCTGCGCAGAAGCAGCCCGGTATCGAGTACCGGACATCCACCAACATCGTTGATATTCAGCAAAGCGCCGACGACGTGACGGTCATTGACGACCAGGGCAACCGCTGGACGGCGGATATTCTTATCGGTTGTGACGGAGTGAAATCCGTGGTGCGTCAGAGCCTGGTGAACGACACACCGCGCGTGACCGGTCATGTGGTTTATCGCGCCGTGATCGATCGGGCCGACATGCCGGAAGACTTGTGCATTAATGCGCCGGTATTGTGGGCCGGGCCGCATTGCCATCTGGTGCATTATCCGCTGCGCGGTGGCAAGCAGTACAACCTGGTGGTGACGTTCCACAGCCGCAATAAGGAAGAGTGGGGCGTGACGGACGGCAGCAAGGAAGAGGTGCTCTCCTACTTTGAGGGCATTCATCCTCGTCCGCGGCAAATGCTGGATAAACCCACGACCTGGCGCCGATGGGCCACCGCCGATCGTGAACCGCTCGCCAAGTGGGGCAACGAGCGCATCACACTGGTGGGGGATGCCGCGCACCCGGTCGCGCAGTACATGGCGCAAGGGGCGTGCATGGCGCTGGAAGATGCGGTCACGCTCGGAAAAGCGCTGGCGAGCTGTGATGGCGATGTGGCACGCGCCTTTGCGCTGTACGAATCAGTGCGTATTCCCCGTACCGCGCGTATTGTCTGGTCTACCCGTGAAATGGGGCGGCTTTACCACGCCGCCGGCGTGGAACGCCAGGTGAGAAACCTGCTCTGGAAGGGGAAAACCCAGGACGAGTTTTACCGCAGTATGGAGTGGCTGTACGGCTGGAAAGAAGATAACTGCCTCGAACCGCGTTAATCGGCCTCGCCGTTTTCCGGCGGCGATCCTGCACTTGGAGGGGGGCGGCATAACTCCCGCTCGCCTGTGCAGGCGGGGGCGGGCAGTGATAATCAAGGGCGTGAGCGCACACGCCCTATAAAAAGACACCGGCCTTAGGCCGGTGTCTGGTCATGCTCCGCAGTGCGCCGCGAGGCATTCATCAGCGCCGTGCAGTAGTTACACTTGGAAGCGGCTGACCATGCCATGCAACTGGCTGGCTAACTGGGTCAGCTCATTGCAAGCCTGGGCCATTTGGTTGGCGCCGGTGGCCACCTCTTCCGAGGCTCTGGTGATGTTAACCATGTTGCGGTTCAGCTCCTCGGTCACGGCACTTTGTTGCTCTGTGGCGGCCGCAATTTGTACGCTCATTTCGGAGATAGTCGTGACCGCACCATTGATTTCACCAATAGCGCTGCCTGCTTGACGGGCACTCGCCACCGTGTCCTTCATGATTCCCTGCCCTTGCTTCATGGTCACGCTCGCCAGCTCTGCGCGCTGGCGCAGCTCAGAGATAATGTCATTGATACGGGAGGTTGAATCCTGAGTGCGTCGAACCAGAGAGCGCACTTCATCGGCCACGACCGCAAATCCTCGGCCATGCTCACCGGCACGGGCCGCCTCGATGGCCGCGTTGAGGGCCAGCAGGTTGGTTTGATCGGCAATGTTATGGATGACATCGAGAACCATGCCGATGTTCTGACTGTCATTGCCCAGTTGCTCGATGATGCATGCCGCCTCTTCGATCACCTCTTCAACCTTCTCGATGCGGTTGATGGAGTCGTGTACTGTCTTGGCACCGGCTTCCGCGCTCTGATTGGCGTGGCCTGCGGAATCGGCCGCATCGCTGGTGTTGCGGGAGACCTCGTGTACGGTGGCTCGCATCTCATCCATCGCGGCGGAGAGTTGGTTTATCTCGTACTGCTGGTTATTCATGTTGCCAGCAGACTGTCCGGCCACCATGCTGATTTCTTCGGCGGCAGAGCTCAGTTGCACGACAGAGGCAGACACTTCACTCACCAAGGTTCTGAGGCTGTCTTGCATCTCGTCAAGACCTTTGGCCACGGCGCCCAGCTCATCATGACGAAACAGGCTGCGATCGATGGAGGCACTGAGATCCCCTTGGGCGACCCGACGGATTTGTATCAGCAGCGCAGCTATCGGGCGGCGGATCTGTTGGGTCAATACGGTCGAAAGGATTATCACCAAAATAGTGGTGAAAATACCTGCACCATAACCGATGTTACGGCCTTGTATATAGGTCTCCTCACTCTCTTTCGCTTGAATGGAGGAGATGGTTTCATTCATTTCTCGAAGATTGTTTGCATACTCTATCGCCTCAAGTAGTGCAACACGGCTTTCATTATTACGAAGGCTAGTAATTTTTTCGTTATCGCCTTGCTGCACTGCCGTTTCAATGTATTCATGGATTTGATAATACCGGTTGAGGAGCATGCCCAGCTTATCGTACATAGCACGCTCTTCTGGCGAGCTAAACGTTAAAGTGCGGTAATGGGCAAATTCCCTTTCAAACTCATCGCGGAAGTCATTGAATTTTTTATTGAAACGTTCATATCCGGCGAGATCGCCACCGGCAAGATCCAGCAATGCATTGAGCTCCATACGGCGAGCATCCAGCAGATAGGCATTGATCTTTCCAGAGCTGGCGACAGAGGGAAGGATATCTTCTGCCAGGCTGGCGGTGTCGTTGTGAAGGCGTGAGAGCTGGGCCAGCAATAAGAGCACCAAGGAGATGATCATGAGTGCTAATACAGCAAACCCAGCCCCCAATTTTTGACCAATCGATAAATTCTTCAACATGATAAATATCCTTGTTATGGAGTTCTGCTGCGAAGGGTGTGGGCAAAACTCCATGGTGCGCTGAGGTAAAAATGGGAGTGAGTTAGCTCACATGTATGACGTGATGCGACCATTTCTGGCGAAAACTGAAATGAATTTTCAATTAATGAAGAATTATTGAAGAGATAAGGGACTGGACTCGCGTACGGCCAAACAGCGGAAAACGTTTTCTTTTTCTGTGGGGGGATGTGCAGCACCCAGATTGCGAACCCTGATTTAGCGGATCACCATATTTTATTTAAGTTCGAAGAGATAATGGTCGCTCAATGGAGGGAAGCACACACATCACGAGGATGTGTATCTGTTTTAAACACTGTGCGTTATGGGATTTTGTTCTGTCTCTTGGCAGCCAAACCTCGGCGCAAAAGGATGTCTGTCATGCTGAAGAAATTGTCGATTGGTCAGAAGTTAGGGGGAGGGTTTGCCGTCATGGCGCTCATGCTCATCTCCGTGGTGATCATCTCGCTGACCCAATTATCTCGCCTCTATACCGACACATCTGAACTGTCGGGCAACATGCTGCCCTCCGTTGTCAGTTCTGGAAAGATCAACGCTTACCTGCTGGATGCCCGCCGTATGGAACTGGCGGCCTTGCTGGCCCTCTCTCATGGCGATGAAGCGGGTTATGAAGAGAACATCAAGCAGTTCCAAGCCCATCACGACATCTTCGAGAAAGAGTTTGAGTACTATCGCACCATCCCCTTCCTCAATCAGGATGAACAGACGACCTACAACAAGTTGGGCATGAGCCTCCAGCGCTACTATCAAATTCATGATGACATCGAAGAAGCTGTGCGCCAAAAAGACATGGCTCGTGTTATCAGCCTGCGGGATAACGAGAGTAGGACTGTGCTGCTCGAGGCTATTCGCTATGCTGAACACCTGAGTGAGATCAATGTCGAGATTGCGACTAATCAGGCTAAAGACAGTGAAATCACGTATAAGCGCGGTCGTGAAATTGGTTACGGTGCCGGCATCGTGAGTGTGATCCTCATGTTGCTGCTCTCCACCTATTTAACCCAGCAAATTCGTCGTCCGATCGTGGTCTTGCTGTCACAAATTCGTCGAGTGGCGCAAGGGGATCTGCGTACTGAGCTGGATCACAGTATCTTCCGCCGCGATGAATTAGGCGCACTAGCCAAAGGCTTTGACGAGATGCAAGGTAGCTTGCGTACGTTAGTGGGTGAAGTATCTAACTCTGTCGTGCATCTGACTTCCGCCGCAGAAGAGATCAGTGCGGTTGCTTGCCAGTCGGCCAGCAATATGAACAACCAGCGTAGTGATATTAATCACCTCTCAACCGCGATGGATGAGATGCGTGCCACCGTACACGAGGTCTCCCGCAACACCAGCGATGCGGCTGATTCTGCGGTGCGGGCCAACCAGAGTGCAGAAGCCGGTGCCAAGACGGTGCGCGACTCCATCAACCGCATCGAGAAGGTTGAAGAGGTCATTGAAGATGCCACCGGTATCATCGAGCAGTTGGGCAATGACAGCCGAAATATTGGGGTCGTGCTTGATGTTATCCATGACATCGCCGATCAAACCAACCTGCTGGCCCTCAATGCCGCCATCGAGGCCGCTCGCGCTGGTGAGCACGGTAGAGGGTTTGCGGTCGTGGCCGATGAAGTGCGCTCCCTGGTTCGTCGTACTCAGGACTCAACCTCCCGTATCAATGACATTATTTCCGAACTGCGTCAGCGGGCCGATCAGGCTGGCGTCACTATGTCACAAGGCCAAGGTATCATCAGAGAAACGGTGGCGAGTGCCCGCCAGGCAGGTCATGCCATTGGTGAAATCAACGGGGCGGTTAACTGTATCTCTGAAATGAGTACTCAGATTGCAACGGCCACTGAGCAGCAAAATGCGGTGACTGAAGAGCTGAACCGCAATATGGTCAACATCAGTAAAGCCTCGGAAGAGGTGGCTACTGGTGCAGATCAAATGGCTCAGGCTTGCAACGAGCTGACTCAGCTATCCAGTCAGCTGCATGAGATGGTTCACCGTTTCCGAGTGTAATCATGCAAGCGAACAAGAGGGGCATCATGCCCCTCTGTCTTATATGTTCGAATTGTCATGTCCAAATAAAAAAGAGCCGCCTTCGGGCGGCTCTTTGCATCAGGGATCTGCTTATAGCAGGGTTTTGTAGAGCAGGGTATTACTGTTCACCCCATTGAGGCTGGCCTGGAAGGTGCTGTCGGTTAGCAGGTTCACCAGAACGTAAGTGTTACCGACCCCCAGCGTGATCAGCGAGCCATTATGGCGGATGCTGGCCGAGCTGGTGACATTCTGCTGGCTGCCATCTGAGTAGGTGGCCATCACAGTAAAGGTCAGAGTACGAGCCAGGGTCAGCAGATTGAGCGACTCGGTGGCGGACAGGGTCAGGCTCGAGAGCGTGGCTGCTGTGACGGTCACTGCCGTGGTGGCACTTTCCCCGCCCAGGCTGGCACGGATGGTAGCCGTGCCCACGTTCACACCACTGACGGTACCATCAAGATCGACGGTGGCGACGCTCGTGTTGTTACTGCTCCAACTGGCCAACGCCGATACATCCATCTGAGTCAGGTCGCTCAAGGTGGCGATAGCCTTGAGTTGCCCCTGGGTTCCCTTGGCCAGCGGATCGATCGGCGTAATGCTGATGCCGGTGATCACCGCATTGGTGACGCTAAGGCCGATATTCTGGCTGACGCCCCCCAACTGCCCGGTCACGGTAGCATTACCAATGCCAAGGGCGGTGACCTTGCCGTTAGCATCGACACCCAGCACGCTGGTGTCACTGCTCCCCCAGTTTACCTGGCTGGTAACATCGACCACGTTGCCGTCGCTGTAAGTCGCCAGCGCTTGCAATTGGGTGCTCAGACCGAGTGCCAGAGCGCTGTCGGTGGCCTTGAGATCGATGCTGGCCACGGTAGCCGGTGTCACCGTGATGGCCAGATCCTGCGCAACACCGTTGAGTTGGGCATGAATGGTAGCCGAACCCGGATTGACGGCGGTGACCTGACCACTGGCATTAACGGTGGCGACGTTCGCATCGGAACTGCTCCAGGAGACCTGGCTGCTGACATCTTGCTCGCTGCCATCAGAGAGCGTGGCCTTAGCACTGAGCTGGGTTTTGCTACCTGCCGCCAGCGACGTGGAGGACGCCCCAATCTCGATGCTGCTGACCGTCGCTGCCGTGACGGTCAGTTGTGCCTCGTTGCTGCTGATGCCCCCTTGGGTTGCGACAACGGTGGCACTGCCCGTTGCGACGGCGGTGAGCTGTCCGCTGCCCGATACGGTGGCGATGCTGCTCGGGGTCACTCCCCAGCTCACCTGAGAGGTGAGATTCTGGGTTGAGCCATCACTGAATGTCGCCATGGCTGTCAGTTGCTGACTGGTTCCCTTGGCCAGGGTGATGGTTGCGGGGGTGACTTGCAACTGAGCCAGGGTGGCATCCGTCACCGTAAGGGTAATCGGCGTACTCTCAACACCATTGATCTTGGCGCTGATATTGCTGCTACCCAGTGCCACGGCGGTTGCCTTACCGCTCGCGTCGATGGTGACGCGACTCGTGTCGCTGCTCAGCCAAGAGACCTGATTGCTCACATCTTGCGTGGTGCCATCACTCAAGATCGCTTGTGCGCTGAACTGCACCGATGTTCCCTTAGCCAGAGAGCTAGCGCCACTGAGGCTGATTTGTACCGTGCTGACCACGGCATTGGTCACGGTGACGCTTGCCCCGTTACTGGTGACACCTCCGAGGGTGGCGGTGACGGTCGCATTGCCAGCCTTGAGACCGGTCGCTTCACCGCTCAGATTGATCGCCAGCACATCAGTGGCGCTGCTGATCCAGCTCGCTTTGCCACTCACATCTTGCGTGGTTCCATCACTGAAAGTCGCCAGTGCTTGGAATTGCAGCTTGGTTCCCGCAGCTAGTGAGGGGGTGGGAGGGATAACCTGAATGCTGCTCACTACCGCATCAGTAATGGTGAGACTGGCACTTTGGCTGATGCCTTGCAGGTTGGCTCCGATCGTGACACTGCCCTTGGCGATGGCACTAACCATGCCCTGAGAAGTCACGGTGGCCACGGCAGGATCGCTACTGCTCCAGGAAACCTGGCTGCTGACGTCTTGCACGCTGCCATCCGAGAGGGTCGCTAGTGCGCTCATCTGGGTCTGTGTTCCCATGGCCAGATTCAGCGTGGCCGGGATCACTTGCAGGCTCTGCACTGTTGCGCTCGTCACGGTCAGTGTGACCGGGTTGCTATCGATACTGCCTGTGTGGGCGGTCACGGTAGCACTACCCTGAGCCACTGAGTTTGCCTCGCCGGTCAGGCTAACAGCGATAACCCCGGGGGCATTACTGAGCCAGTTCACCTGATCGGTGACATCCTGCGTTGAGCCGTCACTGAAGGTGGCGATGGCTTGCAGTTGCAACTTGGTGCCAAGGGCCAGGCTCGCGCTCGGAGGGATGGCCTGTAGCGATACCAAAGTGGCATCCGTGATGGTCAGTGCGGCCTGATTGCTGGTAACGCCGCCGAGACTTGCCGTCACATTGGCACTGCCCTTGGCCAGCGCAGTTGCCTCACCACTTGTCGAGATGGTCAGCAGCGTGGGGGTACTGGTCAGCCAGCTGGCTTGGCCGCTGACATCCTGCGTGGAGCCATCACTGAAGGTGGCGACTGCTTGCAGTTGTAGCTTGGTCCCCTTGGCAAGGGTTGCGGTGGGTGGAATGACCTGGATAGTGGCGACCACAGCGTCACTCACTGAGAGGGTCGCGGTCTGGGTGACCCCTTGGAGGTGTGCGCTGATGGTGACGTCACCCTTGGTCTGGGCCGTGACGAGACCTTGACTGGAGATGCTCGCCACAGTGGGATCACTGCTGCTCCAGGAGGCCTGGTCGCTCACATCCTGCACGCTGCCATCGGAGAGCGTTGCCGTGGCAGTCAGTTTGGCTTGGGTTCCTATGGCGAGGTTTAAGGTGGTGGGCGTTATCTGGATAGCGGAAACAGTCGCATCCGTGACCGTGATGGCGACGGGGGCACTGCTGACTCCCGCTATTTTGGCTGAGACATGGGCACTTCCGACATCGACGGCACTGACCTCCCCTTGAAGGCTGACTACTAGTACCGAGGCGTTGTCGCTCAGCCAAGCCACTTGGCTGGACATGTCCTGAGTGGTGCCGTCACTAAAGGTGGCGATGGCTTGCAGCTGTAGCTGGGTTCCAAGAGCCAGCATGGCTGAGGGCGGGATGACATGCAGGCTGGCCACGGTGGCATCGGTGATGGTGACGCTGGCACTGTGGGTTACACCTTGTAAGGTCGCGCTGATGGTGACGTTCCCTTTGGTCTGGGTCGTGACGAGCCCTTGGCTGGAGACGCTCGCCACAGTGGGATCACTGCTGCTCCAGGAGACCTGACCACTCACATCCTGAACGCTTCCGTCGGAGAACGCTGCCGTGGCGGTCAGTTTAGCCTGGGCCCCCATGGTGAGATTCAAGGTGGGGGGACTTATCTGGATTGTGGAGAGGGTGGCATCTGTGACCGTGATGGCGACGGGGGCACTGCTGACTCCCGCTATTTTGGCTGAGACATGGGCACTGCCGATATCGACGGCACTGACCTCCCCTTGAAGGCTGACAACCAGAATCGAGGGGGTGTCGCTCAGCCAGGCCACTTGGCTGGAGATGTCCTGAGTGGAGCCATCACTGAAGGTGGCGACTGCTTGCAGTTGTAGCTTGGTCCCCTTGGCAAGGGTTGCGGTGGGTGGAATGACCTGGATAGTGGCGACCACAGCGTCACTCACTGAGAGGGTCGCGGTCTGGGTGACCCCTTGGAGGTGTGCGCTGATGGTGACGTCACCCTTGGTCTGGGCCGTGACGAGACCTTGACTGGAGATGCTCGCCACAGTGGGATCACTGCTGCTCCAGGAGGCCTGGTCGCTCACATCCTGCACGCTGCCATCGGAGAGCGTTGCCGTGGCAGTCAGTTTGGCTTGGGTTCCTATGGCGAGGTTTAAGGTGGTGGGCGTTATCTGGATAGCGGAAACAGTCGCATCCGTGACCGTGATGGCGACGGGGGCACTGCTGACTCCCGCTATTTTGGCTGAGACATGGGCACTTCCGACATCGACGGCACTGACCTCCCCTTGAAGGCTGACTACCAGTACCGAGGCGTTGTCGCTCAGCCAAGCCACTTGGCTGGACATGTCCTGAGTGGTGCCGTCACTAAAGGTGGCGATGGCTTGCAGTTGTAGCTGGGTTCCAAGAGCCAGCATGGCTGAGGGCGGGATGACATGCAGGCTGGCCACGGTGGCATCGGTGATAGTGACGCTGGCACTGTGGGTTACACCTTGCAAGGTCGCGCTGAGCGTGGCGCTTCCCTTGGCAATCGCAGTGGCCAGCCCGGATGCGTCTATGGTGACGATAGCTGCATTACTAGTGATCCAATCAGCCTGGTTGGTGATGTCCACGGTACTGCCATCGGAAAGGGTTGCGATGGCGGTAAAGTGGACTTGAGTCCCTAAGGCCAGAGAGGTAGTGGCGGGGATCACCTGAATGGACTGCACGCTCGCATTACTCACCGTGACTTGGCTGAGGTTACTCAGCAGACCTTGCCAGCTTGCACTCACCGTCACATTTCCCGGTTTCACCGCCGTTGCCAGGCCGTCAAGATCGATGGTGAGCAGGCTGATGTCATCGCTGTCCCAAGCGACCAACGAGGTCACATCCTGAGTCGAGCCATCACTGAAGGTGGCCTGAGCGGTAAAGGGCAGCTTGAGGCCTTGGGCCAGCGTGGCATTGGATGGCTGAATTTGCAGCGTCGTCGGCACCGCATTACTGACCTCAATGGCGACTTCATGACTGATGCCCTGTATTGCGGCCCGAATGAGCGCATTGCCTCGGGCAATGGCCGTGGCGACCCCTTGGGCGTTGATGGTGATCACCTGTTCGTCACTGCTGCTCCAGTTGACCTGGGTCGTGACATCTTGAGTGGTGTTATCCGAGAGGGTCGCAATCGCCTTGAATCCGGTGCGGGTTCCTATCGCCAGCGTGGCACTGGTCGGGATGATGTGTAATTTGGCAACGGTGGCATTGCTGATGGTGAGTGAGGTACTGGCTTTAACACCTTTCAGCGCAGCATTGATGGTGGCTTTTCCGGCGGCGATCCCTTTGACGGTGCCGCTGGCATCGACCGTGGCCACAGTGCTGTCACTGCTGCTCCAGCTGGCTTGAGTGCTGATATCGGCGCTACTGTTGTCCTCCAAAATGGCCATTGCCTTTATCTTGACGGAGGTACCCTTGGCCAGAGTCGCTGTAGAGGAAAGGAGCTGGATGCGTGATATCCCAAGCTCGGAGACGGTGATCGTTGCCTCGCCCTTCTTACCCTGGGCAGCCGCGGTGATGGTGGCCTGTCCAATGGCGAGCCCTGTGGCTAATCCCTTCTTCACATCCACCGATAAAATATCTGGCTTATTGCTGCTCCAGCTGGATTGGCCTGTTATCTCCTGTGTGGAGCCATCACTCATGGTTGCTATCGCTTTCAGTTGCAGGGTTAATCCTTTGGCTAACCGCTCGGCAGGAGGGATCACTTGAACTTTACTGACGACGGCGTCAGTGATGGTCAGGGTGGAGGTGTTACTCGTCAGGCCTTGGTAGGTGGCTGTGATGGTGACCACTCCCTTCAATATGGCTTTGACAAGCCCTTTGTTGTCTATGTTGGCTAGTGGATTTGACCCCATAGGTCCAGACACTTTTTCCCGCTTAGGGTTGTGATACCCGACTGCGCAGAAATTCCCGTGGTGAACGGTATCCCAAGGCGCTGTGCGGGTGGTGCTCGTTATAATGCTCAAACGCGATAGCCAAATTGCCTACCGCTGTTCGGCTATCCGGTTTTGGCATCATCTCGATATAGTCTCGCTTCATCGTCTTCACGAAGCTCTCCGCTATACCGTTACTCTGTGGGCTTCTCACTGCTGTCGTTCTGGGCTCCAACCCGATTTCTCGTGCAAACGCGCGGGTCTCATGGGCTCGATACGCCGAGCCATTATCAGTCAGCCACTCCACCGGTGATGCCGGCAACGAATCCCCAAAGCGATGTTCGACAGACCTCAGCATGACATCTTGCACAGTGTCACTATCGTAACCCCCAGTACTGGCCGCCCAGTCCAACGCTTCCCTATCGCAGCAATCCATGGCGAACGTGACACGTAGTTTTTCACCGTTATCGCAGCGAAACTCGAAGCCATCTGAGCACCACCGTCGATTGCTCTCCTTGACGGCAACACGCCCCTTATGTGCCTGCTGGGCCAATGGTGCAGCTGGTTTTCTTTCCAGCAGCAAGCCATGTTCGCGCATGACGCGATATACCCGCTTAGCGTTTACCACAGGTTGTTCTGTTGCCTCAGACTGACGCCGTAACAGCGCCCAGACCCGGCGATAGCCATAGGAGGGAAGCTCTGCCATCGCCTCCATGATACGGCCAAGTAAGGCTGCATCATCACGCTGGCGATGATGACGACCATCTTGCCAACCCGGTTTTCGATGAACACGAACGGATAGCTGCGCACGCGATACATTAAGAGCCTGGCTCACAGCACTTAATCGTCGTCCCCCGGCAACAAGGGCGCATGCGCAATCCATTTTTTTGCTCGACCATACTCCACGGCTTCTTTGAGGATCTCGTTCTCCATGGTCTTCTTCCCGAGCAGACGCTGAAGCTCTCGGATCTGCTTGATGGCAGCAGCCAACTCGGAAGCAGGAACAACATCCTCACCGGCGGTGATCGCCGTGAGAGACCCTTCTTGGAATTGCTTACGCCATTTGAAAAGCTGGTTTGCGTTGACGTCGTGCAAGCGAGCAACATGAGAGACGGTCATCCCGGGCTCAAAGGTCTGCTGCACGATGGCGATCTTTTCTTGTGGAGTCCGGCGTCGACGGCGCTCGGCCCCTGTTAACACTTCGACCATCTTCTCGTTGTGACTAGTACTGAACATAGCTCCAAGACTACCTCTTAAGTTAAGAGGGGCGAAGTGTCTGGATCTTCAAGGGGCCAATCTACCTAGCTTGCTGCTAGAAATATTCCAACTGACCTGTGTACTGACATCTTCCTGGGTGTCATCGCTGTAGATGGCCATGGCCTTGTACTGGGCCTTTAGACGGCGTTGTTTCCCAAATCGATGCAGCTTGAATGGAACTAACAGAGGACTTGGTGATCTGATCACCACCATCCTCTTCAAGTCTGCATTATGGGCAAGTCGCTTCACCCCATCACCAATTGGCCTAAATACAACAAGTCTTTGATTAACCGAGGTTCACTCACCTTCTGGGTTGATGCCGAAGTCATGAACAACTGGCTCTACCACGACCATCATGGGCGGCGGGGCCGCAGCCAGCTTTACACTGACCAGACCATCTGTACCTTCCTGATGCTCAAGGGAATTTTCAACCTCACTCTGCGGGCTACTCAGGGACTATTCGACTCCCTGTTCGAGTTGATGAATGTGCCGTTGTGCGCACCGGACTATAGCTGTGTCAGCAAGCGGGCCCGCACGGTGACCGTGACCTATCGGCAGCCCAGCAAGGGGCGCATCACCGACCTGGTTATCGACTCGACTGGCCTGAAGGTGTTTGGCGAAGGCGAGTGGAAGGTTAGAAAACATGGCGCTGAGAAGCGGCGAGTGTGGCGCAAGTTGCATCTGGCGGTAGACCCGGTGAGCCACGATATCGTGGCGGCGGAAGTCTCGCTGGAAAATGTCCATGATGCTGAGGTGTTGCCCACCTTGCTTAACCCTCTGCGGCGTAAGCTGGGGCGTGTTTATGCAGATGGCGCCTATGACAGCAAGGCCAGCCATCAGCTTATCTCGCGCAAAGGGGCGATAGCCTGTATCCCGCCTCGCAAGAGTGCGGGGCTCTGGAAAAAGGGGCATCCAAGAAATGAGGCTGTGCTGGTGATGCGCAAGGAAGGGTTGGCGCACTGGAAGAAGATATCGGGGTATCACCTTCGCTCGCTGGCAGAGACGGCGATGTACCGGTTCAAACAGTTGCTGACGGGGAAAATCAGTCTGCGTAACTACAACGGTCAAGTGGGAGAGGTCATGGCCTACGTGTGTGCGATGAACAAACTGAATACCCTTGGCCTACCTGTCAGAAAGCCCCGAGTGTAGCGCTCACCCTGGGCTGGGAACGTCATGACTTGCTGGCTGATTTGGGAAACAACGCCCCTTTAGACCAAGAGGAAGGCTAGGATTGGTCTGATCCCGACGAGCGTCGGTACTGCTGGAGCTGAAGATCTGCACCTTGGTCAGGGTGCGTGTGCCGGGAGGTGTGCCGCCACTACTATCATCACCCCCTCCGCCCCCCCCACCACAGGCCGAGAGTAAAGTTGCCATCAGGAGAGATGCGAGAAAATAAAGCATCCTGCTCATAGGTATTCTCCTTTGCATGAAAAAATTTGTAATGTGAGTGATGCTCTCCTGAATTAACAGGATTGTTCTGATGCAAGCATAAATGTGCCTCCTCGTGAGAGACTATGGCTTCAATGTTTGAAAGGTTTTTTTATCCCGAGTGAAATTCGCATCTGCGAATAATTAACATGTGCCCATTATATTTTACTGGCTAGGTGGCTTTTTATTAATAGTTCTATTTCTAAATAAGTTCCATAAGGCCTCTTATAATTTTTTGTTCTATTCGTGCATTCTATATAAGACTCGAAAGGTTCCTGTGTGGCTTGTGTGGGTCAGGAGTTATGATATCTGGCGCTCTAGATGCGTAGGTTTAGTCATTACTGTGCTATTGGATAGGGTTAATTGGCTCTTTTTTTATGAGGTTATTTCGCTTTGTTCTATCTAAAAATCGGTAGAACATCATTTTCATACTTATTAGTGCCACTTTGTTGGATGAAGGCTTAGGGGGGGAGAGCCTAGATCGAGATTATTTTACTGATGATCGATAGATTAAGGTGGTGAGGCGGCTTGGTGTATTCATGCCGTCATTGTTTGGCTACTTGATAAGCGTAGTTTTTTTCCATCAATGAGTTGCAATGATATGTCGTTTTTATCCGTATCTGACAGAGATGCGTGACATATATTGTTTTAAACACCTTATTTTTGTATCGCGGTGACGTCATCATAGTTGGACAATCATGTTTCTTTCATAATGAAGCCGGAACAAAGCGACACTTCCCTTGCAAGTTCCCTTGCAAAGAGGGGGAGACCTCTCAGACCTCCTATCAGGCTGACTCCATGTTGGTTGGGCTGGCTATGAGGAATAGATACAAGAGGGCTATCCGCTCACTTGTTTTTAGGTATGTGTGCAACGGTTGTTTAGAGAGTGAGAAGATGCTCGTTTTCTATGATGTCGATTCCTTCACCTGTCGCCAAGTGCACCATGGCACGCGCCACTTGGGTAGATTCAATCGCTCGCCAGCGAGTAAGAGAACCACGCAGTAGCGGCGCCAGAAGTGGGTGGAAATATTGGCTGATTTGTTCTGAGCGTCGAGGGGGGGGTCGCTGACCTAGCAGCATGCTCGGGCGGACGATGACGAGCCGTTCCCATGGCTGTGCCAGAAGCGCTTGTTCCATCTCCCCTTTCGTGCGGGGATAGAGAAAGAGCGAGTGTGGGTTGGCTCCCAGACTGGAGATCACCACTAGGCGCCGACAGCCGTGGCGGCGCGCCAGTTCGGCAAAACTCAGCACATAGTCGAGATCGACTCGGCGAAAGGCCTCGGCCGAGCCGGCCTCACGCCGGGTGGTGCCCAGCGCACAGAAGGCGGTATCGATAGGAACGGGCAGATTCAGGTCGGTCAGGTGGGCAAAATCGGTCACCAACCAGTGGTGGCCATTTCGGGCGGTGCCGGCGTGGCGGCAGGGAAGCCAGAGATCATTATTAGGTGTCAGTTGCTGCACCAAGGCACGACCCACCAAACCGGTGGCACCGCCAATCAGGATGTGTGACATGGTGTCATGTCTCCATGAAAAAACCGGCTTGTGGCCGGTTCTTGTCAGAGCGGGGTGTTGAAGGCGGCGGGTAGGGGAAAGTCGCCGCTGACGGTAGCCAGGCGATCGCCGACAAACTTCATGGTCAGCTCCTTTCGCTCCTTGTCGCCTCGACCCGGCTGGAACTCATAGAGGTAGTACCAGGTATCGGGGTCAAAGGCATCTTGCAGCATGGGCGAGCCCATCACGTAGGCGACCTGCTCGCGGGTCATTCCCTGGCGTAGCTTGTCCACCTGCTTTTGTTCCACATAGTTGCCTTGGGGAATATCGATGCGATAGACCAGGCCGCAACCAGAAAGGGTGAGCGCGGTCAGGGCCGCGGCAATCAAGGGTTTCATCCGCATAACGAGTTCAGATCATCCATACCGTCATTTTCAGCTCGGCACATCATACCGACAGCCATGCCGGAAGTAAAAAGCGAGCTGCATGCGAAACGGGGCGACCTTGTCGCCCCGAACCTCATCGTTACATGGCCGCCTGGAAGATGGCCCGGATTTCGGCGTGGCTGGCTTGCACTGGGTTGGTCAGTCCGCAAGCGTCCTTGAGGGCGTTTTCAGTCAGTCGGTCGAAATCATCGGCCTTGACGCCAAGCAGCTCGAGACCGGCCGGGATCTGCACGTCACGGGACAGGGTCTGGATAGCCGCAATGGCTGCTGCGGCCCCTTGGGCGTCATCCATGGCGCTGACATCAACCCCCATGAAACCGGCCACGTTCTTGAGACGAGCGGCGCAGACCCGGGCGTTGAAGCTCTGCACATGGGGCAGCAGCACGGCGTTGCATACCCCGTGCGGCAGGTCATAGAAGCCGCCGAGCTGGTGCGCCATGGCATGCACATAACCCAGGCCCGCACTGTTGAAGGCCATGCCGGCAAGGAACTGGGCATAGGCCATCTGCTCACGCGCCTCGATATCATCTCCCTGCTGTACGGCGGTGCGCAGGTGCTTGGCGATCAGTTGGATTGCCATGATGGCGCTGGCATCGGTGATCGGGGTGGCGGCGCTGGAGACGTAGGCCTCGATGGCGTGGGTGAGGGCATCCATGCCGGTGGCGGCGGTCAGGCCGGCCGGCTTGGCCAGCATCAGCTCGGGGTCGTTGACCGACATCAGTGGGGTCACGTGCTTGTCGACGATGGCCATTTTCACGTGACGGGATTCGTCGGTGATGATGCAAAAACGGGTCATCTCGGAGGCGGTGCCGGCGGTGGTGTTGATGGCAATGAGCGGCAGCTGCGGCTTGGCAGAGCGATCCACCCCTTCGTAATCCTTGATGCAGCCCCCGTTGGCCGCCAGCAGGGCGATCCCTTTAGCGCAGTCGTGGGGGGAGCCGCCACCGAGGGAGATGACACAATCACACGCCTCTTGTTGGAGGCGGGCCAGGCCGGCGTTGACGTTATCAACGGTCGGGTTGGGTTTGGTCTCGTCGAAGACGATGGCGGTGACGCCACGCTCGGCCAGCAGAGTGGTAACCTTGGCCACGACCCCGAGGCGGTTGAGCATGTGATCGGTCACGATCAGCGCTTTGTGGTGGCCACGGCGGGCGATCTCGTCGGTAGCGTCAGACAGGCAGCCGGCGCCCATCAGGTTGATGGTGGGGATGTAGAAGGTAAATGCACTCATGAGATAACTCCCGATTCGTGGTGTATGGATGGCTCCATGCCACTCTGTCGGGCCGTGTCCGCGAGGAAACGGTGAGATGTATCTCGGCGCTATTTTCTGACACTGACCGACGTGAAAAGCATCCTGCTCCCCCCGACCTAGGGGCCGGGTGAGTACCGGATAGCATACCGCATATTTTGAAAAACGTTTATCAATAAATTCATTAGCTTGTAAAACGTTTCGCCTCATTCCACACCCGTTTTTGAGAGGGGAAATGTGAGAAAACTCATAGAAATCGAGGAGGCGATCGCCCATAGTTGGCGCTCCCCGCACTCAGGGGAACGCAACTTGAAAATACTTTAAATCAGTTGGTACCCGCTCAGCCGGGAGCGACTCAGGAGTTCGTTATGTCTGATGTATTTCACTTGGGCTTGAAGAAAGCGGATCTGCAAGGCGCCACCCTGGCCATCGTTCCGGGCGACCCCGAGCGCGTGAAGCGTATTGCCGAACTGATGGACAACCCTGTTCTGCTGGCTAGCCATCGCGAGTTCACCTCTTGGCGCGGCGAGATGGATGGCAAGGCGGTGATCGTCTGCTCCACCGGTATCGGTGGCCCTTCCACCTCTATCGCCGTGGAAGAGTTGGCCCAGCTGGGTATCCGCACCTTCCTGCGTATCGGCACCACCGGCGCCATCCAGCCGCACTTGAATGTGGGCGATGTGATCGTGACCACCGGCTCGGTGCGCCTCGATGGCGCCAGCCTGCACTTTGCGCCGATGGAGTTCCCCGCCGTCGCCGATTTCGAGTGCACCACGGCTCTGGTTAACACTGCCAAGGAGCTGGGCTCCAAGCTGCACGTGGGGGTGACCGCCTCTTCTGACACCTTCTACCCGGGGCAGGAGCGTTATGACACCTTCTCCGGCCGCGTGGTGCAGCGCTTCCAAGGCTCCATGAAGGAGTGGCAGTCCATGGGCGTGCTGAACTTCGAGATGGAGTCTGCCACCCTGCTGACCATGTGTGCCAGCCAGGGATTGCGTGCTGGCATGGTGGCCGGTGTCATCGTCAACCGTACCCAACAAGAGATCCCGAACGCCGAAACCATGGCGAAAACCGAATCTGATGCCATCAAGATAGTGCTGGGCGCAGCCCGTAAGCTGCTCTGATAGCACCACCACGAGTGGGGGGCCGTTGCGAAAGCGCGGCCCCTATCTTTATCCGCTCGTCGGCGTGACAAACGGTGAACGAGTTGCCAATGGGATCTGAATGGGTTGGTTAAGCGGGCGTTTTCCATGCGATACATGGTGCGTCCATGGCGCTTCTCGTCGACTGCGTCCCGGCCATGATGACCTCATTGCCCCTATCTCGCAGATGAGGTCATGTCGGCACCGGTAACTGGGCACCAATGGTGGAGTGGGGTGTCCATCGCTCCTTTGGCTCCAGTCTGGGTTGCGTGTCGATATGGGGATCGTCCCGTGCGAACTTGGTATAACCCACTTGGGCCTAGTTCGGATGGTGTAAATCGAATGCGTTCGCCTCAGCAAACACCCGGTGCCGAGCTGTGTCGCCGGGCCGCATGATATCTTCATGATTTACCACAAGGCATCAAAGTGGGGGCTGCACCGCTGCACGGTCCCTGCGCCATCACCTGGTTGCTATAGCCAGCTCTGAGTTGTGGGGCAGAATTGTTGGGTCTGCATCGAGGCGCGAGTACACTGTCGGCATAATGGTGCTGAATTGCCATGGATTGGGCTGACGGGCCCCAATGCTACTGTACTGTTAGAGCGGCAGTCAGGCCTTAAGCTGTTGGAGCGACAGCGGTTTTTTGACAAGGAGTGATGATGCAGGGAGCACGTGTGTGGTTGCTGGCCGTGCTGGCTCTGGGGGGCTGTTCATCCCCATTTGAGCGCATGTGGCAGGGTATGGCGCAGTGCGAGTTTGACGATCTTTATCTCGATCCGGCGAGCGCGACCCCGGCCAGCCCGCTGCTGGCGAACTACCGGCCGTGGAAAGTGGAGGAGGGGTTGGCTTGGTACCGGGTCAATGAGCATTTTCACGATATACCGGTGAGTGGCTTTGTCGTTCCGGCCTCCACTTTCGATGTGCATCTGCTCTTTATTCCCCTGCCACTTGATGAGGCCAGGCGTGAGTTTGCTCACTATTTTGGCTCTGACTTTTCCGATGTTCGACCTTATCGCGAGGGGAAAGCGCCGCTACTGACCCGTAATCGCGACGATCTTGATACCAGCGTGCTCGATTGTACACGTGAGGAGGTCGATGATGACGCTATTGCTAGGGGAGGGTAAGGGTGAAGGCGAGAGTTGTTTACCCTTACGGGTTATCACGGCCCGTCATGATAACGGGCCTAGCTTGTTCAAGATGTGGCCTGCGAAGACCAGTGCCGTATTCAGTCATGATGAATCATCCCGGGCCTAGCTCTAGCCCACCGCCTGGAGATTGGCGCTGTATGATTCGTGGCAGATCTGGATATCAATCGGCAGCTTATAGATGAGCAAGCGGGCCAAAGAGCCCCCCATCCAGTGATGCCGGCTGCCGAGTAACAGCAGATTGGCTGGGTTGGCCGCAATCCACTCCCTCAGCTCGCGCACCACGTTGTCGACGGCTAAACACTCGTAGCGAACTGGTTGGGGCAGGGTAGCAATTAATTCACTGATCAGCGCTTTGGCCTGCAACGTCGCCTGGGCGCTGCGTTCATCGTCGGGCAGTTCAATCCTATCGCGACGCACCTTGCTGCTGTGTGTCAGGTGCAGCAATACCAGTTCGGCACCAAGCTTGGTGGCCAGGTGGCTGGCTCGGGTCAGGGTCTCTTGTTCGTACTCTTTCCCTTCCAGCAGCAAAATGATTCTGGGTGTGGCCATCGTTCCCTCCTTCACCTGCGTGAGAGCCAGCAGTTCAATCAACCAGCTTGCCATGCCGCCCTCGCGATGGGGTCATGCAGCATCGGCATGGCTGAACTGCTGGTATTTACATCATCATAACATCCCGTCATGAATGAAAGATGAAAAGGAAATCTTTATTTTTTAATAAGTTGTAATGAACTCATCGGCATGACGTTTCGTCTTTTCAACCGGCTAGCAACTCGCGAGCGTTGGCCAGCGTGTTATCGGTGATGTGATCGCCACCGAGCAGGCGCGCCAGTTCATGCAGGCGATCCCCCTGAGTGATGGGCTGCATTTGGGTTTCCGTGGTGTGGCCATCGGTGTGCTTACTCACCACCATGTGCTGATGCCCGTTGCCAGCCACCTGGGGCAGGTGAGTCACGACCAGCACCTGAGTTGATTCGCCGAGCTGGCGCAGCAGGCGCCCTACCACGGCCGCGGTGGGGCCGCTGATCCCCACGTCCACCTCATCGAAGATCAAGGTGGGGGTGGCCATCTGGCGGGCGCTGATCACCACCAGGGCCAGGCTGATACGAGAGAGTTCACCGCCGGAGGCGACCTTGCCGAGCGGCTGCAATGGTTGACCCGGGTTGGTGGTGACCTGGAATTCAACCCTGTCTATACCGAGCGGTGAGAGGTGCTGGCCACGATCGGCGACCACGTCGATAGCGAATTGTCCCTGTGGCATAGCTAGCTCACGCATGCTTTCGCTGACCCGGCAGGCCAGAGCCTCGGCATGGCGGCGCCGGCTCTGGCTGAGTGCCTCGGCGGCGGTCAGGAAGGCTTCGCGGGCTTGGCTCAGCTCGCTCTCCATCCCCTCAAGGCGTGCCTCGTCCGAGCCGATGCGGGCCAGCTCTTCGGTCAGTGACTGATGGTGTAGCGCCAGCTCGGCTGGTTTGACGTGATGCTTGCGGGCCAGCGAGATGGCGCGTGACAGGCGGTTTTCCAGCTCGGTGAAACGTTCGGGGTCGAGCTCCAGGCTATCGAGATAACCGCGCAGCTCCCCGTGGCTCTCTTCGACCCGGATCTGCGCCTCATTGAGCATCTCCAGCACGGTGGTTAGACGGCTATCCATGCCGGCCAGTGCCTCGGCCTTGTCGATGGCCAGTTGCAGCAGTCCTGCGATGGTGGTGTCGTCGTTTTCATAGAGCAGATCGATGCAGCTGCCACACTCTTGCAGCAGCTCGGTGCCGTTGGCCAGTCGCTGGTGCTCCTCCTCGATCTCCTCAAACTCATCCGGTTGTAGGGCAAACTCGTCGAGCTCCTGTACCTGATACTCGATCAGTTGCCGGCGTGATTCCCGTTCGAGCTGCTCGGCGCGCAGGCGGGCCAGCTCGTTTTGCAGCTGGCGCCACTGTTGGTAGTGCTCGCGAACTTCCGAAAGCAGCAGGGTATGGCCGGCAAAGCCGTCGAGCAGGGCTAACTGGTAATCTGCGCGCAGCAGCAACTGATGGGCATGCTGGCCATGCACGTTGACCAGCAGCTGGCCCAGGTTTTTCAGTTGAGCCAGCGGCACTGGCACGCCGTTGATATAGCTGCGCGAGCGTCCCTCGGCCGAGACGACCCGGCGCACGATGCACTCCTCGCTTTCATCCCCTTCGAGTTCGTTGGCGGTTAGCCAGCCACGGGCGGCCGGGTTACCGGCGAGCAGAAAACGGGCGCTGACTTCAGTCTTGTCGCAGCCTGGGCGCACCATGGCCGCTTCGGCCCGCTCACCTAAGCACAGGCCCAGTGCGTCGATGGCGATGGATTTACCTGCACCGGTCTCACCGGTGATGCAGGTCATCCCGGCTTGCAGGTCGAGTTCGAGGAATTTAACGATGGCGAAGTTGGTGACGGTGAGCTGTGCCAGCATGGTCGCATCCTGTATGGGCCAACATTACTGTGTATGCATCCAGTATATACTGGTTTTACATACAGTAAAGTGCCGGCAGGTTCGCCATGACTCAACCTGGCCATTCAGGGGGCGGTTTATCCCCTCGTTGGCGGCTCACACCAGATCTCATGAGGGGATGTGCACTCGCAGCTCTTAGAACAGCTTGCTACCCCAGCCGAGCTTGTTGCGCAGCACGTGAAAGTAGCTGTAATCGAGTGGATGCACCAGCTTGAGCCTGTGCTGGCTCTTTTTGATGATGATCTCATCCCCGGGATGCACCGCCAGGGTGATCTGGCCGTCACAGCTCACCAGCATGGCGTCATCCTGATTGTCGGGGGAGACCAGCAGACGCACCTCGCTGTCGGCGTCGAGCACGATGGGGCGGCTGCTCAGGGTGTGCGGAAACATCGGCACCAGCGTGATGGCATTGAGTTTGGGGGTGAGGATGGCGCCGCCGGCCGACAGTGAGTAGGCGGTGGAGCCCGTCGGGGTGGCGATGATGAGGCCATCGGAGCGCTGGCTGTACATGAAGCTGCCGTCGATGTAGACCTCAAACTCGATCATGTGGGCGATTTTACCCGGATGGAGCACCGCCTCGTTGACGGCCAGGTTGCTCGCCTTGCGCTCGCCATGGCGATAGACAGAGGCTTCCAGCAAGAAGCGTTGCTCGCTCTTGAAATGGCCCGAGAGCACCTGCTCAAGCGGCACCAAATAATCTTGCGGTGAGAGATCGGTGAGAAAGCCGAGGTTACCCCTGTTAACCCCGATCACCGCCACGTCGAAGCGTGAAAGCACGCGGGCGGCGCCCAGCATGTTGCCGTCACCGCCGACCACGATGGCCAGATCCGAGCGTTCACCAAGCTGTACCAAATCGACGATGTGCTGCTCTTCGATGACGCCGAGAGCCTGAGCTACCCGGGTTTCGACCAGCACGTTGAAACCACGTTGGGTCAGGTAGTCATGCAGCCCCTGTAGCGTCTGGTTTGCCCCCTCATGATGAGGCTTGCCGATGAGTCCTATGGTCTTGAACGGAGAATCCATGGTGTGTTTTGCATGTCGCCAGTGATGGGGGCGAGTATACCGCGTTTGTCACGCTTTACTGCTGCAATCGTGGCAAAGGGGGGCCTTAGTACTTGAAAGGCAGGGCTTCGTCCCCATAATACCCCCACATAAAGAAGTCACCTTGTTATTGGAGATGTCATGAACCACGAAGAGCAGAAGGTTGAGCAGATGGAAGGGCTGGAAGATCACGTCGAACAGCCCGATGTGGACAGCGAGCTGACTCAGGAGCAGGCACGCATTGTCGAGCTGGAAGCCCAGCTTGAAGCTGCCACCGCTGCCGCAGCCGACGAGCGTGATCGTGCCGTTCGCGCTGTCGCCGAGATGGAGAACCTGCGTCGCCGTGCCGCTCAGGATGTCGAGAAGGCCCACAAGTTTGCGCTGGAGAAGTTTGCCAGTGAGCTGCTGCCGGTGCTCGACAACTTGGAACGTGCCATCGAGCTGGCCGACAAGGAAAACGACGCCCTCAAACCGATGATCGAAGGGGTCGAGCTGACTCTGAAGTCGATGGTGAGCTCGGTGGCCAAGTTCGGTCTGACCCCCATCGATCCGGCCGGCCAGCCGTTTGATCCCAATGCCCATCAGGCCATGAGCATGGTGCCGAACGCCGAGGTGGCCCCCAATACCGTCATCGCCGTGATGCAGAAGGGGTACGATCTGAACGGTCGTGTCATTCGTCCGGCCATGGTCATGGTCGCCAAGTCGGTTGACTGAGCGCCCCCGCCGGTTCAGCCCGCCCTTTTGGCGGGCTTTTTGCTGATTTTTTTCGACCTTACCCTTGAAGGGGGCAAGTGGGCCCCCATATAGGAAACAAGCCTGCGGCAGGGGCGTTTGGGACAGCCGGAAAATTTATCACCGGGCTCTTGAAAGCCCATCGGGATAACCCCACCTAGCCGTTAACGTTCAGAAAGGGAGGCAGCGCCTCCCCACCAGTTGAAAGCATTTGGAGATTCGTCAAATGGGTAAAATCATCGGTATTGACCTGGGTACTACCAACTCCTGCGTAGCCATTTTGGATGGTGACCACGCTCGCGTGATCGAGAACGCCGAGGGTGACCGTACTACTCCGTCCATCATTGCCTATGCCGATGACGGCGAAATCCTGGTCGGCCAGCCCGCCAAACGCCAGGCCGTCACCAACCCGAAGAACACCCTGTTCGCCATCAAGCGCCTGATCGGCCGTCGTTTTGAAGACGACGAGGTGCAGCGTGATCTCGAGATCATGCCGTATGCTATCGCCAAGGCTGACAACGGCGACGCCTGGGTTGAAATCAAGGGCAAGAAGATGGCACCGCCGCAGATCTCTGCCGAAGTGCTGAAAAAAATGAAGAAGACCGCCGAAGACTACCTCGGTGAGCCGGTGACCGAAGCTGTTATCACCGTGCCGGCCTACTTCAACGACGCCCAGCGTCAGGCCACCAAGGATGCCGGTCGCATCGCCGGTCTGGAAGTTAAGCGCATCATCAACGAGCCGACTGCGGCCGCGTTTGCCTATGGCGTGAACAAGGTCAAGGGTGAGCGCAAGGTTGCCGTTTATGACCTGGGTGGCGGTACTTTCGATATCTCCATCATCGAGATCGATGAAGTAGAAGGTGAGACTACCTTTGAGGTGCTGGCCACCAACGGTAACACCCACCTGGGTGGTGAAGACTTCGACAATCGCGTCATCAACTATCTGGTAGACGAGTTCAAGCGTGAGCAAGGCATTGACCTTCGCAACGACCAGCTGGCGCTGCAACGTCTGAAGGATGCCGCCGAGAAGGCCAAGATCGAGCTCTCCTCTGCCCAGCAGACCGACGTCAACCTGCCGTACATCACTGCCGATGCCACCGGTCCGAAGCACATGAACATCAAGGTTACCCGCGCCAAGCTGGAAGCCCTGGTCGAAGACATGGTGAAAGACTCTCTGGAGCCGGTTCGCGTTGCCCTGAAAGACTCCGGTCTGGCGGTGGGCGAGATTGACGACGTGATCCTGGTGGGTGGTCAGACTCGTATGCCGCTGGTTCAAAAGACCGTGGCCGAGTTCTTTGGCAAAGAGCCGCGTAAAGACGTCAACCCGGACGAAGCCGTGGCCATGGGGGCTGCTATTCAGGGCGCCGTACTGTCCGGTGACAAGACCGACGTGCTGCTGCTTGACGTGACCCCGCTCTCGCTGGGTATCGAGACCATGGGTAGCGTGATGACTGCGCTCATCGAGAAGAACACCACCATCCCGACCAAGAAGTCCCAGGTGTTCTCCACCGCCGAAGACAACCAGTCTGCCGTGACCATTCACGTGCTGCAAGGTGAGCGCAAGCGCGCCAGCGACAACAAGTCCCTGGGCCAGTTCAACCTGGAAGGCATCCGTCCGGCACCGCGCGGTCTGCCGCAGATCGAAGTGACCTTCGACATCGATGCCAACGGTATCCTGCACGTCTCTGCGAAAGACAAAGAGACCAACAAAGAGCAGAAGATCACCATCCAGGCCTCCTCTGGTCTGTCCGATGACGAGATCGAGCGCATGGTACGTGAAGCCGAAGCCAATGCGGCCGAGGACAAGAAGTTTGAAGAGCTGGTACAGGCTCGCAACCAGGCTGATGGTCTGGTCCACTCGGTACGCAAGCAGGTAACCGAAGCTGGTGAAGCCCTGCCAAGCGATGACAAGACCAAGATCGAAGCCGCGCTGAGCGAGCTGGAAGTTGCCCTCAAGGGTGACGACAAGGCCGCCATCGAAGCCAAGCAGCAAGCCCTGCTGGAAGTCTCCCAGAAGCTGATGGAGATCGCCCAGCAGCAAGCCCAGGCTCAAGGTGCCGAGGCCGGTGCCGGCCAGCAGCAATCCTCCGCTAAGGCGGACGACGACGTGGTCGACGCCGAGTTCGAAGAAGTGAAGGACGACAAGAAGTAATTGTCCCGGGCGGGCCGGTAACGGCCCGCAGGGTGCGCCCATGAGTGCACAGTCCATGAATTCACGGGCGTTGGGTGACCAACGCCCGTCTGCATAACTGCTGATATAGCAACAGGATAAGTATGTCGAAGCGCGATTTCTACGAAGTGCTTGGTGTGGCCAAGGGCGCCGATGAGCGCGAGATCAAGAAGGCCTACAAGCGCCTGGCCATGAAGTACCACCCGGATCGCAACCAGGGTGACGCGGACGCCGAGGAGAAGTTCAAGGAGGTCAAAGAGGCCTACGAGGTGCTGACCGACGCCGAGAAGCGGGCCCGCTATGACCAGTTCGGCCATGCTGGCGTTGATCCCAACATGGGCGGCGGCCACGGTGGCTTTGGTGGCGGTGCCGACTTTGGCGACATCTTCGGTGACGTGTTCGGCGACATCTTCGGTGGTGGCCGGGGTGGCCGGGGTGGCCGGCGTGGCCCGGCCCGCGGTGCCGATCTGCGGTACAACATGGAGCTCTCTTTGGAAGAGGCCGTGCGCGGCGTCTCCAAGGAGATTAAGATCCCGACCCACGTCCACTGCGAGCAGTGTAACGGTACCGGTGCCAAGAGCAGCAGCGACGTGAAGACCTGCCCCACCTGCCATGGCTCCGGCCAGGTGCAGATGCGCCAGGGTTTCTTCGCGGTGCAGCAGCCCTGCCCCCACTGCCACGGGCGCGGCAAGATCATCTCCATCCCGTGTGGCAAGTGCCACGGCGAGGGGCGCTACCAGCGCACCAAGACCCTGTCGGTCAAGATCCCGGCCGGGGTCGACACCGGCGATCGCATTCGCCTCTCCGGCGAGGGGGAAGCAGGTGAGACCGGCGCCCCGAACGGCGATCTCTACGTCCAGGTGCACGTGCGCGATCACGAGATCTTCGTGCGTGACGGTAACAACCTCTACTGCGAGGTGCCTATCAGCTTCACCGCAGCGGCACTGGGTGGCGAGATAGAGGTGCCGACCCTGGATGGCCGGGTCAAGCTCAAGGTGACGCCCGAGACCCAGACCGGCAAGATGTTCCGTATGCGGGGCAAGGGAGTGAAATCGGTGCGCTCCGGCCAGGTGGGCGATCTGATGTGCAAGGTGGTGGTCGAGACCCCGGTCAACCTCACCGAGCAGCAAAAAGAGCTGCTGCGTCAGCTCGACGAGTCGTTCAGCGGCGCCGCCGCCAAGACCCACAAGCCTAAGTCCGAGGGCTTTTTTGAAGGGGTGAAACGCTTCTTCGATGACCTCACCAGCTGATCTCATTAGCCTCGAAAAGAGCCGGCCACAGTGCCGGCTCTCTTTTTTTCAGCCCTGCTGAGTGTTCGCTCATCAGGGATCGCGATCACAAGTTCCCACTTCCCTTACTGGCCGAATGTTGAGCGGATCACAGTTCAGCTAAAACGGTTCAGCTCCCCTATTGCTGGTGCAAAACCGGTTTAGCTACTCTTGCCTCGCCTGATAACAACGACACAGATGAGGATGGTGACATGCAAAAAAGCAAGGTGATGCTGGCGGTGACGCTGGGCTTGATGAGTGGCTCCCTGTGGGCGGCAGACGGCGGCATTGAAGCGCGTCTGGCGGCGCTGGAGGCTCGGGTGCAGGCCGCCGAGGCGCGTGCGGCTGCGGCAGAGGCGCGGGCTGATAAGGCTGAGAGCAAGGCGAGCGAAGCCCGTGAGACCGCCGTGGTGGCCAAGGCCCAGAGCGAGAAGGTGGACAAGCAGACCGCTGGCGCCCAGGGCTTTGAGTTCCACGGCTATGCCCGCTCGGGCCTCTTGGTCAATGGCAACGGCAACGGCGGGCGCGGCGGCCCCTACGTGACGCCGGCGGGCTCGGTGGGCGGCGCCGTGGGGCGCCTTGGTAACGAGGATGACACCTACATGGAGGCCAACCTGCTGAAAACCCAGACCTTCGAGGACGGCAGCTGGGCCCGCTACAAGCTGATGCTGGCCGACGGGGTGGAGACCAGCAACGACTGGACCGCCAGCGATTCTAGCCTCAACACCCGCCAGGTGTTTGCCGAAATCGGCGATTTGGCGAGCTTTAGCGGCCCGTTCCAGCACTCGGTGCTGTGGGCCGGTAAGCGCTTTGATCGGGACAACTTCGATATCCACTGGCTCGACTCGGACGTGGTGTTCCTCGCCGGCACCGGCGGCGGCGTCTATGACGTGCAGCTGGCCGACAACTGGAAGGCGAACTTCTCCCTCTACGGGCGCGACTACGGCGACATCAGCGCCAGCGATCTCTCCGACATCGAGAGCTACATCCTCACCATGAACAACCGCATCGGTCACTGGCAGTGGATGATCAACGGCTTGTCGGCCAAGGACAACGAGGCGCGCATCAACGATGGCGGCAAGGGGAGTGCGGCCGCCGACAAGGGGGTACACACCCTGCTGGCTTATCACGCCGACAGCTTCTTCGGGATGCGCCCCGGCATGAGCAAGGCGGCCCTGCTCTACGGCCACGGCCTCGGGGCTCAGGTCAAGGGGCTGGGCTCGGAGAGCGAGCTGCTACCGGATGCCGATGCGGTGCGCCTGGCTCTGTTTGGTACCACGGATCTCGGCAGCCACTGGCGTCTCGCCCCGGCCGTGCTGGCCGAGCAGAGCCAAGATCGCTACGTGAAGGGGGACGAATACCGCTGGGCCACGCTCAACGGCCGGGTTGAGCAGATCCTGAGCCAGAATGTGGAGCTGGTCTACGAGGCCACCTGGCAGTACATGGATCTCGATCCCAAGGGTTATCAGGGGCGCCAGGCGGTCAAGGGGGACTTCACCAAGCTCACCTTCGCGCCCACCTTCAAGGCGCGCACCGCCGGCTTCTTCGAGCGCCCCGAGCTGCGGGTGTTTGCCAGTTGGATGAACTGGTCGTCCGAGCTGGATGACTACGCCAGCAGCGACGCCTTCGGCCAGAGCGATTTCAGCGCCGGTGGCGAATGGAACTTCGGCGTACAGATGGAAACCTGGTTCTGATTTGTTAGGCCGATCACAGAAATGGTGGCGGGATCCGCTGGTTAGCTAAAACGGTTTAGCTGATAATGCGCCCCATCAAAGAGGCATCGACGTGGAGGTTGTGATGCAGCGAGTCTGGGTTCTGGGTGATGCGGTGGTCGATCTGCTGCCGGAAGGGGAGGGGCGCTACCTGCGCTGTCCGGGTGGGGCGCCGGCCAATGTGGCAGTCGGGGTGGCCCGCCTCGGCGGGGACGCGGCCTTCATCGGCCGGGTCGGTGCCGATCCGTTTGGCCGCTTCCTGGCCACGACCCTGGTGCAGGAGGGGGTCGACGTGAGTCACCTGATGTTGGACTCGGATGGCCGCACCTCCACCGTGCTGGTCGATCTCGACGAGCAGGGGGAGCGCAGCTTCACCTTCATGGTGCGCCCGAGTGCCGACCAGCGGCTCACGGCGGCGGATCTGCCGGCCTTCGGGCCGGGGCAGTGGCTGCTCACTTGCTCCATCGCCCTTGCCAATGAGCCGGTACGCAGCGCCACCTGGCAGGCGATGGCGGCCATGCGCGCTGCCGGTGGCCGGGTCTGTTTCGATCCTAACCTGCGCCCTGAGGTGTGGGGCGAGCCGGGCGAGATGCACCCTCAAGTGGCGCGCGCCGTGCGCGAGGCCGATGTGGTCAAGCTCTCGGGGGAGGAGCTGGCCTGGCTCAGCGGGGAAACCGATCTCGAGGCGGGGCTCGCCGCTTTGCAGGGGCCGAGCCTGGTGCTCATCACCCTCGGCAAGGAGGGGGTGGTGGCGCGTCTTGGGCAAGAGCGGCTGCACTGGCGCGGCCCTGTGGTGACGCCGGTCGATACCACAGGTGCAGGGGATGCCTTCGTGGCTGGCCTGCTGGCTGCCCTGGCCGAGCGCACCACGCTGCCCGGCCCGGACGAGCTGCCCGCCATCCTGGCTCAGGCCCACGGCTGCGGCGCGCTTGCCACCACCGCTAAGGGGGCGATGACCGCCCTGCCGGATCGGGCGGCGCTGGCCACTTTTCTGGGAAGCAGATAAAACAGTTCACAAGGGCCCGCGCGGGCGGGCCGGGAGAGACATATGGATATCAATGCAATCGCCTCGGATCTGATCCCCCTGCTCGGGGGAAGAGAGAACATCGTCAGCGCCGCCCACTGCGCCACCCGGCTGCGGCTGGTGCTGGCCGATGACGGCAAGGTTGACAAGGCCGCTATCGACAAGCTGGAAGGGGTCAAGGGGTGCTTTAGCAACGCCGGCCAAATTCAGGTGATCTTCGGCACTGGCCTGGTCAACAAGGTCTACGCCGAGTTCGTGGCCCTGACCGGCACCGGCACTGCCAGCAAGGCGGAGCTGACCGACATGGCCAGCGCCAAGCTCAACGTGGCCCAGCGCCTGGCGCGGACCCTCTCCAACATCTTCGTGCCCATCATCCCGGCCATCGTTGCCTCCGGCCTGCTGATGGGGCTGCTCGGCATGGTGCGCACCTATGGCTGGGTCAACCCGGACAGCGCCCTGTTCGTCATGCTCGACATGTTCAGTTCGGCGGCTTTCATCATACTGCCGATCCTCATCGGCTTTACGGCGGCGCGGGAATTTGGCGGCAACCCCTATCTCGGGGCGACGCTGGGTGGCATCCTCACCCACCCGGCCCTGACCAACGCCTGGGGCGTGGCCGGCGGCTTCAAGACCATGGACTTCTTCGGGCTGGATGTTGCGATGATCGGCTACCAGGGCACCGTCTTCCCGGTGCTGCTGGCGGTCTGGTTCATGTCGCACTTGGAGAAGCAGCTGAGAAAGCGTATTCCCGATGCGCTCGATCTCATCGTGACCCCCTTTCTCACCGTCATCATCACCGGCTTCGTGGCGCTGCTTTTCATCGGCCCGGCCGGTCGCGTGCTGGGGGATGGCATCTCGTTTGGCCTGAGCGCCCTTTATGAACACGCAGGTTGGCTGGCGGGGCTGGTGTTTGGCGGCACTTATTCGCTTATCGTCATCACCGGCATCCATCACAGCTTCCACGCCATCGAGGCGGGGCTGCTCACCAATGCGCAGATCGGGGTCAACTTCCTGCTGCCTATCTGGGCCATGGCCAACGTGGCGCAGGGGGGGGCTTGTCTGGCGGTCTACTTCAAGACCCGTGACGTGAAGATCAAGGCGATCACGGTGCCGGCGGCTATGTCCTGTCTGCTCGGCATCACAGAGGCGGCCATCTTCGGGGTCAACCTGCGCTTCATCAAGCCCTTCTTGGCCGGTCTGCTCGGCGGGGCCTGCGGCGGCGCCTACGTGGTGGCGGCCAAGGTGGGGATGACGGCGGTGGGGCTGACCGGTATTCCCGGCATGGCCATCGTCCAGCCGCTGAGCCTCATCCACTACGTCATCGGCATGGTGATCGCCTTTGGCGCCGCCTTCGCCGCCTCCTACCTGCTCAAGTACAAGGTGGAGTGATGCAAGAAGTCGACTTGCTCAAACAGACGGTTCGCGCCTTGTTGGCCGGACAGCTCGAGGCGGCGGCCGATCCCCATCGGCCCCGCTGGCATCTGGCAGCCCCGGTGGGGCTGCTCAATGACCCCAACGGCTTCATCGAGCACGACGGGCGCTACCACCTCTTCTACCAGTGGAACCCGCTCGGCTGTGAACACAGCAACAAGGGGTGGGGCCACGTCAGCTCGACCGATCTATTGCACTGGCGCCACGAGCTGCCGGCCCTGCTGCCAGTCGAGCCCTACGAGCAGAGCGGCTGCTACTCGGGCTCGGCGGTGAGCGACGAGCAGGGGCGCCTGACCCTCATCTATACCGGCAACGTCAAATACCCGGATGGCAGCCGCACCGCCTTCCAGTGTCTGGCCCGCGATGACGGCCGGGGCGGCTTTGACAAGCTGGGGCCCGTACTCGATTTACCGCCAGGGTACAGCGGCCACGTGCGCGACCCCAAGGTGTGGCACGACGGCCAGCAGTGGCTGATGGTGCTGGGGGCCCGTACCCTGGACGATCGCGGCGAGGTGCTGCTCTATCGCGGCGCCTCCCTGCATGAGTGGCAATGGGTGGGCCCCATCGCTGGCAGCGGACGCGGCGGGCTGGGGGAGTTTGGCTACATGTGGGAGTGCCCGGATCTGTTTGCGCTGGGCTCTTACCACGTGCTCATCAGTTGCCCGCAGGGGGTAGCCCCGCAGGGAGAGGATTACCTCAACCTCTATCAATGCGGCTGGCTGGCTGGGCACTTTGACGGAACGCGCTTCGAGCACGGCGCCTTCCATGAGCTAGACAGAGGCTTTGAGTTCTATGCGCCGCAGACCACCATAGACCGCCAGGGGCGGCGTCTTTTATTTGGCTGGCTGGGGCTACCTGAAGAGAACGAGATGAGTCAGCCCACCATCGCGCATGGCTGGCTGCATCAGATGAGCTGCCCGCGCGAGCTCTACTGGCAGGAGGCGTGGCTGTGCCAGCGTCCGGTGGCGGAGCTGGCGGCCCTCAAGGGGGACGAGAGCCACTATCAGGGGGCCGTGACCGGTGCCCCGGCGCTGGCGCTCGGCTCGGCCTGGCTCGATCTGGCGCCGAGCGGGCGCGGGGTGCTCACCATCGGTGAGGGGCTGCGCCTGCACTGGCAGCCGGGTGAGGTGGCGCTCGAGCGGCGCAACTGGGGCTCGGGGGAGTGGCAGTGGCGCCGCGCCCCCTGGCTGGGCGGCGTCTTGCGCGTGCTGCTCGATAGCTCCAGCATCGAGTGCTTCGTCGACGAGGGGCGCGCCGTGCTCTCGGCCCGCCACTTCCCGGCAGGAGAGCCCCTGGCGAGCTGGCAAGGGGAGGGGGAAATTGCCGTTTGGCACTGGCCGCTGCGCGCGAGCCTAGTACAATAGCGCGGTCATCCCACAAGCCGGAACGCCAGGTGGAGAAGAAAAAACGCATCACCATCGCCCGGATTGCCGAGCTGGCGGGGGTCTCGAAGGCCACCGCCAGCTTGGTGCTCAACGGGCGCAGCGCCGAATACCGTATCGCCGACGAGACCCGGCGCCGCATCCAGGCGGTGGCCGATTCGTGCCACTACCAGCCGAGCATCCACGCCCGCGCCCTGCGCGAGAGCCGCAGTTACACCTGGGGGCTGGTCATTCCCGATCTCACCAACTTCGGTTTTGCCAGCATCGCCAGGGTGCTCGAGGCGCGCTGCCGCGAGGCGGGGATCCAGCTGCTCATCGCCTGCTCGGAGGATGATCCCCTGATCGAGCAGCAGGTGGTGGATTCGCTCATCAGCCGTCAGGTGGATGGCCTCATCGTCGCCTCGAGCGGCCACAGCGACGAGATCTATCGCCGCATCCATGCCCAACTGCCGGTGTTACAGCTCGATCGCCACATCGGCGAGTCGCGCCTGCCCATGGTGATCTCGGATGCCTGCAAGGCCACCGCCGAGCTGGTGCAGGCGATGGCGAGCGAGCATGGCAACCGCATCTACTACTTCGGCGGATTGCTCGATCTCTCCCCGAGCCGGCACCGGTTGGCAGGTTATGAGCTGGGGCTGCACCGGGCCGGGCTGGCCGCCGAGCCGGCGCGCATCCGCCACCGCGACTACCAACCCCACTCCGGCTATCAGTTGATGGCCGAGCTGGTGGAGGAGCTCGGTGGCCTGCCCGAGGCGCTGTTCACCGCGTCGTTCACCCTGCTCGAAGGGGTGCTGCGCTACCTCAATCAGCACGGCCTGATGGATGCGCCACTGCGCCTGTGTACCTTCGACGATCACGATCTGCTCGATTGCATCCCGATGCGCATCGATTCGGTGGCGCAAGATTGCCCGGCGCTGGCAGAAGGGGCCTTCACCCTGATGCAGGAGCTGGTGCGCGGCCGCTCCCCCGAGCGCACCGCCCTGGTGCTGCCGCCCCGCATTCGCTGGCGTAGCCGCCGCCCATGACCATGACGCCGGCTTCTGCCGGCGTCATGGTGTACTCACTCAGGCGTGGGGGCTACAGCTCCAGTAGACCAGCTCCACATCCGGATGATCCCCCAGACGCAGCACCACGGCATCGAGCTCCTTGCCATCGATGGCGGTCGGCAGCAGCACGGCGCTGATGGCCACGCCGCGCTCGCCAAACGGCGCGATATCGAGCTCGCTCAGGGGAAAATCTGCCCCCTCCAGTGTCTCTTCCAGCCAGCGCAGCACCGGTTTTTGGGTGGCGCGTTCGGTGAGGGCGGTCACCCGGTAAGTGCCCTCGCTCTCCTCGTTATCCATCGGGGTGCGGTTGATGCGGTTGACCACGGGACGCAGCAGGGTGTTGGCGGCCAGCACGAACAGGGCGCCGAGCACCGCCTCGAGCGCCAATCCGGCTCCCGCTGCGGCCCCTACCGCCGCCACGCCCCACAGGGTCGCCGCCGTGTTGATACCGCGGATGTTGCCCGACTCGCGCATGATGACGCCAGCGCCGAGAAAGCCGATGCCCGAAACCACATAGGCGAGCACCTGGAGCATGCCGTAGTTGCCCCCATGAAGCTCATGAATGCGCTGGGCTTGGTTGACGAACAGGGCGGCGCCGACCGCGACCAGCACGTTGGTGCGCAGCCCGGCTGTGCGCTGGCGGTACTGGCGCTCGAAGCCGACCAGGGCGCCGAGCACAAAGGCGAGCGCCAGGCTCGCCAGGGTATCGGAAAGGGAGATAAGGTCTATCTGTTGCCACATTCTCATCAAGTCTCTCCTTCACGCCAGCCTTGCTGGGCGTGTCACGGGTAAAAGGAAAAGGGGCGTCAGGGGCGCAGGAACCAGCGCACCGGGTGAGCCAGTGCGACCTGGTGCACGAAGTGGCGCAGGTGTGGGCGCTGGCTCGGCAGGCAGGTCAGGGTCAGCAACAGGTCGCGGCCGTTGCCGTCGGCGGCGAGCGGTACCATGGCCTGCGCCGGTTGTAGGCCAAAGGGCACCAGCAAGGTGTCGACCGACCCCATGACTTGCTCCATATCGCGGCGATCCAGGCAGCGGATCTGCACGCGGTAGTGGTGGCGAGTGTCGCGTTTTCGTCGCTTGAAACAGCGTTGTATCAGTGGGTTGAACATGTTTCCTCCCTAATGGCTGGAGGAGAAACAGAGGCCGGTCGCGGGGGCGCCGCGCCGTTTCAGGGTGGGGAGAAGAAGAGTGCTTCTCGCTGGCGCGAGAGCGGCAGGCAATCTGCGAGTCTCGTCGCCTAGTGGCTGGCTGACGGGGTCAGCGAGCGCCGGTCGCCCGATGAATTGCCCACTGTGTGTCTCCATGATGAATTGGCGGGCAAGATAATAACTAAATATTAATAAAATGTAAATATTGGTGGGCCATCCACCCTGACTCAACGGCTATCTGGAATATTATTCCCCCTCGTTAATTGATGCGCCGATGCCGCTTGGTTGATAGCCGGATGAGAAGGGCGTTAATAGTGAGAATGATTTATTTGGTTATTTTTTATCTTTAAGAATCATCTAGTTAAGTTTTATTGTTATGGGGTGATAGAATAAATGGCAATGGTTTCCATTTAGCGGTGAATTTATTTCTTGTCGCCATAAATTAATTTGAATATGGGGTGGCTTTTGGTTAAAAAGCAGGGCCGTGGAGAGGAGTGTAATGATGAATACAAAGAGTCGGGCAGCCCTGCTTTCAGTTTGCTCTAACAGCCTGCTCATCGTGGCCAAGTTGGCGGTGGGTCTGCTGACCGGTGCCGTCAGCATTATCTCGGAGGCCATCCACTCGGCCATGGATCTGGTGGCGGCCCTCATCGCCTTTTTCTCCGTCTCGCGCTCCGACGCCCCACCCGATGAGTGCCACCCCTACGGCCATGACAAGATTGAGAACATCTCGGGGGTGATCGAGGCGCTGCTGATCTTGGTGGCATCCTTGTGGATCATGACCGAGGCGCTGGATAAATTGCTGCACCCCGAGCCCATCTCGGGCGCCGGTTGGGGCGTGTTGGTGATGGGCGCCTCGGCGCTGGTCAACATCCTGGTGTCGCGCCACCTCTATCGGGTCGCCAAGGAGGAGGAGTCGCTGGCGCTTGAGGCCGATGCCCTGCATCTCAAGGCTGATGTGCTCACCTCGCTCGGGGTCGCGGCGGGGATGCTGCTCATCTGGGGCGGGGTCGCCCTTGGCTGGGATCTGGCCCGGCTTGACCCCCTCATCGCCATCGGCGTGGCACTGTTCATCCTCAAGGAGGCGATCGAGCTGCTGCTTAAGGCGCTGCGCGGCCTGCTCGATCACCGTATGGAGGAGGCCGAGCTGGCCGAGCTTGAGCAATTGTTACAGGCCAACTGCCCGCAAGGGACGGCCTATCACGCCCTGCGCAGCCGTCAGTCGGGGCGGCGGCGCCATATCGACTTTCATCTGACGGTGCCGCCGGCCATGACGGTCGCCGCTTCTCACCACCTGTGCGACGAGCTGGAGCGGCTCATCGCCGCCATGCTGCCCCATGCCGAGGTGCTGATCCACGTCGAGCCGGCCGGGGTACACGGCGGGTGAGGGAGCTGACAAGCGCGAAGGGCGGCCAGTGGCCGCCCTTTCTTATTTCAATCCCAGCCGCGTGAGCAGCCTGGCCGCCGGGCAGAAGCCGGTGAAGGCGCTCTGGATCAGGTTGATCCCCACCAGCACGCTGAGCCAGACGAACCCGGGATGAACCCAGTGGGTCAGCGCCAACGAGAGCAGCAGCATGCTGCCTGCCACCACACGCACACCGTTGTCGACCGTCATTTTTGCTCTCCTTTTTAATTAGCTGTTGCTAATTTAGGTTTGCTTTATACAATAAGCCTAAATATCAGTAATTGCTAATTTATTACCATGACCCAGTATGACGAGATGAACCACCACGCCGAGGCTGCCGCCGCCCTGCTCAAGGCGCTGGCCCATCCCGAGCGTCTGCTGGTGCTGTGCCAGTTGACTCAAGGGGAGAAGGGGGTGAGCGAACTGCTGGCCCACAGCCGGCTCGGTCAGTCCGCCTTCTCCCAGCAACTGGCGGTGCTGCGTCGTAGCGGCCTCATCCGCTCGCGTAAACGGGCGCAGCAGATCTACTACTCGCTCGCCAGCGAGGCGGTCAGCGACGTGCTGGCCGCGCTGGCGAAAAATTTTTGTCACTCACAGGAGAATGATGTCGATGTTTGAAACCCAATGGCTGCTCGCCCTGCTGGGGGGAGCCCTGGTTGGCAGCGCCGCGCTGCTGTTGTTGCTGGTCAATGGCCGTATCGCCGGGATCAGCGGGATCTTGACCGGTGCCCTGCAAAGCCGTACCCCGTGGCGCTGGGTCTTCTTGCTTGGCCTTGGCGTCGGAGCCTGGCTTGCTTTTACCCTGGGGTGGGCGGCGCTGCCCGACTTCGCCGCCCTGCCGGCCTGGCCCTGGGTCGCGCTGGCCGGACTGCTGGTCGGCATCGGTACCCGCTTTGCTAACGGTTGCACCAGCGGCCACGGCATCTGCGGCATGGGGCGACTGTCACCGCGCTCCATCGTGGCGACCCTGACCTTCATGGCCAGCGGCATCGTCACCGTCTTCGTCACCCATCACCTGCTGTAAGGAGTTCCCATGAATCTGTTTGCTGCCCTGCTTAGCGGCGTCCTGTTCGGCCTCGGGCTGGCGGTCTCCGGCATGGTCGACCCGGCCCGGGTCACCGGCTTTCTCGATCTGGCGGGCGCCTGGGACCCCAGCCTCGGCTTCGTGATGGGGGGGGCGCTCGGCGTCTTCATGCCCGGTTACTTCCTGCTGATCAAGCCGCGTCGCAGTAGCCTCTCCGGTACGGCGTATCAGTTCACAAAACAGGGGGCTATTGATGGCAAGCTCATTGGTGGGGCTGCCCTGTTCGGGGTAGGCTGGGGCATGGTCGGGATCTGCCCCGGGCCGGCGCTGAGCCTGTTGTCCAGCGGTCAACCTCAGATCCTGCTGTTTGTGCTGAGCATGGCGGTCGGATTGCTGCTGGTGGACAAGGTGCTGTTGCCCCGTCTGGTGGCCCAGCGCACCTGATAGTGAATGGCGAGGGAGAGCGGCGATGAACATGGCGATCGGTATGGTGCTGGCCATCATGGCAAGTGGTGCGGTGCAGATGGAGGCGACGTCCCTCACCGTGCGTGCTGAACCTGTGCCCCGCTGGCTCACCCTCGACGGTACGGTCGAGCCGGTCAACAAGGGCACCATCGCCGCCCAGACCAATGGGCGCGTGGTGCGCATGTTGGTGGATGTGAACGACCGGGTGGAGGCCGGGGCTGCGCTGCTAGAGATCAGTGGTAATGAGCAGTCGGCGGCGGTTGATGCAGCCAAGGCCCGGCTGGCTAGGGCGCAGGCGCAGTACAAAGAGGCCGAGCTTCAGTTGGTGCGCTTCAAGGCGCTGTCGGTCAAAGGCGTCGTGACCCGCGCCCAATTTGACAACGCTCAGGCCAGCGCGCTGGCGGCGAGTGCCGAGGTTAAGGCGGCCGACGCCGCCCTGACCCAGGCGCGCGAGGTATTTGGCTACACCCGAGTGCTGGCCCCTTATGCCGGTGTCGTGACCGCCCGCCACGTGGAGTTGGGGGAGACGGTGGCCCCAGGGACGCCGCTGCTCTCCGGTCTCTCGCTCGATACCCTGCGGGTTGAAAGTGAACTGCCCCAATCTCAGCTTGTCCGTGCCTTCAAGGGGGGTGAGCTGACTCCGGATCAGATTGAGGTGCTGCTCCCCTCGGGTGAGGCGCTCAGGCCGCAGGCGGTCAAGCGTTTTAACTATGCCGACAGCGCCAGCCATACCTTTCGGCTGCGCCTCGACCTGCCCGAGCGGCAGGCCGGGGTGCTGCCCGGCATGTGGGTCAAGGTCAGGGTGCGTCTCGGTGAACACCGCGCACTGATGATCCCGACCCGCGCCCTGCTGCGTCAGGGGGAGCTTAGCGCCGTCTAC
Organism: Aeromonas simiae; assembly: GCF_014892695.1. Classification (NCBI taxonomy): domain Bacteria; kingdom Pseudomonadati; phylum Pseudomonadota; class Gammaproteobacteria; order Aeromonadales; family Aeromonadaceae; genus Aeromonas; species Aeromonas simiae. The sequence goes on from NZ_CP040449.1 coordinate 1,080,676, forward strand.
CTCAAGGTGGAAAAGGGGTGGGCACTGACCCCGGTACGGGTTGGCCAGCGCGTGGGGGAGAGGGTGGAGATCTTAAGCGGCCTACAGGCTGGGGATCAGATTGCCAGCGACGCCTGGGCGCAGGTCAGGGAGGTGAGCCATGAGCCGTAACCCGCGCCTCGGGCTGGCCGGCCGTCTGGCGGCGGCTTTTCAGACCAGCGCCATCACCCCGCTGCTGGCGCTGGTGGCCTTGCTGCTCGGTCTGTTTGCGGTGTTGGTGACCCCTAAGGAGGAGGAGCCGCAGATCGACGTCACCTTCGCCGATGTCTATATCCCCTATCCTGGCGCCTCACCGCGCGAGGTGGAAAATCTCATCACCACGCCGGCCGAGCAGGTGATCTCCCAGTTGGCCGGCATCGATACCCTCAATTCGTTCTCCCAACCGGACGGCGCCCTTATCGTGGTGGTGTTCAAGGTGGGGGTGAAGCGGGCCCAGGCCATCGTCGATCTCTATAACCAGCTCTACTCCAACAAGGATTGGCTGCCCCAGGGGCTGGGGGTGGGCGAGCCACTCATCAAGCCGCGCGGCATCGATGACGTGCCCATTGTCACCCTGACCCTCTGGAGTGAGCGGCTCGGGGCCGCCGAGCTGACCCGCGCCGCCCATGAGCTTGAGACCGAGCTCAAGCGCCTGCCGGGAACCCGCGATGTCACCACCATAGGCGGGCATGACGAGGTGCTGAGCGTCACCCTCGATCCGGCGGCGCTGGCGGCCCACGATCTCACCGTGCCCGAGCTGGCCCAGCGTCTTGGCGCCGCTAACCGGGTGGGGATGCTCTCTGGCATGACTCAAGAGAACCGCGAGTTTAAGGTGCAGGCGGGGGCTTTTCTGCGCTCCCCGGATGAGGTGGCCCAGCTAGTGGTCGGGGTGCACGATGGCTACCCCGTCTACCTCGGGGAGGTGGCCGAGGTGACCTTGGGCGCGCCCCTGCCGACCCGGTCGGCCTGGTTTGCCCAGGGCGGGGAGGGGGCGGCGCCCCACCCGGCGGTGACGCTGGCCATCGGCAAGCAGCCGGGCCAGAACGCGGTCGAGGTGGCCAAGCGAGTCGAGGCCCGAGTGGCGGCCCTGCAAAACCGCCTGCTGCCGAGCGAGATCCAGGTCAGCGTCACTCGCGATTATGGGGTGACGGCGGCGGACAAGTCGGCCACCTTGATCGGCAAGCTCATCTTCGCCACCGCCGCCGTGGTGCTGCTGGTGGTGGTGAGCATGGGCTGGCGCGAGGCGCTGGTGGTGGGGCTGGCGATTGCCATTACCCTGCTGCTGACCCTGTTTGCCTCCTGGGCATGGGGCTTTACCCTCAACCGGGTGTCGCTGTTTGCCCTCATCTTCTCCATCGGCATTTTGGTGGACGATGCCATCGTGGTGGTGGAGAACATCCACCGCCATTGGATGCTCTCGCCGCGGCCGCTGCGCGAGCTGATCCCGGGGGCGGTCGACGAGGTGGGGGGGCCTACCATCCTCGCCACCCTGACGGTGATTGCTGCCTTGCTGCCGATGGCGTTTGTCAGCGGCCTGATGGGCCCCTACATGAGCCCCATCCCCATCAATGCCAGCATGGGCATGCTGCTCTCACTGCTGGTGGCCTTTATCTTCACCCCCTGGCTGGCTGGGCACCTGCTGGGGAGGGCCCCTCACGGCGCCGCTGCGGTGCGCCACGGCCATCTCTTCGAGCGGCTGATGTCCCCGTTCCTGTTTGGCGAGGGGGCAAGGCGGGCTCGGCGCCGGCTCTGGCTCGGGGTACTGCTGTTGGTGGGAGGGGCGGCCAGCCTGCCGGCCTTCACCTGGGTGGTGCTCAAGATGCTCCCCTTTGACAACAAATCGGAGTTCCAACTGGTGCTCGATATGCCGGAGGGCACCAGCCTGGAGCAGACCCAGCGCACCCTGATGGCGCTCGGGCGCGAACTTGGCAAGGTGCCCGAGGTGAAGGAGTACCAGATCTACGTCGGCACTGCGGCACCCATCAATTTCAACGGCCTGGTGCGCCACTACTTTATGCGGCGCGGCGCCAACCAAGGGGACATTCAGGTCAACCTGGTCGACAAGCACGCTCGCTCACGCAGCAGCCACGCCATTGCCCGCGCCGTGCGAGAGCCGCTGCAACAGATCGCCCGCCAGCACGGGGGCAATCTCAAGGTGGTCGAGGTGCCGCCCGGCCCGCCGGTCTGGTCGCCGCTCCTGGCCGAGGTCTATGGCCCGACCGAGCAGGCTCGCGAGCGCGGCGCCGAGCAGGTGCTGGCGGCCCTGCGCGAGACGCCCGACGTGGTTGACATCGATCTTTATCACAGCGATCACCAGCCCTTGTGGCGCCTGAGCGTGGATCGCAACAAGGCCGCCCGCCTCGGGGTGGACGTGAGCGAGGTGGTGAACACCCTGGCCACCGGGGTGGGGGATGCGGACGTCACCTGGCTGCACCGGGAGCAGGTCAAGTATCCGGTGCCGGTGCGGCTCACATTGAGCTCGGCCGATCGAGTCAGTCTCGATGGGGTGCTGACCCTCACGGTGCGCGGTGCCTCGGGCAAGCGGGTGCCCCTCTCCGAGCTGGTGGTGCGCCGCGATGAGACTCTGCCCCCCTACATCACCCACAAGAACATGCTGCCCATGGTGATGGTGGTGGCCGACATGGCCGGCCCGCTCGATAGCCCCCTCTATGGCATGGTGGAGGCCAGCCGGCGCATGGCCTTGCCCCAGCACTATGTGCAGCAACCCTCAGTGCCGGGGGAGGTGGCCGTGCTGTGGGACGGGGAGTGGAAGGTGACCTACGAGACCTTCCGCGACATGGGGCTCGCCTATGCGGTCGGCATGGTGCTCATCTATCTCTTGGTGGTGGCCCAGTTCCGCTCCTACCTAGTGCCCCTCATCATCATGGCGCCCATTCCGCTCACCCTGATTGGCGTCATGCCGGGCCACGCTGTGCTCGGAGCCCAGTTCACCGCCACCTCGATGATCGGCATGATTGCGCTGGCCGGCATCATAGTGCGCAACAGCATCTTGCTGGTGGATTTCATCGAGCTGGAGCGATCGCAAGGTAGCGCCTTTGAGCAGGCGGTGATCCGCGCCGCCCAGGTGCGCGCCAAACCGATCCTGTTGACGGCGCTGGCGGCCATGGTAGGGGCCCTGTTTATCCTGGACGACCCCATCTTCAACGGCCTGGCCATCAGCCTGATTTTCGGGATCTTGGTCGCCACCTTGCTCACCTTGGTGGTGATCCCGCTGCTTTACTACGCCCTGCTCAGCCGCCGGGTGGGCGACTAAGGGCGGGTACCGGCGCCTGCGTGTTACCATGGGCGCCGTTTTACCATTTGGGGGCGCCCATGCTCAGACTGCTCATCTCTCACTCCCACGATCCCCACTTCAACCTAGCGGTGGAGGAGTGCATCTTTCGCCAGATGGATGCCTCCCAGCGGGTGCTCTTCCTGTGGCGCAACGCCGACACCGTGGTGATTGGCCGGGCCCAGAACCCGTGGAAGGAGTGCAACACCCGGCGTATGGAGCAAGATGGCATCACCCTGGCGCGGCGCAGCAGCGGCGGCGGCGCCGTGTTCCACGATCTGGGTAACAGCTGTTTTACCTTCATGGCGGGCAAGCCGGCCTACGACAAGAGCGTCTCGACTGACATAGTGCTGGCGGCACTGGCGCGGCTCGGGGTAACGGCCGAGGCGTCGGGGCGCAACGATCTGCTGGTCGAAACCCCAGAAGGGGCGCGCAAGATCTCGGGCTCTGCCTATCGCGAGACCCTGGATCGCGGCTTTCACCACGGCACCGTGCTGCGCTCGGCCGATCTCGGCCGGCTGGCTGACTACCTCAATCCCGACCCTAAAAAGCTGGCGGCCAAGGGGATCAGCTCGGTGCGCGGCCGGGTGACCAATCTGGCCGAGCTGGGGGTGAGCCTGTCGCACGAGGCGCTGTGCGAGGCCCTTGGCGAGGCTTTCTTCCACCACTACGGGGAGCGGGTGGCGGCCGAGATCATCAGCCCGGAGCGGCTGCCGGATCTGCCCGGCTTTGCCGAGACCTTCGCCCGCCAGCGCAGTTGGGAGTGGAATTTTGGTCGGGCGCCCGGCTTTAGTCATCAGTTGGAGGAGCGTTTTACCTGGGGCGGGGTGGAGCTGCACCTTGAGGTGGACAAGGGGGTGATCGGCGCGGCGCGCATCTTCACCGACAGCCTAGACCCGGCTCCGCTGGAGCGGCTGGCCGAGCGGCTGCATGGCTGCGCCTATCGCCCCGAGAGCGTGCTGGCCGAGGTGGCGCGCTTAGAGGGGGAGGCGCGCGACGATCTGATGGGCTGGTTAAGCGACGCGCTGCGCTAAGGCCTGCTGCCGGCGCGGACAGTTGTCGCACAGGACGCCATCGCCGCGCTTGTAGTGCAGGCAGCAGCGCTGGCGCAGGTAGCGAGGATCTTCCCCCGGCAGGCGCGGTGGGGTCGGCAGTTCAAGGGCCGCCAGCCAGCGCCGGGCGAGGAAGGGTAAGGGGTGAGCGGCCAGCTCGGGCAGGTGCGGGGCGAGGCGCTCTAGCGCCACCAGCAGATCGTCGGCCAGCAGCTCGGCGCGCAGGCGCGGGCGCGGTGCCTCGGCCATGAGCGCGGCGAGCGTGGCCAGCAGGGGGCGCAGCCCGGCGGCAGCGCGCTCGATGCGGCGCACCAGATTGGGCTCGGCTTCCATCTCCCCGCTCAGCCAGTAACCAGCCACCATCCCCTCTTGCTGGTATTGCAGCAGGTTTGCCAGCGGTGGCACCCGCCCTAGGCCGTGCACCGCCAGGATGGCCAGATAGAGAGGCTGCCAGGTGAGCAGGCTCCAGCCGCGGGTGAGCCAGTAGGCCCGCCCCGCCTCGGGGTTGGCCTGTTGCAACTGCGCCATCAGTGCGGCCACTGGGGCCGTGTTTCCCTCCTTACCGATGGGCTCGCGTCCGGTGAGCCCCGTGCGTTGCAACGCAGGCAGCAGGCGGCGGGCCAGCTCGTCGAGGGCATCAAGTTGGGGGTTCATCATCGTCTCCTGGGGCCGCCATGGCGGCCCCTTGTGCTTGAGCGGCCACTTAGAAGCGGTAGTTGAGGCGCGCCTCGATGTTTCTTTCGGCGCCAAACCAGCAGTTACCGGTGTCGTAGCAGGAGAGGTACTCCTTATCGAGCAGGTTGCTGGCACTGAGCACCGCCTCGGCGCCGCGCAGGCCAAGGCGGCCCAGATCGTAGCGCGCCGCCATGTCCCACAGGGTATAGCCGGGCACCTTGCCGCTGTTCTGGGCGTCGATCTCGGTCTTGCCTACGTAACGCACTCCGCTACCGAGGGTGAGGCCGCTCAGGCTTCCCTGCTCAATGCGGTAGTCGGCCCACAGCGAGGCGGTCTGCTCCGGCACCCAGACCGGGGTCTTGCCCTTAAGTCCTGTGGTGTCGCGGGTGATCTCCATGTCGAGCAGGGTGTAGCTGGCGCTCACATCGAGCGCGTCACTGAGCGCCCAGCGCCCCTCCAGCTCGATCCCGCGCGAAACGGTCTCGCCGGTTTGCAACTTGGGCCCGTAGAGGTTGTCTGGATCCGTGACCAGCGAGTTCTTCTTCGTGATATGAAACGCCGACAAGGTGGCGCTGGCGCCGCCATCGGCGGAGAGGTATTTGACGCCGCTTTCCCATTGCTGGCCGGTCGACGGCTTGAAGCCGTTGCCGTTTTTGTCGATACCGGCGACCGGCTCGAAGCTCTCGGCGTAGTTGAGGTAGGGGGCTAGGCCGTTGGGCAGCTCATAGAGGGCGCCGACCCGCCAGGAGGTGTTGTGCTGGCTGATGCGGCCGTGGCTCTGGCCCGGGGTCCCCTGATAGAGGGTGCGGCTGTCGGTGTCGGAGCGGTAGCTGTCATAGCGCCCGCCGGCGATCAGTACCCAGCGATCCCAGCGCACCTGATCTTGCAGATAGAGGCCGGTCTGGCGCTGGCGGATCGCTTCATCATCTTGGTAGTTGAAGCCGAGCGCCGCCGGATCAATCTGGTCGTGATCCGGGGTGAACAGGTCGATGGCAGGCGCCGAATAGTCGAGGGTATCGAGGTAGCGCACGTCGGCGTTGAGGCGCTGGGCGTCGAGCCCCAGCAGCAGGTGGTGCTGCCAGCGACCGACATCGAGGCGGGCCGAGAGCTGGTTGTCGATGACTAGGCCGTGGCTTACCTCGTCGGTCAGGTAGGCATTGCGCGCCACGGTGCGCTGATCGGCGGCCAGCGGGGCATTGTAGGTGTTGCGTTGCAGGGCGCTGGCGTCGGTGTAGCGGGTGTTTTGCAAAAACTGCCAGCCGTTGCCGAAGTCATGGTTCAGCTTGTAGCCGAGCAGGGTAACTTCGCGCTCGTAGTGGTTCCAGTTGCGATCGCCCAAGAAGGCATCGCTGGCAAGCTGGCCATGGGGGTTGCCATGAACCGAGCCGCTGGCTGGCACTGTGGTGTAGATCCCCATGGCCGGATCTTTTTGGTAGTAGAGGTTCAGGTTGAGCAGGGTGCGCTCTCCCAGTTGCCAGTCGAGCGAGGGGGCGATGAGGTAGCGCTCCTGTGTCGAGGTGACGGCTTGGCCCTCTTGCTTGCGTGCCAGTCCCACCAGGCGGTAGGTCAGATGGCTCTGACCGATCTGACCCGTGCTGTCGATGCTGGCTTCGCGCAGGGCGTGACTGCCGCTGGCCACGCTCAGCTCGGTGGCGGCCTCACGGCGCGGCGCCTTGGCGATGAGATTGACCATGCCCCCCGGTGGCATGCTGCCATAGAGGACCGAGGTGGGCCCCTTGAACACTTCGACCTGCTCGAGGGCAATGGGATCTATCTGGGGTTGCAGATTCCAGCCGTTGTATTGCAGCAGCAGGCCGTCGTAGCTGTTTTGGTAGTTGTCAAAGCCGCGAATGTTGAAGAGATCGAGGCGCGACACGGCGCCGCCGCGCAGCTCCGTATTGACGCCGGGCAGGTAGCGCAGTGACTCGCTGACCGAACGCACGGCGCGCAGGCTTAAGGTCTCTCTATCGACCACCGAGATCGCTTGCGGCGTCTCAAGGGGGGTGAGCCGGGTCTTGGTGGCGGTGTTGCGGTAGGTCTTGCCAAGCACCATCACCGTCTCGTCAGCGTTGGGGGCGTCGGCGGCCAGGGTTGGGGCGGCAAGCAGGCTGGTCACGGCCAGGGTCAGTGGGTGCAGTGCGGGGTAACGCAAGATGGAGTCCTCGAAGCAAACAGAAAAATGATAATGAATGTCATTTGCATTCTATTATCTGCGTTTGCGTCAGAATTCACAATTTGGGGCATCTTGCCCTTAGCGGGGGGCGATAGGCAGCCAGTACTCCATGCGGGCTTGTGGGTCGTCGGTGCGGTATCCGGCGGGGTAGATCTCCAACTCGATGCCATCGAGCCCGCGATAGCGCGAGCCGGGCAGCCAGTGGCGAATAAACCAGCGCAGGGTGTCGGGCAGGGTGCGCAGATCGCCCTGCTGGGTCAGCACAGCGTACTCCTGGGCGGGGATGGAGAGGGTGGCAAGACCGGGTAACGGCTGAGGCAGTCCGGCCCAGTACTCGACCACCCCTTCCGTTGCGCTCGTCACATCGACGGCGCCGATGCGCGGCTGCGCGCCCCAGAGAGGGGGCGGGTAGTGCTCGGCCAGTTGTTGCCACAGGGCGGGCACCTGCTGCTGAAAATCCGGGGCGCTGGCAAACAGCCCTCGCACCTGGCCGTGTGTGCCGCCGAGCACAAAGGCGGGGCGGCTCTCAATGCGCACTGGCAGCAGCCTATCTGGCGCCTCCCTCTCGCCTTCTGGGCACAGGGGGGCTCGCAGGCCGACTCGCAGGCCACGTTGGCGGTAACGACCGGGTGTGCAACCGAACTGCTGCTTGAAGGCGCGGCAGAAGCTGGCCTCCGAGGTAAAACCGTGGCGCAGCGCCAGATCGACGATGCGTTCACGGCCATCGAGCAGCGCTTCGGCGGCGCGGCTGAGCTTGAGTTCGCGCACATAGTTGGCCACCGTCAGGCCAGTCTCTTCGAGAAAGACCCGCTGCAACTGCCAGCGTGACCAGCAGCTCTGGGCGGCCAGCAATTCAACGCTGAGGGGGTGGTCGAGGTGATTGTGGATGTAGTGCAGCACCCGACCGATCCGGGTCAGTTGTCGGGAGTGGGGGGCGTGTGCGCTCATCCTTAACCACCGCTGCTGCAAAAAAGAGGCGCAGTGTCGCACAGGGGGGCGGCCCCTTCAACGCGCCCTCTCGTGATTGGCCGGGCGATGGATGTGCAGGACACGAAGCGTGCGGGCCGACGGCTCAAGGCGATGACGCGGCGCTTTTCTGAAGGGCGCGCTGCTAGGGGTTGCTATCTGAAACGCTCAAGGCAGACTGGAAGGCAGCGTAGCCCTTTGGTTGCGCTGCGCCCACTGACGGTGATATTCAGGTGATCTATGCCCAATTCGACCCGCCCTGCGCCCGACTCGCTTGCCCGTGCCGAAAACGCGCATTCCGCCAAGCGAAAGCCAACTGTGTTGATGACCATGGGCTGCCAGCCCCGCGCCGGTCACGACTATCAGGTGATGACCCACAAATACATAGTGCCCTTGGTGGAGCTGGCCGGCTGTGTGCCGCTGCTGATGCCCACCTGCTGTGGCCTCGATGACCTCGATCACTACCTCGATCTGGCCGATGGCCTCTACCTGACCGGCGCCGGCTCTAATATCGATCCGGCCCTCTATGGCCAGCAGAACCTCACCCCTGACAAGGCGCGCGATCCTGAGCGCGATCGGGTCGACATCGCCCTCATTCACGGCGCCCTGGCGCGCGGCCTGCCCCTGTTTGCCATCTGCCGTGGTATGCAGGAGCTCAACGTGGCGCTGGGGGGCGATCTCTACCAGCGGCTCTATGCCGAGGGGCCCTTTGCCGATCATCGGGAAGATCCGGCCGCGCCGGTCGCGGCACAGTACGGCGCGCGCCACCCCGTCACCCTGGTGCCGGGCAGTTGGTTGCACACCCAGCTCGGGGAGCCGGTCATCATGGTCAACTCGCTGCACGGTCAGGGTATTTGCCGTCTGGGGGCGGGGCTGGTGCCGCTGGCCCATGCCGAGGATGGCCTCGTCGAGGCGGTGACACTCGCGGGGCGTGATGCCTTCACCCTAGGGGTGCAGTGGCATCCGGAGTGGCAGGCCAGCGCCAATCCTCACTCGGTGCGCCTGTTCAAGGCGTTTGGTGATGCCTGTCGCCAGCGCAGCAAATAGGCGTGGTATGCTGATGGCTCCTCCCATCTCGCAAGGAGAGCGTATGCGCATCGCTTTGGTGGGGCTGGGCGATATTGCCCGTAAGGCCTATCTGCCGCTGCTGGCCTGTGACGAGCGGGTCACGCCGCTGCTCTGCACCCGTGATGGGGCGACGCTGGCCGCGCTGGCGCGCCGCTATCGGGTGAGTGAGACCTACAGTCGCTATGATGCGCTGCTGGCCGCCCATCCCGATGCCGTGATGATCCACGCCGCCACGCCGGTCCATGCGCCTCTGGCCGAGGCGGCGCTGCAAGCGGGCATTCCGGTCTTTGTCGACAAGCCCTTGTGCGACTCCGCTTCCGGGGTGGAGCGGCTGGCCGAGCTGGCCATGCAGCAGGATCGTCCGCTTTTTGTCGGCTTTAACCGCCGCTACCTGCCGGCGCTGGCCGAGCTGCGGCGTCAGCCGCTCACCGAACTCATCTGGCAAAAGCACCGCCACGCCCTGCCCGGCGGGGCGCGCAGCTTCTTTTTCGATGATTTTATTCATGTGCTCGACGGCCTTTGCCACTACGGCGGCCGGCCGGAGGGGGAGGCGCGGCTGCTGGCTAGGGCGGCGGCGCAGCCGGGGGCGCTGGCCGGGGTCAGCGTCAGTTGGCGCACCCGGCATGGCTGGTGTCAGGGCAGCATGAACCGCAGTGCCGGCGTTACTGAGGAGCGTATCGACGGTTATGCCGAGAACCTCTCGCTGCACGTGGAGCAGTGCAGTCGCGGTTGGCTGGCGCGCGGTAAGGCAGTGCAGGCCATCGGCGGCGGGGAGTGGACCCCCATGTTGGAGCAGCGCGGGTTTGTCGCCATGCTGGAGCACTGGCTGGCGCTGCTCAATACCGGGCGCTGCGATAGCGCCCTGCTCGACAGCTACGTGGCCAGCCACGCGCTGGCCGAATCCCTGCTCGGTCAGCTTCAGCCGAAGCGATAGCTGCCCATGTAGAGGTTGCCAAGATCCCAGCTCTGGTGCAGTCGCTCGGGTTGGTCTGCTCCGGCGGCGCCGAGGGCGATAAAGAGCGGGCGCAGGTGGTCGTCATGGGGGTGGGCCATGGCCGCATGGGGGGCGCGGGCGCGATAGTCTATCAGGGCGGCCTTATCCTGCGCCGCCATGGCCGATTCCAGCCAGGCGACGAAGTCGCTGGCCCAGGGGGCGGTGCGCCCCCCATCCCACTCGAGGGCGCGCAGGTTGTGGGTGATGGCCCCCGAGGCCAGGATGGCGATCCCCTCGCTGCGCAGCGGAGCCAGCAATGCCCCAAGCTGCCACAGTTGGGCCGGGCTCCAACTGGCCGGGATCGAGATCTGCACCAGCGGCGTGGTCGCCTCGGGGTCGATCAACGAAAGGGGTGACCAGACGCCGTGGTCAAACGGGCGGGCCACCCCTTGCAGCGGCATGGCTTCGGCGGCAAACAGCGCGAGCAGCCGTTCGCCGAGCCAGGCGGGCGTATGACCGGGCCAGCGGATCTCATAGAGCGCATCGGGAAAACCGTAAAAGTCGTACATCAATTCAGGCCCAGGTTGCAGGTTGATCTGCAACTCTTGGCTGAACCAATGGGCGGAGATCACCACCAGTCCCTTGAGGTCATCGGGCAGGGTGAGCCCTTCTAAGAAGGTGGTGGCGCACTGGCGGCGGATCACCAGATCGGGGGCGCCGTGGGAGATAAACCAGACGGGGGCGGGAGTGCTCATGCATGCCTCGGGGTAAAGGGAGGGAATGATGCTACTCTACACCCCGATTTCTATTCGATAATCATGGTGTTAATACAATCACTATCAACCATGAGTTGAAAATGAAGGGCTAACCCCATTTGAGGTCTCAAGTCGGCTGACAGCAGGCGGTGAGCACGTTACTCTGGTCGGCGCAGATACATCTTTCGCCTAACGAGGCCCACGATCGGCACCATCATGTCGACATTGACGTTTGAAGAGTACTACGACGCGGATCTGACCCTGATCCGTGACTTTTACGAGACAGCGTTCTCCCGCTACGAGCCTGACATCGGGGAGCGGATCTTCATTGCCAAGGATGCCAATTGGCTTGTCGGTGCACTGCGGGTGCGGGCCGAGGAGCGCTATTACCATCTCTGTGGCATGCAGTTGCTGCCCCACTACCAGCAGCAGGGGATAGGCCAGCAGTTGCTCAGCTTTGCCTGCGGACTGCTCGACGGGCGCCCCATCATTTGCCAAGTGCTGCCGTTTGAGCGCGATTTCTACATGAAGGTTGGTTTTCGCCCCGGAGAGTTGCACCAACTCCCCGAGCCGCTGCGCTCGCGCCTGCATCAGCAGCAGGAGCTCGGCTATTGTGTCGAGCCCCTGGTGCGTTCGGCAGCACTGGTCAGTTAGCGCGTCAGCAGTTTGAGCTTGCCCGGTTGTACTTCTACCCCGGTCAGGTGCTCGCGCCACCAGGTCTGCTCTGCCCCCTTGCCCGTGATGCGATAGACGGGTTTGCCCTTCATGCGCTGTTGCAGGCTCTGTAGCATCAGATTGACCACCAGACCATATTGCTGCTGCACCGACTGGGGCTCGATGCGATAGTCGACCAGCTTGGCATCATCGAGATAGATGGCGTGGCTGCCCGGCTCGTAGCGCGGTTTGCCGTCGAAGGTGACGCGCAGTGTGGCATCGACCGGGGGCTTGTCACCCATCGCCATACGGGCGGTGCCGCGGCTCTCGATGCGCACCGTGTTGGCTTGCTGGCGGCCGATTTGCACCGTGCCTTCGGTCAGGGCGAGTTGTCCCTGGAACAGGCCGGGCATCTGGACGTCGCGCTGGATCCCCTCCTGGCGGGCCAGCAGGGCATTGATCTGGGATTCGGTGATCTCACTCTGGCCCGGGCTGAGCAGGGCTGCGGTGAGCAGCAGGGATTGCAGTATCATGGGAACAACCTGATAGAATCGGGCCGCCAAGCATATCACAGCGTCCGTTTGCAACGGATGAAACGGCTGTCACCGTTTTGCTAAGGAGCTGACGTGTTTAACGGACTGGAAAAAGATCTCAGCGATCTCTTCAGCCATTTTCTCGGGCTGTTACTGCTGCTGTTCCACACCTTGATCGTGGTCGGCGTCTCTTTGCGGGTTATTTTCAAACGGCGCCCTATCGGTGTCTCACTGGCCTGGCTGGCCCTCATCTATGCCATCCCCTTTGCCGGGGTCGGTTTCTATATCCTGTTTGGTGAAATTCGCCTCGGCCGGCGTCGTGGTGAACAGGCCAAGACCATGTATACCCCTTATGCGGCCTGGATCCGCCAGATGGCGAGGGCTTTTCCCCAGTATCGCTGCCCGGTGAGTGACAAGGCCGCGCCGCTGCATGATCTCATCCAGGGGCGGCTGGCGATGCCGATGCTCTCCGGTAACCGTATGACGCTGCTGGAGCAGCCCGAGGCCATCTTGGGCGAGATCGCCAGCGATATTCGGGCGGCGACCCAATCTTGCTATCTTGAGTTCTACATCTGGCAGCCGGGAGGGTGGGCCGACGAGGTTGGCGAAGCCCTCATCGAGGTGTCGCAGCGCGGCGTGGACTGTCGCGTGTTACTCGACTCGGTGGGGAGTAAACACTTCTTTCGCTCCGGCTGGCCCCAGCGGCTGCGCTCTGCCGGGGTGCAGCTGATCGAGGTGCTGCCGGTCGGGGCGTGGCGCATTCCGTTCCAGCGCCAGGATCTGCGCATGCATCGCAAGCTGGTGGTGATCGATGACAAGGTGGGCTACACCGGCTCGATGAACATGGTCGACCCGCGTTTTTTCAAACAGGATGCCGGTGTGGGCCAATGGGTCGATATCATGCTGCGGGTGCAAGGGCCCATGGTGCCCCTGATGTGGTCCCTGTTTGTCTGGGACTGGGAGATGGAGACAGGCGAGCGGTTGCTCGACAGCTTGCAGCATCAACCCGAGGCCTGGCCACTTATCAACTATCGTGCCCAGCTCATCCCCTCCGGCCCGTTCGAGGGGGGCGATGCCATCCAGCAAATCCTGCTGCAAGCCATCTATCAATCCCGTCAGCGGTTGATCCTGACCACCCCCTATTTCGTGCCGGATGACCCGCTGGTGGCGGCCTTGCGTTCGGCATCCGAGCGAGGGGTGCAGGTACAGCTGGTGCTGCCCCATCGCAACGACTCACGGCTGGCGCACCATGCAGGCAATGCCTTTTTAGAAGAGCTGCTCGCCTCCGGGGTCGAGATCTACCGCTATGATGCGGGGTTGCTGCACACCAAGAGCGTGCTGGTGGACGACGATTTTGCTCTGGTGGGGACGGTCAATCTGGATCGGCGCAGCCTGTGGCTCAACTTTGAGGTGACCTTGCTGGTCGATAGCCCGGTCTTTGTGGCCCAGATGCAGGCGTTGGTGGCCGGATACATTCAGGCCGCCAGCCCCATGTCGCTGGCCCGCTGGCGCCAGCGCCCCTGGTATCGGCGCATGACGGAGAACTTCTGCTATCTGTTTAGCCCTTTACTGTGAGCGGCTCGCTTGTCTTCGTGCGGCCCAGCACTTAGAGTGCCTGCACTTTTTTTAATTATGCACAAGGTGTTACGGGATGAAGAAAGGGGTCATGGGGGGCGCTGCGGCCGTCCTGCTGGTGGGGGGCGCGGTGGCCGCCTGCTGGTTTACGGGTCAGGCTTTCGATAAACAGGTGCCGGCCGAGTTGGCCAAAGCGCAGCAACTGAGTGGGATCCAGCTCGAATGGACGCCGGGCAAAACCAGTTTCCTCTCCCGTGAAGGCGCCATCAAGATGGTGCTGACGCCCGAATTTATCTCCTCCCACTATCCCGAGTTGACCCCTGAACATCCGTTCGAGCTCTATCTGTCTACTCAGACCCGGATCCTGCCGCTCTATAGCACGACCCATGTCGTGCTGGATAAGTCTCGTGGTGATCTGGCCGCCGGCTTGGTCGAGTTAGGGTTGCAGGGGTGGGAGCCGGTGCTGGAGAGCCGCAACAGCCTGTGGAGCCGCCGTAATGTGAGCACCCTGACCCTGCCTGAGGCCAACGTGGCTAAGCAAGGGGAGAACCTCAAGATGTTACCGCTGGTGCTCGGCTATGACGGCAGTCTGAATGGCAGTGGCAAGCTGAACCTGGATTGGCAGGGAATGACCTTCAGCCAGCCGGATCAACAGACCGAGATCAACCTGGCCCACGTGAAGGGTCAGGCCGAGCTCGATGAAATTGGTGGCGTGCTGATGGTGCCCTCGAGCGAAGGGGACGTCGCCGGCCTTTCGGTACGCATCGGTGATGAACTGAATATCGCCTTGCAAGGGCTCAGCTCTCGCTCTCATGTGGAGGGGGACGATGCCGAAACCCTGGCCAGCCGTTACGAGACTCGATTGCAGAGTCTCAAGCTAGCCATGGATGGGGAAACGGTCGCCCTCACCGAAGGGGAGATGGTGGTTGATATCAAGGGGATGGATCTGGAGGGGTATCGTCTGTTGCAGCAGGCCAACAGCGGCGTCGATATGGATCAGCAGAAGCTGGAGCAGGCGCTCAACCTGTTGCTGGCCCGTGGTGCCACGCTGTCGCTGAGCAACTTCTCGGCCAAGGTCAATGCCGAGCCGGTCTCGCTCAAAGGCAATCTGGTGCTCTCTTCCACCACCCTCGACAAGCTGACCAACGGTGTCGATGGTCTGCGCGCCCTGACCGGCCAGTTTGACGCCATCCTCTCGGGCAAGCTTGGCAATGCGCTGCCCCAGGTGGCGCCAATGCTGCAAGGGCTCACGGCCATGGGATACCTCAAGGCCGAGGGCAACCAGCTCAAGGCGGACATCAACCTCGCCAATGGCCGCCTGACGGTCAACAGCCTGCCCCTGTGATGGCCGAGTGGTCACAATGAAAAGAGGCTCCCGATGGGAGCCTCTTTTGTTTCTGTGCGCCGACTTACTTAAAGACCACTGTCTTGTTGCCGTGCACGAACACCCGCTCGGCCAGCACCAGGCCGAGGGCCCGTGAGAGCACGGATTTTTCTACGTCGCGACCGGCCTTGGCCATGTCATCGGCAGTGAAGGTGTGATCCACGTGGGTCACGTCCTGCTCGATGATCGGGCCTTCGTCCAGATCGTCGGTGACGAAGTGGGCGGTGGCGCCAATGATCTTCACGCCGCGGTTAAACGCCTGTAGGTAGGGGCGGGCGCCGATGAAGGCGGGCAAGAAAGAGTGGTGGATATTGATGATCTTGCGTGGGTAGGCCTTGACGAAGTCGGGGGTGAGTACCCGCATGTACTTGGCCAGCACCACATAATCCGGGGCATAGCTGTCGATGATGGCACGCACTTGGCGCTCATGCTCGGCGCGATCCACTCCATCGTGGGAGACGGTGTGGAATGGAATGTCGAACTTGCCGGTCAGCTCGGCCAAGGTGTCGTAGTTACCGATGACGGCGGCGATCTCGAGGTTGAGTGCACCGGCGTAGCGCTTCATCAGGATATCGCCGAGGCAGTGCGCCTCCTTGGTGACCAGGATGACGATGCGCTTGTTTTCCGCCTTGACCAGACGGCGCTCGGCCCCCTGGGGCAGGGTGTCATCGAGATCGGCTAGCAGGGTTTCGTCGTTGAAACGGCCTTCCAGCTCGGTGCGCATAAAGAAGCGGCCCTGTTCGTGATCCACGAACTCGTCGTTCTTGATGATGTTGAGCTGGTGCTTGTAGCAGATGTTGGTGATTTTGGCGATCAACCCTTTGGCGTCAGGGCAGTCGGTCAGCAGAATTTTCTTTTCCATTTTGTCTGTCATGAAGTTGTTGTGATGGCCGCACAAGGCGCCGTTTTTCCGCACTATGCCACGAAGCGGCAGGGGAAGCCATGTTCGCGTGAGCGCTCGCACAGGATGGCAATATTTTCTGCTGTGGGACTGGAAACCAGAACGGCTTTTCTCTAGTCTGGGGACGCTTATTCTCAGGGCGGGGTGCAATTCCCCACCGGCGGTATCCTGCTGTGGCAGGGAGCCCGCGAGCGCCCGACATCGGTCGGGGTCAGCAGATCCGGTGAGAAGCCGGAGCCGACGGTTATAGTCCGGATGAAAGAGGATAACAGTGCGTGGTTCTTGGCATCGCCTTTTGGCGGTGCTTTGGCGCATGCGCGCTTCTGTCTGCCTTTCCGTGCCCTGATTCTGGTCTCTGTTCAATATACAGTGGAGTATTACCATGAATCAGTCTTTGCTTACCCCCTTTGGCTCCCCCCTGCAACGTGTTGAAGCCGCGCTGGACGCGTTGCACCATGGCCGCGGCGTACTCGTGGCCGACGATGAAGACAGGGAGAATGAAGGGGATCTCATCTTCGCTGCCGAATCCATGACCACGGCTCAGATGGCGTTGATGATCCGTGAGTGCTCCGGGATCGTCTGCCTCTGCCTGACCGACGAGCGGGTACGCCAATTAGAGCTACCTATGATGGTCGATGCCAACTCAAGCCAGTTCCAGACCGCTTTTACCGTCACCATTGAGGCGGCACAGGGGGTCACGACCGGTGTTTCGGCGGCCGACCGCATCACCACCATCCGAGCCGCCATCGCCGACGGCGCCGTGCCGTCCGATCTGCATCGTCCTGGCCATGTCTTCCCGCTGCGAGCCCGCCAGGGAGGGGTGTTGACCCGTCGTGGCCATACCGAGGCGACGGTCGATTTGATGACGCTGGCCGGCCTCAAACCGTTCGGTGTGTTGTGTGAGCTGACCAAGGAGGATGGCAGCATGGCTCGCCTCCCTGATTTGGTCGAGTTTGCTCACACGCACGATATGCCTGTCTTGACCATCGAGGATTTGGTGCAGTATCGTTTGGCTCTGAGAGGAGAGAGTGCCTAACGGATTGTCATATCATCTGTTATTGGTTACGCTCTGACCTGGCCTTGTCCATTAATTCGCCAACATTTTGTTTCGAGTGATGCTTTTTTAGACGCCCGAAAAAAAATGAGTGATTTAATGCATTTATCTATGACAAGGCCTATGCAAACTCTTTTTTTTTTGTGCCATAATAACGCCGCTTGCTAAACGTCTGGCGAGTTAAAGGGAGCTATAAAATGAAAAAAATGTTGTTGGTAGGTGTAGTTGGTCTGTCTGCTCTGCTGGGCGGTTGTGCTAACACCGAGCTGGAAACCTCTGTTCAGAATCTGTCTAACAAGGTTGATCAACTGGCTCAAGACGTTAGCGCCGTTCGCGCTGATCAGTCCAAGATCGCTGCCGACGTAGCTGATGCCAAGGCTGAAGCTGCTCGTGCTAACCAGCGCCTGGACAACATGGCTACTTCCTACAAGAAGTAATACATGTGAAAAAATGGCGCGGGAAACTGCGCCATTTTTTTTCGTCTTCAGAAAGCCTCTCCCCCCCTTTCCTCGTTTTCCCCTTCTTAGTTATCTCATTGATTAACCAATAAAAAAGACCGATCGTGAGACCGGCCCCCTATCTGCACACTGCCTAACGATGCTCAATAGAGCAGACTATAGAGTTTGCGCCGCCAAGCCGATGCAGTGGGTGTGCTGCCCATGGTGGTCAGGATATCCAGATAGATTTTCTTCGCGTCGCCGAAGGCGAGATCACGGCGCAATATGCCAAACAGCAGCTCGAGCGCCTCTTCCTGACGACCGGCCTGATGATAAAGCACGGCCAGCTCCTGACTGGTGGCAAAATCTTCCGGCTGGGCGCTATGGCGCTCCTCCAGTGCTCGCAACTCAGGGCTGTCGGAGGCCTGCCGTGCCAGATCCAGACGTGAGCAGAGGGTGTGGTAATGGCTCTCTTGAGCGACCATTGGGATGGTGCCAAGCAGCGCCTCTGCCTGATCCAGGTGGTTGAGATCCAGCTCGGCCTGTGCCAGCCACAGGGCGATATCATGGCGCTCGGGAGCTAGCTGCCGTGCCTTGGTCAGCAGGGCTTGCGCCTCGCCGGCCTTCCCCTCTTCAAGGTGTTGTTTGGCTTGCTCTAGCAGCGTCTCTTCCTCGCGCGGCGCAAACGCGGAGAAGTAGTCGCGCAAAGTGGCATCATCCTGTGGCCCCTCAAGGAAGCTCGCTTCGTCCGGGCGTCCCTGATGGAATTTGACCAATGCCGGCAAGGCTCGCAGCGCCAGCTGGCTGGCCAGTGACTGCAACTGGGGATCATTGATGTCGACCTTGGCCAGAGTGACGGCCGGATTATTCGGGCCAACCAGCGACTCAACCAAAGGGGTCATGGCTTGGCATTCGGGCATCTGGGGGGCATGGAAGTAGAGCACCACCGGCTTTTGCATGGAGGCATCGAGCAGGGCGGTGTGAAAATTCTGGGGAGTAATGTCGACGATCATGGAATGGCTCTCGCTTACAGACTGATCCCTACATGGGGGAGGGGGGCGATGTTTTCAAGGCGTGTATCCAGCCAGTGCAGGGCAATCCGGTGATCTTCCTCGGTGGCGAGCGCCAGCCAACCGCTGTCGCAGGGACTATCACTGATGACGTAGGATTTTTCATCAAGGTGGTTTTCCAGCTGCCAGGCCCGTTTGGGATCGAAACTCACCCGCTCCAGCCCGGCCGAGAGACCGCCGCCGTTGGCTTTGAGCACGGCTTCCTTGCGCGCCCAGAAACGGTAGAAGAGGTGATCTCGCTGTTCGGCCGGTTGCTCGGCCAGCCACTGCGCTTCTTTGGGGGCGAAGAAGCGATTGGCCAAGCGCTGGAGATCACGCTGTCGCCGCCCGAGTTCCAGATCAATGCCCACCGCGCCCTCCTGACACAGGGCCAGCACCAGCCAGTCTGCGCTGTGACTCATGTTGAAGTGGATTCCTTCGAGCCAGGGTTTGCCGTGTTCATCGGTGTGTATCTCCAATGGATGCTCCGGATAGCGCCGGCGCACTTCACGGCGTAGCAGCGCTCTGCCCCTCACCCACTGCTGGCGGCGCTCTTCTTGCAAAAACTGGGCGGCAGTCGCCTGCTCGGCAGGGGAAAGTGAAGCCAGTTGAGCCCGATTAGCGCACTCTTCTTTATTCAGTGGGGCAACCAGGAAAAGCGCCACGTGATATGCCATTTTCTGCTCTCTTTTGTTATGAGAATGCCAATAAACCACATTTATGCGCAGACGCATAGCTGGCGACGCGATTGTATATTGTTTGGGCAAGATCACATTTAGCATGAAAAATAAGAAGTTTTTGCGAAAAAATGTGACCTTGATGGGTTTTATTTCTTGATCTGACACATTTCTCCTTTATATTCGAGCCTTGTGTCTTTAAAAGCCCCTTCGGGTGCATACCTTAACTAGCTGTTTACATTAGGGAGATAAGGGATTGCGACATCTAATGCTACTGCTGGTGGCACTGGGAATGGTGGGTTGTGCCTCGGCGCCCGATCCAGATTTGGCGAGTAAGATCGAAGTCTCCATGGTTGAGCCGGTGGTCGAGCCGGAGTCCAGCGCCCCCAGTGTGGAAGAGATCCTGACGGTTTATAAAGAGTGGCGCGGCGTCCCGTACCGGATGGGCGGAACGACCCAGCGTGGTGTTGATTGTTCTGCCTTCGCCCGTGAAGTGTTCCGTGATGCGCTGGGTATCGAGCTACCCCGCTCTACCCGCTCTCAGGTTCACGAGGGAGTTCGTGTAGCCAAGAACGAACTGGTTGAGGGGGATCTGGTGTTCTTTCGCATCAATCCGCGTCTGAACCATGTTGGTATCTATGTGGGCAACGGTGAGTTCATCCACGCCTCGGCCCGCAAAGGGGTCACCCGCTCGAAGTTGGATAACCAATACTGGCGCACCAAGTTCTGGCAGGCACGCCGTATCAGCATCTAATCCGTCCTTCTTGAAAAATGGCTCGCAGTACGGACTGTTTCTCCAGAAAGACAGCAGGGCTCCCAAAGGGAGCCCTTGGTTTTTATGGGAAGGGGCGACTATAGTAGGCGCCCCTTTTCTCGTTCCATGCCATCATGTCCCGTTCATCTGCCCCCGGATTGCACCCGCGCAATCGCCATCGCAATGGCTACGATTTCCCCGCCCTGATCAAGGCAAGCCCTGAGCTGGCCCGTTTCGTCAGAGTCGGCCCCCATGGGCGGGCCACCATCGACTTTGCCGACCCGCTTGCCGTCAAGGCGCTCAACCGTGCCCTGCTGCTGGCCTGCTACCGGCTGCGTTTCTGGGATATTCCTCCCGGCTATCTCTGCCCCCCGATTCCGGGACGGGTGGATTACCTCCACCACCTGGCCGATCTGCTGGGTGAGGAGCAGGCCGCGCCCCATGGGAAAGCGGTGCGCCTGCTCGATATCGGTACGGGGGCCAACTGTATCTATCCACTGCTCGGGCATCAGGAGTACGGCTGGCGTTTCGTGGCCAGCGACATCGAGACCGCCTCGCTCAAGAGTGCTGCGCTTATCGTGCGCAGCAATGGGCTGGAGCGAAGCATTGATTGTCGTCATCAGCCCGATCCCAAGCGCATCTTCGATGGGATCATCCATCCCGGCGAGCAGTTTGCAGCGACCCTCTGCAATCCGCCTTTTCATGCCTCGGCTCAGGAGGCGGGCGCCGGCAGCGAGCGCAAGCTGCGCAATCTGGCCCGTTCAAAGGGGGAGCGTCACCGGGTGACGCAGGGCTCGCGGCTCAATTTCGGGGGTAAACATAATGAACTCTGGTGCGAAGGGGGGGAGCTGGCCTTCCTGCGTCGCATGATTGCCGAGAGTGCGCGCTTTGCCAGTCAGTGCCGCTGGTTCACCACGCTGGTCTCCAAGGGGGAAAATCTGGCGCCGGCCCGCAAGGTGCTGGGCCAAATCGGGGTGAGCGAGGTACGGGAAATCCCCATGCATCAGGGCAACAAGATCACCCGTATCCTCGCCTGGCGCTTTGAAAACAAGCCCTCGTGATGGGGGATTTTGGGGTTGATGTGAGTGGGCACTTCGCCTGTTGGTACAGTTGTACGCCGAGATTTTTTTGCAATATCAGCGATGACTTTTCTAAAATAGGGACTGGTTTGACCTCTTGGTATACACCCAGACGGAAGGGAAAGGTTGATGAAGGTTGTCGATTTTCTGAAGCGCAAGAAGGAGATCCTGGCGCAACATCCGTTTGAGCTTAAGGATTGGCTCTCTCCTGCGATTCGTGACTACTGGCGCGAATTTCAGCAAAAAGCACAGCATCACCCTCTGTTTGGCCGGGTGATGGATGGTGCCATCACGACGTTGCAGCCTGAGCCTCAGGTCGTTAACGGTGTGGCGCAGCCCTCTTTGGACCCGGCCATTGAGCTGGAAGGTGAGGCCGCCGCCGTATTCGAAACCCTGCTGAGCCAAGTGGGGGAAGAGACCCACATCGGCGAGTGGCTGTTGGTGGATCAGGCGATGATCAATGGCTTTGCCCAGGCGACCGGGGATCATCAGTGGATCCACACCAACCCGGAGCGGGCGGCTGAGGAGTCCCCGTTCAAGAGCACCATCGCCCACGGCTTTCTGACCCTGGCGCTGCTGCCGCGCCTGACCGGCTCGGTCGATGAACACAATCCCGAGTTCCCCACCGCCCGCATGGTGGTGAACTTTGGTCTCGACTCGGTGCGCTTTCCTTATCCCATCAAGGTGGATAGCCGCATTCGTGCCCGCACCAAGCTGGCCAAGGTGACCCCCATCAAGGGGGGCATTGAGCTACTCAAAGAGATCAAGGTTGAGATCGAAGGGATCCGCCGCCCCGGCTGCGTGATTGAATCGCTCACCCGCCTCTATTTCTGAGCACCGATCACCAAGATATGCGACAGGGCCCACGGGCCCTGTTCTTATTTCTGTTGCTGATAGTGGGAGAAGATACGCTCGTAGCGCCCATCCGCCCGCATGGCGGCGAGCCCCTGATCGAAGCAATCGCGTAGCTCAGCCCGCGCGAAGGCGAAGTGATAGACGGTGGCAGGGAAGAGATCGTTGCGTATTACCCGGCTGGGATCATAGGGAGCCCCCTCACTGGCGGCCAGCTCCCCCAGATAGTGGAGAAATATCCGCTCCTCTAGCACGATGGCTTGGGCGCGCCCCTCAAATAGCTGCTTTACCTGCAACTCCTGACGCGCTAGCTCCTGATAGCTACGGCTGCGCCGGATGGCGTTGGCAAAGGCGCTGCCGAGGATATCGCTGGCGCGCTGGAAGGCCACCACATTGAGATTGGCCAACTGCTCCAGCCGCTCAATGCGCAGCGGGGTGAGGGTGAACACATAGTTGTGGAAGGTGATGGCCGGCTGGGAGAGGTAACCACGCTTGAGCATGCCGGGGCGGACGTTGATGATGCCGTCGAGGTGCCCCAGCTCCATCTGCTCGAACGTCTGGCGCAGGGAGAGGTAATTGAACTCGGGCTGATAGGGGGAGCCGGCAAAGGCTTCTCGCAGCAGATCGAGTTCAATCCCCCTGTCTTGCTCGCGGATGACATAGGGAGGGATGGCCAAACTGACCCCTATCCGCAATGGTTCAGCCAGTCCCGGCCATGCCAGAGAGGCGAGTAACAGCCATCCTATGCCTCGAATCATCCGTCCTCCTCCTTGAGGCCCGCGCCTGACCATTGTGACACAAAGCCAGCGCCTGCACAGTCGGTTCCGGTTTAGCCGAGCAAGCCTTGCAGCGGGTGAACCCAGACCCATTCACCGGGTTGTACTGCGCCTTGCGCCGGCAGGATCTCGATGAGGCAGTTGGCCTGGGCGACCGAGCTTAAGATCCCCGATCCCTGCGGCCCTGTGGTGCGCACCGTGAGGCGGCCATTACTGTCTTGAGTGAAG
The DNA here is from genome assembly GCF_014892695.1 of Aeromonas simiae. NCBI lineage: Bacteria > Pseudomonadati > Pseudomonadota > Gammaproteobacteria > Aeromonadales > Aeromonadaceae > Aeromonas > Aeromonas simiae. The sequence continues at coordinate 1,103,562 of NZ_CP040449.1, forward strand.
ACGCCGCGTAAAAACTCGGTGCGGCCGGGGCGGCTCTTCATCCCCTCGCTGGCCTGGGCGCGCAGGCGCCACGGCTGCCATGACCTTCCTTGCATGGCGTGCAGGGCGGGTAGCACGAATTGCAAGAAGCAGACCACGGCGGCGACCGGGTTGCCGGGCAGGCCGAAGAAGGGGGTGCCGGCAATCTGGCCGAAGGCGAGCGGCCGACCGGGGCGCATCTGAATGCGCCAAAAGGCGATGCTGCCCAGCTGCTCGAGGGCGGCGCGGATATAGTCGGCATTGCCCACCGACACCCCTCCCGAGCTCAACACCAGATCGCACTCGGCCGCGGCCTGGGCCAGCGCCTGAGTGATGGCCGCCTGATGGTCGGGCAGGATGCCAAGATCGACCACCTCGACCCCGGCGCGCTCGGCCAGGGCGCGCAGGGTGAAGCGGTTGCTATCGTAGATGGCGCCGGGGCGCAGTGCCTCGCCCGGAGCCTGCACTTCATCGCCGGAGCTAAACAGGGCGACCCTGAGCGGCGCCAGCACCTGCAAGCTGGCACAGCCGAGGGAGGCGGCGAGCCCCAGCTCGGCGGCCCCCAGCCGGGTGCCCCGTGCGATGGCCACCGCCCCCATGGGGAGATCCTCACCCGCTTGGCGTACGTTTTGCCCGCGCTGGAGGGGGGCATTAAAGCGCACCCGCCCCTGCTCCTCCACCGCCTGCTCGCGCATCACCACTGTATCCACACCGGGGGGGAGGGGGGCGCCCGTCATGATCCGCACCGCCTCTCCGGCGGCCACGCGCTGCGAGCTGGGGTGGCCGGCCAGCACCTCGCCCACCACCTGCCAGCTCCCGTGAGTCAACACACTGCCGTCGATGCCATAGCCGTCCATCGCCGAGTTGGTGTGGGGCGGCACGTTGCACGGGCTGATCAGATCCTCGGCCATCACCAAACCGGCGCACGCGCCGAGCGGACGCTCGAGATGGTGCTCATGGGGGGAAAGGGCGGTGAGGATCTGCGCGCGCGCCTGCGTCACCGAGAGAAATGCCGGGCTTAAGGTGTCGCAGCTCTCCTCTGCCGGGGCAGCCGCCGCCTTGATATGGCGCTCGATGAAATCGGCGATGGCCGGGATGTCATTGAGCGGCAGCAGCGGCACCGCCAGCTCGAGCGGCGCGTCGCTCGCCACCGCCAGCAGATCCTGCTGGCGCACCTCGGGCAGCGGCTTGCCGAGGGCGGCGCGGTGCAGGGCAATCTTGGGGATCGGGTCCTGCTTGAACCCCTCAACCAGGATGAGATCGAGCGTGGTGCGATCGAGCTTGGCCAGCAGCTCGGCCAGCACCGGCTCCCCGTTCGGCGTCTCGGTGAGGTGGGCATGGCGCCGCGCCGAGGCGATCAGCACCTGCTCAGCCCCGGCTTTGCGCAGGCGCCAGCTGTCCTTGCCCGGCTGGTCGATGTCGAAGTCATGGTGGGCGTGCTTGAGCACCGCCAGACGCAGGCCGCGCCGGTTGAGTTCGGGAATGAGCTGCTCAAGCAAGGTGGTCTTGCCGGTGCCGCTCCAGGCGGCGAAGCCGATGATGGGCAGATCGGGATTAGCGGGCTTCATGCTGGGCGATATCCTCCGGGCGGTTGAGGTTGTCAAAGGCGTGCGGGCAGTCGGAGAAGTCGGCCTGCACCATGTGGTGGCGGGCAAACCAGTAGTCAATTTTGCGCTCCCCTTCGGCCAGCGCCAGGGCCAGATCCGGGGCGAGGGCGCGCCGCACCAGCGCCACCACGGGTTGCAGCCAGTGGCCGTCGTGGGCCACCACCACGTCGCACCCGGGAGTGCGTGCCTGGCACAGGCGGGCGGCGAGATCGGTCGGCAGGAACGGGGTGTCGCAGGGGACAAATAGCACCCAGTCGTGGTGGGCCCGCTCTAGGCCGGCCAACATGCCGGCCAGCGGGCCGGGGTAGTCCGGCAGGCGGTCGCTCACCACGGGCGCCAGTTGGCTGTACTGCTCGAGCGAGCGGTTGGCATTGATGACGAGTTCATCGACCTGGGGGGCTAGGCGTTCCAGTACGTGCTGGATCAGCGGCTTACCGGCAAGGGGAACCCACCCCTTATCCTGGCCACCCATGCGGGTGGCGCGGCCACCGGCCAGGATGACGGCAGAGAGGGGATCAGGCGTGTTGGACATGGTCTTCTCGTGTTGGCATGCGATACAGAGTCAGTGGGCCATTTTCCACTAACTGGCTGTGCTGCAACAACCAGTGGCGCTGGCAGCGGGCGGTCAGCAGGTTCTCTTGGTGGCTGGTGACCACCCGGGCACAGCCCTGTTCACCGAGATCCTGCGCCAGATCGGCCATCAGGGCAATGGAGTGGCTGTCGAGATTGGCGGTGGGCTCATCGAGCAGCAGGTAGGCCGGCTGCAATACCCAGGCGCGGGCCAGAGCCAGACGCTGACGCTCACCGCCGGAGAGCAAGGAGACGTGCTCGGCGGCCAGGTGCTCGAGATCGGCGCGGCGAAGCGCGTCGATGAGGCGCCGATGGTGGCGCTGTTTCAGCCCCCACGCCAGGTTGTCGCGCACCGTGCCGTCAAACAGGTAGGGGCTCTGGTGCAGATAGATGACCCGCCCCGGCCCCGGTTGGCGCAAACCGAAGCGCCGCGCCAGCGCGAGCAGCAGGGAGGGGCGGTTGCTCAGCTCACCGCCGCTTGGGCGCTGCAAGCCGGCCAAGATCTTGAGCAGGGTGGTCTTGCCCACCCCGTTGGCGCCGCGCAGCCAGATGGCATCGCCGGGGGCGATGATCAGCTCGGGAATGTAAAAAAGTGGCCGCTCGCCAAATTGCATGTGCAGGTTGCGGGCATGGAGGGTCAGCATGTCAGGTTCTCAGAAAGGCGCGCCCTTGCAACAGGGAGAGCAGCAGGTTGAGGGCGAGGGCGAGGGCAAGCAGCACCATACCAAGGGCAATCCCCTGGGTGAAGGCCCCCTTCTGGGTCTCTAGGGCGATAGCGGTGGTGATGTTACGGGTGAAGTAGAGGATGTTGCCCCCCACCAGGGTGGCACACCCCACCTCGGTGATCACCCGGCTAAACGCCGTGATGCCAGCGGCCAGCAGGCCGAAGCGGCACTCGTGGCAGAGCTGGCGAAAGGCGCGCAGGCGCGAGCCGGAGAGCGTGAGGGCGGTCTCGAAGGCGCGCCGGTCGCTGTGCTGGAAGGTGGCGTGAGACATGGAGGCGATGACCGGAAAGCCGATCAGCACCTGGCCCGCTATCATCCCCTGCTGGGTAAACAGCCACTGCCAGTCACCGAGCGGGCCGGAGCGAGACAGCAGCATATAGAGCAGCAGGCCGATCACCACGCTCGGGATCGATTGCAGGGTGTGCAGCGCCGTCAGCCAGAGCCAGCGCGCCGGTAAGTTGAGGTAAGCGAGGCCAAAACCGAGCAGCATGGCCGGCAGCCAGCACAGGGCCAGCGCCAGCCCCGACACCGTAAAGGAGACCCCGACGATTTGCCATAGCTCGGGGTCGGCGGTCAGCAGCAGGCGCAGGGCCTGCGTGCTGGTGTCGAGCAGGGTGCTCATGCGGGCTTGTCGGCATCCGCGACGAACAGCGGCTTGCCGTTGACGGTGAAGCTGTTGATGAGCTGCTGGCCATGCTGGGAGACCAGCCAGTCAGAGAGGACGCGGGCGCCTTCGGTGTTGAGCTTGGGCCAGCGCTTCGGGTTGACCAGGATCACCCGATAGGGGTTGAACAGGCGCGTATCCCCTTCCAGCAGTAGGGCCAGCTTGAGCTTGCCCTCATAGGCGAGCCAGGTGCCGCGGTCGGTCAGGGTGTAACCACCCAGCTCTGAGGTCATGGTCAGGGTCGGGCCCATCCCCTGGCCGATGGACTTGTAGCCCTTGAAGGCTGGCGTGATGCCGGCGGCTTGCCACAGCGCCTTCTCCTTGACGTGGGTACCCGACTCATCACCGCGCGAGACGAAGACGGCATCCTTATCGGCCAGGGCCTTGAGGGCCTTGGCTGCATCCTTGAGCGGCTTGATGCCGGCAGGATCGTCCGCCGGGCCGACCAGCACGAAGTCGTTGTACATCAGGTGGCGCGGCTCGATGCCAAAGCCGGCGTCGACAAACTTCTGCTCCGAGCTGGGGGCGTGGGTCATCACCAGATCCACATCGCCGTTCTCACCCATCTTGAGGCTCTGACCGGTGCCGGCCGCCAGCACCTGAACCTGGTAGCCGGTCTCCTTGGTGAACTGGGGCAGCAGCCAGCCGAGCAGGCCGGATTGCTCTGTGCTGGTGGTGGTGGCAAGGCGGATAAGCGGATTGGCCGGTTCGGCCATGGCCTGCTGGGAGAGCAGCAGGCCGCCGAGCAGTAGGGCGGCGAGGCGTTTCATCGAATTCTCCATGATGAGCTGGAGCCGGGACAGTCCCGGGCTCCCGGGGAGACGCTATTAAGCAAGGGCGGTGCCAGCTTGATGACATTTACTTTTTATACATTAAAACAAAGACTTATCGCCTTTCAAAGGGGGCCAATGGTGCCTGCTTACGCCCTGGGCTTGGTTTATGGCGGCAAACGAGACAAAATGTCCCACCTCTGTCGGAGCCCTCTTACCCAGTCGGAGCGATACCCATGACGCTACCTATGACCACCTGGTCTGCCCTTTCACTGCTCATCGTCGATGACGAGCCGGGGATGCGCAGCTTCCTGGGCAAGGCGCTGGCCAAGCGCTTCGCTCAGGTTGAGACCGCCGCCAGCGTCGAGGAGGCCGAGGCACTGCGCAGTCGGCTCCATTTCGACCTCATCATCGCCGATATCCGCCTGCCGGGGCGCTCCGGCATCGAGTGGCACGAATCCTTGCAACCGAGCGAGCGCCGCTCCGATCTCATCTTCATGACCGGCTATGGCGACATGGAGTCGGCCCTGCGAGCCCTGCGCCTCGGCGCCAGCGACTTCATCCTCAAGCCGTTCAACCTCGAGCAGATGGTGCAGGCGGTGGATCGGGTGATCGCCCGCCGCCACCTAGAGCGGGAGAACTGGCTGCTGCGCGAGGAGGTGAGCAAGCACTTCCCTGTGCAGCTCATCGGTGACTCGGCCACCACCGCCGAGCTCAAGTGCATGATTGCCAGAGTGGCGCCTTCGCCGGCGGCGGTGCTGGTCGAGGGGGAGTCGGGCACAGGTAAGGAGCTGGTGGCCCGCGCGCTGCACCAGCTCTCCGGCCGCTCCGGAGCCTTCGTGCCGGTCAACTGCGGGGCCATTGCCCCCGAGCTGCTCGAAAGCGAGCTGTTTGGCCACGTGCAGGGGGCCTTCACCGGTGCCCGTAAGGGGCGCGAGGGGCTATTTCGGGTCGCTCAGCAGGGCACCCTGTTTCTCGACGAGATCGGCGAGATGCCGCTGGCCATGCAGTCCTCGTTGCTGCGTGCCTTGGAGCAGAAGGCCATCCGCCCGGTGGGGGCCGAGCGCGAGTTGCCGGTGGACGTGCGCATCGTGGCGGCCACCAACCGTAACCTCAAAGAGGAGGTGGAGGCCGGACGTTTTCGGGCCGACCTCTTCTACCGCCTCAACGTGGTCACCCTCAAGGTGGCACCCCTGCGTGAGCGGCCCGAGGATATTCCGGCGCTGGTGCACCACTTTACCGAGCGGCTCACCACTGAGATGGGGATGGCGCCGCTGCGTTGGACCCACGAGGATGTAGCAGCGATGCAGGCTCACGAGTGGCCCGGCAACGTGCGTGAGCTGCGTAACCTCATCGAGCGCAGCCTGCTGCTTGGCAAACCGCCCGCGCTGGAGTGGCAAGCCGAGGCGGGCGTTCAGGCCGTTCAGGGCGGCTACCCCGATGAGTGGGATCTGGCGCGCGTGGCGCGGGCTCACATCGAGCAAGTGGTCGCGCGCTGTGACGGCAACAAGTCGGCGGCGGCCCGCACTCTCGGGGTGGCGCGCAAGACTTTGGAGCGCAAGTTCAAGGAGTGGGAGCAGGCGTGACCCCCTCGCTGCTGCGCCGCTGGCGCACCCGGGTGCGCTGGCGCCTGCTTACCCTCACCTCTGTCCCCATCTTGGTCACCCTGCTTGGCATGCTGGGGTTGACCCTCTACTGGACCCTCAATTACAGCTGGCAGAACCTGCTGTCGCGGGTGCGCGCCGATCTCGGGGTGGCGCATCAGGCGCTGCGGGTCGAGCAGGAGCACCAGAGCGATCTGCTGGCCCACCTGCGAGACAGTTGGGCTTTCCAGCAGCGGCTGCGCCAAGCGCCAGAGAGCCTCGATGGCTGGCTGGACGATCCGGCCCAGCGCTGGCCGCTCGATGGCGTGCGCCTGCGCCGCGATGTGGCTCTCGATGCCCTGCCGCAGGCGGCGCGCGATCGCCTGCGATTGGGGGCGCCGGTAACCCAGTTCGCCATCTGGTCGCCCGAGCAGTTGGCGGCGTTCAATCCGGCGCTGGTCGAGCAGGCCCGCGTGGGTGAAGAGCGGCGCGGCCTGATGAGCCTCTCTTGGGTGCCTGTGCTGGGGCCGGATGGGCAGCTACTGGGGATCCTCGAGGGGGGGGCGCTCATCAACCGCGACGGTGAGCTGGTCGATCGGTTGCGCGATCAGGTGTTTGTGCCCGGTACCCTGCCGGAGGGGGAGAGTGGCGCCGTCACCTTCTTTCTCGGCGATCTGCGGGTCAGCACCAATGTACCGACTGACAGCGCACGGGGCGGTGGACGGGCGCTGGCCACCCAGGTGTCGGCTCCGGTGCGCCGGCAGGTGCTTGAGCAGGGGGTGAGCTGGGTCGATCGGGCCTGGGTGCACGACGCCTGGGCGGTCTCCGGTTACGAGCCGCTGCGCGATCTGCACGGCCACGCCATCGGCATGCTCTATGTGGGATTCCCTGAGTGGCCCTTTGTGCGCACTTATCTGGTCAATCTGCTCGAGCTGGGTAGTGGGGTGGCACTGCTGCTGCTCATCTCGGGACTTTTGGTCTATCGCGGCGCGCGCGATCTCTTCTCTCCCATCGAGCAGATCCACCGAGTGGTGCGCGCCACTCGGCGTCAGCAGGAGGCGCGTATCGGCCCGCTCGGGCTCGATCCGGCGCATGAGCTGGCCCAGTTAGGGCGCCAGTTTGACGCCATGCTCGATCTGCTGGCCGAGCGTAACCGCGAGATAGCCGGCGCCGCCGAGGAGCTAGAGGGCAAGGTGGCGGCCCGCACCCTGAGCCTGCACCAGAAGACCGCCGAGCTGGAGGAGCACATCCGCATGCTGACCGAGGCGCGAGAGCAACTGCTCATCAGCGAGAAGCTGGCGGCGCTCGGTGAGCTGTGCGCCGGGGTGGCTCATGAGATCAACAATCCGCTGGCGGTGATCCTCGGCAACATGGAGCTGCTCAAGCTGGAGCTGGGGGAGGCAGCCGCACCAGTGAGCGACGAGATTGAGCTGGTGCTCACTCAGGTGGATCGCATCCGGGCCATCACCCGCAGCCTGTTGCAGTATTCGCGTCCCGGTGACTACGAGACCCCTCCGGTGTGGCAGCACCTGGGCCCCATCGTGCAAGAGAGCCTGACGCTGGTCGGGGCGACCCTGCGCCAGCAGTCGATCGCCCTCGAATGCCAGTTGTCGGCCAGTGCCCCTATCGAGGCCGATCGCCAGCAACTGTTGCAGGTGATGGTCAACCTGCTGGTCAATGCCGCCCACGCCATCGCCCGCCGTCGTGAGCAGAGCGGCAAGGGGGGCCGGATCGTGGTGAGTACCTGCGACTGGCGTGAGCAGGGGGCGCTGCGGGGAGCGGAGATCCGGGTGCAGGACGATGGCTGCGGCATCGAGCCTGCGCTGTTGCAGCGCATTTTCGAGCCTTTTTTCACCACTCGCGCCAATGGCACCGGTCTAGGGCTGGCGCTCTCGCACCGCATCGTCAGCCGCTGGGGGGGGGAGCTTTCGGTCGAGTCGGTGCCGGGGCAGGGGAGCTGCTTTACGGTGCGCCTGCAAAGCCGTGCCAGCCACGAGCCGGGGGAGGCGCAGGGCCAGGCCGATGCGTGGCGGCTGGGTCTGGGCGGGGAGGAGGCGGCGCCCTAGCTCTGGCCACTCCACAGCGGCTTGCCGCTCTGGGCCAGATCATAGCCGCCAAGCCGCGCCGCCAGCTCGCGCCCCTCGCTCCCCTGCAACCACTCCATCAGGTGCTGCAACAGGGTGCGAAAGAAGACCCCCTGCGGCATCACCAGATCGAAGCTCTCCTGAGAGAGGGGGACAAACCCCAGTCCGAACTCGGTGGCGGTGGAGAGGGCCCCCGGCCCCACGTCCGCCTCGCCACGGCACAGTGCCGCCGCCAGATCCCGCTCGCTGCCGGCTTGGACGGCGCAGTGCAGTCCCTCTAGCGAACGCCCCTCGGTGAGCAGCCACTCCTGTAGGGCCCGCTGGCTGCCGGCCCCCTCCTGGCGCATCACCCAGCGCAGCGGCAGGGTCTGCGGCGCCTTCAGATCGCCAAGCCCTTGGCGTAGGAGCAGCCCCTGCATGCGGCGAAAGCCGTGCACCAGAACCCACTGACGGTGCCCTTGGTACTGCTGGATCAGGGCCGGATGGCGCAGGTGCGACTCCTCGGCCCGGCCCCAGTGGATGGCGCACAGATCTACGTGGCCGCGCGCCAGCATCGCCAGCCCCTGGCGGGTGCCGCACGGGGTGTAGCCGACCAGCGCCGCGGTGCCGAGCCGCTCGGCCAGCCGCTGCACCCCGTGGTGCAGCAGCATGTCGTCGGAGCCGGCCAGGATCAGCCTATCGTTCATCACCCCGTCGTGGCAGCTGCCGAGCAGCCAGCGATCGAGCAGGGATTTGGGAAACAGCCACTTGCCGGTCGCCTTGGTGGCCGGGATGCGCGCCTCGTTGGCGAGCTGGTAAACCTTCTTCTCGTTAAGATCGAGATATTCCGCCACCTGGCGCACATTCATAAACTCAGTCACGGCGGGCACTCTCCAGCACCGGCGGCTTCTCATCGAGCAGCAGGTTGTCGTGGCCGCTGAAGACCTGGAAGTGACGCCCTTTGGCGCGGGCAATCATGGTGATGCCGAGCTGGCGCGCGAGATCGAGCCCCATCTGGGTGACCCCGGAGCGCGACAGCAGCACAGGGATGCCCATCTGCGCCACCTTGATCACCATCTCGGAGGTGAGCCGGCCCGTGGTGTAGAAGATTTTATCGCTGCCGCTGTCACCGCTGAGCCACAGCTCGCCGGCCAGGGTGTCGACCGCGTTGTGGCGCCCCACGTCCTCGACAAACGAGAGGATCTGCGCGCCCCGGCACAGGGCGCAGCCGTGCACGGCGCCGGCCTGCTTGTAAGTGTCGTTGTAGGCCGACAGCGCCTTGAGCAGGGCATAGAGAGTGCTCTGGCGCACCTGTCCCTGAACGAGGCGCACCCCCTCAAGCTGCTTCATCACGCTGCCATACATGGTGCCCTGACCGCAGCCCGAGGTGACCGTTTTTTTCTCCAGCGCTTGGTCGATATCGCAGGTCTCTTCGCGGGTGATGAGGGCCGCCGCTTCGCTCTCCCAGTCGACGATCAGCGAGTCGATGGCGGCCAGATCCCGGATAAACCCCTGATTTTTGAGATAACCCAGCACCAGCGCCTCGGGGCGGGCCCCCAGCGTCATCAGGGTCACCACCTCCTTCCAGTTGAGGTAGACGGTGAGCGGCCGCTCGCATGCGATCTGCTGGGTGTTGCGCTGCCCCTGCTCATCCATCACCTCGACGGTCATGGTGAGCTCGACCGGATTGCTGCGTTTGATAAAGGGGGGGAGGGTCATGGTTTGCAGGCTCCTGATGGCAAAGCCACGACAGGAGCAAGTTCCATTCCATGTTCCCCTCCACGTTGTGTATTGGCCCCGCTCTTGCAATGGAATGGCTTTCTCCATCCCAAACTGGAGCCGTCATGAGCGAAACATCCCCTCATTCGGATCAGCGCTGGCTGCTGCCCCAACTATCGCTGCGCGAGAGCCGGGTCGGTCGCTGGCAGAGCCTGACCCCCGAGCTGACCGCGGTGCTACCCGCCGCGCCAGATCTTCCCAACGCCTTGCCGTTGACCCTCTATCGCGACGAGCGCAGCGATTACCGCTTCAACCTGAGTTCGGACGCGCCGCGCCTGTTTCTGGTGGCGAGCGGCGCCGGCGAAAGCCTGCGCGCCGATCTGCTCACCCTGAGCCAGAGCGTGGCAGCGGCCTACATGGATGGCGATCGCACCGTGCTCTCCTGCCCGCTGCCCGAGGCCTTGCAAGCCTGGTGCGAGGCCTTTATCGGCCGCCATGGCGAGCTGAGCGCCGTGGCAAGGGTAAGAAGGGCAAGGGACGGGCCCGAGAGACCGTCGGCCCGGATGCCTGCCCACTGCGCGGCGATCCGCTGGAAGGGGCGCAGCCATGAGCGAGTTTCTGCGCCGCTGGTCGCAGCGCAAGCTCCATCCGATCGCCCCTGAACCCGAGCCGGTGGCCCCTGCGGAGCCGGTCTCGCCCGATAGCGGGATGGCGGCGCGGGTCAGTGGCATCGACGCGCTGCCTGAACATGCGGAGCCGGCCGTGCCCTCCTTGCCTGACAAAGAGACGCTGCGCGCCCTGTTTCGCCAACACAAGCCCGATGGGCTTGACGACTACACTCAGGACTTCGCCGCTCCCGAGCTACTCAGCGCCGAGCTGGTGGCCGGACTGCGTGGCTGGCTGGTCGAGCCCGTAGAAGAGGAGCAGAGCGAGAAAGCAGAGATAGTGGCGCATGACCCTGACGAGGATGGGGACATTTTGGTCTCAGTGGTGGGACAAAATGTCGCTTTTGATGAGGGTGATGAAGAGAGAAATGGATCCTGACTCCCTCTCTTGGATTTTTCTTCCCACCACCCTGGCCGGCTTATTGCTATTGCAAGCCCCCAATAAGCAACCGGTCCGAAGTAGTCCGGCTGCATGAGGAAACACTGTGAGCGTCGATAACAAGAACCTGTACGCGCGGGGCCAGGCCCTGCGCCTGACCGGACGGGCCGACAACCTGTTGCCGGTCACTGTCACCTACCACAGCCATGGCCGGCTGCTGCTGATCGGCCCCGAGGATCGGGTACGCCGGGCTGCCGTCCGCGCTCTGACCCATCCTGCGCTGCGCCTCACCCTGGCGGTGAGCGAGCAGCCGCGCCATCCCGATGCCAGCGATCTCGACGCTGTCTTTGGGGCAACCGCCCATCTGGAGACCCTCTTAGCTCGCTCCCCCAAGCTGCACGGCTATCTCGGCCAATACGGCCTGACGGTGCGTGGGCCCGAGGGGGAAGCGGTGGCGCTGGAGCGGGTCTGCTACGGCCCGGAGGGGCGCTTTGATCTGGTGCTCGATCTGGGTCAGACCGCGCTGCTGGCGCTGGAGCGCCCCCCCTTCGGTTATCGCCATCTGAGTGAAGATGACGAGCTGGACTGCGCCATCGCGGCGCTGGCCGAGCTGATGGGGGTGTTTGACAAGCCGCGCTACTTCAAGCTCGACAACGAGGCATGCGCCTTCACTGCCCGTGGTGTACCGGGGTGCCGGCGCTGCCTCGATCTCTGCCCGACCGATGCCCTGCGCGCCGATCAGGGCGAAATTCGTATCGACCCCTTCCTCTGCCAAGGGCTTGGCAGTTGTGCCAGCGCCTGCCCGACCGGCGCCATCAGCTATCAGCAGCCGAGCGCCGCGACCCAGGAAGATTACCTGTGGCGCCTGCTGGCCCGTTACCGCGAGGCAGGGGGAAGCCATCCCCATCTGCTGATCGCCGGCGAAGCCGAATGCGCCGCCTTCGATGCCGAGGCGCTGCCGGGCCACTGGTTGTTGCTGCCGGTTGAGGAGAGTGCCTCGGTCGGCATTGAGAGCTGGTTGGGCGCCCTGGCCGCCGGTGCGAGCCGGGTGAGCATTGCCCTGCACCCCGAGTGCGGCGCGACCACGCGCCAGGCGCTCGAGCGTGAGCTGGCCCTAGCCGCCCCCTTGCTGGAGGGGGCCGGCGTGGCCCAAGAGGCCATCAGCGTGTGGCAACCGGGGACGGCCCTGCCGGAAACCCTGGCCGAGCGCCCAGTTGCGCTGCCGGAGACCCCCAAGGGGAGTAAGCGCGAGCGGCTCTTTGCGGCTTTTGATGCCCTGCATGCCGCCCATGGCGGCGCCATGGCGGCGCTGGCGGTGCCGGCGGGCGCCCCCTATGGCGCCGTGCGCCTCAATAATGAGCAGGGGTGTACCCTCTGCATGGGCTGTGTGGCGGTCTGCCCGACCCGGGCGCTGCATGCCAGCCAGGGTGGCGCCGTGCCTGAGCTGCGCTTTACCGAGCAAGATTGTGTGCAGTGCGGCATGTGTGAGCAGGCCTGCCCGGAGCGGGTCATCACCTTGGCTCCGGGGCTGCAACCCGTGGCCGAGGCGCGTCGCGCCGATCGTTTGCTCAAGGCTGAAGAGGCCGCCTGCTGCATCCGCTGCGGCAAGCCGTTTGCCCCCGCCTCGCTGGTGCGGCGCATTCGCGAGAAGCTGGCCGGGCACAGCCATTTCCAAGGGGCGGCTGCCGAGCGGCTATTGATGTGTGAAGACTGCCGGGTGCGCGATGTGTTCGAGCCTCTGGTGGCCAATCCACTCGACCAGGTCAAGGTGTAAGGGGCCGCGATGAACGAAATGATGCGAAGTGAAATGTATGCCCTGCTGGCCAGCTTGTGGCGTGCGGCGCCCGCTGGCGAGGCGCTGGCCTGGTTGCGCGCCATTGAAGCCGAGCCGGGGCCGCTGGCCCGCGGGTTGGGGCTGGTGCAACTGGCGGCGAGCAGCCGCAGCGAGCAGGAGCTGGCCGAGGAGTATCAGGATCTCTTCATCGGCCTTGGGCGCGGTGAAATCGTGCCGTTTGCCTCCTGGTACCTGACCGGATCCCTGATGGAGCTGCCGCTGGCGGTGCTGCGCCGCGATCTGCTGCGGCTCGGCTTCGAGCGTCAGGAGGGGGTGTGCGAGCCCGAGGATCACCTGGCCGCCCTGTGCGAGGTGATGGCTATCCTGTGCGCTGAGGAGCATCCGGCGCGCAACGAATTTTTTGAGCGGCACCTGGCCCCTTGGGTGCAGGCGTGCTGCCGTGATCAACAGGCGGCCAAGAGCGCCGTCTTCTACCGGGCGGCCGGTGCGCTGGCCGACGATTTTTTCCAGCAGGAGCTGGCCCTGCGGCTGCCGTTTGGCGTGCCTAGGGTGGCGGCCTCCTGAGATGAACGAGAACAACAACGGAGAGTCCATGATGAGCGATGAGAAGCTGGAGAACCCCTCCCGCCGCCACCTGTTGAAGGGGGCGGGCATGGCCGTGGTGGCTGGCGCCGTGGTCGGCGTGGCCGGGCAGGCAGTGGCTGCCCAGGATGATGCGAACAAGGAACACGGTAATGGCTATCGCGAGAGCGATCACGTCAAGGCCTACTACCGTTCCCTGCGTGGCACAGAGTGAGGAGCGCCCGATGAAACTGACCAAACGTAATGACACGGCTCAGGGTGAGCAGGCCCAAGGGCTGACCCGCCGCTCCTTCATGATCAACTCAGGACTGGTGGCGGGCAGTGCGCTCGCCGCCGGCTGGATGGCGCCAGGCATGATGCGCCGCGCCGAGGCCAAGACGGTGCCCTTCGACGCGCCGGTCGAGGTGAAGCGCACCATCTGCTCCCACTGCTCGGTGGGCTGCGGCGTCTATGCCGAGGTGCAAAACGGGGTGTGGACCGGCCAAGAGCCAGCCTTCGATCACCCCTTCAACCTCGGCGGTCACTGCGCCAAGGGGGCGGCACTGCGTGAGCACGGCCACGGTGAGCGCCGTCTCAAGTACCCGATGAAGCTGGTGGGGGGCAAGTGGCAACGCCTGAGCTGGGAGCAGGCCATCGAAGAGGTGGGCAATGAGGTGCTGCGTCTTCGCAAGGAGTCTGGCCCTGACAGCGTCTACTGGCTCGGCTCGGCCAAGCACTCCAACGAGCAGGCCTACCTGTTTCGTAAGATGGCCTCCTTGTGGGGCACCAACAACGTGGATCACCAGGCGCGGATCTGCCACTCCACCACGGTGGCCGGTGTTGCCAACACCTGGGGCTATGGCGCCATGACCAACAGCCTCAACGACATGCACAACAGCAAGTCGATCATGTTCATCGGCTCCAACCCGGCCGAGGCCCACCCGGTCGCCATGCAGCACATCCTGCTGGCCAAAGAGCGCAACCGCTGCAAGATTTTGGTGGTTGACCCGCGCCGTACCCGCACCGCCGCCAAGGCGGACATGTACCTCTCCCTGCGTCCGGGCACCGACGTGGCCTTCATCTGGGGTCTGCTGTGGCACATCTTCCAAAACGGCTGGGAAGATAAAGAGTTCATCCGCACCCGCGTCTTTGGCATGGACGAGGTGCAAAAAGAGGTGGCGCGCTGGACCCCGGCCGAAGTGGAGCGGGTGACCGGTCTGAGTGAGCAGGAGGTCTACGGCGCTGCCAAGTTGCTCGCCGACAACCGCCCCGGCTGTGTGGTCTGGTGCATGGGGGGAACCCAGCACACTACCGGCAACAACAACACCCGTGCCTACTGCATCCTCGAGCTGGCGCTTGGCAACGTGGGCAAGAGCGGCGGCGGCACCAACATCTTCCGCGGCCACGACAACGTGCAGGGGGCCACTGACTTTGGCGTCACCTCCGACTCGCTGCCCGGCTACTACGGCCTGGAAGAGGGCTCTTGGAAGCACTGGGCCCGGGTATGGGACGTCGACTACGAGTGGCTCAAGGCGCGCTTTGACAACAAGGCCTACAACGGCAAGCTGCCGATGAACAACAACGGCATTCCGGTGTCGCGCTGGGTCGACGGGGTGCTGGAGAACGCCGATCTCATCGAGCAGGGCTCCAACATCCGCGCCATGTTCTACTGGGGCCATGCGGTCAACTCCCAGACCCGCGGCCCCGAGATGAAGAAGGCGATGCAAAAGCTCGACATGATGGTGATTGTCGATCCGTATCCGACCGTCGCGGCGGTGATGAACGATCGCACCGACGGCGTCTACTTGCTGCCGGCCACCACCCAGTTCGAAACCTATGGCTCGGTGACGGCCACCAACCGCTCCATGCAGTGGCGCGACAAGGTGGTCGAGCCCCTGTTCGAGTCCAAGGTCGACCACGAGATCATGTATCTGCTGAGCAAGAAGCTCGGCTTTGCCGACCAGCTGTTCAAGCACATCAAGGTGGAGAACAACCAGCCGCTGCTCGAGGACGTGGTGCGCGAATACAACCGCGGCATGTGGAGCGTAGGTTACACCGGCCAGAGCCCGGAGCGCCTCAAGGCGCACCAGCAGAACTGGCACACCTTCAACAAGACCAGCCTCAAGGCCGAAGGGGGCGCGGTCAGCGGCGAGGTATACGGTCTGCCATGGCCCTGCTGGGGCACCCCCGAGATGAAGCACCCGGGCAGCCACATCCTCTATGACACCACGCTGTCGGTGGCGGAGGGGGGCGGCGGATTCCGCGCCCGTTTCGGTATCGAGTATCAAGGGGTCTCCCTGCTGGCCGAAGACTCCTGGCCCAAGGGCAGTGAGGTGCAGGACGGCTATCCCGAGATCACCGCCGATCTGCTCAAACAGTTGGGCTGGTGGGATGAGCTGACCGAGGCCGAGAAGCAGGAGGCCGAGGGGCGCAACTGGAAGACCGACCTCTCCGGCGGTATTCAGCGGGTGGCCATCAAGCACGGCTTCGTGCCCTATGGTAACGCCAAGGCGCGCTGCGTGGTGTGGACCTTCCCGGATCAGGTGCCCAAGCACCGCGAGCCGCTTTATACCCCGCGCCGCGACTTGCTGGCGGATTACGCCACCTGGCCCGATGCCAAGAGCCTGTGGCGCCTGCCGACCCAGTACGCCTCGGTGCAGGCAAAGGATGTCAGCAAGGAGTTCCCCATCGTCCTCACCTCCGGTCGTCTGGTCGAGTACGAGGGGGGCGGCGACGAGACCCGCTCCAACCCCTGGCTGGCCGAGTTGCAGCAGGAGATGTTTGTCGAGATGAACCCGGCCGATGCCAACGACGTCGGGGTCAAGGATGGGCAGGACGTCTGGGTCGAGGGGCCGGAAGGGGGACGGGTCAAGGTGAAAGCGCTGGTCACCCCGCGGGTCAAACCGGGGCTTGCCTTCATGCCGTTCCACTTCGGTGGTCACTTCTCGGGGCAGGATCTGCGCTCCAAGTATCCGGAAGGGGCTGACCCTTATGTGCTGGGCGAGTCGGTCAACATCGTGACCACCTACGGCTATGACCCGGTGACCCAGATGCAGGAGACCAAGGTCACCCTGTGCCGTTTTCGCAAAGTAGGAGCCTGAAACCATGGCCAAGATGAAATTTCTGTGTGACACCAAGCGCTGCATCGAGTGCAACGGCTGCGTGACTGCCTGCAAGAACGAAAACGACGATGCCCTCGAGTGGGGCATCCAGCGCCGCCGGGTGGTGACCCTCAACGACGGCAAGCCCGGCGAGACCTCCATCTCGGTGGCATGCA
Organism: Aeromonas simiae; assembly: GCF_014892695.1. NCBI lineage: Bacteria > Pseudomonadati > Pseudomonadota > Gammaproteobacteria > Aeromonadales > Aeromonadaceae > Aeromonas > Aeromonas simiae. Next base: position 1,119,958 of record NZ_CP040449.1, read on the forward strand.
TGCATTGCACCGATGCCCCCTGCATGGCGGTCTGTCCGGCCGACTGCTTCTACCAGACCGACGACGGCATCGTGCTGCACAACAAGGATCTCTGCATCGGTTGTGGCTACTGCCTGTTTGCCTGCCCGTTTGGCGCCCCCCAGTTTCCCAAGCACGGGGCGTTCGGCGAGCGCGGCAAGATGGACAAGTGCACCTTCTGCGCCGGTGGCCCGGAGGAAGATCACAGCGAGGCGGAGCGCAAAAAGTACGGCGCCAACCGCATTGCCGAAGGCAAGCTGCCCATGTGTGCCGAGCTGTGCTCCACCAAGGCGCTGCTGGCCGGCGATGCGGCCATGATCTCCGACATCTACCGTGAGCGGGTGGCTTGGCGCGGTGCGCCCCATGCCGGCTGGGCCGGTGAAGACGAGCTGTTCCACGAAGCGGGCAAGGGCAAGCAACTGCGGCTTGGCAAGCAGGGAGAGGCGCAATGAAAAGCTGGCTGAAGGCGCTGCTGACCGCCTTGTTGCTGGTGAGTTCGCCTGTCTTTGCCGATGCCAAGCAGGAGGCGGTCGGCTTTGCCGGCGCCGACTACTGGCGAGCGGTGAAAGATGGACAGGCGGGCACCACCACCTCCCGCTCGCCTGAGCATGAGGTGCTGATCTCGGTGCCGGGCCAGGTGTGGTTCGAGGTCAAGACCAAGTGGGTCTCTCCGCTGGGGGCCATGGCCATCTTTGGCTCCCTGGGCATGTGCGGGCTCTTCTACCTGCTGGTGGGGCAGACCAAGCTCTCCAAACCACGCACCGGGCGCAAGCTCAAGCGCTGGAGCCGGGTAGACAGGGCGCTGCACTGGACCACGGCCACCATGTTCCTGACCCTGGCGGGGTCAGGGCTGGCCATCATCTACGGCAAGTACTTCATCAAGCCGGTGGTGAGCATCGAGGTGTGGAAGCACTGGATCTGGTTTGCCAAGGTGTTCCACAACTACGTGGGGCCGCTGTTCTTCCTCTGCCTGCTCGGCGTGCTCATCAAGTGGTTCCGCCACAACATCGTCAACATGGTGGATGTGCAGTGGTTCCTGAAGGCGGGCGGCATGTTGGGCAAGCACAAGGGGAGCCACCCCTCGGCGGGCTTCTCCAACGGCGGTGAGAAGGCCATCTTCTGGCTGCTGATCTGGTTTGGTGGCATCGTCGTGGCGACCGGGCTGTTTCTGGACTTCCCCATCTTCGGCCAACTGCGCCGCCAGATGGAGTGGGCCAGCTTCATCCACATCGTCGGGGCCCTGATCCTCATCTGCGGTTTCATCTTCCATATCTATATGGGCCTATTCCAGCTGGAAGGGGCGCTGGAGGGGATGGTGACCGGCGAGGTGGACGAGACCTGGGCCAAGGAGCACCACGATCTCTGGTATGAAGAGGTCAAGCACACCCTCGAGCCGCCAGTGGTCGGGGAGCCGAAAAAGCAGTGAAACAGGGGCGCCTTCGGGCGCCCTTGTTGTTGATGGGGAATGCGTGTTTCTGGGTGGGCCCAAGCAGCAAGAAGGAAAAAAACGGCGACTCTTGGGTCGCCGTTTTACTCTCACGCCTGGTGGCGCTGCTGGGCTTTTTTCCGCTGCTCTGAGCCGCGCATGATGAGGCGAAAGAAGAGCGGAATGAAGAAGATGGCGATGAAGGTCGCCGCCAGCATGCCGCCGATGACCGGCCAGCCGAGGGCGTGGCGGCTCGCCGCACCCGCGCCGCTCGAGGTGACCAGCGGCACACAGCCGAGGATAAACGCCAGCGAGGTCATGACGATGGGGCGAAAACGCAGGCGCGCCGCCTCCAGAGCCGACTCGATGAGGCTCATCCCCTCTTCGTGCTTCATCACCGCAAACTCCACGATGAGGATGGCGTTCTTGGCCGCAAGCCCCACCAGGGTCACCAGCCCTATCTGGAAGTAGACGTTGTTGCTAAGCCCCACGGCCCAAGTGGCAAGCAGGGCACCAAACAGGGCGAACGGCACGGCGGTGATCACCGCAAATGGCAGAGTCCAGCGTTCGTACTGGGCGGCCAGGATGAGGAAGATCATCACGATGCCAAAGCCAAATGCGGTGCCTGCACTGCCGGCGGCGGCCTTCTCCTGATAGGCGGCCCCGGTCCATTCCAGCTTGGCGTCGTTGCCGAGGGTCTCGGCGGCGACCGCCTCGAGGGCGGCAATCGCCTGACCCGAGCTGTAGCCCGGTGCCGGCTGGGCCATGATCTTGGCCGCCGGGAAGATGTTGAAACGCTCGACCAGCTCGGGGCCGCTGGCGTCGCGCACCGTCACTAGACTGCTCAGTGGGATCATCTCACCGCTGTTGGAGCGCACGTAGATGTTGCTGATGTCGCTCTTCTTCGCCCGGTAGTCGGCTTCGGATTGTAACTGCACCCGGTAGGTACGGCCGAACTGGTTGAAGTCGTTGACATAGACCTGGCCGAAGGTGGCCTGCATGGTGTCGAACACCGCGTTGATGGGCAGCCCCAGCGCCTTGGCCTTCTCGCGGTCGAGATCGAGATAGACCTGCGGCACGTTGGCGCGGTAGGTGCTGGTGACGCTGGTCAGCTCGGGCCGCTGCTTGGTGGCATCGAGCAGGCGCTGCACTTCGCCGGCAAAGGCGTGGGCATCGCCGTTGCCACGGTTTTGCAGATAGCCCTCAAGGCCGCCGGTGGTCGACATCCCCTGGATGGGGGGCGGGTTGAAGGAGGCGACAAAGCCATCGGCCAGCCCCATCAGGCTGTAGCCTTGCAAGGTCTTGGCCAGGGAGAAGGAGTCGGCCCCCTGCTGCTGGCGCTGCTTCCAATCCTTGAGGGTGATGAAGGTGAGGCCGCTGTTGCTGATGACGGCGCTCGAGAGGATGTCAAAGCCTGAGAAGGTAATGACGTCCTGCACGTTGGGGTTGGCCATCACCATCTTGTCGAACTGATCCGCCACCGCCTGGGTGCGGGTGAGGGCGGCTGCATCGGGCAGCATCACCGCCGAGATGAGGTAGCCCTGATCTTCGTTCGGCACCAGCTCCCCCGGCACCTTCAGCAGCAGGCCGTAGATGGAGAGGACGATGACGGCGATGATGGCAAACGCCACCGCGACCCGGCGGTTGAGGAAGGCCACCCCGCGCACGTAGCGGCGGGTGAGCCGATCGAAGAGATGGTTGAACCAGACGAAGAAGCGGGCCGGTTGCTGATGGCCCTCTTTTAGCAGCACGGCGCACAGGGCCGGTGACAGGGTCAGGGCCACCAAGCCCGAGATGGCCACCGATACGGCGACCGTGATGGCGAACTGCTTGTACATCACCCCTGTCATGCCGCCCATGAAGGCGACCGGCAGGAACACGGCGCACAGCACCAGCACGATAGCCACCACGGGGCCGGAGACCTCCTGCATGGCGAGAATGGCGGCCTCCTTGGGTGAGCACTTCTTCTCGCTCATGATCCGCTCGACGTTCTCCAGCACCACGATGGCGTCATCGACCACGATACCGATGGCGAGCACCATGCCAAACAGGGTCAGCAGGTTGATGGAGAAGCCCAGCATCAACATGCCGGCGAAGGTGCCGATGAGTGACACCGGCACCGCGATGCAGGGGATCAGGGTGGCCCGCAAGTTCTGTAAGAAGAGGTAGACCACGATGAACACCAGCACGATCGCCTCGAACAGGGTGTGCACCACCTCCTCGATGGAGATCTTCACAAACTCGGTGGTGTCGTAGGGGATCTGGTACTCGATGTCTTGGGGAAAGCGCTCCTTGAGGCGCTCCATGGTGGCGTGCACCGCCTCGGCCACCGCCACGGCGTTGGCCCCCGGTTGCAGGTAGGTGGCGATCCCGATGGCAGGCTTGCCGTTGGCCCTGGCGATGACGTCATAGTCCTTGCCACCCAGCTCGACCCGCGCCACGTCGCGTACCCGGATCTTGGCGCCGTCGTGCATGGCGCGCACTATGATGTTTTCGAACTCTTTGACCTCCTCAAGGCGCCCCTTGGTCTGCACCGTATAGGTAAAATCCACCGGGGCCGAGGTGGGCTGGGCGCCGATCTTGCCTGCCGCAAACTGGGTGTTCTGCTCGCGGATGGCGCTAATCACGTCGCTTGGGGTGAGTTGCAGTTGGGCCAGCCGATCTGGCCGCAGCCAGACGCGCATGGCGTAGTCGGTACCGCCGAACAGGTTGGTGTCCCCGATGCCGGGGATGCGCTTGAGCTCGTCGATGATGTTGAGCAGGGCGTAGTTCGACAGATAGGTGGTATCAAACGATCCGCCGGGCGATTGCAGGGTCACCACCTGCAAGATGGAGGTCGATTTCTTCTTGACCGTCACCCCCTGCATTTTCACCTCTTCCGGTAGCTGGGCCATGGCGGCCGAGACCCGGTTGTTGACGTTGATGGTGGCCTGATCCGGATCTGTGCCTATCTCGAAGTAGACGTTGAGGTTCATCTGGCCGTTGGAGGCCGATCCCGACTGCATGTAGAGCATCCGCTCCACGCCGTTAATCTGCTGCTCGAGCGGCGCCGCCACGGTCTGAGAGATCACCTCAGGGGTCGCGCCGGGATAGAAGGCGGTCACCGACACCACGGGTGGGGTGATCTGGGGATACTGCTCGATGGGGAGCGAGCGCATGGCCGCAAAACCGCCCAGCACGATGATGATCGAAATCACGCTGGCGAAGATGGGGCGCTCGATGAAGAACTTGGAAAACATGGCGGCTCCTTATTGACCGGCTGCGCCCTTGACCACTTGCTCACTGATGGCCTGCATCTGCTCGGCGCTGACTGGCTTGACCACGGCGCCGGGACGGGCCTTCATCAACCCCTCGACGATGTAGCGATCGCCCGGCTTCAGCCCGCTGTCGATCAGCACCCCCTTGTCGATCACGGCGCCGAGCTTGACCGGGCGCGGCACCACCTTGTTGTCGGCATCCACCACCATCACCATGCGATCGGCCTGGGATTGCACGACGGCGCGCTGGGGCACCACGATGGCGTTTTTGCGCATCCCGAGATCGATGGTCATGCGCACGAACTGGCCCGGCAGCAGGCTGCCGTCTTTATTGTCGAAGATGGCGCGGGCGCGGATGGTGCCGGTCTGGGGATCGACCCGGTTATCGGAGAAGTTGAGCTTGCCCGCCTCCGGGTAGAGGGAGCCGTCGGCGAGGCGAATATGGGTGCGCCAGTTGGTGGCATCCATCGCCTCCAGTCGGCCGCTTTTGACCGATTTTTCAAAGTTGAGGCGGTCTTGCTCCGAGTAGGAGAAGTTGACGTAGAGGGGGTTGTACTGGGTGATGGTGGTGAGCAGGCTGCTGTCACCGCTGGTGGAGATGAGGCTCCCCTCGGATTGGGAACTCTTGCTGGCCATGCCGTCGATGGGGGCGGTCACCTCGGTGTAGCTCAAGTTGAGCTCGGCCTCTTTCACCTTGGCCTGAGCCGACTGGTGGCTGGCCACGGCGGCTTCGTAGTTGGCGATGGCGTCGTCATAATCCTTGCGGCTCACCACCTGCTTCTTGAACAGGGGGATGATGCGATCCCGGTCGGCACGGGCCTTGTTGAGGCGGGCCATCTCTTGGGCCAGCACCCCCTTGGCCTGCTCCAGCGCCACCTTGTAAGGTTCGGGATCGATGAGAAACAGCTCCTGCCCAGCGCTGACCGGTTGCCCCTCCACATAGGTACGCTTGAGCAAGATGCCGCCCACCCGTGAACGCACCTCGATCTCGCGATAGCCGGCGGTCTCGCCGACCATTTCTGTGGTCAGCGGCACGTCGCCGGCCTGGGCGGTTTCCACCACCACGGGCATCGGCGGCAGGCTCTGGGCGGCATCGCCCTTCTCCCCGCCACAGGCGCCAAGCAGACCACCAAGAACGGCGGCGAGGGTGCCCCTGGTCAGATAGTTGAACTCTCTCGTTGTAGAACGGATCATGTCGCTCCCCTTTGAATGGCAGTCCTCACCCTGGCCTGCGGATTGTTATCGTTGTCATCCTGCCCTGAAGGGCAGGATGAATTATGGTATTGCGCAAAGTTGAACAGGGGCTGTTGCGATCAAAAAAACCTGCCTTGTAGCATGGATTTTCAATCGGAGCTGCCTAAAGTCGTCGCCGGTATGATGGCGACCCCCTGACAGAAGGAGAACAAGGTGTTGATCGACAAACTGGCCTGGTTGCGTATTGAAAAGGGACGAGTGCTGTGTGCCCGCTCCCACGGCAAGCACCTCTACTACCTTCCCGGCGGCAAGCGTGAGCCGGGTGAGAGTGACGAGGCGGCGCTGCGCCGCGAGGTGCAAGAGGAGTTAACCGTGAGCCTGGTGGATGGCACCCTTCGGCCCGCAGGCTGCTTTGAGGCTCAGGCCGATGGCAAGGCTGATGGGGTGGTGGTGCGCCTCACCTGTTATGAGGCCGATTATGGTGGCACCTTGCAACCGGCTGCCGAGATTGCCGAGCTGGCCTGGCTCGGAGTGGATGATCTGGCGCGCTGCTCGGCCGCGGCCCGGGTCGTGATCGAGGCGCTGGCACGCGAGGGGCGGCTTGCCTGAGGCTGGCTGCCGCAAACATCGGGTGGTGACACGAGAAGGGACCTGCGGGTCCCTTTGTTATTGCGGGCAGGTGTGGAGGTACTCCTGCGGCGTCAGCCCGAAGTGGCCGCGAAAGCGATCGGCGAAGCGGCGCACCGAGCGGTAGCCACAGGCGAGCGCCACTTCGCGGGGAGGCAGCCGTTGTTGTAGCAGCGTCAGGGCATGGCTCATGCGCACCCGGGCCAACAGCTCGGCAAAGGCTACCCCTTCGGCGGCCAGGTGGCGGGTCAGGGTGGCCCGGCTCATGGCCAGATGGGGGGCCAGGGTCGCCAGGGTGTGCTCGGCGCCGGGCTCCTGAGCTATCAGATCGGCCAGTCGCTGTGAGAGCGCCATGGCGCTACCGGGAAAGAGCAGGGAGAGCGCCCCCATGGCGCGCAGCTCGGCATAGAGGGAGGTGACCTGCGCCTCGGCGCTCTCCCGGCACAGGGAAACCTCACTCATCTCGGCGACCCGCTCGAAACACCAGGTGAGGGCCGGGGTGGTCGTGAGGCAGGGGCGAGCCGCGGGCGCGGGGCCATCAGAGCACCACGCCTGCGGAGGGGGGAGGTGCAGGCTCAACGCCCGTGAGGCAAAGCCGTCACCCCCCGGCTGATTGAGAAAGGTGAGGCGGCTGCCGGCGGGCACCGCCAGCCACTGATCGCCCGTCAGCACCAGTGCTTGCTCTTGCCACCAGAGGCGTTTTTCCCCCTTGTCGATGCGGATCAGGGTGGCGGCCGGCAGGAAAACATTGCGCAGCCCTTGCGGCAAGCGGGCCTGGTAGCGGGTCAGCCGGGCGGGTGGGGTCATCGTTAGCGGCTCGTGTAGGTGGCGGTCAGGCTGGCGCTGGCCAGGGCGCTCTGGTTGAGCTGAAAACCGATCATGGCAGCCGGCGTGTCGGCCTTCACCGAGAGGGGGCCGGGCAGGGCCCACAGGGTGAAGCGGTAGCGGTGCATGCCGTGTCCCTTGGGCGGGCAGGGGCCGCCATAGCCTGTAAGGCCAAAATCGGTGCGGGTCTCGAGACCGGCCTTGAGCTGCCCCGAAGCGCCGCGTGCCAGGCCGCTTTCGCTGACGGGCAGATTGACCACGATCCAGTGCCACCAGCCACTGCCGGTGGGGGCGTCCGGATCATAGGCGGTGATGGCAAGGCGCTGAGTGCCGGCCGGTAAATCACGCCAGTTCAGGGCAGGGGAGCGGTTGTCGCCGTGACAGCCAAAACCGTTGTAGACGAAGGTGTCGGCCATGGGGCTGCCTTCGCTGAGATCGGGACTGGTGAGCTCTAAAGCCGAGACGGGCAGGGTGGCGAGCAGAGAGAGGGTGAGCAGGGTCGGTTTCATGGCCTTCTCCTTCCGGTGACGATGTGCGGCCAGTATAGGGCGTCATGCAGGGAGAAGATGGACATATCGGCTCAACAAGGCACGAAGAGAGCGCCAAGATGAGCCGATATGTCAGAGCGATCAGGAGAAGGTGGCCCAGATCGGCGCGTGATCGGAGGGTTTTTCGATGCCGCGCAGCTCGTAGTCGATCCCCACCTCGGTCACCGAGTCTTTCAATGCGTCGGAGGCGAGGATCAGATCGATGCGCAGGCCCCGGTTGTCATCAAAGCCGCGCGAGCGGTAGTCGAACCAGGAGAAGCGCTCACTCTCGTCGGGGTGGGCGGCGCGGAAGGTGTCGGTCAGTCCCCAGCCGAGCAGGCGGGCCAGCCATTCACGCTCGATGGGCAGGAAGGAGCACTTGCCCTCTTTCAGCCAGCGCTTGCGGTTGGCCTCGCCGATGCCGATGTCGCGATCGGTGGGGGAGATGTTCATGTCGCCGATGATCACCAGCTGCTCGCTCGGGTTATGGTGGGTCTCAAGGTAGGCTTGCAGATCGGCATAGAACTTGGTCTTGGCCGGGAACTTGGTCTCATGGGCCTGGTTCTCCCCTTGCGGGAAGTAGCCGTTCATCACCTTGATGATGGCGCCGTCGGCGCGCTGGAAGCTGGCCATGATCATGCGGCGCTGGGCCTCTTCGTCATCACCGGGAAAGCCTTTTTCCACCGAGAGCGGCGCTTGCTTGCTCAAGATGGCGACCCCGTAGTGGGCCTTCTGGCCGTGGAAGGCGACATGGTAGCCCATCGCCTCCACCGCTTCGCGCGGGAAGGCCTCGTCGTGCACCTTGATCTCCTGCAGGCCGATGATGTCCGGCTGATGCTTGTCGATGATGGCTTGCAACTGGTGAAGGCGGGCACGCAGGCCATTGATATTGAAAGAGACGATCTTCATTGTCCGGATGCTCATGTCGTTGTTTTCGGGTATTGGACTAGGAATCGGCCGCCGATGCAAGGCATCAGCGGGTCATCTTCTTGACGAACACCACCACAAACAGGGGCAGGGTGAAACTGCCGGTGAAGGCCTCCAGCGCCGCAAACAGCCGTGAGATCCCGACCGGGGTGAAATCCCCATACCCCAGGGTGGTGAAGGTGACCACGCTGTAGTAGAGACACTCGAGCAGGAAGATGAGGTTGTCGTGCAGCGAAGCGTCAGGCCGGTAGATCAGGGGCTCGCCTGCAAAGCTCAGGCCGAAGAAGAAATAGAAGACGGCGCTGCAGGCGATCATGATGAGGGAGAAGAGCACGACCCGATGCGGCGCACAAACGGCTCCAGGGCTTGCGCCGTCTCTTCGCTCTGCTTGTCGCTTTTGGGGTCGTGCCAGTGACACAGGCCATCGGGGCCGGCTGGCTCGCGGCACTGGCGGCCGTCGCTCACCAGATAGTGGCAGTGGGACATGGGAAAGACCTCGGGCGGGGAAACCGCCTAGAGGATAGGCCCCCTTACTGGTATTGGGCGAACTCCTGGCACAGCTTGCGAAAGCGCTCCTGCTGGGCCGGGTTGAGCGGGATCCCTTCGAGCAGGCTCAAGGTGGTGCGGCACTCGTCGAGGTATTCGCTGTTTTTGCGCTCCTTGGCCAGCAGTTGCAGCAGCACCTGGATCTTGTTAAGGGCCGAGCCGGTATTGGCCGGGGTGCGGCGCAGCGCCTCGCGAAAGTGGCCCAGTGCCTGCTCCAGCTCGCCGGCCTGGTAGGCCTTGATGCCGAGCTCGTTGAGCTGCTGGTAGCGCTGGCGCCGCTCTTGCACCGTCTTGTCAGTGCGGGTGGCGCTGATGCAGGTGGTAAGCAGGTGGTCTTCATCCTCTGACAGCAGCGCCTGTAGGCTCTCGGCATACTCGAACTCACCGAGCTGATAGAGGCCGAGAACCGTCTCTCCGAGCAGGGCGGGGGGCATGCTCTCGGGCTTGTCGAGCCAGTTCTGGTTGGCGCGATAGAGCATCTTCTTGCCCTTGAGCAGCTCGCCACAGGCGATCTGGACTCGCGCCTGACACAACTGCTCGAAGGCCGGGTAGTTGAAATCGGCGCTGATCAGGCCGTCGCGCAGGCGTGAGAGGGCGCTGTTCACCTGCTTTTGCAAGTTAGCGATGTGATAGCTGTCGTTGCTGTTGAGGGCGTACAGCGTCAGGGTCTGGATATAGGCCCCCAGATAGTGGGGAGTGCGGTGAATCGAGTTGCGCGTCATGTCGATGAGGTTTAGCAGCACATCCTTGGCGCAGGCATAGTCGCCGCGTTGTAGGCTCACCTCGGCCAGTTGGCGTGACAGCAGAACCGACTGGGGCGAGAGAGAGACCGCCTGCTTGAGCTGGGCCTGCGCCTCCTCGGTCTTGCCCTGGGATAGGTAACTCTCAGCCAGGGCGCGATAGGCATCGACCATCAAGGGGGTGAGGCGCAGACAGGCGTGCAGGTGGCTCACCGCCTCCTCGTGCAGTCCCAACAGGTGGCATGCCTTGCCGAGCGCAAGGCGTGCCCAACTGTTGTCCTGGGCGGCGAGCAGTTGACGCAGCAGGCGGCGTGCCTCCTGGGGCTCGCCGCGCCGCATCAGGGTGTCGGCTTGCAGGCAGCGGCAGAAGTTGCTGTAGCGCGGGTACTCTTGCGCCGCGCGCTCGCAGGCGGCCAATAGGGCCGTGTCATCTTGGCGCGAGAGCGCCTCGAACAGGGGTTGCAGCGCCCGGCGGCGCGTCACGGCACGCTTGAGCCGTTGCTTGAACTGCTCCTGGGAGAAGGGCTTCATCAGGTATTCATCGGGCTCGGCCTCGATGGCGCTCAGCACCATGGCCCGGCTGGCGTCACCACTGACGATCATCACCACGGCCCGTGGCGGGATGAGGCGCCGCTCGCGCAGGCTCTCAAGCAGTTGGCGACCGTTCTCACCGGCGCCGAGATCGTAGTCGATGAGGTAGATATCGAAGCTCTCTTTCTGACACAGGCGGCGCGCCTCTTCGGCGGAATAGGCGTAAGAGATGCGGTTGATCCCCACATTGAGCAGCATGGCCTTCATCATGATGTGGAACGAACGCTGTTCGTCCACCAACAGCAGGCGCAGGACGGGGTCGGTAGAGGAGACGGTGGACATGATGCTCGCGACGAGAGAGACCTGTTTTGAGTGTGCCAGCAAAGCGGCAGACCGGCAAATGAGCGCCGTGTTGGCGTCTGCTCGGTCGCCCGCTCGATGCAGAAGGGGTGAGTATCTACATGGGGAAACGACACTCGAGTGGGTCGGGGGCGCTGAGCGTGTCTTGTCCCTGTTGTTGGTGCGGCGCTATGGTGAGACGCTGTTTTGTTAGGCAGTTGCAAACAAAGTGTTGTTTCGGTTTGCACCGGGCTGCCAAGGTGTGCAATATGCAACGCCAAGAGGGCGCAGATCGTTGTAAGGAGGTCACAGGATGCGCATCGTGTGGTTTTGTCTCTGCTGCTGGAGCGCGTTGGCTTGGGGATTACCGGCGCCACGCGGTGAGGTGGTGCTGACGATGGAAGGAGCGCTGCACGCACGCAACCATGGCGCGTTGGCCGAACTGGATCTGCCCATGCTGATGGCGTTGCCACAACACGAAATCCGTACCCGCACCCCTTGGTATGACGACGCCCACGTCTTTCGCGGCCCTCGCCTTGGCGATCTGCTGGCGCTGGTCAAGGCGCAGGGAACGCAGTTGGTGGTGCATGCCCTCAATGACTACTCGGTCACCATTCCCATTGAGGCCCTCATCACTCAGGGCGCCATCTTGGCGCATAGCAAGGATGGCCATCGCCTGACAGTTCGCGAGAAGGGGCCCTTCTTTGTCGTCTTCCCGTTCGATCAAAACCCGGCGCTCCAGACCAAGCTCTATTACGGCTGGTCAGCGTGGCAGATCGACCGGATCAGGGTGGAATAACCCATGCTGACCTGGGTCATGAGCCCCAGCCGGCGCTTTCTGGTCATCATAGTGCTGGTGTTGGTGAGCGCCCTGCTTGGGATAGGCTCGGTACAGTATCGCCAGTTCATCGATCTGCAAGCCAACGCCAATCAGGGCGACGACAGCATCATGTGGAACTACTCCCAGCTCTACAACGAGGCGCTGCGTTTTCAAAACAGCCTGCTGCTGTGGCATCCGGGGGCTTCCGAGCGGCTGCAACTGCGCTATGACATCTTCGCCAGCCGGGTCGATCTCGCCTTTACCGGGCGCGATCGCCGTCTGCTCAGCGATGCGCCCCTGTTTGGCGAGGTGGTCAATGTGGTGCGCGGTTATGTGGCGATGGCCGATGTCTGGCTCGGCCCCCAGCCGCAGGCCCCACTCGATGCCGAGGCGATCAAGACCATGCAAAGCGCCCTGCCGAGCGTGCTCGACCGGTTGCAGCCCCTGATGCTGGAGGTCAATCGCCGCACCGCTCAGTTCGACATGGCGCGGCGCGAGGCGGTGCGTCGCCAGATCATCACCACCACCCTTATCGCCTCGCTGCAATTTGCCTTGGTGATGCTGTTTGCCATCCTGGCATGGCGTCAGCAGCGCCGCACCGGTGAACAACATGAAGAGCTGCGTCAGCTCAACGAGAGCCTGATCGCGGCCAACCACGCCGCCGAGGCGGGCAATCGGGCGAAAAGCAGCTTCCTGGCCAACATGAGCCATGAGATCCGCACCCCCATGAACGGGGTGCTCGGCATGCTCTCACTGCTCGATGACGAACCGCTCGGTGAGCGCCAGCGCCGCTACCTAGCGACGGCCCGCGAGTCGGCCGAGCACCTGCTCGGGCTGCTCAACGACATCCTCGACGTCTCCAAGCTAGAGGAGGGGAAGATCCGTCTCGACCTGGCCCCCTGCCACCTTCCCAGCCTGGTGCACGATCTGTTCGAGTTACTGCGCCCGAGCGGCGAGAAAAAGGCGCTGCGGCTCGATTATGTCATCGCGTCGGACACGCCGGCTTGGATCCAGGCCGACAGCCTGCGGCTGCGCCAGATCCTGCTCAACCTGCTCTCCAATGCCATCAAGTTCACCCCGCAGGGGAGCGTGCAGCTCACGGTGTCGAGCGAGCCGCTGGAGGCGGCGCGGGCGCGTATCGTCATTGCGGTGCGCGATACTGGCATCGGCATCGGCGCCGAGCAGATAGGGATGCTGTTCCAGCGCTTCGCCCAGGCTGATATCTCCATCACCCGTGAATATGGCGGCTCGGGGCTGGGGCTTGAGATCTCTCGCAGTCTCGCCCACCTGATGGGCGGCGAGATCCAGGTCGAGAGCGAACCGGGGCAGGGCAGTTGCTTTACCCTGAGCTGGCCGGTGGCCGTGGCGCAGCCGGTGGTGAGTGAGCCGCAACTGGAAGTGGAGCACGCGGCACTGCAACTGCTGGTGGTCGATGACAATGCCACCAACCGCAAGGTGATGGCGGCTATGCTGCGCAGTGCCGGCCATCAGGTTGAGGAGGCGAGGCAGGGAGAAGAGGCATTGGCGCTGCTGGAGCAGCAGCCGTTCGATCTGGTGCTGATGGATGCCCAGATGCCGGTGCTGGACGGGGTGGCGGCGACCACCCGGATCCGTCAGGCCGCCGCGCCGTGGGCCGATGTTCCCATCATAGCGGTGACGGCGGATGCCCTCGGGCAGGCGGACGAGCGCTATCGCGCCGCTGGCATGGACGGTTATCTGGCCAAGCCGGTCGACAAGCGGCGGCTGTTGCAGGAGGTGGCTCGGGTGGTGGCCCTGCGCCATGGCCAGCAGCGGCGGGTGCTGGTGGTGGATGATAACGGCGTGAATCGCACCGTGGCGGCGCTGATGCTCGAGCGGATGGGATGGAAGGCCGATCTGGCCTGCTCGGGGGAGGAGGCGCTGCTGGCATGCCAGTCACGCCACTATCAGTTGGTGCTGATGGATGTGCACATGTCCGGTATGGATGGCATCTCGGCCGCTCGTCAGTTGGTGGCCGGCCCGGGGCGCCCCGACTGCATGCTGGCGCTCACCGCCGACATGACCCCAGGGCTGGATGAGCGCTGCGTTGCGGCAGGGATGCAGGGGCTGCTGCACAAGCCCATCTCCCGCCAGATGCTGGCCGACGCCCTGCAACGCTATTGTGGCTGCGAGGCGTGCCGGGATCAGCGGTAGCCCAGCTCCCTGGCCAGACGCTCGGCCTCGTCGGCCACCCACTGGGCATTGATGGGGCCCCAGCTACGGATGACGTAGCGCCCCTGATTGTTGCGCCCTCCTTCGGCCTGCTCGAAGAGACACTCGATATCGAGTTCGGCCAAGGCGTTTAGGGTATCTTGGGCGGTGCGTCGCGGCATACCGGTCGCCTCCATCAGGGCGGGCACACTGTCGGTGCCCTGGCTGATGAGGTGCGCCACATAGAGGCGGCGAAAGAAGCTGGTGCGGGTCTTACTGATGGGCTCGCTCATGGCTCACTCCGCCTTGGCGAACGCGCGCCACAGCCACAAGGCCGCACGCCCCATCACCAGCGCCCAGACGCCGAACCAAAACCAGCGAAAGAAGCTCCAGGTCGAGGTATCTTCGGCGGCATCTTGTACTTTGGTGACGTTGGGGAACATGGAGAGCATGTTGATGCGCCAGCCGTAGGAGGTGATGAGCGCCTGGCGCTTGTCGAACTCCATCGATTTGGCCTTGGCCTGCACGTCGGCGGCATTGAACTTGAAGTAGAAGGGCCAGCCCCAGCCGGTATCCTCATTGCGGAACACCCGCACCTTCTCGCCCGACTTCTCGGTGTAGATGTAGTAGACGTCCGTGGTGGGGCCGTCCGCCGGGTTGTTCTTGCTGATGGGGCCATCTTTGTCGGTGCGCTTGACCTCGACCCCTGTGATGGTGGTGATCTGTTTCTCCGGCAGGTAGAAATCGAGCCAGAGGGCAGAAGCCAGCGCGATGGCGCCGAGCAGGATAAAGGCGGGTTTCTCGAATTTGGCGTTCATGGGGGTCTTCTTTGGCACACGAGGTGACCATACCTTATCCAAAATTGACGCGCCAGCCCATACCCGAGCTTGATGAGAGTGTGAAAAAAACCGTTTAAAACAGCCCGCTACGACAGGAAAAAGTCATCTTTTCCTCCCCCTTTCCGGCTTGCTGCCGACTCGGTTAGCAGGGCATTATCTCTCTCTGACCCGTTAAAAGGAGTATTACGTGTCCGCTTATATCGATCCCGCCATCCTGGCCCTGTTTATTCCCACCTTTTTCTTTGTCTCGGTCACGCCCGGCATGTGCATGACCCTCTCCATGACGCTGGGGATGAGCATCGGTGTGCGCCGCACCTTGCACATGATGTGGGGGGAGCTGATCGGCGTCGGTCTGGTTTCGGTGCTCTCGGTGGTCGGGGTGGCGGCCGTGATGCTCAACTATCCCGGCCTGTTCAGCCTGTTTAAGTATGTGGGGGGGGCCTACCTCATCTGGCTCGGCATCCAGATGTGGCGCTCGCGCGGCAAGATGGCCATCAGCGAGGTGGGGGAGGGCGCAACCCAAAGCGGTGCGCTGACCCTGGCCATGCAGGGGTTTGTCACCGCCATTGCCAATCCTAAGGGGTGGGCCTTCATGATCTCGCTGCTGCCCCCCTTCATCAGCACCAGCCGTCCGATGGGGCCGCAGATCGCCGCCCTGGTCGGCCTCATTCTGATCATCGAGTTCAGCTGTCTGGTGCTCTACGCCAGCGGCGGACGCACCCTGCGCCACTTCCTCGCCAAAAGTGGCAACGTGCGGCTGATGAACCGCATTGCCGGCTCGCTGATGATGGGGGTCGGTGTCTGGCTGGCGCTGGGGTGAACAGGAAGAAAAAAAGCGGGGCCAGCAGGCCCCGCTCTCACGTGAGGGGATGGCTCAGTCGGTGAGGCAGTCTGGATCGAAGGCGTAATCCCCTGCCAGCCAGCCGAGGATCTCGTCGGCGCAGGGCTGGCCGCGGAAGGGGCGGTAGCGGCGGGAGAGATAATCCTGCTGCTGGGCGGTGAGCTGGGCCAGCCCCACCTCCTGCATCAGCGGCAGATCTTCTTCGATGCACGGGCCAAGTTGGGGGCCACAGGCGGCCTGTACCGAGGCGTGAAAGGCCTGCTCCGGGTTATAGCGATCGCCGAGGCGATAGCTCAGCGGCAGCGAGGCCAGTGGAATGGTCGACAGGGCTGCCTGCTTCATCGGGTTGACCGCGTGACCGCTTAGCTCTTGGGCCAGACGGGCGGGACGTTCACGAAACGCATCCAGATGGAGGAAGTGGCTCGACTTGCTGCCATCGTTGACCGGGTAGTTGTCCCACAAAAACGGCTTGCGCCGGAGCCAGTCGCTGACCTGGGCCAGATGATCGCTCGGGTAGCGCTTGGAGAGCACCTTGGGGCCGGTCCAGAAGATGGCAAAACGCGGGTCGAGCTGCTGGCCTAGCTCGGTCAGGTAACCGGCCGGCATGGGGCCGAACACCTTCTCGAGAATGGGGTCGGTCGAGTAGTAACTGGGGCAGAACAGCAGTCGCGGCGCCTGGCTCCACGCGGCGATGTCGTGGGCGATGGTGAGCTGGCGGGCGGCCAGATCCGGGGTGTCCCCCTTCATGTCATCAAACAGCACCGCCAGCAGATCGGGGGCGAGTTCGGCGTCGATAAGGCGTATCTTGGCTTCGAGCGCGGCCCGCTTGCCGGCATAGTCGTGATGGGCGCCCATCGGGCTCAGGCCCACCCCGAAGGCAAGCCCGTTGGCCCGGCATTCGGCGGCCAGCAGCTTGAGCGCCTGCAAGGTGGCCTCTGGCCATGGTTCGGCCCAGTGCTTGCGCAGGCAGCCATCTTCCTTGGGGGCGTAAAGGTAAAAGCCATAGCCATGGCGGGGTAGCCACTGGGCGTAGCGGCGGCGCTCCGCAAAGCTCCATCCCTTGCCGAAAAATCCCTCTATGAGCCCGAGGGCCGGATCAGGGGTGAGCCCCCCCGCAAGCAGTGTGCCGTAGGGCATATGGCCTCCGTTTACTCTTCTTCAAGTTCACCCAGCAGGCGGACACCCACCCGGCGTACCTCATGCTCTTCCATGTCGGCCACGGTCCAGCGGATCCCCTGCCAGTCGAGTTGGTCACCGACCACCAGCTTATCGCCAAGCTCCTGGCTCAGGTAGTCCCCCAGGCTCTGATCGTCCACCCCATCCAGCGTCAGGCCGTAGATGGGGGCGAGCGCGGACAGACGCACCGCACCATCGAGTTGGAAGTCACCAAAGAAGCGCTGCGGTGACTGCTCTTCCGGCGCCTGGCTGAACAGTTCACCAAGGGCCGGCAGATCGACCTCGTGGGCGATCACACAGAGGATGTCGCCCGCTTCCAACACGGTACTGCCCGAGGGGTGTTGTAGGGTTTCATCACGAAACAGGGCGCTGATGCGAGTGCCTTTCGGCATGTGCAGATCGCGCAGGGGCGAGCCGATGCACCACTTGTCTGCGCCAAGCTGATAGATGAACAGCTCCCACTCGCTCTCGGGGTGGATCTCCACCGCTGAGCGGGAGATGGGGGTCGGGGTGGGGGGCACCACCACCCGCGCCAGCCGCGAGGCGATCGGCAGCGAGCTGCCTTGCAGCAGCAGCGAGACCAGCACCACGAAGAAGGCGACATTGAAAAAGAGCTGGGCATTGGGCAGCCCGGCCATCATGGGGAAGACCGCCAAGATGATCGGTACGGCGCCACGCAGCCCGACCCAGGAGATGAACCAGCGCTCGCGAGCCGAGAAGTTCTTAAACGGCAGCAGGCTGAGCCACACCGCCAGCGGGCGGGCGAACAGGATCATCCAGCCGGCCAGCAGCAGGGCGGGCACGGCGATGGGCAGCAGATTGCTCGGGGTGACCAGCAGGCCCAGCACCACGAACATGCAGATCTGGCTGAGCCAGGTCAGCCCGTCGAGCACAGACAGGGTGGTGCTGCGACTGCGCACCACCTGGTTGCCAAGTAGCAATCCTGCGAGGTAAACGGCCAAGATGCCGCTGCCACCCATGGCGGTGGTGACCGAGAAGATGAGCAGGCCACCGCTTACCGTGAGCAGGGGATAGAGGCCGGGGGCCAGCTCGGCCCGGTTGTTGACCTTCCAGATGAGCCAGCCGCCGGTAAAGCCGAAAGCGGTGCCGATACCGAACTGCTTGATGAGGCTCCAGACAAACAGCCAGCCATCGGCCTGTTGGCCGGTGGCGAGCATCTCGATCAGGGTGACGGTGAGAAACACCGCCATGGGGTCGTTGCTGCCCGACTCTATCTCTAGGGTGGCGCCGACCCGCTGGTTCAGGCTGCGTCCGCCGAGCAGGGAGAAGACGGCGGCCGCATCGGTAGAGCCGACGATGGCCCCGATCAGCATCCCCTGCATCAGGTCGATGTCAAACAGCCAGGCCGCCACCAGGCCGGTCAGACCTGTGGTCAGCAGCACCCCAAGGGTGGCCAGCGAGAGCGCAGGGCCGAGGGCAACCCGGAACGAGGAGACCTTGGTGCGCATGCCACCATCGAGCAGGATGATGGCGAGCGCCAGGTTACCGATCAGATAGGCGATGGAGTAATCGGCAAAGTGAATGCCGCCAGGGCCATTCTCGCCGGCCAACATGCCGACGCCGAGAAAGATGACCAGGATAGGAATGCCAAGACGGGAGGAGAGGGAACTTAATAAGACGCTGGAGCCGACCAACAGTGCGACGACGAGAAAAAAGTGGTTGACGGTAACGGCATCCAATTCGTGCTTCCTCCTTCCAATTTATTACAAAACAGGCATTCCTGAGCCATTTTAAGACCATAAGGGGAGAAAGTCGCTCTTTAATTCACGTTAGTAGTGCTTTTTTCGATATGAAAAGTGTAAAAAAAGGGGAGCTGTGCTCCCCTGTCTCAATCGTCGTCGTCCTTGACCTCGCGGATCTTGTCCTTGTATTTGGGAAGTTGCTTCTCAAGCTGCTTCATGTCTTTGATTGCATTAAGAAACAACCCAAGAAGGAACAGCAGGGGGAGGCCTATCCACAACCACAGACTCATAACCGCTCCTCGGGTAGCGAGATGCTACAGTAACGCTCCAACAGCGGGTTAAGCTGTGCCAGGAGCAGGGACTTGCCTTCAATGTCGCTCATTTCCAGTGCCTTAGCCAGTGCGACAGGATCGGTCTGCTGCTGCCGTGACTGGGGGCCAAAGCTCAGGTGCCATGGCTCGTAGGCCACCCCCTCCCGTTCACCCCGGTAAGGCAGGAAGAAGCCAAAATCGGCCATGTTCTCGTGCAGCCACTGGCCGAGACCAGCAAACCAGCCGCCCGGTTCGTACTCCCATGCCTCTAGTTGCAGTCGGGTTCCCTGTGGCAGGCAGTCCGGATCGTAGATATCGAGGTCGGTGCCCCAATGGTGGCGGCTGGTGCCGGGCAGGGCGCTCCAGCGCAGGATGGCCGCTATCTTCTGCTCATCGCTCAGGGTCATGGCATCGAGCGGTTCCCCCTCTGCCCCCAGCAGTGGGCGCTCACCACGCCATTTGCCGTTCCAGATGGCAAGTTGGCGCTCGAAGCTGCGCCAGCTTGATGCTGGTTGCAGGTTGTGGCCGGCGGCACTCGCTGCCTGCTGCATGGCGGTAAAGGCGGCGGCGGCTTCCGGGGTCAGGCGGTGGGGGCCCGCCCCAAGCAGGATCAGATGGCTATCATCGAGGCCGACCAGTTGCGCCGGGGTCATGCCAGCAGGCGCTCCAGCACGCCCTGATACATGTCGGTCAGCAGATCGAGATCGCTGGCCTTCACGCACTCATTGATCTTGTGGATGGTGGCATTCACCGGGCCAAGCTCGATCACCTGGGCCCCGGTCGGGGCGATGAAGCGGCCGTCTGAGGTGCCGCCAGTGGTGAGCAGTTGCGGGCGCTGGCCGTTGACCTCGGCAATCGCGGCCACGGTGGCATCGAGCAGGGCCCCTGTGCCGGTGAGGAAGGGTTCACCGGAGAGGGTCCAAGTCAGTTCGTAGTCGAGACCGTGGCGGTCAAGGAGGGTCTTAACGCGCTGTTTCAGCCCTTCCGACGTGGATTCGGTGCTAAAGCGGAAATTGAACTGTACCTGCAACTCGCCAGGAATGACGTTGGAGGCCCCGGTGCCGCCGTTGATGTTGGCGATCTGGAAGCTGGTGGGGGGGAAGAAGTCATTGCCTCTGTCCCACTCGGTTGCGGCCAGCTCGGCCAGGGCCGGCGTGGCGCGGTGGATCGGGTTATCGGCCAGATGCGGGTAGGCCACGTGTCCCTGCACCCCCTTGATCAGCAGATCGCCAGTGAGCGAGCCGCGCCGGCCGTTTTTCACCACGTCCCCCACCAAGGCGGTGGAGGAGGGCTCACCGACGATACACCAGGTGATCTTCTCGCCGCGCGCCTCCAACGTATCGACTACCCGCACCGTGCCGTTGATGAAAGGCCCCTCTTCATCCGAGGTGATGAGAAAGGCAATCGACCCTTGGTGATCCGGGTGCGCGGCCACGAAACGCTCGACGGCCACCACCATGGCCGCAAGCGATCCCTTCATGTCGGCGGCGCCGCGCCCATAGAGCATGCCCGCTTCGATGGTCGGCTCGAACGGCGGAGTGCGCCACTGCTCGAGCGGGCCGGCGGGCACCACGTCGGTGTGACCGGCGAAACAGAACAGGGGGCCGGTACTGCCGCGGCGGGCCCACAGATTGGTGGTGTCTTCGAACACCATGGGTTCGAGGGTGAAGCCAAGAGCGGCGAGGCGCTCACCCATCAGGGTCTGGCACCCCTCGTCGAGCGGGGTAACGGAGGGGCGGCGGATCAGCTCCTTGGCCAAGTCGATGACATCAGACATCGGGTCGTCCTTAACGGTGAAACAGGGATTGATAGTGATCGGCCTTGAAGCCGAGGTGGTAATGGCCATCAAGCTCAAGCAGCGGGCGTTTGATCATGGCCGGCTGGGCCAGCATCAGCGCCTTGGCCCGCTCTTTGTCGAGATCTTGCTTTTGTGCATCGGGCAGGGCACGAAAAGTGGTGCCGCGGGTATTGAGCAGGGCCTCCCAACCGAGGGCGTCGAGCCAGCGCTCCAGTTGCTCGGCGTCCAGCCCATCGCTGCGCACATCGTGGAAGCGGTAGGCGATACCGGCCTCTTCCAGCCACTTGCGGGCCTTCTTGATGGTGTCGCAGTTCTTGATCCCGTACATCACGGCTTGCATGTTGCGTACTCCTTAACACGGCGGGCAGGCGCCCGATTCTGTCATCCGGGGCGGGGTCAGGCAACCGTCAACACACGTGCCATCCCGAGCTTCTTCGCGTTATCGCCCCTAAAGCGGGGGCGTGGGCAAACCAGCGTGACTATTGATACGCCAGGGAAGCGAGGGCGACATTGCCCATCGCTTTTTTCTGTGGGGGATAGAGCGCGCGGCTTATGGCGGGCTGGTTCAGCGCTAGATGGGGCAATGCAGCACTTCTTCTTACTGGGCTTGCCATATCGCCAGCCAGTTGAAGATGACGTGAAATTCGTCTTATGCATCATGGAATGCTAATAAATCATTTCCTGAAATGCGTGTTCCACTTTAGTCTGTTTCTTCGTCGAATGTCAGCATGAGTCCGTGTCTGCCCCGCAATAGACCCATGGACACGTGCTGCGCGCCGACAGCCTGAACACTGACTCCGGGAGACTGGAGCCTTGCTTGCTTTTTACCCCGCCGATGGCGGGGTTTTTTCGGCCTGTTTTTTGACCGTTCCCCCTTCGTTTTCACGCTCTTTTGACATCGATGATGCACTCATGGGTATTTTCTGATACGAACATGAAGGTGACCCGCGTCACCATGTTGTGTCTATGGTGAACATGTTTAACAAAAAGTTGTTTTTTTGTGTTTTTTTCGGCTTTTGTTTTCGTATAATCGCGCCCGCAAACGGATTACAACAAAAACCTCTGTCGTTTTAAGGAAAGAGAACACCATGGCTATCGAACGTACCTTCTCCATCATCAAGCCGGATGCCGTCAGCAAGAATCTGATCGGTGCTATCTACAACCGTTTTGAGACCGCCGGCCTGCGTATCGTGGCTGCCAAGATGCTGCACATGACCCGCGAACAGGCCATGGGGTTCTATGCCGAACATGAGGGCAAGCCCTTCTACGAAGGCCTGGTCAAGTTCATGACCTCAGGCCCTGTCATGGTGCAGGTGCTGGAGGGCGAAGATGCCATCCGTCGCAACCGCGAGATCATGGGCGTGACCAACCCGAAGGAGGCGCTGGCGGGTACCCTGCGCGCCTGTTACGCCGACAGCATCGACCGCAATGCGGTGCACGGCTCCGACGCTCCGGCCTCTGCGGCGCGTGAAATTGCCTACTTCTTCACCGATAGTGAGATCTGCCCGCGCGCGTGAGCGAGCCCGGAATGCATCAGGGGGAGCCTTGGCTCCCCCTGTTTTTTTGCTGATCTCCCTTTGTTCTGCGGGTGGAAAGGCGCCACCTTTATTTGTACAATGCTGCGCCCTTTTTCTTGGGGTCTTTCTATTTGTCTGAGGTTCTGATGAGCGAAATGAAAACCAACCTGCTGGATCTGGATCGCGATGCCCTGCGCGCCTTCTTCGTCGAATTGGGCGAGAAGCCGTTTCGTGCCGATCAGGTGATGAAGTGGATCTATCACTTCGGTTGTGATGATTTCGATCAGATGACCAACGTCAATAAGGTGCTGCGCGAGCGCCTCAAGGCGATCGCCGAGATCCGCGCCCCCGAGATCAGCCGCGAGCAGCGCTCCGCTGATGGCACCATCAAGTGGGCACTGCAAGTGGGAGATCAGGAGGTCGAGACCGTCTACATACCGGAAGAGGATCGCGCCACCCTGTGCGTCTCCTCCCAGGTGGGTTGTGCCCTCGAGTGCAAGTTCTGCTCCACCGCCCAGCAGGGGTTCAACCGCAACCTGCGGGTCTCCGAGATCATCGGCCAGGTGTGGCGTGCCGCCAAGGTTGTGGGGGGTAAGCGCCCCATCACCAACGTGGTGATGATGGGCATGGGCGAGCCGCTGCTCAACCTTGCCAATGTGGTCCCGGCCATGAAACTGATGCTCGATGACTACGGTTTTGGCCTCTCCAAGCGCCGGGTGACCATCTCGACTTCCGGTGTGGTGCCGGGTCTGGATATGCTGGGTGATCAGATCGATGTGGCGCTGGCTATCTCGCTGCACGCCCCCAATGACAAGCTGCGCTCCGAGATCATGCCGATCAACGACAAGTACAATATCGAGACCTTCCTCGCCGCCGTGCGCCGCTACCTGGAGAAATCCAATGCCAATCAGGGGCGGGTCACGGTGGAGTATGTGCTGCTCGATCATATCAATGACGACATGCAGCACGCCCACGAGCTGGCCGAAGCGCTCAAGGACACCCCGAGCAAGATCAACCTGATCCCCTTCAACCCCTTCCCGGGCAACCCCTATGGCAAGCCGAGCAACAGCCGGATCGATCGCTTCTCCAAGGTGTTGATGGAGTACGGTTTCACCGTGATCGTGCGCAAGACCCGTGGCGATGATATCGATGCCGCCTGTGGCCAGTTGGTCGGGGATGTGATCGATCGCACCAAGCGCACCATGAAAAAGCGGATGCAAGGTGAGGGGATTTCCGTCAAAATGGTCTAATCTTCAAGCCCTTGCGATGGTTGGATAATGGATAATCGAACCTTGCTCATGTGGGCGGTGTTGCTGACGCTGCCCGCTTGTGTGACCGAGACCACCTATACCGGTCAGGGAAATACACGCCACGATGTGGTGGGGCCGGATCTGCAAGCTGCCGCCAAGACTCGCCTTGATCTTGGCATTCAATATTTGCGCAAGGGCAACACCGAACAGGCCAAGGTCAATCTCGATCGCGCACTGAAATATGCCCCTGACAGCCCAGAGGTGCATCTGGGCTATGCCTACTTCTATCAGACGGTGCAGGACTATGCCGCCGCCGAACGCAGTTACCAGAAGGTACTGACTCTCTCTCCCCAAGATGCTGACGCCATGAACAACTATGGCGCTTTTCTCTGTGGCCGGGCCCGTTACGACGAGGCGGATGCCATGTTTAACCGCGCCGTAACCCAGCCAGGCTACGCCAAAATTGCCGATACCTATGAAAATGCGGCTATTTGCGCGACACGAAGCGGCAAAAACGACAAGGCGAGTGAGTACTATCGTCTGGCATTGGGGTATAATCCGCGCAAACCGAGTCTATTACTGGACTTGGCCGAGAGCGCCTTCACACACGGCAAGCTGGATGAAGCCCAGTCTTACCTTAACCGTTATGGTGAGGTGGCCGTGGAGAATCCTGACAGCCTGTGGCTGCGTCTGCGTCTCGCCCAGGCCCTCGACCGCCCCGCCCAGTTGCACCAGTATGGATCGCAGCTGGCGGAACATTTTCCTGATTCGCAACAAGCCAAGCGTTATTTAGCCAATGACTACTGAACAGCAATTTGATTCCCAAGACTCCTCCCCGGTAGTTGGTCCCGGCCAGTTGCTGCGCTCGGCCCGCGAAGCCATGGGCTGGAGCCGTGAGCAGGTCGCATCCCGCCTTCATCTTCGCCTTACCTTGATTGCGGCCATCGAGTCTGACACGTACGACAAGCATGCCTCGCCCACCTTCATCCGCGGTTATCTGCGCACCTATGCCAAGTTGGTGGGGATCGAGGAGAGCACCATTCTTGAGGCCTACAAGACGTTGGGGATAGAGCCCGAACCCAGCATCAATATGCAAAGCTTCTCCAAGCGTACCCGCCGTGAGGCCAGCGACAGCCGCCTGAAGATCGTCAGTTGGCTGGTGATCCTGGTGCTGGCTGGGTTACTGGTGGCTTGGTGGTGGCAGGCATCCAATCGCCGCGCTGCCGGGCAAGAGCAACTGGCCGCCAGCGAGATCACCACGCCGGCCAGCGAGAGTGCTCCCACCGAGCCAAGCGAGCTGGTTAACCCGCAGGCGCCGGTACTGGAGCCTGCCGTTTCCGACGCGGGCATCACCGTGAGCGGTGCCGTCAGCGCGGCGCAGGCGCCCGTCGATACCTCCGCCGAGGCGGTCTCGGCAGCCCAGCCGACCGAGGTGAGTGCTGCAACCGAAACCGAGGACGCTGCCGCGCCCCAGCTCAAGCTGAGTTTCACTGCCGACTGCTGGCTCGAGATCAAGGATGCCGATGGCAAGATTGTCTTCAGCGGCCTTAAGAAGGCCAATGACGAACTGGATCTGGAAGGGAAGGAGCCCCTCAAGATGCTGGTCGGAGCCCCCATGGCGATCCGCATCCAGTACAAGGGCCAGGAGATCGACATGAGCCGTTACAACAACGGCCGCACTGCCCGCATAACCCTGCCGCAGGAGTAATCCATGTCTTCCCACGCTTCTCCCATCATCCGTCGCAAGTCCAGACAGATCATGGTGGGTCATGTCCCTGTCGGGGGTGATGCCCCCATCACGGTGCAGACCATGACCAATACCCGTACCACGGACGTGGCCGCGACCGTCGAGCAGATCCGCCGTATCGAGCGAGTTGGTGCCGATATCGTGCGCGTGTCGGTGCCGACGATGGAGGCGGCCGAAGCGTTTCGCCTCATCAAGGAGCAGACGCGCATCCCGGTGGTGGCCGATATCCATTTTGACTATCGCATCGCCCTCAAGGTGGCCGAGTACGGCGCCGACTGCCTGCGCATCAACCCGGGTAACATCGGCAATGAGCAGCGCGTGCGGGCCGTGGTCGATTGTGCCCGCGATCTCAACATCCCGATCCGCATCGGGGTCAACGGCGGCTCGCTCGAGCGCGACATCCAGGAAAAATACGGGGAGCCGACTCCCGAGGCGCTGGTGGAGTCTGCCCTGCGTCATGTGGATTACCTCGACAAGCTCGACTTCCAGAACTTCAAGGTGAGCGTCAAGGCCTCCGACGTGTTTCTCGCCGTCGGCGCCTATCGCCTGCTGGCCCAGCAGATCGAACAGCCGCTGCATCTGGGGATCACCGAAGCGGGCGGTTTTCGCGCCGGTGCGGTGAAGTCCTCTATCGGCCTTGGCATGCTGCTGGCCGACGGTATCGGCGACACCCTGCGCATCTCACTGGCGGCCGATCCGGTGGAAGAGGTCAAGGTTGGCTTTGACATCCTCAAGTCCCTGCGTATCCGCTCGCGCGGCATCAACTTCATCGCCTGTCCCTCTTGTTCGCGTCAGGAGTTCGACGTCATCGGCACGGTCAACGAGCTCGAGCAGCGTCTTGAGGACATCATCACCCCGCTGGATGTCTCCATCATCGGCTGTGTGGTGAATGGCCCAGGTGAGGCCCTGGTTTCGGATCTGGGGCTGGCTGGCGCGGCGAACAAGAGCGCCTTCTATGAAGGCGGTCAGCGGGTGGACCGGCTCGACAACAAGGATCTGGTGCCCACCCTTGAGCGCCGCATCCGGGCGCGCGCCGCCATGTTGGATCCGGACAACCAGATCCAGGTGGACGAACGCTGATTTACGTGACGGGCCACCTCGGTGGCCCGCACCGTTTCGAGCGGCCGCGTCTCTCACCGCCGTGCGGCGGTTTTACCTCGGGGGGGAAACTCCCTATAATGCGGCCAATTTTCACGTCTTTTTCTTGAGTAGCAACGTGGCAAAACAGATCCAAGCGATTCGCGGAATGAATGATTGCCTGCCGGAGCAGAGCCCGGCGTGGCAGAAGGTGGAAGAGATCCTGCGTCAGGTGATGGCCGGTTACGGCTATAGCGAGATGCGGATGCCGATCGTCGAGCAGACTCCCCTGTTCAAGCGCGCCATCGGCGAGGTGACCGATGTGGTCGAGAAGGAGATGTACACCTTCAATGACCGCAACGATGAGAGCCTGACCCTGCGTCCGGAAGGCACCGCCGGCTGCGTGCGCGCCTGCATCGAGCATGGCCTGATTTATAACCAGGAACGGCGGGTGTGGTATATCGGCCCCATGTTCCGTTACGAGCGTCCGCAGAAGGGGCGCTATCGTCAGTTTCACCAATTTGGGGTCGAAGTGTTCGGCCTCAACGGCCCGGACGTCGATGCCGAGTTGATCCTGCTGACCCATCGCCTGTGGCGCCTGTTTGGCATTGCCGATCACGTCACCTTGCAGCTCAACACCTTGGGGCAGAGCGATGAGCGCGCCGCCTATCGCAATGCGCTGGTGGCGTTCCTCGAGCAGCACCAGGAGCAGTTGGACGAAGACAGCCGTCGTCGCATGTACACCAATCCGCTGCGGGTGCTCGACTCCAAGGATGAGCGGGTGCAGGCCCTGTTGGCCGATGCTCCGCGTCTGATGGATTACCTCGGTGAAGAGAGCCGTGCTCACTTTGCCGGGCTCAAGCGCCTGCTCGACGCCGCCGGCATTCAGTACGAGGTTAACGAGCGCTTGGTGCGCGGCCTTGACTACTACAACCTGACCGTGTTCGAGTGGGTCACCACCAGTCTGGGCGCCCAGGGAACTGTCTGCGGCGGTGGCCGCTACGACGGTCTGGTGGAGCAGCTCGGTGGTCAAGCGATCCCCGCGGTGGGCTTTGCCATGGGGATGGAGCGTCTGCTGCTGCTGCTCGAGACCCTTGAACTCAACCAGGATCTGCGCCCTGCGGTCGACATCTACCTTGCGATGGTGGGTGAAGGGACCGAGGTGGCCGGTTTCATGCTGGCCGAGCGGCTGCGCGATGCTTTGCCGACCCTGCGCCTGATGAGCCACTGTGGTGGCGGCAACTTCAAGAAACAGCTCAAGCGTGCCGACAAGAGCGGTGCATCGATTGCCCTGATCCTCGGCGAGAGCGAGGTTCAAAATGGCGAAGTAACCATAAAGTATCTGCGTGGCCAGGCCGAGCAGGTCACCGTCAAGGTGGACGAGGCTATTGCCCTGCTGGCGGACAAAGGAGAGTAGCGTGGAAATCTATACCAACGAAGAACAACAGGTTGAGGCCATCAAGGGGTGGTGGAAAGAGAACGGCACCTCGGTGATAGCCGGTACCGTGATCGGCCTGGCCGGTCTGTTCGGCTGGCGCTGGTACAACGATCACCAGCAGACCAACATGCAGCTTGCCTCCTCCGAGTTCAGCCGCGTGACCGAAGCCATGACCAAAGAGGGTGACAAGGCGTTCGCTCAGGTCGAGGGGTTCATCAACGATAACAAGGGCGCTTACGCCGATCTCGCCTCCCTCGAGCTGGCCTCTGCCGCCGTCAAGGCGGGCAAGCTGGACGTGGCCGCGGCTCAATTGACCCGCGTGGCCGACCAAGGGGATGCCAGCGTGCAGGCCATTGCCGCCGTGCGTCTGGCCCGGGTGCTGGCTGAGCAGGGCAAGGCCGATGACGCCTTGGCCCGCCTGGCCAAGATCCAGGATGCCGCCTTCAAGGCCCAGGTGGCCGAGGTGCGTGGGGATATCCTGCTGGCACAGAACAAGCCGGAAGAGGCACGCAGCGCCTATCAAGCTGCGGCTGATGCGGGCGGCCTGCAAAGCAGCGCCGAACTGCGCCTGAAGATGGATGATCTGGCCCTGCCGGCCGTGGCTGTGGACGAGAAACCGGATGCGTAATCTGTTTAAGAAGGTGTTGCTGGGGTCGGCTGTGGCCCTGGCTCTGCAAGGTTGCTCCCTGTTCGGCGGTGACGAGGATCTCACCCCCATGGCGCCGCTGCCCAAGGTTGACTCCGCCTTTGAAGGCAAGAGCCTCTGGCGTAGCTCGGTGGGGGATGGCATCGGTGATTTCTACTCCCAACTACGCCCCGTCATCAACGGTGATCGCATCTATGCCGCTTCCCGCGACGGGGATGTCACCGCGCTCGAGCGTGACGACGGCAAAGAGGTGTGGAGCACCGATCTCGCCGATCTCGACATCAACGCCGACAAGCGCAGTCCGCGCCTGTCCGGCGGACTGGTGCAAGCCTACGGCAAGCTGTTCCTCGGCTCCGAGAACGGGGTGGTGTACGCCCTCTCGGCCGACGATGGCAAGGTGCTGTGGCATGTCAATGTGCCGGGTGAAGTGGTCTCCAGCCCTGCCGTCGAGGATGGCCGGGTGGTGGTGCTGACCACGTCTGGCCGCCTGATGGCCCTCGATTCCGAGGATGGCAAGCTGTTGTGGACCCTGGCCGAGGAGCAGCCGCCCCTGACCCTGCGCAGCGTCGCTACCCCGGTCATCACCAATGGCGCCGTACTTTACGGCCGTGCCGATGGCAAGGTGGGCATCGCCCTGCTGAGCAATGGCCAGCCGGTGCGTCAATCCAAGGTGGCCGACCCGCGCGGTGCCACCGAGCTGGATCGCATGGTGGACGTGGATGCAACGCCGCTGGTGGCGGGCGATGAGCTCTATGCTATCGCCTACAACGGCCAGCTGATGGCGCGCAAGCTGCTCTCTGGCGACGAGGTATGGAAGCGCAAGTATTCCGCCTACCGCGACATGGCGGTCAGCAGCAATGAGATCTTCATCACCGACAGCCGCAGCCACCTGTTTGCGGTGGATCGTCGCAACGGTCTGGAGCTGTGGTCCAATACCCAGCTTGAGAACCGCAGTGTGACGGCGCCGGTGGTGTTTGGCGATTATGTGGTGGTGGGTGATGTAGAAGGGTATCTCTACTGGCTGGATCGCTTCGATGGCACCATCAAGGCGATGCAGGAGCTCGACAGCAGCGGCCTCTATGCGGCACCGCTGGTCGATGGTGGTACCCTTTACATCCAGAGCCGCGGTGGCAAGTTGTACGCCCTTCAGCGTCCTTGACCACGTTGAAGTGAAGTTTGACGGCTCCTGGTCTTCGGACCCGGAGCCTTTGTCGTCTTATCGATGCCCCCCATTGCAGCAGGGCGCGGCATCCATGACACCCGATTGATGAGGCTTTTATGACTCCTGTTGTTGCCCTGGTGGGGCGCCCTAATGTGGGCAAGTCCACCCTGTTCAACCGCCTGACCCGCACGCGTGACGCGCTGGTGGCCGACTTTCCCGGCCTGACCCGGGATCGCAAGTACGGCCAGGCCAAGCTGGGCGAGCTGGAATTCATCGTGGTCGATACCGGCGGTATCGATGGCACCGAAGAGGGGATCGAGCTGAAGATGGCCGAGCAGTCCCTGCTGGCCATCGAAGAGGCGGACGTGGTGCTGTTCATGGTCGACGCCCGCGCCGGCCTGACCGCGGCCGACATCGCCATCGGTGAACACCTGCGCAAGTGCGACAAGAAGGTGTTCCTGGTCGCCAACAAGACCGACGGCATCGACGGAGACTCGGCCAGTGCCGAGTTCTATGCCCTGGCATTGGGCGATGTCTATCAGATCGCCGCTGCCCACGGCCGTGGGGTGCTGAGCCTGCTTGAGCTGGCCCTGGCCCCGCACCTGGAAGATCTGGTCGGTGAGCAAGGCGATGCCGATGAGGGCGAGGACGAAGAGGAGTTCGACGAAGAGGCGCTGGCCCGCATGCTGGCCACTGGCGAATTCGAGACCGGTGAAGAGGAGGAGAAGCAGAATCGCTACGCGGATCTGCCGATCAAGTTT
Source organism: Aeromonas simiae (assembly GCF_014892695.1). Lineage (NCBI taxonomy): Bacteria > Pseudomonadati > Pseudomonadota > Gammaproteobacteria > Aeromonadales > Aeromonadaceae > Aeromonas > Aeromonas simiae. Next base: position 1,150,170 of record NZ_CP040449.1, read on the forward strand.
GCCATCGTCGGTCGTCCCAACGTCGGTAAGTCGACCCTGACCAACCGCATGCTGGGTGAAGATCGGGTCATCGTCTATGACATGCCCGGCACCACCCGCGACTCGGTCTATATCCCGATGGAGCGCGATGACAAGAAATACGTGGTGATCGATACCGCTGGGGTGCGCCGTCGTGGCAAGGTGCACGAGACGGTGGAGAAGTTCTCGGTCATCAAGACCCTCAAGGCCATCGAGGATGCTAACGTCTGCCTGCTGGTGATCGACGCTCGCGAGACCATCACCGATCAGGATCTCAGCATCCTTGGCTTCGTGCTTAACGCCGGTCGCTCCGTGGTGCTGGTGGTCAACAAGTGGGATGGCCTGGATCAGAAGGTGAAAGATGACGTGAAGAGCGAGCTCGATCGTCGCCTCGGTTTCATCGATTTTGCCCGGGTGCACTTCATCTCGGCCCTGCACGGCAGCGGTGTCGGCCACCTGTTCGAGTCTATCGACGAGGCCTATGAGTCGGCCACCCGTCGTACCAGTACCGCCCTGCTGACCCGTATCATGCAGATGGCTCAGCAGGATCACCAGCCGCCCATGGTGCGCGGCCGCCGGGTCAAGCTCAAATACGCCCATGCCGGTGGTTACAACCCGCCGCGCATCATAGTGCACGGCAACCAGCTCAACGATCTGCCCGACTCTTACAAGCGCTATCTCATCAACTACTTCCGCAAGTCGCTGAAGGTGATGGGTACGCCGATCCGGGTCGAGTTCCAGGAAGGGGCTAACCCGTTCGAGAACAAGAAAAATGCGTTGACCCTGAGCCAAGAGCGCCAGCGCAAGCGCCTGATGAAGCTCAAGGGCGGCAAGAAGTAAGAACGACGGTCGCGCAGGCGGCCGTTTTTCATTGCCTATATAAGGAGGAGAATCATGAGTTCAGTCAATTGCCCCGGTTGTGGCGAGCCACTGGATACCCGTAGCCGCAACGTGACCTGTGGCCACTGTCAGGGACGTTTTCGCATCACGGCGCTCTGCCCCGATTGCGCTGAGCCGCTCGAGCGACTCAAAGCGTGCGGTGCGGTGGATTACTTCTGCAACCACTGTAACAGCCTGATCTCCAAATCCAGGGTGGCCTTTTCGGCGAGCCCAGAATGACACAAACCCGGCCATGAGCCGGGTTTCTCTTCTTGGGGATTGTTGTTATGCCGCCTGGGCGATGAGCATGAAGTCGGATCGCTGTCTGCGATGACGCTTGCGCTTCTGCTCGATGAGCTGCAGTCGGCGCCGCGGGTTGCGGCTTGGTTTGCTCTTGCGCACCAGGCTTGGACGTCTGCGTCTGAGCATCGTTACCTCCTTGGCGTCAGGGAGGGGGCCACCGACGGTGGCCCCGTTCCTTGCTTCGATACTAACAGAGGCGGATCGTGCTGAACAGGCGTCCGATTGTTCTGAAATTGGGGTCAGCTGGCGATGGCAGCTAGGATGGGCGTGCCCATCGGGGTCGAGGAGGGGGCGTCGGTGGCCAGGCTCTCTGATTGCTCCATCTGACGCTCACGCTGACGGATCTTCTGCTGCTCATTGTCGAGCCACAGCAGGCTCTGGTAGTACTGGCGCACGTTGTTGACGTAGTTGCGTGCCTCACCACCACGGGCGTAACCGTAGCGCACCTTGCTGTGCCAGCGGGACTCCTGCAATAGCGGCAGAACCTCCTTCACATCGCTCCAGCTATCCGGGCTCTTGCCTTGCAGCTTGGCTAGGCGGCGCGCATCCATCATGTGGCCATAGCCGATGTTGTAGGCGGTCAGCGCAAACCAGAAACGCTCATCCTCGGGCACGGAATCCGGCACCTGTTCAAGCAGTTGTAGCAGGTAACGGGCGCCCCCCTGAATGCTCTCTTCGGGGTGGGTGCGATCTTTCACCCCCATCGCCTTGGCGGTGTTTTCGGTCAGCATCATCATGCCGCGCACCCCGGTATAGGAGCGGGCATTCGGATCCCAGTGGGACTCCTGATAGCTGAGCGCGGCGAGCAGACGCCAGTCGAGGCTGCCGGCATGGGTCTGGAACAGCTTCTGATATTTGGGCAGAAGCGTCTTGGCGCGTTGCAGGAAGGCTCGGGTATCGACGAAGTCGAAGTTTTGTACGTGGCCGAAATATTTTTCGTCGAGCTGGGCTATGGTGCCGTCGAGGAAACGCTGGCCGAAGAAGTCGATGACGCTGGCATAGAGGCTGTCATCTGGCAGTTGGGCCATGGCCCATCCGATCGGGTAATTGCTGCCCAGGGTTAGCCCCTCGGCGAGATCCGGGTAGTAGCGCTGGATCCGTGCCAGCACGGTATCGTGCACCACGGTGTAACCTATCTTACCCTCGGCCACTTGGCGCAGCAGCTCCTCGCTGTCGGCATCCTTACTGACGCTCCAGGTCAGGGCGGGATGGCGGTGCTTGAGCTCGCGCAGCTGCTCTTCGCTGGCCGAGCCGGCCGCGATCACCAGCTCACCTTGCAGATCGTCGAAGTCTTTCGGTTTGCGGGCCCCCTGGCGATAGACCAGCTTGGGGGATACCTGATAGTAGGCAGGGCCGAAACGCATACGGGTACGCCGCTCCGACGTGATAGCCAGGGCGCCTGCGGCCATATCCAGTGAGCCGTCTGTGAGTCCATTCTCGAGTGCCTGTGTGGATTCCTGGGGCAGCATGACCAGCTTGACCCCGAGCCAGTCCGCATACTCCTGCGCCAGCTCGTAGTCATAACCCAGATTGCTGTCGTCGCGCTGGTAGAAGGAAGTGGGGCCATAGATGGTGCCGACCCGCAGCTCCCCCCGTGCACGGATCTGCTCAAGCTGACTGGTGGGTTGGCTGCTATTACAGCCGGCCAGCAGCAGGGAGATCGACAGGGTGAACCATTTGGCTAGTTGTCTCAATCAGACCTCTTTTGTTGTCGAAAAAATCAACACTAGTCAAAAAAGAAGCACCTTTATACCAGAGAGTGTGCTCTCTGTCACATCGGGCTACACATGAAAAACGTTTGTCCCGCTCTGCCTGCCTCCCTATAATACGCGCGTCTTTAAATCCCCCCACTCTCGATACAAGGTGAGAAAGGCCATATGGAAATCTTGCGCGGTGCTCCCGCTCTGTCTGAGTTTCGTGTCCAAAAACTGCAACGAAGCCTGGTGGAACGCGGAGTCGAGATAACGAGCATCTATGCCGAATACATGCACTTTGCCGAGCTTGTCGATCCTCTTTCACCGGATGAGCGAGCGACCTTGGACCAGCTGCTGCGCTACGGTCCCACCATCCAAGAACATGCTCCCCAAGGTCACCTCTTCCTCGTTACTCCCCGCCCCGGCACCATCTCTCCCTGGTCTTCCAAGGCCACTGACATTGCCCACAACTGCGGCCTGACCAAGGTTAAGCGCCTCGAGCGCGGTGTGGCCTATTACGTCGAAGGGAACGTGACCGATGCCAACCGCGCCGCCATTGCCGCGCTGTTGCACGATCGCATGATGGAGACGGTGTTTGACGCCATGGAGGCGGCGGCGGCGCTGTTTGCCCATCATGAGCCGCGCCCCTTCACCCAGGTGGATGTGCTAGGTGGCGGCCGCGCTGCGCTGGCTGAGGCGAACCTGGCGCTGGGTCTGGCGCTGGCCGACGATGAAATCGACTACCTGGTCGAGAACTTCAAGAAGCTCGGCCGTAACCCGAATGACATCGAGCTCTACATGTTTGCCCAGGCGAACTCCGAGCACTGCCGTCACAAGATTTTCAACGCTGACTGGATCATCGATGGGCAGACTCAGCCTAAGTCTCTGTTCAAGATGATCAAGAACACCTTCGAGCAGACTCCGGATTACGTGTCGTCAGCCTACAAGGACAACGCTGCGGTGATGGAGGGCAGCCAGGGGGGGCGCTTCTTCCCGAGCCCGGCCACCGGTGAATACGACTACCACCAGGAGCAGGTCGACATCCTGATGAAGGTGGAGACCCACAACCACCCGACCGCTATCTCGCCGTTCCCGGGCGCGGCCACGGGCTCCGGCGGTGAGATCCGCGACGAGGGGGCGACCGGCCGCGGTGCCAAGCCCAAGGCGGGTCTGGTGGGCTTTAGTGTCTCCAACCTGCGTATCCCCGGCTTCGAGCAGCCCTGGGAGCAGGATTTTGGCAAGCCGGATCGCATCGTCAGTGCCTTTGACGTGATGCAAGACGGCCCGCTCGGCGGCGCCGCTTTTAACAACGAATTTGGCCGTCCTGCCATTCTCGGTTATTTCCGCACCTTCGAAGAGGAGGTGGAGAGCCACAACGGCCGTGAGGTGCGTGGTTATCACAAACCCATCATGCTGGCCGGCGGTATCGGCAACATCCGTCCCGAGCACGTCCAGAAGGGCGAATTCCCGGCGGGCTCGGCCCTCATCGTACTGGGTGGCCCGGCGATGAACATCGGCCTTGGCGGCGGCGCCGCCTCGAGCATGACCTCGGGCCAGTCGGCCGAGGATCTCGATTTTGCCTCGGTACAGCGCGACAACCCGGAAATGGAGCGCCGTTGCCAGGAGGTGATCGATCGCTGCTGGCAGCTCGGTGAAGAGAACCCGATCCTGTTTATCCACGACGTGGGCGCTGGCGGTCTCTCCAACGCCATGCCGGAGCTGGTGAGCGACGGCGGTCGCGGTGGCCGCTTCGATCTGCGCGCCATTCCGAACGATGAGCCGGGCATGAGCCCGCTCGAGATCTGGTGTAACGAGTCCCAAGAGCGCTACGTACTGGCGGTTTCTCAGGAGAAGTTGCCCCTGTTCAAGGCGATGTGCGAGCGTGAACGTGCCCCCTATGCCGTGATAGGGACCGCCACCGACGAGCCGCACCTGACCCTGTCTGATAGCCACTTCGACAATCAGCCCATCGATCTGCCGCTGGATGTGCTGCTTGGCAAGCCGCCCAAGATGCTGCGCGACGTGACTACCCAGCAGGCCCAAGGCCAGGCGCTGCGCCTCGATGGCGTGACCCTGGCTGAGGCCGCCGAGCGGGTACTTCGCCTGCCGAGCGTGGCCGAGAAGAGCTTCCTCATCACCATCGGCGATCGCAGCGTGACCGGTCTGGTCAACCGCGACCAGATGGTGGGCCCGTGGCAGATCCCGGTGGCCGATTGCGCCGTCACCGCCGCCACTTACGACACCTACCACGGTGAAGCCATGGCCATGGGCGAGCGTACCCCGCTGGCACTGCTCTCCCACGCCGCTTCCGCCCGTATGGCGGTGGCCGAGTCCATCACCAACATTGCCCCGACCAACATCGGCAGCCTCAAGCGGATCAAGCTCTCTGCCAACTGGATGGCCGCAGCCGGTCACCCGGGTGAGGATGCCGGCCTGTATGAGGCGGTCAAGGCGGTGGGCGAAGAGCTCTGCCCAGCCCTGGGGCTGACCATCCCGGTCGGTAAGGACTCCATGTCCATGAAGACCCGCTGGCAGCAAGATGGCGTGGAGCGCAGCAACACGGCGCCGCTCTCGCTCATCATCTCCGCCTTCGCCCGGGTTGAGGATGTGCGTAAAACGGTCACGCCGCAGCTTCGCACCGATCTGGGGGAAACCGACCTTATCCTCATCGATCTCGGTCATGGCAAGCAGCGCCTCGGTGGCTCTGCCCTGGCTCAGGTTTATCGTCAGGTAGGTGATAAGGCGCCGGATCTCGACAATCCGGTGCTGCTCAAGGGCTTCTTCAACGCCATCCAAGCGCTGGTCTCTGACGGCCGCCTGCTGGCCTACCACGATCGCTCCGACGGCGGTCTGCTGGTGACCCTGCTGGAGATGGCCTTCGCCGGTCACTGCGCTCTGAACATCGAGCTGGATCGCGTGGGGGGCGAGGTGCTGCCGGCCCTGTTCAACGAAGAGCTCGGCGCGGTCATCCAGGTGCGCCGCGAAGACAAGGAAGCGGTCATGACCCTGCTGGCCGGCCACGGCCTGGCGGCCTGTGCCCACGTCATCGGCAGTGCCGTTGAAGGGGATGAGATTGTGCTGCGCCGTGCCGGTAATGACTTGTGGCGCGAGAGCCGCACCCGTCTGCGTACCCTCTGGGGTGAGACCAGTTGGCAGATGCAGCGTCTGCGCGACAACCCAGAGTGTGCCGACAGCGAGCATGCCGCCCGCCAGGACGCCACCGATCCGGGCTTGCAGGCCAACCTGACCTACAACCCGTCTGACGACGTGGCCGCCCCCTACATCGCCAAGGGGGTCTCGCCCCGTCTGGCGGTGCTGCGCGAGCAGGGGGTCAACTCCCACGTCGAGATGGCGGCCGCGTTCGACCGCGCCGGTTTCACCGCGGTGGATGTGCACATGAGTGACATCCTCTCCGGTCGCATCGCTCTGGATGGCTTCCAGGCGCTGGTGGCCTGTGGTGGTTTCTCTTATGGCGACGTGCTGGGGGCAGGTGAGGGCTGGGCCAAGTCCATCCTCTTTAACGCTGCCGCCCGTGAGCAGTTCCAGCGCTTCTTTGAGCGCGACGATACCCTCTCTTTGGGGGTGTGCAACGGTTGCCAGATGATGTCCAACCTGCGTGAGCTGATCCCGGGGGCGGATTTGTGGCCGCGTTTCGTGCGTAACCGCTCCGAGCGTTTCGAGGCCCGCTTCAGCCTGGTCGAGGTGCAGCACTCGCCGTCGGCCTTCTTCGCCGGCATGCAGGGCTCGGTGATGCCGATTGCGGTGTCCCACGGCGAAGGCCGGGTCGAGGTGCGTGATGCGGCCCACCTGGCGGCGCTCGATGCCTCCGGTCTGGTGGGGCTGCGTTTTGTCGACAACCGTGGCGGCGCCACCGAACGCTATCCGGCCAACCCGAACGGTTCACCGCTCGGCATTACCGCAGTGACGACCACAGATGGCCGTGCCACCATCATGATGCCGCACCCGGAGCGGGTGTTCCGTACCGTGGCTAACTCCTGGCACCCGGACAACTGGGGCGAGGACGGTGCCTGGATGCGGATGTTCCGCAACGCCAGGGTTCGCCTCGGCTAAGTAGTTGCAGTGATGAAAAGACCGGCCTTGTGCCGGTCTTTTTTTATGAGTCAGTGGGAGGGGGGATTGGGGACAGGATCGGGACGCTGCGGGATCCGAACCATGGGGGGCGGTGCTCTCGGTGCGCCGTGCCGCGCCAGCCATTCGCGAATTTCAGGCAACGGCATGGGTTTGGCAAACAGGTAACCCTGCATCAGGTGGCAGCCGAGTGCTCGCAGCCGCTGCATCTCTTTTTCGGTCTCGACCCCTTCGGCAATGACCTGCATGTCCATCTCTTGGCTGATGAGCAGCACCGCCTTGACCAGCCGCTCATCACCGAGCTCCAGTGTTTGAGTGAAGCTGCGATCGAGTTTCAGGGTATCGATCGGCAGGGTTAGCAACCGCTCGAGGGAGGAGTAGCCAGTACCAAAATCATCCAGATGCACTTTGAAGCCGGCATCGCTCAGTTGACGCAGTTGGTTGATCAGAAACTCGTTTTGCTCGGCAAACAGGCTTTCGGTCAGCTCGAAATGAACGGCCGAGTGGGGGACGGCACACTCGTCGACCAGCGTGCATAAGCGCGGCACCAGATCGGGCTGCATCAGTTGCAGCACCGAGAGGTTGATGTTCAGGTTGAGTTCGGGCCAGTGCTCGCGCAGTGCCGGTAAGGCGCACAGTGCCTGCCGAGCGATCCAGATCCCCATGGGGATGATGAGGCCGGTCTCTTCGGCCAGGGCGATGAAGTCACTGGGCGGTACATAGCCTTGGTCACGTGGCCAGCGCACCAGTGCCTCGACCATGACGACGCTGCCATCGCGGGTATCGAGGATCGGTTGGAACCAGACCTCCAGTTGCTGCTCATGTAGCGCTTGGCGCAATGCCTGCTCGGCGTGCAGGCGTTCACTCACGCTGTGATGCATGGCATCGCTGTAGATACGGTAGTGACGACGCCCTAGCCGCTTGGCCTCATACATGGCCAGATCGGCATTGCGCAGCAGTTCAGAGCTGCTCAGCGCCGGTTGGTAGTAGGCCACGCCGATGGAGGCACTGAGCTGCACCGCCGTGTTGTCAAACAGCAGGGGATGATGATCCATATCTTGCAACACTCGTTCGGCCAGCCGCTCGGCACCCTGACTCTGATGGGGAAGCAGACAGAGGATGGCAAACTCATCACCCCCGAGACGAAACAGCGAGTCGGAGCCGCGGGCCAGATTCATCAACCGTTTGGCGACCAGAGCCAGCACCCGATCACCCCGCTCGTGGCCGAGGCTGTCATTGACCACCTTGAATTCATCTAGGTCGACCAGAAGCAGGGCCAGGGTCAGTTGAGGGGTCTCTTGTAGAGCAGGGATGTGCCGATCGAGCAGCTCAATGAGCCGTTTGCGATTGCCAAGACGGGTCAAACCATCGCGGCGGACCTCGTCAAACAGCCGGTGCTGGGAGTGACGCAGTTGATCGGCCATGGCGTTGAGAGAGAGTGCCAGGGTATCGAACTCGTCACGGCCCCGTACCGGCCAGCGGGGGAGCGGCGCGCTTCCTTCACCCGGTGAAATGGCGAGCCGTGAGAGTTGGGTGAGGCGACGCAGGATGAGCCGCTCGATCAGCAGCGCAACGGCGGCGCAGAGCAGGGCCGCCAGCAGCGGGATAGCGAGCAGTAAGGTGCGGTTACGCTCGGTCAGCCACTGTTGCAAGAGGGGATCGGGCTCGGTGGAGACAAACAGGGGGGCTCCGGAGGCGGAGGAAAGCAAGCGGCGAGATGGCTGGGCCACAGGACGGGTTGGGGAGAAGAGCAGCGCCGCCCCGACGCTGCGCTCCAGCGCCGTGCGGGCTGCGGCATCGAGCGGCTGACCGATGAGCAACCTGCCGGCATTACCAGTCGGGATCTGCCGTGTCAGCACGGGAAGCGCGTTTTGCCAGATGATGTGGGGGCCAGATAGAGGCCTGCTGGAGGCTGAAAATGACAGCCACCATGGCCAATCCTGGGCGTGCATGGCGCGTATGCGCTCCCCTTCGCGAAGAAAACCCAATTGGGGGTGGCCAGCGCTATCTTGCCACAGGGCAAAACGGATCTTGCTGGCGCCTTGCAAGAGGGGTTGGCGCGCCGCCGCTTCCGCCATGGCGAGCCGCTTGGCCTCTGTGGCCAAGTGTCGCAGCTCATTGCCAAGCAGGTCATCGGTGCGTTGCAACACCCTCTGCTGCTGATCGATCAGCAGTTGCTGGCTGCTGCGCTCGAGGAGCCACGCAGTGATGCCCCAGCCGAGTATCCCGGCTAGCAAGGTGATCATCAGCAGGTAGAAATAGGCCCGTTTGCGCAGGCTGCCGCTCAACATGATGTGCTCTTATGGCGTTATCCCGTGTTTCCTAACAGTAGGAGCCGAGTGAGGCGGTAGCAAATTTCATCATGCCAGAAACAGACAGGCCACCCTGAGGTGGCCTGTGGCGAATTTACTGGTGGTAGCCCTTGAGGAAGCGGGCGAGGCGGCCGATGGCGTCTTCCAGCTCCTCTTCGCGGGGCAGGAATACCAGGCGGAAGTGATCCGGCGCCGGCCAGTTGAAGCCGGTTCCCTGCACCAGTAGCAGCTTCTCCTGTTGCAGCAGGTCGAACACCATCTTCTGGTCGTCGCGGATGTCATACACCTTGGGGTCGAGGCGCGGGAACATGTAGAGCGCCCCCTTGGGCTTGACGCAGGAGACCCCCGGGATCTCATTGAGTAGCTCCCACGCCTTGTCGCGCTGGCGGCGCAGGCGCCCCCCCGGCAGGATCAGCTCGTTGATGCTCTGATAACCCCCAAGGGCGGTCTGGATGGCGTGCTGCATGGGCACGTTGGCACACAGGCGCATGGAGGCCAGCATCTCCAGTCCTTCGATATAGCCCTTGGCACGGCCCTTGGGGCCGGTGATGACCATCCAGCCTTGGCGGAAGCCGCAGGCGCGGTAAGCCTTGGAGAGGCCGTTGAAGGTCACCACCATCACATCGTCGCACAGGGTACAGACGCTGGTGTGGGAGATGTCGTCGTAGAGGATCTTGTCGTAGATCTCGTCGGCGAAGATGATGAGGTTGTGCTGGCGGGCGATCTCGATCACTTCCAGCAAAAACTCGCTGCCGTAGACGGCGCCGGTCGGGTTGTTGGGGTTGATCAGCACCAGGCCGCGGGTGCGTGGGGTGATGCGGGCGCGGATGTCGTCGAGATCCGGATACCAGTCGGCCCCTTCATCGCAGCGGTAGTGCACCGCATGGCCGCCGGAGAGGGTGACGGCGGCGGTCCACAGCGGGTAATCGGGGGAGGGGACCAGCATCTCGTCGCCGTTGTTGAGCAGCGCCTGCATGGCCATCACGATCAGCTCGCTGGCGCCGTTGCCGATGTAGATGTCGTCGATGTCGACCTTGCGCATCCCCTTTTGCTGGTAGTACTGCATCACCGCCTTGCGCGCCGAGAAGAGGCCCTTGGAGTCGCAATAGCCTTGGCTGAGCGGCATGTTGAGGATGACATCCTTGATGATCTCTTCGGGTGCATCGAAACCGAACGGGGCCGGGTTGCCGATATTGAGCTTGAGAATGCGATGGCCTTCGTCCTCGAGACGACGGGCTTCCTTGTGCACCGGGCCGCGAATGTCATAGCAGACATCGTCGAGCTTGTGCGACTTGTCGATAGTGAGCATGGTCGGGGTGGATCCTTGCCTGTTGTGGCCTAGCTGGCGGGAGTGCCGATTTAGAATCAAATCTTTAGTTACCCTATTCTTCACAGAATTGAATGCCACCACAATCCTTGTGACAGAGGAATTAGCTGATTTCTCATGTGGTATCAGAGTTTATCGATAATCTGCTTTAGCACGATGCTTTGTATGAAAAGACATCTTCGGCAGATTGTGGTGTCACCGTACGATAACGGCAGATGCATCACCATTAATGCCGCCATTGAATGGGAGGAAATCCTCATCCAAAAAAGTCGTGGAGCTTGCCCGGCAAGAGTGGCAGAGTTGCCGCATTCATGCCGAATGCCCGGGCTGACCGGACATGCCAAGGAGTAGATGATGGTCGATAAACCGGTGCGCGCCGGACGCTGGCGCCACTTCAAGGGCGGGCTCTACGAGGTGCTTACCGAGGCACAGCATACCGAACGGGAGGAGCGGCTGGTGGTCTATCGCAGCCTGGAGAACGGGGCTATCTATGCCAGACCCAAGTCGATGTTTCTGGAGTGGGTTCGCCACGAGGGACGGCTGATGGCGCGTTTTGCGCCACTGGAAGAGGAATAAAGCAACGGCGCCTTCGGGCGCCGTTGTCGTGGTGGCTCAGGCGCCCAGATTGGCGCGGGCGTAGGCCTCAAAATCGGTGCAGCCACCGATGTGCTGCTCGTCCAAAAAGATCTGCGGCACCGTGCTCACCGGCTTGCCTGCCATGGCGGAGAGGTCATCTTTGCTGAGCCCCTCGGCCTGGATATCGGTATAGCTGAAGGTGAAGTCGTCACGCTGCTCGCTCAGCTGCTCGGCGAGTTGTACGGCACGGACACAATAGGGGCAGCCGGGACGGCCATAGATGGCGACAAACATAGTGTTCTCCTGTCAGTAGTGCCCCGTCAGCATAATGGGTGGTCGCTGCGGGGCAAAGTGCAAAGATCCGATGGCCCTTATTGAGCAATCTGGATGGGCTGGTTCTGGTAGATGCTCTCGAGCACCCCCTTCTCGAAGGTGGTCCATGGCCAGCGAGCCTTGCTGGCGCGATAGCGCTCATGGGTGGTCGGGTCCAGCGACAGGGAGTTTTGGAACATGACGAACGCCTTGCGCTGGCCGTTGGCGGTATCGATGAAACCGACCAGGTTGGAAGCCCCGGTCACGGTGCCGGTCTTGGCATGTACCCGGTTCTTCATGAAGGGCGCGGTGACCGAGCCGCGCCAGGCCAGGGTGCCATCGACTTGTGAAGAGGGCAGCAGGCGGATGAAGTTGAGGGTGGCGTCGTTACGCTGGATATAGGCGAGCACCGCCAGCATCTGGCGAGCACTCACCAGGTTATGGGCAGAGAGCCCCGAGCCGTCGGCCAGACTGGCGTTATCGAGGTTGATCCCCGCCTTGCCGAGGATGGCCCGTACCGCCTTGGTGCCGCTTCTAAAGCTGCCTGGCATGCCGTAGTAGTGGCGACCGACGGTCTTGAGGAAGGTGTCGGCGTAGAGGTTATCAGAGCGCTTGAGCATGTGGGCGAGCAGCTCAGGCAGCGCCTTGGAGCTGTGGCTGGTCAGGGTCTCGGCTCCTACCGGCGCCTGGTGGGTCAGGCGCAGGGCGCCGTCGTGGCTGATGCCGGCGCGATCCATGGCCCAGCGAATGTTGTCCCAGCCCCAGGCTTCCACGTCATAGATGGCAAAGCGCAGCCCCTGTGGCTCCTTGTTGGGCGAGATGCAGCCGCGCAGGTCGTAGTGGTTGCCACGCGCCATGTCCACCTCAAGGGCGCAGGACTGGCGGGCCATGTCGCCATAGCTCATCACATCCAGGTTTTCGGCACTGATGCTGATGGGCACCCCGCTCGGGCCGCTGGCGCTGGCCGGTTGGCCAATTTGGGTGGCGGTGACGGTGCCATAGGCGCAGTTCTTGTCGATGATGACGGAGGAGACTGGAGCGGTGAAGCAGAGGGATTGATCCCCCCACGACCAGCCGTTGCCACGCTCATAGCCGTTGTAGGCGCCGGTGTTGACGAACACATTGCCGGTGATGCGCTTGACGCCGATCTGCTTGAACATAGTCAGCAGATCCATGCGGCTCAAGGTCGGGTCGCCGACGAAGTTGATCCAGAGATCCCCGTTCAGGGTCTCGCCGCTTTTAGCGCCCGGCTGGGCTTGGATCTCGGTGACAAAACGAAACTCTTCACCCAACTGAATGCGGGCGGCCAGCGCCGTGATCACCTTCATGGTGGAGGCCGGCGTCATGAGATCGTCGAGGTTGTGCTGGTATTCGAGGCCACCTGCGCCCATGACGGCGATGGCGGCATGGCCCCCCTTGGGAGGCGTCAGCGGAGCAGCCTGGGCTGCGAGGGAGAAAAGAGCGCAAAAACCGATGAGAAACCGCTGCATGAAGGATCCTTACTCGTCCCGGGCGCTGTCGGCGGTCCGATAGCGTCCCTGGTAGTCAAATATTTTCTCTTTGATTTGCCAAAAGCGCCCCGACTGGCGTGCGATCACGAAGTCGGGATGCCGGAATTGGGGTTCGGCGGCCAGCACAGCATCAAGGGAGGCGAACTGGGGCTCCAAACCAGGAGCGCGCCAATGATGACGCACAAAGACCTGTTGAAACAAGCGCCGTGCGGCCGGTGTGGCAAACGAGTAGTAGTCGGTGAGGGTGGTGCCGTCCTCGTCGTGGTAGGTCACCTCGAGTCGCTCCCCCTGTTTGCCCATCCCCTTGGCAAGGGAGAGGCCACTGCAACGGATCACCATGCACCCCTTGAGGTTGAGGGCGGCCTTGAGTTGGTCATCCGGATCGACCAGTACCTGATCGCAGGCATGGCAGCGGCGGGCGGCGATGTCGTTCTCGGCGCCGCAGCCAGGACAGATCTTGGCGCGAAAGCGGTAATCGCACTCCTCGCGCGCCCCCTCGTCATCTTCCAAAAAGCCCTGACAGCGCCGGCCGTAGTGCTCGATCACCTGGCCCTCTTCATCCACCTTGCCCCAGAAGGTGTTGGCAAAGCCGCAGGCGGGGCAGGGCACCTGCACCGGCACACTGTCGCCTTTGGGGCGGGGCTCGCCCACCTCGGGATCGAACAGGTTGATGTTGTTGCCGGCGTAATCCACTACCAGACAATCCTGTTTGCCGGGGGCCAGCCGCAGGCCGCGCCCGACAATCTGCTGGTAGAGCGACACCGAATCGGTGGGGCGCAGCAGCGCGATGAGATCCACATGGGGGGCATCGAAGCCGGTGGTGAGCACCGAGACATTGACCAGGTATTTCAGCTCGCGTGCCTTGAAGGCTTGGATGAGGGTGTCGCGCTCCGGCCCCGGCGTTTCGCCCGTCACCAGCGCCACCGCCTCGCCTGCCTCACTCAGGCGGGTGGCGATTTCGCGGGCGTGCTCGACCGTGGCGGCAAAGATCATCACCCCCTGCCGGTCATGGGCGTAGTTGCGGATCTGCTCGAGGATGTGGGGCGTGACCCTGGCCTGACGCTTGATCTCACGGTTGACCTCGGCATCGTCAAACAGGCCGCCGGGGCGGGCCGCCAGCTTGCTGAAGTCATAGTGAACGATGGGGGCATCGATGAGGCGCGGCGGGGTCAGGTAGCCGTTTTTTATCATAAAGCGCAGGGGCAGCTCGAACACGCAGTCGCCAAACAGCCGCTCGCCCCGGCTCTTGACCATGCCGTGGTAGTGGCGCCGGTAGATCCATCCCAGCCCCATGCGGTAGGGGGTGGCGGTGAGCCCGAGGATCTTAAGGGCGGGGTTGCTGGCTCGTAGGTGCGCCATTACCTGGTGGTACTGGCTGTCATCGTCGAGCGAGACCCGATGGCACTCGTCGATGATGAGCAGGGAGAAGGCACCATCGAAGGCATCGAGGTTGCGTGCCACCGACTGCACCGAACCGAACACCACCTGGGCGCTCGACTCCTTGCGTGCCAGCCCGGCGGCGAAGATGTCGGCGTTGAGCCCCCATGCCTCGTACTTGGCATGGTTCTGCTCGACCAGCTCTTTCACGTGGGCCAGCACCAACACTCGGCCACGGGCCTTGCGGGCCAGTTCGGCGATCACCAGGCTCTTGCCAGCGCCGGTCGGCAGAACCACCACGGCGGGATCGGCGTGGCGGCGAAAGTGACGGATCACGGCATCGACCGCATCCTGCTGGTAGGGGCGTAGGGTAAACATGCGCACCGGACGGGCTGGAAAGACAGGGGGGCCATTATAGGCCAATCGAGGGGAAGGTGAAGGGCGCGGCAGGCTCAGGCCTGCCGCACCGGGGATCAGTGGAAGGGGAAGAGGTAGTTCATCCAGCTAGCCATGCGCAGCAGCACCTTGCGCATCACAGAGACGTGGTGGAAGTGCTGGGTATAGATGGCCGCCTGGCCGCTTGAGCCGGCGATGACTTGGTACTCCTGCCAGCGTGGATCGGTGATCTTGATGCGCACCGGCAGCCGACCCGGCTGCATGGCTGAGCTCTGATCGATGAGGTTGCTGTTGGCCTGGACGTTACCCGCCGCGATGGCCGGAATGACCGCCTCGACCTTACCGGTGAAGATTTTGCCGGGAATGCCGTCGATCACCACCTCAGCCTCGTCACCCACCGCCAGTCGCTGCATGCTGTTTTGCCAGAACCAGCCCACGTAGGCGCTCTCATCCTCATGGATGAAGGTCATCACGGGACGGTACATGAAGGGGGTGGCAATCATGCCGGGGCGCAGGGCAAGTTGCACCACGTGGCCGTCGCTGGGGGCCTTGATCACGGTTTGGTCGAGCTGGTAGTTGGCCTCGCGCCACTGCGCCTTGACGTCATCCAGCGTGGCCTGTTGCTGATCGAGCTGGGCGGTCAGATCGTCCATGTTGGCCTGGCTCACGTCGAGATCCCGTTGTTTGCCGATGCCGCGGCGCATCAGCTCGGCGGCGCGGTCGCGGTCGAGTTTGGCCGAGCGCAGGCGGGCCGTGATGGACTTGAGCTGCTCTTCGTTGGCATCGACCCTGGCCTCTAGGCTGGCGAGGCGCTGGCGAAACGGCTCATCATCGATGCGAAAAAGCACGTCACCCTTTCTCACTTTTTGGTCGGCGGTGACGGCGACCTCGCTCACTCGGCCCTTGACCAGCGGGACTATGGGGGTCGAGACGTAGTAGTTGCGGGCCATCTCAGAGTAGGGGTGGTTGTAGTTCATCACCATAATGAGGGTGCCGATGAGCACCACGCCCCCCAGTACGGCGGTGGGTACCGTCCACTTGTTGAGCGGGATACGGAAGATCTTGAAGATGGCGACGCAGAGGGCGGTGTAGGTAAGAATCAGCAGCAGATCCATGATTAGTGCCCCTTCTCTTGGATCAGCGTCTCGAGACGGCTGCGCAGGGTAGCGACTTCATCGTGCAGCGCCGCCAGTGACTGCTCGTCTCGTTGCAGGCGCTGACCGAAGCCCCAACCCCGATCGTCCCGGTAAACGGTGGCCCAGATCCAGAGAAATGGCCAGATGACATGCAGGGTGAACAGGCTCACCCAGCCGGCGACGTGGATGGCATCCTGATGGGGGTGATTGCGATGTTTGGCAATCTCGTAGGGGATGTCGTGCAGGGCGATGATGCCGTAAAACAGCACGATCGCCACAAAAAAGAGCAGGCCGAGGGCAACGTAGTCGAGCACCATAGCGGGGTCTCCGTCATGAACCGTTCCGGACGACATGTCGCGGAAGTGATTCAATCATGGCAGGTTTTTCGTGGTGCAAACGTCGCCGGGCGCTGTTCTTGCCGGATGCAGAAATCGTGCTATGGGAGGAGGGGAATCAAAGAGGTGCCGCCGGACGAGCCGGCGGCGGGCAGGCTTAATCGTGGTATTGCTCGCAGGCGAGCAGGGTGTTCTCGATGAGGGAGGCCACCGTCATGGGGCCGACCCCGCCGGGAACCGGGGTGATGAAGGCGGCATGGCTACGGGCGGTTTCGTACTCCACGTCCCCAACCAAGGAGCCATCGGGCAGGCGATTGATGCCGACGTCGATGACGATGGCCCCAGGCTTGACCCATTCACCGGGAATGAAGTTGGGCTTACCCACGGCCACCACCAGCAGGTCGGCGCGGCGCACATGGGCCTCGAGATCCTGAGTGAAACGATGGCAGGTCGTCGTGGTGCAGCCGGCCAGCAGCAGCTCGAGGGTCATGGGGCGGCCGACGATATTGGAGGCGCCCACCACCACGGCGTGCAGACCGTGCGTCTGAACACCTGTGGTCTCGATGAGGGTCATGATCCCCTTGGGGGTGCAGGGGCGCAGGGCCGGGATGCGTTGAGCGAGGCGACCGACGTTGTAGGGATGGAAGCCATCCACATCCTTGTCGGGGCGGATGCGCTCGATCACCAGGGTCGAGTCCATCTGGGGCGGTAGCGGCAGCTGTACCAGGATGCCGTCGACTTCGACATCATCATTGAGTCGGTCGATCAGGGCGAGCAGCTCTTCCTGGCTGGCCTCGACACTGAGATCGTAAGAGCGGGAGACAAACCCCACCTCTTCACAGGCGCGACGCTTGCTGCCCACATAGACCTGGGAGGCCGGATCGCTCCCGACCAGGATCACGGCAAGGCCCGGGGCGCGCTTGCCCTGTACCACCCGATCCTTGACCTGGGTGGCCACCTGGTTGCGAATCGTTTGCGCCACCAGTTTTCCATCAATAATCTTGGCTGACATAATCCTCAACTCAACGTCTTCACAATGGCGGCGCATTGTCGCATTTTTTACCCTTCTCCGACAGTGGCTTGATCGCGCTCACAATATGTAGGCTGCGGTGTGAGGACAATAAGTAGACATTTGAATTTATTGATGGAAAAAGTCGTTGACGCTGGCTTTTGCGCTTGGGTATGATGCCCGCCCGTTGCCTGGTACGACTTCTGTCGTTATGCTGGCAGCATGTGTCGGTGATTAGCGCAGTCTGGTAGCGCATCTGGTTTGGGACCAGAGGGTCAGAGGTTCGAATCCTCTATCACCGACCACCTTTTACAGGTGGAATGCCTGAATAGATGAAGACAGTGCGCCCTTAGCTCAGTTGGATAGAGCAACGGCCTTCTAAGCCGTGGGTCACAGGTTCGAATCCTGTAGGGCGTGCCATTTTTATCTGCTGTGGTGGCTGTAGCTCAGTTGGTAGAGTCCCGGATTGTGATTCCGGTTGTCGTGGGTTCGAGCCCCATCAGCCACCCCATCATTACCGTTGGCGGCATTGCGCGGTCGACGACAACGCTTCGCGGAAGTGGCGAAATTGGTAGACGCACCAGATTTAGGTTCTGGCGCCTTAGGCGTGTGGGTTCAAGTCCCTCCTTCCGCACCATGAAAATGGAAAAAGAGACCCGGCATCAGCCGGGTCTCTTTTTTTGTATGGAATCATTCGTCATCCGGCTCTGCTAGGTCGATGATGTCGAGCCGCACTTCCTGGGCGCTCTCTTCTTCGCTGGTGATCGGCTGTGAGGGAAGGGGCGGGTATGGGGTCATGTCGCTTGCCTCTGTAGGGAATGAGCAAGCCGGCAGGGTGGTCTCCTTTCACCGTTTCACGTCCATGGCATCAGTTCCGGCGTGAGAGCGCGCACAATAATTGTCACAGGTGAAAGAGTCAACTGGTTCTGTGTGAAAAACGCACTTTTTCTCTGATCGCAGACGCAAAAAAGCCCTGTCCGTGGACAGGGCTCTTGCGGGGAATGATGGTCGGCGTGAGAGGATTCGAACCTCCGACCCCTGACACCCCATGACAGTGCGCTACCTGGCTGCGCTACACGCCGACGAGGTCAGCTAAGCTGACGGGGGGCAAGTCTAATGATCGGGTTACATCAGTGCAAGTCCTTTTTTATCAATACCATGCCGTTTGCTTCTTTCTTGTTCAGCGGGGGTGGGCTTGGGTTGGCGCCCGACTTTTGCCATAATCCGCGGCTTAACTTTCAACGCAGACCGGAAAAGAGCATGACCTTCTCCTCATCACGGCAACGGGACGAACACTGGATGCGCCATGCCATGGTGCTGGCCGGGCGGGCCGAGGCCATCGACGAGGTGCCTGTCGGGGCTGTGGTGGTGTTGGGTGATGAGATCATCGGTGAGGGGTGGAACCGCTCCATCAGCGAGCACGATGCCTGTGCCCACGCCGAGGTGATGGCCCTGCGAGCCGCCGGCCAGCACATGGGTAACTACCGGCTGGTGGATGCCGAGTTGTTCGTCACACTGGAGCCCTGCTGCATGTGTGCCGGCGCCCTGATCCACAGCCGGGTGGCCAGAGTGGTGTATGGCGCGCACGATGCCAAGACCGGCGCGGACACGTCCGTTTTTCAGCTGTTGCAGGACACTCGCCACAACCACCGCATCTTGGTTGAGGGCGGGGTGTTGGCCGATGCGTGTGCAGCCCAGATCTCCGCTTTTTTCCAGCGCAGGCGAGCCGAGCAGAAGGCGGCCAAGGCATTGGCCCGCCTGGGCGCGCAAGCGAATCCGTCTGACTAAATCCCGCTACGGCGGGATTTTTTTGTCTCCTTTGTTAGGTCAAAGGGTCGAGTCGGCCCGGGTTTGGCGCTAAAATTATGCCTTTTCCGCAGTCTGGATCCTGTTTCGTGCTACGCCTCTCGTCCCTGCAATACGATATCCTGACGACCCTGCTGGTTCGCCGCCCTCTCTCTACCACACATCTGGTGGCTCTCTTTCCCGGTTGCAGCGATGCACTGGCCGAGCTGGTACGAGAAGATTTGGTGCGCGAGCGAGGCGAGGGCGTGTGGGCCATCGCGGCGCAGGGAACGCTGAGCCTGCTGCTGGCCATTCGCAGTGGACGTTGTCCCGAGCCGGCCTGGCCGGAGGCGCTGGGCTGGCTGGCCAGCCTGCTGGAGGGCACTGAGCACTTGCCGGCCGCGTTACCCCCCTTGTTGACCGAGCTGCTCGATGAGCCGAGTGCCGGGGCCTTGCTGGCCCCCGCCGCCCCGGCGTGGCAGGCGCTGATGGTGGACTATTGGGCTGCCCAGGCACTGCTTGAGGCGCGTCCCATCGACATTGAATCTACCCGGCTGACGCCCGCCGCCCAGGCCAGATTGGCGCTGTGGCAGGGGGAAGAGGCATGGTGGCTCGAGCAGGCGGCCGATCTCCCTCACTGGCGGGCTTTTTCCGCCCTGTGGTCTCACGATGAGGTGGCGCTGACCCAGCTGGAAGAGGCATGGCAGACGCGCCCCGATGCACCGCTGTTCTCGTCACTGGTCTGGCTTGGGCTGGCGCAGCAGCATGATCCCGTGCTGGCCATGCGCGAGCGCAAAGGCACCTTGGGGCTGTGCGGTCATCAAAGCGTGCTGGCCGATGCCTTACTCCAATGGGATGGAGAGCGCCACTCGGTCGGTCTGTTTGAGATGCTGCAACTGCCCCCCGACGAGATCTTTTGGGGGCACCTGTGGATCGATCTGTGCGCCCTGAGCCGCCATGGCGAGAGCAGCGCTGCGTTGCAGGCTCTGCGCAAGTGGCCGCTCGACGATCTGCTCGGGGCCACGGCGCGCCACCGTCTGATGGCTTTGTGTCAGGAGCTATTGCGACTGCTGCTGGGTATGCCGGTGGCACGCGGTGTGCTGGCGGGGATCGACACCTGGCGCGAAGAAGAGGAAGAAGAGGGCTCACAGGGCCAGCCGGCGGGCTGGCTCGGTTGGTTACAGGGGATTGGCCGCAGCAGCCAGCTTGGCAAGATAAAAGAGCGGCTGGTGTGGAACTTAAGTGCCGAAGGGCCGACGCTGGAGTGCCGCATTCAGAAACTGGGGGTCAAGGGGGAGTGGACGGCAGGACGACGGGTCGATCTGGCGCTGCTGGCCGCCCAACACCCCTCCCTGCTCGATGAGCAGGATTGGGCCCTTTTGCATCAATTCGGTCAGGAGGGGCGCCACTGGTCGCCCGAGTTCTGGGGCCTGCTGGCCGCTCATCCTCAGCTCTACAACGTGCAGGGGCAGCGGCTGCAACTGGCGTTGACCCAGCCACTGCTCTACCTGACGCAGGAGGGGGCCATTCGCCTCTATCCCGAGGTGGGGCAGGGGGCCACCGTGTTGCCGCTGGCCGCCGATCTGTGGCAGGTGGTGCAGTTGCCGCCTGAGCTGAGCGAGTGGCTTCCGGTCGATCGGCGCTGGCCGGTGGCTGAATTGCCTGCCCTGGCGGATCGTTTGAATGCCCTTGAGACACTGCACTGGTGCGCCGAGGAGGCCGCCCTCGGTGGCAATGCCCGTTTGCACCCCTGGCCGGGTGAGCCAGGCGTGCAACTTGACTGGCGTAAGGGGGTGCTTTCGCTCTCTTGCGTGACGCAAGGGGAGCGAACCCCGACGCTGCCGCTGGGTCACGGCGACGCGGTGGTGCGCAGTGATGTGCGCAGTGCCGACTACTGGCAAAGGGACATGGCGGCCGAGCAGGCACAGTGGCAGCACTTGTGCCAGAGTCTGGGGCTGGCACGGCCCCGCCTGGCGTGGCAGTTGGAAGAAGAAGAGGCCATCGACGCGATCGGGCTGTTACCCGAGTGGGTGGCCAAGGGGGTGAAGATCTTCTGGCATGACCAGAGCCAGCGCTTGCGTAACCTCGACGAGACTACCCTGAGCCTGCGTATCGAGCAGCGCCAGGAGTGGTTCGCCCTGGAGGGGAGCGTGGCGCTCGACGAGCATCAGGTGCTGGACTTGCGCCTGCTGCTGCGCCAGTTCCGTCCCGGTCAGAAGACGGTGATGCTTGATGAACACACCAGCTTGCTGCTCAGCGATCAACTCTCGGAGCGGCTCACCCTGCTCGGGGCCATGCTCGATGAGGAGCAGCGCTTTAGCCGCCGGCTTGCTTACCCGCTGATGCGTCTGCTCTCGGCCATGTCGACCCAAGGGGACAAGGCGTGGAGCGAGTTACAGGCGGAGTGGGCCGAGCCAGCTACCTGTCCTGCCCCCCTGCTTGAGGGGCTGCGCGATTACCAGCGCGAGGGGGTCAACTGGCTGGCGACCCTGGCTCGCCACGGCTTTGGGGCTTGTCTTGCCGATGACATGGGCCTTGGCAAGACCTTGCAGGCTCTCACTATGCTGCGGATGCGTGCCAGTGAGGGGCCCGCGCTGGTGGTGGTGCCCAAGTCGGTGCTCACCAACTGGCAAGAGGAGGCGGCCCGCTTCGCCCCCGAGCTGGAGGTGGTGACCCTAGATCAATCCTATGGCTGCGCCCATCTGGTGCAGGAGGCGCGCGCCGGTCAGTTGGTGCTCATCAACTACGGCCTGCTCTCGAGCCTTTCTGAGCCGCTGAAAAAGGTGAGCTGGGCCTCGCTGGTCATCGACGAGGCGCAGCAGATCAAGAACGCCGGCACCCAGCGCGCCAAGATCCTGACTCAGCTCGATGGAGCGTTTCGTCTCGCCCTCTCCGGCACCCCGGTAGAGAACCATCTGGGCGAGTTGTGGAGCCTGTTTGCCTTCATCAACCCCGGCCTGCTCGGCAGCCAGCGGGATTTCAAGCGCCGCTTCGGCCGTGCCGGGCGCGATCCCCAGCACATGGCGCTGCTACGCTCGGTCATCCACCCCTTCGTATTGCGCCGCCTCAAGCAGGAGGTGCTCTCCGAGTTGCCCGAGAAGACCGAGATCGTGCATCACATCGCCCTCTCTCAGGCCGAGCGGGAGCTCTACGAGGCGACCCGGCGCGAAGTGGTGCAGCGCATTCAAAGCAGTGACGGGCGTACCCTGATGCACGTGCTGAGCGGGTTGACCCGGCTGCGCCGCCTGTGCTGCTCCCCCCATCTGGTGCTGCCTGACTGGCAGGCCGAGAGCAGCAAGCTCGATGAGGCGATGGCGCTGCTGGAAGAGGCGATCGACGGCGGTCATCGGGTGCTGGTGTTCAGCCAGTTCGTCGATCTGCTGACCCTGCTGCGTCAGCGTCTTGAGGAGCGCAACTGGGAGTACTGCTACCTCGACGGCGCCTGCTCCATGAAAGAGCGGCAGCAGGCCATCAGCCGTTTCCGCGACGAGGCGGTGCCGCTGTTTCTCATCAGCCTCAAGGCGGGGGGCACAGGGCTCAACCTGACCCAGGCCGATACCGTGCTGCACCTCGACCCTTGGTGGAATCCGGCGGTGGAGGATCAGGCGAGCGACCGGGCCCACCGTATGGGCCAGACCCAGCCGGTGACCGTCTATCGCCTGGTGTGCGCCGAGACGGTGGAGGAGAAAATAGTGGCGCTGCACGGGGAGAAGCGAGCGCTGGCCGACAGCCTGCTGAGCGGCCAGTCACAGGCGGGGCCGCTCGATATCGAGAGCCTGCGCAACCTGCTGCTCGGTTAATGTGAAAAGGGCCCCGACGGGGCCCTTTGCTTAGGTGGCGGATGGCTCGTCACGCACGTAAATGTGCATCCGCTCGATCAGTACCCGCTCGGCGCCGCGACGATCGCTGCGCGGCTGACGGGGCCGGTTGGGGTAGTCGGTCAGTGGCTTGGCCTTGGGGGAGGCGTCACTGCAGATGATGAGCGGCAGGCTCGCCTTGACCTGCTGCTTGGCCGGGGCGCGATCGCCCCAGCGCAGATTGGCCATGGGGTGGGTCTTGATCGGACGGCGGATACGCAGCTCGGCGCCGGGCCCGAGCCGCCTGACGTCCACTATCTCCCGCTCGACCCGTTGCAGCCACTCCTCTTTGGTCATCAGCCCCGGCACATAGCCTTGGCTGCGCTCGAGCATGGCCAACACCTCACCCTTCTCCAGCTTGCGGATCGCCTGCTTGTCAGCCCAGGTGAAGCCGATCGCCAGCAGATCACCGGTATAGAGGGCGAGCTGGCGGTAGACCTGCAATGTGATGGTCCCGGGCAGAGCCTGATGCACCAGTTGGAACTTGTCATCGCGCCCGCCTGCCCGCTGCACCTCCTCCTGAAAATGCGCCTTGAGTTGGTTGATGTGGGCAATGCGGGGCGCGATGTGCTGGGCGCTGGCGGCGGGATAATGCAGCCAGCCGGGCAGACGTAAGGTGGCCTTGGCCGAGCAGCCGGGGCGCAGGGTGTGTTCGCCGAAGGCGCGGATGGCGGCCTCGAGCGCCTCGGGCCCCTCCAAGGTGCCCACCGGAATGTGCTCGATGGGATCTTCTTCACACCCCTGTGCCACCCCAGGCAGAGGGTGCACCCTGGCTTGTCGCAGTGGCGCTTGGCGCAGCAGGGTGCCGAGCTCGGTTAACGAGTACTCCAACTCATTCATCAGGGCGCGCAGGCGGGCGATGGGGGTGAAGGTCTCGGTCAGGATCACAGGCTCTCCGATTGTTACCAAAGCGATCAATTTGTCATCAAATCAGAAACATACACGGTAATCGATGTCGAGATGACGGGGAAGCCCTGTCGCCCTTCATGCATAATTCCGTACCACGGCAGCATAGTTTACCAAGGGGTGACCAGCATAAAACACTGTGGTCGTTGTTAGTGGTAATCAACTAGATATAACTCATTGAAAATAAATAAATTAGTATTCAAGTGTTGGGCAAAACAACCATTACTTTTACTAATGATTTGTATCAAAATTCGTCAATTGAGACGGCTTCGGGGCTCTCCTAGACTTTGCGCAACATAATTCAAAGGAGCCTCATCATGGCAAACATCACTTACGCCGACGTCGGCTATGAGCATAAGGGCGAAGTGTCCATGCTGGCCCGTCTCAAGCACACCCTGTTGACCTGGATGGAGCGCAGCCGCAGTCGCCGCCAGTTGGCTGAAATGCCGGCCTACCTGCTGCGTGACATCGGCCTGACCGAAGCCGATCGCTATCAGGAGACCGTCAAGCCGTTCTGGCGCGGTTGAATGCAAGGGCATGGATGCCCCGCCCTTCCTCCTCTCTTTCCTGTTTTCCCTCTCCCTGCCTGCCATTCGGTTACTTTACTGTTTGAAAATGTTGAATAAGTTGTGATGCTAAAGGCGCCGCACCTATAATCGGGCATCGTTGCGAACTGTGAGGTTAGCATGATTCCTGAGCACGACTTTCTCGCCCTGAGCCGCGCCAACGAGTGGCAGCTCGAGCCTTTCAGCTTCTCCTTGCCCGGCGGTGATCGCGCCGAGGTGTGGGATACCGGCGTGCTCTGTATCGAGCCGCAGGCTCCCGGCGCCAAGGCGGTGATCCTCTCTTGCGGGGTTCACGGCAACGAGACCGCCCCCATCGAGATCTGTAACCAGTTGCTGACCCGTCTGCTGTCGGGTGAGCGGCAGGCCCGCCAGCGTACCCTCTTCATCTTCGGGAATCTGGCCGCCATGAATCTCGGCGTGCGCGAGGTGGAGGAGAACATGAACCGCCTGTTCAGTGGCGCCCACAGTCGTGGGCCGGGCCTGTGCAATCGGGAGCGGATGCGGGCTAAGCGGCTCGAGCAGTATGTGGCCCGCTTCTTTGCGGGGGGCGGCTGCGAGCGCTGTCACTACGATCTGCACACCGCCATCCGTGGCTCGCGCCATGAGAAGTTTGCCGTCTATCCCCGGCTGGGGGAGGGGCGAGACTACAGCCAAGAGCAGGTGCGTTTTCTCGGGGCCTGCGGTGTGCGCACCTTTTTGCTCTCCGAGAGCCCCACCACCACGTTCAGCTACTTCAGCAGCGAGCAGTTCGCGGCTCACGGCTTTACCGTTGAACTCGGTAAGGTGCGCCCCTTCGGTGAGAATGACATGACCCGTTTCATCGAGGTACGCGGCGCCCTTGAGGCGCTGATCACCGGGGATGCGGTACCGCTCGAGCCGTGGCGGGCCGACGATTTCCTTTTCTTTCGCATTGCCCGTGTCATCAACAAACAGAGCGAGGCGTTTCGCTTCCTGTTTGCCGACGATGTCGAAAATTTCACCGAGTTTCCCCGTGGCTTTGTGCTGGCCGAGGATGGGGCGACGCGCCACCTGGTAGAGGCTGAGCGTGAGGCGGTGGTCTTTCCCAATGCCAAGGTGGCGCTGGGGCAGCGCACCGCATTGATGGTGGTGCCGACGACCCTTTGGCCCTGAGCCGGGCTAATAAAAAAGCGCCCATCGGGGCGCTTTTTTTAGTTTATCTGCAACAGACTCAGGGCAGTTCCAGCGTAAAGCAGGCTCCGCCCAGTGCTGACTCGGAGATGGCGATGCTGCCACCGTAGGAGTCAACGATCTCAGAAACGACGGCAAGGCCGATACCCTGTCCACCCGAGCTGTCGGCACGAACGCCGCGCTGGAAGATGCGATCAAGCTTCTTGGGCTCGACGCCCGGCCCATCATCCTCAATGGTGATGCGGATCCGCTCACCGTGGCGACGTAGCGTCACTTGCACCTGGGAGATGGCAAACTTGCAGGCATTGTCGAGCAGGTTACCCATCAGCTCCATCAGATCGCCCTGATCGCCATTGAACAGGACATCATCGTCAAACAGGAAGCGGGTTTGCAGCCGCTTGTGCTGATAGACCTTGGCCAGACTGGCCAGGAGTTTTTCAATGAGCGGGATCGGCTCGACCCCACGCTGACGTAACCCCTGACGACCGGCTACGGCACGGCGCAGCTGATACTGGATGATCTGATCCATGGTCAGCACCTGTTCGTTGAGGTTGCTGCTCGCCTCCTTACCTAGCCCCGCATCCTGCGCCGTGATTTGGATCAGGGCGAGGCGGGTTTTCAGGCTGTGGGCCAGATCGTTGAGGGCATGCTGATAGCGCAGAGTCTGTTGGCGCTCGTTTTCCAGCAGCTGGTTGACCGACTCGGTGAGTGGGGTCAATTCACGCTCATAACCGCTGGAGAGCGACTCGCGCTTACCTGCCCGGATCTGGTCGATTTCACGGCGCAGCTTATAGAGTGAACGCAGGGTCCAGCGCGTGCTGAGCAGCATCACGCCAATCAGCAGCAGATAGGCGGCGGAGGATTGGCGAATTTTCTGCATCAGGTAGATGTGCAGGTCTTCAAGGTATTGCTTGGCGGAATCAATCATCACCACGTAGTAGGTGACGGGGCGCCCCTCTTCCTTGCGGGTGAAGCGGATGCTGTAGATGAAGTACTCGCCCTCTTTGACCTCGAGATACTTGAAGAAGTAGTCGCGATCCTGGCGCTTGAGATAGTTCACCAGATCGTTGCAGAGCGTCTCTTTGAGCGCGATGACTTCGGGTAGATGCAAGTTGGACCAGCGCAGCTCCCCGTCGGAGCGACAGATCATGGTATCGAGGCTGGGATCCATCGAGTTACCGTTGATAAGCGACATCTCCTTCTCATCCTTGACCAGCTCTGGTGGGCGATTGGAAGAGAGCAGCCGGGAGAGGTTTTGGTTCATGCGGGCGCTGTAGTCGCGGGCACGTTCCTCAGCATGGGTCTGGTAGAGGGCATACACTGCCACGGCGGTGACAAAACCTATCACCACCATGGAGCTGAGCATCAATTTTAGATGAAGTGATTTGCGCATTAGCTGCACTGTAAATTGAAGATATAGCCTTGGCGACGGATGGTGGAGATGGGCTGGATATCGCCAGTGGGATCAAGTTTTTTACGCAGGCGGCTCACCATCACCTCAATGGTGTTGGGATCGCCTTCACCGTCACCATAAAGCTGATCGAGCAGTTGCTGCTTGGAGACCACTTGGCGGGCACTGCGCATCAGGTATTCGAGAATGAGGTATTCGAAGCTGGTGAGTACCACCACTTCCCCCTTGACCGTGAGCTCCTTGCGCGACAGATCAAGTTCATAGTCCCCAGCCTGTACCTTGGGCGAGATAAAGCCGGCACTGCGGCGCATCAGGGCGTTGAGGCGGGCCAGCAGCTCGTCTTTTTGGAACGGCTTGACCAGATAGTCATCGGCGCCCGCCTCCAGGCCTTCTACCTTGTCTTGCCAGTTGCCACGCGCGGTGAGAATGATGATGGGGAAGGGGATATGCTGTTCGCGCAGAGCTCGGATCAGACTCAGACCATCCATATCCGGTAACCCGAGATCGATAATACCCACATCGATGGGATACTCATGCGCGTAGTGTTGTGCCAGTTCGGCTTGGTGGGCGCTGTGAACTTGGTTTCCCGCCTCGGTCAGTACCGTAGTGAGGTGGTGGTTGAGCAACTTATCATCTTCGACCAGCAGAATCTTCATCGTAATACCCGGTAGGCTTATCAATCACATACACATATGAGGACAGGTGGCTCTATTGTAATAGATGAGCCTGAACCGAAACTGCACGCCATAGGAAAGCCCCGCATTTGCGGGGCTTTTAGTCATTTATTCCAGCTCGGAGAGACACATCTCTTCGTGCAGCTGTTTGCACCAATTCTTGACCCGTTCGGCGGTCAGCTCGGGCTGGCGATCCTCATCGACACCGAGGCCGATGAAATGCTTGTCGTCGACCAGCGCCTTGGAGGCCTCGAATTCATAACCGTCGGTCGGCCAGTGGCCGATGATGATGGCGCCGCGCGCTTCAACGATGTCGCGCAGGGTGCCCATGGCATCGAGGAAATACTCGGCATAGTCTTCCTGATCGCCGCAGCCGAAGATGGCGACCAACTTGTCGTTGAAGTCGATCTCTTCGAGCTCGGGGAAGAAGTCATCCCAGTCGGCCTGGGATTCACCGTAGTACCAAGTCGGGATGCCGAAGATCAGCAGATCGAAGTTCTCGATATCGGCCTTGCTGCTCTTGGCGATGTCGTGCACTTCGATCAACTGCTTGCCCAGCTCTTTCTGGATCATCTTGGCGACGGCTTCGGTGTTACCGGTATCGCTGCCAAAAAACAGACCTACACTTGCCATGGTGTCTCGTTACCCGTATGTGGTGTTGATTTCTCAGCGGGATGAACTCGCCTCGGCGGCCAGTTCGTCCAGCTGTTGCTTCAGGATAGATTGGATCAGTTCGGCGCGACTCATGTTGCGGCACTCAGCCAGTTGATTCAGACGCTCCAGCAGGTGTGCCTCCACCTTCAGCTCGACCCGTTTCAGACCGCGCTCCCGATCGCGCTTGAGCTGATTGCGCTTATTGATCTTGAGCTGTGCTTCACGGGGGAGCGGGTTGGTTTTCGGCCGACCGGGGCGCTTATCATTGGCGAACAGATCCAGTGTGGTTCGATCAGTTTGCTGTTTGGCCATACCACTTCTTTATCAGCCGATCCCTGCGCCTTCCCAGCTCAGTTCGATCAGGCCCTTGGCGACAAAACCCGCGCATCCCAGAAAAAGTACCAACCAGACGATGAGGCGGCCGAAAGGGGGCACATTCCCCCGTTTGAGCACGTCCTGGATGGCGAGACCGATCAGAAGAAAGACGATCACAAAAAAGGCTTTGAGACCGATACTTTCAATCAAATCAATGTGTTGGCTCAACATGAGATGCGCACACTCCTTATGACCGGCGCACTATAGCACATAGGCGCTTGATCTGTTAACCGCCGCCGGCCAGGAATTCGGTGACCAAGCGATTGAATAATGCCGGCTTTTCCGCATGCAGCCAGTGGCCGGCCGGGGCCACCACCCGGGCCCTGACAGCCGGAAACTGAGCCTGTACCGTCTCCTGATATTCGGGTTGGATGTAATCGGATTCTGATCCCTTGATCATCAGCGTCGGTCCCTCGTAGCGCGAGTCAGGATCGGGCCAGCCCATGATGTTGGCGTAGTTGGCGATGAGCGCAGACACATTGAAACGCCAGCCCCAGCCGTGCTCTCCCTTGGTAAATGACTTGAGCAAAAATTGGCGCACTCCGGGCTCGCGCACATGCTCGGCCAGGATCAGGTCGGCCTCGCTGCGGCTCTGCGGCGCGGCGGCCTGCACGGCCTGCAAGCCGGCAAAGACATTGCGGTGACGGGCGTGGGGGTAGGCGACTGGCGCTATGTCTACCACCACCAGTCGCTCAACCCGCTCGGGCGCCTGTTTGGCGAGCTGCATGGCAATTTTGCCGCCCATGGAGTGGCCAATCAGTGTGACGCAGGGGAGTGCCAGCGTGTCGAGCAGGGCCAGCAGATCGGCGGCCATCACTGGATAGCTCATCTCATCGGCATGAAACGAGGCTCCGTGGTTGCGCACGTCGATGCTGATGACATCACACTGTTCGCTTAACGGGCGGGCCAGCAGGCCCAGATTATCGAGGCTGCCAAACAAACCGTGGATCAGCACCACCGGTTTACCCTGGCCTTGGCGTTTGTAATTAAGTTGCAAAATTACCGTCCTATTTCGCGCTCATGATGGTCATGGATATTCTTGTAATGCACTGAAAGAAAACAGTTTCAGCTAAAAGTGGTACTGTTTTTTTTGTGGTAATTTTCCATCACCTTGGCGTTCAGTGCGAGGGATCACAGAACCTGGATGCCATTATGCCTTATCCTGCCCCTGTTCTGGACTCTCATCCGGTGTCCTGGCTTGGGCCACCGGGTGAGGCTATGTATAATCGCCGCATCCATGTATCGACGAGCCCAGTGCCTGCCCTATGAAAACCATCGAGCTTGATGACGATCTCTATCTCTACATTGCCAGCCAGACCCGCCATATCGGCGAGAGCGCCTCGGATATCCTGCGCCGTCTGCTGGGTCAGTCTGCTCCGGTGACCGCTCCCGGCCCGGCCACGGCACCTGAGAAGGTGGCGCCGCGCGTCCAGCAGGAAGGGATAGTTGCCCTGCTCGAAAGCGGTGAGCTGGCCCAGGAGGAGCGCTCCATCCAGCGCTTCATGCTGGTGCTCGGCACCCTCTATCAGGAGGATGCGGCCGCCTTTACCCAGGCCACTGAAATCAAGGGACGCAAGCGGATGTACTTTTCCCGCGATCCCGATGCCCTGCGCGCCAGTGGCAGCACCACCAAGCCCAAGCCGGTTCCTGGCACCCCCTTCTGGGTGATTACCAACACCAACACCAGCCGCAAGCAAAATATTGTGGCCCAGCTGATGAGCAGCATGGGTTACGACGAGGCGCTGGTGGCCCGGGTGTGTGCCGCTATCTGATTCATCGTTTGCAAGGAAAGAGACATGGCCCAGCATCCTCACGCCGGACAACCGGCCCGCGCCGAAGACCTGACTAACATCCCCCGTCTGGTCAGCGCCTATTACCTGAATAAACCAGACATGAGCCGCCCCGAGCAGCGGGTGGCTTTTGGTACCTCGGGGCACCGTGGTAGCGCCTTTGACAGCGCCTTCACCGAATCCCACATCTTGGCAGTGACCCAAGCACTGGTGGAGTATCGCCAGCAGGCCGGCATTCGTGGCCCCCTGTTCGTCGGTATGGATACCCACGCCCTCTCCGAGGCCGCATTGGCCAGCGCCGTCGAGGTGCTGGCGGCCAACGGCATCGAAGTGCGTATCCAGGCGGGGCTCGGCTACACCCCGACCCCGGTTATCTCCCATGCCATCCTGGCCTACAACGCGGCCAAGCCGGCTGAACAGGCGGATGGGGTGGTGATCACTCCGTCCCACAACCCGCCACGCGATGGCGGCTTTAAGTACAACCCACCCCACGGTGGCCCGGCCGAAGGTGAGATCACCTCCTGGGTGGAAAATCGTGCCAATGCGATTCTCGAAGCGGGTTTGCGCGACGTGAAGCGGGTGCCGTTTGCCGAGGCGCTGACGCTGGCCAACGTGGTCGAGCACGACTATGTCACCCCTTATGTCAACGATCTCAAGCAGGTCATCGATGTCGATGCCATTAAACAGGCCGGCATCAAGATCGGTGTCGATCCCCTCGGGGGCTCCGGTGTGGCTTACTGGGACGTGATCGCCAAGACCTATGACCTCGACATCGAGGTGGTCAACTACCGCGTCGATCCGACCTTCTCCTTCATGACGCTCGATAAAGACGGCAAGATCCGGATGGACTGCTCCAGCCCGTACGCCATGGCCAGCCTCATCGCGCTCAAGGACAAGTTCGACATCGCCCTTGGCAACGATCCTGACTACGACCGTCACGGCATTGTGACCAAGTCTGGCCTGATGAACCCGAACCACTATCTGGCGGTGGCCATCCAGTATCTGTTCACCCACCGTGCCGGCTGGCCGGCAGCGGCAGCGGTGGGCAAGACCCTGGTCTCCTCTTCCATGATCGACCGGGTCGCCGCCGACATCGACCGCCCCCTCAAAGAGGTGCCGGTCGGCTTCAAGTGGTTTGTCGATGGCCTCTACAGCGGCGAGTTCGGTTTTGGCGGGGAAGAGAGCGCTGGCGCCTCCTTCTTGCGTAAAGACGGCAGCGTCTGGACCACCGACAAGGATGGCTTCATCCTGGCGCTGCTGGCCGCCGAGATCTTGGCCGTCACCGGCAAGGATCCGCAGCAGCACTACGACGCCCTCGAGGCGCGCTTCGGTCGCTCCAGCTATCGCCGTATCGACGCGCCGGCCAACACGGCGCAAAAGGCGGTGCTCGCCAAGCTCGATCCGAGCCTGGTCGAGGCCTCGAGCCTGGCCGGTGAGCCGATCCTCGCCAAGCTGACCGCCGCCCCCGGCAATGGCGCCGCCATCGGTGGCCTCAAGGTGGTGACCGAGAACGGCTGGTTCGCGGCGCGTCCCTCCGGCACTGAGTCTATCTACAAGATCTACATGGAGAGCTTCAAGGGCGATGCGCACCTCGATCTGATCCAGAAAGAGGCGCAGGAGATTGTCTCTGCCGCCCTGGCCAAGGCCGGCGTCTAAGTCCGAATCATGTGAAGCAGGCCACCTTACGGTGGCCTTTTTTGTAAATTCAATTCCCCACTTAAGGGAGTCTTAAGTCAGCGTCGGCATCGTACCCCCCATGTTCACTCTGTCCGGGGAGCCCTCACCCATGCCGTTTCGTCTGCCCATGCTGCGTCTGCACCTGTTATTGGTGCTCTACTTCGCCCTGATCCTGAACTGGCCCGTGCTACTGCACCTGATTACCATTTTGGAGGGGCTTGAGCACGTCAAAGTGGGGTTTATCATCTCCATTCCGCTGCTGCTCATCGCCGCGCTCAATCTGGTTTTTTTGCCCTTCTCGCTGCGCTTCGTGCAAAAGCCCTTCTTTGTGATGATGCTGCTCACTGGCTCGTTGGCCAGCTATGGCATGCTCAAGTACGGTGTGGTGTTTGATGCCGACATGGTGCGCAACGTGGTGGAGACAAGCCCTGCCGAGGCCGAGTCCTATCTCAGCCTCTCCAGCTTCGGCTGGTTCCTTATCACCGGGATCCTGCCTGCCCTGCTGGTGCTGCTGACCCGGATCGAGTACCCGCGCTGGTGGAAGGGGAGCAGTCAGCGCCTGGGGGCCATGGCGGTCTCGCTGCTGCTGCTTGGCGCCATCGCCGGCCTCTATTACCAGGACTACGCCTCGGTCGGGCGCAACAACAAGGTGCTGACCCATCAACTGGTGCCATCGAGCTATGTGCATGCGGGCTGGCGCATCTTTCGCGATCGCTACCTGCGTACCCCCGAGCCCTACCGTGAGATTGGTACTGATGCCCGTCAGGTAGGCAGTGCCCACGGTGACAAGCCGACCCTGCTGTTTCTGGTGGTGGGGGAGACGGCGCGCGCCCAGAACTACGCCCTCAACGGTTATGGACGTGACACCAACCCCTTCACCCGCACCGAGAAGGTGATCTCGTTTGCCAAGGTGCAGTCGTGCGGCACCGCCACCGCCGTGTCGGTGCCCTGCATGTTCTCCAATCTGACCCGAGCCGGCTACGACGACGAGAAGGCCCACAATCAGGACGGGGTGCTCGATGTGTTGGCCCGCGCCGGTGTCTCTGTGCTGTGGAAGGAGAACGACGGCGGCTGCAAGGGGGTATGCGATCGGGTGCCGACCATCACCATGTCGCCCAAGGAGTACCCGACCTTGTGTCGTGACGATGTCTGCCTCGACGAGGTGCTGCTGCAAGGGTTGGACAGAGAGATAGAGAGCATGCACGGCAACCGCCTGGTGGCCTTCCACCTGATGGGTAGCCATGGCCCGACCTATTTCAAACGCTACCCGGATGAGCTACGAGCCTTTACCCCTGACTGCCCGCGCAGCGACATCGAAAATTGCAGTCAGGAGGCGCTGGTCAACACCTATGACAACACCATCCGCTATACCGACTGGCTCCTCAGCCAGATGATCGAGCGGCTCAAGGGGCTGGAATCTAAGTATCGGGTGGGACTCATCTATCTGTCGGATCACGGTGAGTCACTGGGGGAGAAGGGGCTCTATCTGCACGGCACCCCCTATGCGCTGGCGCCGCAGGAGCAGACCCACGTGCCCATGCTGATGTGGCTCTCGCCCGAGTTGAGCCGCAGCAAGGGGATCGACGAGGGTTGTCTGAGCCAGGCTGCCAGCGAGGGGGAGTATTCCCAGGACAATCTGTTTCACTCCCTGCTCGGGGTGATGGACGTGGCCACCTCTGCCTATCAGCCCCGGCTCGATATGTTCAAGCCCTGCCGGGCCTCATAAGGGGAGCAAAGAAGGTCAGACTAAGCTTGGCCTTCTTTCCGTCAGGAGGGGATGGCTCACGAGCGTAGGGTCATCGCGTCGGATGATGGCAAGAAGGGCGAAGCGAGTAGAAATAACAAGGCCAGGCAATTGCCTGGCCTTGTTACGTTGAAGGGGGTTACTCGACCAGTGCAGGCTGGGCCTGCTTGTCGGCGCGCCACAGGCGGTAACGGACTTCATAGTCCTGCGGGATGTAGATGATGATCGGCATACGGGCGCTGTAGTTGACGAAGAAGCCCTGGCCGTAGACTTGCACGAAACTCTCTTTTTTCTGGAGATCGGGGCAGGCCATCAGGGTGGAGATGGGGTCAGAGACCTGTCCCAGAGTGAGGTAGTTGTAACCCCAGCCTTTGACGCTGTGCTGTTCCAGATTACCGGAGAAGCGGGGCACATTGCAGTCGACCAGCATCATTTTGCCGATTTGCAGCTCGACCATCATGTCGGCCTCGTTTTCCACTTCCGGCAGGCGAATAACGACCCGCTCCTGATTTGGCTCCGCGGCCGGGAACATGCTGATATCAAACTTCTTCGGCTCGTCGGCAAAGGCGTAGCTGCCCAGCATCAATGCGCCCAGCAGGCTAAAACGCACAATGGTTTTCATCAGTACCTCACAAATAGCAACAACGTCGTTAGACTAACTGTTTGCCTTGACCGACACCAGCACCAAGAAGTGCAAAGCGTGCAATGGTGCACCTCACAGCGCGATCAAGCCAACAGCAAAACGTAAATTTAACCCCAAACGAATCCGGTCGGCATGAGGCCGACCGGAGAGGGGGGGATGGGAGGCTCAGGAGCCCTTGCCGTCCCTGACATCCTGGATGAAGGTCTTCAGGCTGGCCAGATCGCGCGGGGCACCGCGCAGCACCTGATCGCCCACGATGAAGGCCGGCGTGCCACTGATGTTGAGTGCTTCGGCCAGGGCGCGGTTGGTGGAGATGTTCTGGTCGATGCGGGGATCCTTCAGGCTCTTGGTGATCTGTGCCCAGTCAATCCCGGCCTCTTTGGCCAGCGCCTCAATCTGCGATTGCTCGCTCAGCGCGCCGCGATGTCCGGCCAGCTTGTCATGGAAGGCCTGATACTTGGCGGGCTGGGTCAGTTGCACCGCCAGTGCGACGCGGGCTGCCTGATAGGAGGTTTCGCTCAGGATAGGGAACTGCTTATAGATGTAGCGAATGTCTTTGTCTTCTTTGAGCAGCTCGGCCACCAGCGGGTGGGCCCGCTTGCAGTAGCCGCAGTTGTAATCGAAGAACTCGACGATGGTCAGTGAGCCTTTGGGATTACCAATTTCCGGATCTTGATTGTTGTAGAGCTGCTTGGCATGGCTCTTGATGAGGTCCTTGTCATTCTCAGCCTGCATGCTCTCTTGCTTGGCGCGCAGGTTATTGGACATCTCGACCAAGATCTCGGGATTTTTCAGGAGATAGTCGCGCACGATCTGCTCGACATCGGACTGGGTCATTTCTGCGGCCTGCAGCGGCTGGCCAAGCATCAGGGCGGCCGCTACGGCCCCCATCAGGGCGGATTTGATACGCATGAGATTCGTCGCCTTTGGAT
This sequence comes from Aeromonas simiae, assembly GCF_014892695.1. Taxonomy (NCBI): domain Bacteria; kingdom Pseudomonadati; phylum Pseudomonadota; class Gammaproteobacteria; order Aeromonadales; family Aeromonadaceae; genus Aeromonas; species Aeromonas simiae. The sequence goes on from NZ_CP040449.1 coordinate 1,185,607, forward strand.
GAAGTTGCTCTATAGTGGGGCGCGAGCTGCACAAGTCAAGGGTGGGAAAGTAAAAACCATCCAGAACAGGAGCGTTCGTATAAGTTGCTGATTTTATCGGCAAACAAGATTTGCAGGGATTTACAAGCGCCGCTCGCCCGGTTACTATGCCGACCACTGCTGCGGAGGGGTGGCAGAGCGGCTTAATGCAACGGTCTTGAAAACCGTCGATGGGCGACCATCCGTGGGTTCAAATCCCACCTCCTCCGCCATCTATATAGCCCAACTGATTGATTCGGTTGGGCTTTTTTGTATCTGTAATTTGAAGGAATGCCCACTAAGTGTGCCATGAGTCTTGGCGGACATAGGGGGCCATTACCGCCTGTGCCAGCGAACCGCGATGACCTCCCGGCCTTTGCGGCTTGCCTCTTTTTCACTCTTGCGCGTCACCAGTCCGGTGGTGCTTCTCGCGCCTCTCTTGCGCCATCGTGCTCGTGTGGTGGCGTCAGACGGTGGCCGCTGTGCGCGCCAGCCACTGAGAGCAGCTCAGCACCTGATCCGTTAGCTTGTTGGGAGGCGATTGGCTTTTTGGGCCGTCAGGGGCCCGTCACTCACTCCCTGGGTCGCTTGATTTCGGATCAATCCGTCCTGAGCCCGGTCGCTTTCATGGCTCGTTCGGCGAGGTTGGCGGCCCTGCATGCGGGAACGAAAGCCGTGTGCTGTTGGAGTAAGCCCTCCAGTCTCTTGTGCTACCACTATATTCCAACTAATTGATTCATTTTGTTTTTTCATCCAACTGTGAACGACACAGGGGCGAGCATGACGACGTGCGCCTGATGCGTGCTTGCCCTGCATCGTCACGGTTTTTCTAAGCGGCGGTCTGTTATGCGCAGTCGGGGTGAGCGGTGTCAGCCCGCAATGAGAGGGAGACTAGACTTGGGGTGAGCGGGATGGCAAAGGAGGCCGTCATGAGTGAGTGTACATTGCTTCCCCATGGGGAAGCGCTGCGCCGGGCGATCCGTTGGCTGAGCGAACAGCACCGCTACGACAGTCGGGCCATCGAGGAGGCGAGCTTGCGCTTTTGCCTCTCGCCGCTGGATGAGGAGTTTTTGTTGCAGCACTGGTTAGTGCATGGCCCGGCGGCCGAGCGCTGAATCAGGCGATAAAGCGCTCGAGCTGGATGCCGTAGTCGCGTGGCTCGGCCACGCCCTCTATGGTCTCGGTGACGCCGGGGCGGGCGAGATCGAGCATCTTCACGTCAAGATAGTGGCGGGCGGCGGCATGGTAGATCACCTTGACCCTGGGCTTGAGTGGCTCGCGCTCGTTACGTTCCATCACGATGGCAAGACGCTGGTTGGATAGGCGTACCAGCGAGCCTACCGGATAGACCCCCAGACACTTGATGAAGCGATGCACCAGCTCGGCATCGAAGTGGCTGCCGGCGCCCTTGAGCAGAATGCGAAATGCTTGGGTTGGCTCCATCCCCTGCTTGTAGACCCGATCGGCCGTCACCGCATCGTAGACGTCGACGATGGCGCTCATCCGGCTGTAGAGGGAGAGCTGCTCACCGTGCAGGCGCAACGGATAACCGGAGCCATCCAGCCGCTCGTGGTGGTTGGCGGCCACTTCCAGCATGACGGGGGTGATGCCAGCGGTCTGGCTCAGGATCTCTCGGCTGTGCACCACGTGTTCGCGCATGATGGCGAACTCCGCATCGGTCAGTTTGCCCGGTTTGTTGAGGATGTGGTTGGGGGTCATGATCTTGCCCACATCGTGCAGCAAGCCGCCGAGGGTCAACTGTTTGAGGATGTCGCGCTCGAGCCCGAGATGGCGACCGAAGCTGGCCAGCAGGATCGCCACGTTCATCGAGTGCTCCATCAGGTAGGCATCCTTGGCCCGGATCCGGGCCAGGCAGAGCATGGCATCCCCATGGGTGAACATGGTGTCGACCATCTCCTCGGCCACCCTGGCCAGCGGCGCCACATCAATGCTCTCACCCTGCTTTAGCTGGCTCAGCAGCTTGACTTGCAGGGTGCGGGCCTCTTGATAGAGGCGACGGATGCGCAGCGTTCCCCCTTCACCCCGTTGCGGCTCCTCTGCGGCAGCGGAGGTGAGCGTGACATTCGGGGAGAGGGTCTGGGTGCGGCTGGGATCGATGCGAACCTCCTGCACCCCCTGCTGGGCCAGTGCGCGGATCTGGGCATCGCTGCGCACATAACCGCAGCTGGCAATCTCTTTCGAGCCCGACTGGCGGACGATATCGACCACGAACATGCCGGGGCGAAGGGCGGTGACGGGTAGCGTGACGTAGGCAGATAGTGATGGCATGACGCTCTTCCGGGATAACCCACAACTCACAACGAGATCTCGGTGGCGCCAAGCATACCAGATGCCGGCAAAAAGCGAACAGCGCTGGTCTTGGGCTGTGAGCACCGTATAATGGCGGCCCTTTTTGAAGCAAGCACAGGGTTGCCCATGCGTCTCGACAAGTTCCTCTGCGACTGTTCCGATCTGACCCGTTCACTGGCCGGCAAGTTGATCCGCCAGGGTGAAGTAAAGGTGGATGGCATCGTGGTTAAACAGCCGGCCTTTCACATCACCGAGCAGAGCCTGGTGGAGTTTGATGGGATTGAACTCACCCTGAGCCAGGGTAACCGCTACTTCATGCTGCACAAGCCGCAGGGGTATGTCTGCTCCAACGATGATCCGGATCACCCAACCGTTTTTTTCCTGCTCGATGAGCCCGGCATGGGTCGGCTGCACGTGGTGGGGCGCCTCGATCTCGACACCACTGGGCTGGTGCTGATCACCGATGATGGCCAGTGGTCGCACCGCATCACCTCACCGCGCCACGAATGCGCCAAGACCTACCGAGTCTGGCTGGCCGATCCGATTGCACCGGGGACGGCCGAGCAGTTTGCTGAAGGGGTGTTGTTACGATCGGAAAAAGAGAAGACCCGTCCGGCTCAGTTGGAGATCCTGGGGGAGTGCGAGGCACGCCTGACCATCCATGAAGGCAAGTACCATCAGGTCAAGCGCATGTTTGCCGCCGTCGGCAATAAGGTCATTGGGCTGCACCGTGAGCAGATCGGTGCCCTGGCACTGGATGAGACGCTCGAGCCCGGTGAGTACCGTGAGTTGAGCGCCGCTGAGGTGGCGCTCTTCTGATGCCAAGAGGCCCCGCCATGCGGGGCCTCTTGCTATGCGGCGCCCAGCACCAGCATGGTGCCGGCGGTGGCACAGGCGGCGCCGAGCCAGGCGGGTAGGGCGGGGCGCTGCCCGGTGTGCCACCACAGTAGTGGCAGCAGGATCACCGGTGTGGTTGAGGAGAGAATAGAAACCATGCCGACATCTCCCAGCCGCAGGGCCGCCAGGATCAGTGTCATGCCGAGGGTCATGGCCAGGAAGCCGTTGAGGCTGATGAGGGCGAGGATCTCGCGGTTGAGTGGGCGCAGCGGTAGGGTGAGCGGCAGACGGGTGAGGCGCAGCAGTACGTGGGCTGCCAGCGCGGTCGCCATGCGCACGCCTGAGGCGGTGACCGGGTCGACGGCGGCATCTTGCATCACCGGCTTAGCGATGACGGCACCGGCGCTCTGACACAGGGCGGCCAGCAGGCCGAGCCCGACGCCGAGCAGCAGGGTGCCTTGCACGGCCTCCCATTCATGGGCCTGAGCGCGACGACCGAAGGCGATGGCCAGCCAGACACCACAGAGCACCAGGGCGGCGCCCCACAGGCGCGCGCCTGTCAGGGCTTCACCAAACAGCCACAAGCCGAGCAGGGCTGAGAAGAGGGCGTGACAGGAGAAGAGCAGGCCGCTACGACGGGGGCCGAGCCGGTTCATGCAGGCAAACAGGGCGGTATCGCCGATGAAGATCCCCACCAGGCCCGACAGGGCAAGCGCCGACCAGGCGGTGCCGGGCAGACTTTGCCAGCCGCCGGTGAAGAGGCTGCCGCAGGCCAGCATCAGGGTCACCATCAGCATGCGCCAGCGGCTATAGGCAAACGCGCCGAGGTGGCGAGCCGGTTTGACGGAAATGAGGGCCGCTACGGCCCACAAGGTGGCCGATGCCAGGGCACACCACTCATAGCCCATAAAAAACTCCTGAAAATAATGCTCGAAAGGCTCCACCTTCCGTGAGAGGCCGTTACAATACGGGCCCGTCATGTCGAGAACAAGCCTCATGGGGAGGCGGGCTCCAATATATTCGGGTTGTAAGAGGAAGTCGTCGTGCGTCATTGTGGTGTTGTGTGGCTAGGCCTGTGGTTGGCCTGCCGGGGGCTGGCTGCCGAACCGGTGGAGAGTGCGTTGCCTATGCCATTGTCCCCGCCTGAGCGAACCGAACTGGTGCGCAGCAATGTCGAGGCGCCGGACACGCTGGATCCCGCCCGGATGCGCAGCGGCTTTGCCGCCGAAACAATACTAAGCGACCTGTTTGAGGGCTTGGTGGGGAGCGGTCCCCACGGTGAGCCGGTGCCGGCCCAGGCAGAGCGCTGGGAGATGAGTGACGACGGGTTGGTATGGCGCTTCTTCCTGCGCCCTGGCCTGACCTGGTCTGATGGCTCTTCGCTCAAGGCGAGTGACTTTGTCTATGCCTGGCGGCGTCTTATCGATCCGCTGGTGGCCTCTCCTTCTGCATCGCTGGTGCTGACGGCGGGGATCAATAATGCCACCTCCATCTATGGCGGTGCGCTTGAGGTGAACAATCTGGGAGTGGAGGCGGAGGGCGATCGCATCGTGCGGATCACCTTGGAGCATCCTGTGCCTCATCTGTTGTCCATCATCAGCCTCGCTCCCTTCGCCCCCGTACCGGCGGATCGGGTTCAGAAGCAGGGCGGGGAGTGGGCCCGTCCTGGTAAGCTGATTGGTAATGGAGCCTTCCAGTTGCAGGAGTGGACGCCTCAGGGAGAGATCACGCTGCTGCGCAATCCTCACTACTGGGGGAAGACCCGGCTCGAGCGGGTGACCTATATGACGGGCCTCTCCACGGCGCGTGAGTATCGACTCTACCATGAAGGGCGCCTGCAATTGACCGAGCGGGTGCCGGCCTCCTTGCTGCACAGCCTACGGGAAGAGCAGCCCCCCCGGCTCTGGCATGGTGCCCAGCTTGGCACCTATCTCTATACCTTCAACTTGAGCCGCCCTGAGGTGGCCGATGTCAGGGTACGCCGGGCCCTCTCGCTGGCGCTGGATCGCGAGGTGCTGACCCAGAACGTGACCGGTCAGGGTGAGCCTATTGCTTGGTCCATGTTGCCGGATCTGACCGATTATGACTCTCCGCTCCCCGCCGCCGCAGCCTGGAGCCGCGATGTCCGCCTTGCCAAGGCGCGCAATCTGCTGGCTGCGGCCGGATTTAGCCCAGATCATCCGCTGCGTCTGAGCATTACCTTCCATCGCTCTGAAACGCATCACAAGCTGGCCGACGCGATTGCTGGCATGTGGGCGGCACTGGGGGTCGAGGCCAGAGTGAAGGAGTTGGAGTGGGATGCCTATGAGGCGGCCAAATCATCCGGTGAATTCGTGATCGCCCGCAGCTCCCTGTTTGGCGACTATGCCGACCCTTATGCCATGCTCGGCCAGTTCCGCTGCCGCGACCCGCAAAATGAGAGCGGCTATTGTGACGAGCAGTTCGATGCGCTGCTGGTCCAAGCCCAAAACACTTTGGATGTGCGTCAGCGCGCCCGCCTTTACCAGCAGGCCGAGATGATACTCAACGAGGCCGTGCCGGCTATCCCTCTCTATTACTACACCCAGGCACGGCTGGTTGACCCAACCCTGCGTGGCCTGCCGCTCGATGGTATTCATACCGTGTTGCCGAGCCGGGATCTCTATTTCAGTCAGGAGTGATGTGACGATGAAACTGGCCCTGATTGCCGATATTCATGGCGCCCTACCAGCACTGGAGCGTGTACTCGAGCAGTGTGCTGCGGCCGATCACCTGTTGCTGCTCGGCGATCTGCTCAACCACGGTCCTCGTAATCCGCTTCCCGAGGGGTATCAACCGGCGGCCGTGGCCGAGCGCCTCAACCGCGAGGCGAAGCGAATCATGGCGGTGAGGGGAAACTGTGACTCTGAGGTGGATCAGATGCTGCTGGCCTTCCCCTGCACGGCTCCCTACAACCAACTGCTGCTCGATGGACGTCGCTGGTTTGTGACCCATGGCCATCTTTATCAGCCGCAGGCTGTCCCATTGCCGACAGGCAGCCTGTTTGTCAGCGGACACACACATGTACCTGTTTTGGCCGAGCAGGAGGGGATAGTGTGTGTGAATCCTGGCTCCATCACCTTTCCCCGAGGGGAGTGGGAGGCCAGCTTTGGCTGGTATGAAGAGGGGGAGTTGCAGGTTCGCCGCTGTCGTGACGGTGAGGTATTGCTAAGACGAACGCTTAGGCCTTGATCCCGCGCGAGCGAGTTCCTGCACGGGTATTGCCCTTGGCGTCGTAGGTCAGGCTGCTGCGATCGCGCAGCGCCGTCAATACACCGGCAAGGCGGCGATTGGCGGTGATAAGCAGTTCCAAAAACTTGCCGTTGACGGCATTTTTTTCATGGCAGGCGAGCAGGCTCTGCTGCACCTCATCCACCAGCTCTTGATGCTGCGGCAATGTCTGCGCGACATCAGGGTGTATTGCGATGTCACGATCCAGTGCCTCGATGCGCAGCGCCAACGACTGCTTACGCTCGGTGACATCGGGCAGGGCGAGGGTCTGGTGCTGTTTGAGCAGGGAAAACTCCTCGTCCAGCAGCGCGAGCATCTCGGCCAGGTTCTGGCGTTGGGCAATCAGCAGAGAAGGCAGGCTGTTCATCCGAGCAGCTTATCTAGCTGACCTTCGAAGGCTGTCATTTTTTGAGCCACCCGCTCGCTATCCACCTTGTAATCACCCGCAGCGATAGCCTTCTTGATCTGGCTGACGCGGCTTTCATTATCGGTGGCGGAGGAGGAGAGGCTCTTTTGCATCTGTTGCAACTGTTGTGCCTCGCTGGTCAGGGAAACGGAGTCACCCCGCGGGGCACTGCGCCCATCGGTGGCGGTGACGTCGGAGCCCGACTTTCCCGAAACACTCTGACCCGCACTGCCACCTTGCAGGCGGTTGCTGGTCAAGTTGTTGATATTGTTAATAGCCATGCTCTTTATCCTTCATCTGCTGGAGATTGCTTATCCCCGTATCGGCTCGTATCGTCGAAGCTTTAGCAAAATTAGGGCAAGATCACAGTTGCGCTGCCCACTGCGCTAACTCTGGCCTGTACCTCTTTGCCTGACTGGAGATTGCTGACCCGGATTGTGTCGCCGAAGCTGCCATCTTGCAAGGCGCGTACCATCGACTTGATCTGCAGATTGGCAATATTGGCGGTCAGGGTTAACTGATCCCCCTTGCATACCACGCACAGTTGGCTAGCCCGGATGCTTTGGCCAGGCCTGAGCTCCCGCTTGCTGCGCGCCCCGACGAGAACGTTGGGGTCGATCAAGGTATCCCCACGCTGCATTTGTTCATCCTGATAGGCAATCGTCAATTTCTCGGCGCTCAGCACCTCTCCCTTGGCGACATTGTCGAGCACGGTCACATAGGGCTTTTGGATGAAAAGACGCACCGGCAGATAGAGATCCCAGCCGCTGCCCTCCTCACACTTGAGATAGACGGTGGTGTTGCGGCGCAGCCCCAGCCCTTGCGGCACGCTCAGCGAGAGATGTGACTCACAGGTAGTGAGGTGCAGCCTAGGATCGATGTTGCCCGCTTTGACCTCTACCCGAGCATCCGGTGTCGTGTCTATGTTCGACAGCACAAAACTCTCGGCGGCCTCACGCAACTTGGACTCGACGGTCTCTTCTGCATAGGCCAGATTGGTGACGGGAATCAAGAGTAATAACAAAAGCTTGCTAATCATTTGTAAGTACTGGCCGATAAATTAAATTGTTAACCCTGACATGCCCGGTTAACTATGCTTGCATCAAGCCAATCGTGGATGCTCGGATGCCAAGCGCCATGCACAATTTCATGCATTTATGATGCCAAGCATCGAGAAGGGAGTTTTCTATGGCCAGCATTCTGGATTCAGTCAACCAGAGAACCCAGTTGGTAGGACAAAACAGGTTGGAGTTGCTGCTGTTTCGTCTCAACGGTCGTCAACGCTTTGGCATCAACGTGTTCAAGGTCAGGGAAGTGTTACAGTGTCCGCCGCTGACCGTCATGCCGAAAATTCATCACTGCATTCGCGGGGTTGCCCATATTCGTGGTCAGACCATCTCGGTCATCGACCTCAGCATGGCGACCGGTGGGCGGCCTATCACCGATCTCTCCAAGTGTTTCATGATCATCTCCGAATACAACCGTTCGGTGCAGGGATTTCTGGTCAACTCGGTCGAGCGGATCATCAACATGAACTGGGAGTTCATTTTGCCGCCGCCGAAAGGGGCGGGGCGGATCAACTATATGACTGCCGTGACCGAAGTCGATGGCGAGTTGGTCGAAATTCTTGATGTGGAGAAAATTCTCAATGAAATATCTCCACTTTCTACTGATGTGAGTACAGAAATCAGGGACGCGAGTGCTACTATGCCTGTCCCCGATAGACCTGTACTGGTGGCTGACGATTCCTCTGTGGCTCGTAAACAGGTACAGCGAGCCCTGGGGGCAATTGGTGTTTCCTGCCTGATGGCTAAAGATGGGCGTGAAGCGCTCAACATGCTGCTGGAGATGGCCAAGCTCGGGCCTATCAAGGATCAGTTGGCACTGGTTATCTCGGATATCGAGATGCCGGAGATGGATGGCTATACCCTCACCGCAGAGATCCGTAATAATCCTGCTCTAGAGGGATTGCATGTTATCCTGCACACCTCTTTAAGTGGAGTGTTTAATCAGGCTATGGTGCAAAAGGTTGGCGCTAATGACTTCATTGCCAAGTTCCAACCAGATATACTAGCCAAGGCCGTGCAAAACGCCCTCTAGACAAGAAAAACGAGACTGAATGAAGACGCTCTCAGATGATATCTACAAGCAGTTCAGTGCCTTTCTGGAAAGCCAGTGTGGCATCGTTCTGGGTGACAACAAGCAATATCTGGTCAAGAGCCGGCTTTCTCCCCTGCTTGGGCAGAATAATGCTAACAACCTAGACGAACTGATCACTCGCGCCATGAGTATCCGTGAGCGCGAGCTTAAGATGATGGTGGTTGATGCCATGACCACCAATGAAACCCTTTGGTTTCGCGATACCTATCCGTTCCAGTTGCTGACCGACAAGCTGTTCCCAGAGCTCGGCAAGGGAGGGAAAACGGTCAAGATCTGGTCGGCGGCTTCTTCGTCGGGCCAAGAGCCCTATTCGATCGCCATGACGGCGCTTGAGCAGCAGATGAAGAAACCGGGAACCTTGCCGGGCAGCGTGCAGATCGTCGGCACCGATATCTCGACCTCCATGCTCAACCAGTGCAAGGAGGGGGTCTATGACAGCCTGGCGCTGGCACGAGGGCTCTCACCGGAGCGTAAGAAGATGTTCTTCGAGCCGTGCGGTGACAACAAGATGCGGGTCGTGGAGCGAGTCAGAAAATTGACAACGTTTCGTCCACTCAACCTGCTGGAGAGCTATAGCCTGCTCGGCAAGTTTGACATCATCTTCTGCCGCAACGTGCTCATTTACTTCTCCCCCGAGGTGAAGTCCAAGATCCTCAACCAGTTTGCAACCAGTCTTAATCCCGGCGGTTATCTGATGCTGGGCGCTTCCGAGTCGCTGGCCGGCCTGACCGATCGCTTCGATATGATTCGCTGCAATCCCGGCATCGTCTACAAAGTCAAATAATCCCTCCATGATTGGCACACCTCTTGCTCTGCTTTAGGCAAAGCAGGAGGTGTGTCATGTCTATCTCGTTCGACAAGGCGTTTGGTGTCCATCAATACACCCTGGGAGTGCGCTCCCGGCGGGCCGAAGTGCTGGCCAGCAATATCGCCAATGCCGATACCCCGGGCTACAAGGCCAGGGATCTGGACTTTTCCCAGGCGCTGCAACAGGCCCAGGGGGCCCAAGGCTTCAACATGGCGACCACCAATGAGCGCCACTTTGGCCTGAACGTCGAGAACCTAGGCGCCCTCAAATATCGCTCGCCACTGCAAGCAGATACCGGTGATGGCAACACGGTAGATCTACAGCAGGAGCGCAGCGACTTCATGCAGAACAGCCTGGAGTACCAGACTTCGCTAGAGTTCATGAACAGCAAGATCTCGGGGCTGCTCAAGGCGCTCAAGGGAGAACAGTGATGAGCCTCTTTAACGTTTTTGATATTTCCGGCTCGGCCATGAGTGCTCAGTCCGTGCGCCTGAACACGGTGGCCAGCAATATGGCCAACGCCGACAGCGTGAGCTCCAGCGTGGACAAAACTTACCGCGCCCGCCGGCCAGTCTTTGCCGCCGAGCTGGAGCAAGCCATGTCGGACAAGCAGTCCGGCGTCGGTGTCCAGGTCAAGGGAATTGTCGAGAGCAACGCCCCCCTCATTCGTGAGTTCAACCCGAACCACCCCATGGCCGACAAGGATGGCTTTGTCTACAAGCCCAACGTCAACATGGTGGAGGAGATGACCGACATGATCAGCGCTTCACGCGGCTACCAGACCAACGTGCAGGTGGCTGATGCGGCCAAGAAGATGCTGCAGCAGACGCTGAATATGGGTAAGGGCTAAGGAGCTGAGCCATGGTTGATTCCGTCAACAGTACGACGTCTGCCGCCGCGAGCCAGAGCTCGACGGCGACCGCCACCAAGAGTCTGGATCAGGCCGGTTTCTTCCAGCTGCTGACCACCCAGCTCTCCTATCAAGATCCGTTCAAGCCGGTCGAGAACGCCGAGATGTTGTCGCAGATGACCTCGATGACCACGGCGGATGGGATCTCCAACCTCTCCAAACAGATGGAGAGCCTCAATTCGGTCATGACCTCCAGCCAGGCGCTGCAGGCGTCGGCCATGGTCGGGCAGAATGTGCTGCTGCCTTACAACACCGGTTATCTGGAGAACGGCGGCAAGGTCAACGGGGTGATCCCCATCACCGACACCACCTCCTATCTCAAGGTCACGGTGCAGGATGCCTCCGGTCAGGTGATCAAGGAGATCCCCATCGATGGTGAGCACAGCAAGAACGTGAACTTCAGCTGGGATGGCACCGACAAGAGTGGCAACCCGGTCAAGGAGGGGGCCTACACCTTCAAGGTGACCGGCACCATCGACAACAAGTCGGAGAGTCTCAATGCCTGCGTCTATGGCAAGGTGAGCAGTGTGACGCTCGGCAATAGCACCAACCCGACCGTGGTCAAGGTCAACGGGCTCGGAGGGTATTACCTCTCCGATATTCTGGAAATTGCCGGCACCTCAGCGTGAGCCGGTGGCACTGATATAGCGGTGAAGAAAGGAGAAAACCATGTCATTTAACAACGCCTTGAGTGGTGTTAGCGCGGCGCAGAAAGACCTCAACGTCACCGCTAACAACATCGCCAACGTCAATACCACCGGATTCAAGGAGTCGCGTGCCGAGTTTGCAGATGTCTATGCTAACTCCATCTATGTTAGCTCTAAGACTCAGGTGGGTAATGGGGTGGCCACCAGCGCCGTGGCTCAGCAGTTCCACCAGGGGCCGCTGCAACTGACCAACAACTCGCTCGACCTAGCTATCCAGGGCAACGGCTTTTTCGTAACCTCGGACGGTTTGAGCAACCTGGACCGCACCTTTACCCGTGCCGGCGCCTTCAAGCTCAATGAAAACAGCTACATGGTGAACAACCAGGGCAGTTACCTGCAAGGCTATGCCATCAACCAGGACGGCACCCCCAAGGCGGTCAGCCTCAACGCCACCCAGCCGATCCAGATCCCGGATCGCGCCGGTGATCCCAAGATGACCAGCACGGTGGAGGCGAGCTTCAACCTGAGTAGCGATTCCAACTTGGCCACGCCGACCGATCCGGCCAACTTCAACCCGACCGACACGACGACCTATGCCCACTCCACCTCGGTCGTCATCTATGACTCGCTGGGGGCGCCGCACACGATCACCCAGTACTTTGTGCGCCAGGAAGATCCAGCGACCCCGGGTCAGGCCATGACTCCGCCCACCTGGCAGATGTATCTCTACGAGGGCAACACGCCTATCGATGTGCAGGGCGGCACGTCACCCGGTGGTACCGTCCCGCAAGGGGTCACCATGACCTTCAGCTCGGGCGGCAAGCTCAGCAGCACCGCACCGGCCACCATCATTACCGAACAGTTGGGCGCGGCTGGGGCGGGCATCATCAACAACGGTGCCGATCCGACCCAGACCTTCGAGATCAAGCTCGGCACCGTGACCCAGTACAACTCGGCGTTTGAGGTCAACAAGCTGACCCAGGATGGCTCGACGGTTGGCCGTCTGACCAAGGTTGAGATCGGCACCGATGGTATTGTCTCCGCCTCCTACAGCAACGGCACCACGGTTAAGGTGGCCATGGTGGCGCTGGCCAAGTTTGCCAACCCGCAGGGGCTGAGCCAGATTGGTGACACCTCCTGGCAATCCTCCCTGCTCTCTGGGGATGCGGCGCCGGGTACGCCGGGCTCGGGGACCTTCGGCTCGATCAAGTCCTCGGCGCTGGAGCAATCCAACGTCGATCTCACCACCGAGCTGGTGGATCTCATCACCGCCCAGCGTAACTTCCAGGCCAACTCCCGCGCCCTGGAGGTCAACAGCACGTTGCAGCAGACCATATTGCAGATCCGCTGATCGTCGGCAACTTGACACAGGGGGGCTTCGGCCCCCCTCTTTATTTTTACCTCAATGAAATAAAAGGGATTTTTATTGGTGGCATCACTCTTGCAGATATTCAGGCAAGTGTCGTTCCCTGTTTTGTGAGGAGAGCCATGGACCACTTGCTCTATATCGCCATGTCCGGCGCCAAGGAGAACATGAACAGCCTGGCGGTGCGCAGTAATAACCTCGCCAATGCCAATACGGTCGGCTTCAAATCCGATTTTGAGCAGGCGCGCAGCATGCAGGCCTTCGGCGATGGCTTGCCAAGCCGGGTCTTCTCCAAAACCGAGCGACCGGGCCAGAACCTCGAACACGGCATGCTGATGACCACAGGGCGCGATCTCGACGTAGCCCTCGATGGTCAGGGCTGGATTGCGGTGCAAGACCCCAAGGGAGGGGAGGCCTTCACCCGCATGGGCAACTTGCAACTCAGTGCCACCGGCAACCTGCAGACCTCGACCGGGCTCAATGTTGTCGATGATGCGGGGAACCCTATCGTGCTGCCGTTGCCGCTCGAGAAGATTGAGATCACCCGTGACGGCACCATCAGCGGTCGGCCAGAAGGGGCGGCGGCCAATCTCTCTGAGGATTTCCAGCGCATCAAGCTGGTGAACCCGGCGAGTGATGCGGTGGAGAAGGGGGAGGATGGCCTGTTTCGTCGCAAGGATGGCAACGCCGAGCCGGCGGCAGCCGGGGTCGGTCTGATTGCCGGTTCACTGGAGGGGAGCAACGTCAATGTGGTGGACGAGATGACCAACCTCATCCGCCTGCAGCGGCAGTTTGAGACCCAAATAAAGATGATGAAGACGGCCGAAGAGAATGACGAGGCCCAGACTCAGTTGCTGCGTCTGAGCTAACCCAAGGAGCATGATATGAATCCCGCACTCTGGATCAGCAAGACCGGCCTGGATGCCCAGCAGGTCAACATCAGCGTGACCTCGAACAACCTGGCGAACGCCAGCACGGTCGGTTACAAGAAGGGCAGGGCGATTTTTGAAGATCTGCTCTACCAGAACATCAACCAGCCGGGGGGACGCTCCTCAGCCGACACCACGCTCCCTTCGGGGCTGATGCTGGGCGCCGGTGCCAAGGTGGTGGCCACCCAGAAAAACCACAGCCAGGGCAACGTGCAGACCACCGACAACTCGCTGGATCTGATGATAAGTGGCCGCGGCTACTTTGAGATCCAGCTACCTGACGGCAGCTCGGCCTACACCCGTAACGGGCAGTTCACCCTCAATGACGAGGGAACCATTGTGACCCCCGGCAACGGTTATCCGCTGCTGCCGGAGATCCAGATCCCGGAGAACGCCCAGAGTGTCACCGTCGGCAGCGATGGCCAGGTCTCGGTCGTCCTCAAAGGCGATGGCCAGAGTCAGGTGGTCGGTCAGATCAACATCACCGACTTTGTGAACGCCAGCGGACTGCAACCGATGGGCGAGAACCTGTTTCTCGAGACCCAATCGAGCGGCGCCCCAATACAGGGGGTGGCCGGTGCCGATGGACTAGGGGTGGTCAAGCAGGGGATGCTCGAAAGCTCGAACGTCAACGTGACCGAGGAGCTGGTCAACCTCATTCAGGCGCAGCGGGTCTACGAGATGAACTCCAAGGTGATCTCGGCGGTAGACTCGATGATGTCTTACCTGACCCAACGTCTGTAAGCGGGGGCTCATCATGAAAACCGTATGGATGCTGGGGTGCCTGCTGTTGGCCGGCTGTACCAGCACACCCAACACACCGCGGCCCGACGATCCGGATTTCGCCCCCGTCTCCCCCGATGGCGATCAGGTCTCGGTGCGGCCGACCGGCGCCATTTTCCAGCCCGATCAGGTCAACAGCATCTATTCGGACATCAAGGCGCACAAGGTGGGGGATATCATTACCATCCAGCTCACCGAGTCGACCTCCGCCTCGAAGAAGGCCGATACCCAGTCGGGTAAGAACAACAAGTTCGGTCTCGATCCGGTGACCCTGGGTGGGGTGCCCATCACGGCGGGGGCCTACGACATGTCGGCCTCCCTCGGCCAGAACTCCACCTTCAAGGGGCAGGCCAAGGCCGATCAGAGCAACAGCCTGCAAGGCAACATCTCGGTCAGCGTCTCCAAGGTATTGCCCAACGGCAATCTGATGGTGCGTGGTGAGAAGTGGATCATGCTCAACAACGGCAACGAGTACATCCGTATCACCGGGGTGATCCGCCCCGAAGACGTGGGATCAGACAACTCGGTCTCTTCCCAGCGGGTGGCCAATGCCCGCATCTATTACGGCGGCACCGGCGATCTGGCCAACACCCAGGAGCAGGGCTGGCTGACCAGTTTCTTCAACGGCCCTTGGTGGCCACTTTAAGGAGGCGGCATGCGTCTTTATCACGCGCTCATGCTCGGCGTTTGTTTGAGCCTTCCTCTGGTGGCGCAGGCGAGCCGCATCAAGGACATCAGCTCGGTCGAAGGGGTGCGCAGCAACCAGTTGATCGGTTACGGCCTGGTGGTCGGCTTGCCCGGCACCGGCGAAAAGAACAACGCCTTCACTGAGCAGACTTTTCGCACCATGCTCAACAACTTCGGCATCAAGGTGCCGGATAACCTCAAGCCGAAGATCAAGGACGTGGCGCCGGTGGCGGTGCATGCCGAGCTGCCCCCCTTCTCCAAGCCGGGACAGACCATCGACATCACGGTGTCGGCCATCGGCGAGGCCAAGAGCCTGCGCGGCGGCACCTTGCTGCAAACCTTCCTCAAGGGGTTGGATGGGCGCGTCTATGCGGTGGCCCAGGGCAGTCTGGTGGTGGGGGGGCTCGGTGCTGAGGGGGCCGATGGCTCCAAGGTGGTGATCAACACCCCGACCGTGGGGCGCATTGCCAACGGCGCCACGGTTGAGCGCGAGGTGCCGACCGCCTTCAGCCAGGGCGACACCATCACCTTCAACCTAAATCGCCCCGATTTCACCACGGCGCGCCGTCTGGCCGATGCGGTCAACGATCTGGTGGGCCCCAACACGGCGCAGGCGCTGGATGCGACCTCGGTCGAGGTGTTTGCCCCGCGCGATCCAAGTCAGCGGGTCTCCTACCTCTCTACCTTGGAGAACCTAGAGGTAGACCCGGCAGACGAGGCGGCCAAGATCATCGTCAACTCGCGCACCGGCACCATCGTCATCGGGCGCGAAGTGAAGCTCAAGCCGGCGGCCATCAGCCATGGCGGGCTGACGGTGACCATCGCCGAGAACCAGCAGGTCTCCCAACCCAATCCGCTGGCCGGTGGCGACACCACGGTGACCAACAACTCGACCATCAACGTGCAGCAGGAAAACGGCCGCATGTTCAAGTTTGACGCTGGCGCCTCTCTCGACGATCTGGTGCGTGCGGTGAATCAGGTGGGGGTGGCTCCGGGCGATCTGATGGCCATTCTGGAGGCCCTGCAACAGGCGGGAGCCATCCAGGGTGAACTGGTGATCCTGTAATCGGGCGGCAAAGGCTTGCCACCGGCGGCAAAGAAGCGAGGTAACGGAAGATGGCGGACATCGACAACCAAGGGGTCAATCTGGGGCTGGTACAGGACGTCCAGAACTTAGACAAGCTGCGTCGCCTTGGCCAGAGCAAGCTGGGGCAGCAGCAGGCACTGCGCGCCGCAGCCGGCCAGTTCGAGTCGATCTTCACCCAGACCCTGTTCAAGGGGATGCGGGAAGCGGGGGCGTCACTGACCCAAGACAACCCCATGAACAGCCAGTACACGCGCTTTTACGAGGACATGCTCGATCAGCAGCGGGTCGCTGACATGGCCAGCAAAGGAGGGCTCGGCATCGCCGACATGGTGGTCAAGCAGCTCTCCGGTGACAGTAAGACCTTCCGTCACGAGGATGGGCGGGTGCTGCACATGCCCGAGCGCACCGAGCGGGTCTACAAGCCCTATGCCCAGCACCTGGCCGAGCAGAAAGCGCTGGGGGAAAAACTTGGCAAAGAACTTGCTGGACAAGAGCAAGGGGAGGGGCCGCGATTCGTGCGTGTTAGCCGGCACCGCACCATCCCCCCCATGGGCAAGCCCATGACGAGCGATACGCAAGTGGCGACCGCCCCCGACAGCGGCTCGAGCGCTGGCAAATCGGGCTTCTCGTCACCGCAGGAGTTCGTCGAGCGGTTGATGCCGCTGGCGCGCAAGGCGGCCGACAAGCTGGGGCTCAGCCCCGCGGTGCTGGTGGCGCAAGCGGCGCTGGAGAGCGGCTGGGGCAAGCGGGTGATCCGCAATGCCGACGGCGAGGTGAGCCACAACCTGTTTGGTATCAAGGCCGATCCGCGTTGGGAGGGGCCCAAGGCGGTGGTCAGCACCCTGGAGTACGAGCAAGGGGTGGCCTCGCGCCAGAAGGCGGCGTTTCGCTCTTACGAGTCGTTTGAGGAGAGCTTCAACGACTACGTGGATTTCCTGACGTCGGGGTCGCGCTATCGCCAGGCGCTGGCGCAGACCGGTAGTCCGGATCGCTATTTCGAGGCGCTGCAACGGGCCGGTTACGCCACCGACCCGAACTACGCCCACAAGTTGAAACAGGTACTGCGCAGCGACGCGATCGCCCAGTACCAGGAGAGGGAGTCGTAATCGATGGCCACAGATCTGCTCAGTATCGGCAGCTCGGGCGTGCTGGCACACCAGCGCCTGCTGCAGACCACCAGCAACAACATCACCAACGTCAACACGGCGGGGTATGTGCGGGAACGGACCGTGCTGAGCAGTTTGGTGATTGGCATGGGGGTCGATCAGGGGGTCAACGAACGGATCCTCGATCAATATGCCCAGGGTGAGGTGCGCCGCGATACCTCGGCGCTGGCCCAGGTAACGACCCGCTACAACATGCTCTATTCGACCGACAAGCTGCTGAGCGACACCAGCAATAGCGTCGGTGTTGCCATGGGATCCTATTTCAACGCCCTACATGGTGCCAACGAGGCGCCATCTGAGCTGACGGGACGCAACACGGCGCTGGGCGCCCTCAACAACACGGTGGATCGCTTCCACACTCTGGCCGATCAGCTCAACAGCCAGACCCGAACCATCAATGGCAAGCTGGGCGACACGGTCAAGACGGTCAATGGTCTGCTCGGCAGCATCGATGAGCTGAACCAGGCCATATTGCGCACCCAAAATACGCCGGAGGAGAGCCTGACGCTGTTTGATCAGCGCGACGAGGCGATCCGCCAGCTCTCCGAGCATCTCGACATCCGTACCGTGCCGCAAACCAACGGTAGCGTGTTGGTCAATCTGGTCAACGGCCAGTCGCTGGTGCTGGCCTCGGGGGCCGCCAAGATCAACATCATTGACGGTGATCCCGATCCCCAGCAGACCAATTTGCAACTGGAGTTTGGCCAAAACAAACAGCGCATCGATACCCTGCCGCTCGGTGGCACCATAGGCGGCCTCTTGCAGGCGCGCAGCGATCTCGAGCCGGCCAAGCGCGAGTTGGGTCAGTTGGCGGTGACCCTGGGGGATGCGCTCAACAACCAGAACCACCTCGGCATGGATCTCGACAACCAGCTCGGTGGCGACCTGCTGACCCTGCCGGGCAGTGATGCGCTCACCTACTCGACCAATACCGGCAGCGGCACCGCCTCGGTCAACTTCATCCCGGGGCAGGGGGCCAACGTGTTACCCTATGACTATGAGATCTCGTTTAGCAGCAGCACCAACTACGAGGTTTTCATGATTGATGCGGCAGGCAAGCGCACCTCGGTGACCACGGGGGCCACGCCGCCCTCCACATTGACCCTCAACAACCACGGCATCGAGATCGACTTTGGTGGTACTCCGGCGGCCGGTGACAAGCTGCTGCTGCAACCGACCAAGCAGGCGGCCAGCGCGGTAACCAGTGCCATCACCCGCGCTGAAGATTTCGCCCTGGCCTCACCGATTAAACTCGATAAGAACGCCCAGAACCTCGGCAACGGTGAGATCAGCCTGGTCGGGGTGAGCAACACCGGCGCCGGCTCTTTCCTGACGGGCAATGCGCTCGATCCCAATGCGCCGCAGATCGTCAAGATCGACGCCGGCGGCAACTACGAAGTGTATGCCCAGGACGGCACGACCCTCATCGGTGTCGCGCCCGCATCCAGCCAGGGGCAGAATCTGATGGCGGCACTTGAGAATCCATTGGGAGGCCCCAAGGTTTACGCCACACCGGACACTACACCGGGTTACGAATTCAGCATTAAGGGGCAGGTGAAGGCCAACGACCGCTTTACCCTGAGCTACAACAGCAACGGTTTTTCCGACAACCGCAACGGGCTGGCGCTGGCCGAACTGCAAAATAAGAATCTGGTGAGTAAGGGCAGCAGCACCACCAGTGACAGAATGACCTTTAACCAGGCCTACTCGGAGCTGGTGGTGGGGGTCGGCAACAAGGTGAGCCAGAGCAAGACGGCGGTGGCGGCGGCCCAGGCCAAGCTGGATCAGAGCACCGCTTTGCACGAGAGCGTCTCGGGTGTCAATCTGGAGGAGGAGGCGGCCAATTTGATCCGCTTCCAGCAGGCCTATGCGGCCTCGGCGCGGGTGGTCAGCACGGCGCAGACCATCTTCGAGTCCCTGCTTTCGGCTGTGAGGTAAATCATGCGTATCACCACCAACATGATCTACAACCGCTCGTTGACGGCGCTCTCCGGCGCCAATGAGCGGCTGGATCGGGCCAACAACCAGCTCATCACCGGGCAGGCGTTTACCTCGGCCGGTGAGAACCCCTCCGGCATGGGCCAGAAGATGGCGCTCGATAAAGAGATTGCCCTCTATCAGCAATACAACGTCAACGGCAGTCTGCTGGAAAATGGCCTGAGCCATGAGGAGACTATCCTCTCCTCCATCCATGACGCCATGCTCAGCGCCCAGACGCTGGTGCAGAAAGCCAACGACGGGGCGCTGGATGCGGCCAACCGGGCTTCCATCGCCTCCGAGCTGGAGGGGGTGCAAAAGCAGCTGTTCGATCTGATGAACAGCAAGAACTCCCAAGGTGAGTACATGTTTGGGGGCAACCAGAGCGAGGTGCAGCCCTTTGTGCAAGACGCAGCCGGTAACTACCTGTTCCAGGGCGACACCGGGGTGCGTTTCTTGCAGGTGTCGCCCAGCGTGAATTTGCAGGCCAATGACTCCGGGCTGGATCTGTTCCAGACCGTGGCCACTCGCCGCAGTGCCAGTGCAACCTCGGCCAATATCCAGGTGGGTGTGGCGGATCAGGGGCAGTTCGATACTTTTTACAAGAGCAGCTACGATCCGGCGCTGCCCAGCAACAGCTTCAGCGTCAACACAATTGCCGGTAGTCCGGATACCTATGAGGTCTATGATAGCGGCGGCACCTTGCTGCAAAGCGGGGACTATGTCGCTGGTAATACGATCAACTTCCAGGGGCTGTCGTTGACCTTGAGCGTGCCGGCCGGTGGCGCTAGTCAAAGTTTTGCGCTGGATACGCCGACCAATGACAACGTGCTCAACTCATTGGGCAGCTTCATCACCACCCTACGTGACCCCACCGTGACGGGCAGCAATTTTCAGGATGCGGTGGCCGATGTGAGCGTACACCTTGAGAACTCAAGGCGGCGGATGGACCTTGGGATGGGCAACATAGGGGCACGCCTTAACAGCTTGGAGCTGGTGATGAGCTCCAACTCGGGGCTCGACATCATGAACAAAGAAACTAGGGCCAATGTGTCGGAAGCGGATATGTATGAAACTATCTCGACCATCGCCAAAGAGGAGACGGTGCTCTCCGCTTCCCAGCTGGCTTTCAGCAAGATAGGACAGCTCTCCTTGTTTGATTACATTCGTTAACCACACCTAAATATAAAAAGACCGCCGAAAGGCGGTTTTTTTATATTTATCCTAAAGCGAAGCAGGTTGCTGCCGATAACTTAATCAGACGGCGCTTTGGCAGTCATGAAAAAAGAGTACTAAAGGATAGCCAGATCAAGCCGATATAAAGTACGTAGCAAGACAATAAAAAAATAAAAACATTTCGCTTTAACTTTCAATCGTTTAGGAGAATTATCATGGCGATGTTTATTAACACTAACGTCTCTTCGTTGAATGCCCAGCGTAACTTGATGAATTCCACTAAGTCGCTGGATACCTCTTATACCCGCCTTGCATCCGGTCTTCGCATCAACAGTGCAAAAGATGATGCTGCTGGTTTGCAGATTGCTAACCGTTTGACTTCCCAGATCAACGGCTTGGATCAGGGCAACCGCAACGCCAACGACGGTATCTCCCTGGCGCAGACCGCCGAGGGGGCGATGGATGAAGTGACCAGCATGCTGCAACGCATGCGTACCCTGGCTCAGCAATCTGCCAACGGCTCCAACTCTGATAAAGATCGTGTGGCTCTCCAGAAAGAGGTCGATCAACTGGGCGCTGAGATCAACCGTATCTCCACCGCAACTACCTTCGCGGGAACCAAGCTGCTTGATGGGTCTTTCAAGGGATCGTTCCAAGTGGGCGCTGATGCTAACCAGACCATAGGTTTCAGTCTTACCCAAGCCGATGGTTTTAGTATCTCTGGTATCGCTGCAGCTGGCACCACAGTGGATGTAAAAGTGGGAGCTAACGGGAGTCTCACATCCACCAATGATATCTCTGATATCTTCACCAGCGGTGGCGCTGGTGGTATCAGCATCAGTACCCAGGCTGGGGCTCAAAAGGTACTGGCGGCGGCTGATGCCATGCTGGAAGTGGTTGACGGCAAGCGTGCCGAGCTGGGTGCGGTGCAAAACCGTCTGGATTCCACCATCCGCAACCAAGCCAATATCTCGGAAAACGTCTCTGCTGCTCGCTCCCGTATCCGCGACGCTGACTTTGCGATCGAAACCGCGAACATGACCAAGCAGAACATTCTGCAACAGGCGGCGTCCAGTATCCTGGCCCAAGCTAACCAGCGTCCGCAGTCTGCTCTCTCTCTGTTGCAGAACTAAGCATCCTGAGTGTGAGAAAAAGAACAGGGCGGTTGTTCAGGCCGCCCTAGTAAACAAGATGGAACAGTGGGGTGTTCGGAATTACGCCTTGTTCTATCGAAAGAGAAGTGTTCTTAATTGATATACCCCTCGAGTGTTGCGCAGATCGTTCACTCTGTCACCCCCCGAGGTTGTTCTCCTGAGCGTAAGCTCTTCTTTGGCCGACATTGTCGGCCTTTTTTATTGGTGCCGAAAAACCGGCGACCCATAATTTCAAGCATAACTCGTGCCAAGTAGCTCTTTGTCATTAAATGATGCGCACAAGAGTAACAGCAAGGAGATGGGAGGGCATTGATGGCAAACCCTCTTGTCGTCTCCTGATTGGGCGGAGAATGCTTGCCTCTTTGTTGGTGAAGGCGGCAATAAATTTCCTAAAGTTTCCGACAGACGGGCCGTTACAAAGTGTGAAGCAAATTGAGGGGTGTTCGGAAATCCAACATTTGCGCAACTGCGGGTTCTATGTCCGTTCAAACAGAGAACCCGCCAGATGGTACAGACCGTTCAATCTGTCCATCTGAACGGTGGGATCCTGGCGAAATAGCATCAGCAGGGCCCGCAGTTTCTTGTTCATCAGGAGAAATCTTTTATGGCCATGTTTATCAATACCAACACTTCATCACTGAACGCCCAGCGTAACTTGATGAATACCAGCAAAGCGATGGATACCTCTTACACCCGTCTGGCGTCGGGCTTGCGCATTAACAGCGCCAAGGATGATGCTGCCGGCCTGCAGATCTCCAATCGTCTGACCTCCCAGATCAACGGCCTGGATCAGGGTAACCGCAACGCCAACGATGGTATCTCCTTGGCACAGACTGCAGAAGGCGCCATGGATGAAGTCACCAGCATGCTGCAGCGCATGCGTACCCTGGCACAGCAGTCTGCTAATGGCTCCAACTCTGATAAAGATCGTGTGGCTCTCCAGAAAGAGGTCGATCAACTGGGCGCCGAGATCAACCGTATTTCCAAAGATACTACTTTTGCCGGTACCAAGCTTCTGGATGGCAATTATAAAGGTAGTTTCCAAGTGGGTGCGGATGCTAACCAGACCATAGGTTTCAGCCTTACCCAAGCCGATGGTTTTAGTATCTCTGGTATCGCAGCAGCTGGCACCACAGTGGATGTAAAAGTGGGGGCTAATGGGAGTCTCACATCCACCAATGATATCTCTGATATCTTCACCAGCGGTGGCGCTGGTGGTATCAGCATCAGTACCCAGGCTGGGGCTCAAAAGGTACTGGCGGCGGCTGATGCCATGCTGGAAGTGGTTGACGGCAAGCGAGCTGAGCTGGGTGCGGTGCAAAACCGCTTGGACTCCACCATCCGCAACCAGGCCAATATCTCGGAGAACGTCAATGCCGCGCGTTCACGTATCCGTGATGCAGACTTCGCGACCGAAACCGCGAACATGACCAAGCAGAACATCCTGCAACAGGCGGCATCCAGTATCCTGGCCCAAGCCAACCAGCGTCCGCAGTCTGCACTGCAGTTGCTGGGTTAAGCTGGTTAAACCATTAACATTGATATGAAGGAGCAGCAGATGGCCACTGAATTAATAGCCATGCCTTCTGTTACTTCGACGCTAACTCAACATGGCGGCCTTCAGGCCGCCATGCCTGTTTCTCCCTCTGTTTCGGGTGGAGATGATGTGGGCGAGCAGCAAGGCGTTGAGTCGACAGCTCAGGCATCGCAGGTGCCACCGGCACACATCAGGGCCGCAGAGCCGCGTATAGATAAGGCTGATATAGAAAAACAGGCCCAAAAATTGCTAGAAAGATTGGACAACTTGAGCAAGGTGAAAGAATGGACGATCAACTTCAGCCTGATTCCTGACGTCGATCAGCCAGTGATCAAGGTGATAGATGCAAAGACCAAAGAGGTGATCCGTCAGATCCCGAGTGAAGAGATGCTCTTGATTAGCAAGAGGTTACAGTCTATGGAACAGTCGGGAAATACGATATCCAACCTCTCTGGGCTGCTGTTTGATGGTCAGGTGTGACGCTACAAATTTTAGGTGTTTAGACAGGAGGACGTGATGGCTATTACCTCTGCTGGTGCGGGATCGGGCATCGATCTTGAGAGCGTGATTTCGGCGAGTGTGTCAGCGAAAAAAGCTCAGCTGCAGCAGCCGATCATTACCAAGCAAAACAGCACCCAAATCACCTTGTCTGGCATCGGTCAGCTCAAGTCCTCCATCTCTGCCTTTACCGATATCCTCGACAAACTGAGTGCGCCTGGTGCGTTCAACAAACGCGCCATCAATATCACTCAGAGCAAAGACGATCCCGTGTTGAAGGTGGAGAGCAAGTCTGGCGCCTCCAATGGGCAATACAACATTACCGTCAATAAGTTGGCGGAAACGAGTCGTCAGGAAGGGATCTTCGATAGCTCTACCACCTCCTTGGTGACGCAAGATGGGCAACTGACGTTTCAGGCCGGCGACAAGACCTTCACCGTCGATGTGAAGGCGGGCGATACCCTGCAAGATATTCGCAAGAGCATCAACAGCAACGGTGACAACTTCGGCCTCAGTGCCAACATCGTTAATACGGCGGATGGTAAGGCCAAACTGGTGATCGATTCTGGCATCTCGGGAGATGGCAAGGATCTGACCATCACAGGTAATACGGCCGAGCTCGCCATTTTTGAGGCCGGTGGTGGTGTCATGAGCCAGACTCGGGCGGCCAGCAGCGCCGAGATCAATGTGGATGGCAACGTTCTTACGAGCGACACCAACACCTTTGACGACTCCATTCAGGATCTCAAGGTTACCGTGCTGCGAGTGTCGGACAAGGACAGTGCGGGCGATCTCAAGGCCAACAAGGTGGACATCACTACTGACAAAACCTCTATTCAGGATCTGGTGCAGCAGTTTGTAGATGGCTACAACGCCCTGCAGGACAAGATGAATGGCTTGGGTAAACGCAGCAGCTTCGTGGGCGGGGTCAAGCAGGATGATGGCGGAGCCTTGGCGGGGGATTCCACTACCCGAGCCATCAGCTCGTTCATGAGCAATCTATTAGTTACCCCTTCCGAAAACAGCAGCACCTACTCCACCATCTTCGAAATCGGCATCAAGATGGACAGCAAGGGCAAGCTGTCGCTAGACAAGACCAAGTTTGGTGAGGCGGTCGACAAGAACTTCGATCAGGTGGTGGCCCTCTTTGGCGAGGAGAACGGATTGGCGGCTACCCTGAATTCCGGCTTGAAAGAGTACACCAAGAGTGGCGGCATGCTGGCACAGCGGGAAGATGTCCTGAATTCGGATTTACGTGCGCTGACCCAGAAAACGGCGACAACCAATGCCCAACTGGCGAAATATGAGGCGGCATTACGTGCTCAATACGGCAGTCTGGATGCCTTACTGGTCAAGATGAACAGCTCCGCCTCGGCACTGGCGACCTTGCAGACGAATTATCAAAACTCTTGATAGGTCGAGAGAGTTAAAATATGTACAAACGCAATATCAAAGCATATACGGCGGGGAATCTGGCGGCTGATCTGGCCACGGCAGATCCCCATCGCGTTATCCAGTTGATGATGCAAGGGTGCCTGGAGCGCTTGGCTCAGGCCAAGGGGGCCATAGAGCGCAACGACATGGAAGCCAAATCCATCGCTGTCTCCAAGGCCCAGGGGTTGTTGCACGGTTTGCAGGATGCGTTGGACATGAGCCAAGGGCGTATGGCCGAAGACCTTTACGGACTCTATGCCTATATGGATGAGCGTGTCTGGGATGCCAGTCTGAACCGTGATGTCGCACCTCTGGATGAAGTCATCGCACTGATGCTGACCATCAAGTCCGGTTGGGATCAACTGCCGGAGTCAGAAAAGCAACAAGGATTCCAGATGAGACAACAGTTGGGCGAGCTGTGAACACGACCCTTGCCGCCCTCGAAGAGGCCCTGAACGAGAATGCTTGCCTGGTGGAGGCGTTGTTGCAACAGCAGCAATACGACGAGGCGTTGCAGCGCATGGATGATCGGCTGGCGTTGATAGCGCGTCTGATGCAACTGGCGGGTCAGGAACCCGCTCAGCGCTCGGCCGCAGTGGCGCTGGCCGGCAGATTAGCCATTCAGGAAGAGAGCATGCAGGCCTTGGCTGCTAGCCATCATCAGGCCATTTTCGAACGCTTGTCTCAGGTCGACAGAGCCAACAAGGCCGGGCAAGCCTATCGTGTGAACAGCAAGGAGTTCTGATGCCTAGCGATATTGATGCGGCCCTGATAAATGCGGAACAGGAAGCCCAGCGGCTTCGGCAGCAGGCGGAGCAGGAGGCGGCCATGGCGGTGGCCTTACCGCTGCGATTTGAACAAAATATGGCGGCGTTTCGTCAATATATTCCCCACATCGCCGACATGTATGAAACCTACCAACCCACCCGCCCATTTCGGTTTTTCTGCAATGAGAATGGTCAGCCCAATCTGGCTTGGCTCGACGATGATGTCGCGGTCTATGGTAAGGAACCTTACCTCATCTGTGAGACTCTGGTCACTGAGTTCATGGAGCGAGGGGGCTTATCCAAGTTCTCCTTTGGCAAGGAGGCTAACCCGCTTGGGTTCATGCACGTCGAGTACCTCAACAAGCTCAATGCCTATCTTGACGACATCTCAGCGAAGGAAATGCTGCTTACGCATGTGCCCAACGAGGTGCCGACGGCCCTGGTCTTCGGTGTCGGTTTGGGATATCACCTCGGTTATCTCTATGAAAAGTGCAAGGTTGGCACCCTCTTCTTGTTTGAGCCAGATCTTGACCTATTCTACGCATCCCTGTTCTGCTTCGATTGGGCTCCTTTGCTGACTTATTTGCATCAGGAAAATCTGGGACTGCATATTCTATTGGGGCAAGATGAAGAGACTATTGTAAGAGATTTCTCGCTTGCTATTCATCGCAGAGGCGCTTTTCTTATTACCAATGCTTTTGTGATGTGGGGATATCAGAACGATAAAATAAAAGAGCTAATGAAAAAGGTTCAGCAGGAATATCACCTGCTTGCCATGGGGTGGGGGTTTTTTGATGATAATCTTATCGCACTATCTCATACAATTAATAATATTGAGCGAGCAGTTCCGTTCTTGTTGAAGGGAAAAAAAATTCCTCATCATTTATCTCGCGTGCCTATCTTTATTATTGCCAACGGCCCCTCATTAGATCAGTCTATAGAGGTGATTAAAAAAAACAAAGATAAAGCGCTTGTTATTTCTTGCGGCAGTGCGATCTCCGCACTACATAAAATAGGTATTAGGCCTGATATTCATGTGACAGTGGAACGTACCAAAATAGTGTACGATTTCTTATCTAGTTTAAATGATTCCGATTATCTGAAAGGTACTTTATTATTAACCACAGATGTGACGCATCCTGATTGTTCTGCATTGTTTGGTCAGTCTATATTTACATTCAAGCGTAATGAGCCTGGTGCTGCGTTGTTAAAATCTTATTTTCCAGAGATACAACATTATGCTGAAGTTGGTGGAGTAAATCCACTCGTGGGTAATATTGGTGTCAGCGCGCCTGTGCATTTGGGTTTTAAAAATATCTACTTGTTTGGACTAGATAATGGTTACAAGGATAAAGGGCATCACCATTCTAGATTCAGTGCATACTATAATAATAAGACGAATGCCCAGATTCTTGGAGAGTTGATGTATGGTGATAATCAATGGCAGCGTAAGGGAAACTTCGGTGGTATGGTTATTAGTAACGCTATGTTTGACACTTCACGTCGCGTGATTGAACAAATATTGGCCACCCATGATGATGTTCGATGCTTTAATTGTAGCGATGGTGTAAAAATCGAAAAAGCGATGCCATTACCAAGTGTCGAAATAAGCCTGTCCGCGCCAATAGATAAGTCTTCTGTTATTAAGGAGATCCTTGCGCTCTGTGCACCGATTAGCTTATCAAAACAAGACGTTGAGCCTTTACTAGATATTGAGTTCTTCAATACATTCATTGATAAAATGATCAGTGAATGGCAGCATGACTTTACATCTAGAAATGAGATCAACCAACTCATGCTGCGTAATTTTGGCTATCTTGAGCAGATTTTCGCTACGCGTCAGCGCCACATTGCGCGTACGATGATTGGCTCTATGAATTATGTATTTACCCTGCTGAGCTCCATTCTCTATTCTTTTGAGGGTGAAGAGAAAACATTAGTGCTGATGCAGCCAGCTATTGACCTCTGGCTTGATTTTTTGGAAAAGACAAAGGAGATGTATCCACAAGCACTTGATAGTGTGGATATGATAGATAATGAAGTAATGAAATTATTCAGAACATGACAATGAAATGCCGACATCGTGTCGGCATTTCATAATTACTCTTGTGGTTTTGTTTTTCCTAGCAAAACTACATCTGACCACCCTGATGGTGTTAAGACGTGTTCTTTTCTTTTCCCCTCAACAATAAACCCATTATTTATGAAGGCGTTGATTGATGCTAAATTTTCGGCATATGCACCGGCGGTTAATTTATGAAGATTCAGAGTATTAAAACAATAATCAGCAACAATTCCAATGGCCGTCGTCGCAATTCCTTTCCCCCAGGAATTTTTATCACCAATAATAATGCCTATCTCTGCTCTGTGATGGTGTTTATCTATTTCTGATACTTTTATATTTCCAATATGTATTCCTGTGTCATTATCGATGATAGCTAGCATCAATTCTGACTTGTTCTTTTCATAAAAATAATCTAAAAGTGATTGTATGTTCCATTCAGTAAATCGAGACTCAAGATACTGATTTGTTTCTTTATCATTCAACCAGTTGCAATATTGAGGGGTGATGTCTGAATTTGTTAAAGTTCTTATTGTAATGATAAGGTTGCTCTTGGTTTTTCCCTGTAGAAGAACATCCCCTACGTTCATATTAATATCCTTTTGTTGATGGTTGTAAACGTAATATTATCTGAGCCAGTTACACATCAATAAAATCTCGTTTTGGATAAGCACTTTAGATTCAATTAAAATATATTCAGCACTCAACAGGATGAGAATTAATTGTTAGTTTAAATAGAATAAAATTTACCATAGTCAACGTCTTGTATGCCACTGGCCGAGGGGGCCACCCCATAACAGCATGCGCCATAATGCTCGGCCAGTTGGGCCAGTTGGGCCAGTCGCCAGCCGTTGGCGCAACCTATCTCCAGGATCCTGGTTGGTTTGCAGCCCAGATACGCTAGCGCCTTGAAGATGGGATCGCGCTCCAGCGTCTTGCCGAGGATGGCGCTCTTGTTGCGCTCGTACCACTCGTTCCCTTCTTGGGACATGAAGACGTTCTTTTGATCCATGCTGAACTCCTCGACCGTTTAGGAAACCAATGACCAAGCCAGCGGCGTGCCGGCCTGAATATCCTGGCTGGCATGGCGACCCAGCAGGGAGGGAAGGTGAACCGGGGGCAAGCCATCGGCAGGGCGGATGGAGCGGACATTACGGGACGTGAAGGCATCCCCGGCTTTCATGTCCTTACAGACGAAGAGAGAGCGAGCGAAGCGCCGGTTGCGCATCGTCTTGTCGTTGAGGTGATAGCTGACCTCCCCCAGGGCCGCCTCGACTTGCCGTACTCCCTCTACCATGTGCGCAAACTCATCCGGTGTCATGGAGAAGGAGGCATCCGGTCCACCCAGGGCTCGGTCCAAAATGAAGTGCTTCTCTATCACGCTAGCCCCCAGGGCGGTGGCGGCCATGGCCACCGCTTCCCCCAGGGTATGATCCGACAAGCCCACCTCGACCCCAAAAGTCTGCTTCATATTGGGAATAGTGAGCAGGTTAGCCTCCTCCACCGGGGCAGGGTAGGAGGAGGTGCACTTGAGTAATGTGATGTCGTGATTGCCCACGCGGTGGCAGGCTTGCACGGCGGCATCGATGTCAGCCAGGGTCGCGATGCCGGTTGAGATGATCATCGGCTTGCCCTTGCTGGCGGTGTACTCGATCAAGGGGATATCGGTAATTTCAAACGAGGCGATCTTGTAGAGAGGGACGTCGAGTGTCTCCAGAAAATCGACGGCACTGGGGTCGAAGGGGGTGGAGAAGAAGATGAGGCCTTCCCTGTGCGCTTCCGCCTGGATGGTGGCATGCCACTCCCAGGGGGTATAGGCCTCCTGGTAGAGCTTGTAGAGCGTGGTGCCATCCCAGATGGTGCCCTGATTGATCTGGAAATGTTCATTGTCGCAATCGAGGGTGATGGTGTCGGCTGTATAGGTCTGGATTTTGATGGCATCGGCGCCGCACGCCTTAGCCGCGCGTACCGTCGCCAGCGCCGTTTCCAGGGAGTGGCCATGATTGGCCGATAGTTCGGCGATGATGAAGCATCGATTCGGATGAATGGCTTGAGTCATGGATGTCTCCACTCCTGTTCGGTGATCCCCATGAGCACGAGATCGACATAGTTTGTTGTATGGGGGCGATAGACCGCCTCCCGCCAGACTCCTTCATGGCGAAAGCCGGCACGTAGATAGGCCTGGATGGCTCTTTCATTGTCGGCAGCGACCTCCAGCTTGAGCGTGTGCAATCGGGCGACCTCGAAGGCGAGGTGGTTGACGGTGGCCAGCAGGCGAGCGCCCAGCCCCTTGTCGGGGCGTGAGGGATTGCGATAGATCCCGAGCCAGGCCAGACGATTTTGCCAGTCCAGTCGGTGCAAGGCGATCACCCCCAGGATCCCTTGGGCGTCGAGGCAGAGGTAGTTCAGGTTGCGGGTGTCCTGATGCTGGCGTGCCATGAAGGCGCGATGCGTCTCCAGACTGATGTCACCTCCCGTATTCATCCAGCGTGCGATCTCGGGGTGGGTTCGCATCTGCCAGACCGCCACGACCTGCTGTTCGTCCAGCATGGCGAAGGGGAGTAGGCTCACCCCGGCGAGCTCGAAGACGTGCTGCAGATCTAGGCCTGGTTGAGCCATGAGAGGGCCTCCAGAGTACCGTTTCCTGTCATGAGTCGCTGCAACCCTTGTGCCCGTCTGGAACGCTCCTCCGGTGCCGCCAGTGTCGCCAGCCCTTGTTCCAGCCGGGATATCAGGGCCGCATCGTGCCACCATCCACCGGAGATAAAGGTGTCTGGACCGCACCAGCCCGCCAGCTGGCGGGCCTGGTTGTCGGCAACGCCGATGAGTATGCCCGGCAGACCGCAGCGAGCCAGTTCATAGGTCACCTGCCCGGCGGCGCTAATGGCTAGATCGCAGCGGCACATGAGATCCACCATCAGCCCGGCATCGAGCTTGTGATGTTGCCGGCATTCCGACAGGCGCGAGTCGGGTTCCCGGTTGACGACGTTCAACTCTGCGTCCGGATGGTGCCGGCGCAGCCAGGTGACCAGGTCAGGTAGCAGGTCGTGGATGTCGGTGCCGCCCATGATGAGCAGGATGCGCTCGATACGGGCAGAGACCCGGGTTCGGGTGGGCACGGACCAGAACGGGGAGCGCAGGGGTTGCCAGCTGGGCCCCCACCGCCAGGTGGCGATGCCGGACTGGTTGCCTGGTGTGCCTGGGCTGGCGTGAATGACCAATCCCTTCGGGTACTCCAGCCGATCGGTGTCATCGAGATAGAGCACCCGCAGGAAACCGGCAGAGATGCTCTCAAGCGTGGTCAGGCTGGCCGAGTAGGAGTCGACGATGGCGACTGCCTGTTGCGGGGAGATAGGCTGCTGCTGCCAGTTGTCCCAACTGACGGACTCCTCCCCGAGCAGGGTGCTGGCAAGCTCGTCACCATCGACCACCCAGTGGACGGTACCGCCCTGCTGTCGCCAGGCCGCGGCATAGGCGCTGCAACGACTGAGGTGACCGAGGCCCCGGGCCAGGTCCCCCTCGCTGAAGATCCAGAGCGGCGGCACTTAGCGCACCTTGAACACCGGCTGGATAGGCTCGCCATCCAGGGCCTGATGAATGGCCTGCTCGGCATCCAGGCGGATAAGCGCTGGCAACACCTCGGCATAGACGGCCAGCAGGGTTTGCACGTCTTCGGCGCTGTGAGCCAGGTTCAGGTTGTGGCTGCCGAGGCTGAGGATACCCCGCTTGCACAGCTCCTGGATGAAATAGCTCTTCAGCAGCCAGCTGGAATGATTGGGGGAGTCGCCGATGAGCAGGAAGCTCCAGCTCGGATGTCCGGCGCTTTGCAGCCAGCTCGGGGCGTTTATTTGCTCCAGCAGTGCGTTGAGTCCATCCAGCAGTTGCTGGCCCCGCTCGGCCAGCCGTGCGGGCACGTCGAGCCGGCGCATCTTACCGATCACGGCGCTCGCCGCCGCCAGGGCGATGGCATCGCCGCCGAAGGTGCCGGAGAAGAAGATATCCTCCATGCGGCGCATGTACTGGCGGCGACCCACCACGGCGGAGATGGGGAAGCCGTTGGCCATGCCCTTGCCGAAGGCGGCCAGATCCGGGGTGACGCCAAACAGGGTCTGGGCGCCGCCGAGGTGGAAGCGAAAGCCGGTGATGGTCTCGTCAAAGATCAGCAGGGCACCGTGCTCGTCGCACAGTTGGCGCAGGCCGGGCAGAAAGTCCGGGGCGGGCCAGGCGACGTTCATGGGCTCCAGAATCACGGCGGCAAACTCGCCGGGATGGGCTTCCAGCTGAGTCTTGAGAGAGGACAGATCGTTGTAGTCGAAGCGATGGGTAAGCTCGCGCACGCACTCGGGCACCCCTAGGTGGCGGGTGGTGGAGCCGATGTACCAGTCCTGCCAGCCGTGATAGCCGCAGACGGCGACCCGCTCCCGGCCGGTGACGGCGCGGGAGAGGCGAATGCAGGCGGAGGTGGCATCGGTGCCGTTCTTGCCAAAGCGCACCATCTCGGCGCAGGGGATGAGCTCGATGAGCTGCTCCGCCACCTCGGTCTCCAGGCGGTGGGGCAGGGAGAAGATGGAGCCCAGGCTGAGCTGCTCCAGCACGGCCTGATCCACCTCCGGATCGCAATAGCCGAGGCTGATGGCAAGCAGGCCGCTGGCAAAGTCGAGATACTCATTGCCATCCACATCCCACACCCTGGCGCCCTGGCCGCGCTCGATAAAGAGCGGCGCCGCGCCATGGGGAAAGCAGAGGCGGCTCTTGGAGAAGGTCTGAGACCCTAAAGGAATGCTCTGCTCGGCCCGGGCGGAGAGGGTCAGTGAATGCTGATAGCGTGAGGTCATGAGTGGTTCTCCTTGGCCAGCGAGCTTGCCAGCCCCTCATTGCGTTGATGTTGGGTGTTCAGGGTCGCCAACTGTGGCTCCCGCGCCAGCAGGGCGAGAATGTCATCGGTGGCAAAGGTCGGGTTGGACGGGTAGAGGCGCTGATAGATTTGCTCGATCAGGGCGAAGTCGGCGGGCTCGTCCACCGTCCAGCGCAGATGAGCCAGGCTCGGCTGACGCGCCAGCTTGCCTATCTTGAACTGCGCCTCGTGCTGGCGGATGTAGTAGGTCACATGCTCACGCTGAGTCGGGGTGTGGGCGCGCTCGACGAGCTGCTCAAGGGTGGCGGCATTTAAGATCTCGGCGTCCAGTCCATCCGGGTAGCTGGGGTCCCAGCAGTTGCTGCTGTAGTCGTAGCCGCCGGCCAGATGCAGCGCGATCAGCTCGTCGATAAGGGCGGAATCTGCGAGCGGACAATCCCCGGTAAGGCGCACGATCTGGCTGGGGTTAAAGGGCTGGGCGGCGAGATGAAAACGCAGTAGCACGTCGTCCAGTGGGCCGCGAAAACAGGGGACATCCAGCTTCGCACAAAGGGTGGCGATGGCGTCATCCTCGTGCTGATCGCTGGTGGCAACTACCAGCTGATCCAGCCGGGTGGAACGCTGGAGCCGCTCTATCTGGCGGGCGAGCATGGGCTCGCCGAGCAGGGGTTTGAGCACCTTGCCCGGCAGTCGGCTGGAGCTGACTCGGGCCTGGAGTATGCCGAGGATCATGATGTTCTCCACAAGGCAGGGTTGATGAGAGCGGGCTCGTCGCAGGCGAGGGTGCCCAGCTCGTCGCTCTGGCTGGGTTGCAGATAGGCGCAGGCCGAGGCGATGGCGGCCAGCTCATGGGCATGACAGACCCCGACCACGAAGCGGCTCACCTGGGGCAGGGCCGGGATCAGGGCAAGCGCCTTGTGCAGGGCACTCAGGTGGGGACGCCAGCCATCCAGTCGCGAGAGCGGTTCGCTGAAGGCGTCAAAATAAGCGGGCCTAAGGGCCGGCTGCATCAATAACAGGCCTTGTAGGAACAGAGAGCGCACGTGGATTTCACACCCCAGCGTTTGCAGTCGGTCGAGCCAACCCGAGCGCAGAAAGCGCTGATCGAGCAGGTTGGCGGGGAGCTGCACCAGCTCCAGTGGATAACCCTGCTTGAGCCAACGCGTCAGCTCCTCGGGGGCGTAGACGGAGACGCCCACCTTACCCACCACACCTTGGCGCTGCAACTCTGCTAGCTGCTCGAACAGGGCCGGGCTGGCATCTTGGCTGCGGTGCAGCAGCAGGCCATCTAGCCTGGGGCGAGCCAGCCGTTGCAGGCTGCCGGCCACCGAGGTGACGACCTCGGTGGCCTGGATACCCGGCGTCAGCTTGCTTACTAGCTGAAAATCGGCGGTATGACGGCGGCCGAGCCGAGTCTCGGCCCTGCCATAGGCTTGGGCCGTGTCCAGGGTATCCACGCCCAGCTTGCGGGCCAGGGCCAGGATGGCATCGAGTTCGTCATCCGGCACTTCGCCTGCTCGATTGCTGATGCCGTAATCGAGCCCGAACTGGACTGTGCCGAGGGCTAGGCGCATAGCACCGACTCCAGCGCCCGCACCACCTGATCCTGCTCCGCCAGGGAGAGGGTGGGGTACAGGGGGAGGCTGATGGCTTGCCGGTAATAGGCCTGGGCGCCGGGGTAGGCGGCGGGATCATGACCCAGCCCGCGATAGTAGGGCTGGGCCGGGATCGGCATGTAATGGACGTTCACCCCTATGCCCGCCTCCCTCAGTTGGGCAAACACCCGATCCCGGTCGGCGACCTGAACCACATAGAGGTGGTAGCCACTGCGCCTGTCATCCATTTGGCGCAGGGGCTGCGCCGGTAGCCGGGTTAGCAGTTCGTCGTAGCGAGCGGCAAGCTGTTGGCGCTGCTCAATAAACTGCGGCAGGCGGCGAAGCTGGCTTGCGCCCAGCGCAGCTTGAATGTCGGTCAACCGGTAGTTAAAACCCAGCACCTGCTGCTCGTAATACCAGCCTCCCGGCGCATCAACGTTCAGTTGCGCGGGCTCCCGGGTGATGCCATGGCTGCGATAAAGCCGAAGCCGTGCCGCCAACGCAGCGCTGCGGGTGGTGACGGCGCCCCCTTCCCCTGTGGTGATGGGTTTCACGGGATGGAAGCTAAAGACGGTCATGTCGCTGTGGGCACAGCTGCCGATGGGTTGCCCCTGATAGCTGGCCCCCAGGGCATGGCAGGCATCCTCGATGAGGTGCACGCCATATTGCCGGCACAGGGCGCCTATCTCGGCGAGATCGCAAGGCTGGCCCGCAAGGTGCACAGCGACCAGGGCCTTCGGCTGGCGGGGGCTGCCTTGCACCCGTTGCAGCTTCTCGCGCAGCGCCGCCACGCAGAGGTTGCCGGTTTCGGGCTCCACGTCGATGAAATCCACTTGGGCGCCGCAGTAGCGGGCACAGTTGGCGGAGGCGACGAAGCTGATGGCAGAGACCCATACCCAATCATCCGCCTCCAGATCCAGCGCGGCGCAGGCAAGGTGCAGGGCGGTGGTGCCATTGCTGCAAGCGATCACGTGGGGGACTTGGCAATAGTCGGCCAGTCCCTGCTCGAAGGCGGGCACCTTCTCGCCTTGGGTCAGGTAGTCCGACTTCAGGACGGCGACCACGGCCTCGATATCTTCATCTGTGATGGATTGGCGTCCATAGGGGATCATTCGGCGAGCACCTGCTGATTCATGACTTTCAATTCCTCTATCGACAGGAAATGGCGATTGTTGAGGGAATTGTATTCGAAGCCGTGTTCGACCTGGGTGGCCTTATCCCCCAAGGCGTTGACGGCGAAGTCATTGTTGCGGCTCGTGAAGGTGATGCTGGGGGCGATGACGTAATAGTTGTCAAATTCATAGGTGTGATAGGAGTCGTCGGCCGGGCACATCACCTCGTGCAGCTTCTCGCCTGGGCGAATGCCGACGATCCGGTGTGGCAGATGGGGGGCCATCGAGCGAGCGAGATCAGTGATCCGCACCGAAGGCAGTTTGGGCACGAAGATCTCGCCACCGCTCATGCGGGCGAAGTTGTGCAGTACGAAGTCCACCCCCTGCTGCAATGTGATCCAGAAGCGGGTCATCTCCTCGTGGGTGATAGGCAGGGAGTCGGCCCCTTCATTGATCAGCTTCTGGAAGAAGGGGACGACCGAGCCGCGTGAGCCCACTACGTTGCCGTAGCGCACCACGGAGAAGATGGTGGGGTGCTTGCCGGCCATATTATTGGCAGCCACGAACAGCTTGTCGGAGCAGAGCTTGGTGGCGCCATAGAGGTTGACCGGATTGGCTGCCTTATCGGTGGAGAGGGCGATCACCTTCTCGACCCCGTTGTTGAGCGCCGCCTTGATGACGTTTTCCGCCCCATGAATGTTGGTCTTGATACACTCCATGGGGTTGTATTCGGCGGCCGGCACCTGCTTGAGGGCGGCGGCATGCACCACGAAGTCCACGTCGTGCATGGCCATGTCAAGGCGCTCGGCGTCGCGCACATCGCCGATGAAATAACGCATACAGGGGGCGTTGAACACCTGCTGCATCTCGTACTGCTTCAGTTCATCGCGGGAGTAGATGATGAGTTTTCTGGGCTGGTAGCGAGCCAGAATGGTCTTGACCAGCATCTTTCCAAACGAGCCGGTACCACCGGTGATAAGCAGGGTTTTATCGTTCAACATGGGCGAAGTCTCCGGATTGCGTCTCCCAACTTTAGCAAGTTCTGTTCCATATCAAGCTAGCCCGCGTCACACGGCCGTGAGCGGGCTGATGCCGATGGTGGCCTCACCACTTAGGGAGCGAGAAAGCGCCAGTAATTTGACTCTTCGCCAGAAAACTGTAACCGAATATTGCTGCTGCCAAGTGTGGGTTGACCGGGGAGGGTGGGCCCCGCATCATGGCGCCGCCCCGAGAGGGGCCCGTTTATTTACAGCATCTCGTTAGGCGAGGCTCCTGCATAAACACAGGCCACTGATCTCACGACGTCCAGAGACGCCCAAGATCAGGACAGTTTTCATCGGCTTAAGGTGTAAACCCAAGTGGCTTCCGGGCAACCGGATACGTTGTGCAGTGCTAAAGCTAGAACGTGGGGATGCGGGTCTCGCGTGAGCGACCCTTTTCCTGCCTATCTGCTCGTCCAGCAAGGGCTGTTTTCTCTCATCGGCGCATCAGCGCTTCCCGGCTTACCGGGTCACACGAGGAACTCCGTGATGAAGAAAACACACCTGCTTCTTAACTGCCACCAACTGCTCGATCTGACGTCGTTGCAGGCCTGGATGGCGCACAATACCGATCCGGTACGCCGTGCCGATCAGCTGATGTCACTACGACCCGAAGAGCTCAACTGCATCTTCGACACCCTGTCGGTGGGCGAGAGTGAGTCACTGCTCACCAGCCTGCCAGAAGGGGTGGCCGGGCGCCTGCTATTACGGCTGCACACCAGTGTGTTGACCCCGCTGTTGGCTTGGCTCAGTACCGATCAACTTCTTGAGTTACTGCGCCCGCTGCCCCGTCACGAGCAAACTCAGCTGCTGGCCTCCCTCGCAGAGGCGCCGCGCGAGCGGCTGAGTCTGCTACTCACCTGGCCGGCCGAGACGGTCGGAGCCCACATGCGGCTCGATTACCTTGCCCTGCCGCTCACCTGTAGCGTGGCCGACGCCAAGCGTGCGGCCCACGACGGCTGGGATCGGGCCATGACCAGCAAGGAGATCTACGTGGTGGATCAGTCCGGTGGGCTGCGGGGCATACTCTCGCTGCGCTCGCTCATGGTGGCTGAACTGACCCAGCCCATTGGTGAAGTGATGCGTTGCCAGGTCGTCAGCGTCGCCGCCGATACGGATCAGGAGCGGGCCGCCCGCATGCTGGTGGACAGCGCACTTTCGACCCTGCCGGTCGAGGATGAGGGGCGCCTGGTCGGGGTGCTGCACATCGACGATGCGGCCGACATCCTGGAGCAGGAGTCGACCGAGGATGCCGAGATGCAAGGGGGCTCATTGCCGCTCGACAAACCCTACCTTGAGACCACCACCTGGGAGCTGTGGCGCAAGCGTACTCCCTGGCTGTTGGCGCTATTTCTGGCCGAAGCCTACACCGGCACCGTGCTGCGAGCCTTTGAAGATCAGTTGGAGGCGGTGATCGCCCTGGCCTTCTTCATCCCACTGCTGATCGGCACGGGGGGCAACAGCGGCACCCAGATCACCACCACCATAGTGCGGGCCATGGCGGTGGGCGAAGTGAGTCTTCGCAATGTCGGCGCTGTGCTGCGTAAAGAGCTCTCGACCGCCGGCCTCATCTCGCTGGCCATCGCGGTGGCGGCCTGGGTTCGAGCCTGGATGCTGGGCGTTGGGCCGCAGATCGGGCTGGTGGTCACCCTGACCATCATCGCCATCGTGATGTGGAGCGCTATCGTCTCGGCGGTGATCCCCATGGTACTGCGCCGGCTCAACATCGATCCTGCCGTGGTGTCGGCCCCTTTTATCTCGACCCTGGTCGATGGCACTGGCCTTATCATCTACTTCGAGATTGCCAAGTGGGTGCTGCCCGAGTTGCAGTGATAAATGAAACGGGGCTGCCCAGCGGCAGCCCCGTGTAGTGAGAGGTAAGTCATTACTGCGCACGCAGCTCCAGCGTCCAGCCCATCTCATGGCAGTAGCGCTGCTCTTTTTCCAAGTTCTGCATCAGCAGGCGATTGGCCTCGCACCACCCCTCCGGCAGCTCCAGTGTCATTCTGCTCTCAGCGGCGCTGGCGCGCAGGGAGGGCAGCAACTCATCCTGACGCCTGTGGTGCATGGCCACGGCCAGCCGCAGCAGACGGATGCAGCGCAGCACGCTCTGTTCGTCATGACTCGGTAGCGCGGGCATGTCGTCCGGGCGCAGCGCCTTGCGTTGAAAGCGCACCAGTGCTGCCAGCAGGGTCTGATCTTCTTGGCTGAAGCCGGGCAGATCGGTGTGTTGCAGTATGTAGGCCGAGTGGCGGTGAATGCCGCTGTAGTTGATGGCAAGGCCAATTTCATGCAGCCGTGCCGCCCAGCCAAGCATGGCGCGGTAGGGCTCGCGCTCGAGCTGCCAATCATCGCGCAACATGTCAAACAGGGTCAGGGCTGTCTCTTCCACCCGGCTCGCCTGGCGCACATCGATGCGGTAGTGGCGGCTGAGGGCCAGGGTGGTGCGCTCGCGGATATCGTGGTGTTGCAGGCGCTCCTCGAATTCATAGAGCAACCCTTCACGCAGGGCGCCGTCCGAGTAGTCCATCCGCTCTATCTTGAGGGAGTGGAACAGGGCCAGCAGGATGGCGACGGCGGCGGCGAACACCTCGCGCCGCTCCTCCGGCAGACCGGAGAGCTTGAGGTGGCTCACTTTTTTGCACTCGATCATCCGTTCTCTGAGCTGTTCGAGCGCCCCGAGGGTGATGCCTCCCTCCGAAAGCCCCTCTTGCAACAACACGTCGTGCACGGCGCGGATGGAGCCCGAGCTGCCGAGACAGTCCTGCCAGCCGAGGGTGCGGTACTGCTCGAGGATGGGGTCGAGCTGGTGCTGGGCTTCCAACATGGCGGCGGTAAATTGGCGTTCGCCAAGGCGACCATCGGCGAAAAATTGCTGGGTAAAGCTGACACAGCCCATCTTGCGGCTGGTTAAGGCGGCGGGGGTGAATCCTTCCCCTATGATGAGTTCGGTGCTGCCACCCCCGATGTCGATGACCAGCACCTGCCCCTCCACATGTTGGGTATGAGCGACCCCTTGATAGATGAGGCGGGCCTCCTCCTGACCGCTGATGATCTCGATGGGGTGGCGCAAGATCCGGCTGGCCTGCAACACAAAGTCACGGGCATTGCTGGCGCGGCGCAGGGTGTAGGTGCCGGCGATACGCACGTGATCGGGCCGAATGTTGGCCAGCCGCTCGGCAAACAGCGACAAGCAGGCGAGCCCGCGCGCCATGGCTGCCGGGCTCATCCGTTTCTGGGCATCCATCCCCTCGGCTAGGCGCACCCGCTCCTTGATGCGATCGACGATGCGAAAACGCCCCTCGCTGAGGTGGGCGATGATCATGTGAAAACTGTTGGATCCCAGATCCACAGCGGCATAGAGACTATTGTCCACCGCTCTTCTCCTCGGTCTGTTTGAGGTAGTCATAGATGGCAACCTGGCTGCGCAGCTTGCGGCGGTTGCCACGCTTGACGTAGGCATTGCTCTGCTCGGCATCGATGACCCGCGCCTTGGTGGTGTCGTTCCACTGCAGATCCAGGATATCGAGGATGCGTTGCTTGAGCCGGTCATCATAGATGGGGGTGCCCACCTCGATCCGGCCGTCGATGTTGCGGGTCATCCAGTCGGCGCTGGAGATGAACACCTGCTGTGCCCCCTTGTTGTGGAACACCATGACCCGCGGGTGCTCGAGGAAGCGGTCGATGATGCTGATCACCTTGATGTTCTCGCTCAGGCCGGGGATGCCGGGGATGCCGGGGCGCAGGGCGCACATGCCGCGGATGATCATCTGGATCGGCACTCCGGCCTGGCCGGCGGCATAGAGGCGGTTGATGAGATCCCGATCCACCAGGTTGTTGATCTTGAGGAAGATCCCCGATGGCTGCCCGGCCTTGGCGTTGGCCAGCTCGCTGTCTATCAAGCGAAACAGTTGGCGACGGCTGTTGATGGGGGAGACCAGCAGGTGGTTGAACTTGTAGCGGCGATAGGGGTACTCGATGTAGTCGAACACGTTCTCCACCTCGGCGGCGATCTCCGGGTGGCAGGTGATGAGGGAGAAGTCGGTGTAGATCTTGGCGGTGCGCTCGTTGAAGTTGCCGGTGCCAATGTGGGCATAACGTACCGGCTCGCCGTTCTCCATTCGGGTGATGAGGCAGAGCTTGGAGTGGATCTTGAGGCTCGGCACCCCGAATACCACCCGCACCCCAGCATCGGTCAGGATGTTGGCCCAGTCGATGTTGGCCGCTTCATCGAAACGGGCGCGCAGCTCGACCACCACGGTCACCTTCTTGCCATTGTTGGCGGCGTCGATGAGGGAGTGGATGATGCGCGACTTCTTGGCCACCCGGTAGATGTTGATGCGAATAGCGGTGACCGCAGGGTCGAAGGCGGCCTGGCGCACCAGCTCGGTGAAATGGTGGAACTTGTGGTACGGGTAGTAGAGCAGTATGTCTTTTTGGCGGATGGCGTCGAAGGCATTGACGAAGCCATCAAAGTCGCGGCAATCGAGCGCCGGCAGTTTGGGGTTTTCCAGATAATCGCGGCCGACGTTGGGAAAGCCGATGAAATCCTTGAAGTTGTGATAGCGTCCGCCGGGGATGATGGCGTCGTATGAGCTGATCTGCAACTTGAGCTTGAGGAAGCTAATCATGGCTGCCGGCATCTCCCGCTCATAGACAAAGCGCACCGGCATGGCGGTGATGCGCTGCTTGAGGCCATCACTCATCTTGTCGACCAAGCTGAGATCCAGCTGATCCGAGAGGTCATACTCGGCGTCGCGGGTCAATTTGACCGCATAGGCGGCAATCTCGTCGTAGTCGAAAAAACCCTTGAAGATGGCGTCAAGATTGAGGCGGATGATGTTGTCGAGCAGGATGATCTGCTTTTTGCGGCGTGATCCCTCTGGCGGCAGTTGAAAGAAGCGCGGCAGATCGTCGGTCGGCACCTCGACCAGGGCGTACTGGATCACCTGGCCCAGCTTCTTCATCTCGATAGCCAGATAGGTGCGCTCATCTTTGAGAAAGCGCGCCGGGTTCACCTCCTTGCTCAGCAGTATGGGGGTGATGTGGCGCAGCACCTTCTCGCGAAAGAAGGTCTGCATCCAACTGACCATGGTTTCGGAGAGCTGGTTTTCGTTGACCAAGAAGATATTGTGGCGGGCCAGTTGCAGCAACAGCTCGCGGTAGGTGGCATCGAACGCCTCACCGAGGTTCAGCACCTTCTGCTGGATGGCGCGCAGCAGTACCTTGGCGGTTTCGTCGCCGCCGTGCTCTTCGTTGATGAGGATGCGGCGCTTGACCTCGGAGACGCGCACCTTGAAAAACTCGTCCTGATTGGAGGAGAAGATCCCGAGGAAGCGTATCCGCTCGATGAGCGGTACCGTCTTGTCCATCGCCTCCTGCAGTACTCGCTCATTAAATGAGAGCCAGCTGAGCTCCTTATCTTCGTACAGCTTGTCAGTGCTCATGGTGTGCCTCTGTGATCCTTATGGGCTGCCCTTTATATGACGAAATGATGACAACCTGATGACGTCACCCGGCTTCGTCGATGTCGATCATCAGATCATCGGAGAGGGATTCCAGTGCGGTGACCAGCTCCTCTTGGGTCATCCCCTGTGGCAGGGCCAGCAGGGCGTGAGCATAGAAGAGGGGGGCACCGCTGTGGGCGGCGGCCTCGCAGCCGGTGCTGAGCTCCATCACGTTGACCGAAAGGCGGTGCAGGGCGGCGGAGAGCTCATGAACGATACCGGGGCGGTCGTTGGCGGTCAGGGTGATGAGCAGTTCGCTATCGGGCAGGGCGACCTCGGCCCCCTCGACTAAGGTGACGCGCAGATCTGGCAGGGCATCGAGCGCCTGGTGCAGTGGTGCTACCGCCGCCTCGGGTAGGGTCACTTGCAGTATGCCGGCGAACTGGCCGGCCAGTTCACTCATGGAGCTGGCCTGCCAGCTACCACCCGCCGTGCTGACGGCTTCGGCAAGACTCTCCACTATTCCCGGGCGATCCGGACCTATCACGGTGATAACCAGTTGTTTTTGCATCTGCTTCTCCTTGTCGTGCTCTTGTTCCATTGTGCCTGCGCCGCTGCCTCAGATGAAGCACCCGGACGATAAATTCCCGGCGATGAAGCGGGGTGGTCTGGGTTGTATGCAAAATAAACAGGCTGCGTCACCAACTGACATCCCTCTGGTGGCGTGCTAGAGTATCGCCCGTTTTTTTCAGCCCGAGAGTCGTGGGCGCAGGAGGAGTGATGGGCCTAGTCTGGTTGGCCGTCTTGATGCTGTTGGTGGCGGCCGTGTTGTGGTGGATGCGTCGTGGTGGTAACCCTTCTGATTACCGTCGTCAGGAAGGCGTGCTGGAGGCCGAGGAGCTGGCCCTGCTGGATGCGCTGGAGGAGGCCGTCGGTGATTCAGCGCGGGTGTTGGCCAAGGTCAATCTGGCCAATGTGCTGATCCCTAACGACAAGCTATCCAGCCGCAAGTGGCAGTTGGCTGCGGATGAATTGACCTGTTGGGATCTCGACTATCTCCTCATCGATCGAGAGGATGCCACCCCTCTGTGCGGCATCGTCATCGAAGAGGAGGAGGGCCATGAGCAGGACTTCCGCCGTGAGGCTTGCAAGGCGGCAGGATTGGCGCTGCTGGCGATTCCGCTGGCCGCGGAGTACGACGTCGATGCCCTGCATGAGCAGCTGCACTATTACTTGGAGCCTGAGCTGGGTCTTGAGGAAGAGGAGCCGGAGTTGCCGCCCCACCATGTGGACGAGCATCACCATGAGCGCGAATTTGGTGACGAGCCGACGCTGGGGGCCCTGATGCTCGATGGCGTCGAGACCGGTGGCCGACGTGAGCCGACCTTCAATCCCGGCCTGATGACCGAAGTGGAGGAGGAGCCGCGAGCCCCGCAGGTGAAGCGGATGCATGATACCTGCCCGCGCTGTGATGCGCCCTTGGTGGAGCGCCTGGCCCGCAAAGGGCCACAGGCCGGTCACTACTTCATGACCTGCACCCGTTTCCCCGAGTGCCGTTATGCCACCCTGACCGACAAGCGCGCCGACTGAGCGGTGCATACCAAGAGAGAGCCGGCCCTTTGGCCGGCTTTTCGTTTCTTGCCTAAATGTTTTGCTCGGTGGCATTGAGCAACAGCAAGGCCGGCAAATGCCGGCCTTTGTTACGCTGCGTGGATGATTACTCTTCTTCGATTGCCCAGTGGCGGGAGCGCTCGACGGCTTTTTGCCAGCCGCGGTAGCGCTTGTCACGATCGGCTCTGTCCATCTGCGGGATGAACTCACGATCGACACTGAACTTGTCTTCCAGCTCGTCCGAACTCTTCCAGAAACCGACGGCGAGGCCGGCCAGGAAGGCGGCGCCCATGGCGGTAGTCTCGATGCGGGTCGGGCGCACCACAGGGGTGTGCATCATGTCGGACTGGAACTGCATCAGGAAGTCGTTGGCGACTGCGCCACCGTCCACCTTGAGGGCCGCCAGCTTGATGCCGGAGTCCTGCTGCATCGCGTCGAGCACGTCGCGGCTTTGATAGGCGATGGATTCGAGCGCGGCACGGATGATGTGGTTGCGGTTGGCGCCGCGGGTCAGGCCGACCATGGTGCCACGGGCGTACGGGTCCCAGTAGGGGGCGCCCAGGCCGACGAAGGCCGGAACCAGATAGACGCCGTTGGTGTCGCCCACCTTGCTGGCGAAGTAGTCGGTGTCGCGGGCATCGTGGATGATTTTGAGCTCGTCACGCAGCCACTGGATGGTGGCACCGCCCATGAAGACTGCCCCTTCCAGCGCATAGTTCACCTCGCCCTTCGGGCCGATGGCGACCGTGGTCAGCAGGCCATTTTGCGAGCGAACCGGTTCGGTGCCGGTGTTCATCAAGAGGAAGCAGCCGGTGCCGTAGGTATTCTTGGCCATCCCCTTCTCGAAGCAGAGCTGGCCGAACAGGGCCGACTGCTGGTCACCGGCGATGCCGGCGATGGGGATGCGGGTACCGCCGCCACGGGTGGTGTAGCCATAGACGGAGGAGGAGGGTTTGACCTCCGGCATCATGGACATGGGGATGCCGAGCTCGTCGAGCAGCTTTTGATCCCACTTCAGATCACGGATGTTGTAGAGCATGGTGCGCGAGGCGTTGGTCGGATCGGTGACGTGCACCTCGCCGTTGGTCATCTTCCACACCAGCCAGGTGTCGATGGTGCCGAACAGCAGCTCACCGTTCATCGCCTTCTCGCGGGCCCCTTCTACATTGTCGAGGATCCACTTCACCTTGGTGCCGGAGAAGTAGGCGTCCAGCACCAGGCCGGTGT
Source organism: Aeromonas simiae (assembly GCF_014892695.1). NCBI lineage: Bacteria > Pseudomonadati > Pseudomonadota > Gammaproteobacteria > Aeromonadales > Aeromonadaceae > Aeromonas > Aeromonas simiae. The sequence continues at coordinate 1,230,462 of NZ_CP040449.1, forward strand.
TCTCGCGTACGTACTCTTCCAGGCCGCGCGCTTTGAGCTCTTCACAGATGGCGGCGGTGCGGCGGCACTGCCAGACAATGGCGTTGTAGATGGGCTTGCCGGTGGCCTTCTCCCACACCACGGTCGTTTCACGCTGGTTGGTGATACCGATGGCGGCGATCTGCTCGCTGTGCAGGCCGCTTTTGGCCAGCACTTCGGTGAACACGGAGGACTGGGTGGCCCAGATCTCCATCGGGTCGTGCTCGACCCAGCCCGCCTTGGGGTAGTGCTGGGTGAATTCGCGCTGGGAAGTCGCGACGATGTTGGCGTCTTGATCGAAGACGATGGCACGGGAGGAGGTGGTTCCCTGATCCAGAGCGACGACGTATTTCTGTTGAGCGGTCATGATGTTCTCCACTTGGTCGGGTAGGGCCGCCACTCAGGCAGCGGCCTCTTTCTTATTGGACAGCTTGGCGGCCTCTTCGGTGGCCACACGATTGCCGGGAACGCAGGGGGCCAGCACCTTCACATAGAGGGCGGCACCAGCCAGGGCGCCGCAGATGGGCCCCATGATCGGTACCCAGAAGTAGGGGTTGGCGCGACCACCGGTGAGGGCGATCTCGCCCCAGCCGGCGACAAAGGCAAACAGCTTGGGACCAAAGTCACGGGCCGGGTTCATGGCAAAGCCGGTGAGCGGGCCGAACGAGGCACCGATGACGGCGATCACCAGACCGATGAGCAGGGCGGCAGCAAAGCCTTTGGGGGCACCGTTGTTGTTGTCACCGATGGCGAGGATGGAGAGCATCAGCACGGCAGTGATGAAGAACTCGACAAAGAAGGCTTGCAGGTTACTCAGCGCCGCATTCGGATAGGTTGAGAAGGTGCCGGCCAGTGCCAGGCTCTCCTGGCTGCCACGCACCACGTTATGGGTGGTTTCCCACTCGGTGAACAGACCACTGTAGAGGGCATAAACCAGGGCCGCCGCGGCAAAGGCGCCGGCAATCTGGGCCACGATGTAGGGCACCACTTTGCGCTTCTCAAAACCGCAGAAGGCGGCCAGCGCGAGGGTGACGGCCGGGTTGATGTGGGCGCCTGAGATACCGCCGGTCACATAGATGGCGATGGCACAGCCCACACCCCAAGTGATCGAGATCTCCCACTGGCCAAAACTGGCACCGGTCAATTTGAGGGCGGCAACACAACCCACGCCGAAGAAGATCAGCAGGGCGGTGCCGATGAACTCGGCGAACAGTTCGCCGGGTAGGGTATTCGGTCTTTGTATGCTCATAGTCTGTTCCTTGTATCCACCGTGAGGCGTGATTCCGTAAATCTGATGTTCTTTCTTGCCGACGTTCGACCCCGAAAGAGATGTTGTTTTTTTATCACTCACGACGTTCGTGATGTTCGTTTTCGCTCGCTCAGGGATGGCGCAAAGATACTCCCATCTCTTGGCGGCTGTTAAATGCGGGCGCGACAAATTGTGCTCGAGATCGCACAAGATGCTAAAAAAATGTGACCACCAGCAAAGTGTGCAAGCGATTTCAAGGGGAAGAATGGCTGGATTGGTTTTGTATGAGTCTTTTGTTTGTGGCTCTTTTTGTTCTTTTAGGTTCGAAATGGGGATGGTGTTGTCTTTTTGTGAGCATATTGTGCTCACAACAACCATGTTAAGCCTGGGGGTTGAGTGAATGCGTTCGAGCTCGAACCCTTGGGGGCAAGAGATGAGCGCAGAGAAAAAATGGGCTTGACCCACCCGGTTGGCGTGTTGAAACGTGACCCTTCGCCTACCTGATCCCCCCCGGCTTGGGGTAGACTGCATGGGCCCCGCCATGCTGCGGGGCATTTTTCGATCACACTGGAGGACCTAGGTGAAGCAAACGCAACGACATCAGGAGATTCTGGATGTCCTCACCCGGCAGGGATTCGTCTCCACGGAAGACCTGGTGAGCCATTTTGACGTGAGCCCGCAGACCATTCGGCGCGACCTCAACGATCTGGCGGAGCAGAACAAGATCCGCCGCCATCATGGTGGCGCTTCACTGCATTCGAGCACGGTCAATACCGCCTACACCACCCGCAAGGTGATGCAGCTCAAAGAGAAGGAGCGCATTGCGCAGTCGGTGGCGGCCCATATTCCCGACGGCTCCTCGCTCTTTATCGATATCGGCACCACCACCGAAGCGGTGGCCCGTGCCCTGCTTGGGCACAGGGATCTGCGCATCGTCACCAACAACCTCAACGTGGCCAGCATTCTGACGGCCAAGGATGACTTCACCGTGATCATCGCCGGTGGCGAAATTCGCAATCGTGATGGTGGCATAGTGGGGGAGGCGACCCGCGACTTCATCGGTCAGTTCCGCATGGATTACGGGGTCATCGGTATCTCCGGCATCGATCTCGACGGTTCGCTGCTCGATTTCGATTATCACGAAGTGAAGATTGCCCAGGCCATCATTCAATACTCCCGAGAGGTGCTGCTGGCTGCCGATCACACCAAATTTGGCCGCAATGCCATGGTCAATCTGGGGCACATCAGCCAGATCCATGCCCTGTTTACCGATCAGGAGCCGCCGGAGAAGCTGGCGAGCATCATGGCCAGCCATCAGATTGAGTACCACCTCTGTTAAGCCTTGGCAGGGGCTGACATCGTCTAGCCCCTGACGCACCATCCGTTTTTCTCCTCCTCTCTTTTCTCTCCTTTATGGGTTATCGGAGTGTTGCCGTTAGGCACACCCATATCCCATTTCGATCACACTTTTTTCATTTTGTGTTCGTTTATTTTCTTTTTGTCTTCTAATATGCTCGAAATTGAGCGTTAAGGCGCGCATAGCTATAAGAATGAAGAGGGTGAACATGAACGAGCATTATGATCTGGTCGTCATCGGTGGCGGCATCAACGGAGTGGGCATTGCCGCCGACGCGGCAGGCCGGGGATTGAAGGTGGCCCTGTTTGAAGCGCGCGATCTCGCCTCGGCCACCTCTTCTAATTCGAGCAAACTGATCCACGGCGGGCTGCGTTACCTCGAGCACTACGAGTTTCGATTGGTGAAAGAGGCGCTGGCCGAACGTGAAGTACTGCTCGGCATGGCGCCCCACATCGCCAAGCCGATGCGTTTTCGTCTGCCGCACCGGCCACACTTGCGCCCGGCCTGGATGATCCGCGCCGGCCTCTTTCTTTATGACAACCTGGCCAAGCGCGATCGGCTCAAGGGGAGTGTTGGCCTGCGCTTTAGCGAGGGCGATGGCCTCAAGCGCGAGATCCGAAAGGGGTTTGAATACTCGGATGCCTGGGTCGATGACGCCCGGCTGGTGGTGCTCAATGCCATGCTGGCCCGGGACAAGGGGGCACAGATCGAGACGTGCACCACCTGTGTCGATGCTCATCGCGAAGGCAAGCGCTGGCAGATCACCTTGGAGCGGGAAGGGGGGGAGCGTTTCACCGTCAGCGCGAATGCTCTGGTCAATGCGGCCGGCCCTTGGGTCAAGCAGTTCTATGATGAGGGGCTGCATCAGCGTTCACCGCGTGGCATCCGCCTCATCAAGGGCAGCCACATGGTGGTGCCGCGCATCCACGAGCGTGAAGAGGCCTACATACTGCAAAACGAGGATCAGCGCATCGTCTTCGTCATCCCCTATCAGCAGGATTTCTCGTTGATTGGCACCACGGACGTGGAGCACAAGGGCAGTCCGCGCGAGGCGCGCATGAGCCCGGCGGAGATCGACTACCTGTGCCAGGTGGTCAATGCCCATTTCACTCGCCAGATCAGCCCTGAGGAGGTGGTGTGGACCTACGCCGGGGTGCGTCCGTTGTGTGACGATGAGTCCGACTCGCCCCAAGCGGTAACCCGCGATTACACCCTGGAGGTGAGCGGGAGTGAGCAGGAGGCGCCATTGTTGTCGGTGTTTGGTGGCAAGCTCACCACCTATCGCAAGCTGGCCCAGGCGGCCTGCCACAAGTTGCAACCCTGGTTCTCGCAGATGGGCGGGGACTGGACTGCCACCACCCGGTTGCCGGGGGGGGAGTTTGATTGTCCGGTACGCGAGCTGGCGCTGGCCTTTAGCCTCGAATTTGAGTGGTTGGATGATCGCACCGCCCTGCGTATCGCTGAGGCGTATGGGGCCAGGGCCAGACTCTGGCTCGGCCAGCCGCACGGTGAAGCGTTTGGTGCCGGTCTGTATGAGGCTGAGGTGCGCTACCTGATCGATCAGGAGTGGGCGCGAACACTGGAAGATATTCTCTGGCGTCGCAGCAAGCTGGGGCTGCGTCTGGATGAGCGGCAGCAGCAGCATCTGGCCGCCTGGTTGGAGCAGTATCTCCACGCCCTGCCAAGGGCGAGCTGATCCGGTCGTTGAGCGTAAGACGGAGCCTACGGGCTCCGTTTTTATTGCTCAGCAACTGGATTAAATAGTTTACGAATTACTGGTTTAGAGTTTGTTGTTCATGGTGGAAGAGGGTGGGTTGAGCAAAAAAGGTGCAGTTGATGGTGTGGTGTCACATTTTATCTTGCCTGATGATGCAGAATTGGTAAGGTGAACTCCGGTTGCGTTGCCGTGAGCGAACTTTTGGTAAATTAAACTTTACAGTTGCCGCGGTGGTTTCATTGAGTAGAGAGAGTTCACCCATGCACAAAGATCCCTTGAACAACATTCATATCCAGTCCGAGCAGGTGATGATCACCCCGGCCGAGCTCAAACAAAAGTTGCCTATCTCTGAGCAGGCGCTGGCCTTCGTACAGGGGGCGCGTCAGACCATCTCTGACATCATTCATCGCCGAGATCATCGGCTGCTGGTGATCTGCGGCCCCTGCTCCATTCACGACATGGAGGCCGCCAAGGCGTACGCAACCCGTCTCAAGGCCTTACATGACGCTTACCGTGACTCTCTCTACATCGTGATGCGGGTCTATTTTGAGAAACCGCGAACCACCGTCGGCTGGAAGGGATTCATCAACGATCCCAATCTGGATGGCACCTTCGACGTGGAGCTGGGGCTGCACCGGGCCCGCGAGCTGCTGTGCTGGCTGGCCGAGCTGGAGTTGCCGCTGGCGACTGAGGCGCTCGATCCTATCAGCCCGCAATACCTGGCAGAGCTTTTCTCCTGGTCGGCGATCGGGGCGCGTACCACCGAGTCTCAGACTCACCGCGAGCTGGCCTCTGGCCTCTCCATGCCGGTCGGCTTTAAAAATGGCACTGACGGTAACCTCGGCACCGCCATCAACGCCATGCGTGCGGCCGCCATGCCGCATGCCTTTATGGGGATCAACCAGCAGGGCCAGGTGGCGCTGCTCCAGACCCAGGGCAACCCGGATGGTCACGTCATTTTGCGCGGTGGCAAGCACCCCAACTATGACTCGGTCAATGTCTCGTTGGCCGAAGAGGCGATGGAGGCGGCCGGTCTGCAACCTTGTCTGGTGGTCGATTGCAGCCACGGCAACTCCAACAAGGATTACCGGTTGCAGCCCAAGGTGGCCGATAACGTCATCCACCAGATCCAGGAGGGGAACCGCTCCATCATCGGCCTCATGCTCGAATCCCATCTGGAGGAGGGAAGCCAATCCTCCGAGCAGCCGCGCGAGTGCATGCGCTATGGCGTTTCTATCACCGATGCCTGCATCGGCTGGGATAGCACGGCAGAGCTGCTGGCACGAGCCCACAAGGAGCTGGGGACTGCGCTTGAGGCTCGACGGCAGCAGGCCTGACATTGAATAATGGACGGGCCGCCTCATGGCGGCCCGCTTGCATGTAGAGAAGGGATGATGGCAAAAGAACTGGATGTCCTGCGGGACAAGATTGATGAAGTGGACAAAGAGCTGGTGGCCTTGCTGGCCCGCCGGCTTGCATTGGTGGCCGAGGTAGGGGAGGTCAAGAGCCGTCACGGCCTGCCCATCTATGCCCCGGATCGCGAGGCGGCCATGCTGGCCCGTCGCCGCGAAGAGGCCGAGGCCAACGGTGTGCCGGGGGATCTCATCGAGGACGTGCTGCGCCGCATCATGCGTGAGTCCTATGCCAGTGAAAAAGACACAGGCTTCAAATGCATCAACCCATCACTGCGCCACGTGGTGGTAGTGGGCGGGCGTGGTGCGCTGGGCCGGCTGTTCGTCAATATGCTGCGTCTGTCCGGCTATCGGGTCGAGGTGCTGGAAAAAGAGGAGTGGGCGCGGGCCGATCACCTGCTGGCGGATGCTGGCATGGTGCTGGTGGCCGTGCCCATCGACGTGACCGAGGCGGTGATAGGCCAGTTGGGCCGCTTGCCGGAAGATTGCCTGCTGGTCGATCTCACCAGTACCAAGCAGGGGCCGCTCAACGCCATGTTACAGGTGCATAACGGGCCTGTGCTCGGTCTGCACCCCATGTTCGGGCCGGATGTGGCAAGTTTTGCCAAGCAGGTCATCGTCTGCTGTACAGGGCGTCATCCCGAGGCGAGCGAGTGGCTGCGTCAGCAGATGACCATCTGGGGCGCGCGGCTGGTGCAGGTGAGCGCCGCTGAACACGACAGGGCCATGACCTTCATTCAAGCGCTGCGCCATTTCGCGACCTTTGCCTATGGCCGCCATCTGGCCGAGGAGCAGGCCGATCTTGAGCAGCTACTCTCGTTGAGCTCCCCCATCTACCGGTTGGAGCTGGCCATGGTCGGGCGGCTGTTTGCCCAAGACCCGGCCCTCTACGCCGATATCATCCTCTCCTCACCGGAGAACCTGGCCATGATCCGCCGCTACTACGACGGCTTCGGTCGCTCGCTCGCCCTGCTCGAGCAGGGGCAGCGGCAGGCGTTCGTGGCGTCGTTCAACGAGGTCGCTGACTACTTCGGCGAGCATGCCGGTCAGTTCCTGCGTGAGAGCAAGCAGCTGCTTGCCCAGGCCAACGATCGCCGCCATCTGGCTTAAGCCACTGGGCGATCATAAAAAAAGAGGGCTGCGGCCCTCTTGTTGTTTTCAATCCTTGCTGGGGCCGGTCAGGCTGCTGCGCAGATCTTCCTCCAGCCAGCCAAGCGGCAGGCTTAAGAGCTCGTCGATGAGTTCGCGCCGCTCCGATTTCTCCAGATAGGCAAGATAGAGGGGGCGGGTGAGGGGCTGCGCCTCCTGAACCAGGTGCAGGCGCCCTTGCTCTAGGTAGGGGCCCACCATGCGCCGCGGCAGATAGGCCGCGCCGCCATTGCCGAGCAGGAAGTGCAGCGCCATGCTGGCTGAGCTCGAATGCAGCACAGGCGTCTTTTGCAGGCTTTGCAAGCGGGCTGGCTGTGGCTCGAAGCTGGTGCCCCAGTCGAGGTGGATATGGGGCATCTGGGCCAGCTGGTCGTTGCCCACATTCGGCTCTCGACTCACCAGCTCAAATACCAGCTCACCGATGGGATGCAGGGCGATCTCGTCGATCTTGGTCGGCTCGGAGAGCAGGGCCAAATCGAGGGAGCGCTCCAGCAACTGACGGCAGAGGTGCTCGCGTGAGGCGGTCTCGAGGCGCACCGCAAGGCCGGGGGCTAGGGCGTAGATGTGGCCCAGCCAGTCATTGAAATCGAGCTCCCAGAACACAGGGGGAGCCCCGATGGCCAGTTGCTGGCTAAAGCCGGGGGAGAGGGCCACATCCTGCTTGGCTCGTCCCAGGGTGTGCAAGATGGCGTCAGCATAGGGGAGCAGTCGCTCGCCTGAGGCGGTGAGGCGGATGTTATTGCGATGCCGCGCAAACAGACTCACCCCTAGCTGTTGCTCCAGTTGGCGGATGCGAAAGCTAACCGCCGACTGGGTAAGGTAGAGATTCTCAGCGGCCCGGCCAAAGTGCCGGGTCTTGCTGACCTCGATAAAGGTCCGAAGCAGTTCGGTATCCATTAATCGAGCGACTCGTCGCCGCCGCCACCACCGTTGCCGCTATCAAAGCTGTTGCTCTCTTCCGCGCCACCGGCCACGGTGCACAGGCGGTGCACCCGCTTGGGACCGATCACCTTCAGGTATTTGAACCACACCTTGGCGTGAGGGTTGCCACCTGCTTCGCCCGATTTCACCTGAGCGATAAAGGCGGCTTCCACCTCGTCACGGGGCTCCATGGCGCCCTGGTAGAGAGCCAGCATGGCGGTGCCAAATTTTTCGAGGCTGTCGGCCTCGGCAACCGTGAACTCGCCGCTGCGGCGAAGACCACGTGGGAAATGTTTGAAGTCGTTGAAACGCTTATCAGATTCGAAGCTCATAAGTGATCTTTTTACTGGTTATGGATGCCTTCGCGGGCAAGTATCATCAGGCACGGCGATAGTGCAAAATCAATTTGCTCGCCATGTTAATGAAAAAATTTTATCGAAACACCGGGGATGCGAAAAAATTTCTGTTAATCGCGAGGAGGCGCAAAACAGAAGGGGCTGGAATCGTGTTCTAAGAGGGAAAGGGGGACTGACGGGCTCGCGACGGCGAGCCCGTCATCGTATTACTTCTGCTCCATGATGATCTGCAGCAGATCGCCCTCCAGTAAGGCCCGTTTGACCAAGGCAACCCCGCCTATGGTGGGCTGATTCTGAAAGCGGGCCCTGACGATGGGCAGGCCACGGTGAAAGCTCGGCAGGGACTGGTGCTCGACGCAGCGGCGAATGGCGGGCATCAGGATCTCTTCGGCCACGGTGATCTCACCGGCCAGCAGCACTTTTTGCGGGTTGAACAGGTTGACCGTGATGGCGATGGCCCGCCCTAGGTGTTCGCCCACATTTTCAAGCACGCTGCGCGCCAGCTCGTCCCCGGCCAGTGCCGCCTTGCACACCTCTTCGATGGTGATGTGCTTGTCTTGCAGCCGGCTTTGATGGCCACGGCTGATGAGCTCTTTCACCTTATCGATGATGGCCTCGTTGGAGGCAATGGTCTCAAGGCAGCCGAAGTTACCACAGTGGCAGCGCTTGCCGAGGGGCTCGACCTGGATGTGACCTATCTCACCCACGTTGCGGTTTTGACCGAGAAACACCTGCCCCTTGGTGATGATCCCCGAGCCCGTCCCCTGGTGCACGCTCACCAGAATTGAGTCCATGCAGTCGCGGGACTCACCAAAGAAGTGCTCGGCCAGTGCCAGCGAGCGGGTGTCATTGCCCACGTAGCAGGGGAGATTGAAGTGGTTCTCCAGCAGCTTGGCCAGCGGCAGGTTGCGGATTTGGTACTTGGGGGTGTAGATGACCATGCCGGTCTCGGGATTGACCAGACCCGGCATAATGAGCGCGATGGCGATGAGCTGGCGATAGCGTTCACGATTCTGATCGATGAAAGCCCCCATCTCGCGCAGCAGCATGTCCACCACTGGCTGCTGGTCGATCTCGGTCACCTGGATGATGTGGTCATCGAGTGACTTGCCGTCGAGATCATACAAAGAGAGGTGCAGGTAGCCGCGGCCCAGCTTGGCCGACACGAAGTGAAAGCGGCTCTTGATGGTGTTGAGCGAGATGGCGCGGCGTCCCCCGGTGGAGGCCTGGGGGGCGCTCTCTCTGATCAGCCCGTGCTCAATGAGTTGACGGGTGATTTTGGTGACGCTGGCGGGAGCCAAGTGGCTCAGCTCTGCTATCTTGACCCGCGAGATGGGGCCTTGCTGGTCAATCAGCCGGTATACGGCTGCACTGTTGACCTGCTTGATGAGATCTACGTTCGCTATTTGTCCGCCAGTCATCGTGTCTGCTTATTGGTTGTAGTGTCCGTTAACCACGGTCCCACGGACCGTGAAGTCCTGATCGAAGACAGTGAGGTTGGCTACCTTGCCGACCTGGATACTACCGAGACGCGAGTCCCATCCAATGGCCCGGGCAGGATAGAGGGTGGCCATACGCAGCGCCTCATCCAGTGGCAACCCGACCTGTTTCACCAGGTTTTCGACCCCCTCGATCATGGTGAGGGCCGAGCCGCCGAGTGTACCATTTTCGTCGACACACTGACCATCGCGGTAATAGACGGTTGCGCCACAAAAATCGAACTGATCGAAGCCTTCCGGGGCTCCGGCCGGGGCGGTGGCGTCGGTCACCAGCACCAGACGTTCACCGAGGATCTTGTGGGCCAGGCGCACGTTGGCCCAGTGCACGTGGTGACCGTCGACGATGATGCCGGCATAGACGTCGGGGCGATCGTAAATCGCGCCGACCACACCGGGCTCGCGACCGTTGATGGTCGGGGTCATGGCGTTGTAGAGGTGGGTGGCGAAACGAATGCCGCAATCAAAACCCTGCATCGCTTGATCGTAACTGGCGGCGGTATGGCCGGCCGAGACTAAGATGCCGGCATCCACCAGACGGCGAATGTGGGCGGGGTCATTACGCTCCGGGGCCAGGGTGATTTTACCGATGGCCTCATGATGGGCGCAGAAGAAGTCGATCATCTCATCGGCAGGCTGGCGGATCTGCTCGGCCGGATGGATCCCTTTGCGTTTGACATTGGTGTAGGGGCCTTCGAGATGGACACCGAGCACCTCGTTAGGATGGGCGGCCATATAGTCACGGGTTACCATGACGGCCCGCTTCATATCCTCATCCGGGCTGGTGATGAGGGTGGGCAGGAAACTGGTGGTGCCTGATTTCAGGTTGGCCGCCTGCATGGTGGCCAGGGTCTCAACCGTGATGGCGTCATTGAACATGACGCCGCCGCAGCCGTTGAGCTGCACGTCGATGAAGCCGGCGCTCAGGTTGGCGCCGTGCAAGTCGTGGCGGGGCAGATCAGCCGGGATCGCCTCTTGTTCGACGATGGCGGCAATCTTGTCGCCATCGATCAGCAGGGCATGGCCGGTGAGGATCGCCTCACCGGTATAGAGAGTGCAGTTGTGCAGTGCGTACATGGCGTTCTCCTTACAGGCGGCCGATGTTGGCCGCTTCCAGCTCCTGGAAGTAACGCACCGTCTTGACCTTGAGTTCCATGGTGGAGGGCTCGTCACAGACCACGATGCCCTTGGGGTGCAGTTGCAGGGTGGAGATAGTCCACATGTGATTGACGCAGCCCTCGACGGCGGCCTGCAGGGCCAGCGCCTTACCATGGCCGGTCACCAGGATCATGATCTCTTCGGCATCCATCAGGGTACCGACGCCCACGGTCAGTGCCAGCTTGGGAACCTGATTGATGTCGCCATCGAAGAAGCGGGAGTTGGCGATACGGGTATCCTCGGTCAGGGTCTTGAGGCGGGTGCGTGAGGCGAGGGAGGAGGCCGGCTCATTGAAGGCGATGTGGCCGTCATTGCCGACGCCGCCCATGAACAGGTGGATCTTGCCGTAGGACTTGATCTTCTCCTCGTAGCGCTGGCACTCAGCCAGCAGATCCTCGGCATTGCCGTTGAGAATGTTGATGTTCTCGGGGCGAATGTCGATGTGGTTGAAGAAGTTGTTGTACATGAAGCTGTGGTAGCTCTGCGGGTGATCTTCCGGCAGGCCGACATACTCGTCCATGTTGAAGGTGACCACGTGCTCGAAGCTCACCTCGCCAGCCTGATGCAGCTCGATCAGTCGCTTGTAGGTCGAGAGCGGCGTGCCGCCGGTCGGCAGACCCAGCACGAACGGACGATCGCGGGTCGGCTGGAAGGCATTGATGCGATCGACAATGTAACGGGCAGACCACAGACCGACTTGGCTGGCGGACTTCAACGGGATCAGACGCATGGGATACCTCTTTGGTCAGGTGCCGGGTGAACCCTGGCATGGAATCGGAATCGTAAGTTGTTTCATAGCGTAAATAAAGATTCCGACATGTGCCACACAATTTACTCATTCATATGTCATTTGGGTGATAATGATCACGAAAGATGGTTTATTAATTTGCAGGGCGAAATAAAAGACATAGACTGAAAAACAAGCCAATAGGCTTATGCAAGAGCAAGTCTAAAGCACTTATTTTGAAACAAGAATTCAAACTAGCACTATAAGGAGAGGGAGCCGTGAACATTCTCGGTTATTTGCAAAAAATCGGCCGCGCGCTGATGGTACCGGTGGCAGTACTGCCCGCCGCCGCCATCCTGATGGGGATTGGCTACTGGATTGACCCGAATGGCTGGGGTGGTGGTAGTCCGGTCGCCGCCTTCCTGATCAAGGCAGGGGCCGCCATCATCGACAGCATGCCTGTGCTGTTCGCGGTCGGTGTTGCCTACGGCATGTCCAAGGATAAGGACGGTGCTGCGGCCCTGGCGGGTCTGGTTGGCTTCCTGGTGGTCACCACCCTGTTGAGCCCAGGCGCCGTGGCCCAGATCAAGGGGATCCCGGCCGATCAGGTACCTGCTGCCTTTGCCAAGATCAGCAACCAATTTGTCGGCATTCTGTGCGGTGTTATCGCCGCCGAGCTGTATAACCGCTTCAGCAGCGTCGAGCTGCACAAGGCGCTGGCCTTCTTCTCGGGCCGCCGTCTGGTGCCGATCGTGACCTCTGTCGTGATGATCGTCGTCTCCTTCATTCTGATGGCGGTATGGCCGGTTATTTACGGTGGTCTGGTGAGCTTTGGCGAGTCCATCGTCAACCTGGGCTCCGCCGGCGCCGGCATCTACGCCTTCTTTAACCGTCTGCTGATCCCGGTCGGTCTGCACCACGCCCTGAACTCGGTGTTCTGGTTTGATGTGGCCGGTATCAACGACATTCCGAACTTCCTCGGTGGTCAATCTTCCATCGACGCGGGTAAAGCCGTGGCGGGTGTGACTGGTATGTATCAGGCCGGCTTCTTCCCCATCATGATGTTCGGTCTGCCGGGTGCGGCGCTGGCCATCTACCACGCGGCCAAGAAAGAGAACAAAGAGAAAGTGGCATCCATCATGATCGCCGCCGCCTTTGCCGCCTTCTTTACCGGTGTCACCGAGCCGCTCGAGTTCTCCTTTATGTTCGTGGCGCCCGTGCTGTATGTCATTCACGCCCTGCTGACCGGCCTGTCTGTCTTCATCGCCGCCAGCATGCAGTGGATTGCCGGCTTCGGCTTCAGCGCCGGTCTGGTGGATATGGTGCTCTCCAGCCGCAACCCGCTGGCCGTCCACTGGTACATGCTGCTGGTACAGGGCCTGGTCTTCTTCGGCCTCTACTATGTGGTGTTCCGCGCCGTGATCGCCAAGTTCAACCTCAAGACCCCGGGTCGTGAGGATGACGAAGCCGCTCCGGTGGTCACCAACCAGCCGACCGACAAGACCGAGCTGGCCCGTCAATACCTCGAGGTGCTGGGGGGTCACGACAACCTGGTTACCATCGACGCCTGCATCACCCGTCTGCGCCTGACCATGAAGGATCGCAGCATCGTCGACGAGCGTAAGCTCAAGGCTCTCGGCGCCGCCGGTGTGGTCAAGCTCGGCGAGCAGAACCTGCAAGTGATTCTGGGCCCCTTGGCCGAGATCATCGCTGGTGAAATGAAGTCCCTGCGTTAACCCGGCGCTTGTCGCCACAAGACTAAGTCCATTGTTGACATAAATAAGGGCCCCGCCTGGGGCCCCATATAACAAGCCAAGAACCATCCAACCTTTACTTCAAACGAGAGCAGCAGCTATGAACTTGAAACAGTCACTGTTAGCCATTGCCATGTCTTCCGCTTTTGTCGCCCACGTCCAGGCCGCCGATGCTGCCAAGCAGGCCGTGGTTGACTCGCTTGCCAACAATCTGCTGGTGAAATACGAAGTGGTCACCAATGACGGCGCTGGTGCCGGCATCGATTGCCAGGCGCTCGGCTCCGAGTGGGCCAGTTGCGGCGTTGCCAAGCTGCACCTGACCAACCAGGGGGCCAGCGTCGATAGCAAGGAGTGGGAGCTCTACATCCACTCCATCCGCCGGATCCAGCGGGTCGACAACGAGCAGTTCACCATCACTCACCTGACCGGCGACCTCTATCGCCTGACCCCGACCGACAAGTTCCAGGGCTTTGCCAAGGATGCCACGGTCGAGGTGCCGTTGGTGGTGGAGTACTGGGTGTTGTTTGAATCTGACATCATGCCGAACTGGTACATCTCTGCCGAGGGCGCCGAGCCCAAGGTGATTGCCAGCATGAGCGACATCAATGATGCCACCCGCTACGAAAAGCCGATGCCGGCCGATGGCTGGAAGCGCACCAAGGATGACAACAACATCCTGATGAACAGCGAGACCCGCTTCGCGGCCAACCAGACCAGCGCCCTGCTGCCGGCGGCCAAGATCGCCAACCAGATAGTGCCGACCCCGCTCAAGCAGGAGATCAAGGCCGGCGCACCGGTGGATCTCTCCAGCATCAAGCTCGATGCGCTGGATCTCCCCTCCGATCGTGCCGAGGCCCTCAAGGCCGAGCTGACCCGCCTGGGTGTCACCCTCTCCGACACCGGCTACCCGGTCTCCATCAAGCTCGGCAGCAAGGTCAAGCAGGCCGAAGGGTACGATATGACCATTGGCCAGCAGGGCACGGTGATCCGTGGTCATGACGTGGCAGGGGCCTTCTGGGGTGCCCAGTCGCTGCTCTCTTTGCTTGGGGTCGACAACAAGCAGGTCTCCCCGATGAGTGTCGAGGATGCGCCGCGCTTTGAATACCGCGGCATGCAGACCGACGTGGCCCGTCACTTCAGAAGCGCCGAGACCATGAAGAAGCTGGTCGATCAGATGGCCGCCATGAAGCTCAACGTGCTGCATTTGGGCTTGACCAACGATGAGGGCTGGCGCATCGAGATCCCGGGTCTGCCCGAGCTGACCGAGGTGGGCAGCAAGCGCTGCCACGATCTCAGCGAGACCCAGTGCCTGCTGCCGCAGCTTGGCTCCGGCCCGACCAGCGACAACATGGGCACCGGTTTTTACAGTAAGGCTGATTACATCGAGCTGGTGCGCTACGCCAAGGCGCGCGGTGTGACCGTGATCCCCGAGATCAACATGCCGGCCCACGCCCGTGCCGCTGTGGTCTCCATGGAGGCGCGCTACAAGCGGCTGCTGGCCGAGGGCAAGGAGGACGAGGCACTCAAGTTCCGTCTGACCGACCCGCAGGACACCTCCAACGTCACCTCGGTGCAGTTCTACGACAAGATGTCCTTCATCAACCCCTGCCAGCCGGGCGCCGCCAACTTCGTGGCTAAGGTGATGGAAGAGGTGGCCAAGATGCACCAGGCCGCCGGTCAGCCGCTGACCGCCTGGCACTACGGTGGTGACGAAGCCAAGAACATCATGCTGGGGGGCGGCTATCAGGATCCGGCCGTCACCAAGAAGGAAGAGCTGGTGGGCTGGCGCGGCAACACCGACTGGAGCAAGCAGGACAAGCCGTTCGGCAAGTCCCCTGTGTGCCAGAAGATGATCGCCGATGGCAAGATTAAGGACGTGGCCGAGCTGCCGGTCTACTTCGCCAAGGAGGTGAGCGAGCTGGTGAAGGGTCATGGCTTTGACACCCTGCAAGCGTGGGAAGATGGCCTGAAGTACGCCAAGGACGCCAGCGTCTTTGCCACCGCCAAGACCCGCGTCAACTTCTGGGAGACCCTCTACTGGGGTGGTTTTAACGAGGCGATGAAGTGGGCCCACAACGGCTATGAAGTGGTGCTCTCCAACCCGGACTACCTCTACTTCGACTTCCCGAACGAGGTTCACCCGGCCGAGCGTGGCTACTACTGGGCCACCCGCTTCAACGACACCCGCAAGGTGTTCGCCTTCGCCCCGGAGAACCTGCCGCAGAACGCCGAGACTTCGGTTGACCGCGACGGCAACGCTTTCGTGGCCAAGGGTGACCAGGAGCCGGTCAAGTTCAAGGGGATCTCCGGCCAGCAGTGGAGTGAGACCATCCGCACCGATGCGCAGTACGAGTACATGGTCTATCCGCGTATCTTCTCCCTGGCCGAGCGTGCCTGGCACAAGGGGAGCTTCGAGCTGCCTTACGTGAAGGGGCGCGAGTTCTCCGGCGAGACCAAGCACGTCAACAAGGCGGCGCTCAACCAGGAATGGAACCGCTTTGCCAACGTACTGGGTCAGCGCGTGCTGCCCAAGCTGGATCAGGCCGGGGTCGAGTATCGCCTCTCCGTGCCGGGGGCCCGCGTCGTCGGTGGCGTGCTGGAGGCCAACGTCGATCTGCCGGGTCTGCCGATCCAGTACAGCCTGGATGGCAAGAGCTGGATCGCCTATGACGCCGCTGCCAAGCCGCAGGTGAGCGGTAAGGTCTACCTGCGCACCGTCAGCTTCGATGGCAAGCGGGTGAGCCGTGTTACCGAGGTGAACGGCTAACCGTTCGTGATACCGGGAGGGCCGGGCGGCCCTCCCTCCTTGGGCAAGGGGTTGGCGTCGCGACCCCTTGCCCAAGGGGGCCTACTGACTTCCTTGACGTTGTGTGTTGTGCTCATATTGTTATCAATGGGTTACCCGCGCTTAGGCGCGGGTTTTTTTATCGATGACGGGCACATGGGACAGAAATAGCGGTTGAGCGCAGGGGCTGAATGGTGGATCATATTCGGCTTGATGTCGGGTGTGGCGCTGGCCGCCCCGCGATGTACGACTTTTGAGGTGAGCCCATGACTCAGGCTAGCAGCCCAACCAACTTTATCCGCCAAATCATCGACGAGGATCTGGCCAGCGGTAAGCACAGCAGTGTGCATACCCGCTTCCCGCCGGAGCCTAACGGCTATCTGCACATCGGCCACGCCAAGTCCATCTGCCTGAACTTCGGCATCGCCCGCGACTATCAGGGCCAGTGCAACCTGCGCTTCGACGACACCAACCCGGTGAAAGAAGACATCGAGTATGTCGAGTCCATCAAGCGTGATGTGCAGTGGCTCGGTTTCCAGTGGAACGGCGAGGTGTGCTACTCCTCTGACTATTTTGACAAGCTGCACGGCTACGCCATCGAGCTTATCGAGAAGGGGCTGGCCTATGTGGATGAGCTGACCCCGGAGCAGATGCGTGAGTACCGTGGCACCCTGACCGAGCCGGGCAAGAACAGCCCGTTTCGCGATCGCTCGGTCGACGAGAACCTGGCCCTATTCGATAAGATGAAGAACGGCGAGTTCGCCGAGGGCACCGCCTGCCTGCGCGCCAAGATCGACATGGCTTCCCCCTTCATGGTGATGCGCGATCCGGTGATCTATCGCATCAAGTTTGCCCACCACCACCAGACCGGTGACAAGTGGTGCATCTACCCCATGTACGACTTTACCCACTGCATCTCCGATGCGCTGGAGGGGATCACCCACTCCCTGTGCACCCTGGAGTTCCAGGACAACCGCCGTCTTTATGACTGGGTGCTGGACAACATCAGCATCGAGTGCCACCCGCGTCAGTACGAGTTCTCCCGTCTGAACCTCGAATACACCGTCATGTCCAAGCGCAAGCTGAACCAGCTGGTGACCGAGAAGCACGTGGAAGGGTGGGACGATCCGCGCATGCTGACTGTCTCCGGCCTGCGTCGCCGCGGTTACACCCCGGCGGCCATCCGCGAGTTCTGCCTGCGTATCGGCGTCACCAAGCAGGACAACATCGTCGAGATGGGGATGCTGGAGGCCTGCATCCGTGACGATCTCAACGAGAACGCTCCGCGCGCCATGGCGGTATTGAATCCGGTTAAGGTGGTGATCGAGAACCTGGATCACGATGAGACCCTGACGGCGCCGGCACACCCGAACAAGCCCGAGATGGGCTCCCGCGAACTCCATTTCGGCCGCGAGATCTTCATCGATCAGGCTGATTTTCGTGAAGAGGCCAACAAGCAGTTCAAGCGTCTGGTGCTGGGCAAAGAGGTGCGCCTGCGCAACGCCTACGTCATCAAGGCCGAGCGGGTCGAGAAGGATGCCGAAGGCAAGGTCACCTGCATCTATTGCTCCTACGATGCCGACACCCTGGGCAAGGATCCGGCCGATGGTCGCAAGGTGAAGGGGGTGATCCACTGGGTCAGCGCCCCCACCTCGCTGCCGGCAGAGATCCGTCTCTACGATCGTCTGTTCAAGGTGCCGAATCCGGGCGCCGAAGAGGACTTCGAGGCGGCCCTGAACCCGGAATCCCTGGTGATCATCGAGGGGGCCCGTGTCGAGGCGTCGCTTAAGGATGCCAAGCCGGAGTTTGCCTACCAGTTCGAGCGTGAAGGGTATTTTTGCGCCGACAACAAGCTCTCCAGCGCCGAGCATCTGGTGTTCAACCGCACCGTGGCGCTGCGCGATTCTTGGGGCAAGGTTGAAGGCTAAGTCGGCCTGATGCTAAACAAGGCGGGGTGACCCGCCTTTTTGCTGCCCGTTTGGCAGGAATGCCAGATAGCAAAAAGCCAGCCCTGGGGCTGGCTTTTCTGATGGGGGCGGCCGGACTCAGTCGTCGGCGTGGGCGCAAGTCCCATCGGCACAGTGACCATACAGATAGAGGCTGTGATTGGTCAGACGAATGTTGTGCTTCTTGGCGATCTCGCTCTGGCGCTGCTCAATAACGTCATCGGAGAATTCGATCACCTTGCCACAGTCGAGGCATACCAGATGGTCGTGATGCTCTTGGCTGGAGAGCTCAAACACCGACTTGCCGCCCTCAAAGTGGTGACGGGTGACGATGCCAGCGTCATCAAACTGGTTGAGAACGCGATACACGGTGGCCAGACCAATCTCTTCACCTTGGTCGATCAGGCGCTTGTAGAGTTCTTCTGCGCTGGTGTGGTGGCACTCCGGCTGCTGCAGGATTTCCAGGATCTTGACGCGGGGAAGGGTGACCTTGAGCCCGGCCTTTTTCAACGCTTGGTTATTGTCAGCCATAGTATTAGTTATTCGCATTCTCTGTGGTGGGGCTATTCTGATTGACTGCCACGCGAATGGCAACCTCGAACTGGCTAAGCGAACCATTATAGAGTTTTCGATTAACGAAAATAAACACGTAAATTCAAAGGCTTTTCGCCATTCAGCCCAACGCTAGATTAGAGCAATCGCTCTTGAGGCTTGGGCACGAATGTTGCTATCATGTAACTAATGTTACTGGTCGGATGAGAAGCAATGGAATGGCTCTTCCGGCGTGCCAGCCTGGTACGCCACGCCCTCAACTGGTGGCCTCCGTTCCGGGGCGCCGGGATCAAGATAGAAGCCTTGAGCGATGACTACCGCTATTGCCGGGTGGTGCTCAAGGCGCGCTGGTCGACCCGCAATGCCAATCGTACCCAGTTCGGCGGCAGCATGTTTGCGATGACCGATCCCATCTATCCCTTGATGCTGATGGGGTACTTCAAGAACCACTACTACGTCTGGGACAAGTCGGGCGACATCGACTACATCAAACCGGGCAAGGGGCCGCTGGTGGCCGAGTTCACCTTAAGTGACAGTGCGCTGGCCGCCATTGTGGCGGCGACCGAAGGGGGGGACAAGCACTTCCCTGAATTCAGCGTCTCCATCCAGGATGGCAAGGGGGAGGTGGTGGCCAAAGTGCGCCGCACCCTCTATGTGCGCAAGCGGCGCGAGCACCGGGGCGGCGCCTGAAAACAGAGAAGCCCCGCACTGCGGGGCTTCTTGCTACCAGGGTCAGACCAGGCTGCCCCACAAGTCGTACTCGTCGGCGTGCTCTATCTGCACCCGCACCAGATCGCCCGGCTTGAGAGTGGTGGCGCCATTGAGGTAGACCAGACCGTCGATCTCCGGCGCATCAGCCATGGAGCGACCGGTCGCCCCCTCTTCGTCCACCTCGTCGATCAGCACGTCCATCTGCTGGCCTACCTTGCGGGCGAGCTTGCGGATGGAGACCTGCTGTTGCAGCTCCATGAAGCGCTGGAAGCGCTCTTCTTGAACCTCTTCCGGCACCGGGTCCGGCAGCTCGTTGGCCTTGGCCCCTTCTACCGGGCTGTATTTGAAGCAGCCAACCCGATCCAGCTCCGCCTTGTCGATGAAGTCGAGCAGCATCTGGAACTCTTCTTCGGTCTCGCCGGGGAAGCCGACGATGAAGGTGGAGCGCAAGGTGATCTCAGGGCAGATCTCACGCCACTTCTGGATGCGCTCCAGGGTGCGCTCGACAGTACCGGGGCGCTTCATCAGTTTCAGGATGCGCGGGCTGGCATGTTGCAGCGGAATATCGAGGTAGGGCAACACCTTGCCATCGCGCATCAGGGGGATGACGTCATCCACGTGCGGGTAGGGGTAGACGTAGTGCAGGCGTACCCACATGCCGAGCTTGGAGAGCTCCTCGCACAGGGCCACCATGCTGGTCTTGACCGGCATGCCGTCGTAGAAGCCGGTGCGGTGCTTCACATCAACTCCGTAGGCGGAGGTGTCCTGGGAGATCACCAGGATCTCCTTTACGCCGGCCTCTTTGAGGCGCTTGGCCTCGGCCAGCACGTCGCCGATGGGGCGGCTCACCAGATCCCCGCGCATGGAGGGGATGATGCAGAAGGTGCAGCGGTGGTTGCACCCTTCGGAGATCTTCAGATAAGCGTAATGGCGCGGGGTGAGTTTGACCCCGTGGGCCGGCACCAGGCTGGTGAAGGGGTTGTGGGTCGGCTTGGCGACGTACTTGTGGACGTGCCCCAGCACCTCTTCATAGGCGTGCGGGCCGGTGATCTCGAGCACCTTGGGGTGGATCTCGCGGATCTGATCCTCTTTGGCGCCGAGGCAGCCGGTGACGATCACCTTGCCATTTTCAGAGAGCGCCTCGCCGATGGCCTCGAGGGATTCCTGCACCGCGCTGTCGATGAAACCGCAGGTGTTGACCACCACCAGTTCCGCATCGTCATAGCTGGGTACCACATCATACCCTTCGGTACGCAGTTGGGTCAGAATGCGCTCGGAGTCGACCAGGTTCTTCGGGCAACCGAGCGAGACAAAGCCGACTTTTGGCGGCTGGTTGGGGGTGCTGCTCATTCACTCATGCTCACAGTGCATTAAAGGCGCGGGATTTTACCAGCATGAGGGGCACAAACAAAGGCCAAAAACTGTACGCAAAGAGAGCGCTGGAAAAATGCGCGGCCCCGCCGGGGCAGGGGCGTGCAATCGGGGATAATCGCGCGGTTTTTTCCTCTCTGGCATCTTGATTGCATACACAGAGACAGCGTCAATCATTTGTCCGGGAGTCAACATGGAAATCAACGCAACCAATCTGCTGCAGGAGATGCAGGGGCTCAAGATCGAGGCGGGCAACAGTCTGGGGGCCCAGCCGAGCCAGAATGTTGGCGCCGATTTCGGCAGCATGCTGAGCCGGGCGCTCGACAACGTCAATGAGCTGCAAGGTCAGTCAAACGATCTGCGCACCCGCTTCGATATGGGGGATCGCTCCATCGACCTTTCCGATGTCATGATCGCGGGGCAAAAATCCACCATCGCTTTCGAGGCGACGGTGCAGGTTCGCAACAAGGTGGTCGAGGCGTACAAGACCATCATGAACATGCCAGTGTAAGGAATTAGCCTGTGGCCACGGAACAGAACGGCGATCTCCTGCTGCAAGACGGCGCCGCCACCTTGGATGAGCACGAGCAGAAGAGCTCGGCGTTTGGCAGCATCCTCTCCAACAGCGACATTCTGCGCCAGATCACCTTGATTTTGGGGCTGGCCATCTGTCTTGCTATCGCGGTTTTCATCCTGCTGTGGGGCAAAGAGCCCGACATGCGGCCGCTGGGCACCTTCAGCACCGAACAGTTGGTGAAAACCCTCGATTACCTCGATCAGCAGAAGATCCCCTACGAGGTGGATGGCAAGTCGGTGCTGGTCAATGCCGAGAAGTACCCCGATATCCGTTTGCAGTTGACCCGTGCCGGGCTGGGCGCCGCGGATGACAGCGCCATCGGCGGTGAGGACATCCTGCTCAAAGATTCGAGCTTTGGCGTGAGCCAGCGGATGGAGGCCGAGCGCCTCAAACTGAGCCGGGAGCGCCAGCTAGCCAGCGCCATCGAGCAGTTCCAGTCGATCGCCAAGGCCCAGGTGCTGCTGGCCATCCCGAAAGAGAACGTGTTTGCCCGCAACGAGCGCAAGCCGAGCGCCACCGTGGTGGTCAGCCTCAAGGGGGCGGCGCTTGAGCAGGGCACGGTCGATGCTATCGTCGACATGGTGGCCTCCGCCGTGCACGGCCTGGAGCCGAGCCGGGTCACCGTCACCGATCAGGGGGGGCGCCTGCTCAACTCCGGCTCCCAAGATCCGATCGCGGTGCAGACCCGCCGCGAGTTTGCGATGCAGCAAAAGCAGGAGCTCGAATACAAACAGAAAATTGACGCCATCCTGATCCCGGTGCTCGGTGCCGACAATTACACCGCCGAGGTGGATTTGTCGCTCGACTTCACCCAGCAAGAGCAGACCCGCAAGACTTTCAACCCAGACTTGCCCGCGGTGCGCTCCGAGATGACCATGGAGGAGAACAGCGCCAACGGTCAGAGCCAAGGGATCCCCGGCGCCCTCTCCAACCAGCCACCTGCTAACGCAACCATTCCCGAGCAGGCCACCGGCGCCAACGCCGCCAGCAGTTCGGGCCGCTCGCGTAAAGAGGCCACCCGCAACTTCGAACTCGACACCACGGTGAGTCACACCCGGCGTCAGATGGGGGGGATCCGCCGCATGACGGTCTCGGTGGCGGTCGACTACAAGACGGCTACGGCGGGGGCTGATGGCAAGATAAGTCGTGAACCGCGTAGTCAGGCCGAGCTCGATACCTTGCGTCGGGTGCTCAGCGGTGGCCTTGGCTTCGACGTGACCCGTGGCGACACCCTGGAGGTGGTCACCATCCCCTTCAACCGTCCCGAACTCGATGCGGTGGCCGAGCCTCCTCTCTACGATCAGCCCTGGTTCTGGCGCGCCGTACGTATCGCCGCCTCGGTGCTCATCATCATCGTGCTCATCGTGACCGTGGTGCGGCCCATGCTCAAACGGCTGCTCTATCCGGATGCCAGACCCGAGCATGAGGTGGATCTGGATAACCACACCGTGCTGGGGGGCGACGACGAGTTGAGCCTGCTGGCTGCTCAGGCTGAGGCCGAGCCGGTGTTTGGTCTGCGCGATGGTCAGCTCAAGCTGCCCGATCTGCACCGTGACGAAGACTTGCTCAAGGCAGTGCGCGCTCTGGTAGCGAATGAACCCGACCTGGCGGCCCAGGTCATCAAGGAGTGGGTAACCAAAGATGCCTGATAGTAACAACCAAGTGACCGGCAACGACATCACCGATACCCAGCGTCAGATCCTTGACAGCATGAGTGGCATGGAGATGGCGGCCGTGCTGATGCTGAGCCTCAACGAAGAGGATGCGGCGCAGATCTTCCGCCATCTCGAGCCCAAGCAGGTGCAGCGCCTCGGCATGTCGATGGCCTCCATGTCGGATTTCAGCCACGACCGGGTTGCAGCAGTGCACCGTCAGTTCATCGACGACATCCAGAAGTACACCAACATCGGGATCGGCAGCGAGGACTTCGTGCGCAAGGCCCTGGTGGCCGCGCTCGGTGAGGACAAGGCCAGCAACCTGGTCGATCAGATCATCCTCGGCTCCGGGGCGCGCGGTCTCGATTCGCTCAAGTGGATGGATGCCCGCCAGGTGGCCAGCATCATCCAAAACGAGCACCCGCAGATCCAGACCATCGTCCTCTCCTACCTCGAGCCCGAGCAGTCGGCCGAGATCTTGAGCCAGTTCCCGGAGCAGGTGCGCCTCGATCTGGTGATGCGTATCGCCAACCTCGAAGAGGTGCAACCGGCGGCGCTGCAAGAGCTCAACGACATCATGGAGAAGCAGTTCGCCGGCGCGGCCGGTGCCCAGGCGGCCAAGATGGGCGGCCTGAAGGCGGCGGCCAACATCATGAACTACCTCGACACCAACGTCGAAGGGCAGTTGATGGACGCCATCCGCGATGCCGACGAGGAGATGAGCCAGCAGATCCAGGATTTGATGTTCGTGTTCGAAAACCTCATCGATGTGGACGATCGCGGCATCCAGACCCTGCTGCGCGAAGTGCCGGGAGATCTGTTGCAGCGGGCTCTCAAGGGCTCGGACGATCAGATGCGCGAGAAGGTGTTCAAGAACATGTCCAAGCGGGCGGCCGAGATGCTGGCCGACGATCTGGAGGCGATGGGCCCGATCCGCGTCTCCGAGGTGGAGGCGGCGCAAAAGGAGATCCTCTCGATTGCTCGCCGTCTGGCCGATGCCGGCGAAATCATGCTGGGCGCCGGTGGTGGCGACGAGTTCCTGTAAGCCATGAGCGATCGCAAGTTAAGGGGTTACCTGCGCCCGGAGCAGGATGGCATCGAGGTGCAGGACTGGGGCTGGCCGCAGATGGAGAGCGGCCCGCAGATGGAGAGCAATGCCCTGGGGCTGGCGCCCGACTGGTATCAGCACGAGGAGCCCGAGCCCGAGGTGGACGCTGAGCCGGAGCCGACCCCCACCCTGACCGCCGAGGAACTGGAGGCGATCCGCCAGGCCGCTTGGGAGGAGGGGATGCAGGAGGGGCGTGAGGCCGGTTTTGCCAAGGGGCTCGAAGAGGGTAAGCTCGAAGGATTGCAACAGGGCCACGCCGCCGGTCTCGAGCAGGGGCGTGAGGAGGGGCTCGCCATGGGGCGCGAGCTGGTCGAGCAGGCGGTAGCCCACTGGCAGCAGCTCGCCTCCCGCCTCGCTACCCCCTTGGCCGAGCTGGACGACGAGGTGGAGCAGCAACTGCTGAGCCTGACCTTGCAGCTGGCCAAGACACTGATCAAGCACGAGGCCGAGACCTCGCCCCGGCTGCTACTGGCGGCCCTCAAGGAGGGGCTGGCCCAGTTGCCGGCGGCCGAGAGCGGCATCACCTTGCAACTGCATCCGGAGGACGTGGAGCGGGTGGTGGCCGCCTTTGGCGCCGAAGAGTGCGAAAAGCGCGGCTGGCGCCTCGAGGCCGATCCCACTCTTTCTCACGGCGACGTGCAGCTCGCCACCACGCTGTCTAGCATCGACATGCAGTTGGAGGCCCGCATCAATCAGCTGCTGCGTAACTTCCTGCGCGACAACCACGGGGAGTAAGCCCATGCACCGCACTCTGCTTAGCCGCATGCAGCGCTATCGGGTGGCCGACATCGCCCCGCGCACCCCGGTCGCCGGCAAGTTGACGCGGGTGGTGGGGCTGACTCTGGAGGCGGTCGGGTGCCGCGCCGCCATCGGCTCACTGTGCCGCATCGATACCCTCGATGGGGTGCTCGAGGCCGAGGTGGTCGGCTTTGCCGGCGAGCGGCTCTACCTGATGCCGAGCGAGCAGCTCAAAGGGGTGATCCCCGGCGCTAGGGTGGTGCCCCTCTCCGAGGAGCAGGGCATTCCGGTCGGCATGAGCCTGCTCGGTCGAGTCATCGATGGCATCGGCCAGCCGCTCGACGGGCTCGGCCCCATTCTCACCGCCCACACCGCCCGTTTCGCCGCTCGCGGCATCAACCCGCTGGCCCGCCGCCCGATCCATCAGCCGATGGACGTGGGGGTTCGCGCCATCAATGCGGTGTTGACCGTGGGGCAGGGGCAGCGGATGGGGCTGTTTGCCGGCTCGGGGGTCGGCAAGTCAGTGCTGCTCGGCATGATGACCCGGGGCTCGGTGGCCGATGTGGTGGTGGTAGGCCTCATCGGGGAGCGGGGCCGGGAGGTGAAAGAGTTCATCGAGGAGATCCTCGGCGTTGAGGGGCGCGAGCGCGCCGTGGTGGTGGCGGCCCCCGCCGATGCCTCGCCACTGATGCGTCTCAAGGGGTGCGAAACCGCCATCACCATCGCCGAGTATTTCCGCGATCAGGGGCTGAATGTGCTGCTTTTGATGGATTCCCTGACCCGTTACGCCCAGGCCCAGCGCGAGATTGCCTTGGCGGTCGGCGAGCCGCCGGCGACCAAGGGCTACCCGCCCTCGGTGTTCGCCAAATTACCGGCGCTGGTGGAGCGGGCCGGCAATGGCGGGGAGGGGCAGGGCTCCATCACGGCCTTTTTCACCGTGCTGACCGAAGGGGATGATCTGCAAGATCCCATCGCCGATGCGGCGCGCGCCATCCTCGACGGCCACATCGTGCTGTCGCGCGAGCTGGCCGATGCCGGCCACTACCCGGCCATCGACATCGAAAAATCGATCAGCCGGGTCATGCCTCAGGTGACCTCGCCCGAGCACCTGCAACTGGCGCGGCTGCTCAAGCAGTATTACTCCCTCTACCAGCAGAATCGCGATCTCATCAGCATCGGCGCATACAGCCAGGGGGCCGATCCGCGCATCGACCGCGCCATCTTGCAAAAGCCCTATCTGGATCAGTTCTTGCAGCAGGGGATGCGCGAGGTGGTCGGCTATGACACCGGGCTGGCCGAGCTGGAGATGGTGACGGGGCCGCTCAACCGATGAGTAAGGAGACGCGATGAGCAAGGGGTTGCAACTGTTGGCCGGTCAACTGGCCGAGGCGGAACAGCGCTGCGCCATGGCGCTGGCCAAGGCGCGCCAGGATCTCAAGCTCTTCATGGAGCAGCAGGAGGCGCTTAGCCACTACCGCCAGATCTACCAGCAGCAGTGGACCGAGCGTGGCCTGCAAGGGATCGCCGCCCAGCAGAACGTGCAGTACCAGGCCTTCATCAACAAGCTGCAACTGGCCGCAGAGCAGCAGTATGAGGGGGTCTTGCAGGTGCGTCAGGCGGTGGAGCAGCGCAAGCAGGAGTGGCTCGCCACCCAGCAAAAGCGCAAGGCGGTGGAGCTGTTGCTGGCCAAGCAGGCCGAGCGGGCTCGCCAGAAGGCGGAGCGCCAGGAGCAGAAGATGCTGGATGAGTTTGCCACCCGCAGCTACCTGCATCGGCCTCAGCCGTAACCCATCAAGATAATGGCCCGGTAGTTGCATTCTACCGGACAGGCACCTTGGCCCGTCCGCTCTTGCGTGACCTGACGATAACCAGAGCAGGAGTTCATCATGACAGCCCCATCCCCTCTTACTCTTTCCGCCGGTGCATCCGAGCCGCTGCTGGGCGCACGTGCGGCGAAAAGTGGTGCGACCGAAGAGAGCTTCGCCCTCTGGCTCTCCCCCGAATCGGCCGAGCAGAGCGATGTGCCTGTCAGTGAAAAAGAGGTGAGTAAAGAGGCCTCGGCGCAGGAGAAGCAAGGGGAGGCGCTGCCGGAGGGCGGCGAAGAGTTGCCGCTCGATCTGCTCAGCCGCCTCGAAGCCTCGCTGCACACCAGCACTCAGTTGGTGATGGCGGCGCCGAGCGCAGGGCAGGGTGAGCAGGAGGCGCTGGCACTGGACGAGGGGGACTTAGTGGGCGCGCGCCCCATGGCGGCGACAGCACAGGTAAAGCGTGATGCCGCTGAGGCCTTACAGGGAACGGCGATCGCCGCCGCCGGGCAGGCCAAGGGAGCGTCGCCCTCAGCGCCGCTTCTGGATGCGAAGGCAACGCCGGCTCCCGATGGCGACCCGCCGCGTGATGAGGGCGGTATTGCGCTATCTCGCTTGCAGGGCGCCGGAATGCAGGTGGTCGATGCGCAACCTGAGCCGGCCGAGACGCCCCGTTTACCAGGGGCAGACAAAACAGCGATAACCACGCCACAAACCACGGCGCAAACCATGGCGCAGGTGCCGCTCAAGCAGAGTGAGCCCGGTGCCGTGGTCTCTCCTATCCAGATGCAAGACGCCCACCTCTTCACGGCAGCCCCCCCGGCAACCGATGCCGCGCTTTTGCCGGAGGCGCCCGCACAGGATGAGGGGGCGCCTCACCTTGCGCAGCAAACTGATCCCCGTGTCACGCAACAAAGGGTCGCGGTATCCGATAACGCGACCGTTCTGGCCGTGGAGGTGAGCGAGCCGGAGCCGGCCGCCGCGCAGGCAAGTGGAGCCAAAGCGCAGCGCCCCGAGGAGGCCAAGGGTCACGCCATCCCCACGCCGGGCGACACTCGGCCTCAGCCGACCTCTGTAGTGCCTCCTTCCCCCAAGGAGGCGGGCACGCCCCCAGGTGAGCCTGCGGGCCCAGTGGCCGCCACGTCGAGTCAAGTGAATCAAGCGCCGGCGGCGGGCGCTGCGCCCCGCGCACCTCAAGAGGACGCGGCACAGGTGACCCAAGATACCCCGACCAAGGAGGTTGCCGCAGAGAGCAAGGCCAGTAGCTGGGCGGCGTCGCTACAGGGAAGCGGGGCACACCAGGAGCAGAAAAGCCGGGAGGCTGCGCCGGTGGATCAGGAGCAGGCACTGGCCCGCGCCGCCTCGCTGCAACCGGCCCAGGCAACCATGGGGGGAGAGCGCTCGCTGGTGGCTCCGGGGGCGCATGAACATCAACCCGATGAGATGCTGAAGGTTCGTGATGGGGAGAGGGGGCGCGCTGAGGTGCAGGGAGCCGCCCGTCAGGAGGCCCAACCGGCTGCGGTGCAGAGCGAGGCCGCGCCACAGAGCACAGTGCAACATGGCAGTGCCCAGCACGGCGTGCTCACCCAAAGCGCCGAGGGGCCGCAGGGCCAGAGTGCCACGGTGCAGGGGGAGCGGCGCGATACCCTGCTCGGATCGCAGCGTTTGCAGGGAGAGCAAGTCCCGGCCGAGTTGCAGCAGAAGGTCAATGTGATGCTGACCGAGCGGTTGCAGCAGGCCGAGCTGCAACTTGACCCCATGGGGCTTGGCAAGATGAAAATTCAGATCCAGCTTGGCCAGGAGCAGCAGGTCAGCGTTCACTTCGTGGTACAACATGGCCAGACCCGCGATCTGGTCGAGCAGAGTATGCCGCGCCTGCGCGATATGCTGGCCGGGCAGGGGATTACCCTCGGACAGACCCAGGTGCAGCAGCAGTTTCAGCACACCGGTCAGCAGGCGCAGGCCGGTGCTGGTCAGGGCGGTGGGCAGGGGCGAGGCCATCCCCAAGGGGAGGCGACGGCAGCAGCTCAACCACAACCGGCGGCGACCCGGTTGCCGAGGGAATCGGCAAACGGTCGCGGAATCGATTTCTATGCTTGAAGCCGCCTGCGGCAACTATATGATAATGAAAAACTTACATGACACGGTGGGCTCACGATGGCGGACGACAGCGAACTGACCCTAAAAGAGAAGGGCGGTGGTAAGAAGAAACTCATCCTCATAGCTGTGGCTGCCCTGGTGTTGATCGGGGGCGCAGTCGGTGCTTGGCTCATGCTCTCGGGCCCTGCCAAGCCCTCTGCCGAAGAGACCGCCAAGGCCAGTCCCGCACAGGCCGAGCCACAGCGTCAGCATGCACTTTACGTGGGCATGCCACGCCCCTTTGTCTTCAATGTCAGTGGTCAGGATCGCGATCGCCTGGTGCAGATCAAGGTGCAATTGATGGTGCGTGGGGGGGCCAGCGAGGCGTTGGCCAAGCAGCATATACCGCTGATTGAGGGCACCTTGCTGCGCGTTTTTAGCGCCGCCAGTGCCGAGCAACTGATGACGTTTGAGGGCAAGGAGAAGCTGCGCACTGATGCGTTGGCCGAGACCCAGCGCGTACTCAAGGAGCTCACCAAGGAAAACGTGGTGGAGCAGGTGCTCTTTACCGGTTTTGTGATGCAGTAGGTGACATGTGAGTGATCTGTTAAGCCAAGACGAAATCGATGCCCTGCTGCACGGGGTGGACGAGGTAGAGGAAGAGGAGATTATCAGCGGTGACAGCCACGGCGTCGCCTCGTTTGATTTCTCGTCCCAAGATCGTATCGTGCGCGGTCGCATGCCGACCCTGGAGCTGGTGAATGAACGCTTCGCCCGCCACATGCGTATCAGCCTGTTCAACATGATGCGCCGCACCGCCGAGGTCTCCATCAACGGGGTGCAGATGCTGAAATTCGGCGAGTACGTCCACACCCTGTTTGTCCCAACCAGCCTGAACATGGTGCGCTTTCGTCCCCTCAAGGGAACGGCCCTCATCACCATGGAGGCGCGTCTGGTCTTCATCCTGGTGGAGAACTTCTTTGGCGGCGATGGTCGCTACCACGCCAAGATTGAGGGACGCGAGTTCACCCCCACCGAGCGGCGCATCATCCAGATGCTGCTCAAGCTGGTATTTGAGGATTACAAGGACGCCTGGGCCCCGGTGATGGACGTCGGCTTTGAATACCTCGACTCGGAAGTGAACCCGGCCATGGCCAACATAGTGAGCCCCACCGAGGTGATCGTGGTGAGCTCGTTTCACATCGAGCTCGACGGCGGGGGCGGTGATTTTCACGTGGCCATGCCCTACTCGATGCTCGAGCCCATCCGCGAGCTACTTGATGCCGGTGTCCAGAGCGACAAGGGGGACACTGACGTGCGCTGGAGCAAGGCGCTGCGTGATGAGATCATGGACGTCAAGGTCGAGATCAAGGCCAAGCTGCTCGAGGCGGAGCTGACCCTGCGTGAGCTGATGGAGCTGCAACCGGGCGACATCATCCCGGTCGAGATGCCGGAAAACGTGCTGGTGTCGGTTGAGGAGTTGCCCACCTTCCACGCCAAGATGGGGCGCACCAAAGAGAAGGTGGCGCTCAAGATAGTCGACAAGCTCAAGCGACCCGACACAGTGAAGACCGAGATGCATCTGGTGACCCGTGGTGGGGTGCGCATCGATGGTGAAGCCGAGCTCGAGGAGCTCGAACGCAGCATTGAAGATCAACAGCAGTAGCAGGCCAAGGGCCCAGCATAAGGAACGCAAAGCATGAGTGGAAACGACGAAGACCAGGACCTGATGGCGGATGCCTGGGCCGCGGCGCTTGATGAGCAAGAAAATACCGAGGTGAAAGCGGCCCCTCTTGAGGAGCTCAAAGAGGATGCCCCCATCTCGGCCGAGGAGCGGCGTAAGCTCGACACCATACTCGATATCCCGGTGACCATCTCGATGGAGGTGGGGCGCAGCCAGATCAGCATCCGTAACCTGTTGCAGCTCAACCAGGGCTCCGTGGTCGAGTTGGACCGGGTTGCCGGTGAGCCCCTCGACGTGCTGGTGAACGGCACCCTGATCGCCCATGGCGAGGTGGTGGTGGTGAACGACAAGTTCGGTATCCGCTTGACCGACGTCATCAGCCAAATTGAACGGATCAAGAAACTCAAATGATACGCCTGCTGTTGTTGTTATTGCCGCTGCCCGCCTTGGCTGAGCCGGCCGGGGCCTCGGTGCCGAGTCTTGGCTCCTGGCTGCTCTCCAGCCTGCTTGTCATCGGTCTTATCGTACTGCTCGGTGTGCTGCTCAAAAAGACCCGCCTCTCTCAGGCCCTTAACGGTGGCCAGATGAAGGTGGTGGCCACGCTGCCGCTCGGCGTGAAGGAAAAACTGATGGTGGTGCGGGTCGGCGAGCAGCAGTTTCTGCTGGGGGTAACCCCGCAGCAGGTGAGCTTTCTCTCCCGGCTTGAGATGCCGCTCGACGAAACCCAGCCCTTTGCACAGCAACTGGGTCAATTGATGAAAAAAGATGAAAAAGCCTAGCCTGCTCTGGTTCCTGCTGCTCCTGGCCGCGCCGCTGTGCTTCGGCCAAGATGGCATGTCGGCGGTGACCGTCACCACCAACCCCGATGGCAGTCAGGAGTACAGCCTGACGCTACAGGTGCTGGCGCTGATGACGGCCCTTTCGTTCCTGCCCGCCATCGTCATCATGATGACCTCGTTTACCCGCATCATTGTGGTGCTGGGGATCTTGCGTCAGGCGATCGGATTGCAGCAGAGCCCCTCCAACCAGGTGCTGGTGGGCATCGCCCTGTTCATGAGCTTCTTCGTCATGTCTCCGGTGCTCGATCGCATCAACAGCGAGGCGCTGCAACCTTATCTGGACGAGACCATCAGCGCCAAGGTAGCGCTGGAGAAGGCCCAGGCTCCGCTGCATCAGTTCATGCTGGCCCAGACCCGGGTCAAGGATCTCAACACCTTCATGGAGATCGCCAACATCAAGGCTGACACACCGGAGACGGTGCCGATGCGGGTGTTGATCCCGGCCTTTGTCACCAGTGAACTCAAGACCGCCTTCCAGATAGGTTTCATGCTGTTTTTGCCGTTTCTGGTGATTGACCTGGTGGTGGCAAGTATTTTGATGGCGATGGGGATGATGATGCTCTCGCCCATGCTGGTGTCGCTGCCGTTCAAGCTGATGCTGTTTGTGATGGTCGATGGCTGGAACCTCATCATGGGCAGTCTGGCCACCAGTTTCGGCCTGGGGGCCGGCTAAGGAGGCGCCATGTCACCGGAAACCTTCGTCGACGTCTTTCGTGAGGCGCTCTGGATCGTCACCCTGATGGTCTGCGCCGTGATCATCCCGAGCCTGCTGGTGGGGTTGGTGGTGGCGGTGTTTCAGGCGGCCACCTCGATTAACGAACAGACTTTGAGCTTTCTGCCACGCCTCATCGTGACCCTGCTGGCACTGGGCGTCGGGGCACACTGGGGATTGCAGACCCTGATGGACTTCTTCGTCATGCTGGTCAACCAGATCCCCGAGGTCGTGGGATGACCTTCTCTGCCGGCCTCATCATGGAGTGGCTGGCCTCCATCGTCTGGCCACTGTGCCGTATCGGCGGCCTGCTGATGGTGATGGCGGTGTTCGGCAGCCGCTTGGTGCCGATGCAGGTGCGCATCCTGCTCACCCTGGCCATCACCTTGGTGGTGGCCCCCCTGCTGCCGGCCATGCCGGCCGTCGAGCTGTTCTCGCTGCGCGGCTTTCTGGTGACCGGCCAGCAGGTGCTGATCGGGATTGCCATGGGGCAGGTGACCCTGTTTCTCACCGAGACCTTCGTCATCGCAGGCCAGGTGATCGCCATGCAGACCAGCCTGGGATTTGCCTCGCTGGCCGACCCCATGAATGGCCAATCGACCCCCGTGGTCGGCCAGTTTTACCTGATGCTGGCCACCTTGGTGTTTCTCGCCGTGGACGGCCATCTGGTGCTGCTGCGGCTGGTGATCTTAAGTTTTCAGACCCTGCCGGTCTCCGAAAGCGGTCTTACCGGCTTGATGTACCGGGATCTGGCCTCGTTTCTTGGGATCATGTTCCAGGCGGCGCTGCTTATCTCGCTCTCGGCCATCATCGCCCTGCTGCTCATCAACTTCTCGTTCGGGGTGATGACCCGGGCAGCGCCGCAGCTCAACGTCTTCAGTATCGGTTTTGCGGTCAGCATGATCGCCGGCCTGTTCATCCTCTGGCTCACCCTCGGCAGCTTCACCGATCACTTCGGCCGCCTCTGGCAGCAGGTGCAGGAGGTGGAGTGCCAAATCATTGGCATCAGCTGCCCGGGAGGCATCAGTGGCTGAAACCGATCAGGAGCGCTCGGAGCTACCCACAGGTAAACGACTGCAACAGGCGCGCGAGAAGGGGCAGATCCCCCGCTCGCGAGAGCTGGGCACGGCGGCGGTGCTGCTTTCGGCCTGTTTTGCCCTGCTGATGTTGAAAGAGACGCTCGCCGGCGCCTTGATCAAGGTCTTCAAGACCGGTTTTAGCTTGCAGCGGGATCAGGTGTTTGACCCTTATGCCATGGGCGATCTGCTGGCCACCTTGCTGCGGCAGATGATGGCGCCGCTTGGCCTGCTCTTCTTGCTGGTAGCGCTGGCGGCCTTTGCCGGCAACATCCTGATGGGGGGCTTTAACTTCTCGAGTGAGGCGATGGCCCCCAAGTTCAGCAAGCTCAATCCCCTCAGCGGCCTCAAGCGGATGTTCGGGGTGCAGTCACTGGTGGAGCTGATCAAGTCCATTGCCAAGGTGCTCTTCATCGCCCTGTTTGCCTGGTGGTTGCTTTCGAGTCAATTCGAGCACCTGATGAACCTCTCTTTCGAGGGGTTTCCTGGCGGTGTCATCGATGCGCTGGAGTTGCTGCTGTGGATGGTGGTGGTACTGTGCTGCTCGCTGCTGCCGATTGTCGCCATCGACGTGCCGTTCCAGCAGTGGAACCACATGCGCCAGCTCAAGATGACCAAGCAGGAGGTCAAAGACGAGTTTCGTGACAGCGAGGGCAAGCCCGAGGTGAAGGGGCGGATCCGTCGTTTGCAGATGGAGATGGCCAACCGGCGCATGATGGTCGACGTGCCCAAGGCGGATGTGGTGATCACCAACCCGAGCCACTACTCGGTGGCGCTCAAGTACGATCCCAAACAGCCCAAGGCGGCCCCCAAGGTGGTGGCCAAGGGGGTCGACGAGGTGGCGATGAAGATCCGCGAGATTGCCCGCGAGTATCAGATCCCCGTGCTGCCGGCGCCGGCGTTGACCCGCGCCATCTATCACAGCACCGAGCTGGGCCGGGAGATCCCCGAGGGGTTGTTTGCCGCCGTGGCCCAGGTGCTGGCCTATGTTTACCAGCTCAGGGCGTTTCGCCGTGGCAAGGGGCAGCGACCGCGGCCGCTGGCGCCGGATCTGCCGATACCGGATGAGCTCAGGCGTTGACAAACTTCTGACGCTGCAAGAAAAAGCTGTTTGTATTCATCCTCTTATCTTAATGGAATGGTTCTTGCTTTGGATTGTCTATCGTATTGATGGCAAAGCGTGACCGCAGATGGAAATGACGCAGGTGCTGACCCGGCTTAAAGGGTATCGTGGCATGGTGAGCAAGGGGCTGGGGACGCCCCTGCTGGTGCTGGCCGCGCTGGGCATGGTGGTGCTGCCGATGCCGGCCATGCTGCTCGACATTCTCTTCTCGTTCAACATAGCGCTGGCCATGGTGGTGCTGCTGGTGGCGGTTTACACCCGGCGCCCCCTCGATTTTGCCGCCTTCCCCACCGTGCTGCTGATCGCGACCTTGCTGCGATTGGCGCTCAACGTCGCCTCGACCCGGGTGGTGCTGCTGGAGGGCCATAATGGCCCGGATGCGGCCGGCCACGTCATTGAGGCGTTCGGCTCTGTGGTCATCGGTGGCAACTACGCGGTCGGTCTCATCGTCTTCCTCATCCTGATGATCATTAACTTCGTGGTGGTCACCAAGGGGGCGGGGCGGATCTCGGAAGTGAGCGCCCGTTTCACCCTGGATGCCATGCCCGGCAAGCAGATGGCCATCGACGCGGATCTCAACGCCGGTCTCATCAATCAGGAGGAGGCCAAGAAGCGTCGCCATGAAGTGACTTCGGAGGCGGACTTCTACGGCTCGATGGACGGTGCCTCCAAGTTCGTCAAAGGGGATGCCATCGCCGGCATCATGATCCTGTTTATCAACATCATCGGTGGCTTCATCATCGGCATGGTGCAGCACGCCATGAGCTTCGGCGATGCCACCCGCATCTACACCCTGCTCACCATCGGCGACGGCCTGGTGGCCCAGATCCCTTCGCTGCTGCTCTCCATCGCGGCGGCGCTTATCGTCACCCGTCAGAACACCGATCAGGACATGGGTCAGGCCATGTTGGGCCAGCTGTTTAGCAATCCGAAGTCACTGATCATCACCTCCGCCATCTTGCTGGTGATGGGGGTGGTACCGGGTATGCCCCACTTTGCGTTTCTCTCTCTCGGGTTGTTGTGTGCCGGCATCTCGTGGTGGCTGCTCAAGCTGGAGCAGCGCCGCGCGGCGCAGCCCAAGCAGGAGAAGGGCAGCGGTGAGGCGCATCCATCCCATGAGCCACGCGAACTGAGCTGGGATGATGTGATGCCGGTCGACATCATCGGCCTTGAGGTGGGTTATCAGCTGATCCCGCTGGTCGATCGCGCCCAAGGAGGAGAGCTACTCAACCGCATCAAGGGGGTGCGCAAAAAGCTCTCTCAAGATCTCGGTTTTCTGGTGCCGCCGGTGCATATCCGCGACAATCTGGATCTGCCGCCGAATCAGTACCGTATCACCCTGATGGGGGTCACCACGGGAGAGGCCAGCATCTATCAGGACAAGGAGATGGCGATCAATCCGGGCCAGGTTTTTGGTACGCTCTCGGGCATTGAGGCGCGCGATCCTGCCTTCGGGCTAGAGGCTGTGTGGATCGGCCGGGATCAGGTCTCCCATGCTCAGACGCTGGGCTATACGGTGGTCGATGCGTCGACCGTGGTGGCCACCCATCTGAGCCAGATCCTCGCCAGCCATGCCTCCTTGCTGCTGGGTCATGACGAGGCGCAGCAACTGCTGGATCTGGTGGCCAAGCATCAGGCCAAGCTGGTCGATGGTCTGGTTCCGGAGGTGATCAGCATGGGCAACCTGGTCAAGGTGTTGCAGAACCTGCTGACCGAAGGGGTGCCGATCCGCGATATGCGCACCATATTGCAGACCCTGGTCGAATATGCCCCGCGCAGTCAGGATCCGGACGTGCTGACCGCCGCCTGCCGTATCGCCCTGCGCCGCTTGATTGTGCAAGAGATCACGGGCGGCGAGAGCGAGCTGGCTGTCATCACCTTGGCACCAGAATTGGAACGCATATTGCATCAATCTTTGCAGGCAGGTGGCAACGAAGGAGCCGGCATTGAGCCGGGGCTGGCAGAGCGGATGCAACGCTCGCTCGCCGATGCCTCCCAGCGTCTTGAGCTGGAAGGGCAATCCGCCGTGTTGCTGACCTCGGGTATCTTGCGCAATACCCTGGCGCGGTTCGTGAAAAATGCGATCCCGGGATTGCGTGTCCTGTCCTACCAGGAAGTCCCTGACGACAAGCAGATCCGTATCGTCAGTGCGGTCGGGCAGAACCAGTGAGCGGAGATGACAGGTGAAGATTAAGCGGTTTTTTGCCAAGGACATGAGAACGGCGCTGGCCGAGGTCAAAGAGACACTCGGGCCAGACGCGGTGATCATGTCCAACAAGAAGGTGACCGGAGGGGTGGAGATAGTCGCTGCGGTCGACTATCAAGCCCAACTGGTGCCATCGCGTGAGCCTGCCCCCGCTCGTGCTGCGCTCGGAGAGGAGCGCGTCAATATTTCGTCGACGGCCCGCCAGATGACGACCGCAAAACCGTCACCGTCAAAAGAGGAGCACTACGCCGACAGTTTGGCGGCCCTGCTGGCGCGTCAACAACAGATCAACGGCCAGGGCGCTCGCCCTGCGGCGGGCAACAACGGTGCCCCCAAAACGCTGGCCGAACAGGCGCAGTGGGAAGCACCCGCTGCGCCTAAGAGTGCGCCGAGTGCGGCGCCTCGATCACCCACCCGCCCGGCTCAGGCCACGCGTGAACAGAGTCGGGATCGCGAGCTGGAGGGGATGCGTAACGAGATGGCCAGCATCCGCAAGCTGCTTGAGCATCAGATTTCCGGTCTGATGTGGCAGGAGGTGGAGCGTCGTGAGCCAATGCGGGCCCTGCTCATCAAGGAGCTTAAAAAGATAGGGTTCGAGGATGCGTTTGCCGATCAGTTGGCGGGGATCATCCCGGAAGATATGCCGCTGCATCAGGCCATGGCCCAGTTAGCAGAGATACTGACGACTCAGCTCAAGGTGGGGGATGACGAAATCCTGCGCCAAGGGGGGGCGGTGGCGCTGCTTGGCCCGACCGGGGTGGGTAAGACCACCACGATTGCCAAACTGGCCGCTCGCTTTGCCATGAAATACGGTGCCGAACAGGTGGCGCTGATCACGACCGACAACTATCGCATTGGTGCCCACGAGCAGTTGCAGACATATGGGCGTATCATGGGGTGCCCGGTACGCCAGGTGCGCGATGCCGAAGAGTTGGCTGCGGCGCTCTATCAATTTCGCCACCGTCGGTTGGTGCTCATCGATACCGCGGGGATGGGGCAGCGTGACATCCGTCTGACCGAGCAGCTCGATACCCTGGTCAAACACGCCAAGGTGCGTATTCGCAGCTATCTGGTGATGGCGGCCACTGCCCAACGCAGGGTGATGCAGGAGGCGGTCGATCATTTCAAGCGGATCCCGCTCAGTGGCTGCATCCTGACCAAGATTGATGAGAGCCTCAATCTGGGGGAAGTGATTAACGTATGTATCCAGAATGCGCTGCCGGTCAGCTATGTGACCGACGGTCAGCGTGTTCCGGAAGATATTCAGGTTGCTGATGCCGCCTATCTGGTCGGCTCGGCACTGGGCTCGCTGGAGCAGCAGGTGGAAGAGCCCTATTTCTGGGGAGCCGGCTTCGGTGAGGCGGAAGATTCGGAGTTCTATGAGTAACGTAAATATGGATCAGGCAAGCGGGCTGCGCAGAATGCACCATAACAACCGGGTCAAGGTGATCGCCGTCTCGGGCGGTAAGGGTGGCGTGGGCAAGACCAACGTGACCCTGAATGTCGCCGGCGCCATGGCGGCGCAGGGGAAGCGGGTCATGGTGTTGGACGCCGACCTGGGTCTTGCTAACGTCGACGTGATGTTAGGGCTGCGGGTGCATCGTAACCTCTCACACGTGCTGGCTGGCGAATGTACCCTCGACGATATCATCATCGAGGGGCCCAACGGCATGATGATAGTGCCGGCCACCTCGGGGACTCAGTCGATGGTGGAACTCTCTGCGGCCCAACATGCGGGGCTCATTAGAGCCTTTAGTGAGATGAAGACGGCCGTCGACGTGCTGATGGTCGATACGGCGGCAGGGATCTCCGACATGGTGCTGAGCTTTGCCCGCGCCGCCCAGGACATCATGGTGGTGGTGTGCGACGAGCCCACCTCGATAACTGACGCCTATGCCCTCATCAAGATCCTCTCCAAGGATCACGGCGTGTTTCGCTTCAAGGTGGTGGCTAACATGGTGCGCAGCCTACGCGAAGGGCAGGAGCTGTTCGCCAAACTGACCCGGGTGACCGATCGTTTCCTCGATACCTCGCTCGAGTTGGTGGCCTGTATTCCCTATGACACCAACCTGCGCCAAGCCGTGCGCAAGCAAAAATTGATCGTCGATGCCTTTCCCAAGTCGCCAGCCTCGTTGGCGTTCCGTGCCCTGGCCAATAAGGCGGCCAGTTGGCCGATCCCAAACCAGCCCGGCGGCCATTTGGAGTTTTTCCTGGAAAGCCTGTTGCAAAAACCGGTTGTCATAAAGGAAGGTTCTCGTGAATAAAGCCCAAGCCTATCTTCGCCATCAGGACTCTTATGCGCTGGTCGAGCGGCACGCTCCCTTGGTCAAGC
This sequence comes from Aeromonas simiae, assembly GCF_014892695.1. Taxonomy (NCBI): domain Bacteria; kingdom Pseudomonadati; phylum Pseudomonadota; class Gammaproteobacteria; order Aeromonadales; family Aeromonadaceae; genus Aeromonas; species Aeromonas simiae. Next base: position 1,269,075 of record NZ_CP040449.1, read on the forward strand.
GGATTGCTCAACATTTGCTGGCACGTTTGCCCAGTAGTGTATTGCTCGATGATTTGGTTCAGGCGGGGATGATTGGGCTTATCGAGGCGTCCCGTAATTTTGATGGCAGCAAGGGGGCAAGCTTCGAGACCTATGCCGGGATCCGTATCCGCGGTGCCATGCTCGATGAAATTCGCCGTGGCGACTGGGTGCCCCGTTCGGTGCACCGAAATAGCCGGATGATCGCTGAGGCGATCGACAAGGTGGAAAAGCAGCATGGTCGCGATGCTCGTGATACCGAGGTCGCGAGCCAACTGGGTGTCTCCCTGCACGAGTATCACAGCATGTTGCAGGATGTCTCCTGTGGCAAGATCATCGGCATCGAAGATCTGGGTGTCAGCGAGGATGTGATCGGTGGTGAGGGGGCCTGTGAGCGACATGGCTATGAAGAGTTAGCGAGCGATCGTTTCCAAATAGCGCTCGCTGAGAATATATCGCGTCTGCCTGAGCGGGAGGCGCTGGTACTCTCTCTTTATTACGATGAGGAGCTCAATCTGCGTGAAATTGGCGAGATCCTCAACGTGAGCGAATCGAGGGTCAGCCAGATCCACAGTCAGGCGATGCACAGATTGCGCGCTAGATTGCGAGATTGGCAAGTATAACTCTTTGTACTGACTACACTAAAATAGCGCTATAGGGCATAATAGCCGCCATTCTGCCTATTTAATACGGTATCAACACCGGTTGCTTCAGGGGCTACCGACTAGGAGGGAATTTTGGACAAGAACATGAAAATCCTCATTGTTGATGATTTCTCGACAATGCGTCGGATTATCAAGAACTTGCTAAGAGATCTTGGCTTTAATAACACCCATGAGGCTGATGATGGCAACACTGCCCTGCCCATGCTAAAAAATGGTGACTTTCAGTTTGTTGTGACCGACTGGAACATGCCCGGTATGCAGGGGATTGACCTGCTCAAGGCTATCCGCCTGGATGACAAGCTCAAGCACCTGCCGGTGCTGATGGTGACCGCCGAAGCCAAGCGTGAGCAGATCATTGAGGCGGCGCAAGCTGGCGTCAATGGCTATATCGTCAAGCCTTTTACCGCAGCGACCTTGAAAGAGAAGCTGGATAAAATCTTCGAACGTATTGGCTAAGGAGCCTTCTGATGATGGCTAAGGCGAGCTCATTAATCACTCTTGAGCAAGCGAGGTTGCTCGTCTCCTTGCTTGAGCAGGGCGAATTTACTAAAGCCGATAATTTGCTGGCCGAAGCGTGTGCACCTAATGCTCACACTCTGTTCGAAAAAGTAGGGCAACTGACCCGTCAATTGCATACCTCTTTGCAGGAATTTTGCATCGACTCCAGAATCCCCGTGTTGGCGACCCACGAGATCCCCGATGCCCGAGAACACTTGAATTATGTCATTGATATGACAGATAAAGCGGCCAATCGCACTATGGATGCGGTTGAGGCTAGTTTGCCTATAGCCGATCGTCTCAACGATAGCATTCAAGCCGTGTTACCTCATTGGCAGCTCCTGATGACTCGTTCTCTGGATCTTGGTCAATTTAAGGTTTTGTGCCATCAACTCGATGATTTTCTCAAGTCTTCTGAAGCTGACGCCGATATATTAAGAAAACGACTAACTGAAATCCTGATGGCTCAGGATTTTCAGGATCTTACTGGCCAAATGATCCGCAGGGTCATCAAATTGGTTCAGGAGATTGAAATTAAACTGGTTGAAATGTTGACGATGTTTGGTGATGTCGGCACCGAGGTGCCACAGAGCCCGACACGCAGCGCGCTAGAGGCTGAAGGCCCCATTATCAATGCCCAAGATCGCGATGACGTGGTTAATGGCCAGGATGATGTGGACGATTTGCTCTCTAGCCTGGGATTTTAATGGGGTGACGAATGGGCTTTGATGTTGATGAAGATATACTGCAGGACTTTCTGGTCGAAGCATCCGAAATCTTGGAGCAACTATCAGAGCAGCTCGTCGAGCTGGAGAAACGCCCTGATGACAGTGCTCTACTGAACGCTATTTTTCGGGGGTTCCACACAGTTAAAGGTGGTGCAGGCTTCCTTTCATTGACTGAGTTGGTCGACGCTTGCCACGGCGCCGAGAACGTCTTTGACATTCTGCGTAATGGCAAGCGCCGCGTAACGCCGGAGCTGATGGATGTTATCCTGCAAGCGCTGGATGCCATCAATGGCATGTTCAGCCAGGTGCAAAATCGCGAGCCGCTGAGCCCGGCTTCTGATGATTTGTTGCATGATCTGCATGAACTTTGCAAACCGGAAGGCACTGAACAGCTGAAAACCGCATCATTGGGCAGTGAGCCACCAATGGTGGAGATGGCACTTCCTGAGCCGGAACCAGAGCCGGTTGTGGCCGATGTCATGCCTGCAACCAATGGCTCCATTGATGAGATGACGGACGACGAGTTCGAGCGTCTGCTCGATGAGCTGCACGGTAGTAACAAGGCGCCGAGTTCGACCCAGAGCCCAAGTATTGAAGTGAGCAGCAGTAGTGATGTCATCAGTGTCGATGAGCACGGAGACATGACGGATGATGAATTTGAGGCGTTGCTGGATCAATTACATGGTAAGGGTCAGCATGGCGGCTCAGTCGTCAATCCACTGCAATCGGTGCAGCAGGAAGTCGATCAACTGATCGATGACGATGAATTCGACCGCCTGCTGGATCAGCTGCATGGTGCCGGGCAGGGGCCAACCGTTAAGAATGAGGCTCCGGTGATCCAGGCCCCCAGTGTGGCGGCAACACCTAAGGTTGAGGTTTCTAAGAAGGCCGAGATTTCTGCTCCGGTTCCTGCTGCGGCTCCTAAGTCAGAAAATAAGGTCGGAACCAAGCCTGTCGCGGCCCCCAAAGCTGCCAGCGAGAGCAAGGACAGCAGCGCGCAAGGGGATACCACGGTTCGTGTCGACACCAAGACGCTGGATGTCATCATGAACATGGTGGGCGAGCTGGTACTGGTGCGTAATCGCTTGGTCAGCCTCGGGATTGCTAGCAACGACGAGGATATGTCCAAAGCGGTTGCCAACCTGGATGTGGTCACAGCCGATTTGCAAGGCGCGGTCATGAAGACCCGCATGCAGCCCATCAAGAAGGTGTTTGGCCGCTTCCCACGCGTTGTTCGTGACTTGGCCCGCTCCTTGAAAAAAGAGATTGAACTGGTTCTGATCGGAGAAGAGACCGATCTCGACAAGAACTTGGTCGAGGCGCTGGCTGATCCCCTAGTGCACTTGGTGCGTAACTCCTGTGACCATGGCGTTGAAATGCCGGATGTTCGTGAAGCCGCAGGCAAGCCACGCAAGGGAACGATCACTCTGAGTGCCTCCCAAGAGGGGGATCACATCCTGCTCTGTATTGAGGATGACGGCGCCGGTATGGATCCTGAGAGGCTCAAGTCGATCGCCATCGAGCGCGGGATTCTGGATTCCGACGCTGCTGCGCGCATGAGCGACAATGAAGCCTATAACCTCATTTTTGCTGCCGGTTTCTCAACGAAGAAGGATATTTCCGAGATTTCCGGGCGTGGGGTGGGGATGGATGTGGTGAAAACCAGCATCATCCGTCTCAATGGCTCGATTCATATTGACTCGACCAAGGGTAAGGGGACGCGCCTTGAGATTAAGGTGCCGCTCACGCTGGCAATTCTGCCGACCTTGATGGTCGAGGTGGGCAAGCAGACATTTGCCTTGCCGTTGAGCTGCGTTAATGAAATTTTCCACTTGGATCTCAAGAAAGCCAATATGGTGGATGGGCAACTGACCATCATAGTGCGCGACAAGGCTATCCCGCTCTTTTATTTGCAGCAGTGGCTGATGAAGGGGAATCGTGGCCATAAAACTCGGCAAGATGTGGGACATGTGGTGATCGCCCAAATTGGTACCCAGCAGATAGGTTTTGTCGTGGATAACCTCATCGGTCAGGAAGAGGTCGTCATTAAGCCTCTCGATAAGTTGCTACAGGGGACGCCTGGTATGGCTGGTGCAACCATTACCAGCGATGGTGGTATTGCTCTCATCCTTGATGTACCCAGCTTGCTCAAGACCTATGCTCGCCGGCACTGATGCCGGCAGCGAGATCAAGGGGTTAAAAAATAATAATGGCAGTAAAAGTACTGGTAGTAGATGACTCCAGCTTCTTCCGTCGCCGTGTTAGCGAGATCATCAATCAAGATCCGGCGTTGACGGTTATCGACACTGCACGAGATGGGCAAGAGGCGGTGGATAAAGCCATCGCCTTGCGCCCTGACGTCATCACCATGGACATAGAAATGCCGGTGCTTGACGGGATCAGTGCAGTTCGCGCGATCATGGCCAAGAATCCGACTCCTATTCTGATGTTCTCTTCCTTGACCCACGAGGGTGCCAAAGCCACCCTTGATGCGCTCGATGCGGGGGCGCTTGATTTCTTGCCCAAGAAGTTCGAAGACATCGCTCGCGATAAGGAAGAGGCCGTCAACCTGTTGCAGCAGCGTGTCAAAGCGATCGCCCGCAAGCGCTTCATGCTCTCTGCGTTTCGCAATAGAAGTGTGGGTGAGCCCTCTCCCGTTCTGAATAAGCGCGAGCAACCTGTAGAGCGACCCGTGGCTCGCCCCAGTATCTCGCCCGTGTTTAAGCGCTCAGGTAAGACGTATCAGTTGGTGGCTATCGGCACATCTACCGGTGGCCCTGTTGCGTTACAGAATATATTGACCCAATTGCCTGCGGATTTTCCCTACCCGATTTTGCTTATCCAGCACATGCCATCAACATTTACCGCGGCGTTTGCAGCCCGTCTCAACGGATTGTGCAAGATCGGTGTGAAAGAGGCGGCAGATGGTGATGTGTTACGTCAGGGGCAGGCCTATTTGGCCCCTGGTGGGCGGCAGATGCTGGTTGAGGGGAGGGGAAGTAACGCCCGCCTGCGTATTATCGACGGTAATGACAAGGTCAACTACAAGCCTTGTGTTGATATCACTTTTGCCTCTGTAGCCAAGTCATTTGGCGATAAGGTACTGGCGATTGTGCTAACTGGTATGGGCTCAGATGGACGCGATGGCGCCCGTCTGCTCAAGGAGCAAGGCGCTACGATTTGGGCGCAGGATGAAGCCAGCTGTGTCGTCTATGGGATGCCCCAAGCGGTGACCAAAGCGGGCTTATCTAGCGAGTCCCTACCATTAGATCGCATTGCTCAGCGTATTTTGGTTGAACTGGGGCGCCAATGATCGGTTGGGTTGGACTGTTGTTGGCCCTTGGCTGTATCGCCTTGGCCCAGCGCTGGCATGGTGGCAGTCTGCTGACCTTGCTCGATGGTCCTGCCTTTCTGATTGTGGTTGGGGGCACGCTGGGGGCTGTCATACTCCAGACCCCCACGCGCTACCTAAAACAAGCCCTGATCCAGCTCGGTTGGTTATTTCGCCCGGAGCGGCTCGATATGGCTTCCCAGGCGCTGCGACTTGAAGCGTGGGCGCTGCGTGGCCGCCAATATGGTTTGCTCGCCCTAGAGGAGCTGTCCGATCAGGAGAGCGAACCGTTCACCCGTAAGGGGCTGACTATGTTGGTCGACGGCGTTGAGGTCGAGCACATGCGTGAGCTGCTTGAAGCCGAGATCACCATTGAGCAGGAGCGCAACGAGCATGGTGCCCGGGTGTTTGAGTCACTTGGTGGCTATAGCCCGACCATCGGCATCATAGGTGCTGTCATGGGGTTAATTCAGGCGATGTTTAGTCTGGAAGCGCCCGCTGAGTTGGGGGCAGGCATTGCCGTTGCCTTTGTTGCCACCATCTATGGGGTTGGGTTGGCCAATCTGTTCTATCTCCCGGTAGCCAATCGGCTGCGAACTCTTCACTATCACCAAGCCCTGTTTCAGGAGATGACCCTGGAGGGATTGCTCGGTATTGCGCACGGCGACAATGCGACCCAGTTGCGGCGGCGACTGCAGATCTATCTGCAAGGGGAGTAACATGCGTCGTCGCCATCGCCTGCAGCTTAAGGGGCGCGAGCATCTGGATCGCTGGCTGATCTCATATGCCGATTATATGACGCTCATCTTTGCCCTCTTTGTCGTGCTCTACTCGGTTGCTGTGGTGAACAAAGAGAAGTACCGCAGTGTGATCGATGGTCTTTCACAGGCCTTCAGCCAGCAACAACCACATAGCCATGGGTTGCTTGAAGGGACCGGTAACCACCTGTTGGATGCGGTGTCGGTGGCACCGGCGTCCTTGCTTGAGTCTGCCGCTACCTCCCAGGCTCCTGACTCCATCATCATGCAGCGACAAGATGGCGCATCTCTTGCAGAGATTGATGCGCAGCTTGGCCGCGCGGTGGGGGCGTTGGTGGATGCCGGCTTGGTCAAGATCAATCGAGACGATGAATGGTTGACCATTGAACTCAGCGCCGGCCTGTTGTTTGCCAGCGGTAGTGCCACGTTAGGCCGCAATGCACCGGATGTCATCGCCGCGCTCTCAAGAATTTTGAAACCGGTCGATAACTATATAAGGGTGCGTGGTTATACGGATAACCAACAGATAAACAATGAAATTTTCCACTCCAACTGGCAGTTGTCCGCGGCCAGGGCCGGTGCGGTGTTGGAGTCACTGATGGCGCTTGGTATCGACCCGCATCGGTTGGCGATGGAGGCCTACGGTGAGTTTTCTCCTTGGAGCGACAACAGCAGCGAGCAGGGGAGGGCACAGAATCGTAAGGTGGTGATCGCACTTTCACGCTATGCCTGGGTTGCTCCCTTGGCTGAGCGCCAGGTGAAGGAAAACACTTCCGCCACTGAACCGATGGTTCCGGTGACCGTGCCAAATGAGCAGGACATCAAGGTAATTACGCTCCCCAATGGGGGCATACGTATAACGACAAGAAAGGAACCATGACGTGAGAGTGTGGACGGTGGCCAACCAGAAAGGAGGAGTCGGCAAGACGACGACCGTTGTCTCGCTGGCCGGCATTCTTGCCCAGCGAGGCAAGCGGGTGCTGCTCATCGATACCGACCCGCACGCTTCGCTCACCGCCTATCTGGATTATGATTCGGATGGGTTGGATGCAACCCTGTACGAGTTGTTTCAAGCTCCGCGCCCGAGTGCGGAGCTGGTCAAAGAGATAACCCTCAAGACCAAGTTTGAGAATATTCACCTGCTACCTGCCTCTATCACCTTGGCAACCCTGGATCGCATCATGGGTAACCGTGAGGGCATGGGATTGGTGCTCAAGCGCGCGTTGCTGCAAATTCAGGATCACTATGACTACGCCATCATCGACTGCCCTCCTGTGCTGGGGGTGATGATGGTCAATGCGGTGGCGGCCAGTGACCGCATACTGGTGCCTGTGCAGACCGAATTCCTGGCGCTCAAGGGGCTCGAGCGGATGATGAAAACGTTCGAGATCATGCAGCGTTCTAAAAAAGAGGGGTTCAAGTACACCATAGTGCCGACCATGTTCGACAAGCGAACTCGAGCCTCACTGATGACGCTCAAATCCGTCAAGGAGCAGTATGGAGAGGCGGTCTGGCCATCCGTGATCCCCATCGATACCAAGTTCCGGGATGCCAGCCTGCTGCATGTGCCTCCCTCTATTTATGCTCCGGGTAGCCGCGGTACCTATGCCTATCAGACACTGTTGCAATTTCTGGATGCGTTAGAGAAGAAAGAGCAACTGGAGAGGGCGCCATGAGAGAGTCGCTTCAATACCGCACCATGGATGATTACTTCCACGCCTTGTTGTTGGAAGAGCCTCTACCTGAGCCTGAATTGCAGCCGTTACCGCAGCTTGCCGCCGAGCCATTACGGGATGCGCGTCCCTATCTGGAGGAGCCCTCTCGCATAGAGCGGCTCTCCGAGCTACTGGCCCAGGTAGGGCAGGTACAAGATGAGATGGAGGTGATCGCTCACCAAGAGGTGGAGGCGTTCGATATCGATGTGGTCACGGCTACCGATACGGCTATCGAGATCACCGTCGAACCCGAGGTCATTAGCCCTTCACCGGTTCAGCCGGTGATGGCTGAGCAAACCGAGGTGGCTCTTGAGCCGCAGCTCCTTGCCCCGACGGAGTGGCGCAATATTGAGCCAGGGCACGAGTTTCAAGCGCTCTTTTTTGAGGTGGCGGGCGTGACGTTCGCAGTGCCTTTGACTGAGCTTGGGGGGATCCACCGGCTAGGGGAGGTCACGTCGCTGTTCGGGCAGGCGCCGTGGTTTCGGGGCATCATGACTCAGCGTGAGAAGAAGCTTAATGTGGTGGATACGGCACTGTGGGTCATGCCGGATGATGATCACAGCGCCTTGGCACCTTATCAGTACCTTATCATGCTAGGGGATTCGAGCTGGGGACTCTCTTGCCACCACCTCAAGGGAACCGAGAAGCTGCGCAGTGATCAGATCAAGTGGCGTCATCAAGAGGGCAAGCGTCCCTGGTTGGCGGGCATGGTAAAAGATAAGAGGTGTGCTCTGCTGCATGTCCACGAACTGCTACGTCTGCTTGAGAGCGGCGTGAATATCGATGGGCGCTGAGTTCCAGTTGTTTTATTGCTAGTTTTACTAACACCCCTTTTATATTGAGGAACGGGATTATGAGCGAAAAGCGTAATGTTGCACAGAATCTGGCGGAAGATGAGGTGTTGCAATGGGTGACCTTCCAGCTGGAGAACGAGACTTACGGCATCAATGTGATGCAGGTGCAAGAGGTGCTTCGCTATACCGAGATCGCCCCGGTACCTGGGGCCCCTGACTATGTGCTGGGGATCATCAACCTGCGCGGCAATGTGGTCACCGTGATCGACACTCGCTCCCGCTTTGGGCTGCCGCCTGTTGAAGTGAGTGAAAACTCCCGCATCGTCATCATCGAGGCAGAAAAGCAGGTGATTGGTATCATGGTCGACAGCGTGGCCGAGGTGGTTTATCTTCGTGCCTCTGAAATCGACGTGGCACCAGCGGTGGGTACTGAAGAGAGTGCCAAATTTATCCAGGGTGTCAGTAATCGCGATGGTCAACTGTTGATTCTGGTTGATCTCAATAAGTTGCTGAGTGATGAAGAGTGGGATGATATTGGTTCACTCTAAGGATTGGCGGTGGTTTCACTAATTCAATGGCTGGCTCTGGTGCTGGCCCTCTTTGCGCTAGGGTGTTGTGTTGGGGTTTGGGTGGGTCTCAAACGCAACAGAAAGCAGGCTGAAGAGGAGAGGGACGTGTTGTTGGGTCGTGTGGAGAGCATGCGCAAGCAGCTCACCGAGATCCATGCGGGCTCCATTGGTATGGGGCAGCGCTTGCAAGGCATGGAAGGACATATCCAGCATTTGCAAGATAGCCAGCAGGAGCTGCAACTGCTTGAGCCCGAGCGCCGCCTGTACAGTCGTGCCGCCAAGATGGTGGAACTGGGCGCCGATGTCGAAGAGCTGATGGCCGAGTGCGAGCTGCCCAAGGCCGAGGCGGAGTTACTCATCTCCCTGCGCAAGGGCAGTCAGCGCCAATAGACAATGCCAGGAACGCGAAGGAAGGCGTTCCTCGGCTGCCTCTCATTTTCTACCTCTTTCCCTCCACAGTGGAAAAGACCCGCCCGCTTCTTGTGGTACACTGCCGCAGCCTTTGCCAACAGACAGAAAGACCATGCTCGAAGCTCACCAACTGACCTGTGTCCGGGAAGAGAGGACGCTGTTCGAGTCACTCTCGTTCCGGGTGCGGCCCGGTGACATCGTCCAGATTGAAGGGCCAAATGGGGCTGGTAAGACTAGCCTGTTACGGCTGCTGACCGGTCTTTCGCTCCCGTTTGAGGGGCATGTCTCCTGGCAGGGGGAGGATATCCGCCGCTGCCGCGACGATTTTCATGCCAGTTTGCTCTATCTTGGCCACCATCCCGGCACCAAGGCTAACCTGACGGCCTACGAGAACCTCGCCTTTTATCAGCAGATCCATCATCGCCATGAGCCGCGCGATCTTTGGCGGGTGCTGGCCAGAGTGGGGCTGGCGGGCTTTGAAGAGACCCCTTGTGCCCAACTCTCGGCAGGTCAGCAGCGTCGGGTTGCCTTGGCCCGCCTGTGGCTGAGCGAACAGCCGGCTCTGTGGATCCTCGATGAACCTTTCACCGCCATCGACAAGCAGGGGGTCGGAGTGCTTGAGCAGCTGTTTATCGAGCATGCCGAGCGCGGTGGCATGGTGGTGCTGACCACCCATCAGGATCTTCACCTCAGCCGGGATCGCTTGCGGCGAATCCATCTGGGTGATGCGATGCGGGGGGCCGCCTGATGCTGCATGCCTTTCGTCAGGTGGTGCGCCGCGAGCTGCGCATGGCCCTGCGGCAATGCTCGGAGATCCTCAATCCCCTCTGGTTCTTTCTCATCGTCATCACCCTGTTTCCACTTGGGATAGGGCCTGAGCCGGCCCTGTTGGCGCGCATTGCTCCTGGCATCATCTGGGTCGCGGCCCTGCTCTCGGCCATGCTCGCCCTCGAGCGGCTGTTTCGCGATGACTTTGCCGACGGAGCCCTTGAACAGTTGATGCTGATGCCGGCGCCGCTCGGGGTGCTGGCTCTTGGCAAGGTGCTGGCCCACTGGCTGCTGACCGGCCTGCCCTTGCTGCTGCTCTCGCCGCTGATCGCGCTGCTGCTCTCCCTTGATCTGCGTACCTGGCAGGCGGTGGCGCTGACGTTGCTGCTCGGCACCCCGGTGCTGAGTCTGCTCGGGGCGGTTGGGGTCGCGCTGACCGTGGGGCTGCGCCGTGGCGGTGTGTTGCTGAGTCTGCTCATTTTGCCGCTCTATGTCCCTGTGCTCATCTTCGCCACCTCGGCCATCGATGCCGCCGGCATGGGGCTGCCCTACAGCGGTCAGCTCGCGATTCTCGGCGCCCTGTTGCTGGGGGCCCTGACCCTGACCCCGCTGGCGGTGGCGGCCGCGCTGCGGGTGAGCATGAACTGAGCGTGAGTTTGCGATGGATCAAGGAGTGTCCCGCTTATTCCGATAGGGGTATTTTTTATACCCATTTAACCGGTAAGGTAGGCTTGCCGGATGACAGATAACGCTAAGGTATTGTGAATTATGTGGAAATGGTTGCATCCCTATGCCAAGCCGGAGCGCGCCTATGCCCTGGCTGGGCGCCTGCTGCCCTGGTTTGCCGTGGTGAGCCTGCTGGCTTTTATCGTCGGCTCGGTGTGGGGGCTGGCGTTTGCCCCGGCCGATTATCAGCAAGGGGATTCGTTTCGCATCATCTACATCCATGTGCCGGCCGCCATCTGGTCGATGGGGGCCTACTCCACCATGGCCGTGGCGGCCCTCATCGGTCTGGTGTGGCAACTGCGCATGGCGCACATGACGGTGGCGGCCATCGCCCCGGTCGGAGCCGTCTTTACCTTCATTGCCCTGGTGACCGGGGCGGCCTGGGGCAAGCCCATGTGGGGCACCTGGTGGGTATGGGATGCGCGCCTCACCTCCGAGCTTATCCTGCTGTTTCTCTATCTCGGGGTGATTGCCCTCTACAACGCCTTTAGCGACAAGGCGCTGGCCGGCCGCGCCGCCGGCATACTGGCGCTGGTGGGGGTGGTGAACCTGCCCATCATTCACTACTCGGTGGAGTGGTGGAACACCCTGCACCAGGGCGCCAGCATCACCAAGTTTGCCAAACCCTCGATCGCCCCCGACATGTTGTGGCCGCTGCTGTTCATGATCCTGGCGTTTGCCGCCTTTCTCGGTGCCGTGACCCTGATGCGCTTTCGCAACGAGCTGCTGATGCACGAGTGGCACCGTCCCTGGGTCAAGGCCATCGCCGAGCAGGAGAAGTAACCATGCACTTCGCATCTTTTGCCGATTTCCTGGCCATGGGCGGCTACGCCTTCTATGTCTGGCTCTCTTTTGCTATCACGCTGGCCTCTCTGGTCGGCATCGTCATGACGACCCGTCTCAAGCGTCGCCAGCTGCTCGGCGAGCTGCGCCGCAAAGAGGCCCGCGAAGCGCGCCGGCAGGCGGCCCAGTCCATGGAGAACACCCTATGAACCCGCGACGCAAGAAGCGCCTTTCCATCCTGCTGGCCATCCTGCTGGGGTTAGGGGGCGTGATTGGCCTGGTGCTCTACGCCCTGAGCCAGAACATCGATCTCTTCTACACCCCGACCGAGCTGGTGCGCGGCAAGGGGCCGGAGCAGATAAAACCGGAGGAGGGGCAGCGCCTGCGCATCGGCGGTCTGGTGCTGCCCGGATCGGTGCAGCGTGCCAGCGACAGCCTCAAGGTGAGCTTCAAGCTGGCCGATGCCGGCGGTGAGGTGGTGACCGTCCATTTTAACGGCATATTGCCGGATCTGTTTCGCGAAGGGCAGGGGATCGTCGCCCAAGGCACCCTGCGCGATGCCACCACCATCGATGCCTTCGAGGTGCTGGCCAAGCACGACGAGAACTACATGCCGCCGGAGGTCGCCGATGCCCTCAAGGGGATGGATCACTACAAGACCCAGTACGGCAAGCAGCCGGAAGGAAGCCAGAAATGATGCCTGAATTGGGCCAGTTTGCCCTGATCCTCGCCTTTGCCGTGGCCCTGCTGCTCGGCACCTATCCGTTGCTGGGGGCCCACTATGGTCGCCTTGGCATGATGAATGCCGCGCGGCCCCTTGCCTATATGCAGTTGCTGGCCTTGCTGGTCTCGTTTGCCTGCCTCACCTGGGCCTTTATCGATAACGACTTCACGGTGCAGTATGTGGCCACCAACTCCAACAGCCTGCTGCCACTGCAATATCGCATCTCGGCGGTGTGGGGCGCCCATGAGGGGTCGCTGCTGCTGTGGGTACTGATCTTAAGTGGCTGGACCGCCGCCGTGGCGCGCTTTAGCCGCGGTCTGCCGCTCGATGCGGTGGCGCGGGTGCTCGGGGTGCTGGGGCTGATTGCCGTGGGGTTTACCGCCTTTGTGCTGCTCACCTCCAACCCCTTTACCCGCACCCTGCCTTTCTATCCGGTGGATGGGCGCGATCTTAATCCGCTCTTGCAAGACCCCGGCCTCATCTTCCACCCGCCGATGCTCTACATGGGCTATGTCGGCTTTGCGGTGGCCTTCGCCTTCGCCATCGCGGCGCTGCTGACCGGTCGGCTTGACGCCACCTGGGCGCGTTGGTCACGGCCATGGACCATGGCCGCTTGGATTTTCCTGACCTTGGGGATTGCGCTCGGCTCCTGGTGGGCCTATTACGAGCTGGGCTGGGGCGGTTGGTGGTTCTGGGATCCGGTAGAGAACGCCTCCTTCATGCCTTGGCTGGCGGGCACCGCGCTGCTGCATTCGCTGGCGGTGAGCGAGAAGCGAGCCACCTTCAAGGCATGGACCGTGCTGCTGGCCCTCTCGGCATTTTCCTTGAGCCTGCTCGGTACCTTCCTGGTGCGCTCCGGCGTACTGGTCTCGGTGCATGCGTTTGCCTCCGATCCGACCCGTGGCCTGTTTATCCTCGGCTTCCTGCTGGCGGTGATCGGCTCCTCCTTGCTGCTCTACGCCTTCAAGGGCGGCCAGGTTCGCAGCCACGGCAAATTCGAGCTGTGGAGCCGCGAGACCCTGCTGCTTGGCAACAACATCCTATTGATGGCCGGGCTGCTCACCGTGCTGGTCGGCACCCTGCTGCCCTTGGTGCACAAGGAGTTGGGGCTGGGCAGCATCTCTATCGGCACCCCCTTTTTCAACCACATCTACAGTTGGCTCATCATTCCGTTTGCCCTGCTGCTCGGGGTTGGCCCCCTGTTTCGCTGGCGCCGTCAGGAGCTGGCCGACATCCGCGGCAAGGTGGTGGTGGCCCTGCTGGTGAGCCTGCTGGCCGCCATCGCGTTGCCGCTGCTGTTTGCCGATAGCGTCAAGCCCTGGGCCTCTCTGGGCATCGGTCTCGGGGTCTGGATCATGGTCACCAGCGTGCAGGAGACCTGGGCGCGTGCGACCCACCGCCACCGTTTCGCTGAAGGGATCGTCAAGCTTGGTAACAGCCACTGGGCCATGATCCTCGGTCACGTCGGGCTGGCGGTGACCATCATCGGCATCGCCTGTACCCAGAACTACAGCATCGAGAAGGACTTGCGTATGCAGCCGGGGGATCGCGCCACCTTCGCCGACTACGAGTTTGTCTTCGCCGGCATCCGCCAGAAGGATGGCCCCAATTACCACGGCTTCAAGGGGGTGATCGAGGTACACAGGGATGGCCGTCAGGTGGCCCTGCTCAAGCCCGAGAAGCGCAACTACATCGTTACCCGCATGCCGATGACCGAGGCGGCCATCGATGCTGGCTTTACCCGCGATCTCTATGCCGCGCTCGGCGAGCCCCTGGGGGGCGATGCTTGGGCGGTGCGCCTCTACTACAAGCCGTTTGTGCGCTGGATCTGGGTCGGCGGCCTCATCATGGCGCTGGGCGGCCTGCTGGCCATGCTCGATCGCCGTTACCGTTTCAATCGCCGTGAAGAGGAGGCCAAGGCATGAGCCGCAAGCGCTGGCTGTTTCTGATCCCCTTTATCGTCTTCATGCTGGGGGCCCTGTTTCTGTTTCGCGGCCTTTACTCCGATCCGCGCAAGCTTGAGTCGGTGCTGGTGGGCAAGGAGGTGCCGGTGTTCACCCTGCAAGACATCTTCGATCTCACCAAGCAGCACGATCGCTCCTTACTGATCGGTCGCCCCATGCTGCTCAATGTCTGGGCCACCTGGTGCCCGACCTGCTACTCGGAGCATGAGTACCTCAAGGCGCTCGCCTCCCAGGGCATCGCCATCATCGGTATGAACTACAAAGACGATCGCACCAAGGCTATCGGTTGGCTCAAGGAGCTGGGCAACCCCTATCAGGCGACCCTGTACGATCCGGACGGCATGCTGGGGCTCGATCTCGGTGTCTACGGCGCCCCCGAGACCTTCTTTATCGATAGTCAAGGGATCATCCGCTATCGCCACGTGGGGGACATCAATCCCCAGGTGTGGGAGAGCAGCCTCAAGGCCATCTACGAGGGGATGAAGTGATGCGTACTCTGTTGTTTTCTCTGTTGCTGCTAGCAGGGCTGAGCCCGGCTTATGCCGGCATCGATGTCTATGCCTTTGAGAGCGATGGCCAGGAGCAGACGTTTCGCGAGCTGACTCGCGAGCTGCGTTGCCCCAAGTGCCAGAACCAGGACATTGCCGACTCGAATGCGGGTCTGGCCAAGGACTTGCGCGACAAGACCTACCAGATGGTGCGCGAGGGCAAGAGTAAGCAGGAGGTGATCGACTACATGGTCGCCCGTTACGGCAACTTCATCCTCTATGATCCGCCCCTGATGGCCTCGACCCTGATCCTCTGGGCCGGGCCGCTGCTGGTGATCCTGATTGGCGCCACCGTGGTGGTGGTACGCAGCCGCCGGCCCGCGCCGACGGGCGATGCCGCTTCCCTGAGTGAGGCTGAGCGGCGCCGTCTTACGCAACTGCTTGACGAGGATAACGACGCATGATCGGATTCTGGATGGCCGCCCTGGCCCTAGTCGCGCTGGCCGCCACCGCCTTGATCCTGCCCCTGTGGCAGGGCAGGGGAGAGAGCCCGCTGACCCGCTCCGAGCTCAACAAGCGCCTCTACCGCCGCCGTCTCGCTGAGCTGGCCGAGGAGCGCGAGCAAGGGGTGCTTGGCGATGAGAAAGAGGCGGAGCTGGAGCTGCAACGCAGCCTACTCGATGACATTCCCGATGCGGAGCCGCGTGCCAGTAAGGGTCGCAGCCTGCTGTGGCTGCCTGGGGTAGCGGTGCTGGTGGTCGTCAGTGTTGGGCTCTATTTGCAGCTCGGTGCCTGGCGTGAGGTGCAGGTGTGGCGCGACGCCTCATCCCGCCTTGGCGAGCTCAGTAACCGCATCTTGGTCGAGCGCGACGCCACGGTCACCGAGCAGGATCTGCAATCCTTCATCCTGGCCCTGCGCACCCGGCTGCAAAGCGATGGCGACGATTATCGTGGCTGGCTGCTGCTCGGCCGCCTGCTGCTCGATGGGCGCGACCCCGAATCGGCGGCGCAGGCGCTGGACAAGGCCTATCGTCTGGCGCCGAGCCCGGATCTGGTGGCCGCCCCTTATGCTGAGGCGCTGCTGGCGACCGGTGATGAGGCGCGGGCCAAGCAGCTGCTTGAGCAGGCGTTGGCGAGCGACCCTAACAATCTCGAGGCGCACTCGACCTACGCCTTCATGGCGCTGCAACAGGAGGATTACCGGGGGGCGCTGGCCCGCTGGCAGGCGATGCTGCCGCTCTTGGAAAAGGGCTCTACGCGCTATCAGATGATTGAGCGCTCCATCGCCTTTGCCCGGCAGAGGCTGGAGCAGCGTGGTGAGGTGCTCCACGGCACAGGGCAGGGAGAGGTCGCTGCCGAGTCAGGCTTCCCGCTGACCGTGACCTTAGCTGACGGCATAGTGCCGCCTGAAGGCGCCTATCTGTTTGTCTTCGCCGTGGTGCCGGATGGCCCGCCGATGCCGATTGCAGTGCAGCGCATCCCCAACCCGCACTTTCCGGTGTCGCTGCGCCTGAGTGATGCTGACGCCATGATGGAGGGGAGCCGGTTAGCCGATCACCCCGAGCTGCAATTCAAGGCTCGCCTCTCGGCCAGCGGTAACGTGATGGAGAAGAGCGGCGCTTTCGAGGGGCTCTCCCAGCGCGTGCGCACCGGGGAGGTGCCGTCGGTGTCGATTGACATTCGTATCGATCACGCTCTTTAATACCCCCTTTCGCGCCCGGCCCCCTCTTGAGGGGCCGGGTTCATATAGAATAAAGCCAAGTACAACAACAGAGATGGTGCCTACGATGCAACTGCGAGTGGCGGCGTTATTGCCTTTTCTTCTGCTGGCCGGCTGTGCCGGCGGCCCCCCCAAGCAGGGGCCCGAGACTCTTCCCGATCCCATGGGGCCGGCCCCCAATGCCAAGGCGGTCAGTACCGCCAATGATCCCAAGGACCCGTTTGAGGGGACTAACCGGGCCATGTGGGCGGTGAACTATGACGTGCTCGAGCCTTATGTGGCCCGCCCCGTGGTGCACGCCTATGCCAATCATGTGCCTGAGTCGGTCAAGACCGGTATCGAGAACTTGGTCGAGAACTTCAACGAGCCGAGTAGCATGGTCAACCACCTGATCTCGGGCGATCTGGCCGGTGCCGGCACCAACCTGGGCCGCTTTACCCTCAACACCACGGTCGGCCTGCTCGGCATCTTCGATGTGGCCAAGCACGTCGGGCTGGAGCGCAACAAGCTGGAACTCTCCACTGTGCTGGGGCGGATGAGCATCGGTGATGGCGCCTATCTGATGGTGCCGGTTTACGGCCCCACCACTACCCGCCAGTTGGTGGGGGACACGGTCGATACCCTCTACTTCCCCTATGCCCTGTTGACGCTGCCGCTGAGGGCGGTGCACTGGGCGCTCAACGGGGTGGGCAATCGCTCCAAGCTCATCGATCAAGAGCCCATCATCGACAACGCGCTCGATCCCTACAGCCTGACCAAGGGCTTCTATCTGCAATACAACCAGACCAAGGTGGAAGGTAAGCAGAGCTCGTTTGGTGAAGGGGCGCAAGGCAAGAGCCCGTCACAAAACGATGACGAGCATCTTGATGACTACATGGACGAGATTGACCAGTGAAAACCAGGCGCCTGCGGGCGCCTACTTTTATTGGCTGGAGATAAAAAAACGCCCCGCAGTGCGGGGCGTTTTCATTGGGTCAATCAGGCAGCCAGGTTCTTGGCGGCGAACTCCCAGTTCACCAGGGCCCAGAAGGCTTCCATGTACTTCGGACGCAGGTTGCGGAAATCGATGTAGTAGGCGTGCTCCCACAGGTCGACGGTCAGCAGCGGGGTGACACCGGCTTCGGTCAGCGGGCAACCGGCGTTGGAGGTGTTCATGATGGCCAGGGAGCCGTCAGCCTTCTTCACCAGCCAAGTCCAGCTGGAGCCGAAGTTGGCGATAGCAGACTTGGTGAAGGCATCCTTGAACTCGGCGAAGGAGCCGAACGCTTGGTTGATGGCATCGGCCAGGGCGCCGGTGGGCTCGCCACCGCCGTTCGGGGAGAGGCAGTGCCAGTAGAAGGTGTGGTTCCAGATCTGGGCGGCGTTGTTGAAGATGCCAGCGCTGGAGGTCTTGATGATCTCTTCCAGGGACTTGCCTTCAAACTCGGTGCCCGGTACCAGGTTGTTCAGGTTAACCACATAGGTGTTGTGGTGCTTGCCGTGGTGGTACTCCAGGGTCTCCTGGGAGATGTGCGGTTCCAGTGCATTGATTGCGTAGGGCAGAGCGGGAAGTTCGAATGCCATTGTCTACTCTCCATTGGCGATCGCCGGGGCGATGGTTGCACGACATTACGGTTTCTTTTCCCTGAGAAAAGAAATCTTTTTAGAAATATTGGGATAAGCCCAATAGGGACGGCCGGATTGTAGCGCTTAGTGACTAGAGTCACAACCACAGGGCTTGCCATGATATGGATCAAAAAGGCATACAAAGATGAAAAAGAGGGTAATAACCCCTGACTTTGTAAGTTTGTGAGGCGCATCCCATGGGGTAGAATGGGCGCCAACAACGTGCAATGTGAGGCATTCATGGAAACCATCGACAAGATCAAGCAGCAACTGGCAGAGAACCCCATCATCCTGTACATGAAGGGCTCCCCCAAGCTGCCGAGCTGCGGCTTCTCCGCTCAGGCTTCCCAAGCCATGATGGCGTGCGGCGAGCCGTTCGCCTATGTCGACATACTGCAAAATCCGGACATCCGCGCCGAGTTGCCCAAGTTCGCCAACTGGCCCACGTTCCCGCAGCTGTGGGTAGAAGGTGAGCTGATCGGCGGCTGCGACATCATGCTGGAGATGTATCAGGCGGGCGAGTTGCAGACCTTGATCAAGGAAACCGCGGCCAAGTACAAGCAAGACGAGGCGTAATCGTCGCGCTGATAAGAGTAAAAAAAGGAGCCGAAAGGCTCCTTTTTTGTGCGAAAAGTTGCCCTAGGCTCAGGCGATGCGCTCGAGACGAGCCAGGTAGAAGCCGTCGAAGCCGGTCTCTGCCGGGCTGATGCTCTCGTCCTCAATGAGACGGAAACGATCGTTCTTGGCCAGGAAGGCATCGATCTGGGCGCGGTTCTCCATCGGCAGGATGGAGCAGGTGGCATAGACCAAGATGCCGCCCACTTTCACCATGCGGCTGTAGCTCTCGAGGATCTCTGCCTGTAGCGCCACCAGCGGGGCGAGACGCTCGGCGGTGTCCTTCCACTTGGTATCGGGGTTGCGCTTGAGCACGCCAAGGCCCGAGCAGGGCACGTCCAGCAGCACCCGATCGGCGCTCTCTTTCAGGCGCTTGATGGTCTTGCTGTCTTCGATGAGGCGGGTCTCGACGTTGTGGGCACCGGCGCGGCGGGCGCGCTCTTTGAGGTTGTCGAGCTTCCACTGCTCCACATCCATGGCGATGAGGCGCCCCTTGCCCTGCATGGCCGCGGCGATGTGCAGCGTTTTGCCACCGGCACCGGCGCAGGCGTCGATGACTCGCATGCCCGGCTCAACGGCGAGGGCGGCGGCCACCTTCTGGGAGCCGGCGTCCTGCTGCTCAAACAGGCCATCCTTGAACGCCTTGGTCTTGAACAGGGCAGCATCAGAGGTGATCTCAAGGGCCGTGTCGACCCCTTCCACCTCGATGGCCTCGACCCCCTCTTTTTTGAACTGAGCCAGCAGCGCGGCCTTGTCCCCTTTGAGGGTGTTGACGCGCACGAAGCGCCGGGGCATCTCGCTCAGGGCGGCCCGCTCGCGCGGCCAGCCTTCACCCAGCTGGTCGGTGCCAAGCTTATCGAGCCAGGTCGGGCAACCGTCCATCAGGGCCGGGTTCTTCTTCACGTCTTGCAGGCGGAAGCGGAAGGTCTCCTCCTTGAAGCGATCCAGGCTACGGTGGTTCGGCATCGCAATGCGGTGGAACGCATGCCACGCCAGCAGCAAGGGCCATCCCATCTTGCCGGCCTGACGCACCTGGATGCCGGCCAGGGCGCAATAGAGGTTGAGGCGGCGTAGCAGATCGCCGGTGACCAAGGCGATCCGGGCCTGCTCGAAGGGCTTGAGGCTCAACCCCGAGAAGCGACGGGAGTAGGCGCGATCGAGCGGCATGCCCTGGTTGAGCACGTCATCGAGCAGAGCGGCAACCAGATCGCCGAGGCGGGGATGTAAGGGGGACTTGAGCATGAGAGTAACCTTGGCCAGTTCAAACCGCGCAATGATAGGGACTAGACTGGTGGGGCGCAACCTTCACCCAGTAGAGGGAAGTGTGATATGGGGCACTAGACGCAGTGCTAAAACCGGGGAATGATAAGCTTCCCTTTTTATAACAATAAGTTGCGAAAGGATATTGCAATGCGATTAACAACAAGTATCAGGCTGGCATTATGGGTGGCGGGGTCACTTGCTGGCGCGGCGCAGGCCGGACAATGGCAGACACTGGCTGAGCGGGGTAGTCATACCGGCGAGGTGCGGGCCAGCCAGTACCGGGTGGTCGATGTGGCCGCCGACTATCTCGCGGGGCTCTACCAGTCGATGGGGACTCTCGAGCTTCCTCTGCCTGAGGGGGGGAGCGTCACCTTCAACATTACGGCCTACGATCTGCTGCCCGCCGATCTGGCGGCGCGTTATCCGACGATTCGCACCTTTAAAGGGGAGAACGTCAGCGACCCGACCCAGACCGGCCGTTTTGACGTCGGTGACAACGGCTTTCACGCCGTGTTCAGCCATCAGGGGCGCCTCATCTATGTCGATCCGCTGCCCGGTGGCCGCTTCGCCGTCTATGACCAGCGCGATGCCGACAGCCGCTTGAATGAAGAGGCCGACAAGGTGCTCGGCAGTGCCAAGAGCACCCTGGCACGCCAGGTGGTGAGTGAGGGTAATGAAAAGCGCACCTATCGCATTGCCATCTCGGCGGCCGGTGAGTACACCCAGTTCTTTGGGGGCTCCAAGACGCTGGCGATGACCGCCATCGCCACCCTGCTCAACCGGGTGAATCAGGTCTACCAGCGCGATCTCGGGGTGGAGTTCCAACTGGTGAGCGGCAACGACGAGCTGATCTTCACCGATCCCAATACCGATCCCTTCTATAACGGGGATAACCCAAATTACACCTCTTTCAGCAGCCTTTACGACAAGAACGACGTCACCAAGAACATGCAGGTGCAACGTGAGGCGTTCACCAACGGCAAGATTGGCCCCTATGACATCGGTCACGTGGTCAACACCGGCGGGGGTGGCCTGGCGGGCCTTGGCGTGCTCTGCGCCGGCGAGGAGAAGGCGGCGGGCATGACGGGCTCCGATCAACCCACCGGGGATGCCTTCTTCATCGACTATGTGGCCCACGAGATTGGTCACCAGATGGGAGCTGAGCACACCTTCAACGGCACCACCGGCAGTTGCGGCGGTGGCAACCGGGCGACTGACCAGGCCTGGGAGCCGGGCAGCGGCAGTACCATCATGGCCTATGCGGGGATCTGCGCTGATGGGAGTACTGATGAGAACTTGCAGGCTAATAGCGATCCCTACTTCCACAGCAAGTCGATTGAGCAGATGAAGGCGCATATTGCGATGGTGGCGAGCTGCGGCACTGCAGTGGCCAGTGGCAACCGCCCCCCTGAGGTCAATGGCGGCAACAACAGCGTCATTCCGGCGCGCACCCCCTTCGTGCTGGTGGGCAGCGGCAGTGATCCGGATGGGGATACCCTGAGTTACACCTGGGAGCAAATCGATCTCGGCACGGCCTCCGACAGTGCTGAGACCATGGTCGATGACGGCAGCCGCCCTTTGTTCCGTTTTGTGCCCCCCACCGCGCAGCCCGAGCGCACCCTGCCGGCCCTCTCATCGCTGCTAAGCGGCTCCCTGGCTAAGGGGGAAGCCTGGCCGACCACGGCGCGCACCCTGCATTTTCGTCTGACTGCCCGCGACAACAAGGGCGGCGTGACCAGTGCTGAGCGGGCGGTGCAGGTCGTGCCCACGAGTTCTCCCTTTGCTGTGGTTCCACCTACATCCCTGAGCCTCACCATGGGCACTGAGAACACAGTGCAGTGGAACGTGGGTGACACCGATCAGCCCCCCATCAACTGTGCCAAGGTCGACATCAGCCTGACCAACGACGAGGGTAAGCGCTGGCTGGCGCTGGCTAGCTCAGTGGCGAACAGCGGTACGGCCAAGGTCACCATCCCCAGCGGCATTACCTCTCCTTCGCGCCTCAAGGTGGCGTGCAGCGACAACATCTTCTTTGCCCTCTCGCCCAAGCTGGCGGTGCTCGACAGCGGCGGTAATAACCAGGGCAGCGACAACGGCGGTGGCGGCGGCGGTGGTGCCTTCGGTCTGTTCGGTCTGCTGCTGGCAGGAGGTGCCCTGTGGCGTCGGCGCAACCCTTAGTTCTGACGGTGCTGGCGTTGCTGGCAGGCTGCCAGGTGCAGGCACAGGGGCCGCAGGCCGACGTGCAGGCCAGCCTCAAGGCCGGTGATACCCGCCTCATTGTGCGGGCCGGGCGCGGGCAGACGGCGCCGGGCATCCCTGCCGGGGAGCAGGCCGATGCCAAGGCGCGCTGTGGCATCCGCTACCTTGAGGGGCTGGGGGATGTCATCCGCCCCGGTGAGCAGGAGCAGCATACTAAGCGGGTTCTCTATGCCAGCGAGTACAACCGGCTGATGTTGCCGCACTGCAAGGCGGCGCAGTAATGAAGCGGGGAGGCGTGAGCCTCCCCGCCTCTTTGGAGGTTGTCTCATCTGCCGGCCACGCGCACAATGGGGGCTTTCGTGTGCCGTAGCTAAGGGAATCAAGATGATGGACGTGGCCGATCTGCGCCGTGAATACACCAAAGGGGGGCTGCGCCGTGCCGATCTGCCGGCCGAGCCGCTGACCCTGTTTGAAAAATGGCTGGCTCAGGCCTGTGAGGCGCGCCTCTCCGATCCCACCGCCATGGTGGTGGCGACCGTCGACAGCGAGGGGCAGCCCTGGCAGCGCACCGTGCTGCTCAAGCACTACGATGCGGCCGGCATGCTGTTTTACACCAACATGGGCAGCCGCAAGGCGCACCAGCTAGATGGCAACCCGCGCATCAGCCTGCTGTTTCCCTGGCACATGTTGGATCGGCAGGTGCATGTCACCGGCCGGGTTGAGAAGCTCAGCACGCTGGAGGTGATGAAGTACTTCCACAGCCGTCCCAAAGAGAGCCAGATCGCCGCCTGGGTCTCCCAGCAATCCTCGCGTATCTCGGCGCGCGGCGTGCTCGAGTCCAAATTCCTCGAACTCAAGCAGAAGTTTGCCAAGGGGGAGGTGCCCCTGCCGAGCTTCTGGGGGGGCTACCGGGTGGTGATCGATACCGTCGAGTTCTGGCAGGGCGGTGAGCATCGGCTGCACGACCGCTTCTACTACACCCGGGTCGGGGAGGGGTGGCAGGTCGAGCGTCTGGCCCCTTGATCCGTGACCGATAAAAAAGGGACATTCCCTCATTTTTGATATGGCAGGCTCAGTTTCTCCCCTGCCTTGTGAAATAATGCGCCGTCCCTAGCGCAAAGAGAGAGAGGTCATGCTGAGAACCGAACGTCCTGGCGATATGCTGCCGGTTCAGGAACTGCTTGAGGCCGCCTTTGGCCGCGGCGACGAGGCCGAGTTGGTCAACCGCCTGCGCGAAAGTGGCGCCGCCGTGGTCACCATGGTGGAAGAGGAAGAGTATGAGTTCATGGGGCATCTGCTGATGAGCCCAGTGACCATCGACGGCCAGGAGGGCCCTTGGCTCGGTCTGGCCCCGCTTGCCGTGCACCCGCAGTGGCAGGGGCAGGGGATAGGCTCGGATCTGGTGCGCGAGGGGCTCGATACGGCACTCGAGATGGACTGGAAGGCGGTGGTGGTGCTGGGGGATCCCCTTTACTACCAGCGTTTCGGGTTTCGCCCGGCGAGCGAGTTCGGTCTGCACTGCATCTACGAGGTGCCCGCTGAGTGCTTCATGGCGATGGAGCTTGAGCCCGGCAGCTTGACCGGCATTCAGGGGGAGGTGCTCTATCACCCCCTGTTTGATGCATTACCGGACGAGCAGGAGTGAACCGCGGCGGCCGATGGGCCGCCGCGTTTTCATCAAAAGCACGCCTCTCTACTGCGCCGTGGAACGTGTTACTCTCTACGCCCGGTTTTTAGGTCAGTCCGTCATCAGAGCGGAGCGGCCGATTTCAGTTAGGCAACGGTTCAGAGAAAGGATCCCCATGTCAGTGCAACCCCTCACTCACCAGGCGCCCCAACGCGCCTGGTGGAAGCCCCTGATCTTCTTCGCGTTGATGGCCGCCGGCCTGTGGCTGGTGAAATGGCAACCCTACTACGGCAAGGCGCTCAGTGCGGCGCAGAGCCACACCATCGGCGCCTCGGTGCTGGCAGGGCTGGAGTCGGCGCCGCTGCAAGCGGCCATCGACTACACCTTGCTCTATTTCAAGGCGGTCTGGAAGGCGGCGCTGCTCGGCATACTGCTCGGTTCCCTCATTCAGGTGCTGATCCCGGCCCAGTGGCTGCGCCGCGCCCTCGGCCAGGAGCGGCTGCGCAGCTCGCTATTGGGCTCCCTCTTCTCCCTGCCCGCCATGATGTGCACCTGCTGCGCCGCGCCGGTGGCCGCTGGCATGCGCAAGTGCTCGGTCTCGATGGGCGGGGCGCTGGCCTTCTGGCTCGGCAATCCGCTGCTCAATCCCGCCACCCTCATCTTCATGGGGTTTGTGCTGGGCTGGCAGTTCACCCTGCTGCGGCTGGTGGCCGGTCTGGTCATCGTGTTCGGCGTGGCGGCACTGGTGGGCCGTCTGGTGCGTGAGTCGGCGCCCGTCGATCCGGTTCTCCTGCCGGAGCCCGAGGCGCGGCCTGCCGGCTTCTGGCCACGTTGGGGCCAGGCCCTGTGGCGGCTGTTTGTCAGCACGGTGCCGGCCTATGTGCTGGCGGTGATGGCGCTGGGCGCCGCCCAGGTGTGGCTGTTCCCCCATGCAGGGCAACTCGGTGATGGCATGGGCTGGCTGCTTGGCATGGCGCTGGCGGGGACCCTGTTTGTGATCCCGACGGCCGCCGAGATCCCCATCACCCAGGCCATGTTGGCGGCCGGGCTTGGCATGGGGCCGGCGCTGGCGCTGCTGGTGACCCTGCCGGCGGTGAGCCTGCCTTCGCTGCTGATGCTGCGAAAGAGCTTCCCGGCCCGGGCTCTGTGGCTCACCGCCGCCGTGGTGGTGGGGGTCGGGGTGCTGACCGGCCTGCTGGCGGGTTAAGCCTCATCAAACGCAAAAGGGCGCCCATGGGCGCCCTTTTTGTCGATAGTCATCAGATAAATTAGCCGAAGAACCAGTAGCCACGGTTGACCAGGCGGGTAAACAGCGTCAGGAAGCCGGCCTGATCTTCGAGGGTCACCATGTCGCTCTGGGTCACCACGTCGCGATCGCACAGCAGTGCCAGTGCGGTGGGATCGCTGCTTGGCAGCGACCAGCTCTCGCCGTCGATGTAGCAGTGATCGCTGGCATCGGCGAAGCGCACGCAGCGCAGGCCCGGCACCCGGATGGCCGGCTCGCCGCTGGCGAGTAGGTTGGCGACCTCCTCCTCGCTGTAGTCCGGGTCGACCGGCACCACGTCGAGATCGTGCTTGGCCTCGGAGATCATGGCGCCAAACCAGGCCTTGAACAGGGTGTCGTCATCGAGGGCGTGCTGCATCAGCTCGCGCAGGCGGTGCAGCTCATGGGGCTGAATTTCGCCGTGGTGCTCGCGCGCCTTGAGATCCGGGTCGCCGTAGCGCTCGGTGGTGATCTCGTTGTCGATCAGGTGATCGGCAAAGGAGGAGAGCAGATCGCGGGCATCGGGGGCACGGAAACCGGTCGAGTAGTTCATGGCCGGCTCGATGGCATAGCCCTCGTGGGGGAATCCGGGCGGGATGTAGAGGATATCACCCGGCTCCAGCACCGCATCGATGATGGCATCGAACGGCTCGCAGTGGCGCAGGGCGCCGTGAGCGGCGAACTCGTTGAGGGGCAGGGCATCGCCCACCCGCCAGTGGCGGCGGCCGATCCCCTGGGTGATGAAAACGTCGTAGTTGTCGATGTGCGGGCCAACACCGGCCCCTGGGGTGGAGAAGCTCACCATCACGTCGTCAAAGCGCCAGCCGGGGATGAACTGGAACGGGATAGCCAGCTCGTTGACCTCGGGGCTCCAGTGGTTGCACGCCTGTACCAGGATGGTCCAGTTCTCCTCGCCCAGGTGGTCATAGGCTTCGAAGGGGCCGTGTTCGGCATGCCACTTGCCGTCGAAGCGGGTCACCAGGCGGGACTCCACCTCCTGCTCCATGGCCAGCCCCGCCAGCTCATCCGGCGTGATGGGGTCGGCAAAGTCCTTGAAGCCACCCTTGATGAGGAGCGGGCGCTTTTGCCAGTAGTGCTCGAGGAAATGGGCGATATCGAGATTGAGTTCGTACATGGTGTCTCTTTAGCGGTTCAGTAAAACGGCAAAGGGGCCCGGTGGGCCCCTCTGAAAGGTGGACGCTTACTTGAGTTCGTCCACCAGGCGCTGGGCGGCGCCAATGTAGTTGGCCGGGGTCAGCTTTTTCAGCTCGACCTTCACCGCCTCCGGCAGCTCCAGCGTGTCGATGAAGGTGCGCATCCCCTCGGCGTCGACGCGGCGGCCACGGGTCAGCTCTTTGAGCTTCTCGTAGGGCTTCTCGATGCCGTAGCGGCGCATCACGGTCTGGATCGGCTCGGCCAGCACTTCCCAGTTGGCATCTAGATCGGCGGCCATGGCGTCGCCGTTGGCTTCGAGCTTGGAGATCCCCTTGAGGGTCGCCTGATAGGCGATCAGGGAGTAGCCCACCGCCACGCCAAGGTTACGCAGCACGGTCGAGTCGGTCAGATCGCGCTGCCAGCGGGAGATCGGCAGCTTGGCGGCCAGGTGCTGGAACACGGCATTGGCCAGCCCCAGGTTGCCTTCGGAGTTCTCAAAGTCGATCGGGTTGACCTTGTGCGGCATGGTGGAGGAGCCGATCTCGCCGGCGATGGTGCGCTGCTTGAAGTGACCGAGCGAGATGTAGCCCCACACATCGCGATCGAAGTCGATGAGGATGGTGTTAAAGCGCGCCAGGGCATCGAACAGCTCGGCGATGTAGTCGTGCGGCTCGATCTGGGTGGTGTAGGGGTTCCAGGTCAGGCCGAGGGAGGTGACAAACTCCTCGGAGAACTGGTGCCAGTCCACTTCCGGGTAGGCGCTGAGGTGGGCGTTGTAGTTGCCCACGGCGCCGTTGATCTTGCCGAGGAACTCGACCGCCATGATCTGCTTGAACTGGCGCTCCAGGCGATAGGCGACGTTGGCCATCTCCTTGCCCATGGTGCTCGGAGTGGCCGGCTGACCGT
Source organism: Aeromonas simiae (assembly GCF_014892695.1). Classification (NCBI taxonomy): domain Bacteria; kingdom Pseudomonadati; phylum Pseudomonadota; class Gammaproteobacteria; order Aeromonadales; family Aeromonadaceae; genus Aeromonas; species Aeromonas simiae. The sequence goes on from NZ_CP040449.1 coordinate 1,296,369, forward strand.
GGGTGCGCGAGAGCAGCGGCAGGTCGCGGTACTCATGAGCCAAACGTTTGATTTCGGCGATGAGTTTTTCGCAGTAGGGCTTGATCACCTCTTCCCGCGCGGCTTTAAGCATCAGACCGTGGGAGTTGTTGTTGATGTCTTCCGAGGTGCAGGCGAAGTGGATGAACTCGGAGACGGCCTCCAGCTCGGGCAGCACCGCCACTTTCTCCTTCAGGAAGTACTCGACCGCCTTCACATCGTGATTGGTGGTGCGTTCGATCTCCTTGATGCGGGCCGCGTCGGCCTCGCAGAAGCCACTGACGATCCCGTCGAGCAGTGCGTTGGCGTCGCGGCTGAAGGCGGGCACTTCCGGGATCCCGGCGGTGTTGGCCAGCTTTTGCAGCCAGCGCACTTCCACTTCAACGCGAAAACGCAGCAGGCCGTATTCGGAGAAGATGGGGCGCAGCGCCGCCGCCTTGTCGCCGTAACGGCCATCGATCGGAGAAACAGCAGTCAGTGCTGACAGTTCCATGTGGTGAACTCCTGATGGTTGGTGTGGGGGAATCAGTATTGCTTGGCCAGCTCCACCATCTTCTTGCGGGCGAAGATGATCTGGGTGCGGCTGCCGCCGAGCTGGCGCCACAGCACCACGGCGCGGATCCCGGCCAGCAGCAGGGCACGCACCTTGTGCTGCACCATGGGCTGCTGCAAGTAGAGCGGGGTGCCCGCCACCTGGATGCGCGGCCCGATGGGGCTGATGAGGTCGCTGTAGATGCTGGCCATGTTGGCCAGCACCTGCTCGTCGAGCAGATCGAAGTGCTGCAACTGGCGATCGATCTGGCCGATCCGCTCGCTCAGCATGGCCAGCAGATCACGCCGCTTGGCCAGCTTGCGCTCAAGGGCGATCAGGCTCACCACATAGCGGGTCAGCTCGGCATTTTTCTGGCTGCCGTCGGCGCCGAGCTGCTCGACTAAGGCGCGGTAGCCGTCACGAATGGCCAGGTGGGTGTTGTTGTAGACCTCAAGCGGATGGCTCGGATTGGTCACCAGTACGCTGGAGAGGCTCTCGCGCAGGGCGGCCTCGTCGCAGGCGCCGTTACGGGCCACCTGCTGGACCAGGGCGGCCGCCTGGCAGATGCCAGCGAACGCCATGGTGCGATCTTGATACTTGTCGCTCACGTTTTGTGCCTTTTGGATGCAGTGGGCGCTTAGGCGCCGTGGCTGAAACGTTGCTCGATGACACCACCGCCGAGGCACACCTCACCGTCGTAGAAGACGGCGGACTGGCCCGGCGTGACGGCGGACACCGGCTCATCGAAGGTGACACGGATGGTCAGGTCGTCGATAGGCTCGATGAGGCAGGGAACATCCTGCTGGCGATAGCGGGTCTTGACGGTGACCCGGCGCGGCGCGCGGATCGGGGTGCGGTCGACCCAGTGCAACTGGCTGGCGATGAGGCCGTCGGAGTAGAGCCGCGGGTGCTCCCCTTGCGCCACGATAAGCGTATTGCGCGCCACCTCTTTATCGACCACGTACCAGGGCTCTTCACTGGCGTCTTTTCGCCCGCCGATGCCAAGGCCCTTGCGCTGACCCAGGGTGTGATACATCAATCCTTGGTGCTCGCCGATGATCTGGCCATCCACGGTTTCAATGGGGCCCGGCTTGGCCGGCAGGTATTGGGCCAGAAAATCCCGGAACTTACGCTCACCGATAAAGCAGATGCCGGTGGAGTCTTTTTTCTTGGCGGTGACGAGATCCAGCTCCTCGGCGATGCGGCGCACTTCGGGCTTTTCCAGATCCCCGACCGGGAACAGGCTCTGTCCCACCTGAGCTTCGCTTAAGGTGTAGAGGAAGTAGCTCTGATCCTTGTTGCCGTCGAGGCCGCGCAGCAGGCGCGGGCGGCCGGTCGAGTCGTCGCGGCGCACATAGTGGCCGGTGGCGATGTAGTGGGCGCCCAGCTCTTCGGCGGCAAACTCCAGGAACGCCTTGAACTTGATCTCCTTGTTACACAGGATATCGGGGTTCGGCGTGCGGCCGGCCTTGTACTCTTCCAAGAAGTGCTCGAACACGTTGTCCCAGTACTCGGCGGCGAAGTTGATGGTGTGAAGCTCGATGCCGAGCTTGTCGCACACGGCCTTGGCATCAGCCAAATCCTGGGCGGCAGAGCAGTACTCGTCCGTGTCGTCCTCTTCCCAGTTCTTCATGAACAAGCCTTCGACCTGATAGCCCTGCTGCTTGAGCAGGTAGGCCGAGACGGAAGAGTCCACGCCGCCGGACATGCCGACGATCACCTTGATTTGGCTGTTGTCTGTCATCAGTTGTGAAAATCCTTGCATTTGACGGGGCGCATTCTACCAGAAGTTCGCGCCCCGGGTCATATCGGACTGCACCCGTAATACACGGTCACATATGGGCCTGTAAGGCATGCAGCGGCAAGCGGGTGCCGGCCAGATAGTTGTCGATGGTCTGCCACACCAGAGGGCTGCGCAGGCTGGCGCGCCGCTCGGCGATCTCCTCGCGGGTCCACCAGTGGCAGGCGAGCACATCACCGTCCGGATCTTCTGGATGGTGGTCGCCGGGCGGATTTTCAAGTTCGAACACAAAGGCAAAACGCACATAGGTGGCGGCGGTGTCGTGCGGGCGAAACAGGCTGGCACCGAGCCAGGCGGTGGGCGCTAGCCTCAGGCCGCTCTCTTCGTACAACTCGCGGCACATCGCCTCCGTCAGGGTCTCCCCTGCCTCTACGTGGCCGGCGGGCTGGTTAAAGCGCCGCTCCCCACCTATCTCCTCTTCCACCATCAGAAAGCGCCCCTGCCAGTGAACCAGGGCGGCGACGGTGAGGCGGGTTTCCATCATGATGAGGCTCCTTGTTTACCGGGGTGGCGACGGGCCGGACGGCGGGCGGTGGCACGGCCTTTGCCGGTGGAGGACGATGAAGGCCGGGGGGGCTTGGCCCCTGACCGGCGCTCTGGGGCGGCGCGGCGAGCCGGCGGCAGTGCGGGGGCCGGCACGGCGCTGTGCTCGCCCGGTGCCAGGCCGTCTAGGGTCCACTCGCCGATGGCGTAGCGGATGAGGCGCAGCGTCGGGTGGCCGATGTGGGCGGTCATGCGCCGCACTTGGCGGTTGCGCCCCTCGACGATCTTGATCTCGAGCCAGCAGGTGGGAATGGCCTTGCGCTCACGGATGGGCGGGGTGCGCTCCCATACAGCAGGTGGCGCCATGCGGCGCACCTCGGCCGGCAGGGTGGGGCCGTCATTGAGGGTCACCCCGGCGCACAGGGCCGAGATGGCCTCGTCCGAGGGCTCCCCTTCCACCTGTACCCAATAGGTCTTGGGCAGCTTTTCGCCCGGCTGAGTGAGGCGTGCCTGCAAGATGCCGTCGTTGGTGAGCAGCAAGAGCCCCTCGCTGTCCCGGTCGAGCCGTCCGGCGGCGTAAATACCGGGCTCGGTGATGTAATCCTTGAGCGTCTCCCTTCCTGCCTCGTCGGTAAACTGGCACAGCACCATGTAGGGCTTGTTGAGCAGCAGCAGCTTGCGATCGGCAGGGGCCACGGCCGGCTTTTGCCGCGCCGGCTGATCGGGTTGGCTGCCAGGGCGCGGACGTGCAGAAGCGGGCCGCTGGGCTCCGGCACGGGCGGTGCGGCCAGAAGGGGTGGCGCGCTCGGCGAGGGAGCGGCGGGGACGGGCAGGTTTCATCGCAAACAGACCAAAAACTGGGGAGGGGGCAGTGTATCACAGGGAGGTGGGAGCATGGGCCCGCGCCCGTTACTGCATCGGCCAGATAGCACGATTCCCGCCGCTGGCCGATGCGCACTTCACGCCCGCTCGTTTGGTGCCGTTGCCCGTCCATCCATCATGGCGTGGTGGTGCTTGTGGCCATTGAGCCCCTGAGGTGGGCATAGAGGCCGAGCCCGACCAGCAGGCCGATCAGCGCCAGCAACAGCCAGATGGCGGTGACGGGGCGGGTGCCTGCGTCCCCCAGCATAAAGCCGATCAGCAGGTTGCCCACGAGCGCCATGCAGCCGCCGGTACTGGCATAGAAGCCGTAGTAGCTGGCGAGCTGCTCAGGCGGCGCGTAGCGGGGCAGCTGGGCGGCAAAGAGCGGGAAGCAGAGAATGGAGCCCAAGGAGAGCAGGGCCACCTGCACCATGACCCCCGCCGTCGGCCAGGGGGCGAGCAGGGGCAGGGCCAGATAACTTACGCCCATCAGGCCGATGCCGAGCCCCATGGCGAGCGGCACCCCTAGGCGGCGCTCCACTAGGCGCGAGGCCGGCAGCTGGAGCAGGACGCCGATCACCGCCGAGAGGGTGAAGACGCCGCCGATCAGGTGGGTGGCGTCCGGCAGGCTCTGGATGTGGGCGGGCAGGGCCAGATAGAGCTGGTGGAACAGGATCTGATAACTGCCCGCCAGCAGGGTGAAGGTCATAAAGGGGCGCTGGCGCACTATGGTGCCCCACTGGGACAAGATGGCACCGCGCGGGGTCTGGCGACTGACCGGGCGTTTGGGCAGCACCCGATACTGCAACACCCCGAGCAGGGCAAATAGGCTCGCCGCCAGGAACCCGGTCAGGGTATAGCTCTGCTGGGTCAAGGTCAGGCCAACCAGGGGGCCAAGCAGCATGCCCGCCTCACTGGCCAAGTTGTGCAGGGCAAAGGCGCGCTGACGCTGGCTAGGGTTGTGGCATTCGCTGGCGAGATAGGCCTGGGCGCAGGGGGTGAACAGGGCCCCGGCAAAGCCGGTGAGGGCGGCGGCCAGCAGCAGGATGGGCAGGGACTCGGCCCAGCCCAGCAGCACGAAGCCGACCGATCGCACCAGGCAGCCCCAGACGATGGCGGGGTGATAGCCGATGCGATCTCCCAGCGTTCCCCCGAGTAGAAACAGTCCCTGCTGGCTGAAGACCCGCATCCCCATGACCAGACCACAGGCCCAGCCGGCCAGCCCTAGCCCGCTGCCCATGTGCTGGGCGAGGAAGGGCATCATCATGTAAAAGCCGAGGTTGAAGGCCAGCCCGTTGGTGATGAGCAGGCGGGCGGCCGGGCTCATGCCCTGCCAGTCACGCCAGTAGGAGGCGCCGCTCATGCTTCATGGCTCCGGGGGTGGCTGTGCGCCCCCTGTGGTGGTCTGCGGCTCGGGGCGTTTGCTCTGATGGCCATCATGGTTGTCTGCGTACGGTTCGAAGGAAGGGGATGCCGCTCTGATCGTGGCTTATCTCTACCGGCACATGGTAGAGGCGTTCGATGAGGGGGGCGTCGAGCACTTGGGCGGGGGGGCCGAAGGCTTGCAGATCGCCATCGGCCAGCACGATCAGCTGATCGGCAAACTGGGCGGCCAGATTGAGATCGTGCAGCACCACCAGGGTGATCCACTGCTGCTCTCGGGTCTGCTGGTTTAAGTGCTCCATCAGTTGCATCTGGTGGTGCAGATCCAGCGCGCTGACCGGCTCGTCCAGCATCATGATGCGGGGGTTGCGCAGCAATACCTGAGCGAACAGCACCATCTGTCGCTGGCCACCGCTTAAGGAGTAAAGGGGGCGATCCGCCAGATGGGCGATGCCGAGCGCTTGCAGGGCGCGGCCGGCGGCCAGGATGTCCTCGTCGGCGAGGCGCATGGAGAGGCTGTCGAGGCGCCCGAGTACCACCACCTCGATGACGCTCAAATCCAGCTCCAGCTGAATGTTCTGGGGCATGTAGCCAAACTGTTGGCGCCAACTGGCCTGCGTCATCTGACGGGCGCTCTGGCCCCCTAAGCGGATGTCACCGCCGTCCGGGGTCAGCTCGCCAAAGAGGGCGCGCAGCAAGGAGGTCTTGCCGGTTCCGTTCGGGCCGATGATCACATGCACCTGGCCCGGTTGCAGGGTCAGGTTGAGATCCCGCAGCAGGGTCTGCTGGCCGATAGAGAGGGAGAGTCGGGATAGTTCAAGCACGTTTACGCCCCCTGCCGAGGATCAACCAGATGAAGAAGGGCACGCCAATGAGCGCGGTGACGATGCCGATGGGGAAGAGGGCCCCCGGAATGATCGACTTGGAGAGCACCGAGGCGGCCGAGAGCATGCAGGCGCCGCACAGGGCGGAGAGCGGGATCAAAAAGCGCTGATCTTCCCCCACCAGCATACGGGCGATGTGGGGGGCCACCAGACCGACGAAGCCGATGACGCCAACAAAGCTGGTGGCGGTGGCGGTCAGCAGGGCGACCAGCACCAGGGTCTTTATGCGCAGTCGGTCCACGTTGACACCGAGGCTGCGGGCGCGGGCTTCCCCGAGGCGCAGGCTGGTGAGGGCCCAGGCATCCCGGTAGATGAGCACGGTGCAGATCAGGGTCACCACTGTGGTGATGGCCAGGGCGTCCCAGGTGGTGCGCATCAGGCTGCCAAACAGCCAGAACAGGATCTGCTGGTTGAGCTCGGGGGAGGAGAGAAATTGCAGCAGGGAGAGCAGGGACTGGAACAGGAACAACAGGGCGATGCCCGCCAGGATCAGGGTCTGGTTGCTGACATGGCGCATCATGGCCAGACCAAACAGCAGGCAGGAGGCCAACATACACAGGACGAAGGCGCCAGCGGGAATGGCTATCAGGGGGGGCAGCCCGAGGCCGCCGGTGTAGAGGGCGAGGGCCGCACCAAGGCCGGCGGCTGCGGCCAGCCCCAGCGTGTAGGGGCTGGCGAGGGGGTTGTCCAGCAGGGTCTGCATCTGCACTCCGCCCAGACCAAGGGCCGCGCCAACCACCAGGGCCATGAGGGCGATGGGCAGGCGCATGTCATGGACTATGGTGCGGGTCATGGGGTCAGCCTGAGCGGGGGAGAGCAGGGCATCGATCACATCGCGCAGGGCCAGCAGAGAGGGGCCGGTGGCGATATCGAGCACCAGCGTGATGCACAGTACCAGAGCAAGCAGTGCCAGCCAGCGCCAGCGACGGCGCTCCCTCTGCCGCTGCCGGGTGAGAGTCTGCTGCAAGGCAGCCAAATCATTCATGATGTCAATCCTGAAACGGGCGCCATGAGGGCGCCCACAAGGGAAAAAGAGGGCGGATGAAGAGGGCCCTGCCTATGTGTGGCAGAGCCCGAACGACCGGCTTTAGTTGGCTTCACCCTGCTTGATGCCCAGCATAAAGGTGCCCTGAGGACGGATCGGCAGATAGTGGCGATAGAAGTCCTGATAGGTGGCTAAGGGGTCGATATCCTGGAACAAATCCGGATAGAGGGCCTTGGCCATGAACTCGATGAGGGCGGCATCCATGATGCTGCGGGTGGCGCCGTGATAGACCGCATAGAGGCGGCCCTGCTGCACGGCAGGCAGCTCGCTCCAGCCCGGGCGGGCGGCAAAGCCTTGCAAACGGCGAAGCACCGTCTGAGCCGAGATGTCCTGGCCCACCTGCATCGCCTCTGCGCTGCTCACGCTTTCGTAACCTGCCATCAGGATCACCTCGGGTTTGCTGGCCAGCAGCTGCTCCGGGTGCATGGGGCCCCAGCGATCGACGAAGGGGGCCGCGACGTTGTCACCGCCTGCCAGCAGGGCCATGGCGCCCCACATGTCCTTGCCATAGGTGTAGCTGTAGTCGGCCGGGCCCTTGTCACCGAGCTCGATATAGACCCGGGGTGGCTGGCGCTTCGCGGCAGCGATGCGCGAGGTGATGGTGTCAATCTTGGCCTTGTACTCGTCGGCCATCTTTTGGGCGCGAGCCTCTTGGCCGGTCACCTTGCCCAGCAGCAAGGTGCTCGCCATGTGGAGCGCAAGGGTCTGGGCATTGTAGTCCACCACCACCACAGGGATCCCTGCCTGCTCGAAGCGCGGCAGATCCGGGGCCAGGGCCTCGTATTGCCATTTTGCCAGGATCACCAGATCGGGTTTGACCGCCAGGGTCTTTTCGATGGAAAAACTCTGATCCTGCACGTTGCCAAGGTCAGGCACCTTGGCCAGTTGCGGCTCTTTGGCGACATAGAGAGACCAGATGGCGGGACGGGACTTGACGAACCAGCCGCGGGACATCCCCACCAGACGATCGGCGCCGCCTTCACCGGCCACCGCCAGGTAATCCTCGGGATAAAAACCGAGCACGATACGGCTGGCGGGCAGGTTGAGGGAGACCTTGCGGCCCATTACATCTTCCACTTCAACGGGGGAATTGGCCTGCGCCATCCAGCTCACCAGAGCGAGCTGACCAAGCAACAGTAGCCTTGCCAGGGGGTGACGAAACATCGTGTGGGAACCTCAGGGGGATGAGTATAAAAGCAAATTGATAATTATTACTATTTGCCACTTGAAAAGCAATGGAATTTGTAGGGATTGTCCTTACTTTTTGTGTGTCCTGGCTCGGTGCGTGGGAAGTATCGCGCGGTACGGATGGAGGGCGCCGAGGACGCTGTTGCGGGAGATAGGGCGCCAGCGCGCCGTGCCGGACTGCCGCCAGAGGGGGCAAAATGGGTGGCTTTTCCTGGGATAGGGAGCATTGTGATCCAGTGCGCGACTATGGTTCGCCCTGCGTGCTCGCCATTTGATTATGTAAAGGGATGGGCTAAGATGGCCGCGCGAAATGATCAGATTGATAACAAAAGGATGTTAGGAGATGCCGATGGAAAGCAAAGTAGTTATCCCTTCTCAAGGACAGAAAATCACCGCAGCTGGCGGCAAGCTGAATGTTCCGAATAACCCCATCATCCCCTTTATCGAGGGTGACGGCATCGGTGTCGATGTGACCCCGGCCATGCTCAAGGTGGTGGATGCCGCCGTCGAGAAGGCCTACAAGGGCGAGCGCAAGATCGAATGGATGGAGATCTACACCGGTGAGAAGTCGACCAAGGTGTACGGCGAAGGCGTCTGGCTGCCGGCCGAGACCCTGGATTTCATCCGTGAATACTGCGTGGCCATCAAGGGCCCGCTGACCACCCCGGTCGGTGGCGGTATCCGCTCCCTCAACGTGGCGCTGCGCCAAGAGCTGGATCTCTACATCTGCCTGCGTCCGGTGCGTTACTACGAAGGCACCCCGAGCCCGGTTAAGCACCCCGAGCTGACCGACATGGTGATCTTCCGCGAGAACGCCGAAGACATCTACGCCGGCATCGAGTGGAAGGCCGACAGCGATGAAGCCAAGAAGGTGATCGCCTTCCTGCAAACCGAGATGGGCGTGAAGAAAATTCGCTTCCCCGAGACCTGCGGCATCGGCATCAAGCCCATGTCCAAGGCCGGTACCGAGCGTCTGGTGCGCGCCGCCATCGAGTATGCCATCGACAACGATCGCGACTCGGTGACCCTGGTGCACAAGGGCAACATCATGAAGTTCACCGAAGGTGCCTTCAAGGATTGGGGCTATGCCCTGGCCCAGAAAGAGTACGACGCCCAGCTCATCGACGGCGGCCCCTGGTGCTCGTTCAAGAACCCCAAGACCGGCAAGACCATCGTCGTCAAGGACGTCATCGCCGACGCCTTCTTGCAACAGATCCTGCTGCGCCCGGCCGAGTATGACGTCATCGCCTGTATGAACTTGAACGGCGACTACATCTCCGACGCCCTGGCGGCCCAGGTCGGCGGCATCGGCATTGCGCCCGGCGCCAACATCGGTGACGGCGTGGCCCTGTTCGAGGCCACCCACGGCACCGCGCCGAAGTACGCCGGCCAGGACAAGGTCAACCCGGGTTCGCTCATCCTCTCTGCCGAGATGATGCTGCGCCACATGGGCTGGGTCGAGGCGGCCGATCTCATCGTCAAGGGGATGGAAGCGGCCATTCGCAACAAGACCGTCACCTATGACTTCGAGCGTCTGATGGAAGGGGCCACCCTGCGCTCCTGCTCCCAGTTCGCTCAGGACATGGTCGACCAGATGTAAGTCTGCGCGAGACGCAAAAAGGCCAGCCCTCGGGCTGGCCTTTTTCATGGGTGAAACCTCAGAGCAGGTATTGGCAGAGGTAGCCCATCAGGATGGCCATGCCCAGAATGACGCTGAGAAAGGCCAGCATCATGGGGGCGCGGAACATGGACTTGAGCAAGATGAGCTCGGTCAGGCTGGCGCCGGCGCTGCCGATGATGAGCGCCATCACGGCGCCACTGCCCATCCCCTTGCCAAGCAGCACCGAGGCCAGCGGGATCACCGCCTCGGCTCGGATGTAGAGCGGAATGCCGATGACGGCGCTCACGAGAATGGCGAAGGGGTTATCTTGGCCGGCGTGGCGGGCAATCCAGTCGGCCGGAATGAAGCCGTAGATAAAGGCACCGACCACGACGCCGAGCAGCAGGTAGGGGAGCAGATCCCGGTACTGCATCCAGGCCTCAACCAGCGCGGCGCGCCAGGGGGAGGGGGGCTCGGCGGAGCTTGTTGCCGCGCCGCAGCAGTTGGAGGCGCTGACCGGTGCCGGTGTGTCGCAGCAGTTGGCGGTGCTGACCGGTGCCGGGCTTGGGGCTGTGCAACACGCTGTCTTGGCCGGGCGCAGGATGGGGCCACTGGCCGGACGCAGGCCGCGAATGGTTGCCGAGGGGCTGGCTGCGGCCATGGCGGGGCGGGGCGAGCAGCAAGATGACGGCTCGCTTCGCGTGGTGATGACGTAGCGCTCGAAGCCCCACTGGGAGAGCAGCAGGCTGGCGATGAGGGCCGTGCCGGCGGCGACCAGCACATAGAGCAGGGTGAGCTGGCTGCCGAAGGTGACCCACAGCAGGCCCACTATGATGGGGTTGAGCAGGGGCGAGACGAACAAAAACGTGAGGGTCGGGCCGAAGCCAGCTTTGGCGTCGAGCAGGCCGCGCAGCATGGGGATGGTCGAGCAGCTACAAAAGGGGGTGATGGCCCCGAGCAGGGCGGCAGTCAGATAGCCGCGCCCCTGACGGGCCCCGAGCAAGGCTTGGATGCGATGATCCGGTATCGTCTGGCGCAGGCGGTTGATGGCGGCGCTGATCAGCAAAAACAGCAGGGACAGCTCGGCAAACAACAGCAGAAACATCTGCGCGGCGTCTTGCAACAAGGTGGTGAAGGGGGGCATAGCGGGCTCCTATCAAACTATATTTCTAAAATATTGGAAATATAATCGAGCGCAAGATATTTCTGGTATTATCGAAATATTGAATCTGAAGGGGTATCACAATGGAGCTGGAAGCGGTCGCCAAGGCGCTCAAGGAGCTGGGTCATCCGACTCGCCTGTTCATCTTCAAGCATCTGGTCAAGGCGGGTGCCGAGGGATTGCCAGTGGGGGAGCTGCAAAAAGAGCTGGGGATCCCTGGCTCGACCCTGAGCCATCACATCGCGGCCCTGGTCTCGGTCGGCTTGGTGGTGCAGGTGCGCCAGAGCCGCACCCTCTACTGCATCTCCCAGTACGCGGCGCTGGAGGCCATCTTGCACTTCTTGCAAGAGGAGTGCTGCGTCAACGGCCATCCCCCCGCCCCCTAATCGCGCGTTGTTTTTGGGGGCTTAAGTTGATCATTTCAATGTTTCTTGTATAGTTGAACTATTGAAATGGTCCCAGGAGTCCTCATGCGCGATCCCATGCCTTCCGACAGTGCCGTCAAGGTGCTCGAATCCCTTGCCTCGCCGGTACGTCTGGCTGCCTGGCGCCAGTTGGTGCGTGCCGGGCTCGATGGCATGGTGGCCGGTGAGCTGGCCACTGCCCTCGAGGTGGCCCCCAATACCCTGTCGTTTCACCTAAAGGCGATGCTCGGCGCTCATTTGCTCAGCGTGGAGCAAGAGGGGCGCTTTTTGCGCTACCGCGCCAATATTCCGCTGATGCTCGGTCTTATCGGTTATCTCACCGAAGAGTGCTGCGCCGGCCACCCCGAGGCGTGCGGCGCCTTGCGTGCCGATTCCGGCTGCTCCCCGGCCGTGCTGCCTTCCACCACCTGTTGCAACAAGGAGTAAATCCTATGGCGATCCAAATCTTTGATCCGGCGCTGTGCTGTGCCACTGGCGTCTGCGGTACCGAGGTCGACCAGTCTCTGGTCACGTTCGCCGCCGATCTGGAGTGGGCCCGCGGGCAGGGGGCCACTGCCGAGCGCTATAACCTGGCCCAGCAGCCCCTGATGTTTGCCGACACCCCGGCGGTGAGCGCCTTTCTGGCGGTGGCCGGTGAAGAGGGGCTGCCGCTGATCCTGGTCGATGGACAGGTGGTGCTGACCGGGCGTTACCCGAGCCGGCGCGAGCTGGCCCGCTTCACTGGTCTGGCGGAGCCTTCGCCCATCAAGGGGATTGCCAAGGGCTGCTGCTCCGGTAGCGGTTGCTGCTAACAGGAGGCTCTATGTTCGAGTTTTTGCGCAATGCCCCCCCGTTTCTGTTCTTCACCGGTAAGGGCGGGGTCGGCAAGACCTCGCTGGCCTGCGCCAGTGCCCTGGCCCTGAGCGAGGCGGGTAAGCGAGTGCTGCTGGTGAGCACCGATCCGGCCAGCAATGTGGGGCAGGTGTTCTCCACCGCCATTGGCAACCGGATCACCCCCCTTGTGGCGGTGCCGGGTCTGCACGCCCTCGAGATCGATCCCCAGGCTGCGGCGCGCGACTACCGCGAGCGGATCGTCGGGCCGGTGCGCGGCAAGCTGCCCGAGCGTGTGGTGCAGAGCATCGAGGAGCAGCTCTCCGGCGCCTGTACCACCGAAATTGCCGCCTTCGATGAGTTCACTGCGCTGCTGACCGACCCGGCGCTGCATGAGCGCTTCGATCACATCCTGTTCGATACGGCGCCAACCGGCCATACCATCCGCCTGCTGCAACTGCCGGGAGCGTGGAGCGATTTTCTCGAACACGGCAAGGGGGATGCCTCCTGCCTCGGCCCCTTGGCCGGCCTCGACAAGCAGCGCCATCAATATCACGCCGCCGTGGCGGCCCTGTGTGATGGCGCCAAGACCCGGCTGGTGCTGGTGGCCCGTGCGCAAGGCTCGACCCTGCGCGAGGTGGCGCGCACCCATGCTGAGCTGGCCGCCATCGGCATGCAGCTGCCCCATCTGGTCATCAACGGGCTCTTCCCCGAGCCGGCGATCCAGAACGACCCCTTGGCCCTGGCCTTGTGGCAGCGTGAGCAGCGCGCCTTGGCGAACATGCCCACCGCGCTGGCGCGCCTGCCCCAAAGTCATTTGCCACTGCTGGGGGCCAACCTGGTCGGGCTGGCCGCCCTGCGCGCCCTGTGCGGCGCGCCGGTGGCCATGGCGCAGGAGAGCGGCGTCGTGCCACACGCTCAGCCAGAGCTGGCGGCGATGATCGACGAGCTGGAGGGGCAGGGGCACGGCCTTGTGATGCTGATGGGCAAGGGGGGCGTCGGCAAGACCACCATGGCGGCCGCCATTGCCCTGGCACTGGCGCAGCGGGGGCACGATGTGCACCTGACCACATCGGATCCGGCGGCCCACCTCGGGGAGACCCTGGCCGACGAGGCCCCCGGGCTCACCGTGAGCCGCATCGATCCCGAGGCCGAGACCGAGCGTTATCGCGCCCAGGTGCTGGCGAGCAAGGGGGAGAGCCTTGATGAGGCCGGCCGCGCCCTGCTCGAGGAGGATCTGCGCTCCCCCTGCACCGAGGAGATCGCCGTGTTCCAAGCGTTTTCCCGCATCATTCGCGAGGCGGGCCGCCGCTTCGTGGTGATGGACACGGCCCCCACCGGCCACACCCTGCTGCTGCTCGATGCGACCGGGGCCTATCACCGAGAGGTGGCGCGCCAGATGGGGGATAAGGGGCTGCACTTTACTACCCCCATGATGCAGTTGCAGGACCCGGCCCAGACCAAGGTACTGATCGTCACCCTGCCTGAGCCCACCCCGGTGCAGGAGGCGGCCGGTTTGCAGGCCGACCTGCGCCGTGCGGGCATCGAGCCTTGGGGATGGCTGGTCAATCAGGTGTTGCCGGCGTCGGTCACGGCCCCCTTGCTGCGCATCCGCGCCGCAGCCCAGCAGCCCCATCTGGCGGCGGTAACCGAGCTTTGCCCGCGCTGGGCGGCCGTCACCGTCCAGCCTGAGGAGCCGGTGGGGGCAGCGGCACTGCTGGCATTGAGCCACCACGCTTGAATCGTTGGCGGCCGGATGGCCGCCTTGTCTGACTAACTGGAGAGATCATGTCTCATCGTGACGCCGAGCCGAGCGCCATCGGCTTTTTTGAACGCTATCTTACCGCCTGGGTGGCCCTGTGCATCGTGGCCGGTATCGGCTTGGGTCAGCTGCTGCCGGGGCTGTTTCGCACCATAGGCGCCCTTGAGGTTGCCCGGGTCAACCTGCCGGTGGGGCTGCTTATCTGGGTGATGATCATCCCCATGCTGATCAAGATCGACTTCGGGGCCCTGCATCAGGTGCGCGAGCACGTGAAGGGGATTGGCGTGACCCTGGTCATCAACTGGCTGGTCAAACCCTTCTCCATGGCCCTGCTCGGCTGGGTGTTCATCCGCGTGCTGTTTGCCGATCTGCTGCCGGCCGATCAGCAAGACAGCTACGTGGCGGGGTTGATCCTGCTGGCCGCCGCCCCCTGCACCGCCATGGTGTTTGTCTGGAGCCGGCTGGTCAACGGGGACCCCTACTTCACCCTCTCTCAGGTGGCGCTGAACGACATCATCATGGTGGTGGCCTTCGCCCCGCTGGTGGCCTTGTTGCTCGGGGTCTCCAGCATCACGGTGCCGTGGGATACCCTGCTTACCTCGGTCGTGCTTTATATCGTGGTGCCGGTGTTCCTGGCCCAGTGGCTGCGCAAACGCGCCCTGGCGGCCGACCACCTCGATGCGCTGCTGGCGCGGATCCAGCCCTGGAGCATGGCCGCCTTGCTGCTCACCTTGGTGCTGCTGTTTGCCTTCCAAGGAGAGGCCATCTTGGCCCAGCCGCTGGTGATTGCGCTGCTGGCCGTGCCCATCCTGATCCAGGTCTTCTTTAACGCCGGGCTCGCCTATTGGCTCAACCGCGCCGTGGGGGAGAAGCATGCGGTGGCGGGCCCCTCGGCCCTCATCGGCGCCTCGAATTTCTTTGAGCTGGCGGTGGCCGCGGCCATCAGCCTGTTTGGTTTTCACTCGGGGGCGGCGCTGGCCACCGTGGTCGGCGTGCTCATCGAAGTGCCGGTCATGCTGCTGGTCGTGCGCATCGTCAACCGAAGCAAAGCCTGGTACGAACAATCCAACCCGTGAGAGTGACTGCAATGAGCAACATCACCATTTACCACAACCCGGAGTGTGGCACCTCCCGCAACACCCTTGAGCTTATCCGCAACAGTGGCGTGGAGCCGACCGTGATCCACTACCTCGAGACACCGCCGAGCCGCGACACCCTGGTGCAGCTGATCGCGGCCATGGGCATCACGCCGCGCGCCCTGCTGCGCCAGAACGTGCCGCCCTATGAGGCGCTGGGGCTGGCCGAGGAGCGCTTTAGCGACGACGAGCTGATCGATGCCATGCTGGCCCATCCGATCCTCATCAACCGGCCGATCGTGGTGACCCCCCTAGGCACTCGCCTCTGCCGCCCCTCCGAGCGGGTGCTCGATATTCTGCCCGATCAGCAAAAAGGGGCCTTCGCCAAGGAAGATGGCGAGCAGGTGGTCGATGCCGACGGCAAGCGCCTGAAATAACCGGCGCCGATCGTTATTGGTATGCAGGGGGGCTTTAGCCCCCCTTGTTCATGCAGGGGCTTTAGTCCCCCTTGTTCATACAGGGGCTTTAGTCCCCCTTATTCATACAGGGGCTTTAGGCCCCTTTGTTCATGCTGACGCGCAGCCATGGTGAAGCGGGGTGTCGCAGTGGGCGCCAGCCGCCGCGCCTTTCTTCTGGGCCGAAACGCTCGCCACCCCGGCGCGGTGGGCAATTGGTGTCGCTGCGCCCGGCGGGGTGACAGTTGGGCTAAGGCGGGTGGGGGAGATATGCTAAGCACTCCCCAGGCGATCGCAGGTTGCCCGGTCATCCATGATGGAGGATTTATGAACATACGCACCCTCACTTTGCTACTGGCGGCCCTGGTGGCCATGCCAAGTCACGCAGACTGGGAGAAGATCAAGTCGGCGGCCAGCCAACTGGGGGACGCCGTCGGCGAGGCGGGCAAGGAGGCGTGGCAGAACGTCACCGATTTTTCCAAGGCGACCTGGGCCTCCGTCTCGAGCTGGGCCGCCAGCACCTACAACCAAGCCGGTGAATGGAGCGAGCAGAGCGTGGCCAAGAGCAAGGCATGGCTGGTGGTGGCCGACCAGAAGCTCGATGAGATGACCGAGCCCAAGACGGCGGAGCAGGCGCGCAGCGCACTCGACACCATGGCTGACACCGCGCTGGTGCGCCTTTTCAATGAGCGCCCCTCGGCCAAGCTGCTGTTTGATCAGGCCTACGGTTATGCCGTGTTCGATTCGCGCAAGTTCGCCCTCATGCTCAACACCAGCCAGGGCGCCGGGGTGGCGGTCAGCCGTCATGATGGGGCCCGCACCTACATGAAGATGTTCGGGGCGGGGATGGGGGCCGGGCTGGGTGGCAAGTTCTACCAGCAGGTGATCCTGTTTGAAAATCGCGAGACCTTCGAGCGCTTTGTCAGCAAGGGGTGGGAGGCTAGCTCAGAGGTGGGGGCCGTGGCCGGCCAGAAGCGCAGCGCACTGACCGCCCAGTACAATGGCGGCATGGCCATCTATCAGCAAGATGACAAGGGGCTGCTGCTCGATGCCAGCATCACCGGCTCGAAATACTGGGTCGATCGGGATCTGACCCCTTGAGCGCTGGCGCGCATCCATAAGAAAGGCCCGCATCAGCGGGCCTTTTCGATCGTGCGGATCTGGTGGCGCTTACAGCACCTTGGCGATGGCGTCACACAGGGGATCGATATTGGCGCGGGTGATCCCGGCCACGCTGATCCGGCCGGAGCCGACGATGTAGATGGCGAACTCGTCCTTGAGGCGGGCTACCTGCTCCTTGGAGAGACCGGAGAAGGAGAACATGCCGTTCTGGCGGGCGATGAAGGAGAAGTCCTGGTTCACGCCACGCTCGGCCAGCTTGGCCACCAGCAGCTCGCGCATCTCGCGGATGCGCACGCGCATCTCGGCCACTTCACTTACCCACAGCTCAAAGAGGGCCGGATCATTGACCACGGCGGTCACCACGGCAGCACCGTGGGAGGGGGGGTTGGAGTAGTTGGCGCGAATGACGGTCTTGACTTGAGTGAAGGCGGTGTCGGCGACCTCCTTGCTCTCGGCAACCAGGGTGAAGGCGCCGACCCGCTCGTTATAGAGGCCGAAGTTCTTGGAGAAGGAGCTGGCAACCAGCAGTTCGCGGTGGGAGCGGGCGAAGATGCGCAGCCCCTCGGCGTCCTCTTCGATGCCACGGGCAAAGCCCTGATAGGCGAAGTCGAACAGGGGCAGCCAGCCTGCGGCGGCGCTCTGCTCGGCCAGCGCTTCCCACTGGGCGGCGGTCGGATCGATCCCGGTCGGGTTGTGGCAGCAGCCGTGGAAGAGCACCACGTCACCACGCTGGGCCTCGCTCAGGGAGGCTTGCATGGCGGCGAAGTCGAGATCCTTGCTGGTGGCGTCGTAGTACTTGTACCACTTCACCTCGAGACCGGCGGCCTGGAACACACTGACGTGGTTGGCCCAGGTCGGATCGGAGATCCAGACGGTCTTGGAGAGCTGGTTGCGGGCGATGAACTCGGCGGCGATCCGCAGGGCGCCGGTACCACCCGGTGCCTGTGCGGTCTTGGCACGACCGGCATTGATGAGCTCGGCACCCTTGCCAAACAGCAGGCCCTGCACGATGCGGGCGTACTCTTGGTTACCTTCGATGCCGAGGTAGTTCTTGGTTTTTTCGTCGGTCAGCAGCTTCTGTTCGGCCAGCTTGACGCACTTGAGGATGGGGGTGGCGCCCGATTCGTCCTTGTAGATGCCGACGCCCAGATTGATCTTGTCCTGGCGTGGGTCGCTGCGAAACGCTTCAGTCAGGCCGAGGATGGGGTCTGCGGGGGCGGCTACAACCTTTTCAAACATGATGATCCCTGTATTCCGTTGTTTTTGATGGTGGCAATCCCTGGGGGCAAACAGAAGCGCCCGACTGCTGCGCAGGGGCGCCTCTGTTGTTTCTTTATACCACTGCAAGAAGAGGGGGAAAATAGCGAAGGGAAAAAGCGTGGTGTTGATGGCATAAGCGAGGCCGGCTGCCCACTCCGTTTAGCCGACCGCATCCCAATGATGGGCCAGCGCCAACAGCTCGGCCGGCAGCCCTAACCCCTGCTCGATGAGGGGGGTGAGGCGGGCCAGCAGGGGGCGCGGCAGGCGGCTTGGCTCCCAGGTGGCGTGCTCCAGCGGGCGGGCATAGTGGCGCAGGTGCGGCGACAGATCGGTCGGCAGCCAGTAGCTGAGGGGGCGCCCGATCCGCTCGGCCAGCGTGCGGGTTCGCTCCAGCCCCGCCGGCTCAAGGTCGGTCAGGTGGCTCCAACTGACGGTCGCGGGGAGGGCGGCGAACAGGGGGGCGATCAGCTCATGACCGCCGGGCGGCAGCCAGGCCAGCAGGGTATCGGGGGGCAGCGGCAGGGCGGTGAAGACCCCGGTGCGATCGGTGGTGATGAGGCGCGTGAGCGGCTCGCCGTTGCTGATGATCTTGCCAAGGCCGGGCAGGGCACGCTCGGGCAGGCTGATCTCGCCGAGGGCCTCGAGCAGCGGGGCGCCGTCGACCAGTCTTCCCCCCTGGAAAAACAGGCTCAGGGGCAGCGAGGTGCGCAGGCGCAGCAGGCGATCCCGGCACAGCTCGACCCCTTGCTCGGCAAAACGCACCTCTTCGTCGGGAGAGAAGAGGGGGCGGCCGTTGCCGCCGTGGCGGCGGTAGAGGGCGGCCAGCAGACGCAGGTTGACCGGAGTGGGCAGTTGGAGCCCCTGTTCATGTAGCCACTGCTCGGGGTCGGTGGGAGCCTGGCGCAGCTCGCCGAGCGTCAGGGCGCGGGTGAGGTAGCGCCGCCCCGCGTCGGTGAGGCCATAGCGGTGGGGGGCGTGGCCAACTAGCAGGGCGTGCTCCAGCATCAGGCTCACCAGCGGTTGCAGGTTGCGCGAGCGGATCAGCACAGACTCCTGCGCCATCAGCTGTTCGGCCACCTCCCTGAGCTGGCCGGAAGAAAAGTCGATATTGGTCATGGCTCCCCCGAAACAGGGGCTTACTTTACTGACCGGGGGGCTCCTCGCCAAGGGGCGGGGCTCCTCGGCGTGATCCGGCGCGGATTTGTGCCAGGTTCCTTTGCCCCTTACAATTCCCGCCTCGTTGCCCGTGTTGGAGAATTCATGTTTCGCGAACTGCTGCGCCACCCCGACTTTCTGCTCATCGACAAGTCGCCGGGCATTGGTATGCATGAGGAGAACGGTGCGCCGGGTCTCGTCACCCTGGTGCGCGAGGCGACCGGGCTCGCGCTTTATCCGGTGCACCGTCTCGACAAGATGACCTCGGGGTTGCTGCTGCTGGCGCGCCATCCAGAGGCGAACCGGGCCTTGAGTCAGGGGTTTGCCGAGCGGCGCATCAAAAAGCAGTATCTGGCCCTCTCCGATCGTCGCCCCATCAAGAAGCAGGGGCTGATCAAGGGGGACATGAAAAAGGGGCGCGGTGGTAGCTGGATGCTGACGCGCTCCCAAGATAACCCCGCCATCAGCCGCTTTGACTCCAGCCTGGTTCGCGAGGGGTTGCGGCTGTTTCGTATTCGCCCCGAGACCGGCAAGACCCACCAGATCCGCGTCGCCCTGAAAAGCGTGGGGGCCCCTATCTTGGGGGACGAGCGTTACGGCGGCACACCGGCCGAGCGCGGCTATCTGCATGCCTGGCGGCTCAATTTTACGTACGGCGGCGAGGCCTTTGACTTCGTCTGCCCGCCCGAGGTGGGCGAGGCCTTCCTGTTGCCGGAGACCCGGCTCGCCATCGAGGCGTTGGCGCCGTGACCGGCGCCCCTATCCTCGCTGACTATGACGGCACCCTGACCCCCGGCGACGCCCATGCCGCCTTGCTGCGCCACATAGTGCGAGCCCGGCGCTGGCCCCTATTGTTGCTGCTGCTCGGTGCCCCGCTGATCGCCCTGCTCTGGCCACGTTGCCGCTTCGCCACCGTCTGGCTCATCTGGTGGTGCGCCACACTGGGGGCCAGAGGGCGCGACTGGCGGCGCTGGATCAAGGCGGTGGCGGCCCGCTCCGCCCCCCTGTTTGCCGAGGCGGCGGCGCTGCTTGAGCAGGAGGGGGGACGCGTCTGGATTGTGAGCGCCTCGCCGCGCGCCCTGGTGCGCCGGTGTTTGCATCATCAGTGGGCCGGAGGGTCGGTGGCCCGCCTTATTGGCAGTCGCATGGGGCGCCGCTATGGGGCCATCGTACCGCTCTACTACTGCTTCGGGGCGGGCAAGCGGGCCGCGTTGCCCCCCCACGCTTTTGCGCTGGCCCTCTCCGATAGTCTCTCCGATCTGCCGCTGCTCGCGTTGGGCGAGCGGGCCTGGCTTATCAACCCCAGCGCCCGGCAACTGGCGAAGGCCCGGCGCTCCCTGCCCGCCGTCGAGGCCCGGACATGGTCACTGTAACACTGGCGTGACGCCAGACGGCCCGCGAGGCCACGCCCGGCAAGGGCGCGCGCGTCAGTAACCGCATCTTTACATCCGCTCCTGGCCACTGTGGGCAGCGCTTCCCTGCGCCTCTCTTTCTTTTCCCGCCCCCTCGCGCCTAAATGAAACAAATGGATAACATTTGTCGAAAAAGGAGCCTCCCATGCGTCATGCCGCCTCTCCCCAGCACCAGCCGGTGATCCGCAACCCCCTCGGCACCGACGGCTTCGAATACGTCGAGTTCACGGCCCCTACCGCAGCCGGCATCGCGGCGCTCAAGAGCCTGTTTGCCTCCCTTGGCTTTGCCGAGGTGGCCAAGCATCGCCACAAGCTGTGCTGGCTCTATCGCCAGGGGGCGATCAACTTCATCATCAACGCCGAGCCCCATTCCCAAGCTGAGGCGTTCGCCGCGCAGCACGGCCCGAGCGTGTGCGGTATGGCGTTTCGGGTGGTCGATGCCGGCTTGGCGCAGCAGCACGCCCTAGCTCAGGGGGCCAAGCCGTTTGTCGGCAAGATAGGGCCGATGGAGCTCAACATCCCGGCCATCTACGGCATCGGCGAGAGCACCCTGGCCTTTGTCGATCGCTACGGGGAGCGCGGCTCCATCTATGAGGTGGATTTTCTTTTCTACCCGGACTGGCAGGAGCGCATGGGGTCGGTGGACGCGGGGCTGACCGAGATCGATCACCTGACCCACAACGTCTATCGCGGCAACATGGATGTGTGGGCCCACTTCTATGAGCGCATCGGCAACTTTCGCGAGATCCGCTACTTCGACATCGAGGGCAAGCTGACCGGCCTGCACTCGCGCGCCATGACCGCCCCGTGCGGCAAGATCCGCATCCCCATCAACGAGTCGGCAGACGACAAGTCACAAATTGAGGAGTACCTGCGCCAGTACAAGGGGGAGGGGATCCAGCACATCGCCCTCGCGACCGGCGACATCTACCACACAGTTCGCACCCTGCGTAGCCGGGGGACCGGCTTCATGGCAACCCCTGATACTTACTACGAGAAGGTGGACGAGCGGGTGCCCGGCCATGGGGAGCCGCTCGATGCGCTGCGCGAGCTGCGCATCCTCATCGACGGGGCCCCCACCAAGGAGGGGATATTGCTGCAAATTTTCACCGACACCGTCATCGGCCCGGTCTTTTTCGAGATCATCCAGCGCAAGGGCAACGAGGGGTTTGGGGAGGGCAACTTCCAGGCCCTGTTCGAATCGATTGAACAAGATCAGATCCGTCGCGGGGTACTGCGTCATGCGTAAATGGATAAGCTTCCCCCACCGTGAGGGGATCAGTTCACGGCAGGCCCACGCCGATCTTCCGGAAGGGGCCATCTACGAGCGGGAGCTGGGGCGAGCCGGCTTCTTCGGCCCCGCCTCCCATCTTCATCACCGCCATCCTCCGACCGACTGGATTGGCTGGGAGGGGCCACTGCGCCCCCATCTGCTCAACCTCAACGCGCTCGGTGAAGAAGTGAGCAGCCCCTCTCCCTGGGTGGTGCCCGATCTGCTCTTTAACGCCCACTGCCGTTACCGCATCTGGCGCTTGCACGAGCCTATGCCGTGTCTGGTGCGCAATGCCGACGGGGACGAGCTGCTGTTCATCCACGAAGGGGCAGGGGAGCTGTTTTGTGACTACGGCCATCTTAGCTTCAGTCAGGGGGATTACCTGCTCATCCCGCGCGGCACCATGTGGCGCATTGAGCCGAGCGCGCCCCTGTTTGTGCTGCTGATCGAGGCGACCAACGACAGCTTCCAGTTGCCGGAGCGGGGGCTGGTGGGCAACCACGCCATCTTCGATCCGGCTGTGCTCGAGGTGCCGGCCATCGATGAGCGCTTTCTCGCCCAACAGGATGAAACGCCCTGGTCATTGCAGATAAAACGCCACAACCAGGTGTCGGTCGTCACCTGGCCGTTCAACCCCCTCGATGCCATCGGCTGGCACGGGGATCTGTGTGTGGTCAGGCTCAACTGGCGCGATATCCGCCCTCTGATGAGCCACCGCTATCACCTGCCCCCTTCGGCCCACACCACCTTCGTGGCGAGCCGTTTTGTGGTCTGCACCTTCGTGCCGCGCCCCATCGAGAGCGATCCGGGGGCCCTTAGGGTGCCCTTCTACCACAACAACGACGACTACGACGAGGTGCTGTTCTACCACGCCGGGGCGTTTTTCAGCCGCGATAACATCGAGCGCGGCATGCTCACTCTCCACCCGGCCGGTTTTACCCACGGGCCGCACCCCAAGGCGTTTGCCGCCGGGCAGGCCCACGCCAAGACCGTCACCGACGAGGTGGCGGTGATGCTCGATTGTCGCGACGCACTCACTCTGGGGCCGGTGTGCGAGGCCGTTGAGGTGCGGGAATATGTCAACAGCTGGCAGCGCCAGAGTAAGGAGCAGTAAATGAAACTGGCCACATTGAGAAATGGTCGCCGCGACGGCGAGCTGGTGGTGGTGAGCCGGGATCTGACCCGCGCCTGCCGGGTGGGCCATCTCGCGTCGACCTTGCAGGCGGCGCTCGACGAGTGGGCGAGCCTGGCCCCGCGCCTGGCACAGGTCTATCGCGATTTGTGCGACGGCGTGCAGGCCGAGGCCTTCCCGTTTGATGAGGCCGCCTGCCTCTCGCCCCTGCCGCGCGCCTATCAGTGGGCCGATGGCAGCGCCTACGTCAACCACGTCGAGCTAGTGCGTAAGGCGCGCGGCGCCGAGATGCCCGAGCATTTCTGGCACGAGCCACTCATTTATCAGGGGGGGAGTGACAGCTTTATCGCCCCGCGCGATCCGATCCGGATGGCGGATGAGGGGTGGGGCATCGATTTTGAGTCCGAGGTGGCGGTCATTACCGACGACGTCCCCATGGGAGTGAGCGAGGCCGCGGCGCTGGATCACATTAAGCTGCTGATGCTGGTCAATGACGTGAGCCTGAGAAATCTGATCCCGGGGGAGCTGGCCAAGGGGTTTGGTTTTTTTCAGTCCAAGCCGTCGAGCGCCTTTTCTCCGCTGGCGGTCACCCCGGATGAGCTGGGTGATGCCTGGCAGGGGGGCAAGGTGCATCTGAAGCTCGAAACCTGGCTCAATGGCGCCCTGTTTGGCGCCCCCGATGCAGGCTGCGACATGACCTTCAATTTTCCCACCCTGATTGCCCATGCCGCCCGTACCCGGCCACTCGGGGCGGGCACTATTATCGGCTCCGGTACCGTCTCTAACTATGATCGCAGCGCCGGCTCATCCTGCTTAGCGGAGCGAAGGATGCTTGAGATCATGGATTGCGGCGCAGCTTCTACTCCCTTTTTGCGCTTTGGTGATAGAGTGACCATCATGATGCGCGATCGGGCCGGCCAGCCGCTCTTTGGCCGTATCGAGCAGGAGGTCATGGCCTGCCCGCCGCGTTAGGGAGTACCACTGTGGGGAACACTATGCTGAAGCTGTATGGATATTGGCGGTCGTCGGCCACCTTTCGGGTGCGCATTGTGCTGGGTCTCAAGGGGATTGCCTACGAGCAGGTCGCGGTCAATCTGCGCGGCGGTGAACAAAAAGAGAAGGCTTATCGCCGGCTCAACCCCCAGGGACTGGTGCCGTTTCTGGTCGATGGCGAGTGGGGAATTGGTCAGTCGGTCGCCATCATGGAGTACCTCGACGAGACCTATCCTGCCTATCCGCTGCTTCCTTCATCCCCTCAGGAGCGCGCCAGAGTGCGCCAGATTGTCGACATGATCGCCTGCGACGTGCACCCCCTCAACAACCTGCGGGTGTTGAACTACTTAGAGAGCGAGTTCGGGGTGCGCGAGGTGCAGCGGGAAAGCTGGTATCACCACTGGATCCGCGAGACCTTCTGGGCCCTTGAGCAGTTGCTGGCTTCCAGCTCCGGCGTCTACTGTGTCGGCAACGAGGTGACCCTGGCCGACTGCATGCTAGTGCCACAGGTCTATAACGCTCGCCGCTATAACATGGACTTGTCTGACTACCCCACCCTGTGTCGCATCCATGATCGCTGCATGGCGTTGCAGGCCTTCGCCGACGCGGCGCCCGAGCGCCAGAGCGACGCCTCGTAACCTCGGGCGGGGCCACCGCCTCGCCACTTATCTCACATTCCCGTCAACCATGACTTGCCTGCCCTGCGAGGGCTTTGTAACGTCGGGTCAGCAAGGAGGGATCTATGCGTTTTATTGATCTGCGAAGTGATACGGTGACCCAGCCCAGCGATGACATGCGTCAGGTGATGCTGCATGCCCAGGTGGGCGACGATGTGTACGGGGAGGATCCGTGCGTCAACCGGCTTGAGGCGTTTATCGCCGATCTGCTCGGCAAGGAGGCCGCCCTGTTTGTGCCAAGCGGCACCATGTCCAACTTGTTGGGGGTGATGAGTCACTGCCAACGCGGGGAGGCGGCGTTGGTGGGGGATCACGCCCATATTTATCGCTATGAGGCGGGCGGTAGCGCCGTGCTGGGATCTGTGGTGCTCAATGCCATCCCGATGCAGGCCGACGGCATCTTGCCACTGTCGGCGTTGCAGGCAGCGGTGGCGCCCGATGATGCCCATTTTGCCCAGGCCCGTCTGGTCTGCCTTGAGAACAGCCACAACGGCCGGGTGCTGCCGCTTGATTACTTGGCCGAGGTGTCGCTGTGGGCGCGCGGGGCTGGACTGGCCATGCACCTCGATGGGGCCCGCTTGTTCAACGCCGCCGTGGCAAGTGGGGTCCCGGCTCGCGACATCGCGGCCCATTTTGATAGCATCTCGGTCTGTCTCTCCAAGGGGTTGGGGGCACCGGTGGGATCGCTGCTGGTGGGCTCTCGCGCTCTGATTGTGCGCGCCCGGCGCCTGCGCAAGATGCTCGGAGGGGGCATGCGCCAGGCTGGCGTGCTGGCGGCGGCCGGTCAGTTTGCCCTCGAGCATCATGTGGAGCGGTTGGCAGACGATCACCGCCGTACCGCCCGTCTGGCCGAGGGGCTGGGAGCCTTGCCCGGCATCGAGGTGGCCAGCGCCGAGACCAATATGCTGTTTCTGACCATAGCGGGGCGCGATCTGGCTGAGGTCACCCAGTTCATGAAAGAGCGCGGCATCCTCTGCTCCGGTTACGGGATGCTGCGCCTGGTCACCCATTTACAGGTGAGCGATGACGATGTGGAGGAGGTGATCGACGCCTTCACCGAGCTGATGCTGGAGCGTTGAGCCAGCCGGCGGCAACGTGCAGAAACGAAGAGGGCGCCAGAGGCGCCCTTACTGTTTGCCGCTAGCTAGCATGGCCTCGTCGGTGACGTCGTAGATCATGATGGCGATATGGGTCACCTCGCCATTGAAGTCGGCGAGCGGCACCAGGGTGAGATTTTGGTACATGTGCGGCGCCGCGCCTGTGATGGGGCGGTAATTGGAAAAACGCAGCAGATAGGGTTTTTGCTCCCAGGTGCTGAAGGCGCGGTTGTTGAGCTTGAACACCATGTTGGCTTTGCGCTCGAACCACTTGCGGTCGACCTCGGGGAACAACTCAAAGAGCGAGCCCCCCTGTACCTCATGGGTGAGGCGACCGCTGTGGCTCTCCATGAAGCCATTCCATACCCGGATGCGGTAGTCGGTGTCGAGGATCACCAGCCCGACGTCCAGATTCTGGATTATGTTCATCAACCAGTGAAACTCCCGGATCTCCATGAGTACTCCTACAGCATGTGCATGATCTTGTTGTTCATGGTGGCAATCGAATCTTCGGTAAACAGCAGCAGCAGGTCACACTGCACCGCATATCCATCCACCCGGTAGTTGATCTCGATGGCCAGGGTACGCCGCCAGCGGCTCTGGTTGGTCTGGATCAACGCCTCGATGGGCCTGTGCTGGCCAAGAACCACCGGGTGCCCCTGGCTAAAGGGGGTATCGAGCTGGTTGGCATAGCCGCGCAAAAAGGCGCCGATCAGCACGTTGGCGGTGTCCATCAGCAGCTCGAGCTCGGCACGTCGGTCGAGCTCCCCTTCAAACTTCATCAGCCGGGCCAGATCGGCAAAGCTCGAGTCGTGGAACAGCAGCAGCGCCTCCCCGGCGATGCCGGCACCGATAAAGCCTTGGCACACCGCCGACAGGGTCTCTTGCTTGGCGGCAGCGTTGAGGGCCATGTGCAGCTCGGAAACCTCAAGCACGTTGACGTTGGGGATGGGCAGCACGACAAAGGCATCGAGCAGGCGGGCCAGCAGATCCGCCGCCTGGCCCATGGCCACGTTGGCCAGCTCCTGATAGACATCGCGCGCCTCGACCGTCAGCGCCATGGTGGGGGCCACGTCAGTGCGGGCCTCATCGGTGCGCCACAGGCCGTGGCGCTCGAGCAGGGCGACGATCTGCTCGCCGCTGGCCGGTTTTTTAATGAAGTCGATGGCGCCAAGGCTCATCACCTTCTGGTATGCCTCGGGCTGGATATCTCCCGAGACCACGATCACCTTGCTGCGGATCCCCTCGCGCTTGAGGGTTTCAAGGACGCCGTAACCATCGAGTTCGGGCATGGTGAGATCGAGAAACAGCAGATCCCCGTGGCCCATCAGCACCTGCTCCACCCCCTCTAGGCCATTGGTCGCCTGGTGCAGAGTCACCGGCCAGCCGGCGGGCAGGGCGCGGGCCAACTGCTTACGGGCAAAGGCAGAATCGTCGCAGATCAATACGTTCATGATTATCCCTGGCAGCCTGACATGTTCCTATAGTGTGGCCAGTGGCGAGGTCGCTGCAACCTCGGCTCACTGGGCTGTGCTGTATTGTTGCAGGTGGCGCTTGATGAAATCGACCAGCAGGGTGACCCGCAGCGGGATGAAGGCCGGGTTATTGACCAGCAACTGGAAGTCACGCTGGCCGGCCTGCCAGTCGGGCAGTACTGGCACTAGCTGTCCGCTGCGCAGTTGGGGCATGGCCGAGTGGCGCGGCACATTGACGATGCCGAGGTGATTACAGGCTGCCAGTACTGCGGCGGGTGACTGATTCACCGATAAGCGGCCGGGCTGGACGACTTCGGCGTGCTCTCCATCGCGCTTGCGCAGTTGCCAGCTAGAGTAAGGCCAGCAGTAGATAAGGGCATGCTCAGCGAGCTGGCCGGGGTGGTTAGGGGTACCGAATTGCTGGAGGTAGAGCGGGGAGGCATACAGGGCATAGTCAATCTGGCCCAGCAACTGGGCATGTGGCACCTGCTTGGGCAGGTCGCCGTTGAACAGCACCAGATCCCACTCGGCGTCGAATAGGCGGTGATGGTCGTTGGTCTGCTCCAGCTCGAAGCGGATGCGCGGATAGGCCCGGCTAAAATCGGCCAGCAGCTCGATGAGCAGGGTATTGGAGACCGAGATGGGGGAGGCAATCTTGATGAGGCCGCAGAGATCCTGCCCCTCTCCCCAGATTTCGCCGGTAGCCTGCTCCAGCTCCTGTAGCGGGCCACACAGCCGCTGGTAGTAGCGCAATCCCTCATCAGTAAGACGCAGCTTGCGGGTTGAACGCTGTAGCAATGGATAGCCGAGGTGTTCCTCAAGCTGGGTAATTCGTCGGCTGATGGTGGCAGTGGGCATGTCCAGTGCCGCCGCCGCATGCGAAAAGCCCCCTTCTTGGATGACTTTGACAAATAAATAGAAATCGTCGAGGTGTTTCATGGGCAACCGCAATCAAATGCACCAAGGAACCGAATCTAGGAGGATGCTCCGGGCTTGGCAACCATTAAGCGCACTTTCATTGATCTGCTTTGTCTCTTGGTGACGCTGCGCGGTATCGAGAGCCAGATACTGGCGCAAGAATAAGCCGCCCATGTAGGGACAAGTCGCCATCTGCTGAAAAGATACTCTGTCATACGAGCGATAACGAAGGAAACGTCGCTGTCGTGCCAGCAGATAGTTAAACGATGTCAACCGTTGTGGCGCGAGTGAGACTGAGGGAGAGCTCATCGCGGCCAGATAGGCTGGCGGCTGGGACGCACCAGGGGCCACATTCCCTCCTGTGCGTGGTCATGATAGTTGTAGTGAAAATAAAAAAAGTATAAAAATCATGAAACTACTAATTACTGATCCGATTAATATCAAAGAGATAGCGTTCTCTTTACCGGTGGAACTAGGGAGCTTGTGGCCTTCTATGGGCTTTTTTCTTGGTTTTATCGGACAGACTAGAGTGTGACCACCGTCGGCAGCGAAGGGCGTGAGCCCGGCATGTCGGCCTGACCCATAATGTGTCGTATGACACCGTTTCGTGTGATCCACCCAATGCCGCTACAGGAAAGGGGCCTCGCCTCGCTCAATCTGCTGCACACCCCCGTCTGGATTTATGACATTCAGCAGCACCGTATCTTCTGGGCCAATCATGCCTCCTTCTCTCTGTGGGAGGCCCATTCGCTCGAGGAGCTACGTCAGCGCGACTTTGCGCAAGAGATGGCCCCCGCGGTGGATCTGTTGTTGCAGCGCTATCTCGACGAGTTCCGGGCCGGCCGCAGTTTCAGTGAGTGGTGGAGCCTCTCGCCACGTGGCATCAAAAAGCAGGTTTATCTGCGCCTCTCCGGTATCGAGACCAGCGGCAGGATGATGATGATCTGTGAGGCGATGCTCGATGCTGACAGCTTCTATCATGGGGCCGCCATGGTGCGGGGGGACACGATAGCCTGCCTGTTTGATAACGCGGGACGGCTGGTTAGCGGCAATAGCTATTTCCATCACTGTTTTGGCGCGCAGATCACCCAGTTGGCGCAGCTATTTAGGGGGGCCGATGAGCCCTTCTATCAGCGGTTGCGCGCTCAGGAGGAGGTGGTCTGTGAGGGGGAGGGCAATACCCTCAAGGGGAGGCGCTGGTTCCAGTACCAGTTTCGCTATGTGCCTCAACAGGGCCAGATCCTGCTGACTTTGCGTGACATTACGGATCGCAAGCTTGAGGAGCTCGAACATCGTCACCTGGCCCGCCACGACTCGATGACCGGCCTGCTCAATCGTTACGGACTGATGAAATCCCTTGAGATCAATTGCAGCTTGGGCTCCCGTTTTGCCATGCTGTTTATGGATCTCGACAACTTCAAGCTTATCAATGACAACTTCGGCCACCGTGCCGGGGATCGCCTGCTAGAGCGGGTGGCCAGTCGCCTCAAAGAGATTTGCCCGCGCGATGTGGAGTTATTTCGCCTCGGCGGCGATGAGTTTACTGCCCTGGTGCCCTTGCAGCAGGGCAGCGAGCGGGCCGAGCAATTTGCCGACCAGATGCTGTCCCAGATGGTCAAGCCATTCGTGCTCAGTGGCCTGCCTGAGGTGAGCATCGGTGGCAGTATTGGCATCGCCATCTATCCCGACGACGCCGATGATGGTGACAACCTCATCACCCGAGCCGACATGGCCATGTATCAGGCCAAGCACATGGGGCGTTTCCTGTGGCAGCGTTTTACCCCCAGCATGCAGCAGGAGCTGCACCGTAAGTTGACCCTCAAGCAGTTTCTGGCCAAGGCCATCGGGCGCGGTGAGCTGTCGTTGGTCTACCAGCCCAAGGTGGATCTGGCGCGGGGCATCATCGATAGCTGTGAGGCGCTGCTGCGTTGGCACAATCCGGTACTTGGCCAGGTATCGCCGGCTGAGTTTATCCCACTGGCCGAGGAGATGGGGCTGATCCGTGAGATTGGCGCTTGGGTGCTGTGCAGCGCGCTCTCCCAGCAGGCAAGGTGGCGCGAGCGCCTCGGTGTTGAGGTGCCGCTGGCCGTGAACCTGTCGGGCATGCAGATCACCGCCGAGCTGCCGGACTGGGTGGCGCAGCAGTTGGCGGCCCATGCCATCGCCCCCCACCTGCTCACCTTGGAGCTGACCGAGACGGTGCTGATGCTGGATGTTCGTGGCTCGAGCCAAGTGCTGGAGGCGTTGGGCCAGTTGGGGATCCGCATCTCCATCGATGACTTTGGTACCGGCTATTCGTCGCTGGCTTACCTCAATCGGTTGCCGATTAACGAGATCAAACTCGACCGCTCCTTCGTGGTTGGGTTCAACCTGCCGGTGATCCGCGCCACCGTCGCCATGGCATCGAGCTTGGGGATCGATCTCATCGCCGAAGGGGTGGAAACCGAAGAAGAGCTGACGGCGCTGCGTCGGCAAGGCTGTCATCGCATTCAAGGCTATCTCATCAGCAGGCCGATGGCGGCGGCGGATCTCGAGCTGAATGGTTTTGTCATCGATAGCTGCATCGGCAGTTTTACCCTGGCGAAACAATAATCCCCAAGGCGGTGGCGGTGCTCCCGCCATGGTTACGCCTTGGCCACCCCTTGGTGCGGCCCGACTAGGCAGACTGTAACCGAGGATGTGACTTCGGCGCGAAGACTGGGCCTTCCCCGGCTTTTGGTTTAGAGTGGTTTCCCCACGCAAGGAGGAACCATGAATTCCGTTGTCGATCTGATTTTGAACCATCGCTCCATTCGTTCGTTCACTCCTGAGCCCATCAAGGGCGAGCAGCTTGATGCCATTTTGGCCAGTGCCCAAGCGGCCTCCAGCTCCAGTTTTTTGCAGGCCAACAGCATCATCCGTGTTACGGAGCCCGAGCTGCGCGAGCGGTTAGCCGAGTATGCGGGCCAGCAGGCCTATGTGGCCGACGCGGCCGAATTCCTGGTCTTTTGCGCCGATTACCGCCGCCATCTGGCGGTGGCCCCCGATGCCATGACTGGCTTTACCGAACAACTGCTGATCGGGGCCATCGATGGGGCGCTGATGGCGCAAAACGCCCTGTTGGCGGCCGAATCGATGGGGCTGGGCGGTGTTTACATCGGCGGGCTGCGCAACCACCCCGATAAGGTGGTGGAGGCGCTCTCCCTGCCTGTTGGCGTCTTTCCGCTGTTTGGGCTGTGTCTTGGCCACCCGGCCCAGATCCCGGAGCGCAAGCCACGCTTGCCGCGTGCGCTGGTGGTGCATGAGAACCACTATCCGGCAGAGGTGGATAGTACGTTGCTGGCGGCCTATGACGACACCATGCACAGCTACTATCAAGGGCGCAGCAGCAATCAAAAGAGCGTGACCTGGAGTGGCCAAATCCGCGCCATCCTCGGCAAAGAGGCCCGTCCCTTCATGTTGGCGGCGTTGCAGCGGCAGGGTTTTTTACTCAAGTAGCTTCAGAAAGCCTCTATTGATGCCGATGCATAGCAACAGGCAGGCTGTCACAAGGTTGCTGCTTGATGTAGGATCACACGACTGGGCTTAAATTGAGCGAGGGATGCCATGATTTTGACCTTGGTGCTGCTGTCGATAGGCGCGCTGCTGTTTTTAGTGATCGCCTATAACGTGATGCAGCAGTACAAGCAAAAAGTGGCATCTGATCGGCGCGCCACCGTGGCACGCTACAAGGCGATTGCCGACGAGGCCGAGGCGGTGCTGCTCAATGTCAATTTGCTGCCTTTTTCCAAATCACTGGTACTGATCCTGCAACACCGCATCCTCGATGCCTATCGTGCCATCGCCCAGGCTTCGCCAGGGCATGTCCAGATCAAGCAGCGTATCCAAGATGCCCAGGCGCAGATCGCCAGCGTTCAGGAGAATTACCGCTCACCCGATGACGGCAGTTTCCGTCCCCCCGAGTCGGATCGCCAGGCGATCCAGATGTTGCAGACCATCAAGAAGATGCGGGCCGTCTTGCGGGTGGAGCACAACAAGGGGAAGATCGATCCACAGGGCTTTGCCCATGAGGATCGCCGCCTTGAGTTGATGCTGCTCAAAGTCAACATTGCCAACCTGTTGCAGCGGGCCCGTGAGGCGATGAACAGCAAACAGTTTGGCTCTTGCCGGCAGCTGCTTGCTAAGGGACTGGCGGTGCTTGGCAACGTGAGCGACAAGGATGCCTACCTCATCGCCCGCGAAGAGGATCTGCGCCAGGGGCTGGCTGAACTCGATCATCGGCTGCAAAGCGAGAGCCAGAAAGAGCTGCAAAATATCAAGGACAAGGAAGCCGACGAGCTGGACATGTTGTTTCAACCCAAGAAGAAGTGGTAATTCATGGTTCACCCGCTGGACACACTACTGGGGCCGCAGGCCCCTTTTGTTTCTTCGCTGCTTGATCAGCTGACTGAACTGGGGATCGATACCTCCCATCCTGTCGATCACCTCTGTTACCGCGCCGCCAGCCGGGAGGAGTATCTGCGCTTGCGCACAGCGCTGGCCCAGGCCGGCGAGCTGCTGGTCGAGGGGATGATAGGGGGAAGGCCGATCGCCACCTTTCGCTATCACCAGCCGGTGCAGCTGGCACGGCATGGGGTGCCCTGCATCGAGTTGGCCGCTCCCAAACTGGGGCGCAGCCATCAGGCCGGGCTTGAGCATATCGAGTTGGTGGTGCCTTCGCTGAGCGCCCTGGTCGCGGCGCATCCTCAGTTGGCATTTCGCACCGAAAACCAGTTTGATGGCCGCAACCCCGACGTGTCGCTACCGCTTGTCGGGGGTCAGGTGAAGTTTCATTTACGCCCCCTTGAGGCAGTGATCGCTGAGGAAAAAGCGACGGTGGCGGTGACGCCCGTGCCTGCCGACTACTGGCATCAGCCTTAGCGCTGACAACATCGTGGGCCAGCTCGCCTCGGGTGTTCACTTCGGCCCAGCCAGAGGCTAATGGCCATGGTAGTGAGCAACCCAAGCAAGACTCCTATTACCATCCCCGTGACTTTTCCTGCCTCCCAGAAGGGGTGCAGGTAGGCGCCGCCGACGCTGGCGCCCAGATAGTAGGCGATGAGGTAAAGGGACGAGGCGATCGCTCTGTGGCTTTGCACATGCTGGCCGACCCAGCTGCTGGCGCTGGCGTGGGTCAGGAAAAACCCAAAACTTGCGACCATCAGCCCGCTCAGGATCGTCATCAGCGTGCCACCGAGCAGCAGCAGGGCGCCGCCCATCATGATGAGGATGCCGAGGGTCATGGCGTGGGCCGTGCCCAGTCGTTGCCCCACTCGTCCGCTCAAGGAAGAGGCGAGGGTGCCCGGTAGATAGGTGAGAAACAGCAACCCCAGCCACTGGGCCGGCAGTGAGAAGGGGGCATGGCTCAGCAAGAAGGTGAGGTAACTGAACTGGTTTAGGAAGACCATGAAGTTGATCCCACCGATAAGATAGGCGCCGACCAGCAGCGGGGAGCCAAGGTGCCGCCGCAGCGCACTGACTAGCTCGCCGCGCCGAGGCTGACTGGGGACAAATCCCTGTTGCCTTGGCAACAGCCACATGACCAGCGGCAGCAGCAGCAGGCTGAGCAGCCCAATCCCCCAGAATGCGGCCTGCCAGTTTCCTTGCCAGCCGGCAAACAGACCGGCGACCACTCTTCCTGCAATACCGCCGAGGGAATTGGCGGCGATGTAGATGCCGACCGCGCTCATCAATCCCCGCTTACTGAACTCCTCCCCCATATAGGCGATCGCCGTGGCCGGCAGTCCTGCCAGCAGCAACCCCTGCATAAAGCGCAGCAGTAGTAGCGCCTCGAAGTGACTGCACAGGGCGACAAGGGGAGAAAAAAGGATGGCGCCAAGCAGACCTCCGAGCATGACGTGGCGCCGCCCTAGGCGATCGGCCAGCCGCGCAGCCGGTAGCAGGCCAACGGCCAACCCGGCTGTGCAGGCCGAGAGGGCGCCGCCGGCCATCAAGGCCGAGACGCCGAACTGATCGGTGAGCAAAGGCAGCAGGGGGTGGGCCTGATAGAGATTGAGAAAGACCAGAAATGAGCCGAGGCCGAGGGCCAGGGTGGCGCGCCACCAGGGGCGACTTCCGAGTTCGAGCATGACGGCACTCCCATGTAATGGGGAGAGAGTAGTGGAGCAGCCATACATAAAGATAATATATTTAAATTATCAAACGCATCACTTGAGGTGATAGATGGATCTGCGCCAGCTCGCTTATCTGGTTGCCGTGGCCGAGACCGGCTCCTTTACTGCTGCGGCCCGGCGTCATCATGTGGCCCAGTCGGCGGTCAGCATGGCGATTGCCAGGCTTGAGCAGCGACTCGAGCTTAAGTTGTTTGAGCGCCAGGAGCGGCGGGTGCGCATCACGGCGGAAGGTGAGGTGCTGCTCGGCCATGCTCGGCGTCTGTTGTTACAGGCCGAGCGGGCCGAGCAGGAGATGGCGGAGCTACGCTCTTTGGTCAGCGGCGAGGTACGCATCGGCATTCCCTTTATGCTGGGCTCCTATTTTTTTCCCCCAATTTTGATGGCGTTCAAGCATCGCTATCCGGGGCTGCGGATCCAGGTGGAAGAGGCGGGGACCCGGGCCCTGCTGGCCAGGATGGCGCAAGGGGAGCTCGATCTGGCCATTCTTATTGCCTCTGATCTGCCGGCCGAGCTGGTGGGGGAGCGGCTGGTGCGCGAGGAGATGGTGGCCGTGGTGGGAGAAGATCACCCCTGGCGCGGGCGCAGCGCCATCAGCTTGCCGGAGTTCTTCGCCGAGGAGCTGGCCCTGTTTCGTCACGGTTTTTATCACAGGGAGTACATGGATCAGTTGGCCGCCGAGGCCGGTATTACCCCGCGCATCGCCTTTGAGAGCAATCTTATCCCGCTGCACAAGGCGGTGGTGCGCCAGGGGTTTGCGGTGACGACCTTGCTGCGCATGGCGATAGAGGAGGATGCCGATCTCTATGCGGTGCCCTTTTCACCGCCCATTCATCTGGATCTTTGCGTGGCGTGGCGGCGGGAAGACCCTCTGTCGCGGGCCAACCGGGCACTGCGCGACTTTCTGCTTGAGCAGAAGGGGTGAAGGGGAAATTGCGGACAAAAAAATGCCCAACTTACACAGGGAATGTTGGGCAAAGACTAATGCTTAATTGCAGTGGCATAGATATAGACTGCCCCCTGTGGTGAAAGTTCAAAAAAACATTTCACTTCATACATCACAATCCACGAAAACAGTTTTGCAATCTCATTAACATGCTATTGACATTGCTGGGGGTGAAACGTACTTTTTAAACATTCGTTTAAGAGGGCGTTTTCGTGACCAAGACCGACACCAAGAACCGTATTCTGGATGCCGCCGAAGTGCTCTTCGCCGAGCGCGGTTTCGCCGATACCTCCCTGCGCCTCATCACGGGTGAGGCCGATGTCAATCTAGCGTCGGTCAACTACCACTTTGGCTCGAAAAAGGAGCTGATCCAGGCGGTACTGGATCGCTATCTCAGCCTCTTCATGCCGCGCCTGGATGCCCAGCTTGATGCCCTGCAGCAGCAAGAGGAGATCACCCTGCTCGCGGTGTTTGAGTCGTTTGTCGAGCCGTTGATGTCCCTGACCGAGGTGCGCAGCAACGGCCCGGCCCTGTTCATGCAACTGTTGGGTCGCGGTTATATCGATAGTCAGGGCCACCTGCGGCGCTTTATCACCAGCGAGTATGGCGAGGTGCTCGGTCACATTACTCAGGCCATCTCCCGGGCCAATCCGGCCCTCTCTCCAGCCGATCTCTTCTGGCGCTTGCACTTCACCCTCGGCACCGTCGTGTTCACCATGGCCTCGGCCGATGCCCTGCGCGATATCGCGCAGGCCGATTTTGGCC
Organism: Aeromonas simiae; assembly: GCF_014892695.1. NCBI lineage: Bacteria > Pseudomonadati > Pseudomonadota > Gammaproteobacteria > Aeromonadales > Aeromonadaceae > Aeromonas > Aeromonas simiae. Next base: position 1,332,228 of record NZ_CP040449.1, read on the forward strand.
AGCAGCTCGATGTCGAGGGGCTGGTGCGTAACGTGATCCCCTACCTGGCGTCCGGTGTCGGTGCGCCAGTCAATCCGACCCGGCTTTCGCTGGCCGGCTAACAACCACAACAAGCATCAACGGAACTGTGAACGTAAAAGGAACTGACCTATGACCACACTGCTTATCCTGCTGGTCCTTGCCATCGCGGTCGTGCTGGGGGTTGCCCCGGTGCGCAAGAAGCTGGTGACCCGCCCTGTCTTTGGCATCTTCAAGAAGATACTGCCGCCCCTCTCGGCCACCGAGCGGGAGGCCATGGAGGCTGGCTCGGTCTGGTGGGACGGCGAACTGTTCCGCGGCAAACCGGACTGGAAGAAGCTGCATGGCTACGGCAAGGCTGAGCTGAGCGCCGAGGAGCAGGCCTTCCTCGACAATCAGGTCGAAACCCTGCTCTCCATGGTCGACGACTTCAAGATCGTCAACGAAGCCAAGGAGCTGCCGGAAGAGGTGTGGGATTACCTCAAGCAAGAGGGATTCTTCTCCCTGATCATTCCCAAGAGCTATGGTGGCCGCGAGTTCTCGGCGATTGCCAACTCCACCATCGTCACCCGCATCGCCACCAAGAGCCTGAGCGTTGCCGTGACCGTGATGGTGCCGAACTCCCTTGGCCCGGGCGAGCTGCTGATGCACTACGGCACCCAGGCCCAGAAGGATTACTGGCTGCCGGGTCTGGCCAACGGCAAGGAGATCCCCTGCTTCGCCCTGACTGGCCCCGAGGCGGGCTCCGATGCCGGCTCTATTCCCGACAAGGGCGTCGTCTGCATGGGCGAATACCAGGGCAAGGAGGTGCTTGGCATCCGCCTGAACTGGAACAAGCGCTACATCACGCTGGCGCCACGCGCCACCGTGCTGGGTCTGGCTTTCAAGCTGTATGATCCGGAGAAGTTGCTGGGTGACAAGGAGGAGCTCGGCATCACCTGCGCCCTGATCCCGACCAGCCACCCCGGCGTGCGCGTCGGCGATCGCCACTTCCCGATGGGGCTGGCCTTCCTCAACGGCCCGACCTTCGGCAAGGATGTGTTCATCCCGCTCGACTGGATCATCGGTGGCCCCGACTACGCGGGCCGTGGCTGGCGCATGCTGGTCGAGTGCCTCTCTGCCGGTCGCGGCATCTCGTTGCCGGCACTCGGCACCGCCTGTGGCCACATGACCAGCCGCACCGCCAGTGCTTACGCCTATGTGCGCAAGCAGTTCGGCATGTCCATCGGCAAGTTCGAGGGCATTCAGGAGGCGCTGGCCCGTATCGGTGGCCTGACCTACCAGTTGGAAGGGGCTCGTCTCATGACCGCCGGCTCACTGGATCTTGGTCAGGCGCCGGCCATTGTCACCGCGATCTCCAAGTACCACATGACCGAGATGGCCCGTCAGGTGATGGATGACTCGATGGATATCCACGCCGGTCGTGCTATCCAGCTCGGGCCCAAGAACTACACAGGTTATGCCTATATGGGCGTGCCGGTCGCTATCACGGTGGAGGGGGCCAACATCCTGACCCGTAACCTGATGATCTTCGGGCAAGGGGCGACCCGCTGCCACCCGTATGTCTTCGGTGAGATGGAAGCGGCCGCCGATCCTGACTTCGAGCGCGGTCTCGAGAAGTTTGACGGCCTGCTGATGAAGCACATCGCTTTTGGTACCGGCAACTTCTTCGGTGCCCTGTTCCAGGGGCTGACCCTGGGTCAGTTCAACTCGGCTCCGGTTAGCGGCGCCACCGCCCGTTACTACAAGCAGTTGGGCCGCATGAGTAAGGGGTTGGCCCTGTGCGCCGATATCTCCATGCTGATGCTGGGCGGCGAGCTCAAGCGCAAGGAGATGATCTCTGCCCGTCTTGGGGACGTGCTGAGCCACCTCTATCTGGCTTCTGCCACCCTCAAGCACTACGAGGATCAGGGGCGGGTGGTGGCCGATCTGCCGTTCGTCCAGTACGCGGTGGAGCGCAACCTCTACCTGATTGGCAAGGCGTTTGACGGCTTCTTCCAGAACTTCCCAAACAAGGTGGTGGGCATGCTGCTCAAGCGGGTGGTGTTCCCGTTTGGCATCGGCTATCGCATGCCGGGCGACGATCGCTGCCACGCCATCTGTAGCGCCATGATGAAGCCGGGCGAGCAGCGCGAACGCCTCACCGCCCTGTGCTATGTCGGCAAGGATGATCAGGATCCGGTTGGCCTCATCGAGCGCGCCTTCCTGGCCATGGTGGCGGTGCAGCCCTATGAGAAGAAGATCTACCAAGCCCAGAAGGAAGGGCGTCTGCCGCGCAAGCTGCCGTTTGCCGAGCTGTTGGCGGCGGCCCTCGAGAAGGGGGTGCTGAGCCAGGACGAGGGGGATCAGCTGCGCGCTGCCGATGCCCTGCGCTACGAGGCGATCCAGGTCGATCACTTCGAGCCGGGTGTGCTGGAGAACATTCAGCCCGGCAATGGCATGAGCGACGCGGCCTGATCCCGGCCACGCTAAAGCAAGGAGGGCGCCCATCGGGCGCCCTTTTTTATGTGGCACCCTCCATCAGGCAAAAAAAAGAGCGCCATCGTGGCGCTCTTTTCGTCTGGGCTGGGGTTACTCGACCGTCATCACCTTGCAGGTGTTGGTGCTGCCGACGGTTTCCATCTTGTCGCCGTGGGTGAGCAGCACCATGTCGCCACTTTGCAGCAGCCCCTTGGCCTTGAGCACGGCCAGGGCGTCGCGGCACACCTCGTAGACCGGTTTGCTCTCTTCACCGTCAAACATCACTGGGGTGACGCCACGGTAGAGGTTGGTCCAGGCCAGGGTGCGGGCGTGGGGGGAGAGGGCAAAGATCGGCAGGCCCGAGCTGATGCGGGACATCAGCAGTGGGGTGGTGCCGGATTCGGTCAGTGCCACGATCGCCTTGACCCCTTGCAGGTGGTTGGCGGCGTACATGGTCGACATGGCAACCGTCTCTTCCACCGAGGTGAAGGTGTAGTTCATGCGGTGGTTGGAGACATTGATGCTCGGGTGCTTCTCGGCACCAACGCAGACATCGGCCATGGCAGTGACGGTCTCGATGGGGAAGTTGCCGGCGGCGGTCTCGGCCGAGAGCATCACGGCATCGGTGCCGTCCAGCACGGCGTTGGCCACGTCCATCACCTCGGCGCGGGTCGGCAGCGGGGCGTTGATCATCGACTCCATCATCTGGGTGGCGGTGATGACCACGCGGTTGAGGCGGCGGGAGAAGCGGATCAGTTTCTTTTGCACGCCGACCAGCTCAGGATCGCCGATCTCTACCCCGAGATCGCCACGGGCGACCATGACGGCGTCGGCACCGAGGATGATGTCTTCCATCGCCTCGTCAGTGGCAACGGTCTCGGCACGCTCGACCTTGGCCACAATCTTGGCATCGCAGCCGGCTTCACGGGCCAGTTCGCGGGCATAGCGAAGGTCATCGCCGCTGCGCGGGAAGGAGACCGCCAGGTAGTCGACGCCGATGCGGGCTGCGGTCTTGATGTCTTCTTTATCCTTGTCGGTCAGGGCCGGCGCGGAGAGGCCACCGCCTTTTTTATTGATCCCCTTGTTGTTGGAGAGGGGGCCGGCCACGGTGACGGTGGTATGGATGCGGCTGCCCTCGACACGCTCGACTTTCAGCTGCACACGGCCATCGTCGAGCAGCAGGATATCGCCCGGCTCGACGTCGTTCGGCAGCTCTTTGTAGTCGATACCGACTTGCTCCTGAGTGCCTTCCCCCTTGCCAAGGGCGGCATCGAGCACGAACTGGTCGCCGATGGCGAGGTAGACCTTGCCATCTTTGAAGGTGGAGACGCGGATCTTGGGGCCTTGCAGATCGCCGAGGATGGCGACATGGCGGCCATGCTTGGCGGCCAGTGCACGCACCTGATCGGCGCGAACGATATGATCGTCAGCGGTGCCGTGAGAGAAGTTCATCCGTACCATGTCGGCGCCGGCCAGGATAATCCCCTCGAGGATCCCTTCGCGGTCGGTGGCCGGGCCGAGCGTGGTCACGATTTTAGTGCGTCTTGGCATGAAAAGACTCCATTGCGATGATGAAAGCGGACGAGTGGCGATGCGAAATGCCCTTACCATACACCAGAGCCGTGGCCGCCACAAAAAAGAGCAGGGGCATTTGCCCCTGCTTGTTTAACCGGCGGTGGAGTTGTCAAAACGGGACTCGCGGAGCCCCTCCTTGACCTTCTTCAGGTTCTCCCGAAATTTCATGCCACGGCGCAGGGTAAAGCCGGTGGCCAGCACGTCGATAAGCGCCAGTTGGGCAATACGCGAGGCCATCGGCATGTAGACGTCGGTGTCTTCCGGGACATCCATAGAGAGCACCAGGTTACACTCCCGGGCCAGCGGGGAGTCCTTGGAGGTCATGCCGATGACGGTGGCGTCATTCTCACGGGCCAGGGCCGCGATCTCGACCAGTGCCTTAGTGCGGCCGGTATGGGAGATGAGCACCACGACATCCCCCTCGCTGCTGTTGATGCAGCTCATGCGCATCATGACGATGTCATCGAAGCAGACCACGGGGATGTTGAAGCGGAAGAACTTATTCTGGGCATCGCGGGCGACGGCAGAGGAGGCGCCTAGGCCAAAGAAGCTGATCTTCTTGGATTGGGTCAGGATGTCGACACAGCGATTGATGATGGAGGTATCGAGGCTGTTTTTGGCAGCATCGAGGCAGGCCATGGTGGATTCGAAAATCTTGGCGGTGTAAGCATCGGGGCCATCTTCGGCCTCGACGTGGCGGTTCACGTAGGGGGTGCCGTTGGCCAGGCTTTGGGCCAGGTGCAGTTTGAAATCGGGGAACCCCTTGGTGTCGAGACGACGGCAGAAGCGGTTGACGGTGGGTTCACTCACATCGGCCATCTTGGCCAGTGCCGCAATGCTGGAGTGGATCGCCGTCTGAGGCGCGGCCAGGATCACTTCCGCGACCTTGCGTTCCGACTTACTGAAACTTTCCAAGTTTTTGGTAATTTTTTCTAGTGTATTCATCATCACCACCAGGGGTTTGTAATTTAGCTTCAGTGTCGTTGCACTGATTTTATTGCTCATGCACGGGACCGTTAGGCATCAAGATGATACCTGACAAGCCGTTATGCTCACCAATATAGACCCTGTAAAGTATGACAGATGTCTAATAATTTCTTTCAGGTGACGTGGGCATCCTTTGAAACCCGTTATCGGGTTACAAATGTGGCAAAGCAACGACATTGTGACCGAGTGCACGTTTGCTGAGCCTACTTTGACGTAACCCGCCGTCACAGGAGTAGAATGGCCGCCAATAACAAGGTGGTGGTCCGGGAACCGCCATTCGCCACGACGTAACGAAGGAGTTTTTCATGCAGCAGAAATATGCCCTGGTGGGGGATGTGGGAGGGACTAACGCCCGTTTGGCCCTGTGCGAGCTGGCCACCGGCGCCATCAGCCATGCCAAGACCTTTGCCGGTGCCGAGCATCCCAGCCTGGAAGTGGTGATCCGTCACTACCTTGACGAGGTGAGTGAGCCGGTGCGCCAAGCCTGTATCGCGATTGCCTGTCCGATCCAGGGGGACTGGGTGGCCATGACCAACCACAGCTGGGAGTTCTCCATTGAAGAGACTCGCCAGAATCTGGGGCTTGAGCAGCTGCATGTGATCAATGACTTTACTGCCGTCTCCATGGCTATTCCGATGCTGGGGGAGGGCGATCGCATCCAGATTGGCGGCGAGGCTCCGCAGTCCGGCAAGCCGATCGCCATCTATGGTGCGGGCACCGGGCTCGGTGTGGCCCACCTGTTGCAGGCCCAGGGGCAGTGGATCAGTCTGCCGGGTGAAGGGGGGCACGTGGATTTTGCCGCCAACACCGAGGAAGAGGATGCGGTGCTGCAAGTGATGCGCGGCGAGCTGGGCCACGTCTCGGCCGAGCGTTTTCTCTCTGGCCCTGGGCTGGTCAACCTCTACCGTGGTCTGGTGAAATCCGATGGCCGCGAGCCCGAGACACTGGCCCCCAAGGACATCACCGAGCGCGCGCTGGAAGGCTCCTGCCTCGATTGCCGCCGCACCTTGAGCCTCTTTTGTGTGCTGATGGGCCGTTTTGCCGGTAACTTGGCGCTCAACATGGGCACCTTTGGCGGCATCTATATCGCCGGCGGTATTGTGCCGCGCTTCCAGGAGTTCTTCCTGGCCTCTGGCTTTCGGGTGGCGTTTGAAGATAAGGGGCGCTTTAAGTCCTATCTGCACCCGATCCCGGTGTTCCTCATCACCCATGAGGGGCCGGGTCTGCTCGGGGCTGGCGCCTACCTGCGCCAGAGCCTTGGCCATTTGATCGGCTGATTCAGTCCTAATTCAGTAACTTGGCGTTATTCTGACCCTGCACCCACGATGAACCGAATCGGGAAGGAGTCTGAGGCGGAGCATCACCTCTATTGGGTTGCGTTGTCACCTGACAAGCCTGAACTGTTTGACCGGCCATGATGGCCGGTTCTTTTTATTTGTAGGTTGTGCAAAAAATAACCAGTGGCGTCTGGTCGTGTCGCCCATATCCCGGTAGGGGGGCCTTGGTCTAGCATCTATCCAGAGATGCCCGTCATCCCCTTTGTCGGTGTGTTAGCATGGTGCTCATCAGAACTGTAATTACACCCCTCATGTTTGTTCGTTTTCTTCCACTTTATCTTCTCCCCTTGCTGCTGTGTGTGGCCCCGTCGCTGCGGGCGGAGGAGAGCAACTTCACCTTTCAGAGCTATCGCCACGGTATGCTGCGCATGACCTTGGTTAGTCCCAGCATCCAGGGAGACGTGCTGCTGCGTCGCGATGGCAAGCTCGAAACCCTGGAGGGGGCGGCGCTGGAGAACCTCTTCACCCTGCGGGTGCCGGTGCCCTGCGCCTGGCTGGCGCAGGAGCAGACCCTCTATTGGGCCGTCTCTGGCAAGATGCTGATGTCGGCTAAGATCCCGCCCCAGCAGTGTGCCCCGCCGCCGCCTCCTGAGCCGCAGGTGCGTATCTTCTCTCGCCAGGACCGCTGCATGATTGACACCGGAGGCGTGACCCTGTGGCGCGTTGCCAGCGAGTTGGCCAAGCGCAATAAGGCGACGGTCTACCAAAACATCTATGCCCTCTTTCTCACCAACAAGACGGCCTTCGCCGATGAAGACATCAGCCGGCTGCGCAGCCGGGAGCTGCTCTGTCCCCACCCCGCATTGGTCGAGCAGATTGCGCCAGACCATGCCAAGCGGCTGTTTGACGAGGCGGTCAAGTTTCGCTCCGGCGGCTAGCCACCCAGCACCCGCGCCATTTGTAGCGCCCTTGTCACGGCCTCGCGGTTCAGGCGTGGGCGCCCCTCATCGAGCAGCCGTTGCCACAGCAGCGCTGCCTCACGATAACGACCGCAGAGGAAGTGATCCGAGGCGAGCAACATCAGGGCGGTGACCTCGCCCGGATCTTGCGCTAGCGCCGCGCTCAGCTCCTGCTGAGTCAGTGGTGTCATCCGCTGGCCGGCCCGGTAGTAGTAGACGGTTGCCCTGGCCGCGCGGGTGGCGGCACTCACTTCTCCCTCCAGCTCAGCGAGCCTTGCATAGGCCCAGAGTGACGCATCGAAGTGGTTCTGATACAGCAACCATTGGGCCAGCTCGGCCCAGGCCTCCTTGTCGCGCGGCGCACGGTTGATGCGCTCGCGCAGGCGCATCCCGGCCGTGGCCTTGAGGGCCTCACCATCGAGCTTGTGCAGGGGATCCGGGTTGGCTTGCCAGTCAGCCCACTGCTCGCCATGACCCAGTTCCCGATAGCCGAGCCCGGCCATGGCGAAAGAGACCAGCAGCAGCGCCGGTAGCAGCCAGGGGGCTGTCGGTGGGACTAGCCTGCGATCCCGAATGGACCCATCGTGCGCCGCTTCATGCGCTACAGGCGGGGGGGCCGAGTGGTGGCCTCTTCGTACGAGCCAGAGGGTGCAGAGTACCAGCAGCAGAGGCGGCCCCCCCCATAGCAGCCAGGTTGAGGGTTGCAGTGGTGGGCGGTAGGAGACAAACACTCCGTAGCGTGCGATCAGCGTATCACGCACTGTGTCGTCGCTTTGCCCCTGCGCCACCCTCCGGTACACCTCAAGGCGCAGATCCTGCGCCAGCGGGGAGTTGGACTCGACCAGATTCTGGTTCTGGCAGGTGGGACAGCGCAGGCTGCGTGCCAGCGCCTCGGCCCGCTCGGCTTGCTCGGGGCTGGTGAAGGGAACGTCGTCTGCGGCCAGCAGCAGGGCGGGCAGCAGGCAGATCAGTATCAACACCCCCCTCATGGCGCCTCCAGCAGGGGGGCAAAGCGCGTCTGCCACAGCGCCTTAGTTAGAATGCCGGTGTGGCGGGCCAGTAGCCGTCCATCAGCCCCCACCAGCCAAGTTTCAGGAGTACCGACCACACCAAGGGCGAGCGACAGCCGTCCATCACCGTCATCAAGCACCACGCGGTAGGGGTTGCCTGCACTGGTGAGCCAGGCCTGGGCCGCCGCCGGTTTGTCCCGGTAGTTGAGCCCCACCACGGGCACCGTCTCACCCAGCTCAAGCAGCAGCGGGTGCTCGGCGCGGCAGTTGGCGCACCAACTGGCCCAGACATTGAGAAGGAAAGGGTGGCCGAGCAGAGCCTCGGTGGTGAGGGAACGTCCTTCAAGGGTGGTCAGTGGCAGCGTGGGCAGGGGTCGGCCAAGCCCCGCATCATTGCGTGCATCACCTACCGGGGTGAGGGCATGCCAGAGCAGGGCAAACAGAGCGGCGCCAAGCAGCAGGGGGAACCAGCGGATCAGTCGTGACACTGTGCCTCCTTGGTAGCGGTTCGGTGCAGACGCCATCCAAGGGGGAGCAGGCCGACCAGTGCGAGCAGGGCGCTGCCAAGCCAAAGTCCGCTTACCCCTGGCTTATAGGCCAGACGCAGCGCGACCCGTCCTTTCTTTTTTTCTCCCGGCACGGCGTAGAGATCGCCGGAGGCCAGCCGCAAGATCCCCACCTCGTTCATCGGCATGGTGCGTACGCTGTAGTGGCGCCGCTCCGGATAGAGATGGCCGATCACCCTTTCACCGTGCCGGGCCACTAGGTGATAGCGCTCGGCGCTGTAATTAGGGCCAAGCTCAGGGGTGATGGCCTCTAGTTGTAGCCGGTAGGGGCCGACGGTTGCGCCCTCGCCGGGAGCGAGTAGCAGAGTGCGTTCATGGGTATGGCCAGCTAACTGGCTGGCGCCGAGCACCAGAATGGCCAGCGCCAGGTGGGCCAGATGGCCGCGTTGCACACCACAGCGCCACACTCTTTGCAAGGTGGCGCAGGCCAGCCAGAGGGCCAGCAGGGTGGCCAGGGCTGGCAGAGGGGGCGCGGTCACCCCGTTCCCGAGCCACAGGGTAACGGGCAGTGCCACTAGCAATCCAGCCCAGCGAGAGCGGGTCTGCGGTAGCAGGATCAGGGTCAGCATGGCCAGCAGCAGCAGGGGCACAAACAGGGTGTTGAAGTAGGGGGCGCCGACCGAGATGGCACCGCCACCGAGCAGGGGATGAAGGAGGGGGTAGAAGGTACCGATCAGTACCACGGTAGCCCCTAGCAAGGGCAGTGCGATGGCCCCGATGAATCCGTCCCGCCAGTGTAGGCGCTCTGGGGCCTTCGGCAGCCGGCCACGCCAGCCATAGAGGATAAGCCCCGTCAGGGCGGTGGCCCCCAGCAACAACAGGAGCCGCTGGCCGCGTCCGGCATCGATGGCGAAGGCGTGTACTGAACTTATCACCCCGGCACGAACCATGAAGGTGCCGAGCAGGCTCATCACGAAGGTGAGCAGGCCCAGCAGCAGTATGGCGTGGCCGCATTGACCACGGTGCGCGAAGGCGGTCAGGGCGTGCAGCAGGGCGGTGCCAAACAGCCAGGGAAGCAAGGAGGCGTTCTCTACCGGATCCCAGAACCACCAGCCCCCCCAGCCGAGCTCATGGTAGGCCCACCAGGCGCCGAGGGCGATGCCCGCCGTGAGCCAGCCCCACGCCGCGCGGGCCAGCGGCCGCCAGGCGTGTACCAAGGATGCATCAAGGTGGCGTTCCCACAGGGCTGTGATACTCAGGGCAAAGCTTGCGGCAAACCCCACGTAGCCGAGATAGAGCAGCGGCGGGTGAAGGATCAGCGCCACATCCTGCAACATGGGGTTGAGATCGCGCCCCTCGAAGGGGGGCGGGAAGGCGCGAGCAAACGGGTTGCTCTCGGTCAGCAGAAACAGGCCGAGCAGCAGGATGAGCCAGCCCAGCACGCTCTGCGCCCGAGCCCGGGTCGCCAGTGGTAGCGCAAGGGCACCGAGGCGCAGGTTCCACAAGGTGAGCGCGAACAGGAAGAAAAGCAACGATCCCTCGTGGCCGCCCCAGACGGCCGCGAACTTGAAGGGAAGTGGCAGCCGGCTGTTGCTGTGTTGAGCCACGTAGTTGAGGGTGAAGTCGTCGGTCACGAAAGCATGGGCCAGCAGCAGCAGGGAGAGCCCCACCAACGCGGCGCTGAGCCAGCCGAGCGGGCGAGCCAGCGCCATGGCCCCGAGGCGGGTGGGTAACCAGGGAAGCCCCCCCAGGCAGAAGGCGAGCGAGGTAGCGAGCAGCAGGGCGAAGAGGGCCAGCTCGGGCAGCATTCTTACCCCCTCATCCGGGAGGAAGCCCGCCAGGTTGTCACGGTCATATTCCCCATCAGGCCACCGTCATCTGACCGGCGTAGAGGATGAAGTAGCGCAGCAGCAGGATGCCGGTGAGGCTGCAACCCGAGATGATCAGCAGTTTGCCGCGCCCGTGGCCCGGCAGCAGGTGGCCGAGCAGCAACGGCGCCGCCAGCCCGATGCCCACCACCCCGAACCAGAACACCTGGGCCCAGAAGCCGCCTCCGATGGCACTGGTCAGCGCCACCACCTTCTGGCCATCACCAAACCAGAGGCCGGTGAAAAAGCAGAGCAGCAGTAGCGCCTCGATAAGCACCAGTGGCGTCTCGAAGCGGTGCAGGAAGTGCACCTCTTCACCATGAGCGTCGGTCTTGAAGGCGGTGGTGGCCATCAGGATGCAGCTGGCTACCCCTGAGCTCAGGCCCGAGACCAGAAACAGCACCGGGAGTACTGGGTTGTTGAGCATGGGGTAGCTCTTGAGGGCCGAGAGCAGAAAGCCGGTGTAGGCGCCGAGCAGCGCGGCGAGCAGCAATAGCAGGGGTTCAACGAAGCGATCGGCGTGCGGCAATCGGGCGAGCAGAGCATCAACCCAGCCAAAGCGCTCGCCGAGCAGGCGTGCACGCAGGGCCGCGATAGCGGGGGCAAACACCCCCCCCAGCCAGATCAACAGCACCGCCATGTAGATCTGGAACAGCATCACCCCCATCGACATCACCGAGTCGAACTGGTAGTGAAACATCAGCTTCCAGAAGGTCCATGGCCGGGCTAGGTGGAAGATGAGGATGAGCAGCCCCAGGATCACGGCGCCCGGCCCCAGAATGGCGGCGGCCTTCACCACCCCGCTGCGGGCGGCATCACGCCCCAGCCTCTTTTGCTTGAGCAGCACGGCAAAGGTGACGCTGCCGGCCGAGATCCCGAGCAAGAACAGATAGATGGCGATAGGCCAGTCCCACACCAGCGAGGGGAAGTGGAACGGATCGGCGGGCAGTATCATGACTTCACCTCCTGGCTGTTGACATAGCCGGCCGGCACGCCGTCACGACCGATGGCAAGCTCCTCGCCGCTGCCGGGGGCGGCGACCCGGTACATCTTGGGCGAGGTACCCAGATGTGCCTTGGCCCGGTAGGTGGGGTGGCTCATCAGCTTGCGACTGATGTCGCTGTGTGGATCGTCGAGATCCCCGAAGGTGAGAGCCTGGGTCGGGCACGCCGCCACGCAGGCGGGCAGCTTGCCCTGGGCCAGGTTGCTGTGGCGGCAGAAGTCGCACTTGTCCGCCACCCGGGTTTGCGGATTAATGAAACGCACCCGGTAGGGGCAGGCGGCGATGCAGTACTGGCAGCCGACACAGAGATCTGCCGTCACATCGACGATGCCGGTGGCCGGATCGATATGGGAGGCGCCGGTGGGGCAGACGTGTACGCAGGGGGCGTTGTCGCAGTGCTGACAGGAGTGGCGGTAGAAGTGATAGCGCGCCTCGGGGAAGGCCCCGATGGGCCCTTTTCGTACGATTTGCAGGCGTGACACCCCCTTGGGTACCTGGTTGACCTCGCGGCAGGCATCCATGCAGGCGGTGCAGCCGATACAGGCCCTCTCATCGTGCAGCATGCCAAGGCGGCGGCCATTGATCGTCATGCTGGCTGCCAGGGTCTGGGCCGGGCCGGTCATCATGATGAGGGCGCCCGCGCCCATCCCAGCCAGAAAACCACGGCGCGAGCAGCTCATGGTGCCTCCTTGCCCATAGCGAGCTTCTTGGCATGTTGCTTGCCATGGCAGTCGACGCACAGGCCGATACGCGCCTTGTCGCTCAGGCCCACCATGGGCTCCTTGGCTTGGTGCAGCGCATGGCAGCTAGTGCAGGTGAGCTTGGTGGCGTGCACGTCGTGGGCCCAGAGCGCCTCACGCAGCGGTTTAGGCTCATGGCAGCTCAGGCACACACCGTTTTGCTCGGCGATGGGGAACGCCATCTCGCCCGGCATCTCATCAAGGCTGTGATGAAAGCGCATCACGTCTTTCACTCCCTCTCTGTGCTGAGGGGAGGGCTTGCCGTGGCAGTGAGTGCAGGTAACTGGCCCCAGGTTGTTGGGGTTGGTTGCCAGGGCGTGCTTGCCATGCATCGCCTCGCGCTCTTGCTGGTGGCATTGGGTACAGGCGTAGTCAGGGCTGCGCTGGGGCAGCGCCTCGCTTTGCGCGGGGGGCTCGTTGGCCTGCACCAGTGGGGTGGCCGCCAGCATGACCAGGCCTATCAGCCGCAAATTCAACCGTTTCATCATGATCATCTCATCCTGTCGGAGCCCCGTCTGGCGGGGCCCTGTGATACACGACTCACTTGCTGAGCCGTCCGGCGTCCTTGGCCTGCTTCTCCCAGGCCGGAACCGTGGTCTTGAGGAACTGCTGCTTGTCACTGATGAACTGCTTCATGTCCATGCCGAGGGCCCTTTGGGCCTGCTCCTTGCTGCTGATGTCCGGCAGTGGGATCTCGCCGGTGATCCCCTTGGTGGCGAGCAGGCGAGCCAGCTTGGTGCGGGCGTCGGCGGCCTTGTTGAGCGCGGTACCTAGGGTCTTGAGGGCAACGTCAGGGGCGTGCATGTGTACCCCGTGGGAGGCGATTGAGTAGTCCCAGCGCCACTGGGCGTGGCGAATATCTTGCAAGATGGGCTTCATCTGCTCCTCGCTGGCACCGGCATCCCAGGCGGCCTTGGCCTCGAAGTGGGCGTGCACCAGTTGGCGCTCGACGCTTAGCTTGAGCTCGTTGACGGCCGCTTTGCGCTCCTTGACCACCGCCTGCAATGCCTCCTTGCTCTGGGTGTGGCAGTTGGCACAGGTCTGCTCGAAGCGATCGAAGGGATTGCCCACCTTGTGATCGGTATAGAGCTTGCCATCATCGCCACGCACCTTGGGCATGTGACAGTCGACGCAGCCCACGTTGTTCTTGCCGTGGATACCGGCGCGCCAGGTCTCGTACTCGGGGTGCTGGGCCTTGAGCATGGGGGTCTTGGAGAGACCGTGCACCCAGTCGGCGAAGCCGATGTCGTCGTAGTAACGCTCCATGTCATCGACCGTGGTGCCCTTGACCCAGGGGAAGGTCACCGACTTGGTCGGGGCGGCGAAGTAGTACTCCACATGGCACTGGCCACACACCTGCGCCTGCTGATCAAAGCGCCCCTGTTTGGCAAACGGCATCTGGATGGCGTCCATGGCTCGACTGGCATAGGGGCGTGAGAGGTGCAGTGCCGGTTGGCCGGTCTGGAAGGCCTTGCTGCCGGTGTCGTGGCAATCGGCGCAGCCGATGGTGTTGACGATCTCCGGCCCGCCCTTGGCCCACATCCCCTTGAAGTAGGCCTCTTCGCCCTGGGTCTCGATCACCCTAGCCACGTCCGGGCTCTTGCAGCTCCAGCAGGCCATCGGTAGGGGGCCATCCTCCGCGCTCTTGGGGGCGCCGGTGCGCAGGGTTTCACGCACATCGGTCAGGGCGTAGTAGTGGCCCCGTGGTTTGTTGTAGTCCTTGGCGAAGGGGTAACCGGCCCACAACACCACCATGTTGGGGTCTTCGGCCAGGGCATCGGTGCGCTCCCCGCTCTGTTGGGTCTGCTCCCAGCTTTGATACTGCGTGGCGTGGTCTTTGGCGAAGAGGTCGTTGCGTGCCTCCACCTCGGCATGCGGCTGTCCCGCAAAGAGGGCGCCGGCGACGAGGAGGCCGAGGCTCCATCTCATGCTTGCTTGTGCTCCCACCATCATCACTCCCAGATGAGGGTCCCGCATGGCCCGGGACCGGGTTGTCATGTGAATGGGCTTTTGTAATGCCCATTTTCTCTCGTTGGGGATAGTAATAAATGCACAACTGAGATGGTGATTTGTTCGCCACTTGTTTGTTCTGGATCAAGTCTCGAATGGGGCAAGTTTATGAAGTGGGATCGGGATAACAATTCAGTTTTTAGTCAGTAGAAACTGGCGAGCCGGCAGGGTGCCGGCTCGCGGGGATCAGGCCAGTGCCTGGGCCAGCAGGTGGATGGGATGTTCGCAGCGGTAGGGGGTGCTCATCTCTATCTGCCACTTGCAGGTTTCGCAGTCGGTGACCACAAGATCGGGCTTGAGCCGGCCTATCTGCTCGAACAATCCCTGGCCGATGCTCTGACTGGTGGCGTAGTTCTCCGACTTGAAGCCATAGGTGCCGGCGATGCCGCAGCACTGGGAGTCGAGCACGGTGAGACGCACCCCTGGAATGGCGCGCAGGATCTCGAGGGTGTAGATGACCCCCCCCATCTTCTCCAGGTGGCAGGGGGTGTGATAGGCGATGTGCAGATCGAGAGGCTGCATGTGCGGCAGATTGCCCTTCTGGAACTCCTGCCACAAAAAGCGGGTGATGAGGGAGATGCGCCCGCGCACCCTGTGGTTGTCCTGCTCGAGCAGGTGTGGGTACTCATCACGCAGGGTGAAACCGCAGGTCGACGAGGTGGTGAGCAGCGGGATCTCGTTGCCCATCAGCGCATTTTCCATCTGCCTGATGTTGAAGGCCGCGTGCGCCTTGGCTTTTTCCATGAAGCCGTTGGCGATGAGCGGCACGCCGCAGCACTTCTCGCGATCCAGTAACTGCACACCGATGTTCATGGCGTTGAGCACCTGCACCAGCTCCTTGCCGAGCTGCGGGTGGTTGTAGTTGACGTAGCAGCCGTGGAAGTAGGCCACCTGACGGGTATAGCTCGCCTGCACCGCTTTTTGTTTTTTGTACCAGCCGCGAAAGGTGCCCTGGGAGTACTTGGGCAAGGTGCGGTGGGAGGAGACCCCGAGCGCCTTGTCGAGCACCGCCTTGACCGGTTTGAGGCCGGTCGAGAAGTTGACCACCGGCGCCATCAGGGTCGACATGCTGCCCATCAGATCGGTATGGGAGAGGACAAACTCGCGCACGCCCGGCTTGATGTCGCCGTAGCGGTGCTTGGCCTTGGCGATGATGTCGCCGATGCGCACTCCGCTCGGGCAGGCCACCTCGCAGCGCTTGCAGTTGGTGCAGAACTTGAGGGCCTCGTCATAGAGGGCGGGGCTCTTGATGCGCAGCCGCTCCCCGTCCGGGCCGGCCTGCTTGGGGCCGGGGTAGGCCGGGTTGGCCTTGGCCACCGGGCAGTAGGCGGTGCAGACGGTGCACTTGATGCACTGATCGAACGTCTGGTTGGCATGATCGAGCAGCATGTCAGTTCTCCTCCTGGCAGAGATGAAGGCGCAGGATATGGGGGATCGGGGTCATAGGGCCTCGCTCAGAATGTGGCCGGCGGCCTGCCAGCCAGTGGCGATGGCCACGCCGGAGCCGGAGCCCTCTTGCACCGGGTCATAGTGGGCCAGCACGCTGCCGGCGCCGTAGAGGTTGGCGAGCGGCAGCCCTTCGCGCAGCACTCGCAGCCGCTCGTCGGTCTTGACCCCGAAGCCGAGGAAAGGGTGGCGGCCAAACAGGCGCTGATCGGCCCAGCGGTCGCGCTCTGAAGATCCGTGCACGTCGGCGCCGAAGATGGGCTCGCGAATACCGCGCAGGCGCGACTCCAGCCCACGGCTGAAGAAGCTGCCGCTGGCCAGAATGAAGTGCTCGGCCTCGAACAAGAGATCCTCGCCATTTTGGCTGTAGAGTCCCTGCACCCGATCACCGATGCAGCGGGCGCCCAGCACCCGCTCGCTGGTGAGGAAGGTGCCACCGAGGGCGACGAAGCGGCGGCGCAGCGCCTCTTGCATGCGCATGCCGATCAGCGATGGCGGCATGGTGGCCACCTCGCGGATGGTGCAGCCGGTGCGTTTTTCCAGCTCGTGCAGGCGCTCGTCGACCCTTCCTAGGGTGAGGCAGGCCGGCAGGATCACATGGCGGCATGGCCCCTGCGCCTGGTGGGTCAGGCGCGAGATCTCGGCCGCCAGATCCGCTAGCAGATCGTGGCGATCGCACAGGCGGGCGATGTCGGCGGAGCGAAACTCGTGGGGGTTGCGGCTGAACTCGGCCAATTGGGGCAGGCGCAGCTCACCGGTGAGGATGCGGCAGTGCGTAAAACCGGGTTGGCGCGCCAGGTTGGCGGCGGCCAGCGCCGGGTGGAAATCGCGAAACCCCTCCGGGGTGGCCAGCAGCAGGGTATCCGGCTGCGCGGCCTCGCCGGCGATGGCACAGCTATCGGGGGAGAGCCAGGTCGCCTTGAGGGTGCCGATGGGGGTGATGCGCTGGTGGTTGCGCTCGCCGTGTTGCAGGATCAGCCCTTCGGCGGCGCAGTGGGCCTGTAGCGCTTGCAGGCTGGCGATGATGTGGTCTGCGCCGACCTTGGCATAGGGGTGATCCGGGTGGGCGCCGATAAAGGCCGGCAGCGCCGCGCGCGGATCGCCCGGCACGTCGAGCAGGTCGACCGAGCCTGAGGAGAAGTGCAGCGCACTCTGGCCCGAGGCCATGATGAGGGTCTTGCGGCCGGCCTCAGCCAGGCGCAGGCCGGCAGAGAGCCCGGCCACGCCGCCGCCAATGATGATGCAATCGAAGGTCATGATGCGGCTCCTTGCTGCGAGTCTGGCTCGCCGGTCCAGCTGCCAAGCCCAAACAGCCCTTCATAGATCCAGTAGGTAAATTCAGCCTCACGCAGGGCGTCGCCCCACAGCACGGGGCGGGTGCCCTTGAAACGCTCCTCGATGAACTGGCGCAGCATGACGCAGGCCTGACGGCCGTCGGCCTTGCCGTACTCGTGCATCAGGCCGGCGGCGCGGTAGGCGCACAGCTCTCCCTGGCAGGGGCCCATGCCGACTCGGGTACGACGGCGCAAGTCGATGAGGTTGTCCACGTCCAGCTCGCGCAGGGCATATTCAATCTCGCCGGCGGTCACCATCTCACACTCGCAGATGAGGGCGTTGGCCCTGGGGTTGTCGCGAAAGAAGGCGATCACCCGCTCGCCGTGGCGATACTGGGCCGATCCTTCGGCCGGGGCGCTGAGGCCGGGGGCCGAAACCTTCTCCGGCTCGCGTGAGCCGGGCAGCGGCAACTCGGCGGTGCGGCACGGGGCGCTGTTACCTATCTTCTTGGCCACCAGATTGGTGGCCCACTCGGCCATCAGGCGGTAGGTCATCAGCTTGCCGCCGGTGATGGTGTTGAACCCCTGCAAACCGTCGCGCTCGCTGTGATCGAGCAGCACGATGCCGCGGCTGATGTTGCGCCCCGACTCGTCACCGTCCACCGCCACCAGCGGGCGTACCCCAGCGTAGGCGCGCAGCAAGCGGGTGCGCGCCATGATGGGGGCGAGCTTTATCCCCTCGCGCAGCAGCACCTCCACCTCTTCCGGGGTGACCTTGAGGTTGTCGATGCTGTGGTAGTCGACCTTGCTCGAGGTGGTGCCGATGAGGGAGATGGTGTCGCCCGGCACCAAGATGTCGGCGTCGGCTGGCTTGCGGCAGCGGTTGAGCACCAGCTGGTTGATGCGGTAGTCCATGATGAGCAAGGAGCCCTTGGCCGGAAACATGCGGATGCCGAGATCGGCGTATTCGCAGATCTGCTGGCCCCAGATCCCGGCGGCGTTGATCACCTCCTGCGCCTCGATCTCGAACGTCTGGCCGGTGCGGGTATTGATGGCCTTGACCCCATAGACCCGGGTCTGGCTGCGCAAGAGTCCGAGCACCTTGCTGTGGGTGAAGATGCGCGCCCCGTGCTCCTTGGCATCGAGCACATTGGCGGCGGTCAGGCGGAAGGGATCGACCGTGCCATCCGGCACCTCGATGGCGCCGATGAGGGCCGGGTTGGCGTTTGGCTCACGATGCAGCGCCTCGCGCGGATCGAGCTGGCGGGTCTCGATGCCGGCGCGGGCGCAGGCCTCCATAAAGGTCTTTTGAAAACCGATGTCATCCTCGGGCAGGGTCAGAAACAGCCCCCCGGTCGCCTCGACACAGTGGCTGGCGATGCGCTTGAGGATGCGGTTTTCCTGGATGCACTCGCGGGCCGACTCCTGATCGGTGACGGCATAGCGGGCGCCGGAGTGGAGCAGGCCGTGGTTGCGGCCTGTGGTGCCTGAGGCGATGTCATCGCGCTCGAGCAGGATGCAGTCGATACCGCGCAGGGCGCAGTCACGCATGATGCCTGCCCCCGTGGCGCCGCCGCCTATGATGACGACCTGGGTGGTGATCCGTTTCATGTTGCCCATCTCACTGCTTCTCGTTTGGCCCTAGTGTGGCGACAAACGAGAGTGAAATGTTTGATATGGGCCAAAATTATGAGCGCAAACGCTCATGGTGGGGCGTGCAAATGGGCGAACTGTGATGATGATCGCAAGAGGCTGGGTGGGCCCCGGTGTGAAGGTCGGGGCGAAGGTTCAGGCGCCCTGGCGAACCGGCTCTCGAAACACCATCTGGCTGCCGTCAAAGCGCAGCCACTTGAAGATCTCTTGGCTGTGACGCATCCCTTCGCGATCGAAGCGCACTCCGTAGACGGGGCTGCTGCTGATGCGGCGCTGATTGCAAATCGTGCCGCTTAACAGAAACTTCTGGCCGAGTCCGGCTGACTCGAGGCGCAACATGATGGGTTGCTCGTTGGTAAAGGTCGGCGCCAGCGCCGAGGTGCTGAAGCTACAGCCATGGATCGACAGGTCGCGTAGCTGCACCTCTATCTGGCGCTTCGTCACCATGACGCTACCGGTCAAGGAGACCGGGTAGCGGGTCTCGCCGCGCAGGGGGTAGAGGGTGATCTGGTTGGGCAGCTTGACGGTGAACAGCGGCAGCGGGCGCACCATCAGGTGCTCTATCTGGCTTGGAAAGGCGACCATGGCGCCGTTGCCGCGCTCAGAGATGAGGCTGACCGAGAGGCGGTAGCCCTCAACGAAGAAGCGATCGCGCTGATAGGCGGGCAGCTCCGGCAGCACGAAATAGAGATAGCGCTGCCGATCCGAGCCTATCAGGGTGGTGGTCACCGCATGATTTTGGCCGATCGGGGTGGTGAGTTCGATCATCGCCTCGCTGCCGTGCAGCAGATAGTCGAGAACGGGCAATCCTTGCACCAGCGTCTCTTGCACCGGGCTCGCCATGATGCGTTGTCGGATGGAAGATGCCTGAGTGGAAACGCTCAAGATGACACCTTTAAACGGTTGTTGGTAATCCCTGTGCTCGCCGGCTCCCTATGGTTAACCGCAGCACTTCTTGTATTTCTTGCCACTGCCGCAGGGGCAGGGATCGTTGCGACCGGCGCGCAGGGGGATGATGTCGCCTTCTGTGTAGTGCCAGCGCCCTGCTTCGCGCACGAAGCGCGAGCGCTCGTGCAGACAGCCGAGCTGCCCCGCTTCACGATACCAGGCGCGGAACTCGACCCAGCCTTGGTCACCCTGTTCGCCGCTGCCCAGAATATCCAAATGATCCCACTGTGTCTCTTGTTTCGAGAGGGTCAGGGCATCCAATTCACCGAGAAAATCGGGGTGCCAGGTCGCAACCAGATATTCACCCAGGCCCAGCACGAAGGCACTGTAGCGCGAACGCATCAGTGCTGCTGGGCTGGTGGCGATCGCGCCGTGGTGCAGTGGGGCGCAGCAGGCGCTATAGAAGAGGTCTGACCCGCAGGGACAGGGTGAATCGTGGCTCATTGTTGTTCATGCCCGGTCGATATAAAGGAGTGAGTTGCGCCGGATTTTAATGATACGGCCAGCCGGACGCCAGCGAGACGATGCGGGAACGCGCAGACAAGACTCTGCTTGGGGTGCGGATGACAATAATAAGGAGTCAGGAACATGATATTGAAACACAAGGTGTTGTTGCTCGGAGCCGTCCCTGTATTGCTGGTCGCGCTGGCGATGAACGTGAGCAGTTATCTGATGGCCAGAAGCGATCTTGACCATGAGCTGGCCCAGAATCGGGAGCAGGCGATCGGGGCGCGTAAGGCCCAGCTCGGCAGTTACCTGATGCTGGCGCAGACGGCGCTCGCCAAGGCGTATGCCGATCCCGACTCGCCGCAAGCGCGCGAGGCGGTGCGTGAAACGGTGCGGGCGCTGCGCTACAGCAGCGACGGTTACTTCTTTATCTACGACTTCACGGGGAACACCGTATTGCTGCCGACCCGTCCCGAGGTGGAGGGGAAAAATCGCTGGCAGGATCAGGATGCCAAGGGCAAGTACCTCATCCAGGAGATCATCAAGGTGGCCCGCGAGGGGGATGGCTACTCGGAATACTGGACCAACAAACCGTCCATCGGGCGAGATGCGCCCAAGCTGTCGTTTAACGTGGTGCTCGATAAGTACCAATGGGTGCTCGGTACCGGTTTTTATATCGACGACATCGAAAATGAACTCAGCGCCCTGCGTGCCGAACGTGAGGATGCCCTCTATTCAGAAATCGTCAGCAATGGCCTCATCACCCTGCTCATCCTCGCCGTGACGCTGGTGGTCACGCTGGTGGTGGGCAACCGGGTGGCCAGACCGCTGGTCGATGCGGTGAGCGCCCTCAACGATATCGCCGCCGGGGAGGGGGATCTCACCCAGCGCCTCAAGGTGCATGGCAATGATGAGGTCGGTCAGTTGGCCCGCGCGTTCAACCGCTTTGTCGAGCGGATCCAACGTGTGGTCGGGCAGGTGGGGCAGACCAGTGGCGAGCTGTTTGTCGCGGTCGGTAAGTTGCAGCAACTGAGCGAGCGCAGCGCCCACCAGATGCAGGGGCACAGCCGTGAGACCGATCAGGTGGTGACCGCCGTGACCGAGATGAGCTCGACCGCGCAGGAGGTGGCATCGAGTGCCTCCAATGCGGCCAGCGCGACCTCGGAGGCGGCCCGTGAATCGGATGCCGCTCGCGTCGTGGTCAACGATGCCATCGCCAGTATCAACCGGCTGGTGAACGAGGTGCACGCGGCCTCCGGTGTTATCGAGCAGCTGGCCCATGAGACCGGCAAGATAGAGTCGGTGGTCGAGGTCATCCGCGGTATCGCCGAGCAGACCAACCTGCTCGCCCTTAACGCGGCCATCGAGGCGGCCCGGGCCGGTGAGCAGGGGCGTGGTTTTGCCGTGGTGGCCGACGAGGTTCGCTCACTGGCCGGACGTACCCAGCAGAGCACCAAGGAGATCAACGAGATGCTCCAGCGCCTGCAAGGCGGGGTGCGTCAGGCGGTGGAAGCGATGGCGGCGAGCGAGGTATGCAGCCAGGAGACCATCAGCGAGGCAGGACGCATCGCCAGCTCTCTCGATACCATGGTGAGCGCGGTAGCCACCATCAACGACATGAACTTGCAAATTGCCACCGCCGCCGAGGAGCAAAATGCGGTCTCCGAGGAGATCAACCGCAACCTGGTGGCCATCCAGCACATAGTGAGTGAGCTGAGCGAAGTGTCGCAGGATACCCACGGTACGTCGCAGGATCTGGCGCGCAGTGGTGAAGAGCTCAAGACGCTGGTAGGCCAGTTCCGCTACTAAGGCGAATGAGTTGGGTAATGGGGCAGAGTGTGGGACAATCTGCTCCATTATCTTTCCCTTTTTAGCATCACTACTTCATGAACGAGTTGGTCAAAGGCAGCATCGATCTCATCCGGCAGCTCAACTATGGGCTGGTCTACGCCAGTCTGGAGGAGCATCAGGAGCTGTCTCGGACTGATCTGTCCCGTCTCACCGGCCTGTCACCGGCCAGCATCACCAAGATCACCCGCGAGCTGCTCGACAACGAGCTGGTGGTTCCCTGTGGTGAGAGCAGTGTGGGGCGCGGCCGCCGCCAGACCCTGCTGCGCATCAACGAGCGTCGCTACCAGTTTCTCTCCATGCGTCTTGGCCGCGGTTATGTCGACATGGCGCTGTTTGATCTGGCGGGGCGCTCGCTTTCTCGCCACCGCCATCAGTTCAGTCAGGAAGAGCGCACCTCGCTGCTCGATAGTCTGATCGAGGCGATCCGCCGCTTTTTGCCCGAGCGGGGCGTGAGACTGGCCTGTGTGGCGCTGTGTCTGCCGGGTCAGGTGGAGCGCCACAGTGGCATGGTGCGCCACTTTCCCTATTACGACCTGCGCAACTGGCCGCTTGGCCCGACCCTGGAAACCACCTTCGGTGTCCCTGTGCTGGTCAGCGGCGACGTGCGCACCTGGATCCAGGCCGAGCGCGAGTGGGGGGCGGCCAAAGATTGCGCTGACGCGGTATTGGTGTTCGTGCATAACGACATCGGGGTGGGGATGGTGGTCAATGGCCAGTTGATGGAGAGCGAGCACGCCTTGCTCGGCGATCTCAGCCATTTACAGCTCGAGCCTTATGGTCAGCGCTGCTACTGCGGTGGTTTTGGCTGCGCCTGCACCTTGGTGACCAATCAGGCGCTGGAGGCCCAGTATCGAGACCTGCGTGAACGCATGGGGCTTAGTGAATTGCCCGAGCAGATCACCATCCGCGAGCTGTGCGAGCTGGCGCTCGAGGGCAACCCCTTGTGTCAGCAGATCTTGCATCAGGCCGCCGGCCGGCTGGCCAAGGTGCTGGCAAACCTCATCTGTCTGCTCAATCCGGGTAAGCTGCTGCTCGGTGGTGAGTTGACCCGCGCCGACACTCTGCTGTTTCCCATGTTGCACCAATCCCTAGCGAGCCAGTTGCCGGGGGAGTATCTGGTGCGGCTGCAAATCGAATCGACCCGTTTCTACGAAGATCCCACCAAGCCGACCTCGGTGCAGGTACACAAGGCGCTGCGTGATGGCAGTTTGCTGATGACGCTGCTGCGCCCTGGTGCCGATACCAGCTTCGAATAGGGCACTTTTCCTTTATCTTCCTGGCTTTCCTCTGTGGTAAAGGCATAAAAAAACCGGCGCACATGGCGCCGGTTTTTGCATCCGTTCAACAGCTTACATGGAAGCGGTGAAGGTACGGGTGATCACGTCCTGCTGCTGCTCCTTGGTCAAGGAGTTAAAGCGAACGGCATAACCGGATACGCGGATGGTCAGCTGCGGGTACTTCTCGGGGTTTTCCATGGCGTCGAGCAGCATCTCGCGGTTCATCACGTTGACGTTCAGGTGTTGACCACCTTCCAGGTTCTCTTCGTGATGGAAGTAACCGTCCATCAGACCAGCCAGGTTGGCCTTCTGGGAGTCCATGTCCTTACCCAGTGCGTTCGGCACGATGGAGAAGGTGTAGGAGATACCATCCTTCGCATAGGCGAACGGCAGCTTGGCAACGGAAGTCAGCGAGGCAACCGCACCCTTCTGGTCACGACCGTGCATCGGGTTGGCACCCGGGCCGAACGGTGCACCGGCGCGACGACCATCCGGGGTGTTACCGGTCTTCTTACCGTACACCACGTTGGAGGTGATGGTCAGCACAGACTGGGTCGGAACGGCACCACGGTAGGTCTTGAGCTTCTGGATCTTCTTCATGAAGCGCTCAACCAGGTCGCAGGCGATGGCATCGACACGCTCGTCGTTGTTACCGAACTGCGGGTATTCGCCTTCGATTTCGAAGTCGACAGAGATGCCGTCTTCGTCACGTACCGGCTTAACCTTGGCGTACTTGATGGCGGACAGGGAGTCGGCGGCCACGGAGAGACCGGCGATACCACAAGCCATGGTACGGTACACGTCACGATCGTGCAGCGCCATCAGGGAGGCTTCGTAGCTGTACTTGTCGTGCATGTAGTGGATGATGTTCAGGGCAGCAACGTACTGCTTGGCCAGCCAGTCCATGAAGTGATCCAGCTTGTCCATCACTTCGTTGTACTCGAGGTACTCGGAGGTGATCGGAGCGGTCTTCGGACCAACCTGCATCTTCAGCTTCTCGTCCACACCGCCGTTGATGGCGTACAGCATGGTCTTGGCCAGGTTGGCACGGGCGCCGAAGAACTGCATCTGCTTACCCACTACCATCGGGGATACGCAGCAGGCGATCGCGTAGTCGTCGTTGTTGAAGTCCGGACGCATCAGGTCGTCGTTCTCGTACTGCACGGAAGAGGTCTCGATGGAAACCTTAGCGCAGTACTTCTTGAACGCGGTCGGCAGCTTCTCAGACCACAGGATGGTCAGGTTCGGCTCCGGGGACGGGCCCATGGTGTACAGGGTGTTCAGGATACGGAAGCTGTTCTTGGTGACCAGGGTACGGCCATCAACGCCCATACCGGCCAGGGTCTCGGTGGCCCACATCGGGTCGCCGGAGAACAGTGAATCGTATTCCGGGGTACGCAGGAAGCGAACCATACGCAGCTTCATGACCATGTGGTCCATCAGCTCCTGGGCTTCTTGCTCGGTGATGAGGCCTTTTTGCAGGTCACGCTCGATGTAGATGTCGAGGAAGCTGGAGGTACGGCCGAAGGACATGGCAGCACCGTTCTGGGACTTCACAGCCGCCAGGTAGGCGAAGTAGGTCCACTGGACGGCTTCACGAGCGTTGCTGGCCGGAGCGGAGATGTCGCAGCCATATTTGGCGGCCATTTCCTTGATTTGACCCAGGGCACGGTGCTGGTCAGCGATCTCTTCGCGCAGGCGAATGGTGGCTTCCAGGTTGACACCGTTTTCCAGATCGTCTTGCAGAGACTTGAACTGGGCCAGCTTGTCGGCCATCAGGAAGTCGATACCGTACAGGGCAACACGACGGTAGTCACCGATGATACGGCCACGGCCGTAGGCATCCGGCAGACCGGTGATGACGCCAGACTTACGGCAAGCCAGGATGTCCTTGGTGTAGACATCGAACACGCCCTGGTTGTGGGTCTTGCGGTATTCGGTGAAGATCTTCTTGACCATGGGGTCCAGCTCGCGGCCGTACACCTTGCAAGAGGTCTCTACCATCTTGATACCGCCGTTGGCGATGATGGCGCGCTTGAGCGGCTTGTCAGTTTGCAGACCCACGATCTTTTCCAGACCCTGGTCGATATAGCCGGCATCGTGAGCGGTAATGGTGGAGGGCAGGTCGGTATCAAAATCGACCGGCGCGTGAGTGCGGTTCTCGATCTTGATGCCTTCCATGACCTTGTCCCACAGCTTGGTAGTGGCTTCGGTCGCGCCAGCCAGGAAGGACTCGTCACCTTCATACGGGGTGTAGTTCTTCTGGATGAAGTCACGGGTGTTGACAGAGGTCTGCCATTCACCGGCCGCGAAGCCTTCCCATGCTTTTTGGAACTGTTCGTTAAGTTCTGCCATTTTCATTACCTCTCACGGTATTGATGTAGTCCGCCTTCATCCTTAATGATGACGACGGAAGATAAACCAGTAAGTCAGTCCTACCATGACTCCGCCACCAATAATATTACCGATGGTGACAGGGATCAGGTTGTTAAGGACAAAATGGGATACGGTCAGGTCGGCGAACTGAGCCGGGTCCTGGCCGATAGCCTGCCAGAATTCCGGACCGGCGACGCTGTGGATAGCGATACCGACCGGGATCATGAACATGTTGGCGATGCTGTGCTCGAAGCCGGAGGCGACAAACATGGCAACCGGAAGCAGCATCACCACGACTTTATCGGTCGCGCTGCGGGCGCCGAAGGCCATCCAGGCGGCCAGGCACACCATCAGGTTGCACAGGGTGCCCAGAGCCACAGCCTCGACGAAGGTGTGGTGGATCTTGTGTTGCGCCACTTTCATGGCGTTGAGTCCCCACTGGCCATCGGCGGCCATGTATTGGGACGAAAGAATGATCAGTGCCACCATGATGAGGCCACCAATCAGGTTACCAAAGTAGACCACACCCCAGTTGCGCAGCAGTTGGCCCCAGGTGATGCGATTTGCGGCCTTGGCAACCAGAGTCAAGGTGGTGGAGGTGAACAGCTCACCGCCGAGCAGGACGCAGAGGATAAGGCCAAGAGAGAAACAGAGACCGCCGACCAGCTTGGTCATGCCCCACGCCATGGAGCCAGCACCGGTGGTGACCGTGATATAGAAGATGAAGGCAATGGCGATAAAAGCGCCGGCCGTGATGGCCAAAGGGAAGGCCTTATAGGCGGGTTTCGTGGCCTTTCCATGTGTAATGTCTTCGGCCAGTGCGGCGATGGCTTCCGGCTTCAGACAATCAAAAGGGGATTCTGCTTTCAATTCGGTTTCACCTGAGAATTTAGCCTGGAAGGATAATAGCAAAGGGGGGCAACCCCAAATTTGACCATGATCAACCTTGACCAATCCTTAATGTAATTTTACTACAACATTGAGACCTTAATGGGTCTTTGTTTTGGGGTGGAGTTACACATGAAATCAATGGGAAAGTCAATGTAATCTTTTGATATGAAACGATTATTTTATGGACTGATGATAAAGTTGCGTTTGTTTTGCTTGTTACATCAATGAGTTAACAAGGTTGTTTAATCTATCCCTTTATAAGTGGTTTTTGTTTTTTATCTTCAATTTGTGATGGTTGCCACACTCATCCTAGCCTGACTACTCCGCATATGGGTGCCCTCAACAAGCAGAAGGGGAGCTCACGCTCCCCTTTGTCAATGTGCCTCGATCATGACCAGTTAAAGGCCCGCTTGGCCCGTTGCAGCTTCTCATAGGCGGCCAGCAGCTGTTGGTGCAGCGGGAACTGGGTCAGTGACAGCGTACCGCTCTCAAGACCATGGAAGCGGGCCGCTCCGGTGGCATGTTGCCACGCCTCCTGGAAGGCGGCTTCACCGTACATGCGGGCGAACACGGCGACGTATTGCTCCGGATCGCGCTCTTCATCAAGCAGCAGCTCCACCGCGCTTTTGAGGGCGCGGTAATAGTTAGCGCGCGCCTGGGTGAAGACTGACTGGTTGAACTCCATGGTCCAGTCGATCCACTCCAGCGCGGTCTCCAGCTCGCCCGCGGCCAGGGCCAGCATGGCCTTGAGTTCGCCCACCCGCAGGGTGTGCAGGGCGGTGCCCTTGCTGGCGGCGATGCCGAGCAGCTCGCGCACTCGGGTGCGCTCGTCGTGCCCCTCTTCTTCGAGCTGGTCGTAAAGGGCCATGTACTGCTCGGCATCCCACTCCAGCGAGGGCAGGGCCAGGATCACCTCACGCAGGTGGGCGCCCATGTTGTTGTTGGCCAGCAGCAGATCCTCGGCCGGATAGATGTCGGACATGCCGGGCACCAGGATGCGGCAGGCATAGACGCCGAGGTGCTCGTAATCGGCGATGTAGACCGGCTGCTCAAGCTCGTGGAAGATGCCGATGAGGTGATCGAACTCCTCTTGGGTGGTACCGGCGAAGTTCCAGTCGGCGAACTCGAAGTCAGCCTCTTGCTTGAACAGATCCCAACTGATGAGACCCGACGAGTCGATGAAGTGGGTCTCGAGGTTGTGGTGATCCGCTACCTCCTCGTTGTCGAACGAGGGGGGCATGAAGACGTCGAGATCCTTGAGGCCGCGCCCTTGCAGCAGCTCGGTCACGGTACGCTCGAAGGCCACTTCGAAGCGCGGATGGGCGCCGAAGGAGGCAAAGCAGGTGCCGTTGCTCGGGTTGAGCAGCACCACGCAGATGACCGGGTAGCGGCCGCCCAGGGAGGCGTCATAGCTCAGAATGGGGAAGCCTTCGGCCTCGAGGGCATCGATGGCCGCCTTGATGCCGGGGTAGCGGGCAATCACCTCGGCCGGAATCTCCGGCAGGCTGATGGCCTCGGCGATGATCTTATTTTTGACGTGGCGCTCGAACACCTCGGAGAGCCCCTGAGTGCGCGCCTCAGTCTTGGTGTTGCCGGCGCTCATGCCGTTGGAGACATAAAGATTGCCGATGATGTTCATCGGGATATACACGGTCTGGTGATCCGACTGGCGCTCGAAGGGGAGGGCAACGATGCCGCGCTCCTCGTTATTCGATTGCAAGTCCACCAGCATGTCGGCGGTCACTTCCCCTTCCGGGTTATAGAACTTGCGGGTGAACTCATCGAGCAGATCGACCGGCAGCTTGTCGCCCGTGATGGGGAACCACTTCTCGTTCGGATAGTGGACGAAATCGCCGTTGGCGATCTCCTCGCCCAGATAGAAGTCAGCGAAGAAGTAGTTGGTGGAGAGTCGCTCGAAATATTCGCCAAGAGCCGAGGCCAGCGCGGCCTTCTTGCTGGCACCTTTACCATTGGTAAAGCAGAGCGGGCACTCCTTGTCGCGGATGTGCACGGACCAGACGTTGGGCACCGGGTTGAGCCAGGAGGCCTCCTCGATGTCATAGCCCAGGGCCTGGAGCTTGCTTTGGAAACGCTCGATGGAGTCTTCCAGCGCCGCGTCCTTGCCGGGAATAAAGGTGTGGTCGGTCATCTCTATGGTTCCTGATGGTGTTGGCTCATGTTTCGGGCGCAGATGATAGCAGGCGACTGCCCCTTTGACAGAACCTTGGCAGGAAAATTGGCGAAAATGGGGGGCTTTCCCCCTTATGTCATGAGCTTGAGCCCCATGATACCGGCGATGATGAGCCCGACGCAGAGTAGCCGTGTGGCGCTGGCCGGCTCGTTGAATAGCACTATCCCCAATAGCACGGTGCCGACGGCGCCGATGCCGGTCCATACCGCATAGGCGGTGCCAAGAGGGAGGTGGCGCACCGCCTGGGCAAGCAACAGCACGCTCACCGCCATGGCGGCCAGCGTCAACAGAGTGGGGAGGGGGCGGGTAAATCCCTGGGTATATTTGAGGCCAATGGCCCAGGCGACCTCGAACAGGCCAGCCAGCAGCAGAAGCGTCCAAGACATAATAGATAACGCCATCGGGCCGGGTCGTCCCGGCGAACAGAAGGGCCGCCGGGGTCGTCCCTGGCGGGGCAGTGATTGCCACGAGTGACCATCATAGCGGCAGGGGGACTGGGCGGCCAGATCTCGCTCCGTTGCAGCAGATGAAGGGAAATATTGCAGAAATCGACTTGCACGGCGGCGCACAATCCGTAATGTGGAGTAACACATTTTTTGCTGCACCCCGCATGTTATCGGCATGTTGCTGCCGAGGCACTGCTGCGGGTGCATCCAGATTTATCAGCTATCCAGGGTAGGAGTAATCATGAAAAAAGTCGGTTTAGTCGGTTGGCGCGGTATGGTGGGCTCGGTCTTGATGAGCCGTATGCAGGAAGAGAAGGATTTTGCCCGCATCCAGCCCACCTTCTTCACCACCTCGCAAGCTGGCGAGGCGGCCCCCAACTTCGGCGTGGATGCCGGTACCCTGAAAGATGCCTTTGATATTGAGGCGCTGGCCAGCCAGGAGATCATCATCACCTGTCAGGGTGGCGACTACACCAAGGATGTCTATCCGCGTCTGCTGGCCAGCGGCTGGCAGGGCTACTGGATTGATGCAGCCTCCACCCTGCGCATGGAAAAAGACGCAGTCATCATCCTCGACCCGGTCAACGGTGGGGTGATTGAGCAGGCGCTCGACAATGGGGTGAAGACGTTTGTTGGCGGCAACTGCACCGTCAGCCTGATGCTGCTGGCTCTGGGCGGTCTGTTCGATGCCGATCTGGTCGAGTGGGTGAGCGTGGCCACCTATCAGGCTGCGTCCGGCGGCGGCGCGCGCCACATGCGCGAGCTGGTGACCCAGATGGGCTTGCTGCGTGACGAAGTGGCGGTGGAGCTGGCCGATCCGGCCTCTGCCATTCTCGACATCGAGCGCAAGATCACCGAGAAGACTCGCTCCGGCACCCTGCCGGTCGACAACTTCGGCGTGCCGCTGGCGGGCAGCCTGATCCCCTGGATCGATACCGCCCTGCCCAATGGCCAGAGCCGCGAGGAGTGGAAGGGTCAGGCCGAGACCAACAAGATCCTCGGCATCGAGAACGCGCCGGTGCCGGTCGATGGCCTGTGCGTGCGCATCGGCGCCCTGCGCTGCCACAGCCAGGCGTTCACCATCAAGCTGAAAAAGGATCTGCCCCTTGCCGAGATCGAGGCACTGCTGGCGGCCCACAACGACTGGGTCAAGGTGATCCCTAACGAGCGCGACATCAGCGCCCGCGAGCTGACCCCGGCTGCCGTCACCGGCACCCTGACCATCCCGGTCGGCCGTCTGCGCAAGCTCAACATGGGGCCTGAGTACCTCTCGGCCTTCACCGTGGGTGACCAACTGCTGTGGGGCGCCGCCGAGCCGCTGCGTCGCATGCTCAATATCCTGCTCGATCGCGCTTGAGCCGCGTTGCCGTAAACGCAATACAGTAAAAAAGAGGGCCTAGGCCCTCTTTTTTTATGGGCTCAGCAGCACGCGCGCAGCCCTAGGGCAGCACATCGGGGCGGAAGGTCGCGCGCAGCTGCGGCAGCAAGGGGGTGGGGTCAAACCCGGCCTCTTCCCCCAGTACGGGGTGCAGCAGAGGTTGCGCGGCCGGCAGAGCGAGGTTGCCTGCCAGCAGCCGGCGCAGCGTCTGCCCCATCTGGTAGATCTGGCGCACGTCCCCAAATTGCTGCTGCACATCGAGTGAGTCATCTTGGCGGGTAAAGACCATCATGGGGATCTCGTAGCGCGCCGCCCGGCTTGGCTTGTCGCCGAGAATGCCGTCGCCTGCCGACATCAAAAACGGCTGGTGATCGCCAAACGCCAGCACCAGATAGCGTGAGTCGCTGGCATTGAGGTGCTCAAGCAGCCGCTGCAAGGAGGCCATGGCATCGACCACCCCGGTGTAGTAGGTGTTGAGGGTTTGCCGCTCCCTCTCTGGCAGGCCGGGGCAGGCCCCCTCGCGCTCGGCGCCCTGATAACGCGGCGCGTCGAACGGCCCGTGCCCCTGCATCGAGACCGCGTAGGCAAAGCGCGGCGACCCCGCTTGAACCGTGCTGATTAGCTGGCTTATCAGCGCGTCATCCGAGACATAGAGCCCCTTGTGCGCCATGGCGTTGAAGTGGGTGTCGAACCAACGGGTCTGATAGCCAAGGGCCGGAACGGCCTGATCGCGGCCCCAGAACCTCTCCGAGTAGGGATGCACGAACAGGGTCTGGTAGCCGTTGGCGCGGGCCGTGTGGGCCAGCCCAGGCACCGCTTGCTGCAAATAGTAGTAGGGTACTATGCCCTGTTTGAGCAGCCCGACCGGCAGCCCCGTGTTCATCTCGAACTCCGCCAGCACCGTCATTCCGCCCGTGGTGGGGGAGTGGATGGTCTTGCGCCACTCGCGCACCCCGGCAGGCAGGGTGAGGGTGGGCGCCTTGGCGCAGATCTTTCCCCGCCAGTCGAGCCAGAGCGACTCGTATTGCAGCACGATCACCTGATCCCACAGCGGCGCGACGGGTGCCAGGGTCGGCTCGCGGCTGGGTGAAAGGGCGCTCTTGTTGAGCGGGTAACGGAAGATGGAGCCGCGGCTCACCATGTCATCGACCAGATTGAACAGGTAGAGGCCGGGGCCGGAGCGGATGAGATCCCGGTGGTAGGTAACGCTGTCTTGAAAGTAGCGCACGTTGGGCCCCAGCAGTCGGTTGCCGGCCTGGGTGGCAAAGACGCACAGGGCGAAGAAGGCGAGGGTGGCGGCGGCGCTGCGCAGCAGCCAGCGCGACAGGGCAAAGCGCCAGCAACCGACAGCCAGCAGGGCGGCCAGTGCCCAGGGGGCCCAAGGGTGCTCCTCGCGCAGGATCTGCAACAGACCGAGCAGGTTGCCTAGATCATTGCCGCCAAGGGGCACGCCGTAGATGGCGATCTTGGTGAAGTTGGCCAGCAGCCCAACCCCCATCAGCAGGGTGAAGGTGAGCCCCATGTAGAGGTGAAAACCGGCCAGTGCACAGGCCCCCCAGCCGAGCACCATGGTGCCCCAGGAGAGGTAGTAGAGCTCGGCGCGAAAACCGGACCAGAGACTGAACTCGCCAACGCGAAAGAAGGCGACCCCGTAGAGCAGCAGGAAGGTGAGATTGCCCAGCAGCAGGCTGGCGGCCACCCGCGAGCGCAGGCGGCGACGGAACAGGGGCAGCAGGGCCCGCAGCAGCAGGGCGTTGAGCGCCACGATGAGCCCCAGCACCAGCAGCAGGTGGGGCAGGCCGATGTCACGGCTTGGCAGCATCCGCAGAAATTGCAGGCCCACCGGCGCCCCCTTGAGCTCGGGTTTGACCCACAGGGAGTACTCGCTGCCGGCCGCCTCGTCCGGCACCCGCATGGCGCTGTTGAAGCGGACGCGGCACCCCTGCGAGTCACAGCGCTGGCGCTTGCTGCCGTCGAGGGAGAGGCGCCCGGCCTCGCCGCCATCGTCGCGGCGCAGGATAAAGAGCAGGCGATCGTCGGCGGTGAGTGGCTCGGCCAGGCGCCAGCTGTGTTGCAACACCACGTACATGCCGCGGGCATCGCTCTTGTAGAGGGGGGAGACTTGCTCGAGGCGGGCCACTTGCAGCGCGCCACTGTGGAAGGTGATGGGCTCGAAGCGGCTCAGCCACTGATCGAGGCGCAGCCAAGGTAGCAATAGGGTAAAAAAGAGCAGACCCCACAGACAGTGGAGCAAGAGGCGGCGCCAGGCTGGCGACGCAGGGAGTGCAAATCCGGCAAGTCTCATGACGGCCCAATCCTTGAGCAAGAGCGCCGATGGTGCGGTCAACCCGCTGATGTTGTCAATTTAATGACCGTTAAATGAAGAGATGCTTAACAATTTGTGCGAAAGAATAAAAAGGCCCACCTGGAGCGGGCCTGAGGGCGTTAGCCGATGAGGGCCTGATGCAACTTGTTGAGGACGGCGGTGGCTTCGCTCTCGCCGACTAAGAAGCAGAGGTTATGGGCACTGGCGCCATAGCAGATCATGCGGATGTTGTGATCTTCCAGAGTGGCAAACACCTGGCTGCCGACTCCACTCATCTCGCTCATGCGGTTGCCGATGAGGGCGACCAGGGTCAGGCCGCTTTCCACCTTCACCTTGCACAGCTCGCCGAGCTCGGCCAGCACCTTGTCACTCAGGGTGGCCTCGCCATTGCTCTGACTGCCGGTGTGATCCAGGGTCAGCGAGACGCTGACTTCGGAGGTGGTGATGAGATCGACCGAGATGCGGTGACGCGCCAGAATGCCGAACACCTCGGCCAGGAAGCCGTAAGCGTGGAACATGTTGGGGCTGTGCAGGGTGACCAGCACCTGATTGCGGCGCAGTGCCACGGCGCGAAACAGCGGGGTGGCGTCGGTCTTGGCGCGGATCCAGGTGCCGCCGGCAGCCGGGTCCTTGCTCGAGCCGACGAACACTGGAATATCGCTGCGCACCGCCGGTTGCAAGGTGGAGGGGTGCAGTACCTTGGCGCCAAATGTCGCCATCTCAGCGGCTTCGGCGAAGCTGATCTCCGGGATGGGACGGGCATGTACCACCAGGCGGGGATCGGTGGTGTAGATGCCGGGGACATCGGTCCAGATCTCGATGCTGGTGGCGCCGAGCGCTTCACCAAGCAGGGCCGCGCTGTAGTCAGAGCCGCCGCGGCCCAGGGTGGTGGTGCGTCCCTGCGCATCGGCACCGATGAAGCCCTGGGTCACGATGATGCTGTCGCCGAGCAGCGGGCCAACCTGTTGTTGGCACTGGGCGCGGGTGGCATCAAGCTCCACGCTCGCCTTACCAAAGCGGCTGTCGGTGCGCATCAGTTGGCGCACGTCAATCCAGGTGGCGCGGGCTCCGCGCTGGGTCAGCAGCTCGGTGAAAAGGCGGGTCGACATCATCTCGCCGCAGGCGATCAGGCGATCGGCCAGCTCGGCATCGGTATGTAGGCAGGCCTGGCGAGACATGGCCTCGATCTCGGCCAGTTGGGCCAGAATAGCCTCCTGCACTGCCGGCGGATTGCCGAGGTCGTTGAGGATGGCAAACTGGATCTGCTGCAAGCGGGCCAACTGTTCGGCCCGTTCCTCGTCATTCAGTTCTCCCTGAGCGAGGGCGACCAGCAGGTTGGTGACGCCGGCACTGGCACTGAGCACCACCAGGCGGGTGGCGGGATTGCCGAGCACAATGTCGGCACAGTTGTTCATCGCGGTGGCGTCGGCCACGCTGGTGCCGCCGAACTTGGCAACGTTGAGAGCGGTCATGCAAAAACTCCTGTCTATTAATACAAAGCCGGTCCATCGGGCATAAGACAGGGGAAGCGGGAAAATGGCAGGAATAGGTGAACATCCCGGCCAGAAGCGCTCCACCTAGGGAGAGATGTCCCCCACCGATGACAGCCCGGGGGATTCAGCCCCCGCAGCCGACATGCCGACCACCGGGTGGTCTGGCACATCTCGGCGCTGCTCCCCCTCGCCCGAGTTCTACGGAGACCGGTCTCCTCGCTCGGGCTGCCTGGGCAGCGCTCCTCTTCTGGTACCACCTTGGGATGGTGGCTTGACTTAACAAATACCCCGCACGACATGAGCCTGTCAATCAATATGATTAAAAAGACAACTTCATGCGGATGTTTTTTTAAAATCAGATAGTTATGAAATCCGTTTCATCAGGATCTTGGAGCGGCGCTGCCAGTTGTAGAGGCGCTGCTTGGCCACCGGCAGGGCTTCCACCTCAACCGGTGAGAAACCGCGCTCCTGGAACCAGTGGACGGAGCGGGTGGTCAGCACGAACAGATGTTCGATGCCGAGCCGACGCGCCTGATCGGTGACCCGGTTGACCAGCATGTCGCCCCGGTTACCACTGCGGTAATCCGGATGAATGGCAACGCAGGCCATCTCGGCCATCGCCTCATCGGGGAAGCGATAGAGCGCGGCGCAGCCGATGATGAGGCCGTCACGGGCGATCACGGTGAAGTGATCGATCTCCATCTCCAGTTGCTCGCGCGAGCGGCGCACCAAGATCCCCTCTTCTTCCATCGGCCGGATCAGCTCGAGAATGCCGCCGATATCTTCGATGGTGGCAGCGCGCGCCCGCTCGGCGCTTTCACGCACGATCTGGGTGCCGAGCCCCTCACGGGTGAACAGCTCTTGCAGCATGGCGCCGTCGTTCATGAAGCTCACCAGATGAGAGCGCGGCACACCGCCACGGCAGGAGGCGATGGCCGCCCGCAGATAGCGCGCCGTGCTGGAGAGGTGATCCCCCTCCTGCTCGAGCTGGCTTAAGATCTCTTGCGCCTCTTCCGGAAACAGCTCTGAGATGGCTTCGCCTGCGCGATCGAGCACCCCTTGATGGGCACTGAAGCAGATCAGCTTGTCGGCCTTGATATCGACGGCGATGCGCTGGGCCACGTCTTCGGAGTTGAGGTTGAAGCTCTCGCCAGTGACTGAGCAGCCGATAGGGGAGATCAGCACCAGATGGTTCTGATCCAGCTGACGGCGAACCCCCTCCACATCGATGCGGCGAATGCGGCCGCTCAGGCAGTAGTCGACCCCCTCGTCGACCCCCAGCGGCTGGGCAGTGACGAAGTTGCCGCTCACCACGCTGATGCGGGCCCCTGCCATGGGGGTATTGGTGAGCCCCATCGATAGGCGCGAGGTGATTTCAAATTGCATACCACCGCACACCTGTTTGATGATGCCGAGGCTCTCTTCGTCGGTGACCCGGGTCTTCTTGTGATAGACAGGGGTGATGCCGTGGCGCGCCAAGGCGTCGTCGATCTGCGGACGGGCGCCGAATACCAGCACGAGGCGGATCCCCAGCGTCTGTAACAGGGCGATGTCATTGATGATATTGGTAAAATTGGGGTGACTGACCGCCTCACCCCCGAGCATTAGCACGAAGGTGCCGCCCCGGTGGAAATTCACATAGGGGGTGGATTGACGAAACGCGTCGACCAGCGCTGGATCCCGTTCACGCACAGCAGGTCCTTACAAAATATAAAGTCAATATAAGGGTCAATATATGAGAATAAATTCATAAATCAAGACTAAAAATCCATTTGTGAATGAATCACCTCCCGGCGTGGCGTTTCTCTTGCGTTGCCGAGGATGAGCGCGGGCGGTGACGGCGCGATGACATGGCCATGCAAGGCGCATGGTTGATTGGCAGTGATGACTCCCTTATTGTCGATGACCCGTGGAATGTCAGGAGTATGTCATGGAGAAAACCCAGCTGGTGACCGTTGCCGATGCGCTGCCGGGCCGCAGCGAGCCGATGCCCGTCAACCCGGTGCATTTTGTCAATGGTCACGCCACCGTGGCCCCCTGGCCGGCCGGGATGGCGGTGGCCTGGTTTGGCATGGGCTGTTTCTGGGGGGTTGAGCGCCTGTTTTGGCAACAAGAGGGGGTGTGGAGCACGGCAGCCGGGTATCAGGGGGGGCTGACGCCCAATCCCACCTATCAGGAGGTGTGCTCTGGCTGCACCGGTCACGCGGAGACGGTACAAGTGGTATTTGATCCCGCCATTATCTCTTATGGCGATCTGCTGCGCCTGTTCTGGGAGCAGCACGATCCGGCGCAGGGCATGCGCCAAGGGGGAGATATCGGCACGCAATACCGCTCGGTGATCTTCTATGCCGACGCGCAGCAGCAGGCTGAGGCCGAAGAGAGCCTAGCGGCCTACCAGAGGGCGATGAACGAGAGCGGAGATCGGCGCCTCATCACGACCGTCATCGAGCCGCTGGCCCCTTTCTATTATGCCGAGGAGTATCACCAGCAATATCTGGCCAAGAATCCGCAAGGGTATTGCGGCTTGGGTGGGATCGGGGTCTGCCTGCCGCCACCACGCTGAGTGACATGGGTGCAAAAAGTGACGCAGGATCAAAAATATGACAAAACAGGGAACTTTCTGTGCATGGGGTAGCCCAACCAGATAGGTACTCAAGGACGAGACCTAGACCAGACACTTCTTGCACTACTGATAGGTGACAGCAAGCCAGGCCGCTCCCGTATTGATGCGAGGCGGCCTGTTTCTTTTGGCGTGGGTTGGTGTGGCTCAGCGCAACAGGCTGTCGAACAGGTTTTTGATGAGATCCACGAACTCGATGAGAAAATCGCGCTGGGCGGTGGTGGCAGGGCGTTGCCAGACGGCGGAGAGCACCTCTTGCAGGTCAGCCACCACGGCGTCGGCCTCTTGCATGATGACGAAGCGCAGCTCGGCGTCGATATGGGGATTTTGCTCGCAGATGGCCATCAAACTGGTGGCGACCCGGTCGCTGACCAGATCCTCGATGGTGTCATCGCAGGTGGGGCCATCCTTTTGCTCGAACAGCCCGAGGCTTTCCACCAGATACTCGATAAGCGCTTGATACCCTTCGCTGTTGACCACCATAGAGTGCTGCCCGTGAATGTGAAGACCGCGCCTATTTTAGTGGGTGATAGCGGGATCACAAGAGGCGCTCAAGGCGATGGCGCTCAAACGCCACACCACCGCGCTCGACTCGCTCAACGCCGATCAGGGTAAATCCAAGCTTGAGAAAGAGGCCGAGGCTGAAGACGCTGGCCTCCACCTCAAGGCGCGACATGCCAAGTTCACGGGCCTGGAGCATGGCCTGCTCCAGCAGCGCTTGGCCTATCCCGCCGCGCACCTTTCCAGCCGCCACGTAGAGCAGACCCAGGTGGCCGCTGTCATCGAGTGTCACGAAACCGACGCGTTGCTCGCCATGCCAGGCGACCCAGCCATGGCTGAAGGCGAGCTCCTGCACGAAGTGGCTGTGGTGGGCGCCGGCGGCCCATGCCTCGACCTGGGCCGGCGTGTAGTGCTCGGGGCCGTGCTGGCGAATCGTGCCGGCGAACAGCGTGGCCAGCTCTGCGTAGTCGGCCGGCTCCATGGGGCGCAGCAGGGCGGGGGTTAGCATGGGGCCTCGGGGCGCAGACGTTTGGGCAGGCCGGCGCAGACCCGCTCATAAGAGTGGCGCACCCAGCCATACCAGAGACGCTCGTCCAGCGTGTCGGTCAGGGTGATGGTGTTCCAGTGTTGTTTGTTCATGTGCCAGCCTGGGGTGACCTCGGGGTGCAGTTCACGCAGCAGCAGGGCCAGCTCGGGCTCGCACTTGAGGTTGAGGCGCATCGGCTCTTCCTGCCAGCTCAGCAGGGCAAACATCTTGCCGGCGATACGATAGACCAGAATGTCCGGGCCAAACGGGGTATCTTCGCTGGCGCCGGGTAGGCTCAGCAACCGTTCGCGCAAGGGGGTGAGCTTCATCAAGGTTCCCTGTTCGGGTTCTGCTAGAATGTGCCGCCCAGTATACCCCTAGGCGATGGGATGATGAAAAGGAGCACCATGCTTTATCACAAGACCTATGAACTGGGCCCTGAGTGGCCGTGGGTGGTGTTTGTCCACGGTGCAGGGGGCAGCTCCAGCCTCTGGTTTCGTCAGCTCAAGGCCTACCGTGAGCACTTCAACGTGCTGCTGCTCGACTTGCGCGGACACGGCCAGTCGCACCGGTTGCAGCAGGTGGTGCAGGGGAAATACAGCTTTCGTGATGTGACCGAGGATATAGTCCGGCTGCTCGATCATCTGGGGATCCGCCGTGCCCATTTTGTCGGCATGTCCCTTGGCACCATCCTCATCCGCCACCTGGCCGAGCTCTGCCCCGAGCGGGTGTGCAGCATGGTGCTTGGTGGTGCCATTTTGCGGCTCGATATCCGCTCGCGGGTGCTGGTGCAGCTCGGGCGCCTCGGCCAGCACTTCCTGCCCTATATGTGGCTCTATCGCCTGTTTGCCTTCATCATCATGCCGCGCAAGCGCCACCAGGAGTCGCGTCTCCTGTTTGTGCGCGAGGCGCGCAAATTGTGCCAAAAAGAGTTCAAACGCTGGTTTCGCCTCGCCACCGAGGTCAATCCCCTGATGCGCTACTTTCGCGAGCGCCCGGCCGGCATCCCCACTCTCTACATCATGGGGGAGGAGGACTACCTGTTCCTCTCGCCGGTGCGCGAGCAGGTGGCGCGTGACCCACACAGTACCCTGGCGGTCATCGACGGTTGCGGTCACGTCTGCAACGTCGAACACCCCGAGCTCTTCAACCGCCAGTCGTTGGCCTTTCTCTCGACCCAGCGCGACAGGGCCCCTCAGACAAAGTAGTGGGCGATGTCGAGATAGCGCTGGCGAATGTGCTCGATGAGCAGTCTTATCTTTCGCGGCGGTTGGCGGGTGAAGGGGTAGACGGCATAGATGCCGAGTTTTTTGCCCACCTGATCGGGGAAGAGGTCCACCAGATCCCCCTGCATCAGATCGTGATAAACGAGACAGCGCGGCACATAGACGATGCCGCGCCCGCCGAGCGCCGCCTTGCGCAGGGCCCCGGCGTTGTCGGTTGAAAAGCTGCCCGATACCGACACCAGGTAGTTGCCCTCACGTCCCTTGAAGGCCCACTCGGACGCTCCTGTGCTCTGGTAGGCGTAGCGCAGGCAGTTGTGCTGACGCAAGTCTGATGGCTCGCGCGGTGCCCCGAAGTGGCGCACGTAGGCAGGTGCGGCGCAGATCACCCACTGGGAGTCGAGGATGTGGCGGGCAATCAGGCTCGAGTCATCCAGATACCCGGTGCGAATGACCAGATCGAACCCCTCTTCCACCAGATTGACGAAGCGATTGTCGAGCGACATCTCCACCGTGAGCCCAGGATGCTGCTGGCAAAAATCGGCGACCGCATCGGCCAGCAGTAGCTCTCCCGAGATGGTGGGTACCGACATGCGCACATGGCCGCTTACTTTTTCGCCAAATCCAGCCACCGCATCGAAGGCATCCAATGCGGCAGCCTTCACATTTTTGGCACCTTGATAGAGCTCCTTTCCAGCCTCGCTCAAGGTGAGCCGACGGGTGGTGCGATAGAGCAGTTGCACCCCGAGCTCTTCCTCAAGACGCCCTATCCGTTTGCTAACCACTGAATTTGTAAGGGAATTTTGTTCAGCCACCTTGCTAAAGGAGCCTGCCTCTACCACCTGAGCGAAGAGGATGAGGTCGTCGGTGCGGGCCATATTGATCAACTTTTGGAATGAATGTTGTTCATTATTTCCATATATCGCGAAAAAGGAACAGGGTAAGGTCACGTCCGTTTAACAAAACAACAACAAGGTGCCTCCTGCACCCCCTCTGGACAAGGACGCAATGATGACCGACACCCTGCTGGCCCTAGTGGCCTTCTCGCCGATCTTGGTGGCCGCCGTGCTACTGGTTGGCCTCAACTGGCCCGCTAAGCGCGCCATGCCCATCGCCTTCCTGCTCACCGTGTTCATCGCCCTGTGGGGTTGGCAGATGAGCCCAACCCGAGTCTTCGCCTCCACCCTGCAAGGGCTCATCATCACGGTCACCGTGCTCTGGATCGTGTTCGGCGCCATCCTGATGCTCAACACCCTCAAGCACACCGGCGCCATCACGGCGATTCGCAGCGGCTTTACCAACATCTCACCGGATCGGCGCATCCAGGCCATCATCATCGCCTGGTGCTTCGGCGCCTTTATCGAAGGGGCCTCCGGTTTTGGCACCCCGGCCGCCATCGCCGCCCCCTTGCTGGTGGCCATCGGCTTCCCGGCGCTCGCCGCCGTGCTACTCGGCATGATGATCCAGTCCACCCCGGTGTCGTTCGGTGCGGTGGGCACCCCCATCCTCGTTGGCATCAACAAGGGGCTCGATAGCCAGGCCATCGGCCAGACGTTAAGCGCAGGTGGCAGCAGCTGGGATATCTATTTGCAGCAGGTAACCACTAACGTGGCCCTCATTCACGCCACCGTCGGCACCCTGATGCCGGTATTGATGGTGATGATGCTGACCCGCTTTTTCGGCCGCAACCGCAGTTGGACCGAGGGGCTTGCCATCTTGCCGTTCGCGATTTTTGCCGGGCTCGCCTTCACCGTGCCCTATGCCCTGACCGGCATGCTGCTCGGCCCCGAGTTCCCATCCCTTATCGGCGGCCTGGTGGGGCTGGCCTTGGTGGTGACCGCGGCGCGCCACGGCTTTTTGGTGCCCAAGACTCAGTGGGATTTTGCCCCCGAAAAAGAGTGGCCGGCCGAATGGCTCGGCTCTATCAAGCTCGATCTCAAGGAAGCCGCTGGCCGCCCCATGTCGCTCATGCTGGCTTGGCTCCCCTATGTGGCGCTGGCCCTCTTGCTGGTGGCGAGCCGGGTGAGCCCGGAGTTCAAGGCAAGCCTCCTGTCGGTGAGCCTCGCCTTCACCGATCTTATGGGTGAGAAGGGGGTGAGCGCGTCCATTGAACCGCTCTACCTGCCGGGGGGCCTCTTGGTGCTGTGCGCCCTGCTGGCGACCTTGATCCAGTCCCGCTCCCTCGCCCCCTTTGGCAAGGCCATGGGCGAGTCCGGTCGCACCTTGGTCGGTGCCGGCTTTGTGCTGATTTTCACCGTGCCCATGGTGCGCATCTTCATCAACTCCGGCATTAACGGGGCGGAGCTTGCCAGCATGCCGGTGACCACTGCCAATTTCGCTGCCGGGCTGGTCGGGGAGTTCTTCCCGGCGCTGAGCGCCACTATCGGTGCGCTCGGGGCCTTTATCGCTGGCTCCAACACGGTGTCGAACATGATGTTTAGCCAGTTCCAGTTCGAGGTGGCGCAGACCCTGGGGGTTTCCACCGCCGCCATGCTGGCCCTTCAGGCGGTGGGCGCTGCCGCTGGCAACATGATCGCCATTCACAACGTGGTGGCGGCCTCGGCCACCGTGGGGCTCTTGGGGCGCGAGGGGGCGACCCTGCGCAAGACCGCGCTGCCGACCCTCTACTACCTGCTGGCTACCGGCCTTATCGGGTTGGCGATCATCTACAGCTTCCACATTTCGGACGTCTTGCTGCAATTGAAGTAAGGAGAGCAAGTGATGAAGGTAATGCGGGTCTATCCGGCCAAGCCGGCCGATGTCTATCTCTACGCCACCTGTCTGGTGGACCTGTTCGACCCGGAGGCGGGGCTCGATGCCATCGCCCTGATCGAGCGGGAAGGGATAAGGGTGCACTTTGTCGAGAAACAGACCTGCTGCGGGCAGCCGGCCTACACCTCGGGTCATGAAGAGGAGGCGCGCCAGGTGGCCAAAAGCCAGATGGCGCTCTTTCCCGAGCCCTGGCCCGTGGTGGTGCTCTCGGGCTCTTGCGGCGGCATGATGCACCATCACTATGGCCGCCTCTTTCCGGGCAACCCCGAGGTGGCGGCGTTTTGCGAGCGGGTGTTCGAGCTGACTGAATTCTTGGCCCAGATCTGCCGGGTGCGCTGGCGCGCGGTGGGGGAGGCGAGCATCGTCATGCACACCTCCTGCTCGGCCCGGCGCGAGAT
This sequence comes from Aeromonas simiae, assembly GCF_014892695.1. Taxonomy (NCBI): domain Bacteria; kingdom Pseudomonadati; phylum Pseudomonadota; class Gammaproteobacteria; order Aeromonadales; family Aeromonadaceae; genus Aeromonas; species Aeromonas simiae. The sequence continues at coordinate 1,374,678 of NZ_CP040449.1, forward strand.
GCAGGTACACACCACGGCCCGCGCCCTGCTGGGGCAACTGGGTGGCGTCACCTTGCACGAGCAGGCCTACGAGAGCGAGTGCTGCGGCTTTGGCGGCACCTTCTCGGTGCGCCATCCCCACATCAGCCAGGCCATGGTCGAAGACAAGACCCGCCACCTGCTGGCGACCGGCGCCGACACCTTGGTGAGCGCCGACTGGGGGTGTCTCTTGAACATCAAGGGCTCCTTGGCCTATCAGGGCAAGACACTGCCCGCCATGCACCTGGCGAGCTTCCTGCTCGCCCACAGCGAGCCGGTGGCTCAGGGCTTACCAGCGCAAAAACAGGGGGCCCATCATGAGTGAGCATGCCAAGTATTCGCCGCGCCGCTTCCATCCCCAGGCCGAGGCGGCCCTGGCCGACCCCGTGCTGCGCCAGAATTTTCGCGGCGCCATGGATTACCTGCGCGCCAAGCGCCGCGATGCCTTTGCCGATCCGGCGGAAGAGGACGCGGTGCGCGATGCCGCCGAGAGCATTCGCCAGCGCTGCCTCTCGCGCCTGCCCGATCTTTTGGTGCAGCTCGAAGCCAACTGCGAGCGAAACGGCATCCGGGTGCACTGGGCCCAGACCCCCGATGAGGCCAACGCCATCATCCTTGGCATCGCCCAGCAACACGGGGTGAGCAGCATCGTCAAGGGCAAGTCCATGGTGAGCGAGGAGGTGGGCTTCAACCACGAGATGGCGCGCCACGGCATCCGCTGCCTTGAGAGCGACATGGGGGAGTTTATCGTCCAGCTCGATGGCGATACCCCGTCCCACATCATCATGCCCGCCATCCACAAGAACAAGCAGGAGGTGAGCGACACCTTCGCCCATCACCTAGAAGGTTTCACCCCCACCACGGACGTGGACGCCCTGATCCAGACCGGGCGGCGGGCCCTGCGTGAAGAGTTTCGCCGCGCCGGCATGGGGCTCTCTGGCGTCAACTTTGCGGTGGCCGAGACCGGCAGCCTGTGTCTGGTCGAGAACGAGGGCAACGGGCGCATGTGTACGACGGTGCCGAAAGTACACGTGGCCATCACCGGCATCGAGAAGGTGGTGGAGTTTTTATCCGACGTGCCGCCCCTTTACAGCGCCCTGACCCGCTCGGCCACCGGTCAGGCCATCACCACTTATTTCAACGTCATCAGCGGCCCGCGCCGGGCAGGGGAGCTGGATGGCCCGGACGAGGTGCATCTGGTGCTGCTCGACAACGGCCGCAGTCAGGCTTATCGGGACGAGGAGCTGCGAAAGACCTTGCAGTGCATCCGCTGCGGCGCCTGCATGAACCACTGCCCTGTCTACACCCGCATCGGTGGCCATGCCTACGGCACCATCTATCCGGGCCCCATCGGCAAAATCATCTCCCCCCATCTATTGGGGCTCGAAAGCACTCAGGACTTGGTGACCGCATCGAGCCTGTGCGGCGCCTGCGGCGAGGTGTGCCCGGTGCGCATCCCCATTCCCGATATGTTGCAGCGCCTGCGCCGGGAGGCCAAACATGACGCACAGCCCGGCCACGAGCCGCTGGCGGGGCAGGGGGCGGCCAAGAGCCGGCTTGAAACCCTCGCCATGCAAGGCTTTGCTTTCGCGGCCACCCACCCGCGCCTCTATCACGCCGCAACCAATGTGGCCGGTCGCCTGCGAGGCTTGATGCCCAAACATCTGGGCCCCTGGACCCAGTGCCGCGAGGCCCCCCAACCCGCCCCCCAGAGCCTGCACGCCCTGCTGCGCCAGAAGAAGAAGGAGTCCTGAGATGACCAGCAAAGAGGCCATATTAAGCCGCCTGCGCGGCGCCGCCACCCCCATATCTCACGCTCCCCATGGCTGGCAGCCCTGGCGCGGGGCAGACGACGGCGCGCGGCGCGAGCGCTTTCTTGGCATGATCCGCGCCAGCCACGCTGAGATCCTCACCGTCACGGAGGCAACCCTGGCCCGAGATCTGGCTGCCTGGCTGGATGGGGAACAGATTCAGACGTTGGCCTGCGGTCAGGGGGGCCGCTGGCAAGAGGCGGTCGCGGCCGCCTGCGCCGGGCGCTCTGTGTTGACTCCGGCGGGGGCGTTCGCCAGTTGGAAGGAGGCGCTGTTTGATCAGATGCAGGCCGGCATCACTCACTGCGCGGGGGCCATCGCCGATACCGGGACGCTGGTGCTGCTACCCGATGGCGGCGAGCCGCGCACCCTCTCCTTGGTGCCCCCCTGCCATATCGCCCTGCTGGCGGCCTCCACCATCGCCGACAACCTGGCGGGGCTGGTGAATGCCGGGCGCTGGCAGCAGGCCATGCCCACCAATTTGCTGCTGGTCTCCGGCCCCTCCAAGACCGCCGATATCCAGCAGACTCTGGCCTACGGCGCCCATGGCCCGAGCCGCCTGTTGGTAGTGCTGGTGGAGGATTGCTGATGAGCTGGAGCCAATTTGACGCCGCCGTGCTCTCGCGCATCCCGCCGGAGCGCTTGGTGACTGACCCGGATCTTCGGCTCGCCCACGGCACGGACGCGAGCTTCTACCGCTTGGTGCCCGAGCGCATCGTGCGCCTCGACTCCCTCGATGAGGTGCGTTTCGTGCTCGGGGTGTGCCGCGAATTGCACCTGCCGTGCACCTTTCGCGCCGCCGGCACCAGCCTCTCGGGTCAGGCCCTGAGCGATTCGGTGCTCATCACCCTGACCGACAGTTGGCGCGGCCACCGCATTTTGGACGAGGGGGCCCGCATTGCCCTGCAACCCGGAGTGATCGGCGCCGATGCCAACCGCTATCTGGCGCCTCTGGGGCGCAAGATTGGGCCGGATCCGGCCTCCATCAACGCCTGCAAGCTCGGCGGCATCGCCGCCAATAACGCGAGCGGCATGTGCTGCGGCACCGCCCACAACAGCTATCACACCTTGCACGCCATGACCTTGCTGCTGGCCGATGGCACCGTGCTGGATAGCGGCGATCCGCAAAGCCGCGCCGCCTTTGCGGCCAAGCGCCCGGAGCTGCTCTCCGGGCTCACCGCCCTGCGCGCCGAGGTGCTGGCCAATACCGAGCTTGCCGCGAAAATTCGCCACAAGTACCGGCTCAAAAACACCACCGGCTACGCCATCAATGCCCTGCTCGACCATGCAGATCCCATTGATATCCTCACCCACCTGATGATTGGCTCGGAGGGAACCCTCGGCTTTATCGCCGAGGTGGTGCTCGACACCGTGCCCGAATACCCCCACAAGGCCTCGGCCCTGCTGGTGTTTCGGGACGCCGAGCAGGCCTGTCTGGCCACTTCGCGCCTGAAAAGTGCCCCGGTGGCGGCGGTGGAGCTGATGGATGGGCGCTCCCTTCGCTCGGTGGCGGGCAAGCCCGGCCTGCCGGACTTTATCAAGGCGCTGGATTTAACCGCCTGCGCCCTGCTTGTCGAGGTGCATGGGGAATCGAAGGAAGAGCTGGTCGATCGCTGCGAGCAGGTGACGGCCATGGCCGCCGAGTTCGCTCAGGTCGCCTCTGTGCCCTTTACTACCGATAGCGCCGGGCTCTGGGCCATTCGCAAGGGGCTCTTCCCGGCGGTGGGGGCGGTGCGCACCACCGGCACCACCGTCATCATCGAGGATGTCGCCTTTCCCATCGAGCGCCTTGCCGAAGGGGTGGCGGGGCTGCAAGCCCTGTTCGATCGCTTTGAATACAGTGAAGCCATCATCTTTGGCCACGCGCTGGAGGGGAACCTGCACTTCGTCTTTACCCAGGGGTTCGATGATCCGGCGCAGGTGGCCCGCTACGGCGCCTTTATGGATGCGGTGGCCGAACTGGTCGCGGTGCGCTTTGGCGGATCGCTGAAAGCCGAGCACGGCACCGGCCGCAACATGGCCCCCTATGTGGAGCTGGAATGGGGGCCGGAGGGGATGGCGCTGATGCGCCGCATCAAGGCGCTGCTTGACCCCGATAGCCTGCTCAATCCCGGCGTCATCATCAACGACGACCCCAATGCACATCTGGCCCACCTCAAACCCATGCCGGCGAGCGATGCCATCGTCGACCCGTGCATCGAGTGCGGCTTTTGCGAGGCAGTCTGCCCCTCGCGCACCCTGTCGCTCTCACCGCGCCAGCGCATCGTGCTCTATCGGGAGCTGTCGCGTCGAGGCCGCGCCAATGAGCCCTCCCACGAGCTGGCCCGGCTGTTTGACTATCAAGGGATTGAGACCTGCGCCGCCACCGGGCTGTGCGCCGATCGCTGCCCGGTGGGCATCAACACCGGCAGTCTTATCAAGAAGCTGCGCACTGACAAGTACAGCCGCTTCGTGCCCATCGCCCGCTGGAGCGCCGATCACTTCGCCGGGGTCACCCGCACGGCGCGCGGGGCTCTCGGCCTTAAAGCCATTGCTGGCAAGGTGTTGGGGGAGAAAGCGATGGCAGGATTGGTGGGGAGCGTGCGCAAGCTCAGCGGCCAGCGCACCCCCGCCTGGCTGCCCACCCTGCCGGGGCCGAGCCGCTATCAGTGGCCGCAAGGGGAGGGGAGCCATGGCGGATCCCGCGAGCGGGCTGTGGTCTATCTGCCGTCCTGCGCCAGCCGGGTATTCGGCCAGCAGGAGGAGGCCCCGTCACTGCCGGACGTGGTGTTATCCCTGCTCAAGAAGGCGGGCTGCCGGGTCATAGTGCCGACGGGGGTTGAGGGGCTCTGCTGCGGCATGCCCTATGACAGCAAAGGGATGAGTGAGGTGGCAGAGGGCAAGCGTACTGAGCTGGCCGAGGCCCTGTGGCAGGCAAGCGAGCAGGGGCGCTGGCCCGTGCTGCTCGACACCAGCCCCTGCGTGCAGCGGCTGCTCTCGGGGGCGCTTGGCAAGGGCCTTCGGGTGTTTGAACCTTCCGCCTTTGTGCTGGAACACCTGCTGCCCCACCTTGAGCTGACCCCCATCGATGAGACCGTCATGCTCCATATCACTTGCAGCAGCCGGCGCATGGGGCTCGGCGATAAGATGCTGGCGCTGGCCCGCGCCTGCGCCCGGGAGGTGATCGTGCCTGAGCATATCCAGTGCTGTGGCTTTGCCGGCGACAAGGGGCTGATGACCCCTGAGCTTAACGCCGCCGCTTTGGCCTGCCTGCCCGCCCAGGTGCCCAGGGATTGCCGTCAGGGATTCAGCAACAGCCGTACCTGCGAAATGGGGCTCAGCCAGCACGCCGGCATTCCCTATCACAGCATCCTCTATCTGGTGGATCAGGCGGCGAGATAAATAATCCCCCCGGCAGAACGAGTTCTGTCGGGGGGATTGGGCGGATATGTAAGTTGGGGGGTATGACTACATCGATTGCAATTTCCACAGAAAATAAGTAGGTGCTTCTTTTGGCATGAGGTCACGTTTTACAACTATCTTATCTTTGCTTGAAATTCAGGGAAATTACTCAATGCATCAAATGCAGAAAAAACACTCCAGCCATGTTTTCTCAACACGTGAGAAGTTGTCATGTTTATCAACACGGCGACCTTTCGTCTAGGCCAGCAAAGATCGATTGAAATAAATTCTCCACCATCATTGATAACTATACCAAGCTCCGGGCCAGGAAGAGCGGAGGTTTGACATTTTAACACCAATCCTTCCAAGGCTGAATCAGTGTATTTTACTATATTGTTATAATTAAATACGTCAAACTTATGTTGTTCACGCCGACATTCGTTAATTTTCAAAGTATCCTCATTGCTTACATATAAATGACCGTGGTGTGGTTGCTTTTTATGGCAGTCCGCACACAATGCTCGCAAGTTTTTTCTGCTATTGTCAGCTTTATTTCCATTGATGTGATGGATATGCAGTAATTTAGTTTTCTTGGTAAGATTAACCCCGCATTGCTCACAGGTATAGTTCAACTCACTTCTTAGCTTCGATGAAATTACCGGCCAATCAGGTGTATAACTACTTGACTGTAGTGCTACAGTGGACTTGGGTAAAGACTTAAAGTATGAACTGTAGGTTTCGAAAAAATTAGCATATGAGAAACCATCAACTAATTTAGCCTTGTCTCCCCAGTCGAGATTTGAAAAATTCTTGTGATTAAGGAGTGCAAGACAATTCTGGCATACGGCAAGTTCGGCCTCGCCGTTAATAGTTTCATGTGAATGGTATTCAGAACCGAATACGGGAAAAAAACCATCCATTCGATTGATAACATCATATCTGTCATTGAATCTTCCACGTTCACGCATACCTATGATTGTTTTGCACTCTGCAACGTGTACTCGTTTTGCTCCTTTTTGCTTACCATCAGCAAGAGCCTGATTAATAAAGGTACCTTGATCTGGAATGTACAACATAACCTGATGGCCATTGTAGTGAAGTATGCCTTCGCTGCCATCAATATCATCCAGCTGGATGTCTTTTCCTAAAATCATCCCACTTTTCAGGTGTTCCCCAATATCTATCCATCCTCCAGATAGGCTCTTTATTGAAAAGTCTGTTACTATCTTGCCAAGAGGTGCAACTGCCCGATGCAATGCACTGAGATCAATGTTCAGTTTCAATTAATTATTCTCCAATATTCGCTTGATTTGAATATCGGCATTAGTTATGGCTCTAAAGGAAACACGACGAGATTGTGCCGCATCTTCCACTCCATCTTTCATGATTAAACGAGAAGAAGAGAAACCAACAGCTGCTATATTTTTTTTGATCCATATTGTTTCATCAGGCATCAATCCATAGGCGTATTCCAACACGGCACGGGTTCGTCCTTGAGATAGGCGCATGTTATAGAAGTAAGCTTGGCTTTCGCTCGAACCTCTAAGCCCTGCGCTTGATGTATGTCCCTCAATTCTAATCTCATTGAGAGACTCACGATAAGGTCTCAGTACATCTATATATCTAGGGAAAAAGTCATTCAAAATATTTTTGTATGCGTAACTCAGAGTTGTTTCATTGTTAGCGAACAAGACGTCAGGAGACTGAAAGTTAAATGCTAGAGTTTCTTTGTCTATGGTTGCCCCCCACTTGTTGAGGTCATTTTTAAATTCTGTTTGTAGCGCCTCATAGATAGCTACTTGATTCTGTTGATAAGCTACAGCGACATCCTTTATCTTGTCATTTTTTTTCTGAGTATTCATCATGAAAACGATGGCAATGAACAAGAATACCATCATCAGACCGGCCATTAGATCAGAAACGGTCAGCCAATGTTCGCCATTCTCCTGGGTTGAACTACTGGTTCCAAAGAACTTTTCCATTATGCTACTCGCTTACTCACAACTTCATTCATTGCCTGGGTCAATTGAATCGCCCCGGCTTCTCTAGACACTTTCGAGCCGTTCGAAATATTGTTTTTCACACTCTACTGGCGATAGCCCATTGTTGAAACTGTGCCGACGTTTGGGGTTGTAAAACATTTCAATGTAATCGAACACATCCTGCCGAGCCTCCTCGCGATCCGCATAGGTTTTACGTCGGATCCGCTCGCGTTTGAGGAGCTGAAAGAAACTCTCCGCTACTGCGTTGTCATGACAATTGCCGCGTCTGCTCATGCTGGCTTTGAGCCGATGCTCCCGCAAAAAATCCTGCCAGTCATAGCTGCTAAACTGGCTCCCTTGGTCGGAATGAACCAGCACTTCCTGCTCGGGTCGCCGTCGCCATACTGCCATCAGTAACGCGCTGATAGCCAGCTCTCGGTCGATACGTGGCCCCATTGACCAACCAATGACTTGTCGTGAGAACAAATCCAATACCGCGGCCAGATAGAGCCAGCCTTCATGAGTTCGGATATAAGTGATGTCCGTTACCCAGACCTTATTTGGCTCAGTCACATCGAACTGGCGTTCAAGATGATTCGGTGCAACCACGGTTGGCCGGCCGCCATAATGACCGGGACGGCGACGATAGCCGGTTTGTGAACGTAAACCTTCATGACGCATTAATCGCGCCACCCGGTGTTTCCCACAGGTCTCGCCCATCTCTCGCAGGTCATCCCGGATCTTGCGATAACCATAGACGCCACCGCTTTCTAGCCAACATTGCTTGATCTGGCCCAGGAGACGTTGGTCTTCCTGAGCTCGGGCAGATAAAGGCTGGTGCAGCCAAGCATAATAACCGCTCGGGTGGACATTCATCATCCGACACAGTCTGCGGATGGGATGTGCGGACGCGTGATCCTGAATGAAGGCGTACCTTACCCTGACAGCTTGGCAAAGTACGCGGCGGCCTTTTTTAATATATCTCGCTCATCGGTGACACGCCGCAGTTCTGCCTTGAGGCGCCGAATTTCGGCTTGCTGGCTGGAGTCATTCTGTTGCTGCGCTTCGGGTTGGCTGTAGCGTTTGATCCAGACATAAAGACTGTGGCTGGAAACACCAAGTCGTTCAGCGACCTCTGCCACTGGGTAATGGCGCTCAGTCACCTGCTTGACGGCGGCCAGTTTGAATTCTTCCGTGTAACGTTGCTGCTTGCTCATAACACCTCCTGAATGACCTCAGTTTGAGGCTCTTGGGGTGTCTAGGAAAGTAGGGGCGATTCAAATCTGATGTAATCTTCAACAAACTTACCACTGACTTGTGCCAGAGCTTGCCCCATCTCGTTCATTACTCGGTTTATTTCTTGCTGCATTGCAGAGTCAATTAGTTTCAGTTGGGAGTCAACTGCTTCGGCGGTAAAACCAACTTGCTGTTTAACTTGAGCTTCCATTGCATCGAATGTTCGTTTGGCTTGATTGATCTGCTGGGTAGCAGCTTCATCAATCACGTCATTCAATTTCAGCTGAAGTTTTTCCGCAGACTGAATGACGGTATCGCGTACTTGTACGGTATCGGCTACCAAATTTTGGTTAGCTTCTTTCATAGTTGAGGTCATATCTTTTGCATCGATAACCATTTTTTCAATCATGTCGCGCATCACACTATTAAGGTCGCTTACCGCATCTTGTAGGTGCTGCTTGATGATATCAGTTTGAGCCTGTAAATAGTCGGAGCTGGTTTGTAATGCCTCATTGGTGCGAGACGTGTTATCAGTGAATTCGTTGGCTGCTACTTCAACATCTTTGCTGATACGTTCAGAGCTTTCTTTCAGCCTCTTACCGACATGAGTGATCCCCTTTTCTGTCTCAGTAGCAAATTTTTCTAGCAGGACATTGGAGGTATTAATGTGAGTTTTGATGTACTCATCGGATTCAGATAGTAACTGTTTATAGTGCTCACTGGCTGTAATAACTGCCGCAGATATATCATTAACAGTCGCCTGTACCTGCTGCTGTATTTGTGGTACAGCTTCGACAGCTTTGTCACGCATTATTTTAAATGCTTCAAGGTGGCGTTCCAGCTCAGTGAGTTGATGCTGGTTCACTTCCATGACATTTTTTAAATCATTCATGGATTCAGGAATTACTTTGCTTTGTTCGCTAATATGGGCTACCGAGGCCTCGGTGGCAGTAATGGATTCAACACCACGTGCATATTGTTGTTGCATTTGATCCAATTGCTGCTTGTAGTTCTCCTGCCACTCAACCAATTTGTGAACAGCTTCATTGAGATGCTTAAAGTTTTCACCAAATTGTTCAGTGATTTTGTTATTGAAATCAACAATAACTTGCTTGAGAGCTTCGATAACTTGTTCAGTTGCAGACTTGGATAAGGTATCCGCGAAGTCTTGCAGCTTCAGCCATAACTTTTCAGAGAATGCCTCAAAGTTATGTTGGTTTTTCTCGGCTTGAGTCATAGAGCTGTTCAAAGACAGCTTGGCATTATCATTAATATCTCCACGCAGAATTTTAAGTTGGCCAAATAATGTCGATTCTTCATTACCTGTCATCGCTTCTTTTAGCGCTATTATTTCTATTGTTTGAACTTGCATTGCTCCTAGTATTGCCTCTGGGGTAGCATGAGTAATATTTTCTTCGACCAATTTTGGTTTGAGAAAGGAAAACGTTGATAAGGTCTTGAAGACAAGTGAGAAAAGAATGCCCGCTAAGCTGGTTATGAAGGCAGTCTTTAGGCCTTCCAGAAGGGAGGGGATGCTGGCCTCAATATCATTTTGATTAAAGTCGAGAAGACCCATCACAATGCCCAAAAAGGTACCAAAAATACCTGTGGTGGTTAATAATGTAGGTACATAATTTACGAATTCTACCTGTGTTCCCTTTTTGGCAAATCTGAGCCCGAGAGCAAATACGGCCAGCATGCTGAATAAAAAAACAGTATTGACCACATCCGAATTAAGACTGCGTAGTAAATTTTCTAATATGACCATGTTGATTCTCTATCATTAGTGCTTTTCGATTAAGAAGGTTTATTTAAAAACCATCATTTCATTTTTATAAAGTTATGTATGGCTTGTTATATCAGTTGTGTAATGTGTTTCGATAATTGATGACCTTGCGTTTAGAGTCACTACCACACGGATTTCAGCTTCCATTATGCTGTCTTCAAGCAGAATTAAAAAGAAATAAACTATAGCCACTCCTTGGCTGCCTTTTGGGGTTCTGAGGGCCGGATGAGTAGGGTACCAAGCGCAGCTCAATTTGTTGAGCGAAACGTTTTACTAGGGGAGGGATTTGGTGCGTATTTTTGATGGGGATCAGAAATCGGGGAGGGAGGGGGACTGGGGGTTACGGATACGGCGTATCAGAACCAAACCGTAGAGATGGTAATGGGGCGCAGACGTAATCCCGTAGATACAAAACAGAGAAGACGCGAAGAAACGGGTAGACCATAGACTCAATACCCCGTCATTTCCAAATAGCCAACGCCTTTTGCGTCTCCCGAGACTAAGACCGCCCCCTCCCAGTAGTCAAAGCGTCCCGTCATGGCCTGATTGGGTTGGCGGGCTTTAATGACGAGCTTCAAATCGGCGGCTTCCAGTTGCCACTCGATGGGGTAGGGCTGTCCCTTGGGGCCGCGCCAGGTTTTACCGGGAGTGAGGACGATGGAGTCAGGCGACAGCACCCGGCTGCTGCCGTCGCGCTCAATCAGGATGCCGTAGCGGTTTTCTGGTTCAGTACGTCCTGATTTGGTGCGCAGGCGAAACAGCATCAGCTCGCGGCCATCGTCAAATTGCAGCGAAAACCAGTCCCAGCCCGATTGCCACTCGGCCAATACCGAGCTGCTCCACTCGTGATCGAACCAGCCCTCACCGCTGACGTGGCGGGTCTCCCCATCCAGAGTCAGGGTGCCGCTGATGGTCAGGCGCGGGTAGGAGTAGTAAAACGAGGCGTTGCCCGGGCTCTTCTCGCTGTAACCCGCTTTGCCTTGCAGCACCGCTGGCTTGGCGGCGCTCACCTTCACATCAAGATCCCCCGCCTTGCTCCGCACCTTGAGGGTGGCGGGAAAGAGCGATTCCCCTTGAGAGGTAAGCACCCACTCTTTCAGCCAATACTCACCGCCGCTGGCACCGGCGAGCCCTGGCCCCTGGCGGCTGGTGCGCTCGTCCTGCTGGTGGCTGCCTTTGCTCACATCCGTGATGGCGAACTGGGCCAGCCAGAGTTGAGGGGTGAGCCAGGGGTTCTCCGAGGTGATCTCCTGTTCAATGCCTTGGCGAAACAGGGTCCACTGCATGCCGTAGCCGCGCCCCTGCTCGTCTTTGAGGTTGCCGGTGAGATACCACCACTCGGAGCGGTAGTCGGGGTGGGCACCGTGATCCGCGGGCAGGTTGATGGGCTGGCCCGGCAGGGCCTTTTTGAAGTGATCGCTGCCGCCGCCCAGGATGGCGCCCAGATCGTTGGCACCGATCCCGGCGCCATACAGGGTACAGATCAGCGCCAGCGGCCAGATGATGGTTTTCATACCACTCTCCTTGCGGCGTACCAGGAGGCGAGCGCGCCACAGACCGGCGCCAGCAGGAGCGCCGTAACGGCGTGCAGGGGGGCGGCCTCGAAGGCCAGCCGCCAGCCAAAGGCGCGGGGGTTGACCACCTCGATCAGCACCCAGGCAAGGCCATAGCCCACCGGCAGGGCCAGCAGCGCCGTGAGCAGCCCCAATCCCGCCCCTTGCCACACCAGCAGCCGGCGGCAGTGGCGCGGGCCTACGCCCAAGCTTTGCAGGGTCTGCAACTCGCCGCGCCGGGCCAGCCCCAGCACCGTGAAGGCCGAGGCGATGCCAACGAAGGCGATGCCGAGGATCAGCAGTTTCAATAGCTCGGTCACCACGAAGGTCTGGTCGAACACCTTAAGCGCCGCGGCGTGGATGGCGGGGGCGGGCAACAGGTTCACCTGCTCCCCAAACTGGCCCCTGAGCCTGTCGCCAAGGCGCTCGGGATCTGGGCTGAAGAGGGCGAGGGATTGCACCTTGCCCCCTTCGAAGGCGTGCAGTATCTGCCCCTTGTCGCTGCCGTAATCCTGATAGACGCCGGTAACGGTAAGCCGCCTCGGCCCCCCTTCGCTGGTTACATTGAGGCGCTGGCCCACCTTGACCCCGAGGCGTACCGTGAGCGGTTCGCTCGCCAGCACCTCGTCGGGGGTGGCGGGCCAGCGCCCGGCCAGCAGGGGATAGGCAGCTTTGAGCTCGGGGATAAAGTCCATCTGCGCCCACTCGATGGGCTGCCCCTGCCAGCGGGCGGGGAGCACGGCGCGGCGCGAAGCGGCGCTCACCTCTGGCGCGGCGAGGATGGCGGTCAGGGTCTGCTCGCTCAGGGCGCCCTTGCGGCCCGCCACCCCCTTGGGGGCGGTGACATAGAGATCGGCAGCCAGACGCTGGCCGAGCCAGATCTCCACGCTTGAGCGAAAGCTCGACACCATGACCCCGATGCCGATGGCAGCCGCAATGGCCAGTTGCAGCGCCATCACGGCGATGGCGGTGCGATCGAGGTGATAGAGGGTTTCGGCCACCCCGAGCCGGGCGGTGAGGGGGCCGCGTGCACGCAGCCGCCCCAGCAAGGAGCGAAGGGCGTCGGGCAGGAGGAGGGCCATGGCGAGCAGCCAGCCTCCAGCCACGAAGAGGGCGCCGCCAAGCCCCGTTTCAGGCCGCCACAGACACAGGGCGCACAGCAGCAAGATGACGATGGCGAGCCCCCGGCGTTGCCAGGGATGAGCCGATGGGCGGCTGTTGCCTTCTCGAAGCTCAAGGGGGGATTGGCGCAGCAGTTGCCACCAGCCGGGGAGGTTGGCGGCCAGCGTGCCTGCCAAGCCGAGCACCAGCGCCTTGGCAAGACTCGCGGGGGAGAGGCGCAGCAGGTCGATGGGGTTGGGGCCATACAGATCGGCCAGCGCCTGGGTGAGCTGCCCCATGAGAGCAAGGGCCAGCAGGCTCCCCAGCAGCAGCCCGAGCAGGGAGCCGAGGGTGGCGAGGAGAGCGAGCTCCACAATGAGCCAGCGCAGCACCCGGCGCGGCGCCATGCCGAGGATGATGAGCTGGGCGAGCAGGGGGCGGCGCACGCTCTGCACGAAGCGCTGGGCGTTGAACACCAAAAACAATCCCACCGCCATGGCGAGCAGGGAAAGCGCCGTGAGGTTCAGGGCCAGCGCATCCCCGAGCTGGCTGGCATCAAGCGCCGGGCTAATGGGCTCAAGCCACAAGGGGGAAGCGGCGAGCCCGGCCTCTTGCGCGCCCTGCAAGGCGCGTTGCACGGCGGTGACCTCTTGCTCGCTGAGCTTAAAGACGATGCGATCGAGCCTTCCTGCCTTGCCAAGCAGGGGCTGGGCGAGGCCGATGTCGGTCACCAGCAGCCGCTCCATGGGGACGGCGCCGGGCTCGAAGGTACCCGCCAGAGTGAGGGTGAGGGGGCGCGGCCCCTCATCGCCCAGCTCAAAGGTTCGCGACTGGCCCGGTTGCCAGCCAAGGCGCCTGGCCTCGGGGGCCGCCAGCCAGACGCTGTCGACGCGGTTGAGGGCAACGTCAGGCCCGTTATCGGCGGCGGCACCGAATAGCCGGCGCAGGGGGCCGGGGTTGAACAAGTCCATCCCCAAGAGCTGGAAGCTGCGCCCCTGCTCGTCTTTGAGCCAGGCGTGCAGCTCTGGCATGGCGTTAAGGCTCGGTTGACTGCGAACCAGTTGCACATAGAGCCGTTCATCCAGCCCGCCCTGGGGGGCCAGTCGGTAGTTGGCCTCCCCGGCGAGCTGGCTGCGGGCGGCGACAAAGTTGGTGCGGGCGCTGTGGTTTAAAAGCTCGATGGCCACCACCAGAGTGACCCCCAAGGTAAGCCCGGCCAGGCTCATCAACAGCAGCCAGGGGTGGGCGCGATAGAGGCGCAGCAGCGCCTTGAGCGGCAGCATCAGCGGGCCCCTCGGCAGGCGTCAGCCATGGCGGCGCCCCTTGAGCTCGACCAACTTCCCCCCTTCTAGGCGCAGCACCCGATCCGCCAAGTCGCTATAGCCCGGGTTGTGGCTCACCAGCAAAAGGCCTGCGCCGGTCTCGCGTACCGCCGCCATCATCAGGGCCATCACCTGCTCGGCGTTGTGTTCATCAAGGCTCCCGGTGGGCTCGTCGGCGAGCAGCCAACGGGGCTGATGAATGAGGGCGCGGGCCAGCGCCACCCGCTGTCGCTGGCCGCCAGAGAGCTGCTCCGGCCAGGCGTGGCGCTTGTGGCTCATGCCAAGGCGCGCGAGCAGGGCATCGAGGCGCCCATCGTCTTGGGGCTGGTGGTTTATCTGAAGCGGCAGGGCGAGGTTCTCGGCCACCGTCAGGGTCGGCAGCAGGTTGAAATCCTGATAGACGATGCCGAAATGGCGCCCGCGCAGGCGGGCCCGCTCGTCGGCTGGCAGGGTGTCGAGGCGGGTCTCGCCGAGCCAGATCTCCCCCTCGTCCGGGGCGATGAGACCGGCGATGAGGCTGAGCAGGGTGGACTTGCCACAGCCGCTTTGCCCCAGCAGCAGACAGGTTTCGCCGGATCTGAGCGTGAGATCCAGCCCCTCAAACAGGGGGAGCGTCTCGCCGCCGTTCGCGAAGCGTTTACTGAGGTTGCGCAGGTTCAACATGGAGTAACCGATTGATGGTCAATGATATTGTCCGGTGGTTTACGCTATCACGGCCAGAAATGATCAACACCCCTCGTCGTTGATCAAACAGGCCAGTTAGTGATCACGGCTGCAAAACGGGGCAGGATCCTGTCTGGAACCCGCTCGTCAAAGCTGGGTAGAATAGGGCATCGTGGCACAGAGGATGGCAAGGATGTTACATAAGCAAGTCAATTTCATCGTCGATGGCAAGGGAAACAAGCAGGCCGCCGTGGTGCCCATCGACATCTACGAGGAGTTGATGGCGCTGCAAAGGGCCTTGTCTGATAGCCGTCCGGGGGAGCGCGAAATTTACCACTTCTCCGTCAAGGGCGCCGAGGCGCAAGGCTACCCGGTGGGCAAACGTCACAGCCCCGGCTTCATGGTGCTGGCCGGCTCCACCGCCAACGGCGAAGATGCCGCCTCACTGCGCGAGGCCGTGGTGGAGCTGCGCGCCGAGCTACTCGGCAAAGAGGTGCTGGAGCGCCATGGCGAAGGGTACCGCTTTACCCAAGATCACCTCTTCAACAGCCCGAGCCTGGCCGCCAGCTTGGTGGCCGGCAACAACCGCAGCGGCCTCGATGCCTGGCACAACAGCAGTGGCCATACCTTGAAGCAGTCGGGGTTTGGCAAAAAAGAGTAAGGATTAAGGCCCGAACATACCCAAAAGGGGAGCATCGGCTCCCCTTTTTGCTGGTGATAACCGCTTAACGGCGGGCCAGCAGCCAGTAACTCAGGGTAGCCAGCAGGCCGCAGCCGGCAATATTGAGGGCCATCGGCAGTGGCGAGGTGGGGGGCACCAGATTGACCAGTACACCCACCATGGCACCGACGCCAAAGCGCAAGGTGCCGGCCAGCGCCGAGGCGGTGCCGGCGGTCTGCGGGAAGTGGCCGAGCAGGCCGGTCATGGCGTTGGCCCCCACCAAGCTGATGTGGCCCACGTAGAGCACCACAGGGATCACCACCCCCCACAGGCCGCCGACACCGCTCCAACTGGTGTAGATAAGCAGCAAGCCGGCCAGCGGCAGCACGATGAGGCCGTAGCGCAGCATCCCCTCCGACCCCACCCCCTTGACCAGCCGGCTGTTGGCGAAGGTGACCACCATCATCAGCAGGATGTTGAGGCCAAACAGCCAGCCGTAGTGCTCGGTCGGCACGCCGAAATACTCGATGTAGACGTAGGGCGAGCCACTTAAAAAGGCGAACATGCCGGAGCTGGCGAAGGCCCCCGAGAGCACGTACCCCATGGCGCGCGGGTTGGTCAGCACCCCTGCGTAGTTACTCAGCACCCGCCCTAGGCGCAGGGGCTGCTTGTGCTCGGGTTTGAGGGTCTCGGGGATGGTGCAGCGCATTGCCAGGGCGATGGTGAGACTCACCGCCATCAGCAGCCAGAAGATGAGGCGCCAGCTGCCGTGGGTGGTGATGTAGCCCCCCATGATGGGGGCGGCCAGCGGCGCCAGGGTCATCACCAGGATGACAAACGACATGGCGCGCGAGAAGGCCTCTTTCTCAAACAGATCCCGCAGCAGGGCGTTGACCACCACAGAGCCGGCGGCGCCGCCGGCGGCTTGCAGCATGCGAAAGGCGAGCAGCTCGGCCAGGGTATCGGCCTGGGCGCAGCCCACCGAGGCGATGGCAAACATGATAAGGCCGGTGAGGATCACCGGCCTGCGGCCGAAACTGTCGGCAAGCGGCCCGTAGAAGAGCTGACCGACGGCAAACCCGCCCAGAAACGCGCTCACCGTGAGCTGGGCGCCGTCGATGCTGGTGGCGAGATCCCGCGCCAGCGAGGGGATGGCCGGCAGGTACATGTCGATGGCCAGTGGCGTCAGGCCGGCCAGGGCGCCGAGCAGCAGGAAGAGGTAACGATGAGAGGGGGTCATAAAACTCCAAATAGCCATTTCAAGGAAGGAGAGAGGGGCGCCCTTGCAGTGTAACAGTGAAGGGACTCAGCGCCGCCTGCTTTTGTGACGAGGGTAACACGCTGAGCCAGAGTGCGGGCTCGGCCGGCAGGCGTGAGAAGTGCCATACCTGCCCCTTTCCAGAGCTTGGCGCTGAGCGGCTGAGGCGGCAGGCGCCGCGTGCCAGCGCCCGCTCGGCATCGCCCTGATACCAGGCATCCACCACGGGCAGGGTGGTCTGCTCGCGGGCCAGCCGCACCCCCCAGTGGGTCACCAGCGTGTGACATTCACGGCTGGCCACGGTGAGCGCTTGCGCACTGGGGCTGGGGGCCGGCTGGCGCCAGCTTACGCCCAGCACCAGCAGAGCGATGATCCCCATGATGCGGGGCGGGGTGGCCGCGGCGACAAGCACGAGCGAGAGCAGGGCGAGCGGCGCCAGATGGCGGGCATTGTCCGGGTTTTGCGCCATGAGTGTCCAGCCAAGTAGGAGCCACCAGCTTGCCGCTATCGGCAGGCGCAGCGCCGGGGCAAGTTGGCTGGCACCGCGCCACAGGGGCCACAGCAGCAGGGGCCAAAGGGGGGTGAACTCGTGATTAAAGCGTAAGTACCAGCTCACCAGCCGGCTGGCGTGGGCGCTGGCGGTGTTGCCCCACAAGGTGAAGTGGCCACTGGTAAAGCGCGCCCCTTCGCTGAAGTAAGCGGCGCCGTCGGCCTGCCAGACAAAGGCGAGGCAGCCAAGGCCGACCAGAGCAAAAGGCAGCAGGGCGCGGCGCCAAGGGGCTTGGCCTAGCCCCCACGCCTTGGGCGGCGCCCACAATAGCCACAGGGGCAGCGCCATGAGTGCGGCGTACGAGGGGCGAAGGGCCAGCAGCAGCCCGAGTAGCAGGCCGGCAAGCGCGGCGCGGCCATGGGTGAGGGCGAGGAGCGCCGCCAGCCAAGCGGCCAGCGCTGGCCCATCCGAGAGGCCGGAGAGCGCCAGCGCCGGGGTCAGCGGCAGGGCCAGCAGGGCCAGCCAGAGCGGAGCCAGCAGGCGGGGCGCATCAAACAGGCGCACAGTGAGCCATGCGCCGAGCGGCGCAATAAAGGCGCTGCCAAGCAGGGCCGCCCACTGCACCGCCGCCTCGGGGGAGGGGGCAAACAGGTTGATTAAGCGCGCCAGGGCGATAAAGGCGGGGTAACCGGGAAAGTGGGGGGCGAACTCCAGCACGCTAAAGCGCACCACCCCGTGGGCAAAGTTGAGGGCATCGTCCGAATCAAGAGAGACGGGGTAGGTGAGTAACCACCCCGTCCAGAGCAGGTGCAGCAGGGCAAGTGGCAGCCAGGTGCGGCGCGTGACCCTTTCGCTCACAAGCGGGCGAGCGCCTGCATCAGGGCCGCTTCGGCCTGTTTGAAGGCGGCCTCGTCAGCTGGGGCGGCGCCCACCCCGAACACGCCGGGGTTGCCGATCGCCTTGAGGGCGTCACTGATCCCCTGATCGGCCGCCTTGCGCTCGGCCTCGCCCAGCGCCGGTAACACCAGATCGAGAAAGCGCTTGGATTTGACCACCAGCACCTTGGCGCTCTGGTAGTCACCGAGGTTTTGGCGCGCCCCTTCCAAGCGGCGCTCTATCTCGGCGCGGTAGGCGCGATTGAGCAGGGCGGTCACCTCGTCGCTGTTGCCCGCCGCCACGGCCGCCTTGAGCGGCGCGCGCAGGGCCACCTTGTGGTGTTCTTCGAGGTAGGCCAGCTCGTCGTCAATCTCATTGAGGCTCTGGGCGCCGTCGCTGCCTCCCTTGAGCAGCAGCTCGCGGGCGTCGATGAGCGGCTCCTTGCCGGCGGCGGCGTAGGAGTAGGCGAAGGCGGGATGGCTGGCCAGTAGCAAGCCGGCGAGCAGGGCTGCGCTGCGCAGTCGTCGTTGCATAGGGTCTCTCCTTGATAAGGGATCAGGCCACGCTCTGGGTTTCGATCACCGTGTTCTCGTTGCGATGATTGAAGATGGCGTGGCGCCTGTCTATTCCGTCCACCACCATGTCGGCGGCCATCAGTCCCATCTCCATGGCGGTGTCGGTGAAGATGTAACGAAATGTCCCCTGCCGCCCGGCCATGATGAGGTTCTCTATCGGCATCAGGGCCTGGATGGCGCGATCGCGCCGCGCCTGGTAGCCGAGATCCATCAGGGGATAGGCGTATTCGCTGCGCGCCTCGAACGTCTCATGGCCGAGGCGGGCCGTGTCGACGCCGAGGCTGGCCAGATCCCGGCTCACCCGCTGGCGCAGCGCTGGCAGGGGGGCATTCCAGGTCTCATCGCCCACGTTGCAGGGGATCTCCAGCATGACCGAACTTTTACCGGCCGGTGCCATGAAGGGGCTGCGCCGGCGCGGCTCCTGCAAGCGGGTGGCGAGAATGTGCGGATCCGAGAGGTATTGCCAGGTGTTGTCTGACAGGTTCTCTTGAGCCAGCGGCATGTTCACAAAGCGCAGGCTGCGGTAGTGCAGATCGCACGGTACGCCCAGATGCGCGCAGGTAACCGGCAAGGGCAGGGTCGAGATGACCCAATCAAACGCCTGCTCGCAGGGGTTGCCGCCTTGCTCCCAGCGCACCCGGCTCAGGCGGTTGCCCTCTCGCACCAGCCCGGTGACCTTGGCCTGGGTGATGAGGGTACACCCCTCGGCGACGAGCCGCTCGCCAAGGCGGGTGTAGATCTGGCCAAAGCCCAGCCGCGGGTAGCGGTACTTGCGGGCGTAGGTGCGCACCGACACGCGCCCTTGCCGGCGTGGCAGCAAGCGGCGCGCCACGTCTTTGAGATCGATAAGGCTGATGCGCTGCCCGGCCCAGTCGGCGGAGAGGCGCGCCGGATCTATGCCCCACAGCTTGCCGGTGTAGCCTTCGAAAAATTGGCGATAGAGGGTGCGGCCGAAGTGGGCCTGGATCCACTCAGCAAAGCTGGCCTTGGCAAAATCCCTTGGTTTGTGGGCAAAGGGGAGTAGCAGCAGATCTTTTAGCGCCCCGGCCATCAGTGGCAGCGGCGCGGTGCGCAGCAGGTTGCCAAGGCTCAAGGGGTAGTCATAGGTGCGCCCGCCAAAGCGGATCACGCTCTTTCGCTCGGCGTGCAGCAGATCATCGCCCATCAGCTCGTCGATAAAGGCGAGCAGCTCGGGGTTTTTGGTGATGAAGCGGTGGCCGCCGTAATCGAAGCGGTACTCCCCCTCCTGACCCTGAAAGGTCTGGGTGGCGCACATGCCGCCCACGGCGGCCTCCTGCTCGAGCAAGGTGACGTGAAAACCGGCCTGTTGCAGGCGCCAGGCGGCCATCAGGCCGGCCGGGCCGCCGCCGAGGACGGCGACCCGCTTGGGGGGGTGTGATTGCATGAAACGATACTCAGGCGCCGAGTCGGCGCGCGTGTTGACGATAACCCCGATGCCACAGGGTGATGAAGATGAGCAGGTACGCGCCCCACACCGTCAGTTGCAAGCCGGCCGGTGAGGCGTTGTAACCAAACAGGGCGCGCAGGAAGGTGCCGAACACCCCCTGATCGTCGAGGATGTGGCTGATGTTAAACACCGGCTCGCGCCAAACGTCGATCACCCCGGCCGCTTGCAGCATGTTGATGGCCGATGAGAGCAGCCCGGCGGCGATGATGATGATAAGCAGCCCGCTCCAGCGAAAGAAGGGGGCCAGCGCCACCTTGCGGGTGGAGCGCAGCAGCAGCCACACCAGCGCCACCGAGAGCAGCAGGCCGGCCAGGGCGCCGGCGAGCCCGGCGCCCAGCTCCACCCCTTGCCCCGAATAGAGCAGGGCCGAGAAGAAGAGCACGGTCTCAAACCCCTCGCGCATCACGGCCAGGAAGGCCAGGAAGGCGAGGCCAAACACGTTGCCGCTGCCCACTGCTGCATCGATGCGGGCGGTCATGGCCCCCACCTGTTGCTTGGCCTGCTTTTGCATCCAGATGGCCATGTAGGTGAGCACTAGGGTGGCAAAGAGCAAGATCCCCGCCATCAGCAGGTGGTTGTAGCGCTCGCTCTCGAACTGGCTCACCACCACCTGAAACAGAAACGCCACCACCAGCGAGGCGATCAGCCCCACCGCGACCCCCAGATAGATGAAGGGGTTGTAGCGGCTGGCCCCCAGCTTGGCGAGGTAAGAGAGGCAGATGCCCACCAGCAGGAAGGCTTCGAGCCCCTCGCGCAATGTGATGAGAAAACTTGCAAACATCAGGACTCCAGTGTCAGTTGCAGGCGGTTCAGGGTCACGATCGGCGGCTCGGGCAGGGCCGGCTCGGCCGCGCGCACCGCATCGCTCACCCACTTCGGATAGGTACGAAAGTTAAGCTTGATCTCGACATGCAAGGGGCCCGTCACGCCCGCCGGCAGCGGATAGCGCTCGTCGCGCCACCCCTTGGCGGGGATGCGGGTATCGTCCAGCAGCGTGGCGTAGCGCCAGAACTTCAGCCCCACCGGCTTGCCATCGGCATCACCGAACACCTTGCGAAACATGCGGGCCTCCTCTGGCACGGCCCCATCGACCGGCTGGCCGCTGGCAAGCACGATCTGGCCGGCGGCATCCTTGACCGTCAACTCGAGCCACAGCTCGCGAAAATCGGCGACCCCGGTTGGCAGGGCGTGGCCGGCGCCGACGTTGCTGACCCGCACCACCAGATTGCCCGCGTCCAGATGGGCGCTGAGCGCCGCGCTGGATTTGAGCAGGGCCAGGCTTTCGGCCTCGAGCTGGCCATTGCGCAGCCCCACGAGCTGGTGCTGGGCGCCGGTAAAGTTGTGGCGGTAAAGGCGCGCCTTCTGCGGCCCGTTCTCGGTGGAGCGACCGGGTACCGCCGCCCCACCGTTGCCGGGCTCGGGGCTCATGTGGCAGTCGATGCAGGTGCGCCGCTCCTCCATTTGAGCGCTGGTGGCATAGGGGGAGCTGGCCCACTCCTCCCAGGTGTTGACGATGTTGGCGCCGCTGCCGGGGGCGAACTCGTTGTGGCAGCTCTTGCACAAGGCGGCATCGCGATAGAAATCCTGCTGATACGACGCCTTGTGGGCTGCCGGGCGAGCGTTGATCTGCCGCTCGGCCAGCCAGTGGCGCACGCTCCCGCCCGGGGCATCCTCAAAGACGTAACGCTCACGATCGTTGAGATTCACCGTGACGGCGGCGTTGCCGCCGGCGTCTTCGAGCCGGGTGATGCGGTGGCAGAAAAGACAGCCAGTGCCCTCTTCCACCACGCTCTCGCCCGCCTGATGGGCGGCGATGAGCGAAGCTCCCCCCTTTTCTAACATGTGGCTGGTGGCGGGCAGCGTCTTTTGCCCCGTCAGCACCTGCTGGGGCATGTGGCAGCCTTGGCACCATTGGCCAAACTCCTCGCCCTCACTCTCGCGCGCCAACGCTTGCACCACCTTGTAGTAGGGGTGGGAGTTGCCCATCAGGCGGTGGTTGGAGTCGCTCCAGTCGGCGAAGGCCTCGGCGTGGCAGTTTTGGCAGGAGGCGGAGTTGAGCCACTGCTTCGGGTGGCTTAGCGGCGCCTTGTCCGGGCGGGTGCGCGGCGCGTCGAGGCGCAGCCAGGTAGCCAGATAGGGCAGGTTGCCGTCGTGGGTAACGAAGGCGTGCAGATCTTCCATCATGGCCTTGACCTCGGGCTGCGGACGAGCCGGGTCGACCGGCTCGGCTCCATCGCGGGGATCATGGCCCATGCCCCCCTGGGTCTGCTGACTCATGCGCAGGTATTCGCCCACCACATCCCCGGCCACCATGTTCATCAGGTTGGCATGGCCGTTCACCGCATTGGTCGCGCTGCGCTGGCGGTGCGACGCCATCAGCGCGCGGTTGGTGAAGTTGAACCCATCGAGGTGACAGGAGTTGCAGCTCATCCAGTTATCCCCCGCCATGGGAAAGCGCGGGTTGGCAGCGGTGTTGCCCAGATGAAAGAGCCGCTCGCCGCGCACCAGCGCCGCCGGGCGCGGATCGCGCGTGACCAGCTTGGCGAAGTGGGGCACATCCACCGTGACCCGGGCAAACGGGGCTCCGCCACCGGTGGCAAGACGGGTGAGATCCTGGCCCATGGCGTTGTGCACATAAATGTGCTCGCCATCGAGCAGCAGATCGCGCGGGTTCTGCCCCGGCAGGTGGCGCAGTAGCTGGGTCGCCTTGGCGCCGCCCTGGAACTTCTTGCGCCGGTGGCGGTTGCTGTTTTGCTTGCCGCTGCGCGAGAGATCAAACACCAGCAGATCCTCCGAGCCCGCCAGGGTCACGAACACCTTGCGCCCATCCTGAGCGAAGCGGGCCGCGTAGGGGTTAGAGACAATCTGGCTGCGGTTGCCCACATTGGGCAGATTGATCTGCAAGAAGAGCTGCTTGCGCTCCTCCACCCGCTCGCGTTGGCTGTCGAGATCGACGATGGAGATGGCCGGAAAGACGCTGCTTTGGAACTGGAACGGGTGGTTAAAGCTCCACAGCACATGAGGCAGCCAGGCCTCGCGCCCATCCGGTGAGAGCGCAATCGAGTCGAGCAGGCGTGGCAGCCCTTGCGAGTCGGTGGCGGTGTCGCTGCGGGTCTCGGCCAGGGTGATGACGGTCGGGGCCGGCAGAGCGGTGATGGGGTGGGGGCCGAGGGCATAGATGGAGAGCTGCCCCGTCATGGCGTGGGTCACCAGCAGGCGGCCATCGTCGGTCAGCGCCAGCCCGCGCGGGGTCTCCAGCGTGGGGGCATCGAGCACCCGTTCCCCCGCTTGGTCATAGGCTTGCAGCCGGCCCGCCTCGAACAGGGTGACCCAGTACCAGTTGCGCTGCGGGTCAAACAGCACCCCGTAGGGGCGATGATCGGTGTGGATGGTGCGCTTGAGGGTCAGATCGCTTCCCAGCAGCAGCAGGCGATCGCCGCTGTGATCGGAGACCAGCAGCTGGCCATCGCGGCCTTGGGCGAGCTGGCGCAGATCGCCCCCCAAGGTGGCCTCGGCCAAGAGGCGCCCGTCGGCCTTGGCCACCCGGCTCACCGAGCCGGCCGCTAGGTTGGCGCTATAGAGGGTATCGGCATCCCCAATCAGGCCGGCGCTCATGGTCTGGGCACAAAGGGAAGAGGCAAACAGCAGGGCTAGCAGGGAAAGCAGCATTCGCATGGATCAAGCTCGCAGACGCAGCACGGTCCAGCGCCAGGCGTGGCGCAGCACCAGGGGAGTGAGGGCCAGGGTGCTGGCCCAGTGTAGCCAGCTGGCGACGGCGCCGAGCCGATCGCCCGGCGTGCCGTGCAGCACCAGCAATACACCGCTGCTCACGCACAGCAGTAGCAGCAGCTCGATGGTGCGGCCCGTGGTGCGCAAAAACGGTTTGCGGCTGCGCAGCAGCAGGCGGCGGTGCGACAGCCAAAAGGCACCAAACCAGAGGGGAAACAGGGAGAGGGAGAGCAGCAGGTGCAGCAGCAGGTTCCAGCGCGCCACGCCCCAGACTGGGGTCAGGGGCTCCCACAGTAGCAGGCCGGAGAAGAACATGAGATAGAGCAGCGCCTCGGCCGTCTTATGGTGCCAGGCGAGCCAGTTCCAGAAGTTGCGGGGGGAGAGGGTCTGCACGTCCATCAAAAGCTCCAGCCCGGTCAGGTACCGGGTGGGCGCAGTTTACAAGGGGGAAAGCTCAATGAAAAGTATTATCAGTTACAAATAAATGAATCCGGGCTGAATATCGAGGTCAGTGGGACACCTCTTTGGGGTCGCTCTTGTGCTCGGCCAGCCGCTCGGTGACGGCATAGATGAGGGGGCGGTGGAGAAGGCGAGAAAGACGCTCACCGACCACTTCATCTCGGTCTGGTTCATGGTGCCCTCTTCGAGAAAGGCCTTGAGCACGTCGAGGCCGGCGATGGTCACCAGCGAGTTGATGACGATGAGCGTTAATAAGGCGAAATTGATGTGATAGCGCCAGTTATCGCCCAGTGACGCGCGCTCCTGCGGGCTCTTGATCAATTGCACGTAAGCACAGGGCCACGCACAGCAGCATGGAGAGGTAAAAGGGGAGCATCAAGGCGGCTGCCGTTAAGGATGAGGTTGAAGCGACGGATGGGGCCTCTCTTTGGGTGACGACATGATGTGGCGGTGGGCCGCACGCGATGGGCGGTGGTGCGGCGCGGGGCCGTTTACCAGTATACGCATTTGGCTATCATGAGTATTCTGTCCGGCGCCCTGCCGCCACATCGCCTCGAGAGGAAACATGAACGCACAAGATTTGTGGGAGTTGACGCCGGAGCAGTTCAACGAATGGCGTCGTCAGCACGACTACCCGGTGATCTGGGGACTGCTCGAAAGCTCGCTGCCCTATTTCTCCGATTGGCTCTCCCAGCAGCAGCTTGAGAAAGAGATCATCTTCCGGCTGGGGATCGCCCGCTTTATCAGCGCCACCGATCCACTGAGCTTGTGTCTTTACAAGAGCGACGATCGCTGGCGCTTGCACGGCACGGGCTCGGCCATGCTGGCCTCTTTGCGTAAAAGTGGCCTCATCGCCAGCGAGCGAACTTTTCTGCCTTATCTGCTCTGGTTTCGTGGTCAACATGGTGACAAGGCCGCCAACCAGATCCGCCAGCTACTGACCATTACCACCAACGGGCGCGGTGAGGCGCTGGTGCTCGGCCAGCACCCCTTGCTCAATATCGGCGGCATTGAGCTGAGCGAGCCGGTGGTGTCGGGGCGACTGCTCGATTTCACCTCCATGGACGATCTGGTGCTGCGCGGCGCCATCAACAATTCGCCCATCTATCTCTGGCACTGTTCGGCCAAGGGGATGCAGATCCATGGCGGCGTGTCGGGACTCGATTTTTTCGACACCTTCCTGTGGGATCATCGCAACGGCTCGCAAAAACGTGAGCTGGCCCTGATCGATGGCATTTTTCAAGATTGCCGCTTCGAGTGCAGGGACTTTCGTTTTCACTCTTCGCGCGCCGTGCTCAAGTACTTTGAGGTGTATGGGGAGTTTTTTGACGCGACACTCGAGCACACCAGCTTAGAGGAGATCGCCATCCAGTACCGCCCCCATGGCAAGCCCAACTACAGCGATGCCAGCCGCTATTACCGCAATGCCAAGCGGCTGCTCTCAAGCGTCGGTAACGTGGTGGAGGCGGGGGAGTATTACTACCTGGAGAAGCAGTGCGAAATGAAGGCTTATCGCACCCCCGGCGCCCTTTACAAGGAGACTTGGCTGCGTCAGAGCCTACCCCGCAAGTGGTTGACCTCAAGTTACTGCTGGCTGCGCTATCTGGCCAAACTGACCAGCTATGTCACCTGGGGCTTTGGCGAGCGGCCGGAGCGCAGCCTGTTTATCTCGCTGGGCGTGATCCTGGCGGCGACCCTGGCCTATTTTGCCTCCCCCTCATCGACCACCTACCTGCATGCGGGGCGCTCGCTCTATTTCAGCATCGTTACCTTTGTCACCCTAGGGTATGGCGACATCTCCCAGACATCGACCTGGCTCGAGCTATTGTCGGCCTGTGAAGCCTTATGCGGCATGGTGCTGATGGGGCTGTTTCTGGCAGGCTTTGCCTCCAAGACCAAGCAGTATTGAGGTTGGTGCGGACGCCGTCTGGCACGTCGGTGCGCTGAGCAAGATGCACGGCGCTGACATGGTGGACATAACAACGGGAGCCTTGGCTCCCGTTTTTTTATTCCTCGTCTGCGTCTGGCTCGCAGGGGGCCGGTGGCCAGCCGCCGAGCTCCTTCCAGCGGTTGACGATGTGGCAGAACAGCTCGGTGGTGCGATCCGTGTCGTACAGGGCCGAGTGAGCCTCTTTATTATCGAAGGGGATGCGGGCGCTCTGGCACGCCTTGGCCAGCACGGTCTGACCCAGCGCCAACCCGGAGAGGGCGGCGGTGTCGAAGGTGGCGAAGGGGTGGAATGGATTGCGCTTGAGCCCGGCGCGCTCGGCTGCGGCCATCACGAAGCCATGATCAAAGGTGGCGTTGTGGGCTACCACGATGGCGCGGCCACAGTCACTCTCCTTCATGCCTTTGCGGATCCCCTTGAAGATCTCGGTCAGCGCCTCTTTCTCGCTGACCGCGCCGCGCAGGGGATTGAACGGATCGATACCGGTGAAATCGAGCGCCGCCTTCTCGAGGTTGGCCCCCTCGAAGGGTTCAACGTGGAAGTGAAACATCTGATCCGGCAGCAACCAGCCGTCGGCATCCATCTTGAGGGTGCAGGCGGCAATCTCCAGCAGGGCATCGGTACGGGCATTGAAACCGGCGGTCTCCACGTCGATGACGACGGGATAGAAGCCGCGAAAGCGTCCCTTGAGGGTGTGAACTGACTCGGTCATGGGATCTCAGCAGGCAGAAAACGAGGCGGCATTATGGCAAAAACGGCGCAGCTTGTCGCGCCGGATAGCCGGCAGAGAAAGGCTAAAGAAGTGACCGGTGGCGCCGATACAGCGTGAAGAACGGCAGTGGGAGCGCATCAGGTGAAATACGCGGGTTGGTTGATAGTGCTAGCGGCAGGACCGCTACAGGCCGGGGTGACCGAATTCGGTGCCGGTCTGGATCAATCCGTCTGGCGTCTGACCTCGGATACCCAGGTAGAATGCCGCCTTGAGCACCCGATCCCGAGCTGGGGCACCGGCATGTTCGTGGCCCGCGCGGGCAATCGCATCAACCTCGATTTCGAGCTGCATGGCCAGCGCCCCCAAGCACGTACCCAGGCGGTGACGCTGGGCTCCATGCCGCCGGTATGGCGCCCAGGGATGGCCGGGCGTGAGATAGCCCAGCTGCGCTTCTATCAGCAGTTCAACGGTCTGGTCAACGGTCAGACGGCATGGACCATGCTCGATGAGCTGGAAGGGGGGCGCATGCCGACCTTCCAGTACCGCGACTGGTATCGCCAGGACAGGGCGGTGCGGGTCTCCCTCTCCTCGGTCAACTTCCGGGTCAAGTATCAGGCTTTTATGGATTGCATGAACAGCCTGCTGCCCTACAGCTTTAGTGACATCGCGTTTAGCATGCTCACCTACGAAAAGAACAGCGATCGCCTCTCGGCGGCCTCGCGCCGCCGTCTCGCCATGATTGGCGATTACCTCAAGGCCGATCCCAGCATCGATGTGGTGGTCATCAATGCCTACAGCGATAGCTATGGGGGACGCTGGACCAACCAGAAGTTATCGGAAAAGCGGGCTGAGGCGATCAAGACCTTCTTTACCGGTCTGGGGCTGGAGCCGGGCAAGATTGCGGTGGAGGGGCATGGGGAGAAGCAGCATGTGGCTTCGAATGACACGGAAAAGGGGCGCGCCAAGAACCGCCGAGTGGTCATCTCCCTCGATCGCAGCAGCAACATCTGATCTTCGTTAAGGGACTCCTCCCCTGTTTTTGCCTCCTCTGTCCAATCTGTCATCTCTTTCTGCTACTATATCGCCTCCGGGGCGCTTGCCGCGTCGGTGCCGTCAGGCACCCATGCGGTTCGCCTCTTACTCAATAGGTAGATCATGAGTTTTGTTGACGGTCTTTTTATGCTGGCGTTGCTGATCATCAGCAGCGTGTTCTTCTCCCTCTCAGAAATATCCCTTGCGGCTTCACGCAAGATCAAATTGCAGGTCATGGCCGATGAGGGTCACCGCAACGCCCAGAAGGTGTTGGATCTGCAAGCCCAGCCGGGTAACTTTTTCACCGTGGTGCAGATTGGTCTCAATACAGTGGCTATTTTGGCCGGTGTGCTGGGCGAGTCGGCCCTCAATCCTGCCTTTCGCGAGCTCGTTTCCGAATTTTACCAAGGGCCCTGGCTCGGCGAGCTGAGCTCGATACTCTCGTTCGTGTTCGTGACCGGCAGCTTCATCCTGATCGCGGATCTGATGCCCAAGCGGCTGGCGATGAGCTTCCCTGAGCAGATCGCGGTGCGCATCGTCAAGCCGATGATTTTCATGGTGCTCCTGCTGCGCCCCTTGGTGTGGATCTTCAACGGGGTCGCCAACTCCCTGTTTAAGCTGCTGCACATCTCCACCGTGCGCAACGATGAGATCACCTCGGACGACATCTTCGCCCTGGTCGATGCAGGGGCCGAAGCCGGTGTGTTGCAGCGCGAGGAGCAGCAACTCATCGAGAATGTGTTTGAGCTGCAATCTCTTTCGGTGACCTCGGCCATGACGGCGCGCGAAAGCCTCATCTACTTCACCCTGCAAGAGAGTGAAGAGAGCATCAAGGCCAAGATTGCCGAGCATCCCCATAACAAATTCCTGGTGTGTGACAAGAACCTCGACAGCATCAAGGGGGTGGTGGATGCCAAGGAGCTGCTGATCCGCGTCATCAACAACAAGAGCATCGAGTTCAAGGGTGATTCCCTGGTGCATAACGTGCTGATCATCCCCGACACCCTGACCCTGTATGAGGCGATGGAGTACTTCAAGAACCATCGTGGTGACTTTGCCGTGGTGATGAACGAGTACGCCCTGGTGGTCGGGATCGTCACCATGAACGATCTGATGAGCACCGTCATGGGGGAGTGGGCGACCCACGTGGTGGAGGAGCAGATAGTCCAGCGTGACGATCACTCCTGGTTGGTCGATGGAGTCACCCCGATTTCGGACGTGATGCGCTCGTTTGACATCGAGGAGTTCCCCGATTCTCAAAATTACGAAACCATCGCCGGTTTCATCATGTTTATGCTGCGCAAGATCCCGAAGCGAACCGACTCGGTGACCTATGCCGGCTACAAGTTTGAAGTGGTGGACATCGACAGCTACAAGGTGGATCAGCTGTTGGTGACCCGGGTTGAACCTCTCTCCCCCGCCAGTAACGGGGAGCAAGGAGAACAAGAGTAAATGCACGTCACGCTCTCCAAAGGGCAGCGCCTGCTGCTTATCGCCACCGGTCTGCTCGTCACCGCTTGCAGCCAGAAGCCGGCCACGGCGCCGGTCAAACCTGTCGTCAAGGCCGAGCCGGCACCGGTCGTCAGTCGCCCCGATCCCAATGCCAAGGTGCAAACCGAGGCGGTGGAGCGCTTTAGCTTCGACGAGCAATATCAGGGGCCGGCAGAGGGCTCACTGGCGTCGGCCAAAGCCCTGTTTGCCCGCGGCTATGTAGACTCGGCGCTGCGTGAGACCATGCTGGGGGCGGTACACAACGACTACCCCATGCTGGGGCTGCGCGATGTGCGCCTGACCGACCCGGTGGCGCGCTTTCTCACCTCGGGGCGCGCCATCAGCACCGCCCAGCAATACCTGCGCACTGGCCTCGAGGCCCGGATGGGCGCCATGAGCGACGCCCGTTTCCAGCAGATCTGGCAGAGCCTGCCGCAAAATGGCCAGGTGCGGCACTGGAGTGCGCGCATCAAGCAGGTCATGGCGGGTCGCTGATCCAACAGGGGGCTGCGGCCCCCTTCGTTATTTAGGTCGCCGGACTCCACAGCCGGCCATAAACTCGGGTAGAATGCGCCCCCTTGGCTCTACTGGAGAGGAAGAGAATGTCAATTAACTGGTTCCCGGGTCACATGCACAAGGCGAGAAAAGAGATCGCCGAGGTGATGCCGCAGGTGGATGTCATCATCGAGATGATCGATGCGCGCATCCCCTTCTCCAGCGAAAACCCGCTCGTGCCTGAGCTGCGCGGTGATACGCCGGTGATCAAGGTGCTCAACAAGGCGGATCTGGCCGATCCGGCCATCACGGCCCTGTGGGTCGCCCATCTGGAGCAGCAAAAGGGGATCCGCGCCCTGCCGCTGACCCAGCAAAAACCCGAAGAGATCAAGAGCCTGCTGAGCCTGTGCCACGAGATGCTGCCGGAGCGGGAGAAGGCGGTGCGCGGGGTACGCGCCATGATCATGGGGATCCCTAACGTCGGCAAGTCGACCCTCATCAATACCCTGGCTGGGCGCATCATCGCCAAGACAGGTAACGAGGCGGGGGTGACCAAGTCCCAGCAGCGCATCAAGCTCGATGGCAACATCATCCTGACCGATACCCCGGGGTTTCTCTGGCCCAAGCTGAGCCCAGCGTCCTGTGGTTATCGGCTGGCCGTCACGGGCGCCATCAAAGATACCGTGATCGATTATGCCGACATCGCCCTGTTTGCCGCCGAATACCTGCTCAAGGCCTATCCAGAGCGGTTGATGGAGCGCTACCAGCTGAGCGCGTTGCCGGCCAGCGACATCGAGCTGATGGATGCCATCGCCGAGCGCCGTGGCTGCATGCGCAAGGGCGGGGTATCGGATCTGCACAAGGTGTCGGAGATCCTGATCCACGAGCTGCGTCTGGGCCAGCTTGGCCCGCTGACTCTGGAAACCCCCGAGATGGTGAGCCAGGAGCTGGTCGAGGCCAAAGAAGAGGAAGCGCGCAAGGCCAAGGAGAAAGCCGATCGCGACAAGGTGCGCCAGGCCAAGGCCCGCAAGCGCTACGGCAAATAACATCAGCACCAGAGGCGGCCTGCGGGCCGCCTTTTTCATGGGCGTGTGGGGGCAAACCGGATCAGCGCTTCTTCGAACAGTCCGGCATGCAGTGCAATCAGTGGCTGCCAATCACGGCGGTAGCCGCCACCGGGAACGGCCGCGATGGGAATACCGTGACGAGCGGCCTCGCCGAGCACCCAGCGATCGCGCAGGCGCACGCCCTGACTGCTGACCGCCAAGTGGCCCAGCTCGTCCTCCACATGAATATCGACCCCCGCCTGGTAGAGGATGAGATCCGGGGAGTAGAGGCGCAGCGCCATGGTCAGTGCCTGCTCCAACGTCTCGAGATAGGCCTCGTCCCCGGTGCCGTCTGGCAGGGGGAAATCGAGGTGAGAGGGGGGCTTGCGGCTGGGAAAGTTGCGTTCGGCGTGCAGCGAGAGGGTGATAATATCGCGGCGCCCTGCGCACAGGGTGGCAGAGCCATCCCCTTGGTGCACATCGAGATCGCAGATGAGCACCCGATCGATGCCAGGGTGAGTCAGCACCTGCTCGGCCGCTAACACCAGATCGTTGAACAGGCAAAAGCCGCTGCCCATCGCTCGGTGGGCATGGTGGTAGCCGCCGGAGATCTGCATGGCGCAGCCGTACTCGAGTGCCGCTTCGGCCGCCGCGACCGTGGCCCCTACCGAGTACAGGGTTCGCTGGATCAATGCAGGGCTCCAGGGAAAGCCGATGCGCCGCAGCGCGGCCGCAGGCAGGCTACCGGTGAGGACGCCCTCCACGTAGGCGGGATCATGAACGCGGCGAAGCAGTGCCGGGTCGACAACCCTGGCTTGGCAAAAATCGAGGGGCAGTGACTGGAGCTGGTCAAAGAGGGCCTGATATTTGGCCAGCGGAAAGCGGTGGCCGGGCGGCAGCGAGAGGGCCGAATAGAGTGGATGGTAGAAAACCGGGAGGCTCATGATAGAGAAGGGGGAGCGCAAGCTCCCCCTGTTCATCATTTATTGCTGCTGCTGGATGATCCAGATCTGGAACGCCTTGCGGGTCTCCGCGTCGGCCTTGTTGTACCACTCCTGCAGCTGGGTGAGCGCTTCCGGGCTGGATTGAGCCTTGGTCGGCGCCACTTGCAGCGGCTCGTTGTTGCTAGCTGCCATCACGGCCGCGGTCGGCACGGCGACGGTCTTGGGCTGGTTGAATGCCTTGCCCATGGCCAGCAGCTCTTGCTGGTAGTCGCGGGTCAGCTGGAAGCCTTCCACCTTGGGCATCACGAAGCGATCGCTCTGGAGCTGCTGGCCGGTGACCTTGTCCTTGAGCTGCACGTCTTGCACCTTGGTGAACTCGCGCGCTTCGCTTTCACTGCGCGGCTTTTTATAGTCGAGGGTCAGCTTTTGCCCATTGCTGGATTCAAAGTTGAACACCAGCGGCTCAGCGGTGACCAGTTTGGTCTCGTTACGGGTGGAGTAGTTCCCCTCGAAGGAGACCACCAACTGGTGCTTGCCGTCTTGCAGGCGGACGTTGTGGCTCTTCTCGAGCAGTTTGGCGTTGACACCATGGCCGTCGAGCAGCTGAAGCACATAAGGCGGCATCACCTCCAGGGTGGCGTCGGCAAGCGCTACATTACCCCAGACCATGCCCGCCAGGGCCGGCAACAGAACCGTCAGTTTCATCATATCTCCTTGAAGCATCGGCGAGAGCACCGAAAAACCGTGTGGCATTTTTACAGGTTTACCGCGAGCCAGCAAGAACTCGTGGGGTGGTCGGTGCTGTGACTCATTCGATACGGCGGCGAAACGGGGGCAAGGCATCGAGCAGTGGCTTGCCGTAACGTTTGGTGACGAGGCGCCGATCCAAAATGGTGACGCGTCCGGCATCGGCCTCCTTACGAATAAGGCGGCCGCAGGCCTGGATCAGCTTGCGGGAGGCCTCTGGTACGGTCACTTGCAAGAAGGGGTTGCCGCCGCGTTTTTCGATCCACTCGGCGGTGGCCTCCTCCACCGGTGAGGTGGGGACGGCAAAGGGCAGCTTGGTGATGATGAGGTTAGTGAGGTAGTGACCGGGCAAGTCCAGCCCTTCTGAAAAGCTACCGGTACCAAGCAGCACGCTGGGGGTGCCGCCATCACAGCGCTGGCGGTGCAGGGTGAGCAGGGCGCTGCGTGACGCTTCCCCCTGCACCAGCAATGTCAGGCCATGGGTGCGTAGCCCTTCGGCCACCTCATTCATCTGGCGATAAGAGGAGAACAGCACCAGGCTGGCCTGCTGATCTGCCAGCAAGCCCGGCAGCCGCTCGATCAGTTCTTGGGTGAACTGGGGGTCATTGGGCTCGCAGCGCATCTTGGGCAGGTAGAGTTCGGCCTTGTCGTAATCAAAGGGCGAGCGCAGGCGCAGGTAGCGGGTGCCGTCGTGGGGCTTGAGCCCGGCCTGATGGCGAAAGTAGTCGAAGTTGGAGAGGGCGGTCAGGGTCGCCGACACCAGCACGGCGCCGAGGCACTTAGACCAGAGCCACTCTTCAAGCAGGTACCCCACTTCAATCGGCGAGGCGTGCACCAGTACATCCTGGCCATCCTCAGTGCGACTTAGCCAGCGGGCCAGCGGGGTCTTGCCCGGCGCCACCTCGCGGCTCATCAGCTCCCACAACTGGTTGAAGTTCTCCAGTCGTTGCAGGAAAAAGCCCGCCTCGGCCAGCAGCGGCTCGGCGTCCCGACGCTTGAGATCCCCCTCGCGCAGCGCCTCGGCCACGCCACCTTGCAACCGGTCGAGGGCACGCAGCGCCTGTTTGCTGCTCTCTCTTAAGTTGAGCGCCAGCAAGGGGAGCGGCTCGGGGAGATCCCCATCGGGGAAACGGTGCTGGCGCTCGCTGCCAAAGAGCTGCGGGTGTTGGCCTATCCACTGCTCGGTAGCCTTGAGATCGGGCAAGATGGCGGCCAGGGCGTCTTGCAACTTGAGCTGGGCGTCGAGCAGGCTTTCGCCCGGCAGGGCTCGGCC
Source organism: Aeromonas simiae (assembly GCF_014892695.1). Classification (NCBI taxonomy): domain Bacteria; kingdom Pseudomonadati; phylum Pseudomonadota; class Gammaproteobacteria; order Aeromonadales; family Aeromonadaceae; genus Aeromonas; species Aeromonas simiae. The sequence continues at coordinate 1,408,735 of NZ_CP040449.1, forward strand.
TATCTTGCCGGCGCTCTGGGCCAGCTTTTCTAGCCAGCGGCGCGAGCCCCCCAAGTGAATGAAGGCGGCCCCGTGATCGCGCGCCACTGTCGGCAGGTGGTGGGCTTCGTCGAGCACGTAGAAGCACTCATCCGGCGGCGGCAATATGATGCCGCCCCCCATGGTGAGATCCGACAATAGCAGGGCGTGGTTGACCACCAGCACATCGCTCTCATCCATCTTGTCGCGGGCCCGGTGAAACGGGCAGTGCTGGTGGTGGGTCAGCGCCTTGTTGCAGGTGTGGCGATCGGCGGCGATCCGCTCCCAGGCCATATCCTTGATGGGGGAGGGCCAGTTATCCCGATCGCCATCCCATTTGCCCGCGGTGTAGTGATCCCACAGCTTTTTATAAAGGCTCTTGTCATCCTCGCTCGGCCGGGAGGTCGAGAGCTGCTCGAAGGCAAATTCCAGGTTGCTGCCCCCATCGCCCATGGCCGCCTGCTCCAGCAGGTGCTCGCAGCAATAACGCTGACGCCCCTTGACCAGCATGAAGCGAAACGGGACGGCGCTGTGGCGCAGGAAGAAGGGGAGATCCTTGTGGATGAGCTGCTCTTGCAGTGCCACGGTGGCGGTGGAGATGATCAGCTTCTTTTGTTGCAACCGGGCCAGCGGGATGGCGCCCTGAGCATAGGAGAGGGATTTGCCGATCCCGGTGCCAGCTTCGGCGACCAGGATGCGCCGTGAACGTTCATAGTCACCGCTCAGGGTCTTGGCAATTTCGGCCACCAGGAAGTTTTGCTCCCGGCGCGGTACAAAGCCCGGCAGCGCCTCGGCGAGCTGTCGATAGGTGGTGCGAATGGCGTCTTTGAGGCGGTCTGAGAGCATACGGGCAGCCGGTTTTAGCAAGCGGTGCAACAGAATACCCAACATGGGGGAAGGGTGCGACCCTATTCGCCCCGAGAGGGGCCCGATGTTGTCGTGGGAGGGATCAGTCGCAGGGGGGCGACGTACCATGAGGAAAAGGGGCGCCAAGGCTCATTTGAGCAGCAGTTTTAACCGAAAAACGTTTTATTTTCCGGATTTTATGTAATGAGATCTGGCTCACATTTTGGGGCGTATGACTATCGATACAACAAAAAGTTCCAAGTTTTTTTATTGCGGATTGACAACCCCGATGCTAGTCTCGCCAGCATAGTAACGCATAGAACGTTACTAACACAGGGAATAACAAAGACTTAGTGTTTAATTACAGTAGGCATTGGAAACTATGAAAAAGACAATTCTGGCTATCGCCATCCCGGCACTGTTCGCTTCTGCTGCCAACGCTGCCGTGATCTATGACAAGGACGGCACCACTTTTGACGTATACGGCCGTGTGCACGCCCAGTATTACGGTGAGTACGACTCCTACGACGCCAACACCGATACCTCCACCAAGAACGACGGTGAGCTGAAGACTTACGCTCGTCTGGGTTGGTCCGGTCGTATGGCACTGGACAGCATCTGGTCCGGTATCGCTAAGACCGAGTGGCAGATCGCTTCCGAAAACTCTTACGACGCCGATGCTCGTGAAGTGAAGGCTCGTCACATCTACGCCGGTTTTGACGGCTCCCAGTACGGTCAAGTTCTGTTCGGTCAAACCGAAACTGCCTTCTACAACGCCACCGTTGCCAAGACCGATATCTTCGAAGACTACGGCGATATGGCCAACGTCTACGACGGTCGTCAAGAAGGTCAGGCCATCTACAAGGGTCAGTGGGGCGGTTTTGGCTTCCAGACCGGTTACATCACCAACAACGGTAGCTACGACTCCAACTACACCGGTTGGTCCGCTATTGAAGGTCACATGGACAAGGGTTACACCGTCGGTGCTACCTATGACTTCGACTTCGGTCTGGGTCTGGCCGCTGGTTACGAGAGCAAGAGCTTCGAAGACGGTGACAAGTCCATTCTGGGCATCACCACCGAAGTGGGCTCCTTCGCTCAGACCAACCTGACCGACAAGGATGACTGGGCCCTGGCTGCCAGCTACACCTACGCCGGTTTCTACTTCGCCGGTCTGTACAACGAGTCCAAGTTCAAGTTCGACGGTTTCAACGATGTTAAGGTTCGTGGCTATGAACTGGCTGCCTCCTACAACGTAGACGCCTGGACCCTGCTGGCCGGTTACAACCGTTCCGAAGCCAAGATCAAGAACGTCTCCAGCTACGAAGACACCACCAACCACGGTGTGCTGGGTGTTCAGTACGCTTTCAACACCAAGCTGAAGGCTTACACCGAGTACAAGATCCAAGGTCTGGATCACCAAGACGACGAGTGGACCGCTGGTATGCAGTACAACTTCTAATCGAAGTTGTCCAAGCGAGACACAAGACCGGGGCGCAAGCCCCGGTTTTCTTTTTGGCGCCGCTGACCTATCGGCTTGCTCGCTTGCCGCCATCGCCCACGCCGGTTTGGCGCGGTTGCGCTGGGCAGGCATAATGGCGTCTCAACAAGGAGACCCCATGAAATACATCGGAGCCCACGTCAGCGCCGCGGGCGGCGTGGAGAACACCATCGACCGCGCCCTGGCCATCGGTGCCAACGCCTTCGCCCTCTTTACCAAGAATCAGCGCCAGTGGCAGGCCGCCCCCCTTACCCCTTCCTCCATCGATGGGTTCAAGAAGGCCATGGCCCGGGCCGGCTTTTTGCCAGAGCAAGTGCTGCCCCACGACAGCTATCTCATCAACTTAGGCCACCCCGAGCCCGAGGCGCTGGCCAAGTCCCGCGATGCCTTCTTAGACGAGATGCGCCGCTGCGAGCAGTTGGGGCTCTGTTATCTCAATTTCCACCCCGGCAGCCACCTTGGCAAGATCCCGGAGCGGGTCAGCCTTAAACTGGTGAGTGAGTCCATCAACTGGGCCCTGGAGCAGACGCAAGGGGTGACGGCGGTGATTGAAAACACCGCTGGGCAGGGCACCAACCTCGGTTGGTCGTTCGAGCAGTTGGCCACCATCATTGACGGGGTCGAGGATAAGTCCCGGGTCGGGGTCTGCCTCGATACCTGTCATGCCTTTGCGGCCGGCTATGATCTGCGCACTCAGGAAGGGTGCGAGCAGGTGTTCGATGAATTTGAACGCCAAGTCGGCTTTGCGTATCTGAAAGGGATGCACATCAACGGCGCCAAGAGCACCTTCGGCAGCCGGGTCGATCGCCATCACAGCCTGCGTGAGGGCAACCTCGGCGAGGCGGTGTTTCGCTATCTGATGCCCGATCCGCGCTTTGATCGCATTCCGCTGATCCTCGAGACCATCGACGAGAGCATCTGGCGCGAGGAGATCGCCTGGTTGCGCACCCTGGCCGGATAGGGCGCGCTAGCAATAACAAGGGCAGCCATGGCTGCCCTTGTTCATTTCAGTTGCCGGGTATGGCCTTACACCGTGTGGCGGGCCAGCTCGCCGAGCAGATCGCCGACCAGCTTGAGGCGCGCCTCGCGGCCACTGCTCGGCACGTTGAAGCGCAGCCGGCTCGGCCCCTCCATCTTGTAGATGCGCGGCTGCTCGGTGAGCAGGCGCACCAGAAAGGCCGGGTCGACTGCGGTCTTCTCGGAAAAATCGAGGTGGCCGCCGCGCTCGGTCATCTCGAGGCGCTTGATGCCAAGACGAGTGGCCATGAGACGGAAGGCAGCGATGTCGAGCAGGGTCTTGGCCGCCTCGGGCAACAGGCCGAAGCGGTCGATCAGCTCCACCTTCAGCTCGTCGAGCTCCTCTTGCGAGGCGCTGCTGGCGATGCGCTTGTACATCGAAAGACGCATGTTCACATCCGGCAGGTAGTCATCGGGCAGCAGGGCCGGCAGGCGCAGCTCCACCTCGGTGTGATCGGCAAGCAGGGTGTCGAGGGCGGGCTCCTTGCCGCTTTTGAGCGCCTCCACCGCCTGCTCGAGCATCTCCATGTAGAGGGTGAAGCCGACCGACTGGATCTGGCCGCTCTGCTCGTCGCCGAGCAGCTCGCCGGCCCCGCGGATCTCCAGATCATGGGTGGCCAGCGCGAAGCCGGCACCGAGATCTTCGAGCGAGGCGATGGCCTCGAGCCGCTTGGCCGCATCCTTGGTCATCAGCTTGGGATGCGGGGTGAGCAGGTAGGCATAGGCTTGGTGGTGGGAGCGCCCGACCCGGCCACGCAGTTGGTGTAGTTGGGCCAATCCTAAGTGATCGGCCCTGTCCATGATGATGGTGTTGGCGCTTGGCACGTCGATGCCGGTCTCGATGATGGTGGTGCACACCAGCAGGTTGAAGCGCTGGTGGTAGAAATCCGACATGATCCGCTCAAGCTCGCGCTCGCGCATCTGGCCGTGGGCCACGCCGATGCGCGCCTCCGGCACCAGCTCGGCGAGGTCGGCCGCGCATTTCTCGATGCTCTCGACGTCGTTGTGCAGATAGTAGATCTGGCCGCCACGTTTGAGCTCCCGCAGCACCGCCTCGCGCACCACGGCCGGATCGTGCTGGCGCACGAAGGTCTTGATGGCCAGCCGCTTGGCGGGCGGGGTGGCGATGATCGAGAGATCGCGCATCCCCGACATGGCCATGTTGAGGGTGCGCGGGATGGGGGTGGCGGTCAGGGTCAGGATGTCCACGTCGGCGCGCAGCGCCTTGATCTTCTCCTTCTGGCGTACCCCGAAGCGGTGCTCCTCATCAACGATGAGCAGCCCCAGATCCTTGAAGGTGAGATCGGAGCCGAGCAGCTTATGGGTGCCGATGATGATATCCACCTTGCCCTCTTTGAGGTCGGCCAGCACCGCGCTTTGCTCCTTGGCCGAGCGAAAACGGCTCAGTACCTCGACCCGCACCGGCCAGTTGGCGAAGCGATCGCGGAAGTTATCGTAGTGCTGCTGGGCCAGCAGGGTGGTGGGCACCAGCACCGCCACCTGCTTGCCGCCGTGCACCGCCACAAACGCCGCCCGCATCGCCACCTCGGTCTTGCCAAAGCCCACGTCGCCGCACACCAGGCGGTCCATGCTCTTGGCCTGGCACATGTCGCCGAGCACCGCATTGATGGCATTGAGCTGATCGTCGGTCTCCTCGAACGGGAAGCCGGCGGCGAACTGGCGATAGGCCTCCTTGTTGTGGCGAAAGGCAAAGCCGTCGCGGGCGGCGCGGTGGGCGTAGATGTCGAGCAGCTCGGCCGCCACGTCGCGCACCTTCTCGGCGGCCTTGCGCTTGGCGCGGCTCCAGGCCTCGCCGCCGAGCTTGTGGCTGGGCGGGTTGTCCGAGCCGGTGTAGCGGCTGATGAGGTGCAAGTTGGTGACCGGCACGAACAGCTTGTCGCCCCCGGCGTATTCCAGAGTGAGAAACTCGGTCGGCAGGCCGCCGGCGTTGAGGGTCTCAAGCCCGAGGTAGCGGCCGATGCCGTGATCGAGGTGCACCACGGGCTGGCCCTGGGTCAGCTCGCCCAGGTTGCGGATGATGGCGTCTGAACTGAGCTGCTTGGCGCGATCGCGCTGGCGTGAGCGGCGCACCCGGCTGCCGAGCAGCTCGGTCTCGGTAATGAGGGCCAGGGCGCGCTCGGGCAGAATAAAGCCCCCCTCGAGCGGGCAGACCAGCACGCCGAGCGGATCGCCGGCGGCGAGGAACTCGGCCAGTGAGGCGTACTCGGCCGGGCGCAGGTCGATGCGGGCCAGCAGGTCGCGTAGCGCCTCGCGCCGCCCCTCGGTAGGCACCGCAAACAGGGTGCGGCCGCCAAAGCCGGCCAGAAACTGCTGCAAGGCGGCGAGCGGCTGCTCCTGACTGTGATCCAGGGTCAGCTCTGGTAGCGGTTGGACCGGAAGATCGCTCTGGCCCGCATCACCGGCGGTCGGGCCCTCTTGCAGGCGCACATCGACGTACTGGCCGAGCCCGGCAAAGAGCTGCTCGACCGGCAGGTAGAGCTCGCTAGGGGGCAGCAGCGGGCGACTCTGATCCCAGCGGCGATCCTCATAGCGCTGCTGGATGTCGTTCCAAAAGCGCTGGGCGGCCGGGTAGATCTCGCCGACCGTCAGCAGCAGGGTATCGGCCGGCAGGTAGTCAAACAGGCGTGCAGTCGCCTCGAAAAAGAGCGGCAGGTAGTACTCGATACCGGCCGGCCAGCGCCCCTTGCTCACCTCCTGATAGATGGCCCCATCGCTGCGCGAAATCTCGAAGCGCTCGCGGTAGTGGCCGCGAAAGCGCTCGATGGCGCTCTCGTCGGTGGGAAACTCCCGAGCCGGCAGTAGCTGCACCCGCTTGACCGGGTCGCTCGAGCGCTGGGTCTCCGGATCGAAGGGACGGATGGAGTCCACCTCGTCATCGAAAAAGTCGATGCGATACGGGGTCTGGCTGCCCATGGGGAAGAGATCGAGCAAGGAGCCGCGGGCGGCGAACTCGCCGTGCTCGAGCACCTGCTCGACCGCCACGTAGCCGGCCTCGGCCAGCCGGGCGCGCAGCCCTTGCAGCGACAGGCGCTGGCCGGCCTCTAGCAGCAGGCTGAAGCGATCGAGGTAGCTGCGCGGGGCGCAGCGCAGCATCAGGGTCGAGACGGGCACGATCACCACGCCACGGGTCATCTGCGGCAGGTGATAGAGGGTCTCGAGCCGCTGGGAGAGGATGTCCTGATGCGGCGAGAAGGTGTCGTAGGGCAGAGTCTCCCAGTCCGGGAACAGCAGCACGGGGCACTCGCTCCCCTCGAGCAGGAAGGTGAGCTCCTGCTCGAGGCGCAGCGCCGAGGGGGTGTCTGCGGTCACCAGCAGCAAGGGGCGCTGCTGTTCGCGGGCCAAGGTGGCGGCGGTCAGGGAGAGGGCGCTACCAACGAGGCCCCCCAGTGTCAGTTTGGCGCCGGCCTGCCGGGGCAGGGCCGGAAGGGTAAATGCGGTCATGAGTCTCGACTAAGGGTGGCGGTAACGATCGGCGGCGCGTTGCTTGAGCTGGCGGGATTGGACATGCAGGCTGGCGCGCACCAGCAGCTCCCGATCCTCTTCGCGAATGCGAGCGTATTCAAGCACGACATGCAGGCCATGCTGGCCGGGGGTGACGGCCTTGACCCGGCCGTAGCAGTAAACGGCTGACGCCTCGTCACGCAAAAAGATCTTAAGGCGCTTGAGCTGACCCGGTTGGGGGGACGGCCCATGCCCCTCGGGGGGAAATAGGTAGTGCAACTCGCCCGCGCCAAAGCGCACGGTGTGGAAGCGGTGCTCGACATGATCCTGGGCGGCCAGCACATAGCCCATGATGAGGTCTATCTTGCGCGATTGCTGGTTGATGATCTCGATCAGCTCCTGCAAGTGCTCACCGGCCTGGCTGCGCAGCAGGCGGCTGGTGCCGATGTCGATGGTGGAGATGGCCGAGGCAATGCGAAATGGCTCCGGCATCTCGGCCTCCAGCTCCTCGAGGGAGGGCAGATGGCCGCTCTCGACCGGGATCACGTTGACCGGCAGCGAGTGCACGACACTGAAGAACTCTTCCTGCATGGCGGCTATCCCTTGTTGTCATAGACGGTTTCCCTTTATTATCCGGTATCTTATTTTCTTGGCAACGGCAGATCCTTGAAGACCGGACTTTTTCAGCCACTTGCGCTGGCGATCGGCCTGCGATATGCGGGATCGCGACGCAGCAATCGTTTCGTCTCTTTTATCTCCCTGTTCTCGACCTTTGGCATCGCCATCGGGGTCGCCGCCCTGATGGTGGTGATCTCGGTCATGAACGGTTTCGAAGGGCAGCTCAAGGGACGTATTCTGGGTGTCATTCCCCATGTGGTGGTGACAGGAGCGGGGGAGCGTCTCGTTCCACCCGCCGACCTGGCGGCCGAACTGGCAACCCGCCCCCATGTGCTGGCGGTGGCGCCCATGCTGGCGACCGAAGGCATGCTGCAAAGCCCGGGTCAGCTGACCGGGGTCAGTGTGCAGGGGATCGATCCGGCCCGCTGGCCGGCGGGGGATCTGCTGCATCAGCAGATGCAAGATGGGGCGCTCGATACCCTGGTTCCGGGGAGTTACCGCATCGTGTTGGGGCAGGGGATTGCCCGCAATCTCGCGGTGTCGGTGGGCGATCAGGTTCGCCTTATCCTGACAGAGGGGAGCCGCTACACCCCGCTTGGTCGGGTGCCGGCCCAGCGAATTTTCACCGTCACCGGCATTTTCGGGGTGGGCGCCGATGTGGATAACCAGATAGCCCTGGTCAACCTTAGCGACGCCAAACGCCTGCTGCGCCTGCCTGCCGATGAGGTGGGGGGGCTGCGCCTGTGGCTTGACGATGCGTTCGCGGTCGATCAGGTGGTGGCCAGCCCGCTACCGGAAGGGCTGCACTGGCAGGATTGGCGGCGCGAGCGCGGCGAGCTGTTCCAGGCGGTGGCCATGGAGAAGCGGATGATGGGGCTGATGTTGGTGCTGATCATCGCCGTGGCCACCTTCAACATTCTCTCGGCCCTGGTCATGGTGGTCTCCGACAAGGAGGGAGAAGTTGCCATCCTGCGCACCATGGGCATGACCGAATCGGCGGTGGTGCGCATCTTCATGGTGCTCGGCGCCTCTAGCGGCGTCATCGGAGCCATTGCCGGCGGCCTGGTCGGGCTGGCGCTCACCTTTGGTCTTAACCCCCTGCTCGATGCCATCGGTCTCAACCTCTACATGGCGGCGGGCGGCGGCGGTTTGCCGGTGATCGTCGAGCCGCTGCAAGTGGCCATCATTCTTCTTGGTGCCGTGCTGCTCAGTTTCAGTGCCACCCTCTATCCTGCCTTCCGGGCTGCCCGCGTGCGTCCGGCCCAGGCGCTGCGTTATGAATAAGGTAATCATGTCGATGAACAAGCCGCTGCTCGAATGTCAGGCCATCAGCCACGTCTATCAGGAAGGCAAGCTGGAGACCCCGGTGCTCAAGGGGGTTGATCTGTCCGTGGCCGAGGGGGAGATGCTGGCGGTGGTTGGCAGCTCGGGCTCGGGCAAGAGTACCCTGCTGCATCTGCTGGGGGCACTGGATACCCCGACCACCGGCAGCGTGCTGTTTCGTGGCCAGAATATCCATGCTTGGAGCAGTCAGGAGCAGGCCCGTTTTCGCAACCGCGAGCTGGGCTTTGTCTACCAGTTTCACCACCTGCTCTCGGAATTCAGTGCGCTGGAAAACGCCGCCATGCCGCTGCTGATAGGCGGCGCCACGGTCAGCGAGGCGAGCGCCAAGGCGGCCGCCATGCTAGAGCGGGTGGGGCTCTCCCATCGTCTTAACCACCGCCCCTCCGAGCTCTCTGGCGGTGAACGCCAGCGGGTGGCCATCGCCCGCGCCCTGGTCGGGCAGCCGAGCCTGGTGCTGGCCGACGAGCCGACCGGCAACCTGGATCATGGCAGCGCCACCGGCGTTTATGAGCTGCTCTGTGAGCTTAACCGCGAGTTCGGCACCGCCTTCGTGGTGGTGACCCATGATCTGGGGTTGGCGGCCAAACTGCACCGCCGCGTGACCCTGGTGAGCGGGCAGATGGCGGAGGTAGCCTGATGTTCAAGCCGCTGCCCCTGTTTTTGGGCCTACGCTACAGCCGTTCGCGTCAGCGCAACGGCTTTATCTCCTTCATTTCGGCCTCGTCACTCATCGGCATCGCCCTCGGGGTGATGGCCTTGATCCTCGGGCTGTCGGCCATGAACGGGTTTGAGCGTGAGCTCAAGAACCGGGTGCTCACCGTTATCCCTCAAGGGGAGCTGGATGCGGTCGACGCGCCCATGCCCCGCTGGCCCCAGCTACGCGACTATCTGCTGGCCCAGCCCGGTATCACGGCGGTGAGCCCGGTGATCCGCATCAACGGCTTGCTCGAAAGCGGCAACCACCTCAAGGGGGTGCAGCTGCGCGCCATTTTGCCCGCGTTTGAAGATCAGATCTCCGAGGCGGACAAGTACATGACCGGCAAGGGGTTTGATGAACTCAAGGCCGGTGAGAATGGGGTGATCCTCGGTAAGGCGATCGCCGACAAGCTGGGGATCAAGGTGGGGGACTCGGTCAGCCTGCTGATGCCGGATGGCAATGGGGCCGACGGCATCAAGCAGCCGCGGCGCCAACTGCTAACCGTGGTGGGGATGCTTGAAATCGGAGGGCAGCTCGATGGCCTGCTCGGCTTTATGCACCTGCAAGATGCCCAGGCCATGACCGGTATGGGGGAGGCTGTCAGTGGTTTTAGCCTCAAGGTGGACGATGTGTTCAAGGCCCAGTCGATCACGGTCGAGGCGGCCCGCACGTTCCCGCACCACGTCTATATCCGCAGCTGGATGAACACCCAGGGCTATCTCTATCAGGACATCCAGATGGTGCGTACCGTCATGGTGGTGGTGATGCTGATGGTGGTAGCGGTGGCCTGTTTTAACATCGTCTCGACCCTGGTGATGGCGGTCAACGAGAAGCGCGGCGAAATTGCCATTCTCAAGACCATGGGGGCGAGTGCGGCGCAGATCCGCCAGACCTTCGTCATCCAGGGGATGGTCAATGGGGTGCTCGGGGCGCTGCTCGGAGCCCTGTTGGGGGGTGTGCTCTCGGCCTACCTCACCCCCATCATGGCGGGGGTGGAGCAGCTCATCGGTCATCGTTTCCTCAACCCGGAGATCTACTTCATCGACTTCCTGCCGACCGAGCTGCACCTGCTCGATCTGGGGCTGGTGACCGGGGCGGCCATCCTGATGAGCTTTGTCGCCACCCTCTATCCTGCGTGGCGGGCCAGCGGGCTCATCCCGGCGCGGGAGCTGGGGCGCTAACCTGTCATCACCGATAAAAAAGAGGGAGGCCTACTGGCCTCCCTCTTTTTATCCGAACTGCGGCCCTAGTGGGCGTTGAGCTCATCGAGCGGCAGCGAGAAGCTCGGCACGAAGGTGTCGATGAAGTAGCGCATGGCCGGGTTCATGCGTTGCTCGAGCATCTCTTCAAGGCGTTTGCGGGCCGGTTCAAACTCACGGTTGCCGGCAGCCAGCTCCTCCAGGCACTTGGTGTAGGCGCACAGGGTGTCGGCATCCTTTACCAGCCGCGCCAGCTCGGGCTCGGCGCAGCCAGAGTCGATCAAAGGGCGATAGGCGGCCTTGAGGGGCTCGGGCAGCATGGCCAGCAACCGCTGTTCGGCGGCCAGCTCGATCTTCTTGTATTCGCGGGCGATCTCGGGGTTGTAGTACTTGACCGGGGTGGGCAGATCGCCAGTCAGCACCTCGGTGGCATCGTGAAAGAGCGCCATGGTGGCGGCTTTCTCGGCGTCCAGCTGGCCACCAAACAGGGCATTTTCTATGGTGCCGAGGGCGTGAGCCACCATGGCGACTTGCAGGCTGTGTTCGGCGATATTTTCAGACTGAATGTTGCGCATCAGCGGCCAGCGGTAGATGAGTTTCATGCGGGCCAGGTTGGCGAAGAAGTGGTTGGGGTGCATGACGAGCTCCTGCAAGAGGTGATGGCACAAACCTACACGGGGGTGACCGGTGGGAAAAGCAAAAAGGGCGGGAAAGCCCGCCCTTTTGCTACACCCTTTAGCGAATGTACTGCCCGGTTTCGGCTTCGTGCAAGGTGACAACGGTTTGCCCGACGGGGGCGAGGCTGGCCACGGCCAGCTTGAGGTGCTGGATCCCGAATGGGATGCCGATGAGGGTGATGAAACAGGCCAGCGCCGAGGCGATGTGACCGATGGCGAGCCAGACCCCGATCAGCAGGAACCAGATGATGTTGCCGATCACGCCCAGAGTTCCGGTGCCGATGTCGTCACGGCCGGTGATGAAGCGGCGGCTCACCGTGGTCTTGCCGAACGGGAAGAAGGTGAAGGTGCCTATCATGAAGCAGGCGCGTCCCCAAGGGATGCCAATGAGGGAGATGAAACAGAGCAGCCCTGCCAGCCACCAGGCCAGTCCCATCAGGACGCCGCCGAGCAGGAACCACAGCAGGTTAAACAGAAAACGCAGCACACCCATGGATCACTCCTTTCCGATTTGAGGCGACACCATAACCAGCCCGCGAATGGCTGGCAATCAAAACCAGCGCTGCGGCGACATTCCTTGGCACAAAAACGACATGACCGGAGGCAGGGCTCCGGTCATGTGCGGATGGGGAGACCCATTTACTTCTTGTCGTCAGAGAAGGTGATGTTGAGTTCCAGCACCGAGAGCTCGGCGCTCTTCTTGTCGAGCTGCACCGATACCTGATCCGGATCGATCTCCACATATTTGCGGATCACATCGAGAATGTCCTGCTTGAGTTGGGGCAGGTAGTCCGGCCCCCCCCGTGAGGTACGCTCATGAGCAACGATGATCTGCAGACGCTCCTTGGCCAGCTGTGCGGTGCTCTGTTTCTTGTTGGAACGGAAATAATCCAATAATGACATGCTTAACTCCCGAACAATCGGCTAAAGAAGCCTTTCTTTTCTTCTTCAATAAAACGTAGATCCTTGCTGTCACCCAGCAGACGCGAAACCGCGTCGTCATAGGCCAGTCCGGCATCGGAATCCTTGTCGAGGATCACCGGCTCACCGGAGTTGGAGGCGCGCAGTACCGCCTGAGATTCCGGGATCACCCCGAGCAGGGGGATTGCCAGGATCTCCTGCACATCCTGCACGCTCAGCATATCGCCGCGATTGACGCGGGAAGGGCAGTAGCGGGTCAGCAGCAGGTGCTCCTTGATTGGCTCTTCACCGCGCTCGGCCCGACGCGACTTGGCCGCCAGAATACCGAGGATGCGGTCGGAGTCGCGCACCGAGGAGACTTCAGGGTTAGTGGTGACGATGGCCTCGTCGGCGAAGTAGAGGGCCATCAGCGCCCCGGCTTCAATACCGGCAGGGGAGTCACAGACGATGTAGTCAAATCCCATCTCGCCGAGCTGATCGAGGATCTGCTCCACCCCTTCACGGGTGAGGGCGTCTTTATCGCGGGTTTGGGAGGCCGGCAGGATGAAGAGGTTGTCGACCCGCTTGTCTTTGATCAGTGCCTGGTTGAGGTTCGCCTCGCCATTGATGACGTTGACGAAGTCATACACGACACGGCGCTCGCAGCCCATGATCAGGTCAAGATTACGTAGTCCGATATCGAAATCGATGACGACGGTTTTGTGACCTCGCTGGGCCAGTCCGGTACTCAGCGCCGCACTGGTAGTGGTCTTGCCGACACCGCCTTTGCCTGACGTTACGACTATGATTCGCGCCATTCTCGCTTCCTTGTAACTCTATTTGATGCTGTCTATACGAAGTTGTTCGTTGTCAAACCGGACGTGGGCCGGTTTCTGGATCAGGCCTGCCGGCAAGGCATCGCTCAGCTGGAAGGTGCCGGCGATGGAGAGCAGCTCCGCTGCCAGTTGCTGGCAATAGATCCGTGCCTGGGTGTTGCCACGCGCGCCAGCAATGGCTCGGCCGCGCAGGGCGCCATACACATGGATACTGTCGTCGGCAATCACTTCGGCGCCTGGGCTCACCGAGCCCAGCACTACCAGTGACGAGCCGGCGGCATAAATTTGCTGGCCGGAGCGAACCGGCCCGACATGTACGCGGGTGGGCGTCAGAGGAGGCGGTTCAACCTTGGCCGGCTCGACCTTGGTGGGCTTGACCGCCTTGCTGTTATCGCTACCGCGTGAACGCCCCGCGTTCATGACGGCAATACCAGCGGCCTTGGCCGCGGTTTTCATCGCCTCACTGCGGGCGCCCGTAATTCCCACAAGAATGAAAGATTCCGCTTCCACCAATTGCTTGATCGCACTGAAATCAGGAATGTTTTCCAATTTCTCCACGTTCATGACGATGGGGGCGCAATGGAAGAAGTGGGGGGCCTGGGCCACCTTGCTTTCCAGCAAAGCGCGGATTTTCCCCGGATGGGCATCGGTCACATGGAGCACCGACAAGGTAAAAGTGGCACCTTTTATTTCATTATCGCGTTCAGCCATGAAACATCCCCGAACCAGCAAGGCAATTCATTATTGTTATTGAGATTCCGATGTTATAGTTTGCCCCCACAAGAGGCAATCAACCGCACGGATTATACCAAGTTACATGTTGTGTGCAGTCTATAAAAGCCGCAAAAAAGCCGATACATATCTCTTTATTGAACGACGCGACGATTTCTCGCGTGTTCCCGAGATATTACTGACAACATTTGGCCCACCCCAGCTGGTGATGGTAACCAAACTCAATCCTGCCAAACCCCTTGGCATGTCTGATATTGGCAAGGTGATGAACGCATTGCGGGAACAGGGTTACTACCTGCAATTGCCGCCGCCGGTCGAGAGCCTGCTGGAAGAGCACAAGGCCTTCGTTCGCGCCCACTCCTGAGTCCTTGGTGTCGATAGTTTCGCTTGCCAGGAGGGCGGTGACCCTGTATACAGTGCGCCTTTTATGGCGAGTGGGTGAACATGATGCAAGGTGCCTTTTGGCAGGAAAAATCCCTGTCCGAGCTCAGTGAGCAGGAGTGGGAATCTCTCTGTGATGGTTGTGGCAAGTGCTGCCTCAATAAGCTCATTGATGAAGAGACCGACGAGTTGGTTTTTACCAACGTCGCCTGCAACCTGCTCAACACCAAGAGTTGCCAATGTTCCGACTACGCTAACCGCTTCAATCGCGAGCCGGACTGCCTGCAAATTACCCCTGACAAGATAGAAGAGTACCACTGGCTACCCTCTACCTGTGCCTATCGGCTGTTGGCGGAAGGCAAGCCCTTACCCGAGTGGCATCCGCTGCTGACCGGCAGCACCTCAGCCATGCACAAGGCCGGCCAGTCGGTGCGGGGCAAGGTGGTGCATGAAGCCTTCGCTGGCGAGTGGGAAGATCACATCATTTTCTGGGCCAGTTGAGCTGGCGGATATAAAAAAACGGAGCCTTGGGCTCCGTTTTTTTATTGGGGCGGCTTACTGGCAGCAGCGCCCCTTGACCAGATTACCGACGGCGACGATGACGCACACCAGCAGATAGGCCGCAAAGATGGCCACCAGCCACTGGGGCATGGAGAAGCCTAAGAACTGCCAACTGATCTCGGAGCAATCACCATCCGGCATGAAGAGCCAGGGGATCCACTTATCGAGCGGCAGCCAGCTCGGGAAATCGGCATAAGGGCTGCAGACATTGAACGGGGAGGGATTGAGTTGATAATCCACGTGGCGCAGGGCCAGTTGTAACCCGGTAAAGGCGCTGTAACCCCACAGCAGGATGGCGCTCCAACGAACCCATGGCCGCTTGGGATCCGTCATGCCGAGCAGCCCGGCCGCCAAGACACCCATGGTGGCTATCCGCTCATAGATACACATGACACAGGGGTGCAGCCCCAGCCCATGTTGAAAGAAGAGGGCGCACACATCAAGAAACAGGGCCGAGCCGGCCAATAGCACCCAAGGCAAGCGCTGAGCCGCCAGAGCGCGAAGATATTCCACCATAGCAATCGCCTGAAACCAAAAAAAAGCCAATGGGCATTAGAGCAAACCATCGGAAGAAAGGAAAGGGGGCCTTGGCCCCCTTGTTTTAAGGTGTGACGGTCGCAGGAACGTTCTCGACCGCGTTGCTTATCCAACCCCACTCGATAAATTGCTGGGTCATGCCCGGTAGCAGCAGCTCGACGCAGATCAGGCCTGTGACACTGAGCACCAGGGTGTAGGGCAGGGCCATCCAGACCATGCGGCCATAAGAGAGGCGCAGCAGCGGTGCCAGGGCTGAGGTGA
The DNA here is from genome assembly GCF_014892695.1 of Aeromonas simiae. Lineage (NCBI taxonomy): Bacteria > Pseudomonadati > Pseudomonadota > Gammaproteobacteria > Aeromonadales > Aeromonadaceae > Aeromonas > Aeromonas simiae. Next base: position 1,424,322 of record NZ_CP040449.1, read on the forward strand.
GCAGGAACAAGAAGGCGGCTTGTCCGTTCGGGGTGGCGACCGACGGCAGGTTGGTGCCGGTGTTGATGGCGACAGCCAGCAGCTCAAAGTGCTCGCGGCTGATCGCCTGCTCGGCCAGCGCGGCCTTGACTTCACTGATGTAGACGGTGCCGACGAAGACGTTGTCACTGATCATCGAGAGCAGCCCATTGGCGATGTAAAAGAGCGCCAACTGGTCTTCCGGTTTGGCGGCCAGCACCCAGTCGATGACGGGTCGGAAGAGGTGCTGATCGATGATGACCGCCACCACGGTGAAGAAGACCACCAGCAGCGAGGTGAAGGGCAGTGCCTCCTGGAATGCCTTGCCGATGGCGTGCTCATCAGTGACGCCGGTCATGGCGGTGGCCAGCACGATGACCGAGAGGCCGATGAGACCGACGGCGGCCAGGTGCATGGCCAATCCTGCGATGAGCCAGACGGCGATGAGCCCTTGTACCATCAGATTGACCTTGTCCTGACGGGTGCGGCGGGCATCTTCCTGGCGGTCATACTCCTCCATGATGTTGCGTACCCGCTCCGGCAGGGTGGCGCCGTAGCCAAACCAACCCAGCTTCTCGACCAGCAGGCAGGTGAGCAACCCGCAGAAGAACACCGGTATGCTGACCGGCGCCATACGAAGAGCAAACTCGCCAAAGTGCCAGCCGGCCTGCTCACCGATGATGAGGTTCTGCGGCTCCCCAACCAGAGTACAGACGCCGCCTAATGCCGTACCGATGGCCGCATGCATCAGCAGGCTGCGCAGGAAGGCGCGAAAATCGTTGAGATCTTGGCGCGCCCCGTCATTGAGGTCATTGTCATCGAGATAATCGTGGCTCTGCGCTCCCTTCTGGCCGGACGCCACCTTGTGATAGATAGCGTAAAACCCCACCGCGACGCTGATCACCACAGCGATAACGGTAAGGGCGTCGAGGAAGGCGGAGAGAAAGGCGGCGGTCAGGCAGAACGCCAGCGAAAGCGCGCTCTTAGACTTGATATGAATGAGCAGCTTGGTGAAAACATAGAGCAGCAGCTGTTTCATGAAGTAGATGCCGGCCACCATGAACACCAGCAGCAACAGCACCTCGATATTGCCGATCAGCTCGTGTTTGACCTGCTCGGGGGAGGTCATGCCGATGAGGACGGCCTCAATGGCGAGCAGGCCACCTGGTTGCAGCGGATAGCACTTGAGGGCCATGGCCAGGGTAAAGATAAATTCGGCCACCAGCAGCCAGCCGGCGAAGAAGGGATCGAGGTAGAAAATGAGCGGATTGATGATAAGGAAGGTCAGAATGGCGCTCTTGTACCAGTTAGCGGTTTTCCCTAAGAAATTCTGTGCTAAGGCACGTCCGTAACTTACCTGCATGTTGTTCTCTCTAGGATTGACGTTTGACCCGCGGTGCCTGCCCGGGATCATGGGAAGGAGAGTGATGGTTTCGCAAAGCGGCATCGTTCCCCATGATATTAATCAAAGATTTGTGCAAAGAGACAGAGTCTAACAAAGGGCATGAGATAGCAATGGCTTCGATTGGTTCGTGCTCAGCAGAGGACTGACCTTTATGTTTGCCAGTGTCATCGGCTTTGCTATCATGCGGGAGTTTAACATTGTCATCACTTTACAGAGTCCGTTCATGGTCATTAAAGCGCAGAGCCCTGCTGGGTTTGCCGAAGAGTACATCATCGAATCCATCTGGAATAACCGCTTTCCCCCCGGCTCTATCCTGCCGGCTGAGCGCGAACTCTCCGAACTGATTGGGGTGACCCGCACCACGCTGCGTGAAGTATTGCAGCGTCTGGCCCGTGATGGATGGCTCACCATCCAGCATGGCAAGCCGACCAAGGTCAACAACTTCTGGGAGACCTCGGGGCTCAATATCCTCGAAACATTGGCTCGTCTCGATCAGGACAAGGTGCCAGATCTGGTGGCCCAGCTGCTGTCGGCGCGCACCAATATCAGCACCATCTTCATCCGTGGTGCCGTGCGCAACAATCCGGAGCGTGCCGCCGAGATCCTGCGTGAGGCCACTGCGGTTGATGACAGTGCCGATGCGTATGCCGATTTTGACTACTATCTGCATCACCAGCTCTCGTTTGCCTCTGGCAACCCCATCTATGCGCTGATCCTCAATGGTTTCAAGGGGCTGTATGCCCGTGTTGGTCGTTACTACTTCTCTGACAAGCAGGCCAGGGCCAGTGCTGACGGTTACTACGCGGCGTTGCTCAAGCTGGCAGAGAGCAAGGACTATGAGTCGGTGTTTCAGTTGGTGCGCCAGTACGGCGTCGAATCGGGTAAGCACTGGGCTCGTCTGCGCGAGCACATGCCGAGCAATTTCTGCGATCACTGACCGCGAATGAGAAGCGCACCTTAGGGTGCGCTTTTTGTTGATGGGGAAGAGGGCAGTTAGTAGCTGCTCTTTTTCTCTGGACAGCGCCCGATGATCTCGGGGCTGAGCTCGCCGTTGTCCTGCTCGAGGATCACGTCAAATCCCCACAGTTGATGCAGGTGGCGCAGCACCTCGTGGCGCGAGTCGGCCAGCGGGATCCGGTTGTGAGGGACATAGCGCAGGGTCAGTGAGCGGTCTCCTTTTACCGCCACGTTGTAGACTTGGATGTTTGGCTCCAGGTTACTTAAGTTGTACTGCGCCGACAGGGTACTGCGCAGGCGACGGTACCCCTCCTCGTTGTGAATGGCCGAGACCTTGAGATAGTTCTTCATGTCATCGTCATCGATGGCAAACAGTTTGAGATCGCGCATCACCTTGGGACTCAAGAACTGGCTGATGAAGCTCTCATCTTTGAAGTTCTGCATGGCAAAGTGCAGGGTCTGCACCCAGTCAGTGCCGGCGTAATCCGGGAACCAGTACCTGTCCTCTTCGGTCGGGTGCTCGCAGATCCGGCGCAAGTCCGTGAACATGGCAAAACCCAGGGCATAGGGGTTGATCCCCGAGTAGTAGCGGCTGTTATAAGGGGGCTGATAGACCACATTGGTGTGGCTGTGCAGCACCTCCATCATGAAGCGATCGGTCAGTTTTCCCTCGTCATAGAGGTGGTTGAGGATGGTGTAGTGCCAGAAGGTGGCCCACCCCTCGTTCATCACCTGAGTCTGTTTCTGCGGGTAGAAATATTGGCTGATCTTGCGCACGATGCGCACCACTTCCCGTTGCCATGGCTCGAGCAGGGGGGCGTTCTTCTCGATAAAGTAGAGGAGATTCTCCTGCGGCTCGGGGGGATAGCGCAGCTCTTCGGCTCCTTCATTGCGCGCCTGCTTGGGCAGGGTGCGCCACAACTCGTTGACCTGGGTCTGTAGGTAATCTTCCCGCGCTTTCTGGCGCCGCTTCTCTTCGGCCAGCGATAGTTTCTGCGGTCGTTTGTAGCGGTCGACCCCAAAGTTCATCAAGGCGTGGCAGGCGTCGAGCAAGCGCTCGACGGCGTCGATGCCGTGCTTCTCTTCGCATTCACCGAGGTATTTCTTGGCAAACAGCAGGTAGTCGATGATGGACGAGGCATCGGTCCACGTTTTGAACAGGTAGTTGTTCTTGAAAAAGGAGTTATGGCCATAGCTGGCATGGGCGATCACCAGCGCCTGCATCGGCATGGTGTTCTCCTCCATCAGGTAGGCGATGCAGGGATCGGAGTTGATGACGATCTCATAGGCCAGCCCCATCTGACCACGCTTGTAGTTACGCTCGGTCTGAATGAAGTGCTTACCATAGGACCAGTGATGGTAACCAATCGGCATGCCGATGCTGGAATAGGCATCCATCATCTGCTCGGCGGTGATCACTTCGATCTGGTTGGGATAGGTGTCGAGCTTGTAATGGGCGGCAACCCGGGCGATCTCCTTGTGGTAGATCTCCAGCAGTTCGAAGGTCCAGTCTGGCCCATCGTCGAGCGGGGCATACACTCTGGTCTGTGTCTCACTCATAGCGTCCCCCTCATGCAGCTTGCTTTTTGAACAGTTCGCGAAACACCGGGTAGATATCGTCGAGCTTACGGATGTGCTCCATGGCGAAGTGGGGGAACTGGCTGGCGACCGACTCATACTCGTGCCACAGGGTCTGGTGGGCCCGGGTGGTGATCTCGATATAGGAGTAGTAGCGCACCCAGGGCATGATCTCTTTGATGAGCAACTCTTTACACAGGGGAGAGTCATCGGCCCAGTTGTCTCCGTCAGAGGCTTGGGCGGCGTAAATGTTCCACTGATTTGCCGGGTAACGTTCACTCATGATCTCGCTCATCATCTTGAGCGCACTCGAGACTATGGTGCCGCCAGTCTCTTGGGAGTAGAAGAACTCGTGCTCATCGACCTCCTTGGCCTGAGTGTGGTGACGGATATAGACCACCTCCACATTCTTGTAGGTGCGGGTCAGAAACAGGTAGAGCAGGATGTAAAAGCGCTTGGCCATATCCTTGGTCGCCTGATCCATGGAGCCGGAGACGTCCATCAGGCAGAACATCACTGCCTGGCTGGAGGGAACCGGCCGCTTCACATAGTTGTTGAACTTGAGATCGAAGGTGTCGATGAAGGGCACAGCGTCGATCTTCTTACGCAGATCTCGGATCTCCCGCTCGAGCGATGCAATTTCGGCATGATGCTCATTGGGGTCTTGCATCAGCAGCGCCAGCCGAGCCTCCAGCTCACGCAGCTGCCGTTTTTTGCCGGCCTGCAGTGCAACCCGCCGCGCCAGAGAATTTTGCAGCGAACGCACCACGTTGATGTTGGTCGGTACCCCGTTCGAGGTGTAGCCCGCCCGGTAGGTCTTTACCTCCATCAGTTGGTTAAGCTGGGTTTTCTGCAAGTTGGGCAGCTCGAGATCCTCAAACAGAAGATCTAAGTACTCATCCTTAGAGATCTGGAACACAAAATCATCCGCGCCTTCCCCCTGGTTTGAGGCCTGCCCTTCACCGCTTCCCCCGCCACCGCCCCCTCCCTGCGGGCGGTCAATCTTGTCCCCAGTGACGAACTGATCATTGCCTGGGTGTACCATCTCCCGCTTGCCGCCACGTCCCTGATGGAAAATGGATTCGGTGATGTCGCGGGTGGGAATGCTGATGCTCTCGCCCTTGTCCACGTCCTGGATGCTGCGTTTGGCCACAGCATCGGAGACCGCCTGTTTGATCTGTTTCTTGTAACGGCGGATGAAGCGCTGCCGGTTGACAGCGCTCTTGTTCTTGCCGTTCAGTCTGCGATCGATGAAATGCGCCATATTCCCCTCCTTGGCCATCAGGCTCAGGATGATTTACGCACCCTCAAGTACCACTCAGAGAGCAGGCGCACCTGTTTGCGGGTATACCCTTTCTCCATCATCCGCGCGACGAAGTTATCGTGTTTCTTCTGCTCTTCGGCCGAGGTCTTGCTGTTGAACGAGATGACCGGCAACAGCTCCTCGGTGTTGGAGAACATCTTCTTCTCGATCACGGTGCGCAGCTTCTCGTAACTGGTCCAGGTCGGGTTGCGGCCGGCGTTATTGGCGCGGGCGCGCAGCACGAAGTTGACTATTTCATTGCGAAAATCCTTTGGGTTGCTGATCCCGGCCGGTTTCTCGATCTTCTCCAGCTCGCTGTTGAGCGCGGCGCGGTCAAACAACTGGCCGGTCTCCGGATCGCGGTACTCCTGATCCTGGATCCAGAAGTCGGCATAGGTGACGTAGCGATCGAAGATGTTTTGGCCGTACTCGGAGTAGGACTCGAGGTAGGCGGTCTGGATCTCCTTGCCGATGAATTCAACATAACGCGGGATCAGGTATCCCTTGATGAACTCGAGGTAACGGTCGTGCAGCTCCTGCGGGAACTGTTCCCGCTCAATCTGCTGCTCCAGCACATAGAAGAGATGCACCGGATTGGCAGCCACCTCAGCGTGGTCGAAGTTAAATACCCGCGACAGGATCTTGAACGCAAAACGGGTGGAAAGGCCGTTCATCCCTTCGTCGACGCCGGCATAGTCGCGGTACTCTTGGTAACTCTTGGCCTTGGGGTCGGTATCTTTAAGGCTTTCACCGTCATAGACCCGCATCTTGGAGTAGAGGCTGGAGTTCTCAGGCTCCTTGAGGCGCGAGAGCACCGAGAACTGGCCGAGCAGCTCAAGGGTGCCGGGAGCGCACTTGGCTTCGGTCAACTGGCTGTTTTGCAACAATTTCTCGTAGATTTTCACCTCTTCCGAGACGCGCAGGCAATAAGGCACCTTGACGATGTAGACCCGGTCGAGGAAGGCCTCGTTGTTCTTGTTGTTCTTAAACTGCTGCCATTCGGATTCATTGGAGTGGGCGAGAATGATCCCCTCGAACGGCATGGCCGAGATCCCCTCGGTGCCGTTGTAGTTCCCCTCCTGGGTGGCGGTCAGCAGTGGGTGCAGTACTTTGATGGGGGCCTTGAACATCTCGACAAATTCCATCATCCCCTGGTTGGCCTTGCACAGGGCGCCGGAGTAGGAATAGGCGTCGGCATCATCCTGTGCATAGTGCTCCAGCATGCGGATGTCTACCTTGCCCACCAGAGAAGAGATGTCCTGATTGTTCTCATCGCCGGGTTCGGTCTTGGCGATGGCAATTTGATCGAGAATGGAGGGATTTACCTTCTCCACTTTGAATTGAGTAATATCGCCGCCAAATTCGTGCAGGCGTTTGACGACCCAAGGGGACATGATGGGACGCAGGTAACGGCGCGGGATACCATATTCACGCTCAAGCAGGTCGCCATCCTCTTCCATGTTGAAGAGGCAGAAGGGGTGATCGTTAACTGGTGAACCCTTGATGCGGTAGACAGGCACCTTCTGCATCAGGGCTTTGAGCTTCTCGGCTAAAGAGGATTTTCCCCCCCCAACCGGCCCCAGCAGATAGAGGATCTGTTTCTTCTCTTCCAGGCCCTGGGCGGCATGCTTGAGGTAGGAGACAATCTGCTCGATAGCCTCTTCCATGCCATAGAAGTCCCGGAAGGCGGGATAGCGAGCGATGACCCGATTGGAGAAGAGCCGGCTCAAACGCGGATTGGTGGATGTGTCTATCATCTCAGGCTCACCGATGGCGGCCAGCAGTCGTTCGGCGGCGGAGGCGTAGCAGGATTTATCCTGTTTGCACATATCCAGAAACTCCTGGATGGTGTACTCCTCTTCCCTGGCTTTTTCGTAGCGTTGTTGGTAGTGCTCGAAGATGCCCATAACCTTACCCCCGTTATAGATAGTCGCTTACCCTAAAAGAACCATCGCCATCGAGTTGTCACATTGTCTTATCTAAGTTAAGCCTACCCGCTACCTCACCGCGTATTGCCGTTGCAGAATCTGTTCCCGGTTGCCTATCCCTGTTTGCCCAAGGCCAACAGAGCCGATGGCGGCGGTCATCTACACGCATATGTTACTGACTGTTAAATTATTTCTGCCACGTTCCCTGATCGCTGTCAAAGGCTTCGAAGAGAAAATATACAGAGAGACGTTCGGGTCTCAAAATGGCGCTGTGTTGGTCGCGTGGAGTAAAACAGAAATAGCCATCGTGTTTGGTGCTTAAACTCTAATTTTTACATTGACGCAACATTGCGTGGCGGCTAGATTGAACTCGTACTTCGCCAGATGGCCAGTTCAGGTTGCTTGAATTGGTTGGTTTAGCAGGTGCAAAGCTCTGTTTAAGCACGTTTCCGTTGGCTTGGCCCTCGCATTGCGAGGGCCTTATTTTTTTACATTTGCTACGGTGTTGATTTTTTGTTACCAGTGGGCCTGGTGCGCTCACAAGAGCAGGGAGTGATGAACATTACCATTCGGCGTTTGGCTTTTATGGCATTGATTATGGCCGTGTTATGGCGCACTGAAGGTGATGAACAGACGGCTCATCAGGCGGACAGGGCGTGGCGCAGTGGCGATTATCAGACGGCCGTGACCATTTGGCGCACCCTTGCTGATGAAGGGGATCTCAGATCGCAGGTGCATCTGGCCCAGGCGTATGAATGGGGGCTGGGCGTTGCCCAGGATCAGGCGTTGTCATGGCAGCTGTACCTGTATGCGGCTGAGCGTGGTGAATCGGCCAGTCAATATCGCCTTGCAGAGGCCTATCTCAGAGGAGGCCATGTAAAGCGGGATCTGAATGCCGCCTATCACTGGTTCGAGCTGGCCGCGCAAGGGGGCAATGTCATGGCTCAACTCAAGTTTGGGGCCTTGTGCCTACTTGGCATCAAGGGGCAACCAGAATGGGAGAAGGGGCGCCGCTACTTGCTTCGGGCGGCCTCCGCCGGTAACGAGACCGCTCTGCTGGTCTTAAAAGAGTTGGTCAAGCGGGAGCGGGGGGAGGGGGCATTCACCTTTGATGAACTGGAACGCCTGGTGGCCGAAAGTTAGAAAGTGCGTAAAAAATAACCATATAGGTGGTGCATTTTTGTTACCCCCTGTTCGATGTCATCTGTTACCATGGCGCCTTGCCTGATTCGTCGTGAGGGAGAGAAGGCTTGTCCTCCGCTCGCTGGCGCGTTTGCAGAGTAGAGTGAACAGTCAGGCAAAATCGTGTCGTCCATTTAACCGACTTAACTCTTTGCATGTGGCCTTTGGTGTGGGTCACCACTGTATAAGGATTTCAAGATGCCAATCATTACCCTGCCTGACGGCAGCCAGCGTCAATTCTCCCAACCGGTTTCCGTTCTGGATGTCGCTGCTGACATCGGCCCTGGCCTAGCCAAGGCGTGTGTTGCCGGCCGCGTCAATGGCGAGCTGGTCGATGCCTGTGAGCTGATCGAGAACGATGCTCAGCTCTCCATTATTACCGCCAAGGATGAAGAGGGGCTGGAGATCATTCGCCACTCTTGTGCGCACCTGCTCGGTCATGCCATTAAGCAGCTGTGGCCGCAGACCAAGATGGCCATCGGCCCGGTCATCGACAACGGTTTTTACTACGACGTAGATCTCGATCGCGCTTTGACCGACGAGGATTTGGCGGCTCTGGAAGCACGCATGCTTGAGCTGGCATCCAAAGACTACGACGTGGTCAAGAAGAAGGTCTCCTGGCAGGAGGCTCGTGATACTTTCGAGTCCCGTGGTGAGACCTACAAGATGGAGATCCTAGATCAGAACGTCGCGCGCGACGATCGCCCGGGTCTGTATCATCACGAAGAGTACATCGACATGTGCCGTGGCCCGCACGTTCCCAACATGCGCCACTGCCACCATTTCAAGCTGCAGAAGATCTCCGGCGCCTACTGGCGTGGTGACTCCAACAACAAGATGTTGCAGCGTATCTACGGTACCGCCTGGGCAGACAAGAAGCAGCTCAAGGCTTATTTGCAGCGCCTCGAAGAGGCCGCCAAGCGCGATCACCGTAAAATTGGCAAACAGCTCGACCTGTATCACATGCAGGAAGAGGCGCCGGGCATGGTGTTCTGGCACAACGATGGCTGGACTATCTTCCGCGAGCTGGAAACCTTCATCCGTGGCAAGCTCAAGGAGTACGACTATCAGGAGGTCAAAGGACCTTTCATGATGGATCGCGTCCTGTGGGAACGGTCAGGTCACTGGGATAAGTACGCCCAGGCCATGTTCACCACCCAGTCGGAGAATCGCGAGTACGCCATCAAACCGATGAACTGCCCGGGTCACGTGCAGATCTTCAATCAGGGCCTCAAGTCCTACCGCGATCTGCCGCTGCGCATGGCCGAGTTTGGCTCTTGCCACCGCAACGAGCCCTCCGGCTCCTTGCATGGTCTGATGCGGGTGCGTGGCTTTACCCAGGACGATGCCCATATCTTCTGTACCGAAGAGCAGGTGATGGAAGAGGTCTCCTCTTGCATCCGCATGGTGTATGACGTTTATGGGACCTTCGGCTTTGAAAATATCGTGGTCAAGCTCTCTACTCGTCCGGAGCAACGTATCGGCACCGACGAGATGTGGGATCGCGCCGAAGCGGCTCTGGCCGAGGCCTTGGTCAAAAATGGTCTCAAGTATGACCTGCAGCCGGGTGAAGGGGCCTTCTATGGTCCGAAGATTGAGTTCACCCTGCACGACTGCCTGGATCGCGCCTGGCAGTGTGGTACTGTCCAGCTTGACTTCGCCCTGCCGGGTCGCCTCGGGGCTACCTATGTGGGTGAAGACAACGAGCGTCATGTACCGGTCATGATTCACCGTGCCATTCTGGGCTCCATTGAGCGCTTTATCGGTATTTTGACTGAAGAGTACGCCGGTTTCTTCCCGGCATGGTTGGCGCCGACTCAAGCTGTTGTCATGAATATCACTGACAATCAGGCAGATTATGCGCTCAAGGTAGCCAAGGCATTGAATGATGCGGGTCTGCGTGCGAAGGCGGACTTGAGAAATGAGAAGATTGGCTTTAAAATCCGCGAGCATACTTTGAAGCGAGTGCCCTATATGCTGGTTTGCGGCGACAAAGAAGTCGAATCCGGCAAAATTGCTGTTCGCACTCGCAAGGGGGCTGACTTGGGAACCTATCCGGTTGAAGAGCTGATTACACTGCTCACCCAAGAAGTTCAGACCCGCGGACAAAAGAGAGTGGAGGAATAAGCTATAAAAGGCGGAAAAAAACTGGGCAAGCAACCGCAAGCCCGCGCTCACCGGATCAATACCGAGATTCGTCTGAAAGAAGTTCGTTTGACTGGTGTTGAGGGGGAGCCTCTGGGCATCGTCTCGATCCAGGATGCATTGAACTTAGCCGTTGAAGCTGGAGTTGATCTGGTTGAGATCAGTCCCAACGCCGAGCCGCCCGTTTGCCGGATCATGGATTACGGCAAATTCCTCTACGAAAAGAGCAAGACTGCTAAAGAGCAGAAGAAGAAGCAGAAAGTCGTCCAGGTGAAGGAAATCAAATTCCGTCCTGGCACCGACGAAGGCGACTATCAGGTAAAACTGCGCAACCTGATTCGCTTTCTCGAGGAAGGTGACAAGGCCAAGGTTACCTTGCGCTTCCGCGGTCGTGAAATGGCCCACCAGGAACTTGGTATCAAGGTACTGGAGCGCGTCAAGAACGATCTGGAAGAGCTGGCCGTGGTCGAGTCCTTCCCCAAAGTCGAAGGCCGTCAAGCAGTGATGGTCCTCGCGCCTAAGAAGAAATAATCAGGCCCACAACAAGAAATTGGCTCGTGGGGAATACTCCACGAGTCTGTTCGCCTGATTGTTTTGTTGTTACTCACAATGCGGAGTTCGAAATGCCGAAAATCAAAACCAACCGGGGCGCTGCCAAGCGCTTCAAGAAGACTGGCTCTGGTGGCTTCAAGTGCAAGCACGCCCACCTGCGTCACATCCTGACCAAGAAGAGCAGCAAGCGTAAGCGTCAGCTCGGCCCGAAGACCATGGTCTCTGCCGCTGACCAAAAACGTGTTGTTGCCTGCCTGCCGTACGCATAAGAGAGGGGTGTGAGAAATGCCGAGAGTAAAACGTGGTGTGACCGCTCGCGCTCGTCACAAGAAAGTTCTGAAGGCTGCCAAGGGTTACTACGGTGCCCGTTCCCGCGTCTACCGCGTAGCGGTACAAGCGGTAACCAAGGCTGGTCAGTACGCCTACCGTGACCGTCGTCAGAAGAAGCGTCAGTTCCGTCAACTGTGGATCGCCCGTATCAACGCGGCTTCCCGTCAGAATGGTCTGTCCTACAGCCGTCTGATCAACGGTCTGAAGAAGGCTTCCATCGAGATCGATCGTAAGATCCTCGCTGACATCGCCGTTCACGACAAGGTCGCTTTCACCGCTCTGGTTGAAAAGGCAAAGGCAGCTCTGGCTTAATTGCTGGGAATGTCATGATGTAAAAAGGAGGCTTCGGCCTCCTTTTTGTTGTCTTCATGTTGAGGCAACATAAAAAAGGCTCCGCAGTGCGGGGCCTTTCCACATCGTTTATCCAGGCTAGACGATGCCCTGGCTGCGCAGGTAGTCATCGTAGGTACCGCTAAAGTCGCGGATCCCCTCTTCGGTCAACTCCAGGATCCGGGTCGCAAGCGACGAAACGAACTCGCGATCGTGGGAGACGAAGATCAGGGTACCCTTGTACATCTCGAGTGCCAGGTTCAGCGATTCGATCGATTCCATGTCCAGGTGGTTGGTCGGCTCATCCATGATTAGGATGTTGGGGCGCTGCATGATGAGCTTGCCGAAGATCATACGGCCCTGCTCGCCACCGGACAGCACGCGAACCGGCTTTCTGATGTCATCTTGCGAGAACAGCAGGCGGCCGAGCACAGAGCGTACCGCTTGTTCGTCATCCCCTTCCTTCTTCCACTGGGCCATCCAGTCGAACACGTTGAGATCGGTGTCAAACTCCTCGGCGTGATCCTGAGCGTAGTAGCCGATTTGGGCGTTCTCGGACCACTTGATGGTACCGGCATCCGGGGTCAGCTCACCGACCAGGGTCTTGATCAGGGTGGACTTACCGATGCCGTTGGTCCCCAGGATGGCGACCTTCTCACCCACTTCCAGCAGCATGCTCAGCCCCTTGAACAGGGGAGTATCGCCGTAGCCCTTAGCCACGCCTTCCACTTCTAGGATGTTGCGATAGAGCTGCTTGTCTTGATCGAAGCGAATGAAGGGGTTTTGCCGGCTGGAGGCCTTGACCTCCTCAATTTTGATCTTGTCGATCTGCTTGAGGCGCGAGGTGGCCTGACGTGACTTGGAGGCGTTAGCGCTAAAGCGCGACACGAACGATTGCAGATCGGCGATCTGCGCCTTCTTCTTGGCGTTGTCGGCCAGCAGACGCTCGCGGGCTTGGGTGGCGGCCAGCATGTAGTCGTCGTAGTTGCCCGGGTAGACGCGCAGCTCGCCGTAGTCCAGATCCGCCATGTGAGTGCAGACCATGTTCAGGAAGTGGCGGTCGTGGGAGATGATGATCATGGTGCAGTCACGATCGTTGAGCACACCCTCCAGCCAGCGGATAGTGTTGATGTCCAGGTTGTTGGTCGGCTCATCCAGCAGCAGGATGTCCGGGTTGGAGAAGAGCGCCTGAGCCAGCAGCACCCGCAGCTTCCAGCCTGGTGCCACTTCGCTCATGGGGCCGTTGTGCTGCTCCAGCGGAATACCGGCCCCGAGCAACAGCTCGCCGGCACGGGCTTCGGCGGTGTAGCCGTCATACTCGGCCACCTTGCCCTCGAGCTCGGCGGCGCGCATGTAGTCGTCGTCGGTCGCCTCGAGGTTGGCGTAGATGGCATCCCGCTCCTGCATGGCGGCCCACATTTCGGCATGGCCCATCATGACCACGTCCAGCACGCGCATTTCTTCGTAGGCAAACTGATCCTGGCGCAGCTTACCGATGCGCTCGTTGACGTCCAAGCTGACGTTACCGCCGGAAGGCTCGAGATCGCCGCCGAGGATCTTCATGAAGGTGGACTTACCGCAGCCGTTGGCACCGATAAGGCCGTAGCGGTTGCCATCGCCAAACTTGACGCTGATGTTTTCAAACAGTGGCTTGGCGCCGAACTGCATGGTGATGTTGTTGGAGGAGAGCATAAAGAACCTAATGGGGGTTGTGGAAACGGAGCGAACGGCGCAAGCGAGCCAATTTGGCCACTCCGTTTCGCTCAAGGGGACGTGCGCCCCTGTTATTGAACACGGCATGATACCAGTTGGGCCGGTCATGGCAACCGGCCCGAGGATGGGGGTCAGGCCCCCAGGGTTCGATTGCGCCCCTCTTCCTTGGCTCGATAGAGCAAATCGTCAGCCCGTTGAAGGATATCGTCGTCTTCCTGGTTGTTCGGGGTGGTGACCCCGGCGCTGAACGTGACTTTGAGATCCCGTTCACGCCAGAGGCGGGTTTCTAATATGCAGCGCCAGCGCTCAATACGCGCCACCGCGGCGTCCAGATCGTTGCGTGGGAGCAGCACGGCGATCTCTTCTCCCCCATAGCGGTAGATCTGGGCGCTATTACCCAGCGCCTCTCCCCCAAGCTTGGAAACGGCCTTGAGCACCTCGTCTCCCAACAGGTGGCCATAGGTATCGTTAACCTGTTTGAAGTGATCGATATCGATCAGTGCTAGGGCAAAGGGCACTTTATGCTCACACAATGCTTGCAGATCGGCGTCGAACCGGCCGCGGTTCCACAGCCCCGTCAATGGGTCCCGGTTGGCTTTTTCACTTTCACTTTGCAGGGCTTGTTGCTGCTCGGCGATCTCCCGCTGCACATTTTCCAGAGTTCCCTTGGTATTCTCGCGACCAAAGCGCAGGCTGGAAATAATGTCAGACAGTACTCGAAGCTGGGTATTGTGGGTGATGAACCACATCATGACGACCACAAGACTGCACATGATAAAGAACATCAAGGTAGGCAGCATGGGGGTCAGGCAATGTTGGGTGATCTCGGAAAGGGGCACAGCGTAGACCACGAACCAATCGGGATTGGTATAGGAGTGGTAGAATATCTGCTGCTTTTGCTCCATATCCGTGATGGAGCCAGAGCTGTTGTTCATTTTGCTGATCAGCGCTGGATTGAGCCCGGTTTGGGCGATCTGAGCGGTATCGCCATTGAGCAAAATATGTCCACTCCTATCGATCACCATGAGTGTGCCACCAAGGGGCAGGATCATGCTGCGGTAGGGATAGCTCAGCTCGATCAGGTTGAGGTCGGCGGCCAGCGCGCCGGTGTAGCTTCCTTGCGCATCAAAGATGGGTTTGGCAATGGAGAGCACCATCGACTTGTCGAAGAAGTCCGGATAGAGCGGGGTGTAAAAAACAAAGGCACTACGGATGCTCTTGGTGTTGAACCAAGGGCGCTGACGGGCATCCTCGATATTGCCTAACTGCGGAATGGCAGAGAAGTGTCCCTCCTTGCTGCCATAGCTGATGTTCATCAGGCCGCGGCTGACATGAAGTAGTGCGTTTGCCTTGGCTCGCGTCTCCACCTCGGAAAATGGAAATTCTCCTTTATCCTCAATGACATCGGCTATCTCATTGAGCGTATGTTCAAGGGGCTTGATCACCTGTTCATAGGTGACACTGGCAGTATTGGAGACAAAGTCAGCGGCGCTCTCTTGTGCTGCCCCCCTGCGTTCATGGAAGGAGTAGAGTGCATAGGCAGAAAAGGCGAGGGTTTGAAACACCAAGATGATGACAAATGCGATATGGGTACTGCCATTTAGTTTCAGGTCGCGCTTTACGTGTGTATTCACGGTATCCCCGGATAGTGGATTCGGTGCACATTATGAGAATCCCACCTTGCGTGAACCTTGATACACGTCAACTTGGTTCAGAATTGTTAAACAAATCACATAATATGTGATGCGCCGGCAGAGGCCGGCGCACTCATTTCAGCACTCAGTGGGAACTCGCCTTGGCCGCGCCAATCCCGGTCTGGGAGCGCACGAACTGCGGGAAGAACTTGGCGTGCTCCTCGCCGGCAGCGGCAGATTTGTCGGTGACCGAGAAGAACCAGATCCCCGCAAACGCCAGCAGCATAGAGAAGAGGGCCGGGTACTCATAGGGGAAGATGGCCTGAGCGTGGCCAAGCACCTTCACCCACACGGTCGGCCCCAGCACCATCAGGGTCACCGCAGAGCCGAGCCCCAGCCAGCCGCCGTAGACGGCGCCACGGGTGGTCAGGCGAGACCAGAACATGGAGAGAAACAGCACCGGGAAGTTGCAGCTGGCGGCGATGGAGAAGGCCAACCCCACCATGAAGGCGATGTTCTGTTTCTCAAACAGGATGCCAAGGCCGATGGCCACGACGCCGAGCACCACAGTGGTCATCTTGGAAACGCGCAGCTCGTCGGTCTCATTGGCCTTGCCGTGCTTGAGCACACTGGCATAGAGATCATGGGAGACGGCCGAAGCGCCGGCCAAGGTCAACCCGGCCACCACCGCCAGTATGGTGGCAAAGGCCACGGCGCTGATGAAGCCAAGGAACAGGCTGCCGCCCACCGCGTTGGCCAGGTGCACGGCCGCCATGTTGTTGCCACCGATCAGGGCGCCGGCGGCATCCTTGAAGGCCGGGTTGGTACTCACCAGCAAGATGGCACCAAAGCCGATGATGAAGGTGAGGATGTAGAAGTAGCCGATAAAGCCGGTGGCGTAAAAGACCGACTTGCGGGCTTCTTTGGCGTCACCCACGGTGAAAAAGCGCATCAAAATATGGGGCAGGCCGGCAGTGCCGAACATCAGGGCGAGGCCGAGTGAGATCGCCGAAATAGGGTCGGAGACCAGTCCCCCCGGACTCATGATGGCAACGCCGTTGGCATGAACCTTGACCGCTTCGGAGAAGAGGGTACCCACATCGAAGTTGACCGACTTCATCACCATCAGCGCCATGAAGCTGGCCCCCGAGAGCAGCAGCACCGCCTTGATGATCTGCACCCAGGTGGTGGCGAGCATGCCGCCGAACAAGACGTAGAGCACCATCAGGAGCCCGACCAGCACCACGGCGATGTGATAGTTGAGGCCAAACAGCAGCTCGATGAGTTTGCCGGCCCCGACCATCTGGGCGATGAGGTAGAGCGCCACGACGACCAGGGAGCCGCAGGCCGAGAGGGTGCGCACCTCGGTCTGTTTCAGGCGGTAGGAGGCCACATCGGCGAAGGTGTACTTGCCAAGGTTGCGCAGCCGCTCGGCGATCAGAAACAGGATGATGGGCCAGCCCACCAGAAAGCCGATGGAGTAGATGAGGCCGTCATAGCCCGAGGTGTAGACCAGGGCGGAGATCCCAAGAAAGGAGGCGGCTGACATGTAGTCACCGGCGATGGCCAGTCCGTTCTGAAAGCCGGTGATGCGCCCGCCGGCAGCGTAGTAGTCGGCGGCCGAGCGGTTACGCTTGGCGGCCCACCAGGTAATCATCAAGGTTCCGGCCACAAAGAGCAGGAACATGACAATGGCCGAGACATTGAGGGGCTGCTGCTTCACCTCGCCTTCAATGGCGCCGGCGGCCAGTAGCGCCGGTGAGGCGAGCAGCCCCCCCAGCACGATCAGATGACGTTTCATCATTGCTGTACTCCCTGGATGATCTTCTGGGTGAGCGTGTCGAACTCGCCGTTGGCCTTGAACACATAGATACCGGTCAGCACGAACGCCGACAGAATGAGACCGACACCGACCGGGATGCCGCGGGTGATGGAGGAGCCTTCCGCAAGCGGCGTGCCGAGCCAGCCGGGGGCAAAGGCGATGAGCAGTATGAAGGCCAGATAGAGGCCAAGCATGATGGTCGAGAGCAGCCAGGCGAAGCGCTGACGCTGACTCACCAGCAACTGGAAGTGCGGATCCTGCTGGATACGCTGACAGAGTTGATCATCCATTTTCTTTTCTCTCCGTGTCGTGAGGCGGGGCATGAGACAAAGTTGTCTCTTGTTATCAGAATGTGAATTTAATGTTCTCTTTCAACAATTAGACTTTGGGATAATTCGGAGTGGCCCCGTAGTAGAGGCGTAGAAAGACGAGGGCCGCCGTGATGGCATCAGCCAAGGCGTCGTGGGCATCGCGCTGAGGTAATCCAAGATGAGCGCAGATGGCCGTAAGGCGCAGGTCGACATGGGCCCCCTCCAGATGGCGGGTGACCGCATCGTGGTAGAGACGGCTCACCTCAATGCGGCGATGGGGCAGTGGGAGGCGCCACAGTGCGTGGCAAGCCCGTTGCAGGATGCGCCAGTCGTAGTCGATGTGATAGCCCACCAGGGGGAGGGGGCCGAT
This sequence comes from Aeromonas simiae, assembly GCF_014892695.1. Lineage (NCBI taxonomy): Bacteria > Pseudomonadati > Pseudomonadota > Gammaproteobacteria > Aeromonadales > Aeromonadaceae > Aeromonas > Aeromonas simiae. Next base: position 1,441,900 of record NZ_CP040449.1, read on the forward strand.
GAAGGCGAGCAATTGGCGCAGTGCCTCATCAAGTGGTAACCCTTGGGCCAGATCCTGATGGCGCAGGCCGTGGATCACCACCGAGCCTGCATCGAGGCTAAGGGGGGGGCGCACCTTGAGGGAGAGGGCCTCGCCAATGAGCAGGCGCGGCCCCTTGATGCGTACCGCCCCGATCGCGACGATCTCGGCCCGGCTCGGATCGAGGCTGGTCGTTTCGAGATCGAGGGCGACCCACTCCTCGGGGGGAGGCGTGGCAAAGAGCGGGGAAAACTCGCCGCCTTTGAAGCGGCGCCCGAGCCAGCACCGCCGCCAATCCGCCAGGCTCATTGGCGCACCCGAAAATGCAGTGCCAGCCACTGCTGGAACTTCTTCACCACGTGCAGGCTATGGCGTAGCAAGTCGCGTTCGCTGGCGCTGAGGCGTGCGACCTGTACCCGATCTTCCCCCCGTTGCAGTTGGCTGCGTAGCCGCAGCCGGATAAAGAGGCGAAATGCCTCGGCCAGATCGGTGCTGAATTCAGGACTGAGTCGCCCCTCCTGCTGGAGGGCCGCGATCCGCTCCAGGGTGGCAGTTGCCTCCACCTGCGCCTCCAGACTCAATAGACGTACCCCGTGTACCAGGGCGAACAGGCCACCCCGTTTGAGATCGAGGCCGCTTGGCTCTGGCTCGAGCCGGCCGAGCAGGGTGAGGGGGGTATGAAAGGCCACGGCGGCACGGGCCATGTCGGCCAGCAGATCGCCGCGATCAGAGAGCGCCGTCAGCAGATGCCGGCGCAACGGGGGCAACAGGGAGGGATCGCCGGCCACCGCGTGGGCATCGCTCAGGGTGGCGAGCCACAACAGATCGTCCGGGGCTGCTCGTAGCACGGCGCTATCGATGGCACTGCGCCACGCGCCAGCGTGCTTCACCCAGGCTGGGTTGGTCACCATGACATGGCCAGGACAGGGAGGGTAACCGAGGCGCTCGAGCAGGGCGCCAAAGCGCGCCAGATCCTCTTGCTGCGCCGGCCAGTCGAGGCCATCGGCCAGGATCAGTGCATTGTCTTGATCGGTTTTTAGGATCTGCTCGCCACGCCCTTCCGAGCCCAGCACCACCAGGCAGACGTGCTGCCGCAGTGGCGGTGGAATGGTGAGCGAGAAGGCTTTGGCGATGATCTGCTCGTTGACTGCCGACATCAGGCGTAGCAGGAAGGCGGTGTGGATCCCCTGGGCAACCAGATTGCTGACCAGGTGCGACTGCTCACGAGCCACCGCTACCAGTGCCCCCTCGTTATCGGCGCGTTGGATGCGAAGCGTCAGCACCTGAGAGTGGGTTGAAAAAAGGCCGAGAACCCGGGTCAGGTGCAAGAGACCGCGCACTTCGCCCCCTTCCATGACCACCACCCGCTTGATCTGGTGGCGGGTCATCAGGATCAGGGCATCGAACAGATAATCGCCAGGGCTCAGGCTCACCAGCGGGGAGGGCAGGGGCGGCAGGGCGCTCAGGGGGGCCTGCGCGGTTAACCCCTCCAGCACCAGGGCGTGCAGCAAGGTGGTGCGGGTCACCAGTTGCCAGCTACCGGAGGAGGGGCGCCACAGCAGGCTGTCGCAGCCGGCCTCGGCCATGGCGCGGGTCGCCTCGGCCAGTGAGGTGGTCGGGGCCATCAGCAGAGGGGGTTGCAGGTGCTCAGCCGAGATCCGGGTGAGCAGAAACTCCGAGAGGCTCTGGCGCCCCTCGGCACCTTGTTCCCATGCTTGCTGGCGTTCGGCCAGCGAACCGCGAAAGTAGCGCTCAAACGCGGGTTGTTCAGCGCACAGGGCAAGGAAAAGGGGGCGCGGGATGAGAAAGCAAAGACAATCCTCCAGTGCCGTAAAGTGGTGGCGCACCCGCCCGTCAAACTGAGCGCGCACGTCGAACAGATCATCGACGCCATAGTCGGCGAAGTGGGTATGACCCTCTTCGCTGCGCTCTTCCACCACGCCGCTGGCCAGGATCAGCAGCCCTTCCGGCTCTTGCCCCGCGCTCAGCAGCGGCTGGTGGGCGCGCACATAGATGAGCTGCAAGGCCGCCAGCAGGCGTTGGCGTTGGGGCTCATCAAGCTGATCGAAAGGGGGGCGATGCAGGTTAAAAAGAGGGCTCATGGGCTTCTCCAGAGGGGTGGTCACCAGTGTGGCAAGGGGGACGCTGGACGACCACTGGACTTTGGTCTAGCTCTGCACGTAACGAATGGTTAACATTGTGGTCAGACCTGTTAATGACAAGGAGTGCATGATGACCAAGGAACGGGTGCAGTGTCGGATTGAAGGCGGGGTGGCCAGGGTGACACTGAGCCGCCCAGAGAAGCTCAACGCCCTCGATCGCCCCATGTTTGACGCCATCGAGGCGACGCTGGCGCAACTAAAGGCCACCCCAGGGCTGAGGGCGGTGATCCTCACCGGTGAGGGGCGTGCCTTTTGCGCTGGCCTCGACGTGAAATCCATGCTGCGCCATCCGGTAGCCGCGGTGGAGATCCTGCGCCGCGAGGCCGATGAGGCCACCAATCTGGCCCAGCGGGTCGCCTACGGCTGGCGAGAGCTGCCGGTCCCGGTGATCGCCGTGACCCGTGGCGTCTGCTTTGGCGGCGGATTGCAGATCGCGCTCGGCGCCGATTTTCGCTTCAGCGCGCCCGAGTGCCGCTTCTCGGTGATGGAGATCAAGTGGGGGATCATCCCCGACATGAGCGGGGCGGCGACCTTGCGCAATCTGCTGGGGGTGGACAGGGCGATGGAGCTGGCCATGACCGGGCGTGAGCTGTTGGCGACAGAGGCGGAGCAACTGGGGCTGGTGAGCCGGGTGTGCGAGGACCCACTGCAAGAAGCCGAGGCCTTCGTGCGCACCTTACTGACCAAATCCCCTGATGCTTTGGCCGGCATCAAGCAGCTCTATCACGATGCCTGGGCGCGCTCCGATGCGGCCGTGATGCAGGAGGAGACCCGGTTGCAAAAGCAGATCCTGGGTCGCCCCAATCAGTGGCGGGCCACACTGGGGAGCCTGTTTGGCCTGAAGCTGGTCTTTGGGCCGAGCCGTTTTCGTGGCTGAGTGGGCCCCAATGAAAAATGGCAGCCTAGGCTGCCATTTTTTTAATGCGATAGGGATCAGGCGGAGTGTTCATCCGGCTCGAACTCGTGGCCTTGCTTCTCACGCATCAGGTTTACTTCGGCGCGGTTTTCAATCCAGTAGTCGGCGTTCTTGATGCCGAGCTTTTCCGGGTGGAACACGGGGTCAACCCCTTGCGCTTGCTGGGCCTCGTAGTCCTTCAGGCAGACTAGCGCCGGCTTTTGCAGCAGCAGGATGGCAACGATGTTGAGCCAAGCCATCAGACCGACGCCGATGTCACCCAGACCCCAGGCCAGATCGGCGGTCTTGACGGTGCCGTACACAGTGGCGGCCATCAGGGCGAGCTTGAGCAAGATCTTGAGGCCCGGCAGCTTGAAGGTGCGGTTGAGGTAGGCCACGTTGGTTTCGGCGATGTAGTAGTAAGCAACGATGGTGGTGAAGGCGAAGAAGAACAGGGCCAGCGCCACGAAGATGTTGCCAAAGCCGGGCATCATTTGCTCCATGGCGGTCTGTACGTAACCGGGGCCAGCGGCCACGCCAGCGATGCCGGTGTAGAGGGCGGCGCCATCTGGCCCCTGCACGTTATACAGGCCGGTGATGAGCAGCATGAAGCCGGTGGCGGAGCAGACAAACAGGGTATCGATATAGACCGAGAAGGCCTGCACCAGACCCTGCTTGGCCGGGTGGCTCACGGCGGCGGCTGAGGAGGCGTGCGGGCCGGTACCCTGAGCGGCTTCGTTGGAGTAGACGCCGCGCTTGACCCCCCACATCACCGCCAGACCCAAAATGGCTCCGAAGCCGGCATCCAGGCCGAAGGCGCTCTTCCAGATGAGCAGGATCACGCCTGGCAGGGCATGGATGTTGAGGGCGATGATGACGCAGGCGACGATGATATAACCGAGCGCCATGAAGGGCACCACCATGCCGGCGAAGTTAGCGATACGCTTGACGCCGCCGAAGATGATGAAGCCGAGCAGCAGAGCCAACATGGCCGCAGTCACGTTCGGGCTCATGCCAAAGGCGTTTTGCAGGCCGGCCCCGATGGAGTTGGCCTGTACGCCCGGCAGCAGCACGCCGCAGGCGAATACGGTGGCGATGGCGAACAACCAGGCGTACCACTTGATACCGAGCCCCTTCTCGATATAGAAGGCCGGGCCACCGCGGTACTCGCCGTCGAGTTTTTCCTTGTAGATCTGGCCCAAGGTGGATTCCACAAACGCGGAGCTGGCACCGAGGAAGGCCACCATCCACATCCAGAACAGGGCGCCGGGGCCGCCAAAGGTGATGGCGGTGGCGACCCCTGCGATGTTACCGGTGCCGACGCGACCGGCCAGGGTCATGGAGAGCGCCTGGAAGGAGGAGACGCCGGCATCATTGCCTTTGCCTTGGAACATGAGGCGGATCATTTCGCGCAGATGGCGTAGTTGAAGGAAACGGGTGCGCAGGGAGAAATAGAGCCCAACGCCGAGGCAGAGATAGATGAGCGCAGGGCTCCAGATAATGCCGTTGATGGCATTGACCAGTTCACTCATGTACAACGACTCCTTTTGTTGTATTGGTATCAATTCGTGATGGGGCCTTGCTGGCCCATTATCATTCCTTGCACACTGTTAAGACAGTTGACCGAATCTTATGCACCTGCTCCGGTGCGAGTGTGTCATAAAGTACCGGGTTTATCGGAAATGTCAGACTTGACAGAGACAACATACCGATTTGTTTTCGCCCTTCCTAGCGGAACTTTCTGAGTTGTTGCGAAAGTGTGAAATGCGATTGTGTTTTGTTCGGGCAATGACTGAATCGTCAGGGGAGAGAGGTGTGGATGACAAGAGAGAGGGTGCGATCCGCCAGGCCGTGGCCCTGGATGGTGCAGCCTTGAGTACCCTGTTCGCGGCGGCGCATTATCACGGTCAGGGCATTGGCGCCGCCTTGCTGGCCGGCGCCGAGCGCCGCACCGCCATAGCGGGATGCACTCAGATGACGCGCACTAGCCGTGAGCAGAGAACCGATGCGCACCGTGTCTATGGGCGGGCGGGGTATCGCGCGCGGCGCAAGCCGCTGTGCAAGTGGTTGCGGGAGGGAGGATGCTGAAGCGACTGCGTGGTTGGTTTGAGCGAGGTGCGGGGCGTGAGAGCGAGCCACTACCGCTGGCTGAGGTGCTGCCCCTCATTCCTATTCTTGAGGGGCTAAGCCAGGGCGAGCAGGCGCGTCTGTGTGAGCTGGCGGCGCAGTTGTTGCGGCGCAAGACCCTCACCCTGCTCGGGGTTGAGCTCAGTGCCGAGGATAAGGCGGCTCTGGCCTTGCAGGCGGCGCTGCCTATTTTGCATCTGGATATGGAGTGGTATCGCGGTTTTCACGAGATCATCGTCATCCCCGAGCCGGTGGTGCGCCGGGAGATGGTGCAAAATGAGTTTGGCCTGGTCGAGGAGATTGAAGAGGAGCATGCCGGCGAATCCTGGCAGCAGGGGCCGCTGGTGCTGGCCTGGAGCGAACTGGCCCAGGATGGGGGCTGGGATGGCTACAACCTGGTGATCCACGAGCTGGCTCACAAGATGGATATGCTAGGAGGCGATGCCGATGGGGCGCCGCCGATGCGCACCGGGATGGAGATGGGACGCTGGCGCCGCGATTTTCAGGCCGCGTTTGATGCGCTCAACGGTCAGCTCGATCGCGAAGAGGAGCCCGCCATCGACCCCTATGCGGCCACTCACCCCGCCGAGTTCTTGGCGGTGTGCTGCGAGATGTTTTTCACCAACCCGCGTCAGTTGTCTGGTATCTACCCGGCCGTGTATGGCCAATTGGTGGCCCTGTTTGGCCAAGATCCCCAATGGCGCCAACCCGACGCATGGCCTCCGGCCGAGCCGACGGCGCAGGCCGTGTCATGACATGCCTATGAAAAAGGGCTCCCGTAGGAGCCCTTTTTAGTGATCTATCGCGCTTAGGCGGCGGCTTTCAGGGTCGCAGCCGGCTTGGCCTTCTCGCCGATCGGCAGCACTACGCGGCCGAACTGCTCGTTGAGCACAGTTGCCATGGCCAGGTAGATGGCGCTGGCGCCGCAGATGATGCCTTCAAAACCGGCGATGGTGCCGATCAAGGCGCTACCGGTGAAGTCACGGGCGGCCAGCAGGAAGAACAGCACGGTCAGCGAAGCGAACACGAACTGCTTGGCACGCGGGTAGTTCACGGTGCCGATCATCATGAACAGGGTGAAAACGCCCCACATCAGCAGGTACCAGCCCATGTAGGCTTCCGGGGTCGGGGTAGAGAGACCCATGGAGGGCATGACGATCAGGAAGACCAGGCTCCACCAGAAGGTGCCGTAGGAGATGAAGGCGGTCACCCCGAAGGTGTTGCCACGCTTGAACTCCATGATACCGGCGATGATCTGGGCCAGACCGCCGTAGCACAGCCCCATGGCCAGGATCATGGCACTGATCGGGAAGAAGCCGGCGTTATGGATGTTGAGCAGTACAGTGGTCATGCCAAAGCCCATCAGGCCGAGCGGGGCCGGGTTGGCCAGTTTTTCACTCACTTGGGGTTCTCCGAAAAGAGGGTGATTGGAAAAGTCGCGCGATTCTAGCAGGCCGCAGGGGGGGCGCAAGGGGAAGGGGCGGGCTTTGATGAAAAAAGACGAAGATTGAACAGAGCAAGCAGGGGTTGTTGGCGGCCGGTAGTTGGCTTGTGACGCCGGGGTTACAAAAAGCGGGGCCAACGGCCCCGCCCCAGTGAGGGTTAATCTGCCTCGGTGGAGAAGAGTACCCTTGCCTGGCTCTTCGCATCGCCTGGTTTGCTGTCGAGCACGAAGATGCGCTCTGGTGAAATGTCGTAATGTTCCACAAATGTTGTCTTGATGGCCTGGGCGCGCAGGGTGGCCAGCCGCCGCAGGCTCTTGTCGCTCACCGGCTGCTTGGCGGCCAGGGTGTCGATGCCGAGTTGCCAGGCGCTCTGGCTGCCTGGTTCCAACTGGTGGGCGAAGGCCAGCGCGTCGATGCTCTGGGCAAAGGTACTGGTGTAGAGGTGATCCAGTGCGTTCTGTAGCTGGGGATCTTGCCCGATTTGCTCGAGCGAGATGCTGCGTTCGAGCTCCTTGCCGAGCTGGTTTTCCAGCTGCATGCGCTGCAAGGCTTGCAGATCGCCGCCGCGATCCACCTCGCCCCGCAGGTTGAGAGCCAGTTGCGGCCGCTGGCGCAGGGCACTGGCGAGCGAAGCGATGCGCGGAGCCTGCGCCTCGGGCAGGGTAATGTCGCCTGGATTGAAGCGGATCTCGTCGAGCTTCTCGTGGCTACCGGTGAGAGAGGCGAGCAGGGAGAAGGGGGAGGTGACCGCCTTTCTCAATGTGTTGCCGACCACGTTCCACAGCAGGCTGCCGACGCTGAAGTCTGGGTTATCGAGATCCCCTTTCACCTTGAGATCAAGGGAGATAACGCCATCGGAGTCCGCCAGCAGGGCCACCGCCAGCTTGAGTGGCAGATCCAGCGCCTCCGGGCTCTCTACCTTGTCACCTAGCTGCAACTTGTTGATGCGGATGTCGTTGCTGCCTTCGAGCGTGCTCCCCTGTAACTGGTATTTGAGCTTCATCGACAGCTGCCCCTTGTCGATGGCGTAGCCGGCGTAGGTGGCCGAGTAGGGGGTGAAGGTGGTGAGCTCTAGATTCTTGAAGCTGGCGGTCATGTCGAGCACCGGCTTGTCGATCAGCAGGTTGGCGCTCCCCGCTATGGTCACGGGGGCGTAGCGGTCGACCTTGCCTTGCAGGGCGATGTCGGCCCGATGGCCGGGAATATTGCTGATGTGGCGGGTCGAGCCATTGAGGGCGGCAATGTCGACCACGAAGTCGCGGCTCAGGCGCCGATCGGCAAAGCGCAGATTGCCTTGGCGAGTCACCACCTCATCGACCGTCAGTTGGGGCTCTGGCCCCTGGCGGGTGCCGGTCGGGGCGGCAGGCAGCAGCAGGGTTTGCAGGTTGGTTGAGCCATCTTTGTCGATCTCGATACGGCTATAGGGCTGCTCGAGCAGAACCTTGTCGATCTCGACGCGCAGTTGGCGCAGGTCGGCATTGAGGTGGTTCATGGTCATCTTCTGCCAGGCCAGCAACCGCAGGTTGTCGCGCTTATCGACCACCTTGAGATCCTGCACCGTCAAGGTGCCGTTGAGGGTAGCCTGGCGCCAGGCGCCGTCACTATCTTGCTCCAGCACCAGCTGCTGACGACCGTTCAAGGTGCCGGTCTCGATGCGGGCGCGCAGGTAGTTTTGCAGGTAGGCTTGGGCCCAGCCAAGCGGCACCGTCTCCTGCTCCAGGGTGGCATTGAGGGTGAAGGGGGCGAGGCTCAGCGAGCCGGCGAGGCGGAAGTTGGCGAGATCATCGACCCGGGTGCTCACCTGCAACTGGCTGACGCTGCCGACGCGATCATCCAGGGGGCCAAGGCGCCCCTCCAGCTGGCGCAGCGAACGCAGGCGCTGCTTGCCCGAGCTGGGCTCGCGAAGATCCACGCTGCCCCCTTTGAGCGTCACTTGACCCACTTGCCAGCGCCAGGGCTTCTCGCTGCGCGAGGCGTCCTTGTGCCGTGGCACCTTCGTGGCGGGCAGCAACAGCGGCATAAAATCCGGCTGGTACTGCGCGTCGAGTTGCGTGACAAGGTGGGGGCTATCCCAGCGTACCCGCTTGATGGCCAAGCGCTGCCGGGTGCCGTCGATGTCGATGCCATCGAGGGTGAGGCGCTTGAAGCGCGCTATCTCGCCGGGCAGATCCCCCATGGGTTTGCCGCGCCGGATCTGCCACCCATCGAGCGTCAGCGCGCCTTTGGTGACGAGCCAGCCCTGCTCGCTGGCTTGAAAGGCTAGCCTGGCACTGGCGCTCCCCTTGGGCAGGGTCAGTTGCACCCAAGGACGCCAGAGGGGGGCCAAGGGGGAGAGCTTGAGTGTTTCCAGGCTCGCCTCCCCCTTGATCTGCCAGGGGGCGAGCTCCAGCTCGCCTTGACTGGACAGTGGCGCCCCATTGAGGCGGGCCGTGAGCTTAAACGGCAGAGCGCCGCTGCCGCGCAGGTTTACCCCCTGCACTGAGGCCGCCAGCGCCGTTAACTCCATCTTGGGATCGTGCTGCGCCTTGGGCAGATCGCGGCCGTCCCGATAGTGCACCTTGCCCCCTTCGAGGGTCAGACGGTCGATCTCGAGCGGCGGCGCTGCGCCGGTGGAATCGGTGGTTTCCTGTGTGAAGGGGGCGAGTGCATCAAGCAGGTTGAGGCGCCGCTCACCGCTACGCACCAGGGTGAGCTCAGGGCGACTCAGGCGCAGATCATGAAAGCGCAGGGAGCGGGTGCGCAGGGAATCCCACCACTTGGGGGAGAGCGCGAGACGCTCCCAGGCCAGCAGCGGCTTGCCCTGACGATCGCGCAGGGTCACGTGCGCCAGTACCAGCTCGCGGCGGCCAAACTCGGGGGTATCCCAGTTAAGCCGCAGTCCATAATGCTGCTCAAGCCAAGGAGGCAGTTGGCGCTGGATGAGTGAAGGGGCGTTCCAGATCAGCACGCCGACGGCGAGCAGTGTCCCGACAGTCCAATAGGGCCATTGACGGCGGGGGAGGGGGAACTTCATGGGAGACTCCGGACACGGGCAAAGCGGGACTATTATGGCACCGACCTCGGTGCCAGACCATAGCGCCGCCAGAGGGTTGCCGCCACACCCTGGCGTGTCAGTGACTGCATCATCTGCTCAAATACCGGAAGCGCGATGGGGGCTGCCGGGGCAATCAGCATGCGCAACTGATAGCGCTGATCGAGCCGGGTCGATATCAGTAACTGCTCCGCCAGGGCCGGCTCCCGTGCCAACTGGGAGTCCAGATAGGCGCGGGTCAGCACCGCCACGTCCCCCCGCCCGAGTTGCAAGGCCCGCAGCGTGCTGTGGTTATCTTTGACCAGCGTGATGCGAAAGCGCTGGCGCAGGTGGGCAGGATCCCCCTCGAACTGACTGAAACCATAGTGGTAGCCCTCGACCCCGATCAGCCGGTGGCGGGTGACATCCTCGAAAAAGCGCTGATCCCGACCGGGTGCCCGCATGGCGACGTAGACCTCGCCACCGAGGTAATAGGAGGATGAGGCCTGCACGGCGTGATCATGCCAGCCCCACTTGAGATCTTCGAACATCATCATGTCGAAGCGGCCTATATCTAACGCTTTGTAGCGCTGGGCACTGGAGGTGGGGACAAAGATGAAGCGGTAGTCAGGTTGACTACGGTTGAGCGCGGCAATGAGATCGAGCGTGAGGCCATACCATTGGCCGCCGGGCCCTTTTTCGACAAAGGGGGCGAAGGGGTAGCCCCCCACCCGTATCTCGGTGTGGGCCCATGGGGCACTGCACCAGAGCAGTATTAACAGCCACAGTCTACGCATTATCGTCCATTCACCCATGAGTCCGGTTCCCCAGCATCTGCTAGCCCTGAAGGAAATTCAACTCCTCCAGCGCTCCCCGGCAGCGTTGCTCGGCGGCCTCCAGCTCGGCCAGCACCATGGCGATATCCTCGAGTTGCTGGAGCAGGCTACCGCGTTTGGCATCGATCATGGCAATCATAGAGCCAAGCTGGGTACGGCTGCTGGGATCGGCTTCATACATGGCGAACAGTTCACGCACCTCGGCCAGGCTAAAACCCAGCCGCTTGCCGCGCAGGATCAGCTTGAGCCGGGTGCGATCTCTCGCGCTGTAGACGCGGGTCTGTCCCTCTCTGGCTGGGGTCAGCAACCCTTCGTCCTCGTAGTAGCGGATGGTGCGCGGCGTGATGTCGAACTCATGGGCCAGCTCGGAGATGGAGTAGGTGGGCGGGGCTCTCATGAGGCGTGCTCCTGATGACGATGGGCGGTCATGGCGCGCCCCACCTTGGAGCCGTTCTGGCGACCGAGGGCGCGGCTCACCCAGGCGCCGGTGGTCGCCAGTGCGGCGAGATCGATACCGGTGCTCATCCCCAATCCATGCAGCAGGTAGACCACCTCCTCGCTGGCCACATTACCCGATGCCCCCGGGGCATAGGGGCAGCCGCCCAAGCCCGCCACCGCGCTGTCGATGAGGCGCACCCCGCGCTCCAACGCTGGCAGCAGGTTGGCCAGAGCCTGGCCATAGGTGTCGTGAAAGTGCACCGCCACCTGGCCGGCGGGCACTTCGCTGAGCACCGCATCGAGCATGGGGGCGACGCTGCCCGGGGTGCCGACGCCGATGGTGTCGCCTAAGGAGATCTCGTGGCACCCCATGTCGAGCAGGCGGGCGGCGAGGCTGGCCACCCGCTTGGGCCGGGTCACCCCGTCATAGGGGCAGGCGATGACGGTGGAGAGGTAGCCGCGCACCCTTACCCCTTGCCGGCGCGCCTCGGCAGCCAGCGGGGCGAAGCGCGCCAGGGAGATCTCCACATCCACCCCCAGATTGGCGCGGGTAAACCCGTCCGAGCAGGCGGTAAAGAGGCCTATTTCCTGCACCCCGGCGGCCAGGGCGGCCGCCAGCCCCTGCTCGTTGGGCACCAGGGCGCCGTAGCTTAAGCGAGGGCTGCGCGGCAGACGGGCCAGCAGCGCACCCGAGTCGGCCATCTGTGGCACTCGTCTGGGAGAGACAAACGCCCCCACCTCGATGCGGGTGAGGCCCGCGCCGGCCAGCCGGTGTACTAGCTCCTCTTTCAAGGGCAGCGGCAACTGGCGCGGCTCGTTTTGCAGGCCGTCGCGCGGCCCCATCTCAATCAGGGTGACCTTGTCGCTCATGGTTGCTCCTGCGTAAAACTGACCAATCTGGCCCCTTGGCTCACCGGCTCCCCGGCGCGGCAGTGTACGGCGGCCACCACGGCCTCCTCATCGGCGCGCAGGGTGTGCTCCATCTTCATCGCCTCGAGCACCACCAGGGGCTGGCCGCGGTGCACCTGCTGCCCTGGGCTCACCAGCAATTGCACCACCAGGGCGTGCATGGGGGCGATGGCGCCGTGCGCCGGCGCCTCTCTGGGGCTGTCGTGCTGTGGTGAAGTGAGGCCGAACGCCACACTTTGCCCCTCCAGATGCAGGCGATCGCGCACCACCGGCAGGCGCTGCCAGCGCCCCTCGGCCATCAGGTGCACGGCATCGGCCGTGAGCCGATAGGGGAGCCAATGGCCGTGCCACTGCACCTCGGTTACGGCGCCGAGTCGGCGCAAGTTGAGGCTAAGGTGACGCGCTTCACCGCCAAGGGTGAGCGGGAGCGCCAGTCTGTCCTCCTGCCCCACCCGAAAGCCGGCAAAGCGCTGCCAGGGATCGGGTGAGGGGGGGGATCGGCCAAGCCACAGGGCGGCGGCCAGCCAGGCCAGCTCGGGCAGGGGAACAGCGGTGCTGGGCAGGGGCCACTGGGTGTGGTGGCGCACCGCCAGCACGTCCGGATCACGGCACAGGCGCGCCAGCAGGGGGGCGTTGTGGATGAGCGGCGCCAGTGTCAGGGTATCGAGGGCGCCGGCCAGGGCCGCGAAGGCGTGAGCGCGATCGGGGCCATGGGCGATCAATTTGGCCAGCATGGGATCGTAATAGGGGGTGATGGTGTCCCCTTCACGCACCCCGCTGTCGATACGCACCCCTTCTGGCCAGACGAGGGTATCGATGTCGCCGCTCGCCGGCAGAAAGCCGGCCGCCACGTCTTCGGCGTAGAGGCGCGCCTCCACCGCGTGGCCGCGCAGGGTGATGTCGGCCTGGCTGAGGGGCAGCGGCGCCCCCTGAGCAATCTGCAACTGCCAGGCCACCAGATCCTGGCCTGTGATGCACTCGGTGACCGGGTGCTCCACCTGCAAGCGGGTGTTCATCTCCATGAAGAAGAAGGCCTCGCCGCATACCAAATACTCCATGGTGCCGGCGCCGACATAGCCGATGGCGAGCGCCGCCTTGACCGAGGCCTCGCCCATGGCGCGGCGCAGGGCATCGGAGAGACCCGGTGCGGGAGCCTCCTCGATCACCTTCTGGTGGCGCCGCTGCAAGGAGCAGTCGCGATCCCCGAGATAGACCCCTTGGCCGTGGTGGTCACAAAACAGCTGCACCTCCACGTGGCGGGCGCGCTCGAGATAGCGCTCGAGCAGCACGGCGTCATCGCCAAAGGCGCTGCGCGCTTCGCGCTTGACCGCCGCCAGCGCCTCGAGAAAGTCGGCGTCGTTGTCGACCCGGCGCATCCCCTTGCCGCCGCCACCGGTGGCCGCCTTGATAAGGAGCGGTATGCCGATGTGGCGCGCCTCGGCCAGTAGCCGGGCCTCGGTCTGATCCTCCCCGTGATAGCCGGGCAGCAGCGGCACCCCGGCGGCTGCCATCAGGGCCTTGGCGCCGGCCTTGTCCCCCATGGCGCGGATGGCGGTGGCGGGGGGGCCGACAAAGCAGAGACCGGCGGCCTCCACCTGCTCGGCAAACGCGCTGTTTTCCGACAAAAAGCCATAACCGGGGTGGATGGCATCGGCCCGCGCCGCGCGGGCGATGGCGAGCACCTTGCCGGCGTTGAGGTAGCTGTCACGGGCCGGCGCCGGCCCCAGTGGCCAGGCTTCGTCGGCGGCTTCCACATGCAGGGCGCGGGCATCGGCGTCGGAGTAGAGGGCGATGGTGTGGATGCCGAGCGAGCGGGCAGTGCGGATGATGCGCAGGGCGATCTCGCCGCGGTTGGCGATGAGCAGGCGGCGGATGGGCCTCATTGCTCCTCCTTGGGTTGGGCGGCTTGGCGCCCATCGACGTCGTGGTGCCAGCGGGGAGGGCGTTTGTCGAAGAAGGCCTGCATCCCCTCCTGGGCCTCGGGGGCGACGCGCACCCGGGCGAGGGTGTCGACACAGATCTGCTCGAACCGATCCGGATCGAGGGCAAGGTGGCCGAGCAGGCGCTTGGTCTCCTTCATCGCCTCGGGGCCGTTCTGGCACAGGCGCTCGGCGAGGTGGCGGCCGCGTTGCAGCAGCGCGGTGTCATGGGCCGTCTCGTGTACCAGCCTCAGCCGGCAGGCGGTGATGGCGTCGAAGGGCTCGGCGCTTAGCATGTAGCGCTGGCACTGGCGCAGCCCGATGGCGCGCACCACATAGGGGCTGATCATGGCCGGCACCAGCCCGAGGCGAACTTCAGAGAGGCAAAAGCGCGCCCCTTCAGCGGCGATGGCCATGTCGCAGGCGGCGATGAGCCCCAGCGCGCCGCCGTAGGCGGCCCCCTGCACCAGGGCCAGGGTCGGCATGGGCAGTTGGCTCAAGGTGTGCAGCAGGCGCGCCAGCTGGCGGGCATCCTCACGATTGTGCTCGAAATCGCGATGGGCCAGGCTGCGCATCCAGTCGAGGTCGGCGCCGGCGCAAAAATGGGCCCCCTCGGCACGTAGAATGAGGGCGTGGGGGCGCTGCGCTATGGGTTGGCCGTGGGCATGGCCGAGATCGTCCAGCGCCTCCTGAAGGCCGGTGATGAGCGCGGCATTGAGGGCGTTGTGACGCTCGGGGCGGGTCAGGATCAGCTCAGCCAGTGGGCCGTGGCGTTCGATACGAAACAGGGTCATGGGGCCTCCTTACATCCGAAAGATGCCATAGCGCTCCGCCTCCAGGTTGGCGCCCTGGCAGGCCGCCAAGGCCAGGGCCAGCACGGTACGGCTGTCAGCGGGGTCAATCACCCCGTCATCCCACAGGCGGGCGCTGGCGTAGTAGGGGTGGCCCTGGCGCTCGTACTGGGCCAGCACCGGCTCGCGGATGGCGCGCGCCTCGGCCTCATCGAGGGTTTTTCCTTCGGCAGCCAGCTTGTCTTGGCGCACCTGCACCAGCACGCCGGCGGCCTGCTCGCCCCCCATCACCGAGATGCGGCTGTTGGGCCAACTGAAGAGAAAGTCGGGCTCGAAGGCACGCCCGGCCATGCCGTAGTTGCCGGCGCCGAAGCTGCCACCGGTGAGCAGGGTGATCTTGGGCACCCGGCTGCAGGCCACTGCGGTGACCAGCTTGGCGCCATGCTTGGCGATCCCTTCGTGCTCGGCGGCGCTGCCGACCATGAAGCCGGTGATGTTTTGCAAAAACAGCAAGGGGATAGCGCGGCGGTTACAGAGCTGGATGAAGTGGGCTCCTTTCAGGGCGCTGTCGCTGTGCAGCACCCCGTTGTTGGCGAGGATGCCGACCGGCATGCCGCAGAGGGTGGCAAAGCCGGTGACCAGGGTGGTGCCATAGCGCGCCTTGAACTCGTCAAACTCGGAGCCATCCACTAGGCGGGCGATGATCTCACGCGCCTCCACCGGCTTTTTCAAACTGGTGCCGACCAGGCCGTAGAGATCCGTGATGGGGTAGGCGGGGTCGGCATAGTCGGCCAGGGGGAGGGAGTGGGGGCGAACGGGCAGGTTGGCGACTAGACGCCGGGCGATGGCCAGGGCGTGCTGATCATCCTCGGCCAGGTGGTCGGCAACCCCTGAGCGGGCGCAGTGCACCTCGGCACCCCCGAGCGCCTCGGCGCTGATGCGCTCGCCGGTGGCGGCGTTGACCAGCGGCGGGCCGGCCAGGAACAAGGTGGCCTGCCCGCGCACCATGATCGACTCATCGGCCATGGCCGGCACATAGGCGCCGCCAGCGGTGCACAGCCCCATCACCACGGCGAGCTGGGGGATGGCGTCGGCCGACATGCGTGCCTGGTTGTAGAAGATGCGGCCAAAGTGATCCCGATCCGGGAACACCTCGTCTTGCATCGGCAAGAAGGCACCGCCCGAGTCGACCAGATAGAGGCAGGGCAGGCGCAGGCGCGCCGCGATGGCCTGGGCGCGCAGGTGTTTTTTCACCGTCAGCGGGTAGTAGGTGCCCCCTTTGACCGTGGCGTCGTTGACCACCAGCATGCACAGGCGCCCCTGAATGCGGCCGATGCCGGTGATGAGGCCGGCGGCCGGCACTGGCTCGTCATAGACCGCCAGGGCGGCCAGGGGGGAGAGCTCGAGAAACGGCGATCCGGGATCGAGCAGGTGATCGATGCGATCGCGCGCCAGCAGCTTGCCACGCGCCATATGGCGGGCGTTGTTGGCACTGCCGCCCCCTTCGGCGATCTGCGCCAGGGTGCGGTGCAGATCCGCCACGAGCGTCGCCATGGCTGCGGCGTTGGCGGAAAACTCGGGGCTGTGGGGGTCGAGGTGCGAAGGCAGGCGAGCCATCAGGCATCCCCCATCAGTTCGCGGCCGATCAGCCAGCGGCGGATCTCCGAGGTGCCGGCGCCGATCTCATAGAGCTTGGCGTCGCGCAGTAGCCGTCCGGTCGGGTAGTCGTTGATATAGCCGTTGCCCCCCAATAGCTGGATGGCGTCGAGGGCCATCTGGGTGGCGCTCTCGGCGGCGTAGAGGATGGCGGCGGCGCAATCCTTGCGGCGGGGGCGCCCGGCGTCGCAGTCGCGGGCCACCGCATAGACCAGGGCGCGGGCGCTGATGAGGCGGGTATACATGTCGGCCAGCTTGCCCTGCACCAGTTGGAATGTGCCGATGGGCTGGCCGAACTGCTTACGCTCGCGCACATAGGGGAGCACCACGTCCATGCAGGCCTGCATGATGCCAAGGGGGCCGGCGGCGAGCACGATGCGTTCGTAGTCGAGGCCGCTCATCAGCACCTGCACGCCGCCGCCCAAGGGGCCGAGTAGGTTGGCGGCGGGCACCTTGCAGTGATCAAACACCAGCTCGCAGGTGCTCGAGCCGCGCATGCCGAGCTTGTCGAGCTTCTGGGCCGTGCTAAAGCCGGGGGTGCCTTTCTCGACGATGAAGGCGCTGATCCCCTTGGCGCCGGCGGCCGGATCGCTCTTGGCGTAGACGACGAACACCTCGGCATCGGGGCCGTTGGTGATCCACATCTTGTTGCCATTGAGGATGAAATCGTCCCCGTCATGCAGGGCGTGTAGGCGCATGCTCACCACGTCGGAGCCGGCGCCCGGCTCACTCATAGCCAGCGCGCCCACCTTCTGGCCACTCACCAGCGCCGGCAGGTACTTGGCCTTCTGCTCCGCCGTGCCGTGACGGTGGATCTGGTTGATGCACAGATTGGAGTGGGCGCCGTAGGAGAGCCCCACCGAGGCGCTGGCGCGGCTTACTTGCTCCATCACCATGACGTGGGCCAGATAGCCCAGATTAACCCCGCCATACTCCTCGGCCACCGTGATGCCGTGCAGTCCCAGCTCGCCAAGCTCGGGCCAGAGATCGCGGGGAAACTGGTTGCTGGCATCAATCTCGGCGGCGCGCGGGGCGATCCGCTTTTGGCAATAGGCCGCTACCTGCTCGATAAGGGGGGTGAGGCTTTCGTCCACCATGAGGGGTCTCTCCTTAGACGGGGCGTAGTGAGCGCCCGGTTGCCACCGTTCCAAAAGGGCAAGATGTCCTGCGTACCGGGAAAACCTGGGCCAAACTGGTCTGTCCAATCTTTCATCAAGTTTACGTTAGCGTAAACGTAACTGAATTGTTAGTCTAAAGTAAATTCGCGTTCAGGAGCGTCTTCCCATGCCCAGCAATATCCACTCGCGCTTTGGCGATCTTCCCCTCTTCATCGACGGCAAGGCATCCCCCTCGGCCAGTGAGCAGTGGCTGCCGGTGCGCAGCCCCACCGATCAATCCCTGCTGGCCATGGTGCCCTGCGCCACCGAGGCCGAGGTGGCACGCGCCATTGAGGCGGCCCACACCGCCCAGCTTGCCTGGCGCGAGGTGCCAGCCCCCGAGCGGGCGCGGGTGATGCTGCGCTATCAGCAGCTGCTCAAGGCGCACCATGATGAGCTGGCCGAGCTGCTAGCCCAGGAGACGGGCAAGATCCTGGCCGATGCCAGGGGGGAGGTGTGGCGCGGCATCGAGGTGGTGGAGCAGGCCTGTGGCGTGGCCAGCCAGATGATGGGCGAGACACTGGAGAACGTGGCGCGCGGGGTGGATGGTTACTCCTTGGTGCAGCCACTTGGGGTGTGCGCGGGCATTACGCCGTTCAATTTTCCCGCCATGATCCCCTTATGGATGTTTCCGCTGGCGATAGCCTGTGGCAACGGTTTTGTGCTCAAACCCTCCGAGCAGGTGCCGCTCACGCCGCTGCGTCTGGCCGAGCTGTTTCGCGAGGCGGGGGCGCCTGACGGTATTCTGTGCTTGGTGTACGGTCAGGCTCCCCAGGTGGAGGCCATCATCAGCCACCCCCTGATCAGGGCGGTGAGCTTTGTCGGCTCGGCCCGGGTGGGGGCGCAGGTCTATCGCAGGGCGACCGATCTCCTGAAGCGGGCCCAATGCTTCGTCGGGGCCAAGAACCATATGGTGATCATGCCGGACGCCAACAAGGCCCAGGTGCTGAGTAACCTGGTCGGCGCCGGGGTGGGCGCCGCCGGCCAGCGCTGCATGGCCATCAGCGTGGCGGTGTTGGTGGGCTCGGCCCGCGACTGGCTGCCTGAGCTGGCCGAGGCGTTTCGCGCCGTGCATCCCGGCCCGTGGGACAGCGACGAGGCGGCCTATGGCCCGCTTATCAGCCACGGCGCTCGGGAGCGAGTGGCCCACTTGATTGAAGAGGGGATCCGAGAGGGGGCGCATTGTCTGGTCGATGGGCGCGAGGTGACCGTGCATGGCTACCCGGATGGCAACTGGATGGGGCCGACCCTGTTTCGTGGTGTCACGGCCCACATGCGCCTTTACCAGGAGGAGATCTTCGGTCCCGTGCTCGCCTGCATGGAGGTGGAGACCCTGAGCGAGGCGATTGCCCTCATCAACGCCAACCCTTACGGCAACGGCACCGCCATCTTCACCGGCAGCGGCGCCGCCGCCCGCCAGTTCCGTCACGAGGTGGCGGTGGGGCAGGTGGGGATCAACGTGCCGATCCCAGTGCCCCTGCCGTTTTTCTCCTTCACCGGTTGGCGCGGCTCTTTCTATGGGGATCTGCACGCCTACGGCAAGCAGGCGGTGCGCTTTTACACCGAGACCAAAACGGTGACCGAACGCTGGTTTGATGATGACGTGCCAAGCGGCCCCAATCTCACCATCTCATTGCGTTAAGAAGCCAGGAGAGTGGATATGGATTTCACCCTGACCGACCAGCAGCAGGCGTTTGTGACCGCCGCCGATGCCTTTGCCCGCGAGGCGCTCGCTCCCCATGCCGCCCGCTGGGATCGGGATCACGAGTTTCCCATCACCACCCTCAAGGCGGCGGCTGGGCTGGGCTTTTGCGGCCTTTACACCGATCCTCGCTACGAGGGGCTGGGGCTGGATCGCCTCGACGCCAGCCTCATCTTCGAGCGCCTGGCCATGGGCTGCACCTCCACCACGGCTTATCTCACCATTCACAACATGGTGAGCTGGATGCTGGGGGCCTGGCTGCCTGCCGAGACTGCTGCCGCCTGGGTGCCGCGCCTAGCCAGCGGCGAGCTGCTCGGCTCTTATTGCCTCACCGAGGCGGGGGCCGGCTCGGATGCCGCCGCCTTGAATACCCGCGCCGTGCGCGCAGGGGATGAGTACCTCATCGACGGCAGCAAGGTGTTTATCTCCGGCGCCGGCAGCACCCAGGTGCTGGTGGTGATGGCTCGCACCGGCGGCGCTGGAGCGGCGGGGATCTCCGCCTTCATGGTGCCGGCCGAGACGCCCGGCGTGCGCTGCGGCAAGGCCGAGGAGAAGCTCGGCTGGCACAGCCAGCCAACCCGCGAGGTGATCTTCGAGGGGGTTCGGGTGCCGGCGGCGTTTCGCTTAGGCCAGGAGGGGGAGGGGTTTAAGTTCGCCATGCAGGCGCTCGATGGGGGGCGCATCAACATCGCCTCTTGCTCGGTCGGCACCGCCCAGCAGGCACTTGGCGAGGCACTGGCCTATGTAAAGACGCGCGAGCAATTTGGTCGCCCGATCAGCGAATTTCAGAGCGTGCAGTTTCGCTTGGCCGACATGGCGACCGAGCTGGCCGCCGCGCGCCTGCCGGTGCGCCAGGCCGCCGCCAAGCTCGATGCCGGCGCCCCCGACAAGAGCGCCTGGTGCGCCATGGCCAAGCGCTTGGCCACTGACCTGGGCTACCGCATCTGTGACGAGGCGTTGCAGCTCTTTGGTGGCTACGGCTACACCCGCGATTACCCGCTCGAGCGTTACCTGCGCGATACCCGGGTGCACCGCATCTTGGAGGGCACCAACGAGGTGATGCGCCTCATCATCGCCCGGCGCCTGCTTGCCGAGCCGGGACTGTCGCTGGAATAACCATGAACGCAGAGCAAGGAGCCGATGCGATGACGACCCGCATTCATGTGGCGTATCACGGTCACACCGCTTGGTTGACCCTGGACAATCCGCCCGCCAACACCTGGAACGAGGCCGGTCTCGCCACCCTGGCCCGCCTCATGGACGAGCTGCATGAGCGTCCCGAGATCGTGGCTCTGGTGCTGACCGGCGCCGGGGAGAAGTTCTTCTGTGCCGGGGCCGATCTGCATCAGTTTGCCAGCGGTGACGCCGAAGTGGCGCAGCGGGTGGGCGAGGCGTTTGGCCGCGCCTTCGATGCCCTGGCCGATTTTGCCGGGGTGAGCATTGCCGCCATCAACGGCTTTGCCATGGGCGGCGGATTGGAGCTGGCGCTCGCCTGCGACATCCGCATCGCCGAGCAGCAGGCGGTGCTGGCCCTGCCCGAAGCCTCGGTCGGGCTGCTCCCCTGCGCCGGTGGTACCCAGCGCCTGACCGAGCTGGTGGGGCCGGGGTGGGCCAAGCGGATGATCCTCTGTGGGGAACGGGTCGATGCACCTTTGGCCCATCAGATAGGGCTGGTGGAGCAGTTGGTTCCCCGCGGTCATGGACGGGAGGCCGCCCGGCTCCTGGCTGAGCAGGCCGAGCGGCAGAGCCCGGCGGCGCTGCGCGCCTGCAAGCGGCTGATTAACGAGGGGCGTCACCGCCCTCAGGCGCAGGTGCTGCCCCTTGAGCGCGAGCAGTTCACCGCGCTGTTTAGCGATCCCAACCAGCGCGAGGGGGTGCAGGCTTTCTTGGCAAAGCGCCCGGCGCGCTGGCGTTACCGAGAAGGAGAGGAGAATGACTGACGGGGTTGGTGCCCGCCTGCTTGAGGCGGCCGGTGGGGCTAAGGTCGGGGTGCTCACCCTGGATGCCCCCAGCTCGCTCAACGCCCTGAGCCTGCCGATGATCACCGCGTTACACGGCCATCTGGCGCGCTGGGCGAGCGACGATGCGGTACGGGCCGTCTGGCTCGAGGGGGCGGGGGAGAAGGCCTTCTGCGCCGGGGGGGATATCCGCTCTTTTTATCATCGGCGCGATGAGGCTGGCTTGTTTGCCTATGCCAGCGATTTTTTCGAGCGCGAATACCGGCTCGATCACGCCATTCACACCTACCCCAAGCCGGTGCTCTGCCTTGGGCACGGCATCGTCATGGGGGGCGGCATCGGTCTGCTGGCCGGCGCCCGTTTTCGCATCCTGACCGAGCAGAGCCTGCTGGCGATGCCGGAGGTGAGTATCGGCCTCTTTCCCGATGTGGCCGGCAGTTGGTTTTTGCCGCGCATGCCGGGGCGCCTTGGCCTCTGGCTTGGCCTCACCGGCGCCCGCTTCAACGGCAGCGACGCACTGGCGCTGGGGCTGGCCGATGGGTTGATCCCGGCGGCGCGGCGCGGCGAGCTGAAAGCGCGGCTGCTAAAGATCGATTGGCAGCTGAGCGGGGAGGCGCTCGATCAGGCGATCCACGAGCAGATCTACGCCCTTGGCATGGGCATGGAGGCGCCGGCGCCCCGGCTGCTGCCCCATCAGGGGCGTATCGATGCCCTGCTGGCGGGGCGGGCCTTCCCTGTGGTGCTGGCGCAGTTGCTGGACGCCGATCTTGCCGATGAGCCTGAGTTGGCCGCCGCTCAGGCCCAGTGCCGCGCCGGCAGCCCCCTTAGCCGGGCGCTGGTGTGGCAGCAATACACCAAGGCGCGGCAGCACTCACTGGCCGAGATCTTCGCCGATGAGCTGACCCTGGCGGTCAACTGCGCCCTGCACGGTGATTTCATCGAAGGGGTGCGCGCCCTGCTCATCGACAAGGACAAGCGCCCGCGCTGGCGCTTTGCCAGCGAGGCTGAGATCCCCAGCCAGTGGCTCGAGCGGATGTGGCAGTGGCCGTCTGGCCGCCACCCGCTTTGGAGCGAGCTTGGCGGGGGGTAAATCACGACCGGCTGTGGGCACAGGTGTGTGGGAATAAGGAGGAGGCCATGAAAATAGGATTCATCGGGCTGGGCAACATGGGCGGGCCGATGGCGGCCAACCTGGCCAGGGCCGGCCATGAGGTGTGGGTGTTTGATCTGGTGAGGGCTCACATCGATGAGGCGGTCGCCGCTGGCTGCCATGGGGCTGTGGATGCCGCCTCGGCGCTCGATGGCTGCGCGGCGGCCATCTCCATGCTGCCGGCCGGTGAGCATGTTCGTGGCCTCTGGCTTGAGCAGGCGCGGCTCTCGGCCATGCCGGCCGGGGCGCTGGTGATCGATTGCTCCACCATCGACGTCGCCTCGGCCCGCGCCGTGGGGGAGGCGGCGCGCGAACGCGGGCTGCGCTTTGTCGATGCACCGGTCTCGGGCGGTACGGCGGGGGCCCGCGCCGGTACGCTGACCTTCATCATGGGCGGGGAGGCTACCGACGTGGAGGCCGCGAAGGCCGTGCTCGCCCCCATGGGGCAGAGCCTGTTGCACGCCGGGCCGCTCGGGGCGGGGCAGATCGCCAAGATGTGCAACAACATGCTGCTCGCTATCCACATGGCGGGCACCGCCGAGGCGCTCGCCCTCGGGGTGCGCGAGGGGCTCGATCCGGCGGTGCTCTCGGCCATCATGGGCAAGAGTTCGGGCAATAACTGGAGTCTTGAGCGCTACAACCCCTGGCCTGGGGTGATGGAGAACGCCCCGGCCTCGCGTGGTTATCAAGGGGGCTTCATGACCCGCCTCATGGTCAAGGATCTGGGGCTGGCCATGGCGCTGGCCGAGCACGCCAAGAGCCCGGTGCCGCTCGGCGCCCTGGCTCGCAGCCTGTTTCTGCTGCACGCCCAAGGGGGCTTTGAGGCGCTCGATTTTTCCAGCATCCAGCAGTTGTATGGCGGTCAGATCGAAGGAGGCAAGGGATGAACATTGCGCACAAGGTGATCGCCGTGACCGGGGCGGGCCGGGGGCTGGGACGGGCGGTGGCCCTGATGCTGGTGGCCGAAGGGGCACGCTTGGTGCTGATCGACATCAATCGCAACGATCTCGAGGTGACCCAGGCCGAGGTCGAGAGCCGCGGAGGTGAGTGCCTGCTGCTGCCCTGTAACGTGGCTGACGAGGGGGAGGTCGAGGCGGCCTTTACCCGCATTCGCCAGCATTATGGTCAACTGCACGGCCTGGTGAGTTGCGCCGGCATACTGCGCGACGGTCTGCTCATCAAGCGCCGCGACGGCCAGCTCATCGACAAGTTGTCGCTCGCCCAGTGGCAGGCGGTGATCGATGTCAATCTCACCGGTACCTTCCTGTGCGGGCGCGAGGCGGCTGTGCTGATGAGCGAGACGGGGGAGGGGGTGATTATTAACGTCTCCTCCATCGCCCGCGCTGGCAACATGGGCCAGAGCAACTACGCCGCCAGCAAGGCCGGGGTGGCGGCGCTGGTGGTGACCTGGGCGCGGGAGCTGTCACGATACGGTATTCGGGTGATGGGGATCGCCCCCGGCGTGTTTGCCACCGACATGACGGCGGCGATGAAGCCCGAGGCGATGGAGCGGATGCGCCAAGCCATCCCGGTCGGTCAGCTCGGTGAAGCGGCGCAGCTGGCCGAGACGGTGCGTTTTATCTTCCACAATGACTACCTTTCGGGGCGGATGATCGAGATAGACGGCGGCCTGCGCCTGTGAATGGCGGCCACAGGCCCGCAAGCATGGGGATGCTGCGGGCCTATCTCTGTATGGATGAATGAATGCCAAGATGGTGAAAAATCACGGGATCTTTTTGAATTTGACCCCTGTCACAGGACTCCCACTTCACTCCTGTAAAATTGCGCCCGGTCAAGGCAACCGATATTTGTGTGAGCGGCCATTGCGGTAGGAATAATCATGCAATATAGTTGCCGCCTTTTTCAGGGCCCCCGGAGCGGGGCTTGTGTCACGGGTGCGAGTGGATTGAATAGGGAAAATCAGTCGCTGCCGCTTCACGCAACAGGACAGAGATGGACAATAAGTTAGGGCTCGGCGCCCTCATCTCGCTCGTTATCGGCTCCATGGTCGGTGCGGGGGTCTTCAGTCTGCCGCAAAATATCGCCTCCCATGCCGGGGTCGGTGCCATCGCCATCGGTTGGCTCATTACCGGGCTGGGTATGATCTGCCTGGCGCTGGTCTATCAGTCGCTCTCGATGCGCCGCCCGGATCTCGATGGTGGCATCTTCAGTTACGCCAAGGCGGGATTTGGTGACTTCATCGGTTTTAACGCCGCCTGGGGTTACTGGATCTGTCAGTTGCTGGCCAACGTCTCCTATGCCGTGGTGGTGTTCAGCGCACTGAGCTACTTCTTCGATACCCCGGAGCGGGTGCTGTTTGGCGATGGCAATACGCCACTGGCCATTACGCTCGCCTCCTTGTTGATCTGGTCGGTCAATGCCTTGGTGCTCAAGGGGATCAAGATGGCGGCCATGGTCAACGTGGTGACCACCATCGCCAAGATGGTGCCGCTCATCGTGTTCTGCGTGGCCATCCTGCTTGCCTTCCACCTCGATACCTTCACGCTGGATATCTGGGGCCAGCAGACCCCTGAACTCGGCTCTGTGCTCGATCAGGTCAAGTCGACCATGAAGGTGACCCTGTGGGTCTTCATCGGTATCGAGGGGGCGGTGGTGGTCTCGGCCCGTGCGCGTCACCGTCGTGACGTGGGGCGCGCCACCGTGCTGGCGCTGCTCGGCGCCCTGGCCCTCTACGTCATGGTGACCCTGTTCACCCTCGGTGTGATGAGCCAGCCGGAAGTGGCCGCGCTCAAGAACCCCTCCACGGCCCTCATCCTCGAGAAGGTGGTTGGCCCTTGGGGCGCTTGGCTTATCAATATCGGCCTGGTGATCTCCGTGATGGGGGCCCTGCTGAGCTGGACCGTGCTGGCGGCGGAAGTGCCCTATATTGCGGGCAAGACCGGCGTGTTCCCGGCCTGGTTCTCCAAGGAGAACAAGAATGGCTCACCCCAGGTGTCGCTGTGGTGCTCGGCGGCCCTGGTGCAGACGTTTCTCATCATCATCTATTTCCAGAGCTCGACCTATCTGGCGCTGGTGAATATCGCCACCGCCGCTGCCCTGGTGCCTTATGTCTTCTCCGGTGCTTATGGCCTCAAGCTGGCGCTGTCGGGCCAGACCTATGAGGCGCAGCCCCATCAGCGCAAGCGCGACATTCTGCTTTCTCTCATCGCCACCGGCTATGGCTGCTGGCTGGTCTATGCGGCCGGGATTGAGTACTTGCTGCTGGTGGCACTGCTCTACAGCCCGGGGGTCTTCATCTATTGGAAGGCGCGTCAACATCATGGCCTGCGTGGCATGAACCGCCTCGAGCAGGGAATGACGGTGGCCCTGCTCGGCTTTGCCGTGCTGGCGCTCTACAAGGTGCTTGACGGTACCATTCCCCTGCATTAACGGGCACAATGACGGGATGGCTTAGGCCATCCCGTTTGCTTTCTGTCGCAAGGATTTCACATGCTCTTTCTGGGATACCTGCTGCTCGGTGCCTGTGCCGGTCTGCTGGCGGGTCTCTTTGGCATCGGTGGGGGGCTCATCATAGTGCCGGTGCTGGTGGCCTCGTTCCATGCCCAAGGGATCGCCCCTGACATCGTCACCCACTTGGCGCTCGGCACCTCCATGATCACCATGATCTTCACCGGCATCAGCTCCCTGCGGGTACACCAACAAAGAGGGGTGGTCGACTGGCCCCTGATCCGCCAGCTCGCTGTCGGCATGCTGGTGGGGGGCTGGCTAGGTGGGATGACGGCCAGCCAGCTCTCGGCCAGCACTCTTAATATCATCATCGGCTCGTTCGCCTGGGCCATGGCGCTACAGATGGGGCTCTCGCTGCAACCCAAGGCAGGAAGGTACCTGCCGGGGCCTGCCGGTAATGGTATTGCCGGTGTGGTGATAGGCTGGATGTCGGCCCTGTTCGGTATTGGTGGTGGCTCGCTGACCGTGCCCTATCTCTCTTGGTGCAGCGTGCCGATGAACCGGGCCGTGGCGGTCTCGGCCGCTTGCAGCCTGCCGATTGCCTTGGCGGGCAGCCTCTCCTATCTCTATGCCGGTTGGGGAGAGGCGGGCCTGCCCGAGTGGTCGCTGGGGTATGTCTATCTGCCGGCGCTGCTGGGGATCGTGCTCACCAGTACCCAGTTCGCCCGTTACGGCGCCCGGCTGGCGCACCACCTGTCCCCTAAGCGGCTCAAGCAGGCGTTTGCTTGTTTACTCTTGGCTGTGGGTACCAAGTTCATGCTCTTTAGCTGACAACGTGTTGAAAAAGCAGGCAAACACGCCGTGTTAGGGCAGAAAGCCGTTGCATTGGAAGCCTGCTCTGTTAGACTGCACAGCGTTCGATGGTGGCCCCATTGGTCCTCTCGCATCGATAACTCGTCTACCTGGTCAGGTCCGGAAGGAAGCAGCCAAGGCGGGGGACTCGAGTGCCGGGATGTGGCTGGTGGGGCCGCCTCCATTTCTGGAATATCAATCTCTTAACTCCCCTATGCTCTCTGGTCATCCACTTCCTGTGGACGAGCAGGCGCTCCTGATAAACCTTTGGCTCACTCCCCACGGCATCTGGTATTGCCGGAACGTCACCACACGCCCTTGTGGTTGCCATACCGCGTTTAGAAAATCCCTTTAGACTCGCGAGAGCCGTCGTTGCGCGGCAGCATGCCAGTGTACTCGGCGTAAAATATGCGCGTGGAGGCTGCGGGGAAAAGAGGAGTCATATTTTCTTGGTCATATGGGCGAGGGCTGGTCATATAGTCATTCATGTTGATACGGCTTATTGCCATCTGCCTATGACGTGGGTACTGCTCTGCGGCCTATTGGTAAAGGAAAGGGCTGCCAGCCTATTATTGACGTCCTATCATCATAGGTAACCAGCAGGTTGTGAAATTGGTCGTGAATAGGATTTATGGTTTTTTGTTCATTGTCGACGCAGCTTTTCAGAGCGTAATTCCCTTGAGGATATTTCAATATACGGGAAATGGTGTGTTCATAATGCGGCTTTTTGCTATGAATCACAGTGGATGTGACCTGATGATTCCTGGGTATTGATCGTCCTTTTGGTCTTTTATGTGGTAGTGAAAAGCAGGGCGCTCGATAACGGTAAGGCTATTTTTGCTTTAAATGTTTAAAATTAAAGAATTTTAATTTAATTTTCATTAAATTTTTGGTGGTTCATTCCTAAAATGACTTAAACTCTATAAAGATGGCTCTGTTTTGTCATTTGAGGGTTTTCTCGCTCTCACGCATCTTTATACTAGCCCACATCAACGGATGATGCTTTTTGCCTGCATGTTAGTGGTTGTTGTAGTTTTGGCCTCCATCTTTAGTGTTGTATATAGATGATTGTTTCTTATAAACATTAAATAACGCGCCGTCCATCTCTCTCTGGGAGTAAATGTTTTATTCCCGGATGAGTTTTTACGCTCATTTTTTGATGTTTATAGATCATCGCGGATATGCAGAGGCGTTATTCATCATTGTCGTAGTGGTGAGTGAAGGGAATCATCAATCAAATAACGTTTAACTGAATTGAAATAGGATTACCCATGAAAAAAATTGCATCTGTGGCTCTCCTGGTGATGAGCGTTACTACCGGTGTTCACGCTGCGGCTGATCAGGGTAGCGGTCGCGTCACCTTCACCGGCTCCATCATCAATGCGGCTTGCTCCATCAGCCCGGAATCGTCTGATCAGGAAGTTAACCTGGGCCAAATCGCAATGCACGAGCTGGAAGATGCCGGTACCTCCACCCCGCGCAACTTCGAAATCGCCCTGGAAAACTGCTCTATCGATCGCGGTAGCGAAGTGAGCGTGACCTTCGGCGGTGCTGCTGCCGTAGGTAGCGATAACAAGCTGCTGGGTATTACCGGTACTGCCGCAGGCGCCGGTGTGGCCATCACCGACGGCTCTGGTCAGCGCCTGACCCTGGGTCAAGCCTCCGCAGGTCGTGAGCTGATCGACGGTAACAACACCCTGAATTTCTCCGCCTATCTGGAAGGGCTGGGTGACAACGACAAGCTGAAAAGCGGTGATTTTTACGCTGTGACCGATTTCACTCTGGCATACGAATAAGTCTCCCTTTGTATGAATAAGAATGGACCCAGCACTGTCTGGGTTCATTTTTTCGAGCTCAAGATGATCTATTTCCGTTTTTTGCTGTTGGCCATTATCGGCTGTTATTCCAGCTTGCCGGAGAGCGCTTCGGCGATGGATCGCTGGAAAGAGGGGGTTGGCAGTCAAATTCAGGAGTCCGCCTGCGCAATTCATGATGAGGATGTATGGCAGACCTTTTCCGAGCCAGAGGCAACTCATACAGGCAGCCTGAAAACGGATGAATTTTATCCGCTGAGGATCCGGCTGATCAATTGCCGATTACACGATGACCGTCAGTGGCGATCCATCCATATGCAACTGGATGGTGAACGTGTTGAGAACAACATTCATCTCTTTGCGATAGCGGGGGGAGAGAGCGGGTTGGCGATGCAGATCCAAGATGCCGCCGGGGATGAAGTGACCCCCGGCATGGTGCTCTTTGCCAATACGTTTGACGAAGCGTTGATGGAGCTGCATTACCGAATGCGGCTCATCCAGAAAGAAGAGAGATCACAGCGCGCTGATTGGCAGGGCGCTATTCGCCTGACGATGACATACCAATAAGGTCATTGCGGTTCGTGTGGAGAGGTCGGCTTGGGTTTGGCAGGTTTTTAGCTATGCGTTATTGGCAATTGATTGCTGCACTCGTGCTTGCCGGCTCAGGCATAGCAAAAGCGGTGGAGTTTAATACTGATATTCTGGATTCTGAGGATCGGGAAAATATCGATCTGTCTCAGTTTTCTCAAGCTGGCTACATCATGCCGGGTCATTACTCCCTGACGCTGAAGCTCAATGATCGTTATCTCTCCGAGCAGGAGGTGATTTTTCGCGAACGTGAACAGCAAGGTGAGCCTGAGGTGGTGGTCTGTCTGAGCAAGGATCAGGTTGAGTTGCTGGGACTGCGACCAGAGGCGCTGGCGTTAGTGACGTTTGATGAGGATGCCTCTTGCGGCGATTTCTCATCGCTCGATGGGGTGACCTTACGTGGCGATCTCTCCGAATCCGAGCTCAAGGTATCAATACCCCAAGCGTGGCTTGAATACCGCGATCCCTCCTGGCTGCCCCCCTCCCACTGGGAAGAGGGGGTGTCTGGTCTCTTGCTCGACTATAACCTGAACCTGAGCATGACCGACCAGTACCGCGGTAACACCAACCAAAATGCCACGGTGAGCGGTGTCGCCGGGGCGAACGTTGGCCCGTGGCGGCTGCGGGCCGATTACCAGGGGAACTACGCTCACTCCTCGGGTGAGGCCGGCCGCCAGGATGCCTTCGACTGGACGCGGATTTATGCCTATCGGGCGTTACCCGAACTGATGGCCAAGCTGACGATGGGGGAGGATTACTACTCCTCCAATATCTTCGATGCATGGCGCTACACCGGCGCTGTGCTGGCCAGTGACGAGCAGCAGCTCCCCCCGAGTCTGCGTGGCTACGCCCCCGAAGTGAGCGGGATAGCCAAGACCAATGCCAAGGTGATCATCAGCCAACAGGGGCGGGTGATTTATCAGACCATGGTGGCCGCCGGGCCGTTTCGTATTCAAGAGCTCAATAGCGCCGTTAACGGTCAGTTGGATGTGAGGGTGGAGGAGGAAGATGGTTCGCTGCAAGAGTTCCAGATCAATACGGCGACCGTGCCTTACCTGACTCGCCCAGGTCAGATCCGCTACAAACTGGCGGCCGGCAAGCCGAGTGACTATCAGCACCATCTGAATGGCCCCCTGTTTGCGACGGGGGAGATGTCATGGGGGATCAGCAATGCCTGGTCTCTCTACGGCGGGGGGATCCTGTCGGAGGATTATCACAGTCTGGCCCTGGGGGTCGGTCGCGACTTGAACGCGCTGGGCACCCTCTCAGTCGACGTCACCCAGGCGCAGGCCAACCTGACAGAGCAGGAGAAAAAGAGGGGGCGCTCTTATCGTCTCAGCTATTCGAAGCGCTTCGATGAGATGGACAGTGAGGTGACCTTCGCCGGCTACCGTTTCTCGGAGCGGGACTACCTCTCCATGTCGGATTTCCTCTCGGCCCGGGAAAACGAGGGGGTGTTTAAAAACAGCAAGGAGCTCTACACGGTCACGGCCAGCAAGAGCTTTCCCGAGCAGCGGATCTCGGCCTACATCAACTGGACACACCAGACCTATTGGGACACCAGCGCGAGCAACCAGTACAGCCTCTCGGCGAGCAAATACCTAGATATCGGCAGCTATCACAGCATCTCGGCGACCCTGAGTGCGGCCCAGAGCGAGTACAACGGCCGCAAGGAAAACACCTTCTATCTGACGGCCAGCATGCCGCTGGGGCAGGGAACGCTCAGCTACAACGGCAACTTCAACGGCGGCAGCAATAGCCACAGCGTCAGTTGGTATGAACGGTTGGATGAAGGGGATACCTATCGCCTGACCGCAGGCGAGAGTTCGGATGGCGGTAGGGTATCCAGCCAGTTCAGCGGCTACTACACCCGCAATGGCAGCATGGCCGACGTGACCGCCAGCCTGAGCTGGAGCCAGGAGCAGTATACGTCGGCCGGCCTCTCTTTGAACGGCGGCATGACGATGACGGCCGAGGGGGCCGCCCTGCACCCGTCCGGCAGCAATGGGGGCACCCGCATGATGATCACCACGGAAGGGGTGCCCGATGTGCCGGTCGGGCATAACCAGGTCACCAATGAGCAGGGGGTAGCGGTCGAGCCAGGTTATGCGAGCTATTCCCTCAGTTCGACGAGCATCGACATCAATCGGCTGCCGGACAATATCGAGGTGGAGGGGTCGCCGGTTTCCGAAGTGATCTTGACGGAAGGGGCCATCGGTTATCGCCATTTCGAGATCCTAAAGGGACAGAAGATGCTGGCGACCCTCAGCCGTGAAGATGGGACTCCTCCGCCTTTTGGGGCGAGTGTGCGCAACGAACGCCAGCGTGAGGTGGGCATGGTGGGGGATGCGGGGGTGGCGTGGCTCTCCGGCATCAATCCGGGTGAGACGCTGACACTCGTCTGGGGCAGCAGCGGTCGGTGCCTTACCGAGGTGCCCGATAGCAGTGAGCAGCTTGAGGTGGCGCTGACGTGCCGAGCAGTACAGTAGATCTGTTGTGATGGTGATAACGATGAAAATGAGCGTATTACAGAAGGGCATCCTGGGGATGCTGTTACCGGCCACGTTGCTGTGTGGCGAAAGTGCGATGGCGGCGATCTCGCTCGATCGCACCCGGGTGGTGTTTCCTGGCAACGAGAAGAGCGTGAGCCTCAGTATTGCTAATGTCAGCTCTCAGAAACCCTATCTGGCTCAGGCCTGGTTGGAGGATGCCAAGGGCAACAAGGTCAACTCTCCTCTGGTGGTGACCCCTCCTTTGCAGCGCTTGGAGCCGCTAAAGAAGAGCGTGGTGCGGGTCTCGGTGACCGATGCTATCAGCGGGTTGCCGACCGACCGAGAGAGCCTGTTCTACTTCAGCCTGCGCGAGATCCCGCCGCGCAGTGAACAGCCCAACGTGATGCAGTTGGCGCTGCAGAGCAAGATAAAACTCTTTTATCGTCCGGCCGGCATCATCCCTGAGAAATACTCTCGGTTGGATAACCTGCTGGTGCTGCATCCGGCCGCCAACGGTTACAAGGTGGAAAACCCAAGCCCCTATTACATGACGATCTTGGGGATCACCGGTTCGCCAAAAAGTAGCATTCCCAAGGGGTTTAAGGCCGTGATGATTGAGCCCAAGAGCAGCAAGTTCATCCAGAGCGAGGTCTATCCCGAGCCCTACCTGACCACCATCGATGACTTCGGGGGTAAACCGGTATTGGGTTTCCCGTGTCGTAACGGGGTGTGCCGCGCGGCGCTCCATGATGAGCAATAAGTGAAGCGAGAGACACGATCATGAGGCGGCGGTACATCAAGGTGGCGATGGTGCTGGGGTTGCTCTGTCAAGAGGTCATGTCGGCAGAGGCCGAGCTGGAGATAGGTGGCACCTTGGTGGCCGATCCCTGTGTGCTGACCGTGGATACGGAAGATCAGACCGTGGATTTTGGGGCGATCGCCTCTAAAACCTTTATCAATCATTCACACTCGGTCGGACAGCCCTTCTCAATCCACCTCTCGGAGTGTGACCTCACCTTGGGCAACAGCGTGCAACTGACCTTTCGTGGCGAAGAGGACAGCGATCAGCCCGGCACCTTTGCCATTGGCGGCGAGGTGGCCGGCGTGGCCATCGCCCTGGAAGACAGCGAGGCCCAGCCTGTAGTGCCGGGGGGCGCCTCCTTACCGCTGAGTCTGAATGAGGGCGATACCTTGCTGCGTTATCAGGCTTATTTGCAGGCGCAGGATTTCTCGAAGGTCAAGGAGGGGGAGTTCATCTCCACCCTTATCTTCGAGCTGGAATATGAGTAAGTGGGTGTTATCACATCGTGCGAATGGGGGGGATATGAATAAATGTATGGTGAGTATGCTGCTGGTCTTTGCCGCTTCGACCAACGCCGCACTGACTATCGATCGCTCGCGGCTGATCCTCAATGAGGGTGAGCGCTCAATCAGCGTCAATGTCGAGAACCGCAACCAACATGCCCCCTACCTGGCCCAGGCATGGATGGAAGATATCAATGAGGCAAAATCCAACCACTACATCGCGGTATTACCGCCGTTGCAGCGTGTGGAGGCGGGGGCCAAGACCAAGGTCAGGCTACAGCCACTGCCGAACATCACCGCCTTGCCGCAGGATCGGGAGAGCGTGCTCTTTTTCAACCTGCGGGAGATCCCGCCCAAGAGTGACCAACCCAACGTCTTTAGCCTGGCGTTGCAAAGCCGTATCAAGGTCTTCTACCGGCCCAAGGGGATTGCGGTGGAGAGCAACACTGTCCTGTTACCCGGTGCGCGGGAGATCACGCTCACCCGGCAGGGGGATGGCTATGCGATCCACAATCCGACGCCTTATCACTTCTCGTTTGTCGAAGCGAGAGACGCCGGTAACCGGGCTATCAAGCGCTTCACTCCGGTCATGGTGCCGCCAAAGAGCACGGATAACCTGTCGGTGCTGGCCTCTGAGATGGGGGGCTCCCCCACGCTGGTCTATCTCAACGATTTCGGCAGTCAGCGCGCCTTGCTCTTCTCATGTGACGGGAAAACGTGCCGGGTGAGCGAGGAGCTGGGCAAGGTTAAGGTGGTCATGCTGGATGAATAATGGCCGTTTGACTCGGAGGTTACCCCAGGGCCTCATCACCCTCGCTGCCGCTGGGGTCTTACTGTGGCCCATGGTGGCGCTGGCCGTGCCTGCGGCTGGGGGCAACCTCAATCTGAACGTATCGGGCGTCATCGTCGATACCCCGGATTGCACCGTCAATAGTGGGGAAGAGGTGGATGTCGACTTCGGCGATCGGATCATGATCCGCAAGCTTGATGGGGTGGCCTACCAGAGGCGCGAGATCGTCTATGACCTGCGTTGTAACGGGTTAGCCCAGCCCTATCTGTCGCTCAGCATTCGTGGTGAAACGGCAGCGTTTGGTTCAGGAATATTAAAAACCGATATGCAAGAGCTGGGGATCCAGCTGTTTCATGATGACGCACCACTGCGGGTCGGTGAAACGCTCAATTTTACCTATGGGGATAGCCCACGCTTATATGCCGTGCCGATTGCGGGCAAGCCGGAGCAGCTCTCGGAAGGGAGCTTCAAGGGCAGCGGTACCATGGTGTTTGGATATCAATGAACGAGAAAAACGGCGGCGAGGTTGCAGTGCGGATAAGCGATTGGCTACTCATCGGGGCGCTGTTGGGTGCGATAGCGCCGCTACAGGCAGCCCCCAACGACATCAACTTTCATGGCTCCCTGATTGAGGCCCCACTGTGTGTCATCAACAACAACGAGACCATAGTGGTGGACTTTGGTGATGAAGTGTTGACCACCCGGGTCGATGGCGAACATTACAAGATGGTCGTGCCCATCTCGCTGGATTGTTCTGCGGCGCTCACCGTGAATCAGGAGCTGAGCATCTCAGGCAGCGGCGCGGCCTTTGATGCCAATGCGCTCAACAGCGGAGTGACGGATCTCGGCATCGCCCTCTATGTCGATGGGGCCCGCTATCAGTTGGGGCAGTCGGTGCCCTTTACTTACCCCAAGGCGCCAGAGATAGCGGCCGTGCCTATCAAAAGAGAGGGCAGTACCTTGTCAGGCGGCACCTTTCGGGCGCTGGCCTCTCTGGTTGTCGACTATCACTAGCCGCCGGCTCGTTTCGCGTAATGTCAAAGGAGGTCGCCATGCGACTTGCAATCCTCGCCATCTTGCTGGTGGCCGGTACGGTGGCGGCGGACGAGCCATCCAATCTCGAGTTCAAGGGCACCCTGGTGGAGCCGCCCCCCTGTACCCTCGGCAGTGAAGGGGTGATCAAGGTCGATTTCGGTCCGCGGGTCGGGATCAAGAAGGTCGCCAGTGGCCTCTACCGGCAGAGCGTCGACATCCACCTAGAGTGTGACGAGAACACCCAGCCATGGCAGCTGCTGCTCTCGTGGCGTGGCACGCCGGCGGGGTTTGATCCGCTCAAGGCGACGGTGGCAACCGAGCAGAGTGCACTTGGGGTGCGTCTTGAGCTCAATGGCCAGCCCTTCCCGCTGGAGCAGAAGGTTGAGATAGCGCGCGACACCCCGCCTAAGTTGGAGGCCGTCTTGGTGCATGACATCCAGAGCGTAGAGAGTGCGCTAGAGACAGGGGAGTTCAGCGCCAGGGCCACCCTCAGGGCCGAATATCAATAAGAGATAACGAACATGAGAAAGACGTTATTGCTAGCCATGTTGCTGGCTATCACCCCTGTGGCCAAGGCGCTGGTTTACCAGTGGCCAGTGATCTCGCACATTGAGGTCGATCCCGCTATGTGGGGGGAAACCACCATCTATTTCAAGTCGCACACCTTCAATGCCCCTAGTTGGCCTGACGATATCACCTATAAAGAGGCCCTTACCCAAGTGGGTTATCGCCCTAATCAGATTTCTAGTTCCGCGTATGGGGGAATAATAGGAAATCTTAAAGTGGGTACAACTAACCTGATTAAAAATATAGTTATTGATACATCAAGAAAATTAACAACAGTCTCTCAGCAACTGACGCAGTTGATTGGCGGAAGTTACTCTGCATGGATGCCCTCATATCAGTGTTTTTTTGTCGGTGGCTCGCATTATGAAGGGTGGGGGAGTGCCTGGGGAGGTGATCCATATATCATGTATGGGGATTGTATTAGCCCCCCTCCTGCGGGGCAGTATTGCTCAATGGAAAATACTGACTTGGACTTTAACTTCGGTTATCTCGTCTCTCACCATGTAAATGGAAAGTCCATGACAAAAAATGTGAATATATATTGCACCAGTGAGCTCAATTTTACGATGCGAATGGTCACTGGCGGATCCGTCATTCATACCGATTCGGGCATCAATGCGAATGTCACACTCAATGGTGAATCCATTACGAACAAACCGGTGATTAATGGTGTTAAGGGGGGCAACCAGGTCTCTGTCGGAGTGACGCTGGCCGGCACTCCTACCACGACAGGCGCTTTCTCCGGTAGCGGCACGTTGGTGATCGCTTATTTTTGATATTGATGAGGGGGAATTTTCATTTTCCCTGATGGGATAATGATTACCCATTTTTCTCTGGAATTTTTTCTGGAATTGTGCTCTGGATCTTTCTCTCATTCAGGTTAGCACAGTGTGAAGCCAAGCTCAGTTATCAAGATGAATTTGGGGAAAATGGATTTTCATTCACGACGCAGGTGATCTTTTTTCTGAAACGTGACGGCCGGGCTATGGCTTATTTGTCTGGCTCTCTAAAGGATGGGGCAGACACCAGTGATGTCTATCGTCATGTCTATTTCAACTACAAGCACCAGCGTTCAAACCAATATTATTTTGATATGACAGAGACCAATAAAATGATGCGTGATACGGCGTCCAATGAGCAGGTTGCGAAGATGTATAAGGTACTTGGACTCTATCGCGATATCCCTATCCAGATCGATGAAAAAGAGGAGTACCTGATGTTTGGCTCCAAAGTGTTACCTATGGTGCTCTGCGTCAAGCAATAAGCCGTTGGTGTTGGTGGATAAAAGAGGCGCTCCATGATTGAGGCGCCTCTTTTTATTGATACCGCTTCCTACTGAAGCGAGAAGCGCCGGCCACCACAATCGGGTGGTCGTGACACCCTCAAGCGGGCCTGTTAGGCTGGCCCGGTTTTGATTCTGCTGTGAGGTATGTATGCCAAGACCCAAGATCCCGCGCCATATTTGCGGCCACCCGGCGGTCTCTTGTTTTAAACCCAATGGTAAGCCACTGGTTGAGTGCGAGTCCGTGGTACTGGCTGCCGACGAGTTTGAGGCGCTGCGGCTGGTCGATCTGGAGGGGTTGCAACAGCAGGAGGCGGCGCGCCAGATGGGGGTCTCCCGTCAAACGCTGGCTAATGTGCTTAAAGGGGCGCGTGCCAAGGTGGTGGGGTGCCTGATGCATGGTCGGGCTTTGCGGATGCCTCAGTCACTCGAAGCGATGGATTAGCCCCAGGTGGGTGGACATTTAGACGACAAGGGCAGCCAGAGGCTGCCCTTGTCGTCTGTGGCTTGCTCATGGTGTCGGGTTGAACGTGAAAAGAGGCGATCGCCGGGCTCGCGAGCAAAGACAGGTTGGTGCTGTCACCATGATGGGCCCGGCTGTGGCAGGCGCTCACGCCGGCTCACTCAACTCGGCGATGATCTCACAAAAGGCCTGCACCTGCGGGGTGGCCGGTGGGTTGGGGCAGACCAGGCCAATGAGCCAGCTTGCCTCGGGATCGAGCAGGGGCTGCGTCTTCACCGCCGGGTGATCGACCGTGGTGGAGGAGGGGATGATGGTCCAGGCGATGCCGGCCGCGGCGCTGGCGATGCCGGCAGCGAAGTCACCGACGTATTGCAGCGTTCCTGGACGCAGGCCGCTCTGGGCCAGGTAGTTCATCAGGTGATCGTGAAACGAGGGGGCCTTGTCGCGGCGCAGGATGGCGAGCGGGTAGGCTAGCAATGACTTGATGCCCGCCAGATCGGGGTAGGCTGCCGGCAGCACCGCCACGAAGTGGGCGCGCAGTACCGGCTGGGCATACCAGCCTTTGGGGGCGGGCAGGCGGCAAAAACCGAGATCGAGGCGCCCCTCGGCGAGGGCCAGGATCTGGTGGTGGGTCGAGAGATCGCAGAGCTCCACCTGCACCGCCGGGCGCTCGGCGCGAAAGCGGGCGATGGCGGCGGGCACCAGGATGCGGGTCGCCACGCCAAACCCCACTCGTAGTGTGCCTTGGGCGCCGGCCAGTACGCCTTGGGCGGTATGTGGCAACTGCTCGCAGC
Organism: Aeromonas simiae; assembly: GCF_014892695.1. Taxonomy (NCBI): domain Bacteria; kingdom Pseudomonadati; phylum Pseudomonadota; class Gammaproteobacteria; order Aeromonadales; family Aeromonadaceae; genus Aeromonas; species Aeromonas simiae. The sequence goes on from NZ_CP040449.1 coordinate 1,479,463, forward strand.
GGCGCACTATCTCCTGCGCCTCGCCCAGCAGAGCGTGGCCGAGGGCGGTGAGGCGGGTAGCGCTGGCACTGCGTTCAAACAGGGGGCCGCCGAGCGTCGCTTCAAGGCGTCTTATCTGCTTGCTGAGGGCCGATTGGGTGACGTGCTGGCGCGCCGCCGCTTGGCCAAAGTGCAGCACCTCGGCCAGGGTGGTGAACGCGTTGAGATCGCGCAGCTCCATCATTCCTCCTAGGAATTTTAAAATGCAAAATTTGTCATTAGACGGAATTGTAAGCGCAGGCGATGCTAGGGCCAAGTCCGGTGGCCCCAAGCGGGCGCCCTGTTGCCATTTCATGAGGAGCTGACCATGCACCATGCCCAACTCAAGCCTTTCCCGCAGGCATTCCTGTGGGGCGCCGCTTCTGCCGCTTATCAGGTCGAGGGAGCCTGGAACGTCGACGGCAAGGGGCCGTCGGTGTGGGACACCTTCACCAAGATCCCCGGCACCACCTTTGAGGGGAGCAACGGCGACGTGGCGGTGGATCACTACCACCGCATGGAAGAGGACGTGGCCCTGATGGCCGAGATGGGGCTCAAGGCTTACCGCTTCTCGGTGAGCTGGCCGCGCATCTTCCCGAGCGGGCGCGGCACACCTAACGAGGCGGGGCTTGCCTTCTACGAGCGGCTCATCGACGCCCTGCTGGCACGCGGCATCGAGCCGGTGCTGACGCTCTATCACTGGGACATGCCCCAGGCGCTGCAAGATGAGTACGGTGGCTGGGAAAGCCGGCGCATCATCGATGATTTTGAGCACTACTGTGTGACGCTCTATCAGCGCTTTGCCGGCAAGGTGAAATACTGGGTGTCGCTCAACGAGCAGAACTACAACCTGACCAACGCCTACCAGCTCGGCACCCATCCCCCTGCCGTGCAGGACAGAAAGCGCTTCTTTGCCGCCAACCACATCGCCTTCTTGGCCAACGCTCGGGCCATTAAGGCGTTCCGCCAGCATGTGCCACATGGCCTGATTGGCCCGAGCTTTGCCTATTCACCCGCCTATCCGGCCTCGAGTGCGCCGAGCGACATGCTCGCCTTTGAAAATGCCGAGGAGCTGACCAACTACTGGTGGCTCGATGCCTACTGCCTCGGCCGCTACCCGCTGGCGGCGCTTAACTGGCTGCGCGAGCAGGGCGAGGCGCCGGAGATCCTGCCGGGCGATATGGCGCTGCTGGCCGAGGGCAAGCCCGATTACATCGGCGTTAACTACTACTACACCCTGACCTTCACCGATAACCCGCTGGGTGGGCAGGGTCTGGCGCGCATCAACACCACCGGCAAGAAGGGCACCACCCCCTCGAGCGGTATTCCTGGCCTTTATAAAACCGTTCCCAACCCGCATCTGGAGACCAGCAACTGGGACTGGGCCATCGACTCGACTGGTATGCGCATCGCCCTGCGTCGGCTCGCCTCGCGCTACGCCCTGCCGCTGATGATCACCGAAAACGGCCTGGGGGAGTTTGATCAACTGGGGGAAGGCGATCAGGTGCACGATGACTACCGCATCGCCTATCTCAAGAGTCACCTGCACGCCTGCCAGCAGGCGATGCAGGACGGGGTCGAGCTGCTCGGATACTGCGCCTGGTCGTTTACCGATATCCTGAGCTGGCTCAACGGCTACCAGAAGCGCTACGGCTTTGTCTATGTGGACAGGGACGAGCAGGGGGGCTCTTTGCGCCGCATTCGCAAGGAGAGCTTCTTTTGGTATCAGCAGGTGATCAAGGCGGGGCATCTGCTGGACTGACAGAGCGGGAGATGAAGAGGGGGGCTTTAAGCCCCCCTTTTGTTATTGCTTGTTATTGCGGGTCACAAAGAGAGGCTCTGCACCGTTTCCGAGACGTCGCTTGCGTCTTGTATGATCTCCTCGATCACCGCCGAGATGGTGTTGATCTGCTGCTTGCCGGACTCGGTGTGATCCGACACGGTGGCAACGGTGCGGGTGATCTGGCTGGCGATGGCAGAGTTTTTCTTGATGACCCCGGTGATCTCCTCGGTGGAGGAGGAGGTGCGGGCCGCTAGCTGGCGCACCTCGTCGGCCACCACGGCAAAGCCGCGTCCCTGCTCGCCGGCGCGGGCCGCCTCAATGGCGGCGTTGAGGGCCAACAGGTTGGTCTGATCGGCGATGCTGCTGATGGTGGAGATGATCGCCTCTATGTTGCTCGACTGGGCGTTGAGCTGGTCTATTTGATGAGAGACGCTCTGTACCGAGTCGTTGATCTCCCCCGAGGTGGTCAAGAAGGCATCGATCAGCTTTCGGCCCCGGTTGGCCGAGGTGACCGTCTCGGTGGCGATATGGCACGCCTTCTGCGCCGCTTCGCGGATGGTGAGGCTCTTTTCGACCCGCTCCGTGATGTTGCTGGCCAACTTGATGATCTTCACCACCTTGCCCTCGTGGTTGAAGATGGGGTTGTAGGTGGCCTCCAGCCAGATCTTGCGGCCGAACTTATCGATACGCATGAACAGGCCGCTCTTGAGTTTGCCTGAGCCCAGATCCTGCCAGAAGGTGGGGTTTTGCTGGTAGAAGGCGGGCTCGCAGAAGAGGCGGTGGTGCTGCCCCTGGATCTCGGCCAGGGAGTAGCCAAAGCAGTGCAGGAAGTTATCGTTGGCATGGGTGATTTCACCGTCGGGCAGAAAATCGATCACCGCCAGGGAGCGATCCAACGCATCGAGCAGGGCCTGGGTGCGATCTATTTTGGTCTGCTCGGCGGTGACGTCGGAGGCGATCTTGGCGATCGCCGTTACCTGCCCCTCCTGCATGATGGGGAAGTAGGTGGCCTCGAGCCAGATGGCCTGGCCCTGCTTACTGCGGCGGATGTAACGCCCGCTGCGAAACAGCCCGCCGCGCAGATCGCGCCAGAAGGCTTCGTACTCCGGCAGTTGGACATCTTGAGGGAAGCAGAGCATGCGGTGGTGCTGGCCCAGTACCTCGTCACGGCTGTAGCCGGTGACGCTGAGAAACAGCTCGTTGGCGAAGGTGACGATCCCCTCCGGGGTGAACTGGATATAGGGCACCTTGTGCTCGATGGCGGATTGGAAACTGGAGAGTTGTTGGAGGGCGGCGCGCAGGTGGGCGTTTTCTTCAAGCAGCTTCTTCTTTCCGAACATAGTGGTCATCCCTGTGAGAGGTTCGTGGCAGGCACTCTGTGCGAGATCCTTTCATGACGGAGCTGGTGTTGATAAAACGCACAGAATCAAGACTATAGATGGTGGCAAAACGCCGTCAAGGCGAGGCCATGAAAACAGAGCCCCGCAGGGGCGGGGCTCGAAGGGGTCAGGCGGTGAGGCGGAATCGTTGCACCAGCGTCTGCTGCTGCTCGGCCAGGTGGTCGAGCTGCTGGCTGGTGTTGGCAACCTGCTCGATGCCCTGATAGTTGCGATCCGAGATATCGGAGATGCGATGCAAGTTGGTGGCAATGTCGGCACTGGTGGCCTGCTGCTGCTCGGCGGCAGCGGCGATCTGGCTCGACATGTCGTTGATCTGGGTGACGATGCCTTGGATCTCCTCCATGGCGCCATTGGCATCCGAGCTCTGCTGTACGCTCGCCTCCATCTCGCTCGAGCACTCATCCATCACCTTGACCGCACGGGAGACCGCCTGTTGCAGGTCGGCGATCATGGTGTGGATCTCGCTGGTGGAGTCGCTGGTGCGTGAGGCCAGCCCGCGCACCTCGTCGGCCACCACCGCAAAACCGCGTCCCTGATCCCCGGCCCGCGCCGCCTCGATGGCGGCATTGAGGGCCAGCAGGTTGGTCTGCTCGGCGATGCCGCGGATGACCTCGAGGATGTTGCCAATCTTGTTGCTCATGACGCTGACATCCTGGATCACCTGAGCAGTGTGGTGCAGCTTGTCAGCCAGTTGGTGGGTGGTAGAGATGTTGCCTGCCATCACCTCGCGCCCGATCCGGGCGGCTTGTTCGACCTCTTGCACCTGCTCCAGGCTCAGGTGAGCGGCCTGGGCCACCTCGCGCACCGAAGCCTCCATCTCGGTCATGGCGGCGGCCACCGAGGCGGTTTCGGCGCGCTGAAGTTCCAGCTCGCCACGTACCTTCTCGGCGGTGTAGCGGTTGCCGTGCGCCGCCTTGGTCAACTGGTTTGAGGCAAGGGAGAGCTGCTCGAGCACCTCGGCCATCTGGGTGATCAGCAGGTTCACTTGGCGCGCCAGTTGGCCAAACTCGTTCTGGCTGCGAAATGCTACCCGCTCAGTCATGTCGCCCTGGGTGACGGCGCCGAGGACGCGCAGCAGCTCTTGCAGCGGACGGCGGATCGCCTTGCCAAGGCCCCATGCCACCAGCAGTGAGAGGGCGATGGCGACGGCGATGGCCAGCCCTTGCAGCAGTCGGCTTTGTACCAGCACCCCATCGGCGGCGGCGATGCTGCCGGCCATGATCTGCTCGCTTTGGGCGTTGACCTGCGCCAAAGTGGCCTGGATGTTGCCCACCAGCTCACCGGCTTCGCGGCGTTTTTGCTGCATCGTCGACTGCTCGCGCATCAAGGCCAGGTATTGCATTAACACGCCACTCGTGCCGGTGGTGTCACGCACGAAGGCACGCACATGGTGGCCGACGTCGTTGTCGAAGTTGGGCAGCTCCCCTTGAAGATCCTTGACCGTGCCGTTGAAGCCGTCGATCTGCATCGCATTGCGTCGAAGGGCGGCCTCAATGGGGGCGGCGGTGGTCTGGTTGAGGGCATCCATGGTTGAGAGCTCGATGGTGGCGAGCTGGGTGGTGAGCTTCTCGGCCAGCATCTTAATGAAGCTGTCGTCAACCATCAGCATCATGTCGGCCAGGTTCTTCTTGAACTGGGGGAGGGTGACCTGGAACTGTCCCTTGGCACGGTTCACCTTAGCCAGCCGCTCGAGCACACTGCGGTGAGCGTCGGGCAGGCTGGCGGTGAGGGCCTGGTAGGCGGTGAGCTGCTCTTTGAGCTGGGTCAGTGGTGCGGCCAGTTGTGCGTGGGCGGCGGCGGCTTGATCCAGCGTGCTGAGGGCGGCCGTGACGGCGTCCAGCCCTTGACGCAGGTGGGTGATTTCGCCGTCGAGTTGTTTGACATCCTGCTCGGTTAAGGCATCAGCCAGCCACTTGTTGGCCGAGAGCAGGGCGACTTGCGTCTGGCTGCTGGCCAATACCAGAGGCATGGATTGCTCCGTCACCTGGGTGAGCGCCTGCTTGAGCTGGTTTTGACTGCTGAAGGTGAGCGCCGAGGAGGCGAGCATCACGAGTACCAGGATGGCAAATCCAAGGTAGACCCGCTGCAGTATAGAGAGGTTGGCTATTGTCTGTTTCATTATTGTCCCGCTGTATCGCTAGTCCCTGACTGGTGGTCGTCCGGGGTATCGGCTGTTTTAACCATAAATGAAGCCAAGATGACAATTCGTGTCGCAGAAAGCGGGAGCGCGTCACACTTGTGGTCAGGGGTGGCGTCACAAGGCACTTTCCTTTACCCTGCAAGCTCTGCCAACCCACTGTTAGCAAGGAGTTCACGCATGGCTGAGGAAACCATTTTCAGCAAGATCATCCGCAAAGAGATCCCTACCCAGATCCTCTATCAGGACGAGCTGGTCACCGCCTTTCGTGACATCAATCCCAAGGCGCCGACCCATATCCTGATCGTGCCTAACACCCTGATCCCGACCGTCAATGATGTGGAGCCGGAGCACGAGCTGGCCCTGGGCCGTCTGTTCACCGTGGCGCGCAAGCTGGCCGCTGACGCCGGCATCGCCGAGGACGGTTATCGCCTCATCATGAACTGCAATCGCCACGGCGGGCAGGAGGTCTACCACATCCACATGCACCTGGTGGGCGGTAAGTCCCTCGGCCCGCTCCTTTGCTGCTAACGGTTCGTCGCAGGCCTGCCGGCCTGCTCCCCCTTCTGTTGACGCTCCTGCTGGGCGGCTGTGCCAGCTGGCAGGACTATTTCGTGACCTACTCGGATCAGAGTGCGAGCCTTCGCAACCAACTGCGACTCGGTCAGGCGGCCGAGGCGCGCAAGGCGGTACGTGAATCGACACCGGGTGATGGCAGTTATGTGCTCGACCGGCTGGAGGAGGGGCGCATCGCCCTGCTGGCCGGCGATGTCGCTGGCAGCCGCCGGGCACTACAGGCGGCCGACATGGCGGTGCGTGCCGATGACGAGCGGGCTCGCATCCGGGTGCGTGACGGGCTGGAGCAGGCCGGCAGCCTGCTCTCCAACGACCAGACCATGACTTACGCCATCGCCGATTTTGAGCGCACCCTGCTGCACCACTATCTGGCCATCGACTACCTGCTGGCCGGGGAGCGTGAAGGGGCCCTGGTCGAGTTGCGTTTGGCCAACCAGGCCCAGGAGGCGGCGCTAGCCCGGCGGCGCGCCGCCGTGGCCGATGAGCGCGAGCGGCAAGTCGGCCAGCAGTTGGCGCAGCGCGCTCCCGCCCTCGATCGCCTGCAAGGGGGGGTCAAGCACGGTTTTCTCAACCCCTACACCTTTTACTTCTCAGCCCTGCTCTATGAAGCGGACGGCTCGCTCAACGACGCCTGGGTCGATCTCAACCGGGCCATCGAGCTCGCCCCCGACAATCGGGCGGTGCAAGATGCCCTGCTGCGGCTGGCCCGGCGGCGCGGTGCGCCGGAGGAGATCGCGGCCCTCGAGCGGCGCTTCGGGCGCAAAGCGCCGGCCATCGCTCCCAAGGTTGGAAACGTGGTGGTGCTCTATGAGGAGGGGATCATCGCGGCGCGGCGCGAACTTTGGCTGCCGCTCCCGCTGTCGACCTCGGCCGGCGATTTTCGTACCTTTACCGTGGCGCTGCCCTATTACGACAACCGCGCCGAGCCGAGCGTGCCGCTCGCCATCTCGGCGGGCAAGGCTCAAGGCCGCGCCGAGCCACTGGCCAATCTGGAGGCGCTCGCCGCCTACGATCTGCAAGAGAAGCTGCCCGGCATGGCCACGCGCCAGTTGCTGCGACTGGTGACCAAGGAGCAGCTACGCCGGGTGGCGGCCGACAAGGGCAACGACGTTGGCAATCTGGTGGTGGGGCTGTTTAACACCCTCTCCGAGCATGCTGACACCCGCAGCTGGAGCACCTTGCCGGCACGGGCCGCCGCTTGGTCGGCGGAGGTGCCGGCTGGTCGGATTGAGCTGCTGCTCAACGGGCGCGGTGAGTCGGTCGAGGTGCGACCCGGTCGCACCACCTTGGTGTGGGTGACCCGAGTCTCCCCCCATCTGCAAATCAGGAGTGTTCCCCTATGAAACAACGTGTAACCCGCGGCGCCTGCATGGCGGGAATGCTGCTCACCGCCCTGCTGATGGCCGGGTGCAGCACCGATACCAGCGGTGTCTGGATGACCGGCTACAGCGGTCAGGCTGCCCAGGTGCAGGAGGGGCTCGACGTGCGCCTCACCGAGCGCACCAGAACCCGCGAAAACGGGGTGCTCAAGGCCAGCGTCGAGATTGGCAATCTCCAGCGTGGCGATCGCACCTTGCAGTACCAATTCACCTGGTTCGATGGTCAGGGGCAGGAGGTGGCCGTCGATGCCCGTCCTTGGCAGCCGCTGGCGCTGCACGGCCATCAGACCCGCACCCTGACGGCCACGGCTCCCCAGGCTGAGGTGGTCAGCTATCGCCTCTACGTTCGTGAAGTGTTGAAGGAATCCTACTGATGAAAATGCGTTCTCTGCTGCCCCTGACCCTGGGCGCCCTGCTGCTCGGCGGTTGCTCGAGCACCACCGTCTCTTACGGCGATCCGACCGCGACCGAGACCGTCACCGCCGATTACGGCTCCACCGATCTGCAAGGCATCGCCACCAAGATGGTCGACTCCATGCTGAGCTCGCCGGCCACCCGCGACATCACCGCGGCCGGTCGCCCTGTCATGTTCATGGACGCTATCCGCAACAAGACCTCGGAGCACATCGACACCGAGGCGGTCACCGACACCATCCGCACCAAGCTGCTCGCCTCCGGCCAGTTCCGCTTTGTCGACATGAGCAAGGTGGCGGCGGTCAAGCAGCAACTGGAGTACCAGCAGAGCAGCGGCTTGGTCGATCCGGCCTCCATGGTGCGCCTTGGCAAGCAGACCGGTGCTCGCTACATGATGTACGGCAACCTTTCGAGCATCGTCAAAGACAATGGCAAGGTGAAGGATGTCTTCTACCAGATGACCATGAACCTGATGGATCTGCAAAGCGGTGAGCTGGTGTGGGCCGATCAGAAGGAGATCCGCAAGCAGGCCCGCAAGTCCACCTTCGGCTGGTAAGTTGCGCCCGGCGCTGCCGCCCCCTTGGCATATGGCCACCGAGTTGCCGCTGTCGGGGGGGCTGACCAACCGCAATACTCGGCTGCGCCTGCCCGATGGCCGTGAGGCGTTCCTGCGTCAGGGTCACCCGGTGCCTGCTAGCCTGGGTATCGATCGCGCGGTGGAGTGGCAGCTCTATCGGGAGGCGGCCGCGGCGGGCCTCTCGCCTCCCTGCCATTACGCCGATCCAGCGCGCGGCCTGCTGCTCATCGACTGGTGCGCCGAGCCGAGCTGGGCCGAGGCGCCGCCGCCCCAGACGCAGGCCATCCCTGCGCTGGCCAGGGTGCTGGCGGTGCTGCACCGCTTTGCGGTGCCCCCGGTGCAGATGGCGGTACGCGCCCATGCGGCGCGCTACCGGCGCCAGTTGGCCGTTTTGCCATCCTGGCTAAGTGCGCTGGAGCGGCCCCTGCTCGCGAGCCGCGAGCCCGATGAGTGCTGGCTTGCGTGTCACCACGATCTCAGCCCGGCTAACCTGCTCGGCCCGCGCCCTTGGGTAGTGGACTGGGAGTATGGCGCGGCCGGTCATCCCGGCTTCGAGCTGGCCTCTATCCTGCGCACCCACGGTTGGAGTGAGGAAGATGGCGATGCGCTGGAGGCTTGCTATCGGGCCGCGGGCGGATCATGTTTTGAACTGAATTTTCGTCCCTTCCTGCCCTGGGTCGACTACATCGCCCTGCTCTGGGCGCTGGTGCGTCGGGGGGAGGGGGAGGATCCCGCTATCGAGGCGTGGATTGCACGCTATCGTCAACGACTGGAGTGAGCCGATGAGACGAATGAAAGCCTGGGGCGTAGGGGTGCTCTGCCTGCTGCTGGTGGGGTGCTCCACCCGCCTCATCTATTACTGGCTCGACTGGGCCATCGTCTGGCAACTGGATGATTACTTCTCCCTGAGCCGGGAGCAAAAGAGTGCCCTCGATAGCGAGGTGCGCGGCCTGATGCAGTGGCACCGCCGCGCGGAGATCCCGACGTACGGCGCCCAGCTCACCGCCCTCAGCCGCGATGTGGCCAGCCCCATGTCGCCGACCCAGGTCGACAAGCACCTGAGCGCGCTGGAGGGGGATCTGGATCGGGTGATCGCCGACGCCATTCCGCGCACCGTGCGTCTGGCCACGCTGCTGACCGATCAGCAGTTTGCCAAGTTTCTCGGCGATCGGCGTAAGAAGCTGGCCGACAAGCAGGCCAGCTTCAAGCGCAGCAGCCGCGACGAGGAGCTCAAAGACTTCACCGAGAAGATGAACAAGCGTCTGGCGTTCTGGATTGGCTCGGTCAAGCCGGCCCAGGCGCCGCTGGTGGCGCGCTGGGTCGAGTGGCAGTACGAACTGTACGGCCCCTGGCTTGACTACCAGCAGCACTGGTGGGATGAGCTGGAGCAGGTGATCAAGCTCAAGGGAACGCCGCAGTTTGAGGCGCGCCTTGGCACCCTGCTCACCAGCGGTGACAGTCTGATGGGGGGGCGCTACACCGGCTACACCGCCCAGTCGCGCCAGCGCACCGTGCAGTGGCTCTCGGATCTCAGCCAGACCTTGGATCTCTCCCAGCGGGCCCACCTCTATGGCCTGCTCAAGGGCTATGCCAACGACTTCCTGGCCATGGCCCGCGCGGGTTAAGTCACACCTTGCCAAGGCGGCCTCTGGGTCGCCTTGTTTTTATATCCATCAACATGCTATGGTCATCCCGTTATTCTATATGGTGATGAACGTGCTGCTTCGCTTGCGCTCCCTGCTGCTGATGTTACTGATGGCCATGGTCCTCAGCACCGCCCTGGCCACCGGCCCGGGGGAGCGCGCTGTGCCTGCCCAGCAGGGGGGGCTACAAAGCAGCGTGCCGCTCAAGGATCACCTTGAAGCCGCGTTTACCCACCAGAGTCATCTACTGCGCCTTGAGCAGGCGCTGCGCGCCGATGATGAGACCCCGGGAGCCCGCTACCGCTTGCTCACCGAGTGGTCGCTCGGCGATATCCTGCTGCTGCTGTGTGGCCTGCTGGCCCCGGCCGGCGTCGCCTACCACAGGCACAGCTTTCGCGATCGCTTCAGCCGCTATGACCGGCGGCAACACGCCTACGCCCATCTGCTTTACCGCTTCAGTCACCGACGCCGTCACGCCCCCCTTGTGACGGCCTGATCCCGGCGCTTTCGCCCACAGGCCTCACCCTTCTTGTCTTCATCCCGCAGTGCGGGGAGTCATTGAATCACATTGATGGGGTCTGTCATGACCATGTTATCCCGCGCGCGTGCCCAGCATGCGCCGCTCAACCGCATGAGCCGCTGGAACTATGCCCTGCTCGCGCTCATGTTGGTGACGTTTGCTTTTTATTCGCTGCCGACCTTCTTCGGTGAGCAGCCCGCCATTGGCCTGCATGGCCAGCACGTGCTCAGCCTCGAGCAGAGGCGAGCGCTCGAGGAGCGCCAGGTTGCCCCCAGCCAGACGCTGGAGGTGGGGGATCGCCTGACCCTGGTCTTTGCCAGTCAGGATGATCAACAAAGTGCCAAGCAGGCGCTCGATGCCCTCGGCGCCACCACCACTTTGGAGTTTCACGCCAATGCGCCGGCCTGGATCAAGGCCATGGGGGCGGCCCCGATCAAGCTGGGGCTCGATCTGCGCGGCGGCTCCCAACTGCTGATCGCAGTCGACACCGACTTTGTGCTCGACAGGCAGAGCAGCAACCTCGTCGACATGGTGCGCCAGACGCTGCGCGAGGCGCGCCTGCGTGGAGCCTCGGTTCAGAAGGTGGCCATCGACAGGGTGCGCGTCAATCTGCCCGAGGGGGTCGATGAGGGGGCCTATGCGGCCGCCATCCGCCCCTTGCTTGGCAACCAGCAGTGGCAGTTGGAGCGCCGTGACGGCACCTTGCTGCTGACGCTGGGCCAGGAGGAGCGGGCGCAGTTGGTCACCAATGCGGTGATCCAGAACCAGAAGATCCTGCAAAAGCGCATCAACGAACTCGGCATCGTCGAGGCGGCGGTGCAGCGTCAAGGGCCCAGTGCGATCCGCATCGAGCTGCCTGGGGTGCACAACCCCAAGCAGGCCAAGGATGTGCTGGGGGCGACCGCTTCGCTCGCCTTCTATGAAGTGCGCGGCGAGAGCCACTTCACCATCAACGATCGCACCGGTCAGCCGGTGCCGCTCACCCGCAAGCCGGTGCTGACCGGCGATCACATCGTCGACGCCCGCGCCAGCCTCGGTGAGACCGGCCAGCCCCAGGTGGGGATCGTGCTCGACGGGGCCGGAGGCAACCAGATGAACCGGTTCAGCCGGGTCAACGTCGGCAAGCCGATGGCCACCGTCTTCACCGAGTACAAGACCAATGCCCAGGGGCAGTTGCGTGCCAGCAACGAGGTGATCAACGTCGCCACCATCCAGACCGCGCTCGGCAACCAGTTCCGCATCACCGGCCTGGCCAGCATGGGCGAGGCGCAGGAGCTGGCCATGCTGCTGCGCGCCGGCGCCCTCACCGCTCCGCTCAAGATCCTGGAAGAGCGCAGCATAGGCCCGAGTCTTGGGATGCAAAACATTGAGGCTGGCTTCACCGCGCTGGCCTTCGGCATGGCCGGCATGATGCTGTTCATGGTGCTCTGGTATCGCAAGTTTGGCTGGGTGGCTGTGACGGCGCTGGTGGCCAACCTGCTGATGCAGGTGGGTATGCTGGCCCTGTTGCCGGGGGCAGTGTTGACCCTGCCTGGCATCGCCGGTCTGGTGCTCACGGTCGGTATGGCGGTGGATACTCACGTGCTTATCTTCGAGCGCATTCGCGATCGGCTGCGCGAGGGGGGGAGTCTGGCCAACGCCATCGACTTTGGCTATCGCTCGGCGTTTCGCACCATCTTTGACGCCAACATCACCACCCTCATCAGCGCGGTGATCCTCTACTCGGTGGGCTCGGGCCCGCTGCAGGGCTTCTCCATTACCCTGATCCTGGGGCTTATCTCCAGCATGATCACCGGTATCTGGGGCACCCGCGCCATCATCAACCCCATCTGGGGAAAAAGCAGCCTGAAACTGTTGAGGATCTGAGCCATGTTGAACCGTTTTCTGCACGATCTGACCCGCTGGCGCTATATCGGCCTCGGCCTCTCGGTCATCCTGACCCTTTACTGCGCCTGGCTGCTGTGGGCCCATGGCCTGCAACTGGGGCTCGACTTTACCGGCGGCTCGCTGCTTGAGTTTCGCATCGACACCCTGCGTAGCACCCACGAGCTCAACGCCCTGCTGACGGCGCCGCTCAAGGGGGCGGTCGAGCTACACCCGGCCGGGGTGCCGGGGGAGTGGCTCATCAAGTTGCCGGAGCACGCCCTGGCCTGGACACCGCAGGAGCTGGCGAGCTTGCTCGGGCAGCAGTTTGATCTGCCGGTCGAGCTGCTGCGCACCACCCAGGTTGGCCCACAAGTGGGGGCCGAGCTGCTCGAGCAGGGGATGCTGGCGCTCTTGGCGGCCTCGGTGGCCATCGCCGCCTACCTGGCGTTTCGCTTCGAGTGGCGCCAGGCCATCGGGGTGCTGGTCTCGGTGCTGCACGATGCGCTGGTGGCCCTTGGCCTCATCGCCCTGTTTGGGATTGAGTTCGATCTCAACGTCATCGCCGGCCTGATGGCGGTGATCGGCTATTCGCTCAACGACAGCATCGTCATCTCGGATCGGCTGCGCGACATCCTGAGCTCGCGCCAGCCGCCGGCAATCCACGAGTGCACCAACCGGGCGGTGATCGCCACCTTCAGCCGTACCCTGATCACCTCGGGCACCACCCTGTTTACCGTGGGGGCGCTCTTGCTGTTCGGCGGTGAGGCGCTCTATGGCTTCTCGTTCACCCTGTTCACCGGCATCTTGGTGGGGACGCTGTCGTCCATCACTATCGCCACCCCGGTGCAGGAGCTGCTCGGTCTTTCGCCAAACGCCTATCAAAAAGAGGAGGCGCTACCGGAAGGGGCATGAAGCAAGCGGGCCATGGCCCGCTGGTTGGGGGGGCGCCTCAGCGCTCTGGCAGGGTATTGACGAAACGCAGCGCCGGGCGTGCACGCTCGGCCTCGCGCGCCGCTTGAGCCGCGTCATAGCGGTGTTGGGCCTGCGCCATGGCCTCGACGTTTTGCTGTGCCCAGCCGGTGAGCTGCTCCATGGTGGCGGCAAACGAGAGCCCAAGTTCGGTCAGGCCGTATTCGACCCGCACCGGCACGCAGGGGAACAGCTCGCGGCTCACCAGGCCGTCGCGTTCGAGCTGCTTGAGCTTTTGCGAGAGCACCTTCTGGGAGATGCCGTCGATGCGGCGCTTGAGATCGTTAAAGCGCAGCGGCGCCCCCTCTTTGCGCAGCAGTCCGATGATGAGTAGCACCCAGCTCTCGGCCAGCCGATCGAAGAAGAGGCGGGCGGGGCAGTGGCGCGAATAAACGTCGTAGGGGACAGTGTCCATAGGTTTCCTCCAGGTAACCAAGGTTCTTGCCGGACACTCATTGTGGCGGGCGGTTTCTGAAAGATACCATCAGCTCGGATCGCGGCACCAGCAGGCGTCGCTTCATCAGCCCATCTACAAAGAGGTTAATATGGTCAAGACAGTCGTGGTCTACTTTTCCGGTTACGGTCATACCCGCAAGGTGGCCGAGGAGGTGGCCAAGGGGGCCGAGGCTGAACTCGTCGTCGTCAATGAGCAGGGCGAGATCGGCGAAGCCGGCTTCACGGCGCTCAATGAGGCCGATGCCATCATCTTCGGTGCACCAACCTACATGGGCGGGGTTCCTTGGCAGTTCAAGAAGTTTGCTGATGAAAGCTCTAAGGTGTGGTTCAACCGTGGCTGGCAGGACAAGGTGTTTGGCGGCTTCACCGTCAGTGCCAGCCTCAACGGCGACAAGCAGGTGACCCTCATCTATTTGCAGACCCTCGCCTCCCAGCACGGCGGGATCTGGGTCAGTCTCGGTCAACTGCCGGCCAGCACCCAGGCGGCGACCCGTGCCGACACCAACAGTTTGGGCGGCTCGGTCGGCCTGCTGACTCAGGGCCCTTCCGATGCCGGGGCTGAGGCGATCCCGCAAGGGGATCTGGAGAGTGCTCGCCGCTACGGGGCGCGAGTGGCGGGAGTGGCCGCCAGATTGCGTGGCTAAGGCCCGCCTCAATACCGTAACGCCCGGCCATGCCGGGCGTTTTTTTATCTGCGCCGCTTAAAATGAGGAGCCGGGTTGGGTTAAGAAGTGGCGCTCGGCCTCGCTGCTCTCTCGCCCCAGCACGGCATTGCGGTGGGGAAAGCGGCCGAAGCGGGCGATGATGGCCTGGTGGCGGCGGGCGAAGTCGAGGTACTCATCGAACAGTCCCGGCCCCTGCTCGCGGGCGAGCGCCTCGAACAGGGCGACACAGCGATCTTGCAGCGGCAGGGATTCGGCATGCTCGAGCGGCAGGTAGAAAAAGACCCGCTCCAGCGCGCTCAGCGACTGATCCGCGCCGCTTGCCAACCCCTCAAGGCAGAGTGCGCGGGCGCGGGCATCCTGGGCAAACGCGGCGCCTGAGCCCCGGTGCAGGTTGCGCGGCAACTGGTCGAGCAGCAGGATCAGCGCCAGCCGCCCCTGCGGGCTGTGGGCCCACTCATCGAGGCGTCCGGCCGCGGCGTCGGCGGCCAGGGTGCCAAATTCGCGGCGCAGCCAGGCGTCAGTCTCCTCCGATTTGCCCCACCAAAGGGGGGCCTGACGACGAGCGCGGGTGAGATCATCGGCTGGCTCGCCAAACCAGGCGGCGAGCAGTGGGATCCATGGGGACATGTGCATTCTCCAGCAGGGGAAGGAGAGACGAATCTAACCGCAAGAGGGGGGGCCATGGCAACCCGTTGCCGCCGGGCAACCATGGGTTACACTGGGGGCCCTTTTCTGTTGTTAGATGGAGTAAACCGGATGGCCGGAACCAGCCTGTTGGCCCTGCTCGATGATATTGCAGCCGTGCTCGATGACGTGGCCCTGATGACCAAGGTGGCGGCGAAGAAGACCGCCGGCGTGCTGGGGGACGATCTGGCCCTCAACGCCGAGCAGGTGAGCGGGGTGCGGGCCGAGCGCGAGCTGCCGGTGGTGTGGGCGGTGGCCAAGGGGTCGCTACGCAACAAGCTCATCTTAGTGCCGGCGGCCTTGCTCATCAGCGCCCTGGTGCCCTGGCTTATCGCGCCGCTCTTGATGATGGGGGGCGCCTATCTCTGCTTTGAAGGGGCCGAGAAGCTGGTGCACAAGTGGCGGCCCCATGAGGAGGACGTGCACGGGCGTGAGGAGGCGATCCCAGAGGATCTGGTGGCGTATGAAAAAGAGAAGATCAAGGGGGCGGTGCGCACCGACTTCATCCTCTCAGCCGAGATCATCGTCATCGCCCTTGGCACGGTGCAGGGCAGCGCTTTTGCGGTGCAAGTGAGCGTGGTGGCGGGGATTGCCCTCTTGATGACCGTCGGGGTTTACGGGCTGGTGGGGCTGATCGTCAAGCTTGATGACATCGGGCTGCACCTGGTCAACAAGGGGGAGCGTGGCCCCTTGGCCGGGGCCCGGCGGGCGCTGGGGCGCAGCCTGCTGCTGCTGGCGCCGAGGCTGATGCACCTGCTGGCCTTTGTCGGTACCCTCGCCATGTTCATGGTGGGGGGCGGCATCTTGCTGCACGGTGTGCCGGCGGCTCACCCTCTGCTGGAAGGGGCGAGCGCCGCCGTCGGTGCGCTGCCGGTGGTCGGCTCCTTGTCTGCGGCCCTGATGCCAAGCCTCATCGGTGGCTTGGCCGGTGTGCTGGCCGGGCTCATTTTGGTGGGGGTCATGACCCTGATTGGGCGCTTGCGCGGCGATGCGCCACAGGCCAGTTGATGGCGCTGCGCTGGCGGGGGTAGAGTGAATGCTCCTGCCAAGCATCATCAGGGCATGACCATGATGTTGCACGGTGTGATGGCACCGCAAGCCTGTTGGGTGGCCTGCTGCACCTTGTGACCGCCGCGCAACCGTCACGGTTTGGTGATCTAAAGCAAGAAAGTACCAATCTGGGGTGGCGAGGCGCGCCATCCCTGCGGTAGGGTCGATTGAAGCAAGCTTCGGAAGTAAGGAAACAAGCGATGATCATTTATCTGCACGGGTTTGATGCCACCAGCTCCGGCAATCACGAAAAGGTGCTGCAGTTGCAGTATATCGATGACGATGTGCGCTTCGTGCACTACAGCACGGTGCACCCCCGTCACGACATGAGTCATCTGCTCAAAGAGGTGAAAAAACAGCTCGACATGAGCGCTGATCCTAAGCCGCTCATCTGCGGGGTGGGGCTGGGAGCCTACTGGAGCGAGCGGATCGGTTTTCTGTGCGGCATTCGCCAGGTGCTGTTTAACCCCAACCTCCACCCGGAGGAGAACATGCAGGGGAAGATAGAGCGGCCCGAGGAGTACAACGACATTGCCACCAAGTGTGTAACCGAGTTTCGTAAGAAAAATTCAGGAAACTGTCTGTGCATCCTTTCCGTTCAGGACGAAGTGCGAGATAATCGGGACACTGAGCGTGAACTGAAGAACTATTACGACATCGTGTGGGACGAGCGCGAGACGCACAAGTTTAAAAACCTGTCTCGGCACCTGCAGCGGATGAAGGCATTCAAGGACGCCTGACGTTTATCACGTCGAACGATTTGTCTTTAGGGAGCCTCCTGGCTCCCTTTCGTTTTGAGAAACCAAGGAAATAAGATCCATGATGAATATTGTCGTTGTAGGTGGCGGCGCGGGTGGTTTGGAGCTGGCCACCAGTCTGGGGCGCAAGCTTGGTCGCAAGAACAAGGCCAAGATCACCCTGGTGGACCGCAACCGGACCCACCTGTGGAAACCTCTGCTGCACGAGGTGGCCACCGGCTCCATGGACGCGGGCATCGACGCCCTGAGCTACCAGTCCCATGCCAAGAACCACGGCTTTGACTTCCAGCTCGGCACCCTGACCGACATCAAGCGCGATGAGAAACGCATCGTGTTGGCCCCCATCGTCGACGACAAGGGCGACGTGGTGGTTAACCAGCGTGAGCTGCCTTACGACTACCTGGTGATGGCCATCGGGTCGGTTTCCAATGACTTCAATACACCGGGCATCAAGGATCACTGCATTTTCCTCGATAGCCCCTCCCAGGCTCACCGCTTCCATAACCGGATGATGAACCGTTTCTTGCAGTTCGCCACCGAATACAAGCCGGGTGACACCGTCAAGATCGCCATCGTCGGTGGCGGCGCCACTGGGGTAGAGCTCTCGGCCGAGCTCTATAACGCCGTCGAGCAGCTCTATGCCTATGGCTTTAAAAACCTCACCACCGACAGCCTCAAGGTGACGCTGGTGGAAGCGGGCCCGCGTATTCTGCCGGCCCTGCCCGAGCGCATCAGCGGCGCCGCCCATCAGGAGCTGGTCAAGCTCGGTGTGGACGTGCGTACCGGCACCATGATCACCCAGGCGACCGAAGAGGGGCTGCACACCAAGGATGGCGAGCTGATTGAAGCGGACTTGATGGTGTGGGCCGCTGGCATCAAGGCGCCGGATTTCATGAAGGATCTGGCGGGGCTGGAGACCAACCGCATCAACCAGCTGGTGGTGCATGACACCTTGCAGACCACCCGTGACGAGCACATCTTCGTCATCGGCGATTGCGCCGCCTGTCCGCAGCCGGATGGCAAGTTTGTGCCGCCCCGTGCCCAGTCCGCTCACCAGATGGCGACCCAGTGCTTCAAGAACATCCTGGCTAAGATCAACGGCGGCGAGATGAAGCCCTACCGCTATCACGATCACGGCTCTTTGGTGTCGCTCAGCCGCTTCTCCACCGTGGGCAGCCTGATGGGCAACCTGATGCGCGGCTCCATGATGGTCGAAGGTTACATCGCTCGTCTGGTCTATATCTCCTTGTACCGGATGCACCAGATCGCCCTGCACGGCTACATCAAGACCGGCCTCATCATGCTGGTGGGCCGCATCAACCGGGTGCTGCGCCCGACGTTGAAGCTGCACTAAGCAGGCGGCCACCAAGCAAAAGGAGAGGGGAGACCCTCTCCTTTTTTGTTATTCCCCCTTAGACTGGGCTCATCCCCTCGCATGCAGGAGCACGTATGATCCTCTCAACCACTCCCACCCTGGAAGGCAAGACCATCCTCGAGTACCGCGGTATCGTGGTCGGCGAGGCGATCCTCGGAGCCAATATCTTCAAGGATATCTTTGCCGGGATCCGCGACATCATAGGCGGGCGCTCCGGCGCCTATGAAAAGGAGCTGGCCCGTGCCCGCGACATCGCCTTTGGCGAACTTAAGGAGCGCGCCATGGCACTGGGGGCCAATGCCGTGGTCGGTATCGACATCGACTACGAGGTGGTGGGGCAGCACGGCTCCATGTTGATGGTGAGCATCAGCGGCACCGCCGTGCGGGTGTAAGCCTTTCATCCTGATGATGCAAAAGACCCGCCGAGTGGCGGGTCTTTTTTATGCAGCGAGTTTATGCAGCAAGTCAGGCTATCTTGACGCGTACCCGGCCGCGCAGGCGCCCAGCCATGATGTCGCCGGCCGTCTCGATGACTTCGGCTAGGGTGATCTCCCGGGCTATGGTCTCCAGCAGCGGCCCGTCGACCTCGGCGGCCAGCCGCTCCCAGGCGCGAACCCGGGTGTCGCGTGGACACATGACGCTGTCGACCCCGATAAGGTGCACCCCACGCAGAATGAAGGGGGCGACCGAGGCCGGGAAGTCGAGACCCTGGGCCATGCCGCAGGCTGCCACCAGGCCGCCGTAGCGCATGGCGGCGCAAACATTGACCAGGGTGTGGCTGCCCACTGTATCGACGGCGGCAGCCCAGCGCTCACGGGCAAGGGGCTTGCCGGGCTGGCTGAGCTCGGCGCGGTCGATCACCTCGCGTGCCCCCAGTGCCTTCAGGTAGTCGCGCTCATCGAGCTTGCCGGTGGAGGCCACCACCTCGAACCCTTTGCGCGCCAGCAGGGCCACGGCAAAGCTGCCGACGCCGCCACTGGCACCGGTCACCAGCACTGGCCCCTGCTCGGGACGGGCACCGGCTTTCTCCAGCGCCATGATACAGAGCATGGCGGTGTAGCCGGCGGTACCGATGGCCATGGCGTCGCGGGCGGTCAGGCGCGAGGGGAGGGGAATGAGCCAGTCACCATCGAGGCGGCAGGTCTCCGCCAGCGCCCCCCAATGCTTCTCGCCTACCCCCCAGCCGTTGAGTAGCACCAGATCGTCGGGGCGGTAAGCCGGATGGCTGCTCTCGATGACGCGGCCGGCCAGGTCGATACCCGGCACCATGGGGAAGCTGCGCACCACCGGCCCCTGGCCTGTGATGGCGAGGGCATCTTTGTAGTTGAGGGTGGAGTAGTGCACCTGAACCGTGACGTTACCGGACGGCAGGGAGGCCTCATCCACCTCGGTCAGGTGGCTTTGATAGTGGCCTTCGGGCTTGTCGATAAGAATGCATTTCATCTGGGGTCTCCTGGCATGGCGCCGCCGGGCAGACCCGGCTGGCATGAGGACGTCATTAGAGCGCGCAAAAATAAGGGCGGTCAATGACCGCCCTCAATCAATACGCCATCAGGATCAACGTTGATCGATGGGAACGAACTCGCGCTGCGCCTCGCCGATGTAGAGCTGGCGCGGACGGCCGATCTTGTTGTCCGGATCGGAGTGCATCTCGTTCCAGTGGGCAATCCAGCCGATGGTACGGGAGATGGCGAAGATCACGGTGAACATGCTCATCGGAATACCGATCGCCTTCATGATGATGCCGGAGTAGAAGTCGACGTTCGGGTAGAGCTTCTTCTCGACAAAGTAGGGATCGGAGAGGGCGATACGCTCAAGCTCCATGGCCACGTCGAGCAGCGGATCCTTGATCTGCAGCTCTTTGAGCACTTCGTGGCAGGTCTCACGCATCACCTGGGCACGCGGGTCATAGTTTTTGTAGACACGGTGACCAAAGCCCATCAGGCGGAACGCGTCGTTCTTGTCCTTGGCGCGGGCGATGTACTCAGGAATGCGCTCAACCGAGCCGATCTCTTCGAGCATGCGCAGGCAGGCTTCGTTGGCACCGCCGTGCGCCGGGCCCCACAGGGAGGCGATCCCGGCAGCGATACAGGCGAACGGGTTAGCACCCGAGGAGCCGGCCAGACGGACGGTCGAGGTGGAGGCGTTCTGCTCGTGATCGGCGTGCAGGGTGAAGATGCGATCCATGGCGCGCTCGACTACGGGGTTGACCTTGTACTCCTCACTCGGCACCGCAAACATCATATAAAGGAAGTTAGCGGCGTAGGAGAGGGAGTTGCGCGGATGCATGAAGGGCTGGCCGATGGAGTACTTGTAGCACATGGCCGCCAGGGTCGGCATCTTGGAGAGCAGGCGGAAGGCACAGATCTCGCGGTGCTGCTCGTTGTTGATGTCGAGTGCGTCGTGATAGAAGGCGGAGAGCGCCCCGATCACACCGCACATGATGGCCATGGGGTGGGAGTCGCGACGGAATCCACGGAAGAAGAAAGCGATCTGCTCGTGCACCATAGTGTGACGGGTCACGGTGCGCTGGAACTCGGCGAATTGGGCCTTGGAGGGGGCTTCGCCGTAGAGCAGGATGTAACACACTTCCAGATAGGTGGCCTGTTTGGCCAGGTTGGCGATCGGGTAACCGCGGTGCAGCAGCACCCCCTGATCTCCATCAATGTAGGTAATGGCGGATTTGCAGGATCCGGTCGCCATAAAGCCGGGGTCATAGGTGAAGTAACCGTGGGCGCCCAGTTTGCGCACATCGATCACGTCAGGGCCTATGGAACCAGACAGGATCGGCAGTTCAACCGGATCCTGACCGGGTAGATGCAGGGTGGCTATCTTATCAGCCATAGCACGTCTCCTTTGCTCTTTATTTTAATTTGTTTCCAGTTGTCCACTCTATGCGAGTTGGGGAGCGCTGGCAAAGGCTCTATTCCCAATACCAAGGCGACCGGGCGGCTGGACGCCATATTTGAACCAGAAGCAGGGACTATTGTCAATTTTGCTGGCTTACGGTTAATGCATTG
Organism: Aeromonas simiae; assembly: GCF_014892695.1. Classification (NCBI taxonomy): domain Bacteria; kingdom Pseudomonadati; phylum Pseudomonadota; class Gammaproteobacteria; order Aeromonadales; family Aeromonadaceae; genus Aeromonas; species Aeromonas simiae. The sequence goes on from NZ_CP040449.1 coordinate 1,500,753, forward strand.
TGAAATCAGTTATGAGATCTGGGTGGTAGTTTTTGAAATACTGTGTAGATGTTTGATTGTCATCGGTTAACCCCACCGATATACTGCCGCTCGTGGGTGATGGACGTCGGTGTTTGAAACGCTTTCGGAAACGCTGGAAGACACCCCAGCTGCAGGATTAAGGCTTCCCTGTATCCATTGATAACAAAAGCCTCACAAACCCCGCCCAACGCCCATCAGCGATTGTGAAAACAATAACTAACGTGCTCAATGGAGCTGAGTGGGCAAAGCCGTGAAAAACAAACAGAGACCGGTCAACCTCGACCTACAAACGATCAGCTTTCCTGTTACTGCCATTGCATCCATCCTGCATCGTGTTTCCGGCGTCATTATGTTCGTGTCGCTGGCGATCCTGCTTTGGATGCTGGGTACTTCACTCTCCTCGCCGGATGGTTTTGAACAGGTGGTGTCCATTCTGGACAACGTCCTGGTCAAGCTGGTGGTGTGGGGGATCCTGACGGCGCTGGCCTACCACATTGTGGGTGGCATACGGCACCTCATTATGGATCTTGGCTACGGTGAAGAGCTGGAATCCGGCAAGCAGAGTGCCCGTGTGGCCTTTGTCATTACCGGGGTTCTGGCGGTATTGGCGGGAGTGCTGGTATGGTAACCAATTCTGCAACCTTCGGGCGCAGCGGAGTGCATGATTTCATCTTGCTCCGCGCCAGTGCGCTCATTATGACCTTCTATACCCTCTATCTGGTGGGCTTCATCGCCTGCAACGACATCACCTATGAGGTGTGGGGCGAGTTCTTTGCCTCGACCTTTACCCGGGTGTTCACCCTGCTGGCCCTGCTCTGTGTGCTGATCCACGCCTGGATCGGTCTGTGGCAGGTGCTGACTGACTACATCAAACCGGTCGGTCTGCGCGGTGCCCTGCAATTTGTGGTGGTGGTCGTACTGCTGGCCTATCTGATGACCGGCTTCGTCGTGTTGTGGGGGGTATGATGATTCCTGTTCGTGAGTTTGACGCGGTCGTGATCGGTGCCGGTGGCGCCGGCATGCGTGCTGCATTGCAGATTGCCCAGTCCGGTAAGAGCTGCGCCCTGCTTTCCAAAGTATTTCCAACCCGCTCCCACACCGTCTCTGCCCAAGGTGGCATCACGGTGGCCTTGGGCAATGCCCATGAGGACAACTGGGAGTGGCACATGTACGACACCGTCAAGGGCTCCGATTACATCGGAGATCAGGACGCCATCGAGTACATGTGCAAGACCGGCCCTGCTGCCATTCTCGAGCTAGAGAACATGGGTCTGCCCTTCTCCCGGTTCGACAATGGCCGTGTCTATCAGCGTCCGTTCGGTGGCCAGTCCAAGAACTTCGGTGGTGAGCAGGCCGCGCGTACTGCGGCCGCTGCCGACCGCACCGGCCACGCTCTGCTGCACACCTTGTATCAGCAGAATGTCAAAAACGAGACCACCGTCTTCTCCGAGTGGTACGCCCTGGATCTGGTGAAGAACCAGGACGGCCATGTGGTGGGCTGTACCGCCATCGACATGGAGAGCGGCGAGGTGGTCTATTTCAAGGCCAAGGCCACGGTGCTCGCCACCGGCGGCGCCGGTCGCATCTACCAGTCCACCACCAACGCCCACATCAACACCGGTGACGGGGTGGGCATGGCGCTGCGTGCCGGGGTTGGCGTGCAGGACATGGAGATGTGGCAGTTCCACCCGACCGGCATCGCTGGGGCGGGGGTCTTGGTTACCGAAGGGTGCCGCGGTGAAGGCGGTTACCTGCTCAATAAAGATGGCGAGCGCTTCATGGAGCGTTATGCGCCGAATGCCAAGGATCTGGCCGGTCGCGACGTGGTGGCCCGCTCCATCATGATCGAAATTCGCGAAGGGCGCGGCTGTGACGGCCCTTGGGGCCCGCACATCAAGCTCAAGCTCGATCACCTGGGCAAGGAGGTGCTCGAATCCCGCCTGCCGGGGATCTGCGAGCTGTCGCGCACCTTTGCCCACGTAGACCCGGTCAAAGAGCCGATCCCCATCATTCCGACCTGCCACTACATGATGGGCGGCGTGCCGACCAACGTGAACGGCCAGTGCCTGACCCAGGACAAGGACGGCAACGACGTGCCGGTAGTTGGCCTGTTTGCGGTGGGGGAGATCGCCTGCGTCTCGGTGCACGGCGCCAACCGCCTCGGTGGCAACTCCCTGCTGGATCTGGTGGTGTTCGGCCGGGCGGCCGGCATGCATCTGGTCAACACCTTGGGGCAGATGGAGCACGGTCGTGAGGCCTCCGAATCTGACCTCGACGCTGCACTGGCCCGCTTCAACCGTTGGGAGAACACCCGCAGCGGCGAAGATCCGGTGCAGATCCGCAAAGACTTGCAGCGCTGCATGCAGAACAACTTCTCCGTGTTCCGTGAAGGCAAGGCGATGGCCGAAGGGCTCGAGGAGCTCAAGACCATCCGCGAGCGTCTCAAGCACGCCCGTCTGGACGATACCTCGAAGGAGTTCAACACCCAGCGCATCGAGTGCCTGGAGTTGGACAACCTGATGGAGACGGCGTTTGCCACGGCGGTCGCGGCCAACTTCCGCACCGAGAGCCGCGGCGCTCACTGTCGCTTCGACTACCCGGATCGCGATGACGCGAACTGGTTGTGCCACAGCCTCTACCATCCGGATACCGAGTCCATGACCCGGCGCAGCGTCAACATGGCACCCAAGACCCGTGAGGCGTTCCCGCCCAAGGTTCGGACTTACTGATTGCGGAGCAGGTTCACATGAAAGTCACATTCTCGGTCTATCGCTACAACCCGGATATTGATAACGCACCGCACATGAAGGATTATCACCTTGATATTCCTGAAGGTTCCGACATGATGGTGCTTGACGCCCTGATCCAGCTCAAGGAGCTGGATCCCACCATCGCCTTCCGCCGCTCCTGCCGCGAAGGGGTGTGTGGCTCGGACGGTATCAACATGAATGGCAAGAACGGCCTGGCCTGTATCACGCCGCTCTCCGACCTGCTCAAGAAGGGCAACAAGGTGGTGATCCGGCCGCTGCCGGGTCTGCCGGTCATCCGGGATCTGGTCATCGACATGACCCAGTTCTACACCCAGTGGGAGAAGGTTAAACCCTTCCTCATCAATAACGATAAGCAACCGCCGGTGCGTGAGCACCTGCAATCCCCCGAGGAGCGCGCCAAGTTGGACGGCCTGTACGAGTGTATTCTCTGTGCCTGCTGCTCCACCTCCTGCCCCTCCTTCTGGTGGAACCCGGACAAGTTCATCGGTCCGGCCGGCCTGCTCGCCGCCTATCGCTGGCTGGCCGACAGCCGCGACAGTGCGGCCGATGAGCGCCTTGGCAATCTGGACGACGCCTTCAGCGTCTTCCGCTGCCACGGCATCATGAACTGTGTGAACGTCTGTCCCAAGGGCCTCAACCCGACCAAGGCCATCGGCCATATCAAGTCGATGCTGCTGAATCGGGCCGTGTGAGCCCAGGGCCACTGGCCCGACCTCTGGATAGCCATCCGACCGTGTAGGATGGCTATCTTCCAAACCCTACAAGCTGCTAGACAGAGAAGAAGTACAAAAGGGATCGAAATGCATAACGGCGTGATGAAGGCCTGGTTGGAGTCATCTCACCTGGCTGGTGCGAATGCAAGCTATATAGAGGATTTGTACGAATCCTATCTCGACAATCCCGACTCCGTTGCCGATGAATGGCGCACCCTGTTCGACGGGCTGCCCCAGGTCAATGGCCATGCGGTCGAACAACCCCACTCCCGCGTCAAGGATTACTTCCGTCGCCTCGCCAAGGACACCTCCCGCTTCAGTGCGCCGGTGTCGGATCCAGACGTCGACGCCAAGCAGGTGCGAGTCCTGCAACTCATTAACGCCTTCCGTTTCCGCGGCCACCAGAATGCCAATCTTGATCCGCTTGGCCTGTGGCAACGCGACGTCATTGCTGAGCTGGACCCGGCGTTCCACAACCTGCAGGGGGCCGATCTTGATGCCACCTTCAATGTGGGCTCCTATGCCATCGGCCGCGAGACCATGGTGTTGTCGGATCTCTACGCTTCGCTGAAAAAGACCTACTGCGGCTCCATCGGCGCCGATTACATGCACCTGACCTCCACCGAGGAGAAGCGCTGGCTGCAACAGCGCCTCGAGTCCATCGAGGGGACGGGGAGCTACAGCACCGAGGAGAAGACCCGTTTCCTCGACAGCCTGACCGCCGCCGAAGGGCTGGAGCGTTACCTGGGGGCCAAGTTCCCGGGGGCCAAGCGCTTCTCCCTGGAAGGGGGCGACGCCATGATCCCCATGCTCAAGGAGCTCATTCGCCGCGCCGGTGAGCAGGGCTGCAAGGAGGCCGTGATCGGCATGGCCCACCGCGGCCGTCTCAACGTGCTGATCAACGTTCTGGGCAAGCGCGCCCAGGATCTGTTCGACGAATTTGCCGGCAAGCACGGCGAATCCTGGGGCACCGGGGACGTGAAGTACCACATGGGCTTCTCATCGGACTTCGCCACCCCGGGCGGCAACGTCCACCTGGCGCTGGCCTTCAACCCGTCCCACCTCGAGATAGTCAACCCTGTGGTGATCGGCTCGGTACGGGCCCGCATGGACAGGCGCGGCGATCTCGACGGCAGCTCCGTGCTCCCCATCACCATCCACGGTGACTCCGCCATCGCCGGTCAAGGGGTGGTGGCCGAGACCTTCAACATGTCGCAGACCCGCGCCTACGGCGTCGGCGGTACGGTGCGCATCGTCATCAACAACCAGGTCGGTTTTACCACCTCCAACCACCGCGATGTACGCTCCACCGAATATTGCACCGACATCGCCAAGGCGGTGCAGGCGCCGGTGCTGCACGTTAACGGTGACGATCCGGAAGCCGTGGTGCTGGTGACCCAGATTGCGCTGGATTACCGCAACACCTTCAAGCGCGACGTGGTGATCGAGCTGGTGTGCTACCGCCGCCATGGCCACAACGAGGCCGACGAGCCGAACGCCACCCAGCCTTTGATGTACCAGAAGATCAAGCAGCACCCAACTCCGCGCAAGATCTACGCCGATCAGCTGGTGGCCGAGGGCACCTTGTCCCAAGAGGCGGCGACCGCCCTGGTCAACGAGTACCGGGATGCCCTCGATCGCGGCGAGCGGGTGGTGAAAGAGTGGCGCCCGATGGAGCAGCACACCGTCAACTGGACTCCATATCTTGGCCACAGCTGGGACATGAACTACGACGCCACCCTGCCCATTGAGGCGCTGCGTGCGCTCGGTGAGAAGGTGACCCAGTACCCGGCCTCCCATGTGTTGCAGCGCCAGGTCGAGAAGATCTACGAAGACCGCCGCGCCATGACTGCCGGCGAGAAGCTGGTGGACTGGGGCTTTGCCGAGACCCTGGCTTACGCCACCTTGGTAGAGCGCGGCGAGCGGGTGCGGATCACCGGCCAAGACTCCGGCCGTGGCACCTTCTTCCACCGCCATGCGGTGCTGCACAACCAGAACGATGCCAGTACCTACACCCCGCTGTGCAACATCGGTGAAGGGCAGGGGCCGTTTGAGGTCTATGACTCGGTGCTCTCGGAAGAGGCGGTGCTGGCCTTTGAATATGGCTACGCCACTGCCGAGCCGGCCGGTCTGACCATCTGGGAAGCCCAGTTTGGTGATTTTGCCAACGGCGCCCAGGTGGTGATCGACCAGTTCCTCTCCTCTGGTGAGCAGAAGTGGGGCCGCATGTGTGGGCTGACCATGCTGCTGCCGCACGGCTATGAGGGGCAGGGCCCCGAGCACTCCTCTGCTCGTCTCGAGCGCTATTTGCAACTGTGCGCCGAGCACAACATGCAGGTGTGTGTCCCCTCCACCCCGGCCCAGGTGTTCCACATGCTGCGCCGTCAGGTGGTGCGCCCGATGCGCCGTCCGCTGGTGGTGATGTCGCCCAAATCCCTGCTGCGTCACCCGCAGGCGGTGAGCAAGCTCGACGAGCTGGCCGAAGGGCGCTTCTACAACGCCATCGGCGAGGTAGATCCGCTCGATCCGAAGGGAGTCAAGCGCGTGGTGTTCTGCTCCGGCAAGGTCTACTACGACCTGCTTGAGGCCCGCCGCAAGGCCGAGCAGAAGGATGTCGCGCTGGTGCGTATCGAGCAGCTCTACCCCTTCCCGGAGGAAGAAGTGCGCGCCATCTTGGCCGATTACAGCCACGTCACCGACTTTGTCTGGTGTCAGGAAGAGCCGAAGAACCAGGGCGCCTGGTACTGCACCCGTCACCACTACGACGATGTGCTGCCGGCCGGCGCCACCCTGCGCTACGCCGGTCGTCCGGCCTCCGCCTCACCGGCGGTCGGTTATATGTCTGTCCACATCAAGCAGCAGAAGGCGCTGGTGGAAGACGCTCTGACCCTTGCTTAATGCAGCCACAGGAAAGAAGTAAAAGGAACTCAATAACATGACTATCGAGATCAAGGTCCCTGACCTGCCGGAATCCGTGGCTGACGCCACCATCGCCACCTGGCACAAGCAACCGGGCGATATGGTGGCCCGTGACGAAGTCCTGGTGGACATCGAAACCGATAAAGTGGTGCTGGAAGTCCCGGCGCCGGATGCCGGCATCCTGGCCGAAATCCTCGAAGGGGAGGGGTCAACCGTCCTGGCCCGCCAGCTGATCGCCAAGCTCAAGCCCGCCGCCGTGGCCGGTGAAGAGACCCGCGACAAGCCGGTCGAGACCCAGGTGGCCGATGAGGCCAGCGACTTGAGTCCCTCGGTGCGCCGTTTGGTGGCCGAGCACGGCATCGACGTGAGCAAGGTCGCCGGTACTGGCAAGGGGGGACGCGTCACCAAGGAAGACGTGGAAGCCTTCATGAAGGGGGGTGACAAGCCGGCTGCCGTTGCGGCGCCGGTGGCGGCAGCCACCGCCTCGATCGCCCCGCTGGCCGGTCGCAGCGAGAAGCGGGTGCCGATGACCCGTCTGCGCAAGCGCATCGCCGAGCGCCTGCTGGAAGCCAAGAACACCACCGCCATGCTGACCACCTTCAACGAGGTGAACATGGGCCCCATCATGGCCCTGCGCAAGCAGTACGGCGAGATCTTCGAGAAAAAGCACGGCATCAAGCTCGGCTTCATGTCCTTCTACGTCAAGGCGGTGGTTGAGGCGCTCAAGCGCTACCCCGAGGTGAATGCTTCCCTCGACGGTGACGACATCGTCTATCACAACTACTTCGACGTGAGCATTGCCGTCTCCACCCCGCGCGGTCTGGTGACCCCGGTGCTGCGCGACGCCGACGTGCTGGGGCTGGCCGACATCGAGAAGGGGATCAAGGAGCTGGCCGGCAAGGGCCGCGATGGTAAGTTGACCGTCGAGGAGCTCAGCGGTGGCAACTTCACCATCACCAACGGTGGCGTGTTTGGCTCCCTGATGTCGACCCCCATCATCAACCCGCCCCAGAGCGCCATCCTCGGCATGCACAAGATCCAAGACAGGCCCATGGCGGTGAACGGCAAGGTGGAGATCCAGCCGATGATGTACCTGGCCCTCTCCTATGACCATCGTCTCATCGACGGCCGTGAGTCGGTCGGTTTCCTGGTGACCATCAAAGAGCTGCTTGAAGATCCGACCCGTCTGCTGCTGGACGTCTGATCGACACCCGAATAGGGGGCCCCGGCCCCCTCTTACTGGGGATTGAGAAACACCCCCCCGGATGGAAATACATACAACACGGATAGAACCTCTATGAATCTGCACGAATACCAGGCAAAACAGCTGTTTGCCGAATACGGCCTGCCGGTCTCCGAAGGCTATGCCTGCTCTACCCCACAAGAAGCCGCCGAAGCGGCCGACAAGATTGGCGGCACCAAATGGGTCGTGAAATGCCAGGTCCACGCCGGTGGCCGTGGCAAGGCGGGCGGCGTCAAGCTGGCCAATAGCAAGGATGAGATCCGTGCCTTTGCCCAGAACTGGCTCGGCAAGAACCTGGTCACCTACCAGACCGACGCCAACGGCCAGCCGGTCTCCAAGATCCTGGTTGAATCCTGCACCGACATCGCCAAGGAGCTCTATCTGGGCGCCGTGGTTGATCGTGGCAGCCGCCGCGTGGTCTTCATGGCCTCCACCGAAGGTGGCGTGGAGATCGAGAAGGTGGCCCACGAGACCCCGCACCTCATCCACAAGGCAGCCCTGGATCCGCTGGTCGGCCCGCAGCCCTATCAGGCGCGTGAGCTGGCCTTCAAGCTGGGCCTCACCGGCGATCAGATCAAGCAGTTCACCAAGATCTTCATGGGCCTCGGCCAGATGTTCCTCGACTACGATCTGGCCCTGCTCGAGATCAACCCCCTGGTCATCACCGCCCAAGGCAACCTGCACTGCCTGGATGGCAAGATCAACATCGACTCCAACGCCATGTACCGTCAGCCCAAGCTGCGTGACATGCACGACCCCTCCCAAGACGATCCGCGCGAGGCGCACGCCGCCCAGTGGGAGCTGAACTATGTGGCGCTCGATGGCAACATCGGCTGCATGGTCAACGGCGCGGGCCTGGCCATGGGCACCATGGACATCGTCAACCTGCACGGCGGCAAGCCTGCCAACTTCCTCGACGTGGGCGGTGGCGCCACCAAGGAGCGCGTGACCGAGGCGTTCAAGATCATCCTCTCCGACGATAACGTGAAGGCGGTACTGGTCAACATCTTCGGCGGTATCGTGCGCTGTGACATGATCGCCGAAGGGATCATCGGTGCGGTGAAGGAAGTGGGCGTCAAGGTGCCTGTCGTGGTGCGCCTGGAGGGCAATAACGCCGATCTGGGTGCGAAGAAGCTGGCCGAGAGCGGCCTAAATATCATCGCGGCCACCAGTCTGACCGACGCCGCACAGCAAGTGGTTAACGCAGCGGAGGCGAAGTAAATGAGCGTACTGATCAACAAGGATACCAAGGTGATCTGCCAAGGGTTCACCGGCGGCCAGGGCACCTTCCACTCCGAGCAGGCGCTGGCGTATGGCACCCAATTGGTGGGCGGCGTCTCTCCGGGCAAGGGGGGCACCACTCACTTAGGATTGCCGGTGTTCAACACAGTGCGTGACGCGGTCGAGGCGACCGGCGCTACTGCCTCCGTCATCTATGTGCCGGCGCCTTTTTGCAAGGACGCCATCCTCGAAGCCATCGATGCCGGCATTCAGCTCATCGTCACCATCACCGAAGGGATCCCGACCCTGGATATGCTCGATGTGAAGGTGAAGCTGCAAGAGACCGGCGTGCGCATGATCGGCCCCAACTGCCCCGGTGTCATCACCCCGGGCGAGTGCAAGATCGGCATCATGCCGGGCCACATCCACCAGCCGGGCAAGGTTGGGATCGTGTCGCGCTCCGGTACCCTGACCTACGAGGCGGTCAAGCAGACCACCGACGAAGGGTTCGGCCAGTCCACCTGTGTCGGCATCGGTGGTGACCCGATCCCGGGCTCCAACTTCATCGACATTCTGGAGATGTTCCAAAACGATCCGCAGACCGAAGCCATCGTGATGATCGGCGAGATCGGCGGCAACGCCGAGGAGGACGCGGCGGCCTATATCAAGGCCCACGTCACCAAGCCGGTGGTCTCTTACATCGCGGGGGTCACCGCTCCTCCGGGCAAGCGCATGGGCCACGCCGGCGCCATCATCTCCGGTGGCAAGGGAACCGCCGCCGAGAAGTTTGCTGCCCTGGAAGACGCCGGTGTGAAAACCGTGCGCTCGCTGGCTGAGATCGGCAAGGCGCTGCGTGAGGTCACCGGCTGGTGATCCCGCCTGTTATTGCCACTGTAAAAATGCCGCCCTCGGGTGGCATTTTTTATGGTGAATGCGCGCAGAGGGTTAAAAGAAGAGACGTCGCCGAGGAGGCATAGGGCGGCTGTGGCCCTACATCTTGGATTATCAGGCGTTTGTGCCTGTCGCAGGCTGGCGTGAGTCGGTCTTTTTTTTACTCGTTGTGGTATGACGAGGGAAGGGGGCGGGCATCTGCTTGCGGCACCACTGCGCGTAGGGGAGGGAGAGGGGGCGATTTTCATTTTGCGTGGCAAAATGCATTTTCTTGCACCTTGCGCGCTGTCATGGGCTCAGTAGGGGGCACTTGAGCGGCGCCATGCCAAGATGGCGCAGGGTTTGCTTACTTCTAGTCGAGAGACTATGAGGAAGCCCCTATGACCGTCAGAACGTCCGACCCCCACGTCCAGCCGTCGCGGGATGGTCTGATCCTGATGCTGGTGGCCATCGTGTTGGTGATGGTGGCTATTTTGGTGTGCGCCCGTTTAGTCGAGCTACCCTGGCTGTGGACGTCGTTGCTGCTATTGCCGCCGCTGCTCGGCTTGCTGCTGATAGGCCAGTTGTGGCGCCAGCGCGGGCGTAGCCGCGACCAATAGACGGGCAGGTTCAGTCATGAAAAAGGCGGGGAAGTTCCCCGCCTTTTCTCGTCTCTGGTGCTGACTCGCTTATTCGCAAGCGACCTGCATCACCTTGATGGCGAGGCCGCCACGGGAGGTCTCCCGATATTTGGAGTCCATGTCCTTGCCGGTGATGTACATGGTCTCGATCACCTTGTCGAGCGACACCCGCGGCTTGGAGGTGCGGCGCAGCGCCATGCGCGAGGCGTTAACCGCCTTCATGGAGGCGATGGCGTTACGCTCGATGCAGGGCACCTGCACCTGACCGGCGACCGGATCGCAGGTCAGACCGAGGTTGTGCTCCATGGCGATCTCGGCGGCTTCGCAGACGTGCTCGGGGCTGCCGCCCATCAGCTCGGTCAGGCCGGCGGCGGCCATCGAGCAGGAGACGCCCACCTCACCCTGACAGCCCACTTCGGCGCCGGAGATGGAGGCGTTGGTCTTGTAGAGGATGCCGATGGCGCCGGCTGCCAGGTAGAAACGGGTGTACTCGTCACGCCCCACCGGCTGGATGAACTTGTCGTAGTAAGCCAGCACGGCCGGGATGATGCCGGCGGCGCCGTTGGTCGGGGCGGTCACCACGCGGCCACCGGCGGCGTTCTCCTCGCTCACCGCCAGCGCAAACATGTTGACCCAGTCGACGATGTTCATCGGATCGCTCGACAGGCTCTCGTTGGTGGTCAGTTGGCGGAACAGGGGGGCGGCGCGGCGTGGGACGCGCAGCGGGCCGGAGAGCACCCCTTCGGTGCGGCAGCCGCGCTCAATGCCTTCACGCATGGTGTTCCAAATCTTGCCGAACTTCTTGTAGATCTCTTCCGGCGTGTTGAAGCACTTCTCGTTCTCCATCATCAGGGCGGAGATGGAGAGGCCGCTCTGGCTGCAGTGGGCTACCAGCTCGGCGGCGCTCTTGAACGGATAGGTCACCGGCATGTCACCGCTGTCGGCCTTGCCGAAATTCTCCTCGTCCACAATGAAACCGCCGCCGATGGAGTAGTAGGTCTTGCCGTAGGCGATCTCATCTTCGATGAAGGCGGTCAGCTTCATGCCGTTTTCGTGCAGCGGCAGCGCCTCGTCGTGGAACACCATGGCCTCACGCGGGAAGCTGACGGTGTGGCAGTGCAGGCCGATCGGCAGGCGCCCAGTCTGCTCGACACGGGAGATAAATTCCGGGATGGCGTCGATGTCGACGTTCTCCGGCAGGTTGCCGGCCAGACCCATGATGATGGCGGTGTCGGTGTGGTGGCCCTTGCCGGTCCAGGAGAGGGAGCCGTAGACATCCACCTGTACCCGGGTGATGTCACGGATCTTGCCGCTGGCACGCAGATCATCCACAAATTGTTTGGCGGCCTTCATGGGGCCCACAGTGTGGGAGGAGGAGGGGCCAACACCGATTTTGAAGATGTCAAAAACGCTGATCATGAATGAATTACCTCAGGGATAGAGTGGCGTGCCACTGACCGTTCTTGTTGACGTGCGACTCGGGAAGAGGACTGGCACGGCAATGTGAACCACATGCTGCGAGTCTACCTACTTCGCACTTAAAAAAAGTTGAATTAGATCTATTTTTGTTGAAATTCGGCGCGGAGTATAAAAGTAATTTTGAGCCGAAGCCATTTTGTTAAACGATTTACATAAAAAAACCGGCCAGTGGCCGGTTTGAATCCATGTGATTGTTAACACTCGGTGATGTTGACCGCCAGCCCGCCCCGGGCCGTCTCCTTGTACTTGGTCTTCATGTCATTGCCGGTCTCCCACATGGTCTTGATCACCTTGTCGAGCGACACCTTGTGTTCACCAGTGCCACGCAGGGCCAGCTTAGCGGCGTTGATTGCCTTGACCGCCCCCATGGCGTTGCGCTCGATGCAGGGTACCTGTACCTGGCCCCCTACCGGATCGCAGGTGAGCCCCAGATTGTGCTCCATGCCGATCTCGGCGGCGTTCTCCACGTTCTCCGGGCTGCCGCCGAGCAGGGCGGTCAGGGCGCCGGCGGCCATCGAGCAGGCCACCCCCACCTCACCCTGACAGCCCACCTCGGCGCCGGAGAGCGAGGCGTTCTTCTTATAGAGGATGCCGATGGCGGCAGCGGTGAGGAAGTAGCGCACCAAGGCGTCGTCGTCGACCTGATGCACGAAGCGGTCATAGTAGTGCAGCACGGCCGGGATGATGCCCGACGCCCCGTTGGTCGGCGCGGTCACTACCCGCCCTCCGGCGGCGTTCTCTTCGTTCACGGCCAGCGCAAACAGATCGACCCACTCCATCACCATCAGGGGATCTTTGTTAAAGCCGGTCTCGCTGGTGAGCTGGCGATAGAGCGCCGGGGCGCGGCGCTTCACCTTGAGCCCCCCCGGCAGCACGCCTTCGCTCTGGCAGCCGCGCACCACGCAAGCTTGCATCACCTCCCAGATCCGACGCAGCCCCGCCTTGATCTGGGCGTCGGTACGAAATACCCGCTCGTTGGCGAGCATGACACCGGCCACCGACAGCCCCGTCTCGTGGCAGTGACCGAGCAGGTCGGCACCCGAATCAAACGGATAGGGGATGGGATGGGCCAGATCGAAGGCCTGCGCCTCGTCACGGGCGTTGATGAAACGGCTCTCCTCGATGATGAAGCCGCCGCCGATGGAGTAGTAGGTCTGCTCGCACAGCAGGGTCGAGCCGGCAAAGGCGCGCAGGGTCATGCCGTTAGCATGCAGCGGCAGGCTCTTTCGGCGGTTGAAGATAATCGCCCCCTGGCGCGGGAAGGCGCTGGGCTGCTCGCCGCCGAGGGTGAGCTGCTCGCGGCGCTCCACCTCGGCCAGGAAGGCGGGGATTGCCTCGATGTCGACCGTGTCGGGCTCAAAGCCGGCCAGCCCCAGTATGATGGCTTTACCTGTGCCGTGCCCCTTGCCGGTCTGGCCGAGCGAGCCGTAGCACTCGGTCTCGACCCGATCGGTGCGCGTCAGCACCCCTTGGGCCCTGAGTTGGGAGACGAAAGCGTGAGCGGCGCGCATCGGGCCGACCGTGTGGGAGGAGGAGGGGCCGATACCGATGGAGAAGAGATCGAACACGCTGATCATGGGGCAGAGCTCCACTATAGGATTTGTATAAATATTGTAATTTTTTTGAGGTGAAAGGAATAGAGGCGGGTGTGAGCCAGGGCCCAAAAACAAAGCGGGGCTGCCAAAGCAGCCCCTTGAAATGACAGGAAAAGATCAGCCGAAAAGCTGGAACAGGATGGCAGAGATGGCCACGGTTCCCATCACGGCGACAAACAGGTTGCTGATGGCTCCCTGATATTTGGCCATCGCCGGCACTCGCTTGATGGCGTACATGGGCATGATGAACAGGATGGTCGCGATGATGGGGCCGCCAAGGGACTCAATCATGCCGAGGATAGAGGGGTTGGCCACGGCGGTGCCCCACAAGGTCAGGATGAAGAAGGCGATGATGAACACCTCGAGCTTCTTCATGTTCGGCTCCTTGCCCGCGCTGCGCATCTGCTGCACCACCAGCCCCTTGAGGCCTTCGCGCGCCCCCAGGTAGTGGCCGAAGAAGGAGGAGACGATGGCTACGAATGCCACCAGCGGGCCGAAGTAGGAGATGAGCGGGCTCTCGTGCTGGTTGGCCAGGTAGGAGAGCACGGGGATGTTCTGGGCCTTGGCCTCGGCCAGTTGGGCCGGGGTGAGGCTCATCACGCAGGAGAAGACGAAGAACATCACGAAACCGAGCAGCACCATGGCGGTGCGCTTCAAGATGGCGTCGGACTTGGCCACCGCATTATCCCCGTGGTCGCGGCGCTGGGCCAGGGCGAAGCTGGAGATAGCCGGGCTGTGGTTGAAGGCAAACACCAGCACAGGGATGGTCAGCCACAAGGTGGTGGCGAAATCCTTGGCGCTTGGCACTTCACTCAGGGCGGCGCCGGTCCAGTCCGGGATGAGATAGAGGGAGAGACCGGCCAAGATGGCGATCAGCGGGTAGACCAGACATTCGGTGACCTTGAGCATCAGCCGCTCGCCGGCCAGCATCACCGACATCATACCCATGATCAGCACGATGGAGAGTAGCCAGCGCGCCGGCGCAGCCAGTTGCAACTGGTTCACCATGAAACTCTCGACCGTGTTGGTGATCCCCACGCCATAGATGAGCACGATGGGATAGATGGCGAAGAAGTAGAGCAGGGTGATGAGCTTGCCAGCGCCGGCACCGAAGTGCTCCTCCACCACTTGCGTGATGTCGGCCTTGGGCTGCTGGGAGGAGAGCACGAAGCGTGAGAGACCACGGTGGGCGAAGTAGGTCATGGGGCCGACCAGTAGCGCCATCACTACCAGGGGCCAGAAGCCTCCCATGCCGGCGTTGATCGGTAAAAAGAGGATGCCGGCACCGACGGCGGTACCAAACAGGCTGATGACCCAGGTGGTATCCTGCCGGGTCCATCCCTGCGCCACGCGGGCCGGGGCCAGCGGCTCCTGTTGTGTGGTAAGACGCTGCGCGTCGGTTATGTTGTTGGTCATGTGAACACCCCATCTAGCGTGATAGTTGTAATGGGGGCAAGCATACCCATAGTGGGTAGCGTGAAATGTTGACCAATGCCGAACTTTACCGGATGAAATATCAAATAATATTTGAAATTGTGATCGATTCTATATTTTTTAAACGCGTTTTGAATTTTTTAAAACTTAATTGAGTCTAGCCCGGTTCGTTGGCCGGCCAGTGCTGCCGCCACCCTGTGGTTTGCTCGGCCAGTTGGCGAATGATGGCCGCCGTCGCCCCCCAGATGAGCTCATCCTGCCAAGGGAGGAACCAGACCGTGTGGGCACGCCCTTCACGGGGGAAGGTCCAAGCATGGTAGTGGCGGGGGTCGAGCAGGCAGTCAAGCGGCACCTCAAATACCCGCGCAACTTCGTCAGGATTAGGGGTGGCCACGTAGTCGGAGTCGAGCAGGCCGATCACCGGCTGCACCCAGAAGCGCGAGACGGTCGGGCGTGGCGGCAGGCAACCGAGGATCTGCAACTGCCTCGCGGCGATGCCGAGCTCCTCGCGAGTCTCGCGCAGGGCGGTGGCGATGAGGCTCTCATCACCCGGGTCGCGCCGCCCGCCGGGCAAGCTCACCTGGCCGCCGTGGTGGCGTAGCTGGCTGGAGCGACGGGTGAGCAGCAGGTGCAGGCCGTTGTCGCGCTCCACCAGGGGCAGCAGTACTGCCGCCTGATCCAGCCCGGTGCGCGCAATGGCCGCCGCAGGCGGCAGGGTGAGCAGAAAACGGGTCAGCAGTTCGTCGCGGGTCATGGGGTCTCCAGCAGGGGTAGGATGCGCGAGAGTTTATCGAAGGTCTCTTGGTATTCGCTGGCCACGTCCGAGTCGGCCACGATACCGCCGCCGGCCCAGCAGTAGAGGCGACCCCCTTCGGCGATCAGGGTGCGGATGGTGATGCTGGTGTCCATCCGGCCGTGCTGGCTCAGGTAGCCAATGCTGCCGCAGTAGGCGTTACGGCGCACCGGCTCGAGCTCCTCGATGATCTCCATGGCGCGGATCTTCGGGGCGCCAGTGATCGAGCCCCCCGGGAAGCAGGCGCGCAGCAGATCGCTGGCATGCAGCCCCTCGGCCAGGGTGCCGTGGATGGTGGAGACCAGGTGGTGCACCGCCGGGAAGCTCTCGATGGCAAACAGGTGGGGCACCTGTACCGAGCCGGGGGTACAGACCCGGCCGATGTCGTTACGCAGCAGATCCACGATCATCAGGTTTTCGGCCCTGTCTTTCGGTGCCTGGGCCAGCTCGCGGGCGGCCGCCGCATCCAGAGCCGGATCCGGGCTGCGCGGACGGGTGCCCTTGATGGGCTTGGTCTCGACGCTGCGGCCATCGAGCAGCAGGAAGCGCTCGGGGGAGAGGCTCAAGATGGCCGCCTGCGGCAGGCGCAAAAACGCTGAGAAGGGGGCGCGGTTGCCCTCGCGCAGGCGCAGATAGGCCTGCCACTCATCGCCTCGGTAAGCGGCGTGAAAACGCTGGGTGAGGTTGATCTGATAGCAGTCGCCGGCGCGCAGGTAATCCTGAATGGCGGCAAACTTCTCGGCGTACTGGGCCCGGTCAAGGTCGCACTGCCAGGGGCTGGTGAGGGCAAACGGGGCTGCCGGGGCGGCGGTTTGTGACAGCAGCCAGTCGCGGCGCGCCCGCCATGCCGCTTCGTCGCCGCGCACTAGCAGCCGCGTCTGCGCCTGCTGATGGTCGCGCAGCAGCGCCCAGTCGTAGATCCCCACCGCCATGTCGGGGACGGTGACATCGGCCTGCGCCCGCTGGGGCAGGCGCTCGAAGCGGCGCCCGAGATCGTAGCCAAACAGTCCCAGCGCCCCGCCGGTGAAGGGGAGGGTAGAGGGCTCGTCGGCGTCCCCCAGCAGGCGTTGTTGCCACTGGCGCAGCAAGGTGAGGGGGTCATCCTCCGAACGCAGCTCACCGCCGGGGTGACGAATAAAGGTCGTCGCTCCCCGGGTCTCCAAGGTGGCGATCGGGTCGGCCACCAGGATGTCAACGCGGTTGTCCGCGCCTTCGGCCCCGGCGGAGTCGAGCAGCATGGCCCAGGGTTGCCGGGCCAGTGCAGCGAAGAGGATCAGCAACTCACAGCCGGTCAATGGCGCGATGTAAAGCGGTGTTTTCATGCGGTTTAAGGCTTTAAATAGGGTAATCGGCAGAATTGAGAGCTGATCCCTAGTCGGCTTCGGGGTGAGAAGCGTATCATAGGCCGGCAAAAACGAGCAAAGTCGCCGCAGGATGCGGATCAGGATCCCCCCTTCGCCCCTGCGGTTCATCATGGACGCCCTTGCCCGTGCCAGCCCTTTTTGGCCGGTACATCGCTCTCGCAAGGACCAGTGAGGCCATTATGAGCATTATAAGAAAACAGGATTTCATCGACTCCATCGCGGATGCCCTACAGTACATCTCCTATTACCATCCCCTCGATTTCGTCCAGGCCGCCAAGGCTGCGTACGACCGGGAAGCCAACCCGGCCGCCAAGGATGCCTTGGCCCAGATCCTGATCAACTCCCGCATGTCTGCCGAGGGGCATCGCCCCCTGTGCCAGGATACCGGCATCGTCACCTGCTTCGTGAAGATCGGCATGCAGGTGCAGTGGGACAGCGACATGACGGTGCAGGAGATGGTGGACGAGGGTACCCGCCGTGCCTACACCAATCCGGACAACCCCCTGCGCGCCTCGGTGCTGGCCGATCCGGCCGGCAGTCGCAAGAACACCCGTGACAACGCCCCGGCCGTGGTGCACATCGACATGATCCCCGGCGATAAGGTCGAGGTGAGCATCGCCGCCAAGGGCGGTGGCTCTGAGAACAAGTCCAAGATGGTGATGCTCAACCCCTCCGACGACATCGTCGAGTGGGTGCTCAAGACCGTGCCGACCATGGGGGCCGGCTGGTGCCCGCCCGGCATGCTCGGCATCGGCATCGGTGGCACCGCCGAGAAGGCGGCCGTGCTGGCTAAAGAGGCCCTGATGGAGCACATCGACATCCAGGCGCTGATCGCCCGCGGCCCCGAAACCACCGAAGAGAAGCTGCGCGTCGAGCTCTATGACAAGGTCAACAAGCTCGGCATCGGTGCCCAGGGGCTCGGCGGTCTCACCACAGTGCTCGACGTGAAGGTCAAATCCGCCCCGACCCATGCGGCCTCCAAGCCGGTGGTGATGATCCCCAACTGCGCCGCTACCCGCCACGTGCATTTTGAGCTCGATGGCTCCGGCCCGGCCGAGCTGACCCCGCCCAAGCTGGAAGATTGGCCCGAGATCACCCGCGAGGCGGGCGGCAACGTGCGCCGGGTCAACGTCGATGGCATCACCAAGGCGGAGCTGGCCAGTTGGAAGAGCGGTGACACCGTGCTGCTCTCTGGCAAGATCCTCACCGGCCGCGACGCTGCCCACAAGCGCATTGCCGACATGCTGGCGCGCGGCGAGGGGCTGCCGGAAGGGGTCGATTTCACCAACCGCTTCATCTACTACGTCGGCCCGGTCGATGCGGTGCGTGACGAAGTGGTCGGCCCGGCCGGCCCCACCACCTCCACCCGGATGGACAAGTTCACCGACATGATGCTGGGTGAAACCGGCCTCATCGGCATGATTGGCAAGTCCGAGCGTGGCCCCAAGACGGTGCAGAGCATCAAGGAGCACAGCGCCGTCTACCTGATGGCCGTCGGTGGCGCCGCCTACCTGGTGGCGAAAGCCATCAAGAAGGCCCGGGTGGTGGCCTTTGCCGATCTCGGCATGGAGGCCATCTACGAGTTCGAGGTGGAAGACATGCCGGTGACCGTGGCGGTCGACTCGCAAGGCAACAACATCCACGAGACCGGCCCCGCCTACTGGTCGGCCAAGATTGCCGAACTCGACGGTGAGCTGTCACGCTGAGCGGCACGTCCCTGACGGTACCGCATTAATGAGGGCGCTCCCGAACGGGGCGCCCTCTTGTTTATGGGCATGAGCAAAAAGGAGTGAGGGTGGACAGGGAGCAACTGGCGGCGCAACTGGCGCATCTTGGCGTCCGGGTCGAGGGGCGGGTGCACGCACCGGCCATGACCTGCGAGCAGGCCAGCGCCCTGGTGGGAGATCTGCCTGGGCTGAGGGTCAAGAATCTGTTTTTAAAAGAGAGCCGTGGTCAACGCCTGCTGCTGGTGGTGGCAGACGAACAGGCGCCGGTCAATCTGGTGGCGCTGGCCGAGCGGCTAGGCACCCGCCGCCTCTCGTTTGCCTCGCCCGAGCGGCTGCGCCGCCATCTTGGGGTCGAGCCTGGCGCCGTGACCCTGCTCGCGCTGGTCAACGACGGGGCCCATCAGGTGGAGCTGGTGCTGGAGCGCCGGGTGTGGGAGGCCCCTCTGGTGCAGTGCCATCCACTCATCAACACCGAGACCTGGGTGCTGGAGCAGGCCGATCTGCGCACCCTGCTCAGTGCATGGGGGCGGGTGCCGACCCTGCTCACTCTGCCTTGAGCAGGCGTCAGGCCAGCACGAACTGGATCTCGATGCGGTTGTCGGGGCTATCGGGCCCCGCCCAGTGGTGGTACACCTCGCGGCTCTCGCCGATCAGGGGCCGCCCCTCGGCCCGAATGGCCGCCAGCAGCGGTGAGTAGCCCTGCTCAAACAGGGCGTTGAGCGGCCCCTGATAGAGGCGGCGGGCACAGCGGCAGGCCGGGAGTCGGGTTAGCGCCGGGTGTTCCCCTTGTACCGGCAGGCAGATGCGCAGGGTGAAGGGGTGATCGGCGCGCTCGGGCAGCCCCTCGGCCACAAACTGCCACGGGCCGTCGATGGTCAGCCCAAGCTGCCGGGCGAGCTGCTCGAGGGCAGGGCAGGTCGTTGCGCTGCGCAGGCCCACCTCGGCCAGGGCCAGGGTCAGGGTGTGGGTCTGGGCCAGTACAGTGCGCTCGGGTAGGGTGATGATCTCCATCTTACTCCTCACAAAATAGGGGCGCCGGCAGGGTGAGGGGCACAAGCGCC
Organism: Aeromonas simiae; assembly: GCF_014892695.1. Taxonomy (NCBI): domain Bacteria; kingdom Pseudomonadati; phylum Pseudomonadota; class Gammaproteobacteria; order Aeromonadales; family Aeromonadaceae; genus Aeromonas; species Aeromonas simiae. The sequence goes on from NZ_CP040449.1 coordinate 1,520,605, forward strand.
GCCTGCTATTGCGCTACAATCCCTTGCTCCAGACGGGGCGGGGGGGATCGGCTCGTGAGCCACCGTCCGCTGAGGTTGGTGGGAAGGGGGGCCGTGAGGAGGAGCGTAACACCCAGGGAGCCCCCTGTGACTGACCCAATCGGGGGAGAGGCCCCGAGTGTTCGCACGTCATGTAACATTACTGTCATTTTACCGCCATATAATCGCGCCCATGCCCAAACCATCTTGAGGTCTTGCATGTCATCGGAATCCATCGCCTTGGTCATGACCGGCAGTAAGAAGCGTCGGATCAAGGACTTATTGATGAAGTACGGCGTCACCACCGGGGGCTCCCTGGTGCTGGTGGCGCTCTTGCTCATCTTTTTCTACCTCCTCTATGTGGTCAAACCCCTCTTTCATGGGGCCTCCATCGAGCCGCTGAGCACGGTGCAGGTACCGGCGAGTGATCGCACTGCCTGGCTAGGTAGTGAAGAGCAAAATGAGATCGGTTTTCGCTTCGGTGACCAGGGGCAGGTGAGCTTCTTTGCCCTCAAGGCGGGCAATGGCTTCACTGCCGGTCAGTTGATTACCAAACAGCAACTGGCTGGCGGTATCAGCAGTGTGGCGCGTAGCCATGGTGATGAAGAGGTGATCGCCTATGGCCGAGCGGACGGAAGGGTCGAGATCCTGCGTCCCGGTTTTGCTGTCAGCTATCCCAATGACACCCGGGTGATCGTCCCCGAGCTCAAGCACCCGTTTGGCGACGAGCCGATGCAGATCGATCCCCAAGGCAAGCCGCTGCGTCTGCTGGCCCTTGAGGCCGGTAGCGACAAGATGGTGGCGGCGGCGCTAACGGAAGATGGGCGCGGCGTGATGACGGTGCTCAGTGGCGAGCAGAACTTCCTCTCTGGCGAGGTGGAGTGGAGCAGCAGCAACTACACCATCCCGACCCTGCCGCGCCACGTCGATCAGATGTTGATGACCCCGAACCTGCGCACCCTGTTTTTGCGCGAGGGCAACCGTCTGTCGGTCTATGACATCAGCAAACCCGACGATATCACCTTGCGCAATGTGCTGGAGATCAACGCCCAGGGCGGCAACGTCACCAAGGTGGCGCTGCTCTCCGGCGCCTCTTCGCTGCTGGTGGGCAATGACAACGGCGTCATCTCCCAGTGGTTCGAGGTGGCCAAGGGGGGCAAGCGCGAGTTTACCCATATCCGCGACTTTGCGGCCTCCGGCCCGGTCAGCGAGTTGGCGGTTGAGACCCACCGTAAGGGGTTTGTGGCCACCACCAGTAAGGGGACGGTCGATTTCTTCCACACCACGGGTGAGACCCGCCTGCTGAGCGAGCAGCTCGACGCCCGCGATCTCAACGGGGTGGCCCTCTCGCCGCGCAATAACTTGCTGCTGGTGGAGCAGGGCAGCGGTATCAGGGCGTTCACGGTGGATAATGCCCACCCCGAGGTGACCTGGTCGGCCCTGTGGCAGGAGGTGTGGTACGAAGGCTACCCTGAGCCCCAGTTCGTGTGGCAGTCCACCTCCGCCAGTAACGATTTCGAGCCCAAGCTGAGCTTGGTGCCGCTGGCGTTCGGGACCCTCAAGGCCTCCTTCTACGCCATGCTGTTTGCGGTGCCGCTCGGGGTGGCGGGCGCCGTCTACACCGCGTATTTCATGTCGCCGGGTCTGCGCAAGGTGGTCAAGCCCACGGTCGAGATCATGGCGGCCCTGCCGACCGTGATCCTGGGTTTCCTAGCCGGGCTCTGGCTGGCACCGCTGGTAGAAGACAACCTGCCCGGCGTGGTGCTGCTGCTCGTCGTGCTGCCCCTTGGCATGTTGCTGACCGCCATGGCTTGGCAGACCCTGCCCGAGCGCATGCGCCAGCGGGTGCCGGAGGGGTGGCAGGCCATCTTGCTGGTGCCGGTGCTGATCTTGATCGGGTGGGGCGCGTTTGGCTTGAGCCCGCTGCTCGAGACCCTCTTTTTCCACGGTGATACCCGTATCTGGCTGACCAACGAGGCGGGCGTCAAGTTTGACCAGCGCAACTCGCTGGTGGTGGGGATTGCCATGGGCTTTGCGGTCATCCCGACCATCTTCTCCATCGCCGAAGACGCCGTCTTCTCGGTGCCCAAGCACCTGACGCTGGGGTCGCTCGCTCTCGGCGCCACCCCGTGGCAGACCTTGAGCCGGGTGGTGATCCTCACCGCCAGCCCCGGCATCTTCTCGGCGGTGATGATCGGCCTTGGCCGCGCCGTGGGCGAGACCATGATCGTGCTGATGGCCACCGGCAACACCCCCATCATGGATTTTTCCATGTTCCAGGGGCTGCGTACTCTGGCCGCCAACATCGCGGTCGAGATGCCCGAGTCCGAGGTTGGCAGCTCCCACTACCGGGTGCTGTTCCTTGCGGCCTTCGTGTTGTTCGTCTTCACCTTTGTCTTCAACACGCTCGCCGAGTTCATCCGTCAGCGTCTGCGTGAAAAATACAGCTCCCTGTAAGGGCGAGGAATCAAGCAATGGGAAAGTGGTTTAAAACAGGGGCTCCCTGGATCTGGATGACCGGTGGCGCCGTGAGCATGAGTCTGGTGGCGGTATTGGGCCTGCTGCTGCTCATCGGCTGGCGTGGTCTGGTCTACTTCTGGCCGCACCCCATCTATGAGTGGCAGGTCAAGGATCAGAACGGGCAGCCCCATCTGGTGATTGGTGAGCTCTACGATCAAGAGCAGGTGCCGACCGAGCGGCTGCGTGATGCCGGTCGGTTGCTGCCCGAGGGGGAGAGCCGCGAGTGGCTCACCCGCTACCTCATCAAGACCGGTAACCGCGAATTTGTCGACCTCGACTTTCGCTGGATACTGGAGAGCGACATCGCAGCGCGCCGTCAGCCGGCCGAGCTGGCGGTGATCGAGCGCACCACCAACGGTAACTTCTACGGCACCGTCACGGCGCTGACCGTCGACGGTCAGGCGGTCAGCGGCGATCTGCACCAGCCGTTCGTGGCGGCCATTAACCGCGCCGTCGGCCTCAACGCCCAGGCGGACAGCCTGCAAAAGGGCAAGATAGGGGCCATCAACTACCAGCTCGAGAAGCTGCGCCTCAAGGAGCGCAAGGCCGAGCTGGAAGGGCGGTTAAGCGACGAGCTCAAGCGCGAGCTGAGCGCCGAGCGGGCTCAGTTGCAGGCGGACTATCAGGTGCTGGAGAAGGAGCTGTTTGCCCTGCGCGCCGATGCCGGGCGCGACAGCGTGACCGTCACCGACATGCGCGGTGAGGCGGTCACCATGCCGCTTTCTAAGGTGCTCGACGTCACCTGGCCGAACCAGATGAGCCTGCTGGCCAAGATTGGCCACTGGTTCCACCAGATTGGCAAGTTCATCGGTGGCGAGCCGCGCGAGGCCAACACCGAGGGTGGGGTGTTCCCAGCCATCTTCGGCACCGTCTTCATGGTGATCCTGATGGCCATCATCGTCACTCCGCTCGGGGTGGTGGCGGCGGTCTACCTGCATGAGTACGCCGGCAAGAACGTGATGACCAAGTTCATCCGTATCGCGGTAATCAACCTCGCCGGCGTCCCCTCTATCGTCTACGGCGTATTTGGCCTCGGCTTTTTCGTCTACACCTTGGGCGGCAGCATCGATCGGCTGTTCTACCCCGAGGCGCTGCCGAGCCCCACCTTCGGCGCTCCCGGCGTCATCTGGTCGGCGCTGACCCTGGCTATCCTCACCCTGCCGGTGGTGATCGTCTCGACCGAAGAGGGGTTGGCCCGTATCCCGAGCGCCATCCGTCACGGCTCACTGGCGCTCGGCGCCACTCAGGCCGAGACCCTGTGGCGCATCGTGCTGCCCATGGCGAGCCCGGCCATCATGACCGGCCTCATCCTGGCCATCGCCCGGGCTGCCGGCGAGGTGGCCCCCCTGATGCTGGTAGGGGTGGTGAAGTTGGCACCGACCCTGCCGATGGATGGCAACTTCCCGTACCTGCACGTGGAGCGCAAGTTCATGCACCTGGGCTTCCATATTTATGACGTGGGCTTCCAGAGCCCCAATGTGGAGGCGGCGCGCCCGCTGGTTTATGCCACCTCCTTCCTGCTGGTGACCGTGATCGTGGGGCTCAACCTCTCCGCCATCGCCATCCGTAACCACCTGCGTGAAAAATTCAAGGCGCTGGATAACTAATCCGGCCCCCTAGCACTGATTCGAGGTAACCATGATCAACGTCAATACCACCATGCAGCAGCCCAAGGCGCTGGATCTGGCCAACCTGCCGGCCGAGCAGACCGCGCTGGAAGTGAAGGGGCTGGATCTCTACTACGGCAACAAGCAGGCGCTCTACAACATTGAGATGAAGATCCCCAAGGGGCAGGTAACCGCCTTTATCGGCCCCTCCGGCTGCGGTAAGTCGACCTTGCTGCGCTGCATCAACCGGATGAACGATCTGGTGGAGAGCTGCCGCATTGAGGGGGAGATCCTGCTGCATGGCAACAACATCTATGACAAGAGCGTGGATGTCGCCGCCCTGCGCCGCCGGGTCGGCATGGTGTTCCAGCGCCCTAACCCGTTCCCGAAGTCGATCTACGAGAACGTGGTCTATGGCCTGCGCCTGCAAGGGATCAACGATCGCCGCACCCTGGACGAGGCGGTAGAGCGCTCCTTGCGTGGCGCCGCCCTGTGGGAGGAGGCCAAGGATCGCCTGCACGAGAACGCCTTCGGCCTCTCCGGCGGTCAGCAGCAGCGTCTGGTGATCGCCCGCGCCATCGCCATCGAGCCGGAAGTGCTGCTGCTCGATGAGCCGACTTCGGCGCTCGATCCCATCTCGACCCTGACCATCGAGGAGCTGATCAACGAGCTCAAGAAGCAGTTCACCGTGGTGATCGTCACCCACAACATGCAGCAGGCGGCCCGGGTGTCGGATCAGACCGCCTTCATGTACATGGGCGAGCTGATCGAATACACCGACACCAACACCATCTTCACCACCCCGGCCAAGAAGAAGACCGAGGACTATATCACCGGCCGTTACGGCTAAGGCATAATCGCACCCGGTTTAAGGATTTCGACATGGACAATATGAATCTCGGCAAACATATCTCGGGGCAGTTCAATACCGAGCTGGAAAACGTGCGCAACCAGGTGCTGGTGATGGGGGGGCTGGTCGAGCAGCAGCTGACCGATGCGCTGGCGGCCATTCACGATCAGGATCTCGATGCGGCGCGCCGCATCGTCGGCAGCGACCACAAGGTCAATGCCATGGAGGTGGCCATCGACGAGGAGTGCACCCGCATCATCGCCAAGCGCCAGCCGACCGCGTCTGACTTGCGTCTGGTGATGGCCATCATCAAGACCATCGCCGAGCTCGAACGCATCGGTGATGTGGCCGAGCGGATCGCCCGCATGCTGACCGACAACGCCAACAAGCCGCAGCCGCCGCTGGTGTCGCTGGAGAGCATGGGCCGGCGCACCATCAAGATGCTGCACGACGTGCTCGACGCCTTCGCGCGCATGGATCTCGACGCCGCCATCGCCGTCTATCAGGAAGATGACAAGGTGGATCGCGACTACGAGTCGGTCATTCGCGAGCTGATGACCTACATGATGGAAGATCCGCGCACCATCCCCCAGGTGCTCAACGTCCTGTGGGCGGCGCGCGCCATCGAGCGGGTCGGCGATCGCTGCCAGCACATCTGCGAGTACATCATCTACTTCGTTAAAGGAAAGGATGTGCGCCACACCAAGGGCGACGAGTTCACTAATCTGGTGAACAAGCCGTAACCGATAGATGCAGACGGGGCCTCAGGGCCCCGTTTTTTTATGGCGTGACGCAGGAGGCGGGTGGGAAGAGAAAAAGAGGGCCGATCATCGAATGGGGCTCGGCCAGTCACAGAAAGGGCGCCATGATGGCGCCCCTGTGGTGTGAAGATTAGGCGCTTTGGCCCAGTCCCATACCGGCATCTTTCTTGGCGATCAGCTCAATCTTGTAGCCGTCCGGATCTTCGACGAAGGCGATGACGGTGGTGCCGCCCATGACCGGGCCCGGTTCACGGGTGATCTTGGCACCGGCGGCACGCAGGGCCTCGCAGGTGGCGTAGATGTCATCCGCTTCCAGGGCGATGTGACCATAGGCGGAGCCCAGATCGTACTCGCTCACCCCCCAGTTGTAGGTCAGCTCGATGACCGCCTGATCCTTCTCGTCGCCGTAGCCGACGAAGGCCAGGGTGTACTTGTACTCGCTGTTCTCACTCTGGCGCAGCAGCTTCATGCCCAGCACGCGGGTGTAGAAGTCGATGGAACGTTGCAGGTCGCCGACGCGCAGCATGGTGTGCAGGATTCTCATGGTTATCCCTCCGGGTAGATTTTTTCTTTAAATTCGCACAGATCCTCGATGATACAGGAGCCGCAGCGGGGTTTGCGAGCCAGACAGGTGTAGCGCCCGTGCAGGATCAGCCAGTGGTGTACGTCGAGCTTGAACTCGGCTGGCACCACCTTGAGCAGTTTCTCTTCCACCTGATCGACGTTCTTGCCCACCGCGAAACCGGTTCGATTCGAGACGCGGAAGATGTGGGTGTCGACGGCGATGGTGGGCCAGCCGAAAGCGGTGTTGAGCACCACATTGGCGGTCTTGCGGCCGACGCCGGGCAGGGCTTCCAGCGCCTCGCGGTTCTCCGGTACCTCACCGCCGTGGCGCTCGAGCAAAATGGCGCAGGTCTTGATGACGTTCTCGGCCTTGGTATTGAACAGGCCAATGGTCTTGATGTACTCCTTCACCCCCTCCACGCCGAGCGCCAGCATGGCGGCCGGGGTATTGGCGACGGGGTAGAGCTTGGCGGTGGCCTTGTTGACGCTCACGTCGGTGGCCTGGGCCGACAGCAGTACGGCGATGAGCAGCTCGAACGGCGAGCTAAAGTGCAGCTCGGTGGTCGGGTGGGGCTCGGCTTCCCGCAGTCGCTCCAGGATCTGTCTGCGTTTTTGGTTGTTCACGTCTTCTCCGTTACAGCTCGGTAGCACGCGCCCCAGATGCTGGGACGGCGCAGTGGGCTCGCTCGGTGACGGCCTGCTTGCCGCGCCAGTCGTTGATGGCGTTCTTGGCGGCAATGAGCAGCCCCAGCCCGATGAAGCCGCCGGGGGGCAGGATGGCGATCATCAGGGCCGAGTCGGCCGGCAGGATCTGCATGCGCAGCACGCTGGCCCAGCTACCGAGCAGCTGATCGGCGCCGTCAAACAGGGTGCCCATGCCGATGATCTCGCGCATGGCGCCCAGGGTGCAGAGCACCAGCGTAAAGCCCAGCCCCATCATGAAGCCATCGATGGCCGCATAGAGGGGGGCGTTTTTCACCGCATAGGCCTCGGCGCGACCGATGATGACACAGTTGGTGACGATGAGGGCGATGAAGATGCCCAGCGCCTGATAGAGGCTGTAGGTATAGGCGTTCATCAGCAGCTGCACGCAGGTCACCAGCGCGGCGATGATCAGCACATAGACCGGGATGCGGATCTCCTTGGGCACCAGGTGGCGCACCAGGGAGATGGCGAGGTTGGAGCAGGTCAACACTGCCAGCGTGGCCAACCCCAGCCCCAGCGCATTGGTCAGGGTCGAGGTGACGGCCAGGGTGGGGCACAGGCCCAGCACCTGCACCAGAGCCGGGTTGTTCTTCCACAGCCCCTGTTGCCACAGATTCTTGATCTCTTGGTTCATCGTTACTCTCCCTGAGCGCAGGCCGGTGCGCGCTCGAGCAGCTCGGGGTGACGGGCTTGCAGCATCAAGACCCGCTTGACCGCTTTGACTACGGCGCGCGGGGTGATGGTGGCGCCGGTGAAGGCGTCAAACTCGCCGCCATCTTTTTTCACCGCCCAGCTGGCCTCGTTGTCGGGGCGTAAGAAGCGGCCCTTGAAGCGCTCGATCCAGTTGGATTTTTTCAGTTCAATCTTGTCACCAAGGCCCGGTGTCTCCTTGTGCTCCAGGGTGCGCACCGCAGTGATGGTGCCCTCCTGGGTGAAGCCGACCACTAGGCGGATGGCGCCACTGTAGCCGTCGGGGGCGATGGTTTCCAGCGCATAGCCGGTGATGGTGTCCCCTTGCCGGGCTACATAGAGGGGCATCGGCTTGGGGCTGCCGAGGTATTCGGCGCTGGTCACCAGGCGGCAACTGCCTACCAGATCGTTGTCATAGCTGCCGGCCGGCAGCAGGGCCGACAGGGTCGCCAGCTTCTCCTGCTGGCGCTGCTGCTCGATGCGCTCGACCGTGAGCTCATTGGTCAGTGCTACCACGGCGGTACAGACCAAGGCAAAAGCGCCGAGGATGGCGCCGTTCTTACTCATGCTGCCGATCATTTGCGCGCCCCCTTGCGTTGGCCATAGACGGCGGGACGGGTCAGGCTATCGATGAGCGGCACGCACAGGTTGGCGAGCAGCACGGCGAAGGCAAACGCATCCGGATAGCCGCCGAAACGGCGGATAAGGTAGACGGTGACACCGATGAGGAGGCCATAGATGAGGCGCCCACGCGGCGTGGTGCTGGCGCTGACCGGATCGGTGGCGATGAAGAAAGCCCCCAGCATGGTGGCGCCGCTAAACAGGTGCAGCATGGGGGAGGCGGTGGTATCCGGGGTCACCAGCCAGCCCAGCACGGCGGCGCCGAGCAGGCCAGCGAGTACGGCCGCCGGGATGCGCCAGCTGATCACCTTCTGCTGCAACAGGAACAGGCCGCCCAGCAGATAGCCGAGGTTGACCCAGTTCCAGCCGATGCCGCCCCATCCCTCATAGAGGGGGGCGCGCATGATCTCGGGCACGGTCAGCCCTTGGGTGAGGCCGGTCTTGAGGGTATCGAGCGGGGTGGCCATGGTGGTGCCGTCCACCCCCATGCGCAGCTGCGCCATGCTGTAGCCGTCGAGGCTGTGGCCGCTGAAGATGGTGGCAAGCGCATCGCCCATGCCCAGCTCCATGGCGCGCACCCCTTCAGGGGGCAGCCAGCTGGTCATCTGCACCGGGAACGAGACCAGCAGCAGCACGTAGGCGACCATGGCCGGGTTGAACAGGTTCTGGCCGAGCCCACCATAGAGCTGTTTGGCGACGATGATGGCAAAGGCGGTGCCGAGCACCACCAGCCACCAAGGGCCGAAGGGGGGCAGGGAAAGGCCGATGAGCACGGCGGTGACCACGGCGCTGCCGTCCCACAGTGCCGGTAGCACAGGGCGGCGACGCAGGCGCAAGATCAGCGCCTCGCTCACGCAGGCGGTGAGGGTGGCGAGCAGCAGTTGGATGAGGGTACCCCAGCCGAAGAACCAGCTCTGGGCCAGCAGCCCCGGCAGGCAGGCCAGCAGCACCAGCCCCATCATGGTGCTGGTCTGCTTGCGGTTATGGGCAAAGGGGGCACTCGCAATTTTGAACATCAGTCACCCACCTCGTGGTCAGCAGTCGTTGGATTGGATTGGGTCATGGCGGCCTTCTTGGCCTTGGCACGGGCGATGGCGGCGGCCACGGCCGCTTTTTTACGCGCCTCGGGATCGTCGCTGCTCTCGGTTGAAGCGGGGGCCGGGGCCTGAGTCGGCTGCGCCGGTGCCGCGTCGCGACTTGCGCTCGGCGTGTCGGCAGGCTCCTCGCTGTGCGCACTGGCGGCCTTCTTGGCCTTGGCGCGGGCGATGGCGGCAGCCACGGCCGCTTTTTTGCGCGCCTCGGGATCGTCGCTGCTCTCGGTTGAAGTGGGGGCCGGGGCCTGAGTCGGCTGCGCCGGTGCCGCGTCGCGGCTTGCGCTCGGCGCGTCGACAGGCGTCTCGCTCTGCGCACTGGCGGCCTTCTTGGCCTTGGCGCGGGCGATGGCGGCGGCCACGGCCGCTTTTTTGCGCGCCTCGGGATCGTCCTGGCTTTCGCTCTCGGTTGAAGAGGGGGCCGGAGTCGGCTGCGCCGGTGCCGCGTCGCGGCTTGCGCTCGGCGCGTCGGTAGACGTCTCGCTGTGCGCACTGGCGGCCTTCTTGGCCTTGGCACGGGCGATGGCGGCGGCCACGGCCGCTTTTTTACGCGCCTCGGGATCGTCGTGGCTTTCGCTCTCGGTTGAAGCGGGGGCTGGAGTCGGCTGCGCCGGTGCCGCGTCGCGGCTTGTGCTCGGCACGTCGGCAGGCGTCTCGCTGTGCGCACTGGCGGCCTTCTTGGCCTTAGCACGGGCCAGGGCAGCGGCGAGCGCCGCCTTCTTGGCTGCGTCAGCATCGAGGGGGGCCGCGTCAGAGGCCTGCGTCGTGGCGGCGGTGCCTTGCTCGGCCAGCTTGGCGGCGCGGCGGGCCTCGGCCTCGCGCTTGCGGGCTGCGCGGGCGGCGATCACCGCCTCGTTATCCGGTGCGCCGCCGGGCAGGGCACCTTGGGTAGTGAGCCCGCTTTGCTTGGCCTTGACCCTGGCCAGGGCGGCGGCCACCGGATCGTCGCCGCCCGCCGCCTCGGTCAGCACTTGGCGGCGGTTGGCGGCAGCGGATGCGTGGCGCGCCTCGCGGGCCGCCTTCTCGCGCTCGAAACGGGCCTGTTTGGCTTCGAAGCGGGCCTTGGCCCGTTCGGCCTTTTCGGCCTCGGCGCGGCTCTCGCGGATGTCGTCTTTGGCAATTTTGTAGTACTGCACCAGCGGGATCTCGCTTGGGCAGACCCAGGCGCAGGCGCCGCATTCGATGCAGTCAAACAGGTTGAGCGCCTCGACCTTGTCGTACTCGCGGGCCCGGCTGTACCAGTAAAGCTCCTGGGGCAGCAGGGTGGCCGGGCAGGCATCGGCGCAGGCGCTGCAACGGATACAGGCCTGCTCGGGGCCGGGGGGCGGCAGCTCGGCCCGGCTCGGGGCGAGCAGGCAGTTGGTCGCCTTGACCACGGGAACCCGGGCATGGGGCAGGGTAAAGCCCATCATGGGGCCGCCCATGATGACCCGTTGCTCGGCCTCGGGTTGCAGCTCGAAGCGCTGCAACAGCCAGCGCACCGGGGTGCCGAGGCGAACCCAGACGTTACCGGGCTGGCGGAAGGTCTCGCCGGTCAGGGTGACCAGCCGCTCGATGAGGGGCTCTCCCTCGACGATGGCGCGCTTGATGGCGAACACGGTGGCCACGTTGAGCACCATGATGCCGATGTCGACCGCCCGGCCCCCTTTGGGCACTTGGCGCCCGGTCAGGATCTCGATAGTCTGCTTGGCGCCCCCCGAGGGGTACTTGGTGGGGGTGACCCGCACCATGATGTCCTGGTCATGCTCGCCGATGGCGGCAGTGAGGGCGGCAATCGCCTCGGGCTTGTTGTCCTCGATACCGATGAGGCAGAGCTTGGGCCCAAGCAGGTGGCGCAGCACGCGGATCCCCTCGATCACCTCGGTGGCGTAGTCGCGCATCAGGCGATCGTCGGTGGTGATGTAGGGCTCGCACTCGAGGCCGTTGATGATGAGGATCTCGGTGCGCTGACCGCGCCCGTCGAGCTTGCTGTGGGTCGGGAATACGGCGCCACCAAGGCCGGCGATCCCCGCCTGCTGCACGCGCGCCAGCAGCTCGCTGCGCTCGAGGTTCCAGTAATCCGGGCGCGGATCGCGCGGGCACCAGCTCTCTTCCCCATCGGGAACCAGGGTGATGCAGAGATCCGAGAGGCCGGAGGGGTGGGCCACGGTCTGCTCGCCGATGGCGGTGATGGTGCCCGAGGTGCTGGCATGCACCGGCACCGTTCGTCCACCCTGCCAGCTGGTCAGGGGCTGCCCCTTCTTGACCCGATCTCCCACCTGAACCAGCAGCTCACCGGCGGGGCCGGCGTGCTGACGCACAGGGATGATCAACTCAGGGGGCAGACCCGCTTCGCGGATTGGCTGATGGCTGGACTGCGCTTTGTTCTCTGGGGGATGGATGCCACCATGGAAATCCCACATGGCCCCGGCCTTGATGCGTTCGATGATAGCTTGCATGACTACTCCACCACCTTGACCGGGATCTGTACGGCTGCGAGGTTCCACTTCCAGTTATCGACCGTGGTCGGCAGCGGGATCATCTCGATGCAGTCGGTCGGGCAGGGGGCGACACAGAGATCGCAGCCGGTGCACTCCTCCTTGATGACGGTGTGCATCGCCTTGGTGGCGCCGATGATGGCGTCGACCGGGCAGGCCTGGATGCACTTGGTGCAGCCGATGCACTGATCCTCATGGATGAAGGCCACCTTCTTGACGGGCACGGCGCTCTCATCGCCACCGAGCGGCTGGGGCTCGACCCCCATCAGCTCGGCAATCTTGCGCATGGTCGGCTCGCCGCCGGGCACGCACTTGTTGATGGCGTCGCCGCCGGCGACCGCCTCGGCGTAGGGCTTGCAGCCGGGGTAGCCGCACTGACCGCATTGGGTCTGGGGTAGCAGGGCGTCGAGCTGGTCGACGATGGGGTCGGCCTCGACGCGGAACTTGACCGCGGCGAAGCCCAGTATGACCCCGAAGGCGAGCGCCAGCAGGGTCAGCACCAGAATGACAAACAAAATATGGATCATGAGGTTACATCTTGATGAGGCCGGTGAAGCCCATGAAGGCGAGCGACATCAGACCGGCGGTGATCATGGCAATCGAGACGCCGCGAAACGGCGCAGGCACGTCGGCGGCAACCAGCCGCTCGCGCATGGCAGCAAACAGCACCAGCACCAGGGAGAAGCCCAGTGCGGCGCCAAAGCCATAGAGCACGCTCTGGATGAAGTCGTGGTTGCTGTTGACGTTGAGCAGCGGCACCGCGAGCACGGCGCAGTTGGTGGTGATGAGCGGCAAGAAGATGCCGAGCAGGCGATAGAGGCTTGGGCTGGTCTTGTGCACCACCATCTCGGTGAACTGCACCACCACGGCGATGACCAGGATGAAGGCGAGAATGCGCAGGTAGCCGATGCCGAGGGGCAGCAGAATGTAGTGCTCGACCAGATAGGCGCAGGCGCTGGCCAGGGTAATGACGAAGGTGGTGGCCAGCCCCATGCCGATGGCGGTCTCGAGCTTACTCGACACCCCCATGAAGGGACACAGCCCCAGGAATTTCACCAGAACGTAGTTGTTGACCAGCACTGTGCTGATCAACAGGAGCAGATATTCAGTCATCAGAGTAATGGGATATCCGGAGTGAATGCGGCCGGTATTATCTGATGTTAGGCAGAGCTAAACAACTCTGCGGGTGCAGGGTTATTAAGCAGTCGGGCCCAATTGGCGAAAGAATTGCCCGCTGGCGGCGGCTAACTGATGGCCAGCCGGATGCCGAAGGCGAGAAACAGGGCGCCGATCAGCCGCTCGAGCGCGCGTTTGAAGCGAGCCGGCAGGTGCAGCCGGTGGCGGGCGGTCGCGGTGATCAGCACCAGCAGGTGGCACCAGATCATGCCCCCCAGATTGAAAATACCCCCAAGCAGGATGAAGGCCAGCCCCTGCTGCTGACCACTCGGATCGATGAACTGGGGCATGAAGGCGAGAAAAAAGAGCGCCACCTTGGGGTTGAGCACATTGGTCAGCATGCCCTGGCGGTAGATGGCCCACAGGGGCATGGCGGGCAGGGGGGCGCTATCGCGAACGGCGGCGTGGTGGCGCAATAGGGTGAGGCCGAGATAGACCAGATAGAGGGCGCCGGCCAGCTTGACCAGCGCAAACAGTTGGGCCGAGGCGGCGAGCAGGGCCGAAAGCCCGAGGGTGGCGCACAGCACATGTACCATGATGCCGCTGCCGATCCCCCAGGTGGCGGCCACCCCGGCGCGCCAGCCCTGACCTGCGGTGCGCAGCATCACCAGTAAGGAGTCGGGCCCCGGCATCAGGTTGAGCAGCAGGGACGAGGCGATGAAAAGGGCCAGATCATGGATGCCGAACATGGGGAAGACTCCTAGGGTGATGGCCCAGTCTATCCCTGCTCCTGCGCCGTGTCAGCAGCCTTGGTGGGGGTGAGCAGCCAACGCCAGTGGCGGCGCAGCGCCCGGCGCAGCCGAGAGGGCTCCCAGGGGGCGGGCGGGCCGAAGCAGGCGCGCTCGAGCTCATCGACGGCGCCGGCCAGAGCCTCTGGCAGCGACGGATAGGGGGGCAGGGCGCGGCGCCTGAGCCAAGTGCGCCAGGCGGCGCGGCTCTGCTCGGGTGAGTCGCTCAGCGCGCCATAGAGGCGGGTGGCATCCCAGCAGGGGATGAGCCAGGGGCGCAATCCCTTGATGAGCAGCAGCAGGGCGACCAGCTCGAGCAGTCCGTAGTGGCGGGAGGCGGACTGATCGGGGGCGGCGAGCACGGTGAAGGGCACGGCAGGCAGCCGCGCCGTCTCGATTTGCCCGGTGGCGGTATTGAACCAGCGCAGGGCGATGGCCGGCAGATGGTACTCGCCCGGCTCGCGGGCGGTGATGGCCTGGCGCAGGGTGCGCTGGCCGACCAGTTGGCCGCTGGCCAGGTAGCGCTCGTGGGTCTGCTCGCCATCGGGCAGCACCAGAAGATCGGGCAGCTGCGGCGCAGGGAGGCGCAGTGCACTCATGTCCCCCTGCTGCCAGTCGATGCGCAGGGTGCGAATGAGCGGCTCGCCGGGGTGCAGCGCGGCCGGGGGTGCTATCTGCTGGCTCAGGGTGAGCCGGGCCGCCACCGGCAGCGGCGGGGTGGCCATGATGGTGACCGGCAGCGGCGCGGCGCGCCCGCTCAACTGCTGCGCCGGCTGGTCTTCTCCGGCGGGCAGGGTGGCGCTCAGGCGCGGCGCCTCGAGCCAGAAGCGGCCGCTTTGCAGGGCCTGCACCAGCCAGCGCCGCTCAATCTGGCCCGCTTGGCCCGGCATGGAGGGCGGGGTCCAGCGATCCTCGCCGAGGCGGCGCACCCGAAAGCCGGCGGCGTGCAGTTCGTCGAGGCCGGGGCGCTCCACCGTCTCGGGCAGGGTGATGGTGAGCCGGTAGACAAAGGGCTGCCCGACCCAGAAGCGATCCCCTTCCTCCAGCACGGCCTGCTGGCTGATGCGGGGGGCTGGCGCCGGTGCGCTCGTCACCCCTTGCAGGGGGGGCAGCGACAGGGAAGGGGTTTGCTCGTTGCCGACCCGCAGGGGGGGAATGAGCGGCCAAGGCTCTGCCCGGCCCGGCGGCAGGCTGAGCGGGATCTGCCAGCGGGTGAAGTGGCGCTGCGCCGTGATGATGTCGCTGCGGCTGACGCGCCCGACCACGAAGTGGCGCAGCAGCGGCGTCACTTGAAGGGCATCGGGGGCGGCGCGGCCCTCTTGCTCCAGCACCAGCAGCCAGCCCTGTTGGTTTGGGATCACCTGACTGAGCAGGCGCGCCTCGGCGGGCGCCAGGAGCGTCAGGACGCACAGCAGTAGGGCGCACAGCCGCAGGCGCCTCACCATGGCTCCCCCTTGGGGGGTGGCGCTGCTCGCTCGGCCAGCTTGCGCAGTCGCTCCTTGAGCAGGATGACCGGCGGTGCCGACAGGGGGGGAGCCCCCTTGGCCGTGGCGGGCTCGGGTTGATCGGATGGCGCTGTGGCGGCGCTGTGCGCCTGTTGCTGCTGACGGCGTTGCAGCAGGGCGAGGTTGAAGCGGGCATCGGTGTGGGCGGGGTCGAGGGCCAGCGCCACCAGATAGGCGGCGATCGCCTCGTCGAGCCGACCGAGGCGGGCCAACGCGTTGCCCCGGTTGTAGTGGGCGGTGACGCTCTGGCTCATGCCGTAAGCGGTAACGGCGCGCTGATACTCCCCGGCGCGGTACCAGGCGTTGCCGCGCCAGAGGGGGTCATCAAAGGCCTCGGCAGCGGCCCGGTAGTGCCCCTCCTGATAAAAAAGCAGGCCATGGGCATCATCGGCGTGGGGCACTCCCAGCGGCAGCAGCGCTGCCAGCAGGAGCCAGAGCTGGCCACGGCGGGCCAGTAAGGCAAAGGGGAGCAACAGCAGCAGCAGGAAGGGGCCGAGCTCGCGCCAGCCCTGCTGCGGGGGGGCGCTCAGGGGGCCGGCGCTAGTGAGGGTGAGCGTCTGGGGATCGGTGATAAGGCGCCCGCCCGTCTCTTCGGCCAAGGCGGCGATGGCGGCGCGATCCGGCGCCGGCAGGCGGGGGCGGCCCGGCTCACCCGCCAGACGCACCGGCCCGTCGCCCGAAAGCAGCACGATATCGAGGCGTGGCGCCTGGCAGCGCAGCAGGCTGAGCCCCCGGCAGGGCCAGCTGGCGCGGATGGCGTCGCGCTGGGGGGCGGTGATGGCGTCGGTCACCAGCAGCAGGCGCGCTGGGGCCTGATCGGCAAAGCGCGCCAGGGCCAGCTGCACCGCGCGCTCGGGGGCACTGCCGGCTATTGGCATCACGTCGGGGCGCAGATCCGGCAGGAGGCGGCGCAGCGCCTCCCTGTCCTCGCTTGGCGGTTGCACCAGATAGGCGTCGGCGGCAAACAGAATGAGGGCGATGCGCCGCGCCTGCGGCTGATCGAGCTGGGCTTGCAGCAGCAGGCGGGCCCGGGTGGCTCTATCGGGCGAGAGATCGGTCGCCAGCATGGAGCGGGAGAGATCGAGCAGCCAGATATCGAGAGGCGGCGCGGCTTGGGGGGGCGCCGCGCCGGGCAGGGCGGGGCCGCTGAGGGCCAGGATCATCAGCAGCGCGGCCAGCGGGCGCCAGGGTGGGGTGGCCTGCTCGGGGGCGCGCAGGTAACGGGCCAGCACAGGGGCAAACAGGGGAGGGCGGCGGCGAGCCTGCCACCACCAGATCAGCCAGGGGATCAGGGCCAGCAGCCACAGGGGGCGCAGCAAGGTGAGATCACCCATGATGCCTCCTCGGCCAGCGGCCAAGTCCGGGGGTGAGCAGCAGCAGGGCCAGCGCCAGTGGCCAGGGGTAGAGCTCCTGGCTTGGCTGGGCGCGCAGTCGCGGCGCGGCGGTGGGCTCGAGGTGGGTCAGGGTACGGTTCATGGCGCCGAGATCCCCGGCCGAGCGGCCGCGAAAGTAGCGTCCCTGGCCGATGGCGGCCAGCTCGCGCAGCAGGGGCTCGTCCAGTTCGCTGCTAGGATCGCGCTGCTCGGGGGGCAGCAAGGGGGCGTCGGGATCGGCTCCCACCCCCAGGGTGTAAAGGCGTAGCCCCTCCTGGGCCGCCGCCCTGGCCTGCTCAAGGGGATCGGCATCCCCAGCCGTGTTGCGCCCATCGGTGATGAGCAGCACGGCGGTGGGGGCTGCGCGGGTGCGGTGTTGGCGGGCCACGGCGAGCGCCTCGCCGATGGCGGTGGTGCGCCCGGCTAGATCGAAGTCGAGCTCGTCGGCCAGGGTGAGCAGGGCGGCATGGTCCCGGGTCAGCGGCGCCAGCAGGTAGGCGTGATCGGCAAACACGATGAGGCCGATGCGATCGCCGGGGCGGGCGCGGATCAGCTCCCCCACCAGTCGACGCACCGCCTCAAGTCGGCTCTGCTGACGGGCGCCGTCGAGCATGTCTTCGGCCCGCATGCTGTCGGAGAGATCGACCGCCAACAGCAGATCGCGGCTGGGCGTCCACTCGGTCTGTGGCGGCGCCAGCCACAGCGGCCGGCACAGGGCCAGCACCAGGGCGCACCAGGCGAGCAGGGCAGGCCACTCTCGGCCATCCGGGGCGCGCCACAGACGGGCAAAGCCGTCGTGGTGTAGGGCGTCGTGGCGCCGTGGCGGCGCTCCAAAGCGGATCAGCAGCGGCAGGGCCAGCGCCAGCAGCGCCCACGGCCAGGCCAGGGTGAGGGCGCCGCTCATGGCTGCCACCTGAGCGGGGCCGGGCAGGCCGCCAGCAGGCGCGGCAGGGCGGCTTCGATCGCCTGCGCCGCCGAAGGTGGCACCGGCAGGGCGCCATAGATCCAGCGATCCCACTCGGGAGCCCAGCCGCTGAGGCGGGCGCCGCAGCGGGTCTCGAGGGCGGCGAGCCAAGCCGGGGTCGGCTGGGTGGCCAGATCGGGCCAGCGGCTGGCGGTGAGGCGGCGCAGGGCGGCGTGGCGCTCGGGCCAGGTGGCCGCCTGCCAGTGTCGCAGCCAGGCACGTCGGCGCCGCCATTGGCGCACCCGGATGAGCAGCGGCAGCAAGGCGAGCAGCACCAGCAGGAGTGATAACGCCGTGAGGCGCCCCTCGTCGAGCGGAGGGGCTGGGTGGATATCGCGCAGCTGGGCGAGCCAGCTCAGATCAGTCGACATGGCCCCTCCTGCCACTGCTCGGCCAGCGGCCGGCCGTTGTCGAGGCGATAGAGGCGCTTGACCAAGGGCAGCAGTTGTGCCAGTTGCGCCTCATCCTGGGCGCGGGCCGCCGCCGCATAGTCATGGCGGCGCTCGCCATCGAGCCAGCCGCGCCCGGTGTGGCTGGTCACCGGCAATCTGGCGTGGGGCGGCAGCGCCAGCTCGAGGGGATCGACAATTTGCCACAGCCGCAGCGGGTGGCGCCGGGCTAGCTGGCCCATCCAGTGCAATAAGGGGGGAGGTGTGCGCCGGTCGGTGATGAGGTGCAGGGCGCAGCCATCGGGCAGGCGTTGGTGCGCTGGCAGGGCTTGGGCCGCCTCGCGGTGGGCCAGCCCTTGGGTGTAGCGAGCGCACAGCTCGGCTAGCAGTGGCTCTGGGCGGCGGGCGTGGGCCAGGGCTGGGCCATCCCCGGCCTGCAACCAGAGCGGGCGCCCCAGCCCCTGCCAGAGCAGGGCGGCGGCCAGCTCGGCGCCGAGGCGCGCTTTTAGCTGCACGCGGGAGCCGAAATACATGTCGCGCCCCAAGTCGAGCCACACGGCGCAGGTCTGCTCCTGCTCGTCGTGATAGAGGCGGGTGTGGGGGCGGCCGAGGCGGGCGGTGACCCGCCAGTCGATGTGGCGCACCTCGTCGCCGCTTTGGTAGGGGCGCAGCTCCTTGAAGGTGAGGCCGGGCTGGCGAGCGAAGCGCCCCCTGTGCTGCGGGGTATGCCGCTCGGGGGCGAGGCGAGCCAGCGAGCGGGTGGCCAGCAGCCGCGCCAGCGGCAGGGCCAGCAGGGGATCGCCGAGCAGGGCCGCCTCGCTCAGGGGCATGGCACCCGCTCCAGCAGTTGGCGGGCCAGCGCGTCCCCGTCGAGCCCTTGGGCCAGCGCCGGGTAGCTGGGCAGCAGCCGGTGGCGCAGCAGGGGGAGCGCCAGCGTCGAGATGTCCTCGGGCAGCACGAAGGCGCGCCCTTCGAGCCAGGCGCGGGCACGGGCGGCGCGGGCCAGCCCCAGGGTAGCCCGCGGGCTGGCCCCGTAGGCGATGAGGCCGCTCGGGTCCTGGCGACTGGCGCACACCAAGTGGACGATGTACTGCTCGAGGCGCGGCTGCATCTCGACGGCGAGCACCTGGCGGCGCGCCTCTTGCAGGCTCTCGAGTCCCAGTTGGCGGCTGGCGTCAGGGGCGGGCTCCCCCTGGCGGTGCTGGCGCAGGATGGCCAGCTCCAATGCCGGATCCGGGTAGTTCACCTTGAGCTTGAGCAGGAAGCGGTCGAGCTGGGCCTCCGGCAGGGGGTAGGTGCCCTCCTGCTCGATGGGGTTTTGGGTCGCCGCCACCATGAACAGCGGCGGCAGGCGCCAGCTCTTCTTGCCCACCGTGATCTGCCGCTCGGCCATGGCTTCGAGCAGGGCTGATTGCACCTTGGCGGGCGCTCGGTTGATCTCGTCGGCGAGGATCAGGTGGTTAAACAGGGGGCCGGGTTGAAACACGAAGCTGCCATCCTGGGGGTGGAACACCTCGGAGCCGGTGAGATCCGCCGGCAGCAGATCCGGGGTGAACTGGATACGGGCGAAGCGCCCCTCAAGCGCCGCACCGAGCGCCTTGACCAGCCGGGTCTTGGCCAAACCAGGCGCCCCCTCGATGAGCACGTGCCCCTCGCACAACAGGGCGATGAGCAGGCCGTCGACAAGATCGGGCTGCCCCAGCACCTGTTCGTTGAGGCGCTGGCGCAGTTGGCTGAACTGGGGCTGAGGCATAGTGGAACTCGTTGTTTTTTATCGGGGTTGCTCTTTTTATACTCCAGGGCCCCTCGCATCACCAGTGCCGAGCCGCGCAATCGGCATAGAGTGATCGATGGCAAAATTGTTTCAATCACCTGTATGAAACTTGTGATTGGATTGTTAACATGTCGCCCGTGAGGTCAGACCTCTTCCAACAAGGAGCCAGGATGAACAAGCCATTGAAACTGACCACCCGCCAGGGCGAACGGATTGCCGTTGTGGCGGGGCTGCGTACCCCCTTTGCCAAACAGGCCAGCGCCTACCACGGCGTGCCGGCAGTGGATCTCGGCAAGCTGGTGGTGGGCGAGATGCTCGCCCGGGTGGATCTCGATCCCGCCCTCATCGAACAACTGGTCTTTGGTCAGGTCGTGCAGATGCCCGAGGCGCCGAACATCGCCCGCGAAATCGTGCTCGGTACCGGCATGAGCGTCTCGACCGATGCCTATAGCGTGTCGCGCGCCTGTGCCACCAGTTTCCAGGCGGTCGCCAACGTCACCGAGTCGATCATGGCCGGCACCATCGACATCGGCATCGCTGGCGGCGCCGACTCCTCCTCCGTGCTGCCCATCGGTGTGAGCAAGTCTTTGGCGCGTGCCTTGGTCGATCTCAACAAGGCGCGCAACCTCCAGCAGCGCTTCAATATTCTGCGCCGCTTGCGCCTAAAGGATCTGCTGCCGGTGCCGCCAGCGGTGGCCGAGTACTCCACCGGCCTCTCCATGGGGCAGACCGCCGAGCAGATGGCCAAGACCCACGGCATCAGCCGCGCCGCGCAAGATGAGCTGGCCCACCGCTCCCACACCCTGGCCGCCCAGGCCTGGGCCGAAGGCAAGCTGGCCGGCGAGGTGTTCGCCGCCCACGTGCCCCCTTACCGCGCCGCCCTCGAGCGTGACAACAACATCCGCGAAGGGTCGGATCTGGCCAGCTACGCCAAGCTCAAACCGGTGTTTGACCGGGTGCATGGCTCGGTGACCGCCGCCAACGCTACCCCGCTCACCGACGGCGCCGCCGCCGTCATGCTGATGCGCGAGGGGCGCGCCCGCGAGCTTGGCCTCGAGCCGCTTGGCTACATCCGCAGCTTCGCCTTCTCGGCCATCGACGTGTGGCAAGACATGCTGATGGGCCCCTCCTACGCTACCCCGCTCGCGCTGGATCGCGCCGGCATCACCTTAAGCGATCTCACCCTCATCGACATGCACGAGGCGTTTGCCGCCCAGACCCTGGCCAACCTCAAGATGTTCGCCAGCCACGAGTTTGCCCGTGACAAGCTGGGCCGGGATCAGGCCATCGGCGAGGTGGACATGGAGAAGTTCAACGTGCTGGGCGGGTCGCTGGCCTATGGCCACCCCTTCGCCGCCACTGGCGCGCGCATGATCACCCAGACCCTCAACGAGCTGCGCCGTCGTGGCGGCGGGTTGGGGCTCAACACCGCCTGTGCGGCGGGTGGCCTCGGCGCCGCCATGGTGCTGGAAGTGGAATAAGGGCAGGAGAACCAAGATGGAACAAAAGAGCTTTACCCTCGAGATCCGCAAAGACGGCATCGGCCTGCTCACCATGGATGTGCCGGGCGAGAGCATGAATACCCTCAAGGCCGCCTTCGCTGACGAGGTGCGTGGCGTGCTGGCCCAGATCCGGGCCAACAAGGATCTCATCGGCCTGGTGATCCGCTCCGGCAAACCGGACTCCTTCATCGCCGGCGCCGATATCGGCATGCTGGCAGCCTGCCAGAGCGCCGATGACGCCGAGCAGCTGGCCCGTGAGGGGCAGCTCCTGTTTGGCGAGATCGAGGCGCTGCCGATCCCGGTGATCGCCGCCATCCACGGCCCCTGCCTTGGCGGCGGGCTGGAGCTGGCGCTGGCCTGCCACGGCCGGATCGCCACCGATCACGGCAAGACAGTGCTGGGCCTGCCTGAGGTGCAACTCGGCCTGCTGCCGGGCTCCGGCGGCACCCAGCGCCTGCCGCGTCTCATCGGCGTGGCCAAGGCGCTCGATCTCATCCTCACCGGCAAGCAGGTGCGTGCCAAGCAGGCCAAGAAGCTCGGTCTGGTCGATGAGGTGGTGGCGCCGAGCATACTGCTCGAAGCCGCCATCAAGCGAGTCAAGCAGGGCAAGCCCAAGCGCGAGCTCAAGCGCGATCTGCAAGGCAAGCTGCTCGAGACCAACAAGCTGGGCCGCAAGGTGCTGTTTGATCAGGCCCGCAAGGGGGTGATGGCCAAGACCCGCGGCAACTACCCGGCGCCGGAGCGCATCCTCGAGGTGATCCGCATCGGGGTGGAGGAGGGGATGCAGGCCGGGCTGGCCGCCGAGGCGCGCCGCTTCGGCGAGCTGGTGATGACGCCGGAGTCCGCCGCCCTGCGCTCCCTGTTCTTTGCCACCACAGAGATGAAAAAAGAGGTGAGCTACCAGGGGGCCGCCCCGCGTAAGGTGGGTCATGTGGGCGTGCTTGGCGGCGGCCTGATGGGGGGCGGCATCGCGTATGTCACCACCAGCAAGGCGGGGCTGCCGGTGCGGATCAAGGACGTGGCCCAGGGCGGGATCAGCAATGCCCTGCGTTACAGCTACGATCTGCTGGCCAAAAAGCTCAAGCGCCGCCACATTCTGCGCAGCGAGCTGGAAAAGCAGATGAGCATGCTGTCGGGCACCGTGGATTACTCGGGCTTTCATCGTATCGACATGGTGGTCGAGGCGGTGTTTGAGGATCTCGCCCTCAAGCAGCAGATGGTGGCGGACATCGAGCGCGAGACCCAGCAGGCCATCTTTGCCTCTAACACCTCGTCGCTGCCGATCGGCCAGATTGCCGCTAAGGCGGCGCATCCCGAGCGGGTGGTGGGGCTGCACTACTTCAGCCCGGTCGACAAGATGCCGCTGGCCGAGATCATCCCCCACGCCGGCACCAGTGCCGAGACGGTGGCCACCACCCTGGCGTTCGCGAGGGCCCAGGGTAAGACCCCGATCGTGGTCAAGGATGAGGCGGGCTTCTACGTCAACCGCATCCTGGCCCCCTACATGAACGAGGCGGCGCGCCTGGTGCTGGAAGGGGAGCCGGTGGAGGTGCTCGACGGGGCCCTGCTCGATTTTGGCTTTCCGGTTGGCCCCATCAACCTGCTCGACGAAGTGGGCATCGACGTGGGGGCCAAGATCTCCCCGATCCTGGAGCAGGAGCTCGGCGGCGAGCGCTTCCAGGCGCCGGCGGCGTTTGACAAGCTGCTCAAGGCCGATCGCAAGGGGCGCAAGAACGGCAAGGGGTTCTACCTCTATGGCAAGGCGGCCAAGAAGGGCAAGAAACAGGTGGACGAGAGTGTCTACGATCTGCTCGGGGTCAAGCCGCAGGCCAAGCTGCCCAAGGCGGAGCTGGCCGAGCGCTGCGTGCTGATGATGCTCAACGAGGCGGCCATCGCGCTCGATGGCGGGGTGATCGCCTCGCCTCGTGACGGTGACATCGGCGCCATCTTCGGCATCGGCTTTCCCCCCTTCCTCGGTGGCCCGTTCCGCTATATGGACTGCCTCGGTATCGCCCATCTGGTCGGGCGGCTTGAGCACTACCAACAGCGCGCTGGCGATCGTTTCGCCCCGTGCGAGCGGCTTAAAAGCATGGCGGCCGAGGGGCGCACCTTTTACTGAGCCCTCTCATCGGATCGGCGGCCTGCGGGCCGCCTTTTTTATGCCAGCGTCCTTGATCCAGCGCAAACCGGGTCGGGTTTACTCCTTTGGTGGCATGGCTCACGCCATCGGACTAGGGTGACAATGAAGGCGCAATCGAACGAGGAGAAAACCATGAGCCTGCTTGAGCAAACCATTTGGACCGTGCTGGGATACGGCGTGATGCCCTTCATCTTCTTAAGCGGCTTTCTTGCCGTGGCGGTGGTGAGCTGCGTCCTGCTCAATGCCTTCGGCGTGAAGCCGGTCGAGCGTTGATCCCCTTGTTGCCTTGAGTGCCATCGTCAGGCGCGCCGCAATCGGGTACACTGCCGGGCGTTCCCACTGACCCAGGTGCGTTATGGCCCTCAAGGCAACCGTATTCAAGGCCCATCTCTCCCTCTCCGACATGGACAGGGGCCTCTATCAGGATTTCTCCCTCACCCTGGCCCGCCACCCCTCCGAAACCGACGAGCGGATGATGATCCGCCTGGCGGCCTTTGCCTGGCATGCGGCCGAGCGTCTCGAATTTACCAAAGGGCTGTCTGCCGACGACGAGCCGGAGCTGTGGATCAAAAGCTACAGCGACGAGATTGAGTTGTGGGTCGAGCTCGGCTTGCCCGACGAGCGCCGCCTCAAGAAGGCGTGCAACCGCGCCCGTGAAGTGGTGCTCTATGCCTATGGCGGGCGCGGGGTATCGGTGTGGTGGAAGCAAAATCAGGGCAAGCTCGCCCAGCACGACAACCTGACGGTGATCGAGCTGTCCGATGAGCAGAGCCAGGCGCTGGCGGCCTTGGCCGAGCGCACCATGCAGCTCACCTGCACCATCAGCGAGGGGCAGCTCTGGCTGAGCAATGGTCATGGTGAGGTGACCCTGGACCCCCAGTTCCTGCAACGCCACCCCAGCCACGCCTGATATGCTGGCCGCCCTGCTCGACATCGTAGTCCCGGTGTTTGCCGTGGTGGCCCTTGGCGCCCTCTACGGCCATCGCCGGCCGGGAGGGGAGCTCGGGTTCGTCAATCGTGCCAACATCGAGCTGTTTACTCCGGCCCTGGTCTTCTCGGCGCTGGTGAAATACCCGCTGGCCCTCGGCGAGCATATGGCGCTGCTGCTGGCCGGCACCCTGGTGATCCTGCTGCCCGGTCTGCTGTTGGCCCTGTGCCCCATTGGCGGCCTTTCTCGGCCGGCACGCATGGTGCCCGCCATGTTCCGCAACACCGGCAATCTCGGCATTCCGCTGATGGTGCTGGCCTTCGGCGAGCAGCAGCTCGGCGCCATCGTGATCCTGTTCGTGCTCTCCAACCTGCTGCACTTCTCGGTGGGGATCGCCTTGCTCTCCGGGGGCCGGGAGGGGAGCCGCTGGCTCTGGCTGCGCAGCCCCATGTTGTGGGCGGCGGCGGCCGGCTTGCTGGTGGCCAATCTGGGGATCTCGTTGCCGGCCTTCGTGGTGACGACGGCCTCTCTGCTTGGCCAGATCTCGGTGCCCTTGATGCTGTTTGCGCTGGGGATCCGGCTGCTGGACGGGGGATGGGACGATCTGGGGCTCGCCATCCGGGTCAATCTGCTTTATCTGGCGGCAGGAGGCATGTCACTGCTGCTGGTGTGGTGGCTGCTGCCGCTGAATCCCGAGTGGGTGCCACTGCTGCTGGTGTCGGTGGCACTGCCACCGGCCGTGCTCAACTACATGTTGTGCGAGCAGTACCAGTGCCAGCCGCAGAAGGTGGCCAGTATCGTGCTGGGGGGCAACGCGCTCTCGCTGGTGATCATTCCACTGGCGGTCTGGTTGGCGCTGCACCTGGGATAGCGAGAGAGGCTAGGGCTGACGCGGGTAGGGGTTGCGGGGGGCCAGACTCAGGGGCAGTGCCGGCTCGTGCAGCGCCTGACGCAGCCACTCCCAGTCGAGGGGGGGCATGCCCGGCTTGAAACGCTGCCTCGCCGTCTGCCCTTCAATCACCAGAAATAGGCTGCACGGGGCACCGAGGCGGTTGACGTAGCGCACCATCACCTCACCCTCAAGGGCCAGCACCTGACGGCGCAGGGCCGCCACGTCATAGACCCAGCTCTGGCCGCGTTGGCTCCAAATCTCGAAGCGGTTCATGAAATCAGTCCTCGATGGAATCTCTGTACCTTCTCACTCCCTGCCCTGTGACGCAATTGCCGGATCCGGCAGGGATCGTGGGCTCCCCCATTCGGGCAGGGGAAAATTCTCTTGGGAGGGCGATTGCTGGGATGCAGGGGGCGGGGTAGACTCTGCTGCGGTTTTTTAGCGAGTGAGCACCATGGATCTGATCCTCTTTCTTATCGATTTCATTCTCCACGTGGATGTCCACCTCAGGGAGTTGTTCGAGAACTATGGCATCTGGGTTTACGCCATCTTGTTTCTCATCATCTTTTGTGAGACTGGCCTGGTGGTGACCCCCTTCCTGCCGGGTGACTCCCTGCTGTTCGCCGCCGGCGCCCTGACGGTGGGTAGCGTGCTGGACGTGCACACCCTAGCTACCGTGCTGATCATCGCTGCGGTGCTCGGCAACGTGGTCAACTACACCATCGGCCACTTCTTCGGTGAGAAGCTGTTTCAAAATCCCCACTCGAAGATCTTCCGCCGCGATCACTTGGAGAAGACCAGCGCCTTCTATGCGCGCCACGGTGGCAAGACCATCATCATCACCCGCTTCTTGCCGATCGTGCGCACCTTCGCCCCCTTCGTGGCGGGGATGGGGGCCATGACCTACAAGCGCTTCCTGGCTTTTAACCTGGTCGGGGGCTTCCTGTGGGTGATGAGCTTCGTCTACGCCGGCCACTTCTTTGGCAACCTGCCGGTGGTGCGCAAAAACTTTACCCTGCTCATCTTCGGCATCATCGTGATCTCCCTGTTGCCGATGGTCATTGGCGGGATCCGGGCCAAGCTCGCCAGCAGCCGGGCTTAAGCTGCGAACATAAAAAAACGCGCCCTCGGGCGCGTTTTTTTATTGGGCCTTTCAGGCCGCGTAGCGATCCAAGGTGAACCCCTCGGTGTCGATGGCCCTGTGCTGGCCCCCCATCCAATCGGCGAGCAGTTGGCCCGAGCCGGCGGCCATGGTCCAGCCCAGGGTACCGTGGCCGGTGTTGAGCCACAGCCCCGGGATCGGACTTGGCCCCACCAGCGGGGTGCCGTCTGGGGTCATGGGGCGCAGCCCAGTCCAGAACTCGGCACGGGCCAGATCGCCGCCATGGGGGAAGAGATCGTTCACCACCATGGAGAGGGTTTCGCGCCGGCGCGGATTGAGGGCCAGATTGAAGCCCGATAGCTCGGCCATGCCGCCGACCCGGATCCGCTCGTTGAAACGGGTCAGTGCCACCTTGTAGGTCTCGTCGAGTACCGTGCTGCGCGGGGCCCCCTCCCCATCGGTGATGG
Source organism: Aeromonas simiae (assembly GCF_014892695.1). Taxonomy (NCBI): domain Bacteria; kingdom Pseudomonadati; phylum Pseudomonadota; class Gammaproteobacteria; order Aeromonadales; family Aeromonadaceae; genus Aeromonas; species Aeromonas simiae. Next base: position 1,547,449 of record NZ_CP040449.1, read on the forward strand.
GCAGGGTGAGGGAGTAGCCCTTGACCGGGTAGACCGGCAGATCGAGCCCCAGCGGGCGCAGGAACCCGGTGCTGTAGCTGCCAAAGGCGCACACCACCGCATCGGCCTGCCAGTGCTGCTCGCCGGCGCGCACGCCCACCACCGCCTCGCCGCGGCGGATAAGGCTATCCACCGCGCAGTTGAAGACAAACTCGACCCCGAGCTTTTTCGCCTCGGCGGCCAGGGCGCGAGTGAACCGCAGGCAGTCGCCGGTCTCGTCACCGGGCAGGCGCAGCCCCCCCTTGATGACGCCGCGCACCCGGGCCAGTGCCGGCTCGGCGCCTTCGCAACCGGCAGCATCAAGCGACTCGAACGGCACGCCAGCCAGCGCCAGCACCTCCATGTCGCGCTTGCTTGCCTCAATCTGGGCATCGGAGCGAAACAGTTGCAGGGTGCCGAGCTGGCGCCCTTCATAGTCGATGGGCAGCTCGCTGCGCAGGGCCATCATGCAGTCGCGGCTGTATTCGGCCAGACGCACCATGCGCCCCTTGTTGCGGGCATAAGAGGTCTCGTTGCAGTTGGCCAGCATCTTGAGCATCCAGCGTAGCTGGAAGGGGTCCGAGGTGGGACGGATGGCGAGCGGCGCATGGCGCTCGAACATCCACTTAGCGGCCTTGAAGGGGATGCCAGGCGCCGCCCAGGGAGCCGCGTAGCCGGGGGAGATTTGACCTGCGTTGGCATGACTGGTCTCCAGTGCCACATCGGCCTGCCGCTCGAGCAGGGTCACCCTGTGCCCGGCCCTGGCCAGATACCAGGCTGATGTTACCCCGATCACACCTCCACCGAGCACCACAATATCCATATAGTTTGCCTCCGACGAATGAGGGCTTCACCATAATCAGCGGCAACATGATATTCAATGGTGTTAATTAAAAATGGTTAATGTTTCTATTTTGTGTGTTTTTGCTGGTTTTTAAATCCATCTTTTATTTTCATGTTGGATGAAAAATTGGTGGTGTGCCATGGCTATCCCGGATCAGGGCAAACAACCCCTGCAATGCCCCCTGTTGGCGATCGGCAGCCCGCACCGCAGCGTACATGTGGCGGGTGATCCCACTGCCGAGCGGACGGGCGGCCAGCAACCCTTGGCGGACGAATTCGCTGCTGGCCCAGGCGGGCAGGGCGGCCACCCCGAGGCCGGCGGCGGCCATCTGCAACATCACTGAGGTGTTGTCGACCACCTTGCAGCGACCCGGCTCGGCTCCGGCCGGTTGCAAGAAGCGGCTGAACACGTCCATGCGGGCACGCTCCACCGGGTAGGTGAGCAGCACTTCGCCAGCGAGATCCCTCGGGGCAATGCACTCCTGACGAGCCAGCGGGTGATCTGGCGCCATCACCAGCTCCAGCGGGAAGTCGAACAGGGGCTCGAAGTGAAGATCGCCGCGGGCCTGCACGTCGGAGGTGAGCAGCAGATCGAGCTGGCCGCCGAGCAGGGCCGCCACAGTGTCGAAACCGGGTACGGACTCGACCTCCAGCTCGATGCCGGGCCAGCGCTGGCGAAAGGCGGGCAGCAGCGGCAGCAGCCAGTGGATGCAGCTGTGGCAGTCGAGCGCCAGGTGCAGCTTGCCGCTGTGGCCGGCTTGCAGTGCGGCTAGCTGTTTCTCGGTGCTGGCAAGCTGGGGCAGCACGCTGCGCGCCAGGTGCAACACCAGCTCGCCGGCAGCGGTGAAGGTGAGCGGCCGACTCTTTCGCAGATAGAGCTCGCAGCCGAGGCGCCCCTCCAGCTCCTTGATCTGATGGGAGAGGGCAGACTGGGTCAGGCTCAGGGTCAGCGCGGCGGCGGCGAGTGATCCCTGATCGGCCAGGGCTGCCACGGTTTTTAAGTGTTTGATCTCCATCCTTGCTCCTGCTTGAACGATCCTTGAGAGCCACTTGAAGAGGATTCAATAGCCAGAGCCACCTTATCTCGTCATTCTGGATGTGTAAACATCTGGACGGCTAAATGAGCCGGTGCCAGGGTCAAGTCAACCAGAATCGGAGAGAAGGCGATGACGCAAGCACATACCCTGGGGTTCCCCCGCATCGGCGCCAAGCGCGAACTGAAATTTGCCCTCGAGGCCTACTGGCGAGGTGAGATCCCGCAAGCTGAACTGTTGGCGGTGGGGAAAAACCTGCGCCAGCGCCACTGGCAGGCCCAGCGTGAGGCCGGTGTCACCTTGCTGCCGGTCGGCGATTTTGCCTGGTACGATCAGGTGCTCGGCACCAGCCTGTTGGTGGATGCCATCCCCGAGCGTCACCGCGACGGTGATACCACACTCGATACCCTGTTTCGGGTGGCGCGTGGCCGCGCCCCGACCGGCCAGCCCGCCGCCGCTGCCGAAATGACCAAGTGGTTCAACACCAACTACCACTACCTGGTGCCCGAGTTTCATCGGGAGCAGCGCTTTCGTCTGGGCTGGTCGCAACTGTTTGACGAGGTCGAGGAGGCCAAGGCATTGGGCCTTCCAATCAAGGCGGTTCTTCTCGGCCCCGTCACCTATCTCTGGCTTGGTAAGGAGAAAGAGAGCGGCTTTTCACGCCTTGAGCTGCTTGACCGGCTGCTCATCGTCTATCAGGAAATCCTGGCCAAGCTGGCGGCCCAGGGGGTGGAGTGGGTGCAGATAGACGAGCCGGCGCTGACCCTGGATCTGCCCGATGAGTGGCGCCTTGCCTACCTGCGAGCCTATGAGCGCCTCGCCGGCCCTTGCAAGCTGCTGCTCACCCCCTATTTCGGCTCGGTGGCGCACCAGCGTGAGCTCATCACCAGCCTGAAAGTCGACGGCCTGCACCTGGATCTGGTGGCCGCGCCTGAGCAGCTCGACAGCCTGCTGCCCAAGCTGCCGGCCCATTGGGTGGTGTCGGCCGGGGTGATCAACGGTCGCAACGTCTGGCGCGCCAATCTGCTGGCCCAGGCCGAGCGTCTGGCGCCGCTCAAGGCACGCCTTGGCGAGCGCCTGTGGATTGCCACCTCCTGCTCGCTCCTGCACAGCCCGGTGGATCTCTCCTTGGAGCAGGAGCTGCCCCCCAGGGTGAAGAGCTGGTTCGCCTTTGCGCTGCAAAAGTGCTACGAGCTGGGGCTGCTGGCCGAGCATCTGAACGGAGGGGCGGTGGATCGCGTGGCGGCCTATAGCCAGCCCATCATCGAGCGGGCATCGGATGGCCAGGTACACAAGCCTGCGGTGCAGGCGCGGCTGGCCGCCCTGAGCGAGCCGGATTTCCACCGTCTCAGCGCCTATCCCCAGCGTGCCCAGCAGCAGCGCCAGTCATTGCGCCTGCCGCTGCTGCCGACCACCACCATCGGCTCGTTCCCGCAGACCCGCGAAATTCGCGCCCTGCGCCAGGATTGGCGGGCCGGCCGGGTGGATGAGGCGACCTACGAGGCGGGGATCCGCGCGCAGATTGAAGAGGCCATCGCCCGCCAGGAGGCGATCGGACTGGACGTGCTGGTGCACGGCGAGGCCGAGCGCAACGACATGGTGGAGTATTTTGGCGAGCAGCTAGGTGGTTTTGCCATCACCCGCTTTGGCTGGGTGCAAAGTTACGGCTCGCGCTGCGTCAAGCCGCCGGTGATCACCGGGGACATCGACCGGCCGGCCCCCATGACCTTAGCGTGGATCAACTATGCCCAGAGCCTGACCGACAAGCCGGTCAAAGGGATGCTGACCGGGCCTGTGACCATCCTCTGCTGGTCGTTCCCACGCGAAGACGTGAGCCGCGAGCAGTCGGCATTGCAGATTGCCCTGGCCATTCGCGATGAAGTGGCGGACTTGGAGGCGGCCGGGGTCAAGATCATCCAGATCGACGAGCCGGCCATCCGCGAGGGGTTGCCCCTGCGCGCCGGGGATCACCAGGCTTATTTGGACTGGGCGGTGCGCGCTTTTCGCCTGAGCGCCAGCCCGGTGGCCGACCGCACCCAGATCCACACCCACATGTGCTACAGCGACTTCAACCTCATCATTGAGGCGGTGGCGGCGCTCGATGCGGACGTCATCACCATCGAGACCAGTCGCAGTCAGATGCAGTTGCTGGGGGCGTTTGAGCGCTTTAACTACCCCAACGAGATTGGACCGGGCGTGTACGACATTCACTCGCCCAATGTGCCGAGCCAGCGCTGGATCGAGGGGCTGCTGCGCCGCGCCGCCGAGCAGATCCCGGTCGAGCGGCTGTGGGTCAACCCAGATTGCGGGCTGAAAACCCGTGGCTGGGAAGAGACCGAAGCCGCCCTTCACGTGATGGTGGCGGCCACCAAGGCGCTGCGCCAAGAGTTGGCCGTGGTCGCCGAGCAGGTCTGAGTGCCGGTGGGCGTGTCTGGATGAGAGAGGGGGGAGGCTGAGTCTCCCCCCTCTTTGCTTTTGATGATGGGTTGCGAAGCCGTGGCAGGGCACGCTGACCCTTTACACATGATGACGACTGGACCATGATGGATATTTTCTTTGTGGATCAATGCCATGTTCCAGTTTGAAGCGATCGCCCCGAGCGGGGCAAAGGCGCGCATTCAGATCCAGGCGCTCGACTGGGGGCAAAGCGGGCCGGTGCGTTTCGAGTGTGATGACGACGCTCTGGCCGTCTTGCTGCTAAGTGAGTGCCGCTGCGATGCGGTGGGCTACTTCAATCTGCTGGCGGGCAGCAAGCCGCTCTATGTGGAGCAGTGGCTCGAGTACCTCAAGGAGTCGGGCAAACTCGAGAGCGTGACATTGAGCCACCCCACCCCGGATAACGCCGGCTACCTGGCGCTGGCCGGGCTCGATGACGAGCAGTTTGCCGGCCTGCTGACCACCCTCTACAAGGTGGCTGGTTTCAACCGGTTGCAGATCAACCGCTATCTCAAGCACAGGGGAAATCCAGCCATGCTGGCCACCCGTTACGACAAGGAGGAGCTGGAACGCTACCGGTTACTCAATGAGGTGATCCTCACCTTGTTGCGCCGGCGCACACATCTCTCATCTGACACCTGACGTGTTCACATAATGTGACTGAAAACATTTTCTTGGTATGGTGGAACGGGCAAGATGGATCTTAAGGCCTGATCTTAAAGAGGGAAGGAAGATGTTATTAGAGCCAAGCAATACGGGCAAAGCGAGACAGCTCCTGAATGAAACCATGGCGCTGGTGCTGGCAGGGGGCAGGGGAAGCCGCCTGAAGCAGCTCACCGACAGCCGGGCCAAGCCGGCAGTCCATTTCGGTGGCAAGTTCCGTATTATCGATTTCGTGCTCTCCAACTGTGTCAACTCCGGCATCCGCCGTATCGGTGTCGTCACCCAGTACAAATCACACAGCCTGCTTCGCCATCTGCAAAGCGGGTGGTCATTCATGCGTAACCAGATGAACGAGTTTATCGATCTGCTGCCGGCTCAGCAGCGGGTGGATGAGGTGCACTGGTATCGCGGCACCGCCGATGCGGTCTACCAGAATCTAGACATCATTCGCGAGCACAAACCCAGATACATTCTGGTGCTGGCCGGGGATCACATCTACAAGATGGACTACGCCAGCCTGCTGCTCGATCACATGCGCCTCGGCGGCAAGGTGACGGTCGGCTGTATCGAGGTGCCGTGCAGCGAAGCCTCCGCCTTTGGCGTGATGGGGGTCGATGGGGATCGCAAGATCAACGCCTTCGTCGAGAAGCCCGCCGATCCCCCCACCATGCCCGATAAGCCGGAGATGTCGCTGGCCTCCATGGGGATCTATGTCTTTGACGCCGAATACCTTTATCAACTGCTTGAGGAGGATATTCAGGACGAATGCTCCCACCACGACTTTGGCATGAACGTCATTCCCAAGGTGGTGCAGCAGGGGGTGGCCTATGCCCACCCGTTCGGTCTCTCCTGCGTCGGTTGCAGCGAGGGCCGGCGCCCCTACTGGCGTGACGTGGGGACGGTTGATTCGTTCTGGGAGGCCAACATGGATCTCGCCTCCGTGGTGCCCGAGCTGGACGTGTACGACCAGCACTGGCCGATCTGGACCAGTCGCAGCATGATGCCGCCAGCCAAGTTCGTGCAGGACAGAAACGGCCAGCACGGCATGACCATCAACTCCCTGTTCTCCGGTGGCACCATCGTCAGCGGCTCGTTTATCACCAGTTCGGTGCTGTTTACCAATGTGCGGGTGCATTCCTTCTGCACTCTGGATCAGACGGTGATCTTCCCTGGCGTCGAGGTGGGGGCAGGGTGCCGGCTGCGCCGGGTGGTGGTCGATAAGGGGTGTGTCCTGCCCGATGGGCTGGTGGTGGGAGAGAACGCGGACGAGGATGCCCGCCGCTTCTACCGCTCCGAGCAGGGGATCGTACTGGTCACTCGGGATATGCTTGAGCGGCTGTGATCCGTCGCCATGAGAAAGGGGAGCCAGTGGCTCCCCTTTTTTGATCGCGCAGCGTGTTACTCGCCGATCACGGCCTTGCCGGCCATCACCATGGCGGTGCCGTGCTGGCCGCCAGCGGCGGTCACCTGGGGCACCCCATCTTCGTCGCTGTCATGACCGGCGCCCTCGACGACGTTCTCGCCGGAGTCGCCGATCCACTCGGCCATCTGCATGCCGCCATGATTGGTGCCACGGAACCAGCTCACGTACTGCTGAGTCAGCTTAGCCAGCTCCAGCTCGGGCGCCTTCTCGGCCCCTTCGTTGCGCAGGTTCAGCATGGCCGCGCGAAGGGCGCCGGAGATGGCGGCCTGGGTCCAAGGGGTGTATTCACCCTGTTTACCTGCCAGCCAGGTGCCTGCTTTGGCATTGAAATAGGCCTTGTCGGTGGCGATAAACAGCTCGCGAGCGGCGCTGCGGTACTTCTCATCCTGGGTGGCCAGGAAGGCGGCGGTCAGGCCGCGCACGGCGGCAAACTGGGTCTCGACCGACTGGCCGGCGTCACGCTTACCACCCAGGGTGATGCCGTCGTGGATGAGGCCGTTGCTGCCCTTAAGCTGGCTCAAGATGAAGTCGGCTTGCTGGGTGATGAGCTTTAGCGCCTGCTTGCCTTGGGCGGTATTGAGGTTCAGCTCGCCGTTGTCACCGGCGGCGTAGCCGACCGGCAGGGCATCCTGCGCCCGCTGGAAGATTTGCAAGGCCACCAGGGCATAGGCGGCGTCGAAGGCGGTGACGTGCTTGCCCTGCGTGCCCGCTTGCCAGCTGTCGACCAGGGTGCCGGCCTTGGGCTCGAAGTGCAGGGCCATCAGGTTCTTGAAGGTGAGGTTGGAGAGGTTCAGCGCCAGGGAGAAGGCGTCGCTGCCTGCCACCGCCTTGTCCAGATCGCCGGCCCGGTTGGCGGCTGGCGTGGCGGCAAACGGCTCCCCATCGAACACGGCGTGGAAGGCCGGGTTCTGGTTGGTATTGGCGCTGCGCTGATCGGTAAAGGCGTAGAACTCAGAGAGCGGCCACAGCAGCATCCAGGCATCGCGCAGCTGGGCCGAGCCGTCGACCACCTCGAGCTTATCGATGGCGCCGGCCTCATTGGCCCGGGTTTCGGTCACTTTCACCTGATGCGGGAAGTAGACCACTCCCTTGGCCGGATCGTATTGCGGGGTGATGGCCACGCCCAACTGCTTGCCATCGTAACCGAAGCGCGATTGCAAGAGGGTCAGCTTGTCGAGGGACTGCTCGGTCAGGATCATGCCGTTGAAGCCGTCGGCGGCCGAGACCCCGAGCTTGTGCTTGCCGTCCTGATCCATCTTGGCGGAGCTGGCCTCGACCTCTTCATCGGTGTCGGCCACGTGCATGCCGCCGAGGAAATCTTGCGACCACATCACCTCTTTGAGCAGGATGCCGCCCACGGCGGCCGGCACCAGCAGTTGGTCGCTGCCGCTCCAGCGCAGGGTGCTGTAGTCACGAAAATAGGCCGGCACCTGGGTCTTGACGCGCTTCTCGGTGCCCTTGGCGGTCTTGATGGTGATCTGATCGCCGTTGACCGGGGTCACGTTGACGGCCTGGGCGAATTCCGGATTGGCCGAGGCGTAGGGGAAAGAGAGCGGGTACATGCCTTGCGGCACCTCATCGGCCGGGAAGCCGACCGCTTCGGCCAGGCTCAGCACCCGCTGACCGAGGGAGGCCATCGTGCCGCCACGGGCCTGGTTTTGCGGCCCGTTGACCAGGTGCGGGCCCATGCCGGACTGATAGTTGAGGGCGTACATGGCCTCTTCGGAGTACTCGTAGGACTCGATGCCGGCGGCAAAGTCAAACGGGGTCGGCTCGTCGGCGCGGTTGGCGTCGAGCACGTCCAGATCCAGCCCCAGCGCTTCGGCCAGCGGCTCGCCGGAGAGCTCGAATTCGGTGTAGGCCAGCATAGCGGCGGCGGTATGGAAGGTCTTGTCCTCGACCTTGACGGCGGCGTGGGTGGCCTGACTCAGCAGTGCCCATGCGATAGCGTTGACCAGCAGTGTCTTCTTCATCCGTTGTTCTCACACTCTTGTTATTGTGGATATCTCATTGCTAACGCAAATGAGAATAGGGCGCATTATGCTCCACTCTCTGGTCGTTGAGAAGCAAAAAGCCGGTCATCCGACCGGCCTTTTTGATGCAGGAAACACTGCGGGGATCACAGCAGCTTGAAGGGGATCACCAGCTTGCCCGGCTCAACCTTCAGCCCATCCACCTTGTCGCGCGCCAGCGCCTCGTTCTTGCTGCGCTGCTCGTTGAGGCGATAGACCGGCGTTTCATCGAGAAACTGGCCGAGGGAGAGGCTGAACATCGGCAGCAGCGGGGTGAGGGCGGCGCCCACGTCGGCTGGCTCGGTCTTGACCGAGAGCAGCTCGAGATCTTTGAGGTAGATGGCCCCCTGCGCCGGCACATAGTCGGGGCGGGCCCGCAGGGTGAGCCGGATCTTGAGGGATTGCTGGCCCATGCGGCTCGCGACCACCAGATCGCCGGCGGTATCGAGATCGACCTTGTCGGGCGCGGAGCGGCCGATGTGGCTCTTCATCTCGCCAAGGCGGATCTGGCTCGACATGATGCCGGGGATGCCGAGGCGCTTCTCAAAGCCAGCCCGGCTGGCCAGGTAGTCGTTGATCTGTTGTTCGGTGACGCTGTACTGGGTCAGCGAGCAGGCCGAGAGGAGCAGGGTGAGGGGAAGCAGCAGCAGAGATTTGAACATGGCGAGTCCATTGAGAGTGTCGATGGTCGCCATGTTACGGGAGAGTGGGCGCGAGTGACAGCCTTACTCCGGTTTGCCTTGCAGCAGAACGACGACGTCATCGATGACGCGCAGCGCCGCCTGGGGGCCGCCGGTTGAGGTCCACAGGCTGCCATCTACCGCGCGGTAACGCCCGGCCTTGATCACTGGCAACTGGGCGAAGGCGGGGCTCTGCTCGGCTTGGCGCATGGCGTCGACCGCCTCGCCGCTCGGACTCAGGGTGCCGATCACCAGCCAGTTGGCGTCGAGCTGGCCGAGGGACTCCAGGCTCAAGGCCGGGGAGTGGGGCTGGCGCTCCCCCATCTGGTTGGCAGGGCGGCGCAGGCCGAGCTCGGCCACGACCGTGCTGGCAAAGGTGCCGCTGTACATAAAGCTCGGCCCCTTGGGATTCCAGCGCACAATGCTGATGGTCTCGCCCTGGTGGGGGGCGATGGCCTGGCGGGCGGCATCGAGGCGCTGTTGGTAGTTTGCCATGAAGGCGCTGGCCTGCGCTGGCTTGCCCAACACTGTGGCGATGCGGGTGAAGACCGGCTTCCAGGCGTCGTTGAACTGGCTGGTGACGACGGTCGGGGCTATCGCCTGTAGCAGGGCGAGCAGCTCAGGTTTGACCTGACCGGTCAAGATGAGATCCGGCTCGAGATCGATGAGGGCCTCCAGATTGGGGGCGCCGAGATCGCCCACGATGCGGACTGTCTCATCTGCCAGCGGCAGCAGGTAGTGCGGCAGCGTACTCTGGCCACGGCCGTTGAGGGTGCCAACCGGCTGCACGCCGAGGGTCAATACCGAGTCAAGTTCGAGCTCACCCAAGGTGACCACCCGCTCGGGGCGGGCCGGCACCGTGATCACCCGGCCGATGGCATCGGTGATCTCCCGGGTGGCGGCCTGTAGCGCGCTGCTGGCCAGCAGCAGTAGCAGCAGGGGAATGCGGATCATTGCGGACATGAAGGGCTCCTTGTAGGGGTAGTGGATAGGTCAGCAGGCACAACGCAGAGCCGGGAGGTGGCGGCGCGGCACGATAAGCGGGGCGCCGTCTCCGGGAGCGGGCACAATATCGACATCGGTGTGATAGAGGCGATCGACCAATGACTTGGTGATCACCTCGCGGGCCGGCCCCATGGCCTGGATGCGCCCTTCGCCGAGGGCGATCAGGGTGTCGCAGTAGCGGGCGGCGGCGGCCAGATCGTGGATCACCAGCAGCACGGTGTGCCCTTGGGCGGCGATCTGGTGGATGGCCTCCATCACCTCGGCCTGGTGGCCGATGTCGAGGGCGCTGGTGGGCTCATCGAGCAGTACCAGCTTGGTATCTTGCGCCAGGATCATGCCGAGCCAGGCGCGCTGGGCCTGACCGCCGGAGAGGGAGCCGACCTCTTGGCTCCAGATGGCATCAAGTTGCATCCGATCCCGGGCCCGCTGCACCTGGCGGGCGTCCTCAGCGCTCCACTGAGATAGCCACCCTTGATGGGGGTGGCGACCATATTGAACCAGTTGCTCAACCAAGATGCCGGGGGGTACCAGGGGCCGCTGTGGCAGGTAGGCAAGGCGCCGCGCCAACCGCTTGCCCCCATAGTCGGCAAGGGGGCGCCCATCGAGCAGCACACGGCCGTGACGGGGGGCAAGCTGGCCCGCCAGCAGGCGTAGCAGGGTCGACTTGCCGCAGCCGTTGGGGCCGACGATACCGATGAGCCGCCCTTCGGGCAGGATGAAATCGAGGCCGGTGAGCAGCGGTTGCTCCCCGTAGCCGAAGGCAAGTTGCTGGACACTTAAGGTCATCAGTCGGTTCTCCGCCGGTCTTGAAGGATGAGAAACAGCAGCACCACGCCGCCGAGGATGCGGGTCATGGTGCCGGTGGCGACCTCGTGCGGGCTGGCCAGCAGGCGTACCAGCAGATCGCTGGCAAGCAGCAGCAGGGCGCCGCACAAGGCCGCCAGCCACAGGGGCAGGATGCGGCCACGCACCAAAAACGAGGCAAACACTGGGGCGGTCATGGCGATGAAGACCACGGGGCCGCCGATGGCGGTGCCGAGCGAGGCGATGAGCACCGCCTGGGCCAACACCGTCAGTTGCAGCCGCTCGACCCGGATGCCGAGGCTACGCGCCCCCTCTTGGCCGAGGCGCAGCAGGGCCAGTGAGCGGGCGCTGTAGATGACCCAGGGGCAGAGCAGCAGCAGGAGCAGGGCGATGGGTTGCAGCTTGTCGACCCCCTGACCGATAAAGCTGCCCATGTTCCATAGGTAGAGATCGGAGAGATGAGCCAGCGCCTGGGTCGACATTACAAACTGGCCGAGCGATTCGAACAGCTCGGAGACCCCGATGCCGATCACCACAAACAGGTAGCCTTGCTCGCCGGGTTTGCGGCACAGGGCGTAGAGGGCGCAGGCCGAGAGAATGGCGCCGAAGGGGGCGGCCCACCAGGGCCAGCTACCGACGGTGAGATAGAGGGAGAAGATGATGATGGCAAGAGAGGCCCCCTCGTTGACCCCGATCATGTCGGGGGTGGCGAGGCGGTTGCCGACCAGGGTCTGGATGAGGCAGCCCGAGAGCCCCATGGCGGCGCCGGCCAGCACCACCGCCAGAATGCGCGGCAGGCGAACCTTGAACACCATCACCTCATCGAGGCGGCTACCGTGGCCGAGCAGGGTCTGTAACACCCTGGGGGCGGTGATCTGGCCACTGCCGAGGGTCAGAGCCAGCAACATCAACAGCAGCAGCAGGGCGAGCAAGAGCAGTGCCAGCAGCACGGCGCGGCGAGAAAGCAGCAGGCGGGCCGGGCCAAAGGAGAGCGACCAGTGGCCGCTGGGAAGGGGGTAGGACATCTTATTTCACCGCCAGCAGGGAACGAAAACCGCCGCGTTGCACCACGACGATCAGGGTCGGGGCACCGATCAGCGCCAGCAGGATGCCGCTTGGCATCTCAAAGGGGCGGATCAGCACCCGGGCCAGCAGATCGGCCAGCAGCAGAAACAGGACGCCAAACAGGGCGCTGAAACGGATCTGCACTGCCAGCCTGACCGGCTCGACCAGTCGTGCGCAGTACGCCGCGAGAAAGCCGACGAAGGCGATGGGGCCGGCGATGGCGATGGCGCAGGCGATGAAGAGGGTCGAGGCGAGCAGCACCCCGACCCGGATCAGGGCCGGGTGGATGCCAAGCGCCCTGGCCTGCAGATCCCCCATCTGCAACAGGGTCAGCGGGCGACACAGCAGCAGACTCAGGATCAGGGCCAGCACGACGAAGGGGGTGACATGGCCGATGGCATCAAGCGAGCTGGCGGCGAGGGAGCCTAAATTCCAGAAACGAAACTGCTCGAGCACCACCAAATTGGAGAGCAGCAGATAATTGGCGAGCCCGCCGAAGGTGGCGGAGAGCGCCACCCCGACCAAGATGAGCTTGAGCGGCGTGGCGCCGCCGAGCATCAGTCCCAGAGCGAGCACGATGAGGTTGGCCAGCAGGGCGCCGAGGCCGGACCACAGCAGGTAACCATACGCAGACTCGACCCCGAACCAGGTGATCCCCACCACCAGCGCCAGCACGGCGCCGGCGTTGACCCCGAGCAGCCCCGGCTCGGCCAGCGGGTTGCGGGTGGCACTTTGCAGCAAGGTGGCGCTAAGGGCGACGCACACGCCAACCAATAAGGCGCACAGGGTGCGTGGCAGGCGCAGGGTGTGCAGGATCATGGTGAACTGGGGATCCTGACGCAGGGCAGGATCGCCGAAGAGGTAACCGAGCAGGGCACGGGGGCCATATTCGCCGGCACCGGTGGCCAGCGAGAGGGCAAACAGGCACAGCAGCAGCAGGGTTCCCGACAGCAGCAACAGGCTCTGGGGGCGTGACACAGGGACTCCTTTGAACGGGTGAAGAGGCGGCGGGGGCCGGTCACCAAATGAGACGTTATGCTAACAAAGGGAGTTAGATGCGACAAGGAGTGATAACTATTTTCATTACTATCTTTGAGCGATCCCCCCTTCGCCCCGATCGGGCATAATGGACGCTTACCCTCATTCGGAGTTCACCATGGAATCTCGTCTGTGCCGCTGGGGCATTGCCGGCGCCGGTGCCATTGCCCGCCGTTTTTGTCATGACATCACCCGTTTTGCCAGGCAGAGCAAGGTGGTGGCCATCGCGGCCCGCGAGTCGGCGCGGGCCGACACTTTCGCCGCCGACCACGGCGTGGCGCGCGCCCATGGTAGCTACCGGGCCTTGGCCGAGGATGGGGAGGTCGATGCCGTCTATGTGGCGGTGATCCACCCCCAGCACGGCGCCGTGGTGCGGCTGATGCTCGAACATGGCAAGCATGTGCTGGTGGAAAAACCGGCGGTGCTGAGCGTGGCCGAATGGGACGAGCTGACGACGCTGGCGCACGCGCGGGGTGTGTTGCTGCTCGAAGCGATGAAGGTGATGTGCTTTCCCGCCTGGCGGGCCCTGTGGGCACAGCTCCCCGAGCGCGGACAACCCCATCATCTCGAGGCAGCCTTTGGCTCGCAGGTTACAGGGGATGGCAAGCTGTTCGATGCCGCCCTGGCCGGTGGTGCCAACTGGGATGTGGGGGTCTATGGCCTGTGGCTCTATGCCGCCTTGTGCCGGCGCTTCTCACTGCCGGCCTGCCCTCCTGTGGTGATGCGCAAGATGGGGCCGAGCGGGGTCGATTTGCAGAGCTGGTATCGCTTCGAGGGGGCCTTCTCGGCGCGGATCGGCGCCGCCATCGACGAAGATCTGCCGCGCCACGCCCGGCTAGAGGGGGAGGGATGGGGGCTTGAGATCGTCGGCAAGTGGTGGAATCCGCAGCAGATCCGCTGGGATGACGGAACCGAGATCCTCATGCCGGTCGAGGGGGGATTGCAGTTCGAGGCGGATCACCTTGCCGAGCTGCGGGCGGCCGGGGCGCTCGACTCGCCCTGGCTGCCCCAGGCGGTGAGCCGTCAGGTGATAGGCTGGCTGGCGGCTGCGGCCTGCGCCTGACAAAACGCGATGCAGTGGCGCATCGGCGCCGACAGGTATTTTTGACGGTGCCACACCAGTTGCAGCCGGCGGCGCATCGGCTCGGCCAAGTTGAGGCGGCGTAAGCGGCGCGCCGCGATGCGATCGCGCGCCGCCAGCTCGGAGATGAGCGAGAGGCCGAGCCCCTGCTCGACCGACTGCATCACCGCCTCCAGGGTGTTGAGCTCGAGCAGGGGGCCGATGCGGCCAATCAGGGGACGCAGGCGCTGATCGAACTGCTCGCGGCTGCCGGAATCCGGCTCGCGCAGCACCCACGGCTCACCGGCCAGCGCCGCCAGGCGCAGATCGGGCAGGCCGCCGAGGGGATGCTCCCAGGGGGCCACCACGACCATCTCGTCGCTGAGCCAGGGCTCGGTGACCAGCTCGTTCATCCGGGTTTCCCCCTCGATCAGCGCCAAGTCCAGCTCGAAGTGGGCCAGCTGCTCGCACAATCTGTGGGTATTGGCGATGTTGACCTCAAGGCGGACTCCCGCCTGCTGCATGGCCGCCAGCAGGGGCGGCAGCAGGTAGTTGCCGATGGTCTGGCTGGCTCCTAGGCGCAGCAGCCCCGCCTCGCCCGAGTGGGGGGTGAAGAGGGTCTCGATGTCGGCCACCCGCGCCAGCAACTCCTCGGCCATGGGCTGTAGCTGACGCCCTTCGCTGTTGAGTTGCAGCCTGGGGTGGATGCGATCGAACAGGGGGGCGGCGAGCTGGCGTTCTAGCTCTTGCAGTGACTGGGATATGGCGCCACGGCTGAGGCACAGCTCATCGGCGGCCTTACCGAGGTTGCCGTGGCGGGCGATGGCGCTGAAGACACGCAGCTGCTTGAGGGTGATATTCATATTGTTTTTCTAAACGCTGCCTTTAAATCATTTAGATATCGTAAATGACACCGACTCATTATCCTAGCCCCATCCATCGTGATGACGCCGTGGTGACGCGGTAAGCGCAGAGGTAAATGGCATGATGAAAAGAACCCGACAGACGCTGGCTGGTGCCCCGACCCCGATGGCGGGGCTGGCGCTCGGCATTGCCAGCCTGGGCTGGTGCTGCGAGAACTTAGGGGGCCTTGATGGCTGGGGCCAGCAACTGGGCGCTGCCATCGCGGCCGCGCTGCTGCTGATCCTCACCGGCAAGTTTCTCAGCCACCCGCGCCTGCTGTGGCAGGATCTGGCCCACCCCGTGGTGGGCAGCGTGGTGCCCACCTATGCCATGGCGGTGATGGTGGTTTCCAAGGCGCTCGAGCGTTATGCCCCCTCTGCCGGCGAGGCGCTCTGGCTGGCCGCCGTGGGGCTGCATCTGGTGTTCCTGGCCGCCTTCTGCTGGCACCGCCTGCGCGGCTTTGAGCTGCACCACATGGTGCCGAGCTGGTTCGTGCCGCCGGTTGGCATCATAGTGGCCGCCGTCGCCTGCCCGCAGGGGCGCATGCTGCCGCTGGCCCAGTGGCTGATGTGGTTCGGCATGATCTGCTATGGCGTCATGCTGCCGCTGATGATCTACCGCCTCATCTTCGGCCATGAGGTGCCGGATGCCGCCAAGCCGACCATCGCCATTCTGGCGGCCCCCGCCAGTCTGTCGCTGGCCGGTTACCTGACCGTTAGCGACACCCCTTCGCCGGTGCTGGTGGCCCTGCTGTTCGGTATCGCCGTGCTGATGACCCTCATCATCTGGCTCGCCTTCTTCCGTCTACTGCGCCTGCCATTCAGTGCCGGCTATGCCGCCTTTACCTTCCCCATGGTGATCGGCGCCACCGCCCTGTTCAAGCTGGCGTCGCTGCTGGGCGATCTGGGGGTGGCCGCTCCTTATGTGGCCCAGGTGCACGGGCTGGCCACGCTGGAGCTGGGGGTGGCCTTCGTCATCGTGACCTACGTGGCGCTGCGTTATCTCCTCTTCTTCAAGCCCCACCGGCTCTTGTTGCGCGCCCACTGATCAGGCTGCGCCCGCTAAAAAAAGACCCAGGCCTTGGCCTGGGTCTTTGCGCTTAACCGAGCGCAGTGTCGAGGGTCATCATCAGGGCAAAGCCTCCCATCAGCCCTAGGGTGGCGAAAGTCTGATGACCGTTGCGGTGGGTTTCGGGGATCACCTCGTGGGAGACCACGAACAGCATGGCGCCGGCCGCAAGGCCAAGACCGATAGGGTAGGCGATGGCCATGCCGCTGGAGAGGCCGATGCCGACCAAGGCGCCAACCGGCTCGAGTAGGCCGCTTAAGATGGCGATGAGCACGGCCGGCAGCGGCTTGTAGCCGGCGGCGATGATGGCAAGCGCCACCGCGAGCCCCTCGGGGATGTCTTGCAGCGCGATGGCGGTGGTGAGCGGCAGCCCTACCTTCATGTCACCTTGGGAGAAGCTCACGCCGATGGCCATGCCTTCTGGCAGGTTGTGCAGGGCGATGGCAAAGACAAACAGCCAGACCCGCGAGCAGTTCTGGTGGCCGGGGCCACAGGGGCCGCTCTTGTCATGCTCGTGGGGGGTGAACTGATCGAGCCCCAGCATCAGCAGCACGCCGAGCCCCATGCCAAGCACCACCACGGCGGCGGCGAGGAAGGGGTTGCCGGTGAGCCCCTCGGCGGCCTCCAACCCCGGCAGCAGCAGCGAGAAGGCGCTGGCCGCCAGCATCATGCCGGCGGCAAAGCCGAGCATGGTGTCCTCCACCCGCTGCGGGATGGAGCGCAGCACCAGCGCCGGCAGGGCGCCAAGGGCGGTGGCGGCAAAGCCCGCCAGACCACCAATGATGCCGTAGTGGGCCCCCGGGGTCAGATCGCCGGCGGCGATGGCAATCAGGCTTTGCAACAGCAGCAGCAATACGCCGGCGAGGGCGATGGCCAGCGCCATGGCCACCTTGGGGTGCGCCTGAATGTGCAGGCGCAGCAGCTGCTGCCAGGGTTGGGGCGGGGAGGAGAGGGTGTGATCGGTCATGACGGCTCCAGATGAAGGCAGTGGGCAGAGGAAAACCAAGGTATTAGAGCCTGTGGCAGCGGCGCTTGTCCATGCGGCCAAACCTATTGGGGCAAACGCTCCTGTCGATGGCCATAAAAAAACCGGCCCGAAGGCCGGTTGTTGCTAGCGATGAGGATCAGGGGTTGGTGGCCAGACTGGCGCGGCTGCGCCGCTGTTTGAACTGGTAGCCAACGGCAAGAATGACCAGCCAGACCGGGATCAGCAGCACCGAGATCTGGATGCCGGGGGTCAGGTACATGATCACCAGAATACCGGCCATGAAGACGAGGCAGAGGTAGTTGCCAAACGGGCTCCACAGCGCCTTGAACTTGGGGGTGACCCCTTCGGCGGCCTTGGCCTTGCGGAACTTGAGGTGGGCCAGGCTGATCATGGCCCAGTTGATCACCAGGGCCGAGACCACCAAGGCCATCAGCAGCTCGAACGCCTTACCCGGGATCAGGTAGTTGATGAGCACGCACAGCAAGGTGGCGGCGGCCGAGATGGAGATGGCCACCACAGGCACCCCGCTCTGGTTGGTCTTGAGCAGCGCCTTGGGGCCGTTGCCCTGCTTGGCCAGACCAAAGAGCATGCGGCTGTTGCAGTAGACACAGCTGTTGTAGACCGACAGGGCGGCGGTCAGCACCACGATGTTGAGTACGTTAGCCACCAAATTGCTGTCGAGGGCGTGGAAGATCATCACGAACGGGCTGCCGCCTTCTACCACCTTGCCCCAGGGATAGAGGGAGAGCAGCACGGCCAGGGCGCCGATGTAGAAGATGAGGATGCGGTAGATCACCTGATTGGTGGCCTTGGGAATGCTCTTTTCGGGGTTGTCGGCTTCGGCGGCGGTGATGCCGACCAGCTCAAGCCCGCCGAAGGAGAACATGATCACCGCCATGGCCATCACCAGGCCGCTCACCCCGTTGGGGAAGAAGCCGCCTTGGGCCCACAGGTTGGTGACCGAGGCATCCGGGCCGCCGGAGCCGGAGAAGAGCATCCAGCCGCCAAAGCCAATCATGCCGACGATGGCCAGCACCTTGATGATGGCAAACCAGAACTCCATCTCGCCGAACGCCTTGACGTTGGTCAGGTTGATGGCGTTGATGAGCACGAAGAAGAAGGCCGCCGACATCCAGGTCGGGATCTCGGGCCACCAGTACTGCACATAGATGCCGACCGCAGTCAGTTCGGCCATGCTCACCAGCACATAGAGCACCCAGTAGTTCCAGCCGGAGGCAAAACCGGCGAAGTCGCCCCAGTACTTGTAGGCAAAATGGCTAAACGAGCCGGCTACCGGCTCTTCAACCACCATCTCGCCGAGCTGGCGCATGATAAGAAACGCGATGAAGCCGCCGATGGCGTAGCCGAGCAGCACGGCCGGGCCCGCCATCTTGATGGTTTGTGCAATCCCCAGAAACAGGCCGGTACCGATGGCACCGCCCAGGGCGATCAGCTGGATGTGGCGGTTCTTCAAGCCACGCTTGAGCTCATTTCCCTGCTGTGTCAGATCCATTCCTCAATCCTCTGTGTCGGTCAGTTAACTTGGTTGTGTACCGATATGTTTACAATATTGCATGCGCTTCGTTACGCGCGCGCCTGCTTAACCATATCGTGTCACTACCAATAGGCCGAGAATAATGCTAGGTACATGGTTTTGCACCTCTTTTTCACCGAGAAAACGGAGGAAATGGCGCCTTAATCACGCTGTGGCTGCGGCAACGGGCGAAAAACCAAGAAAAGAGTGAATTTTGTTCAATTCATCAGGTCTCTATTGACTTCGCGTTTTACTGTTAACCCTTCAATAGAGTTGCCGGCGCAGCCCGGTGGTCTCCAGGATTTTGGCGCTGATCTCTTCCACCGAGTGGGAGGTGGTGTTGAGAAAATGGATCGCCTCCTGACGAAACAGTCGCTCGACCCGTGCCAGCTCCTGCTCGCACTGCTCCAGTGACGAGTAGCGGCTGTTGGCCCGGCGTTGGTTGCGGATCTCGTGCAGCCGCTGCGGCGCTATGGTCAGGCCGAACAGCTTGTGACGGTTGGCCTTGAGGGCGGGGGGCAGATCCAGGGCGCTCATGTCTTGATCGATGAAGGGGTAGTTGGCGGCGCGAATGCCAAATTGCAGGGCGAGATAGAGGCTGGTGGGGGTCTTGCCGCAGCGCGACACCCCGATGAGGATGATGTCTGCCTCCTCATACTCCTTGGTGGTGATGCCGTCATCGTTGGCCAGGGCGAAGTTGACTGCGTCGATGCGATCGTCATAGAGCTTGCGGTTCTCCATGCCGTGGGTGCGGTGCAGGCGTGGCGTGGCCTTTACGCCCAGCTCCTGCTCGAGCGGGGTGACGAAGGTGTTGAGAAAATCGTGGGCATTGACTTGGGCGCGCAGCACTTCCTCGCGCAGCACGGGGTCGACGATGGTGTGAAACAGCAGGGGCTTGATGCCGGTCTGGGCGAAGCACTCATCGATGCGCTGGCGCACTAGGCGCGCCTTCTCCAGGGTTTCGACGAAGGGGATGGTCACCTGTTCGAAGGCGAGGGGAAACTGGCTCAGCACGGCGTGGCCAAACACTTCGGCAGTGATGGCGGTGCCATCGGAAACGTAGAAGACGGTGTGCACGAGAATGCTCCTTTTTCAGCTCTACAAATAAAGTTTCTCTGGATACCAACGCGGAATGTCAACTATCCAGCTGTTGTGAACTTGTGATACAGGTTGCAAACCTGGTTCGTTAATTTTTTGTGATTCATTGTAAAATGGCCTCGCCACTGAACCATCCCCTTTTTTACAGGGGATTTTATTGGCTCTGGCAAGAAAACGTTTTCTTTGCGGTGCCCTACACCATAACAGAAACACGGGCCCGATCCCGTGTTCACCAACCTGGAGACATGCAAGTGCAACAGTACGTACTCTGGTACGAGCAACTCGGAATGCAGGATGTGGATCGCGTCGGTGGCAAGAATGCCTCCCTCGGCGAGATGATCAGCAATCTCTCGGGAGCCGGTGTTTCGGTTCCGGGTGGGTTTGCCACCACGGCGTTTGCTTTCAACGAGTTTCTCGAGGTGAGTGGTCTCAACGAGCGGATCCATACCCTGCTCGACGAGCTGGATGTGGATGACGTCAATGCCTTGGCCCGTGCCGGCCAGCAGATCCGTGAATGGGTCGTCGCCGCGCCGCTACAACCGGCGCTGGAGCAGGCGATCCACGCCTCTTATGACAAGCTCTCTGCCGGGCTCGATGCCTCGTTTGCGGTGCGCTCCTCGGCCACCGCCGAAGACATGCCCGACGCCTCGTTTGCCGGGCAGCAAGAGACCTTCCTCAACGTGCGCGGCATCGACGCCGTGCTCACTGCCATCAAGCATGTCTTTGCCTCGCTGTTTAACGATAGAGCCATCTCTTACCGGGTTCATCAGGGTTACGATCACCGTGGCGTGGCCCTCTCGGCCGGGGTGCAGCGCATGGTGCGCTCGGATCTGGCCGCCTCCGGCGTCATGTTCACCCTCGACACCGAGTCAGGGTTTAACGACGTGGTCTTTATCACCGGCTCCCAGGGATTGGGTGAGATGGTGGTGCAGGGGGCCGTCAACCCGGACGAGTTCTACGTGCACAAGCCGACCCTCAAGGCGGGTCGTCCTGCCGTGGTGCGCAAGACCCTCGGCTCCAAGCTCATCAAGATGATCTACTCGGGCGATGCCGGTCATGGCCGCCAGGTGCAGACCGTCGATACCCTTGAGGCCGAGCGCAACCACTTTTGCATCACCAATGAAGAGGTGATGGCGCTGGCCAAGCAGGCGCTCATCATCGAGCAGCACTACGGCCGCCCGATGGACATCGAGTGGGCCAAGGACGGGCAGGATGGTCAGCTTTATATCGTCCAGGCGCGCCCAGAAACCGTGCGCAGCCGCCAGGAGGGCAACACCTTAGAGCGTTTCGCCCTCAAGCAGGCGGGTAGCGTCATCGCCGAGGGGCGCGCCATCGGCCACAAGATTGGCCACGGCCCGGCCAAGGTGGTGAATTCCATCAGCCAGATGGACGAGGTGCAACCCGGCGACGTGCTGGTTACCGACATGACCGACCCGGACTGGGAGCCCATCATGAAGCGGGCCTCGGCCATCGTCACCAATCGGGGCGGGCGCACCTGCCACGCCGCCATCATTGCCCGCGAGCTGGGGATCCCGGCGGTGGTGGGCTGTGGTGACGCCACCGACCACATTCAGCCCGGCCAGCAGGTGACCGTTTCCTGCGCCGAGGGGGACACCGGCTTTATCTATGATGGGGCCCTGGATTTTGACGTGGCGGTGACCGAGGTGGGCAACATGCCGCGCCTGCCGGTCAAAATCATGATGAACGTGGGCAACCCGGATCGGGCCTTCGACTTTGCCCAGCTGCCCCATGCCGGGGTAGGCCTGGCGCGCCTTGAGTTCATCATCAACCGCATGATTGGTGTGCACCCCAAGGCGCTGCTGGAGTTCGACCGCCAGAGCCCCGAGCTGCAAGCCACCATCACCAAGATGATGGCCGGCTATGAGAGCCCGCGTGAGTTCTATGTGGCCAAGCTCACCGAGGGGATCGCCACCTTGGCTGCGGCCTTCTGGCCGGAGCGGGTCATAGTGCGGATGTCGGATTTCAAGTCCAACGAGTACGCCAACCTGGTGGGCGGGCGCGAGTATGAACCCCACGAAGAGAACCCCATGATCGGTTTTCGTGGCGCCTCGCGCTACATCGCCGACAGTTTCCGTGCCTGTTTTGCCCTCGAGTGCGAGGCGATCAAGCGGGTGCGTGAGCAGATGGGGCTGACCAACGTCGAGGTGATGGTGCCCTTCGTGCGCACCGTCGGCGAGATCCGCGAGGTGATCGAGATCCTGGCCGAGAACGGTCTGCGCCGCGGCGAGCAGGGGCTCAAGGTGATCATGATGTGCGAGATCCCGAGCAACGCCCTGCTGGCCGAGCAGTTCCTCGAGCACGTGGATGGCTTCTCCATCGGCTCCAACGACATGACCCAGCTCACCCTGGGGCTGGATCGGGACTCGGGGCTGATCGCCCACCTGTTTGACGAGCGCAACGACGCGGTCAAGGCCCTGCTGGCCATGGCTATCCAGGCGGCGCGCAAGGCGGGTAAGTACGTGGGGATCTGCGGCCAGGGGCCGTCCGATCACCCGGACTTTGCCGCCTGGTTGCTGGAGCAGGGGATTGACTCGGTGTCGCTCAACCCCGATACCGTGGTCAACACCTGGCTCTATCTGGCCGAGCAGCACCCGGTCAACTGAGCCGACCACCCATAAAAGAAGGGGCCTGAGGGCCCCTTTTTTATGGTCGAGGGTTAGTGGGTGGAGCGCTGGATGGCATCGCCCGCGCTTTCGATATCCTGGCCGACACCGCGCACCGTGTTGCAGGCAACCAGTTGGCCGCAGGCGACAACCAGCAGAAGGGACACAACAATTCGGATCATGGCTCTCTCCCTGATGGTGGTTCCCTTTGAGGGTATCCAAACGGGGGAAAATTGCCCGGCTCCTCACTGATCCAACATGAAGCAGGGGGCGCGGCCGTGAGCCGCGCGCCGGACGTGGCGGGGTGAGCGGTGCGCGTTGGGTAACCCCTTCATCGCGCCTGCGCCGCCAAGGGGCGCCCATGACCATCGAGGTTCGGCCATCGCTGGGGGGCGTTAGCTCCTGGGCATGCTGGACTAGTGCAGGGTGGGGTGGGCGCAGCCACAGCGGCGCAGCGCCTGCTCCACCTCGGGATGGGGGCCACTTCGGCGCAAAAACCGCAGCAGCTCAACGCGGCAGCAGGAGAGATGGGTATGGGCCGCTTCGCGCAGCCGACACGGCTGGGCGCCGTCTTGCAGCAGATTGAGCAGGCTTTGCTGCGCCTCGCACAGGTAGTGGGCCGCGCGCTCGGGCAGCGCCATGGCCAGCAGCAGATCGGCCAGGTTGTGGTAAGAGACCACCAGGGCGGCGACGGCTTCCTCGGGTTCGCGCCACAGGGGCAGGTGCTGGCGGGCGCTCCACAGGGCTTGCTGATAGCACGCTAGTGCGCCGGCGTGATTACCGAGGGCGAAACGGCGGTTGCCAAGCCGGGTCTGGTGTTTCCAGAAACGGGTCGACATAGGGCTCTCCTGTCAGGCAAATGATAATGGGAACTTATCTCATTTGCGCAGCAATATGAACCCCGCAAAGAGTGAGGTAACGCCTCCTGATTGCCTAGATTGGAGCAAGAACGAAAAAGGCGGCCCGAGGGCCGCCTTTTTACCGCGTTATCGCGCGCGGCGTTATGCCTTCTTCATGTAGGCGGCGACCAGCACCAGTTGCACGCCGTTGACCTTGCCTTCGATGTGCAGCGGGTTGTTGGTCAGGCGGATGTTCTTGACCAGGGTGCCACGCTTGGCGGTGAAGCCAGCGCCCTTGACGTCGAGATCCTTGATCAGGGTCACCGAGTCACCCTCTTGCAGCACGGCGCCGTTAGAGTCGAGGGTCGGGGTGTGATCGTCATCGGCCTGCTGCTGGCCGGCTTCGGCCCAGGCGCGGGTGTCGTCTTCGAGGTAGAGCATGTCGAGGTTGTCACGGGCCCACACTTCACCCTGATCGGCCAGGGTCTTGAGCTGACGCCACGCCATGACCTGTACGGCCGGCACCTGGCTCCACATGGTGTCGCCGAGGCAGCGCCAGTGGTTGACCTCGAGGGTCTCGGGGGCGCTGATCTGGCCGTGGCAGGTGGCACACAGGGCGACGCTGTGGTCGGCGTCAGCGGCCGGGGAGTGGGGGATGGCGTACTGGCTCAGCTCCTGCTCGGCTCCGCACAGTTCGCATTTGCCACCGGCCCGGGCCAGCAGAGATTGATCGATCGACATGGTGATATTCCCCAAGGTTCGGGCCCACCACTGGTAGGCCATGTTTCAGTTATAACGAGAGGGGGCGAACTATAGCAGATTATCCCCCATTTTGGCAGGGATAATCGTGTCATATGCTAGTTTCGCCTCAGGTGAGCCTGCTCATCAGCGCGGCGGTAGGGGGCGCTGCTCCAGCGTCTGCTCACCGGGGCGGCACACCAGCACCGAGCCCTGCTCGAACCAGTCGCCCAGCACGATGCGGCGGGCCGACTGACCGTCGAGGGAAAAATCGTGGATGGCGGGCCTGTGGGTGTGGCCGTGAATGAGCAAAGTGCAGTGGTGCTGGCGCATGGCCTGGTGCACCGCCGCCTCGGTCACGTCCATGATCGATTGCGCCTTGCCGGCGTTCTCTTTTTGGCTGTTGCCACGCAGGTGCCGGGCAATGCGCTGGCGGCGCGCCAGCGGCAGGCGCAAAAACAGCCAGCGTAGCCAGCGCCAGCCGGTGACGCGGCGAAAGCGCTGATAGTCCACGTCTAGGGTGCAGAGCAGATCCCCGTGCATCAGCAAGGTGCGCTGGCCGTAGAGCTCGATCACGCTGGGATCGCCGAGCAGGGTCATGCCGGCGCGGCGGGCAAACGCCGACCCCAGCAGAAAATCGCGGTTGCCGTGCACGAAATAGAGCGGCACGCCGGCGCTGGCCAAGGCGGCGAAGGCGTCGGCCACCTGATCGTGCAGCGGGTTGGGGTCGTCATCGCCAATCCAGAACTCGAACAGATCGCCGAGCACATAGAGGGCGTCGGCGCGGCGCGCCTCACCTTGCAGAAAACTGAGCAGGGCCGCCGTCATGTCGGGCCGCTCCAGAGAAAGGTGCAGATCGCTGATAAAGAGGGTCGTCATGGGGTTCACAGGCCGCCGTGGCTCAGGAGGTGATAAAGAGGCCGGCGGGCATCAAAGGCGGCGAGGGAATCGATGCAACGCCCGTGGGCATCAAAGGGAAACACCGCGGCCGGGGCCGCGGTGGCAAGGTCGTTCACCGGGATCAGGCGACGGTGACCTTGGTGATGATCACATCTTCAAGCGGTACGTCCTGGTGGATGCGGCCGTAGTTGCCGGTCTTGACGCCCTTGATCTTGTTGACCACGTCCATCCCTTCGCTCACTTCGCCAAACACGCAGTAGCCATAGCCCTGGGTGGTGGCCGACTTGAAGTCGAGGAAATCGTTGTGGTTGACGTTGATAAAGAACTGGGCGGTGGCCGAGTGCGGGTCCATGGTGCGGGCCATGGCGACGGTGCCGATCTTGTTGGAAAGCCCGTTGCCGGCTTCGTTTTGTACCGGATCGCGGGTCTCTTTCTCTTCAAAGCCGGGCGCATAGCCGCCGCCTTGGATCATGAAGCCGTCGATGACGCGGTGGAACACGGTGCCATCGTAGTGGCCGTCACGGCAGTATTGCAGGAAGTTGGCGACGGTCTCCGGGGCCTTGTCGGCGAACAGGGTCAGGGTGATGTCCCCGAAATTGGTGTGCAAAGTGACCATTACGGCGTCCTTTTAGTGGGTGGGTGTGCAAGTGCGGGCAATTCTAGCCCAAGGTGGGCTGTCGGCAAAGGGTAGGGCAGGGGGCAAAGGCGCGAGCGGACAGGCTTTGTGCGGCGAAAGGGGCGGCGACACGGCTCGTTTTATCCCCCCGATGGGGTTAGAATGGCAGCCCATTTCACTGGAAGGACAGCGATCGCGATGCTGAAGATTTACAACACACTCACTCGTCAAAAAGAAGAATTCAAACCCATCCACCCGGGAAAGGTGGGCATGTATGTGTGTGGCGTCACCATCTACGATCACTGTCACATTGGCCACGGCCGCACCTTCGTCGCCTTCGACGTGGTGGCCCGTTACCTGCGTTATCTCGGCTATGACCTCACTTATGCGCGCAACATCACCGACGTCGATGACAAGATCATCAAGCGCGCCGCCGAGACTTGCGTCAGCTGCGATGATCTGACCGAGCGCCTGATCGGCGACATGCACGCCGACTTTGATGCGCTGGCCATGCAGCGCCCCGACATCGAGCCGCGCGCCACCGCTCACATCGGCGAGATCATCGCCATGGTGCAGCTGCTGCTCGATCGCGGTCATGCCTATGTGGCCGACAACGGCGACGTGATGTTCATCGTTGACTCCTTCCCGGCATATGGCCGCCTCTCGGGCCAGGATCTCGAGCAGTTGCAGGCCGGTGCCCGGGTCGACGTGGTCGATGCCAAGCGCAACCCACTCGATTTCGTGCTGTGGAAGATGTCCAAGCCCGGTGAGCCGACCTGGGAGAGCCCCTGGGGGCCGGGCCGCCCCGGCTGGCACATCGAGTGCTCGGCCATGAACTCCAAGCATTTGGGTAACCACTTCGACATCCACGGTGGCGGCTCGGATCTGCAATTCCCGCACCACGAGAACGAGATTGCCCAGTCTTGCTGCGCCCACGACGGCGAATACGTCAACACCTGGATGCACAGCGGCATGGTGATGGTGGATAAAGAGAAGATGTCCAAGTCCCTCGGCAACTTCTTCACCATTCGCGACGTGCTGGCTCACTACGATGCCGAGACGGTGCGCTACTTCCTGATGTCGGGCCACTATCGCAGCCAGCTCAACTACTCGGAAGAGAACCTCAAGCAATCGCGCGCGGCGCTCGAGCGCATCTACACCGCCCTGCGCGGCCTGCCGGCGGTGGCCCCGGCCGGTGGTGAAGAGGCCGTGGCCCGCTTTAAAGCCGCCATGGACGATGACTTCAACACCCCGGAAGCCTACTCGGTGCTGTTTGATCTGGTGCGCGACATCAACCGCCTCAAGGGGCAGGATGACGTCGCAGCGGCAGGTCTGGCCGCCCGCCTGCGTGAGCTGGGCGGCGTGCTCGGTATCTTGCAGCAAGACGCCGACGCCTTCCTCAAGGGGAGCGAGAGCGACGACGAGGTTGCCGAGATTGAGCGCCTGATCAGTGAGCGCAACCAGGCTCGTGCCGACAAGAACTGGGCCGCTGCCGATGCGGCGCGCAACCGCCTGACCGAAATGGGGATCGTGCTGGAAGACAGCGCCGGCCAGACCACCTGGCGCCGCGCCTAAGGCCGGTGGCCCTGCTCGCGCCAACCAGTTGACCCTATAAAAAAACCGCAGCCCGAGGGCTGCGGTTTTTGTTTGCGTCTTTTCCCTCGACACCTCTTAAGTCTCGGTGGCCTGCGCTCTGAGCCCCTCTCTCCTTACGGGAGGGTGCTAGGGTGAGGGGACCCAATACTGTGCCCGCCCGTGGCTTTAGCGTTCATATTGATCGCCTTTTCCGCGGTGTTGTTTCCTATATTGATGCAGCTTGAATGGAACTAACTGAGAACTCGGTGATCTGATCACCACCATCCTCTTCAAGTCTGCATCATGGGCACATCGCTTCATCCCATCACCAACGGGCCTCAATACAACAAGTCTTTGATTAACCGTGGTTCACTCACCTTCTGGGTTGATGCCGCCGTCATGAACAACGGGCTCTACCACGACCATCACGGACGGCGGGGCCGCAGCCCGCTTTACACTGACCAGACCATCTGTACCTTCCTGATGCTCAAGGGGATATTCAACCTCACTCTGCGAGCCACTCAGGGACTACTCGACTCCCTGTTCCAGTTGATGAACGTACCGCTTTGTGCCCCCGATTACAGTTGTGTCAGCAAGCGGGCCCGCACGGTGACCGTGGCCTATCGGCAGCCCAGCAAGGGGCGCATCACCGACCTGGTTATTGATTCGACGGGTCTGAAGGTGTTTGGCGAAGGCGAATGGAAGGTCAGAAAACACGGCGCTGAGAAGCGGCGAGTCTGGCGCAAGTTGCATCTGGCGGTAGACCCGGTGAGCCACGATATCGTGGCGGCGGAAGCTGGGGTGTATTTATGCAGATGGCGCCTATGACAGCAAAGCCAGCTATCAGCTTATCTCGCGCAAAGGGGCGACAGCCTGTATCCCGCCTCGCAAGAGTGCGGGGCTCTGGAAAAAGGGGCATCCAAGAAATGACGCTGTGCTGGTGATGCGCAAGGAAGGATTGGCGCACTGGAAGAAGATATCGGGGTATCACCGTCGCTCGCTGGTAGAGACGGCGATGTACCGGTTCAAGCAGTTGCTGACGGGCAAAATCAGTCTGCGTAATTACAACGGCCAAGTGGGAGAAGTGATGGCGTATGTCAGCGCTATCAACAAACTCAATATCCTGGGCTTACCTGTCAGACTGCCCCGAGTGTAACGGTCACCAGGGGCTGGGGCAGTCATGACTTGCTGGCTGATTTGGGAAACAACGCCGTTTTTTAGTTGAGATAGATGCGTGTCTGGGGAATAGAATAAAAAACCGTAGCTCAAGGCTGCGGTTTTTCGACAGGGAGATATATAAAATGTTCGATGTTAGGATTGAAGTGGGCTGGTTAGATAATCAAGGTAAATACCACTCAATTAACTCTTTTATATATGGGTGGCTAAAAGTTACATCTGGCTTGAATAATATATTTTCTTCGGATATTTCATCTATGTACTCTGATATTTCTTTTAGATCATCGGGTGGAAAACCATACCTTATCAATAGTGTGTGAATAGTATTGTTTGTTCCATATTTTAGTAACTCTACCATTTTCAATGCGTTACTATCTTTTGTTGCACTATGATATATATAGAACGCACCCATTAGCACATCCGATAGAGAAAATGCAATGACCATGTCTAGATAGTCGTAGGTATCGAAAACTATCGCGTCATAACTTACATCCTTAGCCTTGGTTTCTGGAAATAAAGAATATGCATGTCTTAATGTGCTGTCAGGTAACTTATTGGCCGGTTGTGTGAATTTTGCCAGTGCATTTCTATCTCCATTGCGGTTAGATATATTATTATACCGAATCCCCACTATCTCCTTGAACGGTCGACCTCTAATAACATGAAAGAAAATCACTACAGCAGTATTAAATACATTTAACTCACCGTCTAGTAACTCTCTCCCAAGTGAGGCTTCATATATGATACGTAGGTTGTCCTTGACGACGTCTCGATTTTCTCTATTCTCACGACCAAATAAGTGTTTACCAAATTCATCACCATAGATTAAATCAAGAGTTTCTTTAATTAAATCGAAAATATGTTGATTGGATAGTCGCTCTATCTTTGTTTGAGGAAAATTAATTTCCTCATTGAAAGTGCCATCTATAATTGAGGTAATTAGTTCTTTTTCATCTGTAAATTTGTCTGCATCTGATTCCAATAGAGAGCTCTCTGAAAGACGGTAAGAGTTGTTAACTCTCGAGGATAATAGTCGGGCATTATTTGTATAGACAAAGCCAAAATCAAAAGTAGGATTTATTGACAGTCGTCCACTTCTGCCAATCAGGTTCTTGAATGCTAAAGATTTATCTTCTTCAGATGAACCTTGCATTCTCAT
This sequence comes from Aeromonas simiae, assembly GCF_014892695.1. NCBI lineage: Bacteria > Pseudomonadati > Pseudomonadota > Gammaproteobacteria > Aeromonadales > Aeromonadaceae > Aeromonas > Aeromonas simiae. Next base: position 1,576,748 of record NZ_CP040449.1, read on the forward strand.
ATTATCTAGCCAGACAATATCAAAAGGCATATTGATACCTTGAGCTAAAGTACTAGTTGCAAAACAAATTTTAGCAAAGCCCTCCCTAATAAAGTCCTCAATCAAGAATCTTACATTCAGGGGAACTGAACCATGATGAATGACAACCCCAATCTTTAATAATTCAACCAGTTTGGATTTATGATTGTTGTCATTTGCACCTAGGACATCCTCTACCTCTCTAATTATTTCTAATGCTCTTTTGCTTTTTATTTTGTCGAAATTGTCAACAAATTTTTTAAAGTTATCAAGGAAATCTCCACGATAAAGAGATGCTTTGGAGACAAAGACTAGAACTGATTTCTTTCCATCAAAAGCAAATTTTTCAAAATCGCAATCTAGCTCAATGCAGTTTTTTAAATTATGTCCATTTTCTATATAAGGTGAAAAATAGTAGTCTTTGCTGTTTTTATGGCCAAAAACAAAAACCTTTCCAACAGTGTTGTGAGGGTAAGACCTTGAATATGAATTAACTTCATCTATTGAATGTTTTTTGAATTGCGCTTCTGGATTCTCAACAAATGGGTGTGCAAATATTAGTTTTGCTTCTGGATAATGTTTTCGTACCCGCCGTACTAATACATCAAATATAACGCCTCTTTCTTTTTCCTCTGAAACTTGAGCTTCATCAAAAAAGAATAACACAATATTTAAATGTATTTTTGATGTAAATAGCTCTCTGGCTCTTTCAGGAGTTAGAATGAAAATCCGCCTTAACTTTCTTTTTGTAAATACATAATCAACAAAAGATGAAATCATAATCTTCTTATCATCTTTAAACTTATCACGCATTGTTTTTATGTATTCTGCAATTAATGCTCGAGATGGGACTATAATGACGCAGTCACCTTGAAGATCAAAGATATAATCTCGAATAGAGAATGATTTTCCTACACTGGTTGGTGCAGATATAGAAACGAACTGTTTTCTTTCTACTGCTGTTCTAACGCTAGCTTGAACGGGGGTAAGGTATTCTCCAAATCTTACTTTGTGGCTATGACCAATGTTTGAAAGAATGAAGGAATATAAATTTTTAGGTTCTGTGTTTTTATAAAATAGACCGAGAGAAGAGATTATCTTCTCTTCATAAAGTGTGAATGTTTCTGGGTGAAAAACTTTATAATATGTTAGGTTTTCTATTAATATATTATCTATGGGGCCATCAGCGTGTAACTTTGTAATTAATTTACAAAGACCATCCTCTGGACTATTAGACTCTTTGATACTTTTTATGCTGAACATATCACACCTACTAAATAGATTGCAGTGGCACCTTTGACTAAACTTGAGCGGTAGATGCGTTTAAGAGCATTATCCATTATGGCCTGATGGTTTGCAGAATTTATTGAAAATGCAGCTATCACGCCGAAATTATCATCATCCAAATTATTTATTGATTTGGTGTCAGCAATATTTTTTAGGTGAGCCCTATCTCTGAAATGTTTTTCTTCGTTTATGAATTTTTCTATTTGTGGGATCGCTTTTATATGAGAGTTGATTGAACTAGAATATTTTGCCTCTCCGAAGTTAATCAGGTTTGCTGGACATTCTGTATGAAAGTCGAAACCTTCATTTTGTTTTTTTTGTGGCTTCCAAATTTCAGCTATAGGTAATGCCCTGTGTTCGAAAATTATTTCCAAGGCCCGTGATGAACCTATCGATATCATTATTTCACCAAATTCAGAGCCGATTTCATTGCTGTCTTGAAATTTTTTAAATATAGCGACAAGTGCTTCTGCAGTCTCATTGGCTGTATAGCGATAAGATTTTTTTGTTCCCTTGTCCATGGAAAGCATCCATGAAGTATCTAGAACAGATTCAGTGAGTTTTTGGGCTATGCATCTTAGATCGTTTACAGTAATCAAACATGATTTTATATTTCCATTTTCCGGGAGCTTGTTATGTTTGCATCCCCATTCTTTATCATCCGTTATCACAATATCTCCTATGTTGAAATTTAATTAAGATATGTTTTCGATTTGCGAAGTATAATCAGATGTTAGAAGAAATAACTTTTTATAACAGCTAAATAGTTATTGTCTGGCCTCAAATATACAGCTATTCCCCGATAGGGATGTGTCCCGCTTGCTGCTCTGCTCACAATGATTTTTTCACCTATGCAACCATGTCGATGATACCTGTTGCATAGGTGTGACAATTTGGTCTTGCCATACGATAGGCGAGGGGCCGGATCAGCGATAACTACTCTTCAGATCACGATAGGGCATAGGGGGCTCTTCTCTGTTAATTAGCCTCGGTGCAGCTAGTTGGGTGTCACTCCCTGTTGTTCGCTGAGGTGAACCCGTTTGTCCAAGACGCGAGGCCAGGGATGGCCCATCGGCGCGAGCAGTCGGACAAACGGATGAGCCGAGGGAACCCGATGCGGGAAGGCTAACAACCGGGGGAGAAGACCTTTGGTGTTATTTGCCAGAGAGGGCGGGTCTTTCCAAAGTCACTCGCCCCAACCCGAAGGGCGGGCGAAACCCCGTTGAGGGCAGCGCCCTTGTGTCCTGCATGGCGGAGCCATACCCAAAGCTGTTGGCGACTCCTCATCCTGACCCTCTCCTCCAAGAGGCAAGGGGAGCAAACCAAAACCCCCTTGAAGAGAGCGTCCTCGCCCCTCGCCGAGGCGTGCTATGCCGCTCTGGCGCCCGTCTCGGCTCCATTTCGACAAAGATGCTACCGCCCCTGGCTTATCGCTGCCACCGTGCGCCCTTGACCGTCCATGGGGGCCATCAGGCTCCTTTTGCCATCTTAAGGAGGTGGGCGCTGGCTGACCAGCGCATTTTTGACGTAACTATCAGAAACGCGTGGTTTTTTGCAGGCGATCACGGGAAAAAGCAGGGCGCCCGTCGGCGCCCTTTTGGCATATGGATGGGAGGAGGCTCAGGGCATGAAACGCCGCTGTAGCGCGCCATAGTGGGGGCTGGCGAGGGTGCCGGTCAGCCCCAATTGGAAGCGTTGCACCGTCTCGTCACTGACGGCCCGGCTGAAGGCGTAGCACAGCTCCTCGGCGCTCAGGGTATAGGCCTTGCTGATGCTGGCAGGATCGATCCCCATCTCTTTAATGGTGTCGTTGGCGGCGAGCGTGCCGGTGGCCACCAGATCGACCCGCCCGGAGAGCAGCATGCGCAGCGCCTGGCCGAGGCGGTTGGCCGGCACGATGCGGGTATCGTCCATCCCCTTGTTGAGCAGCAGTTGCTCCGAGGCATCGGCGCGCACCGCCGCTATCGAATAACGGCCCAGCTCGGCATCCGTGGTGAGCGTGAGCGCCCGTTTGCTCAGGCCGAGCAGCACATATTCCGAGTAACCGATGGGGCAGGCCCATTTGAACAGGGGATAGCGCACCGCAGTGCGGGCGGTCGAGAAGAGCACCACGTTGGGCTTTTGGGTGAGCAGGTAATAGCCGCGCGCCCAGGGCAGTACCCGGATCGGTTGGGGCGGGGTGCCGGTGCGCTGCCACACCTCCTTGAGGGTCTCGACCGCCAGACCGGTCACTTCACCTTGCGCCGTGGTGTAGCTGTAGGGGGGATACTCCTCGGTGAAGTATTCGAGGTGCTCTAGCTCGGCCATGGCCGAAGCGGTGAGGCCCCAGAGGGTGATGGCAAGCCAGCGTTTCATCGACCTTTCCCTTTGTCGTGCATCTCCATTGTCTGAGTGTTGCCATAAGTAGCCATTAATTCAAGAGGTTACCAACGCGCTCTGCGCATACCGAGTGGTTTTCCGTCCGCGTCAGCCAGCCCAATCAACTGCATCCTGCCCTCTTTGCTAAGGCGAAACTCCCCATAACGGGCCTGCTCCAGCAGCTTGGCCTCTCCCTCCTCGAAAAAGTAGGCATCGGGCCCGATCTGCGTCTGGCGTATCGGTTGCAGCCGCCGCTCGTCGGCCGCCAGTGTTTGTGGATCGGCGCCGGGCAGCCAGTGGGCGACCCTCTGCGGGTCGATGCGCACCACCAGCGAGGTCGGTGGGGTGGGGAGGGTGCGCAGCTCACGGTTGATGGCGTAATCAAGGCGCATGTAGTCCCCCTGCATCAAGGAGCGCGGATCGACCGGCGCCAGCGCCAGTAGGATGGTCTCGCCACTGGCCAGGGCCAGTTCGCGGCGCGCCACGTCGGCGCCCAGCAGCAGCACAAGCAAGGCGCCATAAAGGGCGATGAGATGTTGCCGATGGGCTCTCATGCAGAACTCCTTATCAGAGTGAGCTGGCGCACCAGCAGCAGTAGCGCGCCACACAGGGCCAGCAGGGCGGCCTTGATCATCAGGGTCAGGCGCAGATCGTAGTAATAGAGGGCGCCGGCACTGAGCAGCAGTAGCAGGCCGAGCGTCCAGAGCCCACGCTGGCCGTCGCGAAAGCCGAGCAGTAGCAACAGGCAGCCGGCGGCAAAGCCGGGCAGCAGGGCCGAGGCCGCCAGCAGCGGCAGGGCCGGCAACCAGGGCAGGCGGCAACGGAAGGTAAAGGCGAGCAAAATCAGCAGCGAAAGCGGGGCGGTGGGCCAGTGCGGCAGATAGGCCGGGGCCAGGCTCTGCCAGGGCGCGCTCTCCCAGACCTGGGAGGGGAGCAGCGCCAAGGCCAGCAGCGCCAGTGCCAGACCCAGTTGCAGGCTTTCGTGCAGCGCACTGTGGCGCGGCCAGCGCACCATGGCGAAGGAGAGACTCAGCACGGCGAGCAGCAGCAGCGGCTCGCACAATCCATGCAGGCCGAGGATATCGAGCGCAATGGCCAGTAGCAGGCCGGCGGCAAAGCCGTGAAAAAGGCGCAGCAACCAGTGCGCAAAGAGCAGGGCGATCGTCAAGGAGAGCGCCGCCAGCCCTACCCACTGCCAGGGCGAGTCGGTATCGATGCTATCGAGCAGGCCATAGAGTAGCCAGCCATCGCCGGCCAGCACCAGGGCCAGCACGCACTGCGCGAGCAGATCGCGCTGCACCTTGGCCAGCATCATGGCGCGTGCCAGTGCCAGCAGACCCGCGCCGAGCAGCAGGGCGCCACTGCTGGAGCGAATGAGGCTCATGAAGGTAAGAAACAGGAAAAACAGCAAAAACAGGGCGGCCAACCAGCCCGAGACCCCGAGCAGCAACCGGCTGCTCCAGTGGGGGGGATCGCTGACGGGGGGCTCGCCGCTCACTAGATCGGCGTCACGCAGACGTTGCCAGAGTTCACTCATGGGCCCCTCCACCGAGTTTGAGCCAGCGCACCGCCAGCACCGAGAGGGTGATGGCGAGCAGGGCGAGCAGCAAAAAGCCGTTCATGTCGATGTCGACCCACTTGCCGACCGCCACCAGGATGACGCAGATAACCGAGAGGGCGCCGAGCGCCAGCCCGGTGAGAAAGCGGCCATGCCAAAGGCGATAGCCGGCGCCGAGCCAGCCAAGCCAGGCTGCCCAGGCCAGGGGGGAGGTCAGCTCGAACAGGTTCAGCAGTACCAGCAAGGTGGCGCCAAGGCCGGCTGCCAGCGCCGGCAGATAGGTGGGCAGGGGCGGGCGCCGGTGCGCGGGCAGGGCGAGCAGCACGCCCCACAGCAGGGCGTTGCCAAGGGTTAAGCACCAGGCGAGCGTCTCTTCATCAAAGGCAAACAGGCTCTCGATACTGAGCGGCCAATAGAGCACCAGCGCTAGCTGGCCCAGCATCCAGGCCAGTCCCCAGAGCACAGCGCTGCGCCCGAGCAGGGCCCACGGCAGCAGCAGGGCGGCCCACAGGGCAAATAGCTGCCACGGATCGGCGCCGGTCTGGTAGGTCTGACCAATGAGGGCGAGCAGACCGCCGAGGTTGAGGCCGGCAAACAGCAGCTGCGCCTGACGCTGTGGGGGAGTAAGGGGGCGCAGCCCCAGTAGCAGCACGGCCAGCAGCGGGGCGGTCACCAGCAGCAGCCGGCTCAGGCGACCGAGCTGGTGCCAGTTGAAGGCGATGAAGAAGATAAGGCCGGCGGCCAGACACAGGGTGCCAAGCAGCAATAGCAGGCGATCGAGCAGCTGTTGCCACTGGGTTTTTGAGGGGGGCAGACCGAGCAGTCGCTCGGCCTGCGCCAGATGTTGCGGCGCTAGGTGGCCGCGGCGAACCCACTCAAAGAGGGGGGCGCGAGAGGGTGGAAACATGGGATCTCCTTATCTGATGGGCGGAGTATCCCACGAAAGGGGGGAGACGTCAGGAGAGCAGCAGGGTCGAGACACCGAGCAAGGTGAACAACAGGGCGCAGCTGGCACGGATGAGGCGCATCGGCAGTCGATCGGCGCCGAGCTTGCCAAGCAGCACCACAGGCACGTTAGCCAGCATCATGCCAAGGGTGGTACCGGCAATCACCTGAAAGAAGGCGTCGTACTTGGCGGCCAGCAGCACGGTGGCAATCTGGGTCTTGTCGCCGATTTCAGCGATGAAGAAGAGAATAAAGGTGGCGACAAAAGGACCGAAGCGATCGAGCGGGCTCTCCTCGTCGTCCATCTTGTCCGGCACCAAGATCCAAATCGCCATGGCGATGAAGGCACCGGCCACCAGATAGGTGAGCAGCTTAGGGTCAAGCCAGCGGCTGATCATCTCGCCAAGCCAAGCGGCGCAGGCGTGATTGAGCACGGTCGCGGCCAGCATGCCGGCGATGATGGGCCAGGGCTTTTTAAAGCGGCAGATGAGCAGCAGGGCGAGCAACTGGGTTTTGTCGCCGATCTCGGCGATGGCCACGCTGAGCGTGGAGGTGAGCAGGGCTTCCATAAAATGACCGGGGGACGGAGTTGTTATCAACCAAAGACCGGCAAGCGTCGTCCGTCCCCGGTTGCGACACTCGCCCGTCAAAGGTCTTGTCAACGCTGCCCGCTGGCTGCGCGCCCTGACCATGGTGATTTGGCACCAAGTATGTTGATCAGGGCCGTCGCCTGCATGGCGTCAGGCGGCGCGACTACTCCCCCTCGATGGGAGCGGGCATTCTAGGGAAAAGCGCCAGCATAGGCAAGCGCGGTCAGCCGCCCACCAGCTTGACGGTAAAGCCCGCCTTCTCCAGCTCGGCGCGGATGAGATCGCGCTTGTCCCCCTGGATTTCGATGACCCCCTCCTTGAGCGAGCCACCGGTGCCGCACTTTTTCTTCAAGGTGGTGGCGACGGCCTTTTGCTGCTCGGCCGGCACCCCGTGGATGGTGATGACGCCGGCGCCCTTGCGCCCCTTGGTCTCGCGCCGGATGCGCACTATCCCGTCTTCAGCAAAGGCAGAGGCCTGCTTGGCCTGGGTGGGCTCGGTAATGGCACCCCGATCGGTGGAGTAGACCAGTCTGCTGTTGGCATCGTGTGACATCGTTTTACTCTGGTATTTGCTAAGCGAAGTTTGATTTTACGCAAATCCGCGCGCCAAGTACCGCTTATAATGCCGGTCAGTAAAAGCGAATTATTCTTGTTTAAACTTCAGGAGGCGGCCATGGATCTTACCGACCTGGCGCCGGGACAATGTGCCCGCATTCTCGATATGAACCGACTCACCCGTCAGGTGCGCCGCAAGCTGATGGTCATGGGGCTGCTGCCCCACAGCGAGGTGCAGTTCCTGCGTGCCGCGCCGCTTGGCGATCCGCTCCAGATCCAGTGCCAGGGGATCTGTCTCTCCATCCAAAAGAGCCTGGCGCGCCAGATAGAGGTAGAGCGGGTATGAAACTCAACATCGTCACCGTCGGCAATCCCAACAGCGGCAAGACCTCCCTGTTCAACGCCCTGACCGGTGCCCGCCAGCAGGTGGGCAACTGGTCCGGGGTCACGGTTGAGAAAAAGACCGGCCGCTTCGAGCATCGCGGCTTCGAGGTGGAGCTGATGGACTTGCCCGGCATCTATGGCCTTGGCAATCAGGATGACTCCATCGACGAGCAGATCGCCACCCGCTATATCCAGAGCCAGCAGCCGGATCTGTTCCTCAACGTCATCGACGCAGCCAGTCTCGAGCGCTCCCTTTACCTGACCCTGCAACTGCGCGAGCTGGGGCTGCCGGTGCTGGTGGTGCTCAACAAGATGGATCTGCTGGAAAAGCGGCGCATCGATCTCGACACCCGGGCCCTCTCGGCCGCCCTCGGCTGCCCCGTGGTGGCGCTCTCGACCCGCAGCCGCCGCCAAGTGACGGCGCTTAAGGATGCCTTGCTCACCTTCACCCCCGAGCAGGCGCCGCTGGCCCTTGACTACGGCCCTGAGCTGGAGGCCGCCATCGCCGAGCTGGCCGCCCTGTTGCCAGACGATCACCACGCCACCCGCCGTGGCCGAGCCCTGCGCCTGCTGGAAGGGGACAGCTCGCTGCTGGGGGCATTGACCCCGGAGGGACAGGGGCTGGCGCTGGCGCTCGCCGAGCGGATGCAGCGCGGCCATGACATCGATCTGCAACTGGCGGACGTGCGCTACGGCCACATCCACGCCTGGTGCCAGCAGCATCGCCACCAGAGAGGCAAACTCTCGGCGGCCGGCAGCGAGCGCATCGACCGGGTGCTGCTCAACCGCTGGGTCGGCATCCCCTTCTTCTTGCTGGTGATGTACTTGATGTTCATGTTCGCCATCAAGGTGGGCAGCGCCTTCATCGACTTTTTCGACGTGCTGGGGGGCGCCCTGTTTGTCGAGGGAACCCGTCATCTGCTGGAGAGGGTGGCCGCCCCCGACTGGATGGGGGCTATCTTGGCCGACGGCTTTGGCGCCGGCTTGCAGACGGTGGCCACCTTCATCCCGGTCATCGCCTGTCTCTACCTGTTTCTGGCGGTGCTTGAAAGCTCGGGTTACTTGGCCCGCGCCGCCTTCGTGGTGGATGCGCTGATGCGCCGTCTCGGGCTCCCCGGCAAGGCCTTCGTACCCATGCTGATGGGCTTTGGCTGTTCGGTGCCGGCGGTGATGGCCGCCCGCACTCTGGGGGCCGAACGGGAGCGCCTGATGACCTCGGCCATGGCCCCCTTCATGTCGTGCGGGGCTCGCCTGCCGGTCTATGCCCTGTTTGCCGTCGCCTTCTTCCCCCACAGCGGCCAGGATCTGGTGTTTGCCCTCTACCTGCTCGGGGTCGTAGTGGCAGTGCTCACCGGCCTCTGGCTGCGCAGCACCCTGCTGCCGGGCAAGAGCGAGAGCCTGTTGATGGAGATGCCGGATTATGAGCTGCCGCAACTTTCTAACGTGCTGCTCAAGACCTGGCAGAAGCTCAAGAGCTTCGTGTTTGGGGCCGGCAAGACCATAGTGCTGGTGGTGGCGGTGCTCAGCATCTTTAACAACCTCGGCACAGATGGTCGCTTCGACCATGCCGGTGGCGAGCGCTCGATCCTCGCTACCGTGAGCAAGGCGGTGACCCCGGTGTTGCACCCGCTCGGCATCCGCGATGACAACTGGCAGGCCACGGTCGGCATCGTCACCGGCATCTTCGCCAAGGAGGCGGTGGTGGGCACCCTCAACAGCCTCTATGCCGGCAAGGGCGAAGAGGAGGCGGCGGGCGAATACAACCTGTGGGAGAGCGCCAAGGAGGCGCTGGCCACCATTCCGGCCAATCTGGCCGCCATCGATCCGCGCGATCCGATGGGGATTGCCGTCGGGGAGGTGGAAGATCAGGCGGCCGCCGCCGAGGCCCAGGCCGTGGATGTCTCCACCTACCGCAACATGCAGGCTCACTTCGACGGCGCCGCCGGCGCCCTGGCCTACCTCATCTTCGTGCTGCTCTACATGCCCTGCGCCGCCGCCATGGGGGCCTTGGTGCGTGAGACTGGCCGTGGCTGGGCCATCTTCACCGCCCTGTGGTGTAACTACACCGCCTTCATGTGCTCGACCCTCTTCTATCAGGGAATGACCTTTGTCCGGCACCCGCAGCAGAGCCTGCTTTGGTTCCTCTTCTACCTCTTTATCAGCGTGCTGCTGTGGGCGGCGATGCGCCGTCACGGCGATATCGTGGCGCGCAAGGCGGTGCTGCTGTGATCCTGCGTGAGCTGGGGGATTACCTGGCAAGCCAGGGGCGCGCTAGCCGCCGCGATCTGGCCCGCCATTTCAACACCTCGGAAGATGCCATCGAGGCGATGCTCGGGGTGTGGATGCGCAAAGGGCGGGTACGCAAGTGCCACAGCGGCGGTTGCAGCGGCCGTTGCTGCGGCATGCGCGAAGAGGTGCAGTTCGAGTGGCTGCCACACGGACAGATAGGGCTGGTGCAACGGCCCTGAAACGAACAAGGCCCGCAACTGCGGGCCTTGTGGTCAGTGGTCGCCGATGTCGAGCGACCAGGAGGTGGAGTCGAGGGCGTTGCCTATCTGCCCCTTCTCGCGCCACAACTTGACCTTGAGGCGCAGGTTGTTGGCCGAGTCGGCGTTCTTGATGGCCTCTTCCTCTTCGATGGCCCCCTCGACCACCAACTCAAACAGCGCCTCGTCGAAGGTGATCATGCCAAGGGCGCGGGATTTCTCCATCACTTCCTTGAGGCTGCCAAATTCGCCGCGCTTGATCATGTCGCGGATGGTGTGGGTGCCGAGCATCACCTCGACGGCGGCGCGCCGTCCCCCCTCCTTGGTCTTGACCAGGCGCTGGGAGATGAAGCCCTTGAGGTTGTTGCCAAGGTCTTGCAGCAGCTGTGGGCGGCGCTCTTCGGGGAAGAAGTTGATGATGCGATCGAGCGCCTGGTTGGCGTTGTTGGCGTGCAGGGTGGAGATGGCAAGGTGGCCGGTCTCGGCGAAGGTGAGGGCGTGCTCCATGGTTTCGCGATCGCGGATCTCGCCGATGAGGATCACGTCCGGTGCTTGGCGCAGGGTGTTTTTCAGCGCAGCGTGGAAGCTGCGGGTGTCGACCCCGACTTCGCGCTGGTTGATGATGCACTTCTTGTGCTGGTGCACGTATTCAACCGGATCTTCGATGGTGATGATGTGGCCACCGCTGTTTTCATTGCGATGATCGATAAGGGCCGCCAGTGAAGTCGACTTGCCCGAGCCGGTGCCGCCGATAAACAGCACCAGCCCGCGCTTCTCGACGATGACATCGAGCAGCACGGGGGGCAGCTTGAGATCGGCAAAACGGGGGATCTCGGTCTTGATGTTGCGCGCGACCAGCGAGACCTCGTTGCGCTGCTTGAAGATGTTGATCCGAAAGCGTCCCACCTTGGGGATGGAGAGGGCTAGGTTCATCTCCAGCTCCTTGGCAAAGGCCAGTTTCTGCTCTTCATCCATGATGCTGTCGGCAACCTCGGCGACCTCGCCGGGGGCCAGTGGTTCATTGCCGAGCTGCTTGAGCACGCCTTGGAATTTGGCGCTCGGTGGCGCGCCGGTGGTGAGATAAAGATCCGAACCATCCTGTAGAGCCAGGATGCGCAACAGGGGTTGCAATTCCATGTGATGTCCTCAAATTGGCGATGTTAGAACAGAGTATAAAATCGATGGCACTCCCGGATCATGCGAAGAGCTTCTCACGAAAGACGAAGAAGACGGCCCCCAGCATGCATAGCGCTGCCCACAGGTAGTCGAGCTTGATCTCCTCTTTGAGATAGAAAACCGAGAAGGGCACAAAGACCGTCAGGGTGATCACCTCCTGCAAAATTTTGAGCTGGCCCACCGTGAGTACCTGGTGGCCGATGCGGTTGGCCGGCACCTGAAGCAGATATTCAAACAGCGCGATGCCCCAGCTCACCAGTGCCGCGATGATCCATGGCTTGTGGCTCATGTTCTTTAAGTGGGCATACCAGGCGAAGGTCATGAAGACGTTGCTGCACAACAAAAGGCCGATGCTGGACATGATGGGGTTCATGTTGGGGCTCCGAGAAGAGGTGAGGCGACGTTTATAGCGTGCAGACGCGACGGGATAAAGTAGGGGGGCCTATTTTATTGCGCCAACGGCACATTGCCAGAAGCACCGCACGGAGATCGCCGATTTTTCCATCAGGTGAGACGCCCCTGCGCATCCGCGCTAGGGGAAAGAGGGCTCATCTTGGAGAAAAGCGGGAAAAATGGCACTATCGGGCTCTTTTCAGATACAGATCGCCCCCGGCGTGAGGAACGTCCGCTGCCTCTCTCTTCCCTGACCGAACTGGCTCACGCTCACCGCCGCCGGCAGCGCTGGTTGCTGTTGGCGCTGCTGGCCGCCTTGCTGTTACTGGCCCTGCTCTCGCTACTGCTGGGGGCGTTCTCATGGTGGCCGCTCGATCCCATGCAGCAGCAGGTGCTGCTGCAACTGCGCCTGCCGCGCACCCTCTTGGCCATGCTGGTGGGGGCGGCGCTGGCCATGAGCGGCGCCACCTTGCAGATCCTGTTGCACAATCCGGTGGCCGAGCCGGGGCTGCTCGGTATTTCGAGCGGCGCCGGTCTGTGCGCCATGCTGGCGATGAGCCTGGCGCGCCTGCTCGGCTGGGGGCTGCCCGCCTGGGGGCTGGCGCTGGCCAGTTTTGGCGGAGCCCTGGCCGTGACCCTGCTGCTGACCCATCTGGCGCGGCGCCAGCGTCTCGATGTGGCCCGCTTGCTGCTGCTCGGCATCGCGGTGAGCATGCTTGCCAATGCGGCCATGACGTGGCTGCTCTACTTCTCCGATGACGCCTCTTTGCGCGAGTTTATGTTCTGGATGATGGGCAGCCTGGCCTATGGCAGCGGTGCCCTGACCGGCGCCATGCCGCTGATGTTGCTGGCCCTGCTGCTACTTGTCCGGCGCGCAGGACGGCTCGAGCTGATGCAGTTGGGGGAGGCGCAGGCCCGCCTGATGGGGCTCGATGTGACGCGCGAGCGCACCCGCCTCATCCTGCTGGTCTGCCTGCTCACCGCGCTGGCGGTGTCGCTCAGTGGCGTCATCGGCTTTGTCGGCCTGCTGGTGCCGCATCTGCTGCGGCTGTGCGGCGCCGGGGCGCCGCGTATTTTGCTGCCGGCCTCGGCCCTGGGCGGGGCGGCCCTGCTGCTGGGGGCTGACTTGCTGGCCCGCCATGCCACGGCGGTGGGGGAGCTCCCCATCGGGGTGGTGACCGCAACCTTGGGGGCGCCGCTGTTTATCTTCCTGCTGGTGAGACATCATGCTGACGCTCGATAAGGTGGCGCTGCACGGGCGGCTGGCGCCGCTTAGCCTGCGCTTTGAGTGCGCGCAGGCGGTGGCGCTGATCGGCCCCAATGGCAGCGGCAAGTCGACCTTGCTCTCCCTGCTGGCGGGACTGCTCGCTCCCGATGAAGGGGCCATTACCCTGATGGGGGAGCCGATGGCTTCCCTCGATTGGCCGGCGCTGGCTCGCCGGCGCGCCATGCTGACCCAGAAGATCCCGACCGGGCTTGGCATGGCGGTCAGCGAGCTGTTGACCCTGGGCGTGCCCGAGAGGGCGCTGCGCGAGGGGGTGGCGGCCGTGGTGGAGGCGCTGGCGCTCTCAGCGCTGCTCTCGCGCGACTCGACCCGCCTCTCTGGCGGTGAATTACAGCGGGTGTTGATTGGGCGCACCTTGCTACAGGTGTGGCCGGATAGGGAAGGGAAGGTGCTGCTGCTCGATGAGCCGTTGGCGGGCCTCGATCTGCATCACCAACAGGCCCTGTTACAGTTGCTCAAACAACTGGTGGGGCAGGGGGTACTGGTGCTGGTGTCGCTCCATGATCTCAATACTGCCCTGCACTGGGCACAGCGGGTGGTCTGTCTCGAGCGGGGTGAGTGCGCCTATGCCGGCCCGCCGCAGGCGGTGGAGGCCTCGCTCATCGAGCGGGTCTTTCAGATCAAGACCGGCCGCGTCGAGGCGGCCGGTCGGCACTGGTTCTTGCCGCTTTAAGGCGCTCAGGCGCCGGGGTGATTCAGGCGCGCCTGACTCGCCTCGGCCAGCAGGGTGATGAGCCGCTCGCTGTCACGCCAGTTGAGGCAGGCGTCGGTAATGCTCTGACCAAACGTGGCGGCGCGCCCACCCACCACCTCCTGGCGCCCCTCTTCCAGGAAGCTCTCGGCCATGATGCCGGCAATACCACGGCGTCCGCGGCGCAGCTGATCGCAGATATCCTCGGCCACCAGTAACTGACGGCGGTGATCTTTCATGCTGTTGCCGTGGCTGAAATCCACCACCAGTCGCTCAGGCAGCCCCACCTCGGCCAGCGCCTCACACGCCTCGTCAATGCTGGCGCTGTCGTAGTTGGGACGGTGGCCGCCGCGCAGGATGACGTGGCCGTGGGGGTTGCCGGCGGTGCGGTAGATGGTCATCTTCCCGTCTTTATCCGGGGAGTAGAAGATGTGGCTGTGGCGTGCGGCGCGCACCGCATCGATGGCGACGCGGGTGCTGCCGTCGGTGCCGTTTTTAAAGCCCACCGGGCAGGAGAGGGCCGAGGCCATCTCGCGGTGTACCTGGGATTCGGTGGTGCGCGCGCCGATGGCGCCCCAACTGATGAGATCGGCAATATACTGCCCGGTCACCATATCGAGGAACTCGGTGGCGGTCGGCATGCCAAGGCGGTTGATCTCAAGCAGCAGCTTGCGCGCCAGGCGCAGCCCCTCGTTGACATCGAAGCTGCCATCCAGATGGGGATCATTGATGAGCCCCTTCCAGCCGACGATGGTGCGCGGCTTTTCGAAGTAGGTGCGCATCACGATGCACAGGCTGGCGGCAAAGCGCTCGCGTAGCGGTTGCAGGCGCCGGGCGTATTCGAGGGCGGCGTCCGGATCGTGGATGGAGCAGGGGCCGATGATGACCAGCAGACGACGATCTTCGCCCGAGAGGATCGCCTCGATGTCGCGACGGGCATCGATCAGCCGGTTGGCGAGGGCATCGTCTACGGGATAGTCGCGGGCCAGCTCCCGCGCTGTGATGAGATCGTTGATCCGCCGGGTTCTCAGTTCGTCAGTGTGAATGGACATAAGAAGGCTCGAAGTTCTGTGTGGCGGCGGGCGCCGTGAAAAGCAGTGGCTAACATAAAGCAAAAGCGGCTTGATTGAAACCGCACGAGGCTCTGGTAGGATGGGGCGGTTTTTTATCAGGCGCCATGTTCAGAGGTAATTTGTGGGCAAACCTGCCGTGACCGGTTTGAGCCGGATTATTCACGCCACCGGATACAGCATCAAGGGGCTCAAGTCCGCCTGGGCGAACGAGGCCGCGTTCCGTCAGGAGCTGTTGCTGATCTTGTTTCTCATGCCGTTGGCCTTTTGGGTCGGCGCTTCTCTTGAGCAGACGCTGCTGCTGATCTGTATCAGTTGGCTGGTGGTGATCCTCGAATTGGTCAACTCCGCCATTGAGGCGGTGGTCGATCGCATCGGCGCTGAGCGCCATGAACTCTCGGGCCGGGCCAAGGATCTTGGCTCGGCGGCAGTCTTTCTCTGCCTGATGCTGAATCTGCTGGTGTGGGGCGCGCTGATCGGGCGTAACCTGCTGCACTGGTGGTAATGGCCCGATTGTTCTCTTTTTCAGCAGTTGATGCATAAAAGAGGATAAAGCCCTTGCAATCGGGGGGCATAGCCACCATTTTCGGTGCCGTCCGCGCGTCAAAATCGCGCGCTGATGCACAGATTATGCGGGTAGGTCGGCTCGAC
This sequence comes from Aeromonas simiae, assembly GCF_014892695.1. Classification (NCBI taxonomy): domain Bacteria; kingdom Pseudomonadati; phylum Pseudomonadota; class Gammaproteobacteria; order Aeromonadales; family Aeromonadaceae; genus Aeromonas; species Aeromonas simiae. Next base: position 1,592,195 of record NZ_CP040449.1, read on the forward strand.
TCACCTGCGACACGCCGCTATAATGCCGCGTCTGATTTTCATTTGCGCAAAGACGACCGTCTTTGTATGACCAGGAAGACCCCGGGGAGACCCTTGGGGAGATAAGGGTCAGCACCGAGTGCTGAGTTGAACGAGGTAAAAGAATGCAAGTTTCTGTAGAGACAACCCAGGGTCTGGAACGCCGCCTGACTATCACCGTACCGGCTGCGACTGTTGATGCCGCCGTGAAGAAAGAGCTGAGCGGCCTGGCCAAGACTCGTCGTATCGACGGTTTCCGCCCGGGTAAGGCTCCCCTGTCCATCATCAAGAAGATGTTTGGTGCCCTGGCCCACGCCCGCGTTGCCGATGAAATGATGCAGACCAACTTCATCAAGGCCATCATCGACAACAAGCTGAGCCCGGCTGGCGCTCCGACCATGGACCCGCAAGAGATCAAGGAAGGCCAGGACTTCGTGTTCTCCGCCACCTTCGAAGTCTACCCGGAAGTTCAGGTTTCCGGCCTGGAGACCATCAAGGTTGAGAAGCCGGTGGCCAGCGTGACTGACGCCGATCTGGACAACATGCTGAACACCCTGCGTAAGCAGCACGCCACTTGGGCTGATGTGGATGCCGCCGCTGCCGATGGCATGCGTGTCACCCTGGACTTCGTCGGCTCCATCGACGGTGAAGAGTTCGAAGGCGGCAAGGCCGAAGGGTTCGCTCTGGTACTGGGTGCCGGTCGCATGATCCCGGGCTTTGAAGACGCCATCATGGGCAAGAAGGCCGGTGACGAGTTCACCATCGACGTGACCTTCCCGGAGGACTACCACGCCGAGAACCTCAAGGGCAAGGCGGCCAAGTTTGCCTCCAAGCTGCACAAGGTTGAAGAGCAGATCCTGCCGGAGCTGTCTGAAGAGTTCGTCAAGCGCTTTGGTATCGAAAGCGGCAACGTCGAAGAGCTGAAGGCTGAAGTGCGCAAGAACATGGAGCGCGAGCTGGCCCAGGCCCTGAAGAACGCCGTCAAGGAGCAGGTGCTGAACGGTCTGGTTGATGCCAACACCATCGATCTGCCGAAGGCTGCCGTTGCTCAGGAGATTGACTCCATGCGCAAGCAGGCCATGCAGCGTTTTGGTGGCTTCCAGGGTGGCAACGCGCCGGAGCTGCCGGCCGAGCTGTTCCAAGATCAAGCCGAGCGCCGTGTCCGTGTTGGTCTGCTGCTGGGCGAAGTGATCCGCACCAACGAGATCAAGGCTGACGATGCTCGCGTGGATACCATCATCGAGTCCATGGCCACTGCCTACGAAGATCCGAAGGAAGTGATCGAGTACTACAAGAACAACGAGCAGGCCCTCAATGGCGTTCGTAACCTGGCTATCGAAGATCAGGCTATCGACCTCATCCTGAGCAAGGCTCAAGTGACCGAGAAAGCGGTCGCCTTCGACGACGTTATCAACAAGTCCGTCGCCGCCTAAGAACATTTGACTTAAGGTCAAGAGTGTTACTTATAATGGCCCGTGTGTACTCCACCCGGGCCATTTTATTTTAGGGACAATGCCTTATGTTCAAAAACTATAACGACGTAACCGACTCTCCTAGCAGTGCCCTGGTGCCGATCGTGGTCGAGCAGACCGCCAAGGGGGAGCGCTCCTACGACATCTTCTCCCGCTTGCTCAAGGAGCGGGTGATCTTCCTAACCGGTCAGGTTGAAGATCAAATGGCCAACCTGATCGTGGCCCAGCTGCTGTTCCTCGAGTCCGAGAACCCGGACAAGGACATCAGCATCTATATCAACTCGCCGGGTGGGTCGGTGACCGCCGGTATGTCCATCTATGACACCATGCAGTTCATCAAGCCGGATGTCAGTACCGTCTGCATGGGGCAGGCCTGCTCCATGGGCGCCTTCCTGCTGGCTGGCGGCGCCAAGGGCAAGCGTTTCTGTCTGCCCAATGCCCGCGTGATGATCCACCAACCGCTGGGTGGCTTCCAAGGGCAGGCGTCCGATATCCAGATCCACGCTCAGGAGATCCTCAAGATCAAGAACACCCTGAACGAGCGTCTGGCATTCCACACCGGGCAAGACATCGCTACCATAGAGCGCGACACCGATCGCGACAACTTCATGTCTGCCGAGCAGGCCGTGGCGTATGGTCTGGTGGATGGCGTGTTGTCCCAGCGCGGTTAAGGTACTTGTCCCCGGGCTGTTGTACACTAACGGGGACAGAAAGCGGGTAACCGCGCATTGACGATAGAGGTTTCTGAATGACAGACAAACGCAAGGGTGAGGGTGAGAAGCTGCTCTACTGCTCCTTCTGCGGCAAGAGCCAGCATGAGGTGCGCAAGCTTATCGCTGGCCCTTCCGTCTATATTTGCGACGAGTGTGTCGAGCTGTGTAACGACATCATTCGCGAAGAGATCCGCGATATCTCTCCGAAGAAGGAAGGGGGAGAGCTGCCGATCCCGCACAAGATCCGCACGCATCTGGACGATTATGTGATTGGCCAAGAGCATGCAAAGAAGGTGCTGGCCGTGGCGGTTTACAACCACTACAAGCGGTTGCGCTCAAGCCATGTGGATACCAACGGGGTGGAGCTCGGCAAGTCTAACATCCTGCTGATCGGCCCGACCGGTAGTGGTAAGACCCTACTGGCCGAGACCCTGGCTCGTTTGCTGGACGTTCCTTTTACCATGGCCGATGCCACCACGTTGACCGAAGCCGGTTATGTGGGCGAGGACGTGGAGAACATCATCCAGAAGCTGCTGCAAAAGTGCGACTACGACGTCGAGAAGGCTCAGCGCGGTATCGTCTATATCGACGAGATCGACAAGATCTCCCGCAAGTCGGACAACCCCTCCATCACCCGTGATGTCTCCGGGGAAGGGGTGCAGCAGGCGCTGCTCAAGCTGATTGAGGGTACGATTGCGTCTGTGCCTCCCCAAGGGGGCCGCAAGCATCCGCAGCAGGAGTTCTTGCAGGTTGACACCTCCAAGATCCTCTTTATCTGTGGCGGCGCTTTTGCTGGCCTCGACAAGGTGATCGAGCAGCGTGCCGTCAAGGGAACCGGGATTGGTTTTGGTGCCGAGGTGAAATCCAAGGATGCCAAGGCAACCCTGAGTGAGACCTTTGCCAAGGTCGAGCCGGAAGATCTGATCAAGTACGGTCTCATTCCCGAGTTCATCGGTCGTTTGCCGGTTGTGGCAACCCTGAGCGAGCTCGATGAGGCAGCCCTGATCCAGATCCTCAAGGAGCCGAAGAACGCGCTGACCAAGCAGTACGGTGCCCTGTTCGACCTGGAAGGGGTGGAGCTGGAGTTCCGTGACGATGCCCTGGTCGCTATCGCCCAGAAGGCGATGGAGCGCAAGACCGGTGCCCGTGGCCTGCGATCCATCGTGGAGGCCGTGTTGCTCGACACCATGTATGACCTGCCTTCCTTGGAAGGGGTGAGCAAGGTGGTGATCGATGAAGGGGTCATCAAGGGTGACACACCTCCTTTGATGATCTACGAGCATCCTGAAACCCAGGCCGCCGCTTCCGAGTAAGTGACTGATTTTTAATCAAATGAAAGGGGCAAATTGCCCCTTTCATCCTTTTTGGCCGAGTACGCATTGAATCGCTTCAAGTCGCCCCCATATACTCAGCCAAGCGCTAGCCAACGGTATAACAAGCCGAGAGGACATTTATGAACCTAGAGCGTTCAGAACGCATAGAGATTCCCGTCCTGCCTCTTCGTGACGTGGTGGTTTATCCCCATATGGTCATTCCACTCTTCGTGGGGCGGGAAAAATCGATTCGGTGTCTGGAAGCGGCGATGGAGCACGATAAGAAGGTGCTGCTGATCGCCCAGAAGGATGCCTCTACAGACGATCCGACGGTCGAGGAAATGTTCTCGGTCGGAACCGTGGCCAACATCCTCCAGATGCTCAAGTTGCCCGACGGCACCGTTAAGGTGCTGGTGGAGGGGGGGCAGCGTGCCCGTCTTGAGCGGATGATCGACGATCAATCCTACTACGTGGGGGAGGCAAGCTACCTCACCTCCGAAGGGTTGGCTGAGCGCGAGGCCGAAGTGCTGGTGCGCTCTGCCATTGGTCAGTTCGAAGGTTACATCAAGCTCAACAAGAAGATCCCGCCTGAGGTGCTCACCTCCATTGCGGCTATCGATGATGCGGCGCGCCTGGCAGATACCATGGCCGCCCACATGCCGCTCAAGCTGGAAGACAAGCAGAAAGTGCTGGAGTTTGCCTCCGTCGCCGAGCGCATTGAGTTTCTGATGGCGATGATGGAGTCGGAGATCGACCTGCTGCAGGTTGAAAAACGCATCCGTTCTCGCGTCAAGAAGCAGATGGAGAAGAGCCAGCGCGAGTACTACCTCAACGAGCAGATGAAGGCCATCCAGAAAGAGCTCGGTGAGCTGGATGAGAACAATCCCGATGAGTTCGAGGCCCTCAGCAACAAGATTGATGAGGTCGGCATGCCGGAAGAGGCGCGCGAGAAGGCCCTCTCCGAGCTCTCCAAGCTCAAGATGATGTCCCCCATGTCGGCCGAGGCGACCGTGGTGCGTGGTTACATCGACTGGATGGTGCAGGTACCCTGGAAGGCCCGCTCCAAGGTCAAGAAGGACATTGGCAAGGCCCAGGACATCCTGGACGCCGATCACTACGGCTTGGACAAGGTCAAGGAGCGCATCCTTGAGTATCTCGCCGTGCAGGCGCGGGTGAACAAGCTCAAGGGGCCGATCCTCTGTCTGGTTGGCCCTCCTGGCGTGGGTAAGACCTCGCTCGGTCAGTCGATTGCCAAGGCGACCGGTCGCAAGTACGTGCGTATGGCGCTCGGTGGGGTACGCGATGAGGCGGAGATCCGCGGTCACCGCCGTACTTACATTGGCTCCATGCCGGGCAAGCTGATCCAGAAGATGGCCAAGGTCGGGGTGAAGAACCCGCTGTTCCTGCTCGATGAAATCGACAAGATGAGCTCCGACATGCGCGGTGATCCCGCTTCAGCCCTGCTGGAAGTACTCGATCCGGAGCAAAATAACAGCTTCAACGATCACTATCTGGAGGTCGATTACGATCTCTCCGATGTGATGTTTGTGGCCACCTCCAACTCCATGAACATTCCGGGCCCGTTGCTCGACCGGATGGAGGTGATCCGTCTTTCCGGTTACACCGAGGATGAGAAGCTCAACATCGCCAAGCAGCACCTGGTTGCGAAGCAAATCCAGCGAAATGGTCTGAAGGCGTCCGAGATCACCCTCGAAGACTCGGCCATCATGGGCATCATTCGCTACTACACCCGTGAGGCGGGCGTACGGGGGCTTGAGCGTGAAATTTCCAAAATCTGTCGCAAGGCCGTCAAGAAGATCCTGCTCGATAAAAATATCAAGCATGTCACTGTAAATCTTGAGAATCTCAAAGAGTTCCTCGGGGTACAGCGCTTTGATTACGGCAAGGCCGAAGATCACAATCAGGTCGGTCAGGTGTGTGGTCTGGCCTGGACCGAGGTGGGCGGCGATCTGCTGACCATCGAGGCGACCAGCATGCCGGGCAAGGGCAAGTTGACCTATACCGGCTCGCTCGGTGACGTGATGCAAGAGTCCATCCAGGCGGCCATGACGGTGGTGCGTTCTCGCGCCGAGAAATTGCGCATCAATGGCGATTTCTATGAGAAACGCGACATTCACGTTCACGTGCCGGAAGGGGCGACCCCGAAAGATGGCCCCAGTGCCGGTATCGCCATGTGCACCGCGCTGGTGTCCAGCCTGACCGGTAATCCGGTGCGCGCTGACGTAGCCATGACAGGGGAGATCACCCTGCGTGGCGAGGTGCTGCCCATCGGTGGCCTCAAGGAGAAGCTGCTGGCCGCTCACCGTGGGGGCATCAAGCGGGTGCTCATCCCCAAGGAGAACGAGCGCGACCTTGAAGAGATCCCGGAAAACGTCAAGGCCGACCTGGAAATCCATCCGGTTCGCTGGATCGATCAGGTATTGGAGCTGGCGCTGGCTGAAAATCCGCAGGGTTTTGAGGTGGTTTCCAACCAGAAAGCATGATGCACCGCAAATTTGGTGCATTACGGCGGGTGGCAAGGCTTGCAAGGCTCAAATAAGGGCAGTAGCCTTGTTCCCCGACCGGGAAACTCGTGATGAGTCGCAAGGCGTGATGTGGCGCGGTTTAGCGCCAGATTGTCACTTGCAACTGATCAGGAGGCTTGTTATAAAACCTCCACTTGTTGCGGCCAGGGAAATCAGCGCCGTAGCGATGTTCGATAATAGGGGAAAATAAGAGTGAATAAATCTCAACTGATTGACAAGATTGCCGATGGCGCTGATATCTCCAAGGCCGCTGCCGGTCGTGCGCTGGATGCCTTCATCGATGCGGTCACCGAGTCCCTGAAAGCCGGTGATCAGGTCGCTCTGGTCGGTTTCGGTACTTTCGCTGTGCGTGAGCGTGCTGCCCGTTCTGGCCGCAACCCGCAGACCGGTGCCACCATCGAAATCGCTGCCGGTAAGGTACCTGCCTTCAAGGCCGGCAAGGCTCTGAAAGACGCAGTAAACTAAGCCGCCTCGGCTGTCCTGATCCAGGATCAGGCACGTGAGAGGGCTTCTCTCATACTGATTTGACCAAGGCGCATCGTATCCGGTGCGCCTTTTTATTATTCCGCCGGAGCATTTGTACCGACATGATGATGGATAAACTCCGTGAAGGGGCGCAAGGCAAGGTGGCCAAGGGCATCTTGGGCTTGATCATCCTCTCCTTCGCACTGGCCGGGGTGGGCAGCTATGTAAACAGCCCAGCCAAGAACGCCGTGGCTAGCGTCAACGATAACGAAATTTCACCCCAAACTCTGGAAAATGCCTACCGTAACGAGCGTGCCCGTCTAGAAGCTCAAATGGGGGATGCCTTCAATCAGCTGGCCGACAATCCTGAGTACATCAAACAACTGCGCCGTAGCGTGCTCGATCGTCTGATCGATCAGGCTCTGCTGGATGCCAAGGCTCACGATCTCGGGCTGCGTATCGGCGACGAGCAGATCAAGCAAGCCATCACCTCCATGCCGGAATTTCAGCAAAACGGCAAGTTTGACAATGATCGTTACCTGCAACTCATTCGCCGCGCTGGTATGACCCCGGAGATGTTCCGTGACAGCATCCGTCAGGACATGATCCGCCAACAGTTGATGGGCGCTCTGCTTGGCACCGAGTTTGTGCTGAGTGGGGAGGCTTCCAGCCTCGACAAGCTCTATCAGCAGAGCCGTGATGTGCGTCTGGTTCGCCTGCCGGCGGAGTCTTACCTCGATCAGGTTCAAGTCAGTGACGAGGAGATCAAGCAGTTCTACGCAGCCAACCAGCCACGTTTTATGAATGACGAGCAGGTCCGGGTTGACTATCTGCTGCTGGATGCCGCCGATCTGGCCAAGGATATTCAGGTAACCGACCAGGATGTGCGCGACTATTACGATCAGCATCAGGAGCAGTTCCAGCGTAATGAGCGTCGCCGTGTGGCTCACATCCTGATCCCACTGGGTAAGGATGAGAAGGCAGCCGAGAAGAAGGCCGAGGACGATCTGGCGGCCCTTAACGGTGGCGCTGACTTTGCCGAGCTGGCCAAGCGCGACTCTTCCGATACCTTCTCTGCCAAGAAGGGCGGTGAGCTTGATTGGTTTGAGAAGGGGGTCATGGATCCGGCCTTTGAGAAGGCGGCCTTTGCTCTGGCGAAGGAAGGGGAGCTCTCCGGCGTGGTGAAGAGCCAGTTTGGCTACCACATCATCAAACTGCTCGGGGTCGAGCCGGCAGCAGTGCGCCCGTTCGACGAGGTGCAAGCCGATACGCGCGAGCGTCTGCAAAAGGACAAGGCGCGTGAGCACTATTTCGCCGTCCAGCAGAAACTGGCCGATGCTAGCTTTGAAAACCCGGACTCTCTGGATGCCGCGGCTAAGGCCGTTGGTCTTAAGGTGATCTCCAGCGACTACTTCAGCCAAGCAACCGCTCCGGCACCGCTCAATGATGCCAAGGTACTCTCTGCCGCCTTCTCTGAGATGCTGCGTGAGGAGAACACCAACTCCGATGTCATTGAGATTGGTGATGGCAAGGCGCTGGTGCTGCACGTCATGGATCACAAGCCGAAGGCCGTCAAGGTGCTCGATGAGGTGCGTGAGCTCATCGTCACCGATATCAAGCGCAGCAAGGCGAGTGAAGTCGCTCGCAGCAAGGGGCAGGAGCTGCTTGGCAAGCTCAAGTCCGGCGCTGAGGTGAATCAGGAGCTCTCGGCTTTGAACCTCAAGCTGGAGGAGCATAAGGGGTTGACCCGCTTCGCTCAGGAGCTGGATCAGAGCTTGGTAGCCCAGATCTTCCGCATGCCGCATCCGGCCAAGCAGCCGAGTGTCGAACTGCTCACTCAGAGTAATGGCGATCAAGTGATCGTCGCGCTCGATAAGGTGAGTCAGCCTGAGAAGCCCTCCCAGATGGCCGAGCTCATCAAGGGACAGATGGGTCAGTCGAAGGCTCAGGCCGACTACAAGGCATTTGTCGACAGCCTGCGCAAAGCGGCCAAGATTGAGTATTTTGCTGCGCAAGAAGCCGCAGTGGAATAAGCCTGGCAAGAGATTGAACTGTAAAAAAACCACCCCGGTTGGGGTGGTTTTTTATTGGATAGCGTTTGGAACTACGGCCTCAGGCAAGGCTTGTTCCCTTGCCTGAGACTAGTTCTGCTCCGGCTCTTCGTAACGGGACGGGAGATCTTGCTCCAGCTTGCTGACGCGCTCATCCCATTTGCTTCTGGCGCGCTCGAGACTGAGTTGCTCGGCTTCCTGACGGATCTGTACCACTTCTTCGCGGATCGTCTCTTCCATAAGAGGACTCCTTTGGTTGGTTTGTGGAGGGTGCACCCTAACATCGGCGAGTGAACCTAAAATGAATATCGGCAAACGTGACGCCAATAGGCGATAAAAACAGGGGAAGATGCTGGCTTCCCCAATCTTTCACGGTTTGATTAGATAAATGTCCCGGCTGTAGACGATGTCTTGTGGATTGTGCAGTGGGAATCCCTTGACGAAGGGCTTGAGCAGGCGGGATTTGACGGCGAAGTAGATAGGGGCGATGGGCGCTTCCTTATCGATCAGTGTCTCGGCTTGCTGATAGAGGCGGTTGCGCTCGGCGGGATCCATGGCGTCGTGGGCCTTGGCCAGCAGGGCGTCATACTCGGCGTTGACCCATTTTCCGCTGTTGGCGCTGCTCGAGCTGCTCATGATATCGAGAAAGGTGGAGGCATCGTTGTAGTCGCCGCTCCAGCTATAGCGACTGATGTTGAAGTTCCCCTCGTTCAGGGCCGACACCATGCTCTTCCACTCCATGTTGTTAATCTCGGTGCTCACCCCTAGGTTTCGTTTCCACATGGAGGCGATAGCGAGGGCGATCACCTTGTGGCTCTCGTTGGTGTTATAGAGGATATCGACCTTGAGCGGCTTGCCGGGGCCATATCCGGCCTCGGCGAGCAGCGCCTTGGCCTGCTCGATGCGTTTTTCCTTGCTCATCAGCTGGCTCTGGGGCGGCTTTAGCTCAAACCCGTCGACAATGGGCGGGGTGAAGCTGTAGGCCGGGATCTGCCCCTGACCTAGGATCTTGTCGGTGATCACCTCGCGGTCAATCGCAAGTGAGAGGGCGCGACGCACCCGGCTATCGTCGAACGGTTTGCGCTGGGTGTTGAAGACGTAGTAGTAGCTGGCCAGGATCGGCAGGTTGATCAGCTCCTGAGCCATGGTCTTCTTGATCTTGCGGTACTGATCGAGGGGGTAGGGGGTGTAGTGCACCTCGCCGGAACGGTAGCGGTTGTAGGCGGCGGTATCGGAGACCACCTCCAGATAGATGACCTTATTGACCACCGTCTTGGTATTGTTCCAGTAGTGGGGATTGCGCTCGGCGATGAGGCGCTCGTTTGGCGTCCACTCTTTGAGCCGGTAGGCGCCGTTGGAGACGATATTGCCCGGTTTGACCCACTCTGAGCCGAATTTCTCTATGGTCGCCTTATGGGCTGGGAAGGTGGTGTAGTGGGTGAGGGTCTTGAGAAAGAAGGGCACCGGTGCTGCCAGGGTGATCTGCAAGGTGTGTTGATCCAATGCCGTGACCCCCAGATCGGAAGGGGGGCGCTTGCCCTGTATCACGGCATTGGCATGGTTGAGCCCCATCAAGGCGATAAACCAGGCGTACTGGGAGGCGGTGTTGGGATCGGCGGCGCGTTGCCAACCGTACACATAATCGGCGGCGGTGACCGGATCGCCGTTGGACCACCTGGCTTCGGGCCTGAGTTTGAAGGTGTAGACGGTGCCGCTGGGGTCAACGTCATAGCTCAACGCGCCGGCCAACCTCGGCTTGCCGTTGGCATCGAGCGTGAACAATCCCTCGAACAGATCGTTGACCACCTCGTTGCCGGCGCTCTCTTCAACCCGCTGCGGATCGATAGAGGCAGGCTCGGTGCCGATATTACGCACAAAGATCTGCTCTTTTGGGGGGAGTAACGCAGTGCCGGCAGGTACCTCGGCGGCGCAGATGGAATAGGTGAACAGGGCGGCACAGATAGCCGCTATCGGCGCTTTTTGCATCGTCATATCCTTGTTATGTTTGCTTCCTAGCATCCGGCAGTGTGCGGTAACGCTAAGGGCATGACAAGCAAAGTGAAAACTTGCGGTAAAAATAAAGTGGCGGTTTACGAGCCTGTTCTCGGCGATGCCTGGGGGGCGATGGCGTATTTCATGGCAGAGTCCGCCACGTTTAAGCTCAGTTAATTCGCTGCAAAAACCAAAAAAAAAAGTTACATTCGGTAACAATCCGCTGTCTACCAAGAACAGCGATTTTTTTGCTTAAGCTTGCAAACGTTTTCAACGCCAACGGTTTACGTTAAGGAAACACGATGAAAAACATGGTCACGCTCGGTGAATTTATCGTCAAGAAACAGACCGAGTACCCGACGGCTACTGGTGAACTGAGCTCACTGCTCAGCTCGATCCGGCTGGCGGCCAAGGTAGTCAACCGGGAGATCAACAAGGCGGGGCTGGCCGATATCATCGGCTCGGTCGGTGCCGAAAACGTACAAGGGGAGGTGCAGCAAAAGCTCGATGTCTATGCCAACGAGCGCTTCAAGGCGGCGCTCGAAGCGCGCGGCGAGGTGTGTGGCATGGCCTCGGAAGAGGAGGAGGATTTCGTCGTCTTTGATTCGGCCCTCTCCAAGCACTCCAAATATGTGGTGCTCATCGACCCGCTCGATGGCTCCTCCAACATCGATGTGAACGTCTCCGTCGGCACCATCTTCTCCATCTATCGCCGTGTCAGCCCGCCCGGCACCCCTGTGGTGCTGGAAGATTTCCTGCAACCGGGTCGGCGTCAGGTGGCGGCGGGTTACGTGGTCTATGGCTCCTCGACCATGCTGGTCTACACCACCGGCAACGGGGTCAACGGCTTTACCTACGATCCCTCTATCGGTTGCTTCTGCCTCTCCCACGAGAGCCTGCGCATCCCTGAGGAGGGCAAGATCTACTCCATCAACGAGGGCAACTACATCAAGTTCCCGGATGGGGTGAAGAAGTACCTGAAATATTGCCAGGAGCTCGATGAGCCGACCCACAGGCCCTACACCGCCCGCTATATCGGATCATTGGTTTCCGATTTTCACCGCAACCTGCTTAAAGGCGGCATCTATATCTACCCGTCCGGTACCAATGCGCCCAAGGGCAAGCTGCGCCTGCTCTACGAGTGCAACCCGCTGGCCCTGCTAATAGAGCAGGCCGGGGGCAAGGCATCGGATGGATTCCGCCGTATCCTCGATATCGAGCCCACCTCGCTGCACCAGCGCACCCCTTACTTCGTCGGCTCGACCAAGATGGTGGAGCGCGCCGAAGCCTTCATGCGGGAGTTCTCCTCCCATGAGGCGCCGCAAGGTTGATGTGAGCGCATAGCAAGAAGGCCACCCTAGGGTGGCCTTCTTATTGGCGGGAGCCCCCTTACAGGGCGGGCAGCAGCCCCACCGAGACGCTCACCTGCACACCGACGATGAGCAGGCCGAGCAGGGCGGCCGCGAGCAGGCCGGGGGTGCCGCCAGGGGCTCGATACCCTCCTTGCTCGGAAACTTTGCGCGATTGCCATACCAGAGTGACCGGCAGCAAGACCGCCAGCACCGCCAGCGCAATCGCCGCATAGCCGAGCGCCATGATGAAGCCCTGGGGAAAGTAGAGGGCAAACAGCAGGGGCGGCACGAAGGTGATAAGGCCGGTTTGCAGGCGGCCGGTGGCGTTGTCACGGCGGTTGAGGGCCTTGGCCATGAAGTCAAACAGCCCCAGGGTCACGCCAAGAAAAGAGGTGGCCAGCGCCAGATCGGCAAACAGATGCATGGCTTGGCTGAAGGTACTCCAGTCGATCACCTGGCCTACCCCCGCCAGCAGGCCATCCAATGCCCCACCGGTTGCGATCAGGCGCTGTTGGCCGAGCAGGCCGAGGATGGCCACCTGCCACAGCACATAGAGGATGAGCGGCAGGGCCGAGCCCCAGACGAAGACCCGGCGCAGTTGGCGCGGATCTCGGCCGAGGTAGAGCAGGACGCTGGGGATGGAGCCGTGAAAGCCAAACGAGGTGAAGATGACCGGCAGGCCCGCCAACAGCAGCCCCTGCTCAAGCGGCATGGCCAGCAGGTGCTGCCCCTCGGCACGCGGCAGCAGCATGGCCAGCACCGCCACCATGATCACCAGCTTGGTGGCGAACATCAGGCGGTTGAGGTAATCGACCGAGCGGGTGCCGATACAGACCATGCCACCAAAGAAGAGGGTAAACAGCCAGGCACTGCGCTCTTGACTCAGCGTGATGCCCTCATCACCGAGCGCCTGGCTCAGCAGACTGCTGCCACCGCTGATGTAGGCGGCAGCCAGCGAGTAAAAGAGCATCAGCACGCAGAAGGCGGCCAGACGCTTGCCCCAGGCGCCGAGCAGGTGCTCGGCTAGTTGGTGCAGGTGGGTATGACCCGTGGTGAGGCTCGCTTCAACCTGCAACATGGCGGTGTAGGCCATCAGTGCCCACAGCACCAGCATCAGGATCAGGGTAGCCGGTCCGCCGAGGGGTGAGGCGGCCAGCGGCAGGGCCAGCATGCCGGCGCCTATGGTGGTGCCGGCGATGAGCAGGGTACAGCCGAGGGTCTTGGAGTGCATGAACTCTTCCGTAAAGAAAACTGTACGATTGGAGCCGATTTTGGTTCTATTTTTCGCCAATAGGGTACAGGATGGCGTAATCGTCGGTATTTTGACCTTTCGGTAGTGAGAAAGATCGAGTTAAGGAGGGCACTGTAAACAAGGCAACCCCCCGTGGCAAGCAACCAGGGGGGAGGGTGGCAACAAAAATAGCGGGGTTGTGGAACGATATCGTTACGAGCGGCGGCACAGACTCCGCGCGATCACGTGCACGCCGGCCGGATAATCGCCATTGATGGCGCCGAACGCCAGGGTGAGGGCTCGGGTAGCGATCTCGTCGTGGGATTGGGGCAGGGAGTTGATGCCGCAGGGGAGAAAGTCGAGCAGCCGATCATCGCCGAAGGTGGCCATGGCGAGGCTGCTCATGTCGACACTCTGCTCCAGCAGGTAATCGAGCACCCCCTCCATCAGGATGTAGGAGGTGGTGACCAGAGCGGCCGGCAGGCTGCCTCGTTGCTCATGCAGTTGGCGGATCAAGCGATAGCCCTCACGGCGATCGAAGTGGGCGCCGGCGCACTCCCACACCTTGGCCGGGTGCCCCTCGAGTGCCTGCACGAACCCCTGACGGCGCTCCTCGCTGATGGTGAGGTCGGGCATGGCGGTGATCAGCGCAATACTCGGCAGGGTGGGGGAGAGCAAAGAGCGGGTCAACTCCTCACACCCCTTGCGGTTCTCGCTGGTGACCGAGACAAAGCAGGCTGGATCGAGCGCCCGATCGATGGCGATGATGCGGGCCCCTTCGCGCTGGCGCTCGCGATACCAGGGATCGTCTGCCGGCAGGCAGCTGGCGACCAGCAGTACATCCACATGGCGGGCCAGCAGCATCTTGGCCAGCTCGCGCTCGGTATCGGGTTCATCCTCCGAGCAGACGATGAGCAGCTGATACCCCTCGGCGCGGGCCCCCTGCTCGAGGCGCTTGGCCAGCTTGGCGTAGCTGGCATTTTCCAGATCCGGCAGGATGAAGCCCAGGGTGCGGGTCTGGCCACCACGCAGGGAGGCGGCGCGGCTGTCGGGCTGGTAGTGGTGCGCTTCGACCACGGCCATGACCTTGTCACGGGTGGCTTGGCTGATGCGGTACTGCTCGGCCTTGCCGTTGATCACGTAGCTGGCTGTGGTGCGGGATACCCCCGCCAGGGCGGCAATCTCTTCCAGTTTCATGGGATTTCACGGCTCCGGATGATGAAAATTGTGCGCCCGATCATACCATCGAGATGTGGCGTTGGCGTCGGGCTTGATCAATTCACTGAAACGATTCAGTCTTAAATATAAGTGAAACGATTCAGCTTGCAAGCGTGCTCCACCTGAATTGGCGATGAGAAACAGTCTGAATCAAGGTTGAGCGGTTCAGCAACGCGTTAGCTGAACCCTGCAAGCTGAAACGTTTCAGTTTTTGGTGGTCTACACTGAAGCTGACACAACAAATAGACGATGACGGAGAGACTTTATGCTGACCTTGGCACCCGAACAGATCCTGCTGGGACAGAAAGCGGCCAACAAGGGTGAGGCGATCGCCCTGCTGGCTGGTCGCCTTGAGGCCGCCGGCCTGGTCGAGAGCGGTTACTTGGCCGGCATGCAGGCCCGTGAGGCCCAGCATGCTACCTACCTTGGCAATGGCATCGCCATTCCCCACGGCACCACCGACACCCGCCATCTGGTGCGCCAGACCGGGGTGCAGGTGGCTCAGTTCCCGCAAGGGGTCGAGTGGGACGATGGCCAACTGGCCTATCTGGTGATCGCCATCGCCGCCAAGTCCGACGAGCACCTCGGCATCCTGCGCCAGCTCACTCATGTGCTGGGTGACGAGGCGGCGGCGCTGCGTCTGCGCGATACCACTGAGGTGGCCGACATCATCGCCGTGCTGAGTGGGCAGGGGGCGGCGGCCGAGCCGCAGTTCCAGAGCCTCGAGCGCTTCCCGGTGGCCTCGCTCGATGAGTTGCAACTGGCCGCGGCCGCTCGCGCCAAGTCGGCCGGCTGGATTGACACCGATACCCTGGCGGCCCTGCTCGGGCAGACGCCGCTCCATCTAGGGCAGGGGTTGTGGCTGGCCCGCACCCGTGCCGCCCAGGCCGGCTGGCTGCTGGCTACCCCGGAGCAGCCGCTGCACGCTGGCGATGAGCCGGTCAACGGTCTGCTGCTGCTGTGTGCCAATGGGGCCGGCCACGAGGTGCAACTGACCCGCCTGGCCGAACTGGCCGCCGCCGGTCGTCTGGCTGAGCTGGCGAGTCAGGGCCTTGCCCTGCTGCAAGCCGAGGCGCAGCGCACCCCGGCGCCGGAGGAAGCCGGTGAGGGGCACAGCGCCACCTTCACCATCGTCAACCCCCATGGCCTGCACGCCCGCCCCGGCGCCATGCTGGTCAAGGTGGCCAAGGAGTATGGCGCCGATATCCGCGTTACCAACCTCGACGGCAGCGGCGAAGAGGTCAATGCCAAGAGCTTGATGAAGGTGATCGGCCTTGGCGTCAAGTGCGGCCATCGCCTGGCCTTCCGTGCCAGTGGCGAGGATGCCGAGGCCGCCCTCAAGGGGCTGGGCGACGCCATCGCCGCCGGTCTGGGTGAAGGAGCACAAGCATGAAGATTGCCACCATTACTCTCAATCCGGCCCTCGACCTCACCACCAGTCTCGCCACCTTGGTGCCGGGTGAGGTCAATCTGGTCGAACAGGCCTCCCTGCGCGCCGCCGGCAAGGGGATCAACGTGGCCATGGTGCTGCGGGATCTCGGTTGTGACGTGACCGTCACCGGCTGGCTGGGGGAGGGCAATCAGGCCCCCTTCGTCGAGCTGTTCCAGCGCAAGGGGCTAGAGGATGCCTTTGTGCGTGTCCGTGGCGAGACCCGCATCAACGTCAAGATTGCCGAGCAGGCCGGCCGGGTGACCGATCTCAACCTGCCGGGGCTGAGCATCGATGAGCCGGCGCGTGAGGCGCTGCTGGCCGCCCTCGATCGGCTCTGCCTCGATCACGACTGGTTCGTACTGGCCGGCAGCCTGCCCAAGGGGGTCGAACCCGAGTTTGCCCGCGATCTTATCGTGCGCCTCAAGGCGCGCGGCAAGCAGGTGATCTTCGATTGCAGCGGCGCGGCGCTGCGGGTGGGGCTGGAGGGGGCACCGACCCTGGTCAAGCCCAATCGCGAGGAGCTCGGCCAGTGGGCCGGTCGCCCCATCGAGACCGATGCCGAGCAGCGTGAGTGTGCCGAGGCCCTGCTGGCCAAGGGGGTGGATCAGGTGGTCGTCTCCGACGGCAGCCGTGGTCTGCTCTGGTTCAGCCGCGAGGGGGTGCTGCGTGCGGTGCCGCCGCGGATGCAGGTGGTGAGCACGGTCGGCGCCGGTGATTCCCTGGTGGCCGGGCTGGTCTACGGCCTTGCCGCCGGACTGCCCAAAGAGGAGACGGTGCGTCTGGCCACCGCCGCCTCGGCCCTGGCGGTGAGCCAGGTCGCCGTTGGATTTGCCGGGCGCGACCAGCTCGCCCCCCTGATGGAACGTGTGGTGATCACACAACTGATGACTCAAGGAGATGCCCAATGAAAGCAATCATAGTGACGGCCTGCCCGGCGGGCATCGCCACCGGTTTTCTTGCTGCCCGCCGCCTCGAGCAGGCGGCCAAGGCCAAAGGCTGGGAGGTCAAGGCTGAGGCCCGTGGCCACGCCCAGACGCTGAGCGATGCCGAGGTGGCCGCCGCCGAGCTGGTGGTGGTCGCCGCCAGCACCGAGCTGGATCTGGCCCGTTTTGACGGCAAGCGCCTCTATCGCGGTGACATCGAGCAGGCCATTCAGGCCCCCGAGGCGCTGCTGGAGGCCGCCTGTGCGCAGGCCAAACCGTATGCCCATGTGGCCAGCGCCGCGCCGGCTACCAAAGCCGGCAAGCGCATCGTGGCGGTCACCGCCTGCCCGACCGGGGTGGCTCACACCTTCATGTCGGCCGAGGCCCTTGAGAACATGGCGCCCCAGCTCGGCTATCAGATCCGCGTTGAGACCCAAGGGTCGGTCGGTGCCCAGAATGCCCTGACCGCCGAGGAGATCGCCGCCGCCGATCTGGTGCTGCTCGCCACCGACATCGAGGTGGACATGACCCGCTTCGATGGCAAGAGCGTCTATCGCACCAGCACAGGGGCGGCGCTTAAGAAGACCCGCGCCGAGATCGAGCGTGCCTGGAGCGAGGCCAAGGTCTATCGCCACAGCAGTGGCGCCAGCGTGGCTAAGAAGGAGGAGAAGGCTGGCCCCTACAAGCACCTGCTGACCGGTGTCTCCTTCATGCTGCCCATGGTGGTGGCCGGTGGCCTCATCATCGCCCTCTCGTTCGTGTTCGGTATCGAGGCGTTCAAGGTAGAAGGAACGCTGGCGGCGGCCCTGATGAAGATCGGCGGCGCGTCGGCCTTTGCCCTGATGATCCCGGTGCTGGCGGGTTACATCGCCTACTCCATCGCTGACCGTCCTGGCCTCGCCCCCGGCATGATCGGCGGCATGCTGGCCAGCTCCCTCGGGGCCGGTTTCCTCGGCGGGATCGCCGCCGGTTTCCTGGCCGGCTACAGCGCCAAGTTCTTAAGTGACAAGGTGCGCCTGCCGGTGACCCTGGAGGCCCTCAAGCCTATCCTCATCATTCCGCTGGCGGCGAGCCTGTTTACCGGCTTGGTGATGATCTACGTGGTCGGCGGCCCGGTGGCCGGCATCATGAACGCCATGACCGAGTTCCTCAACAACATGGGGTCGGCCAACGCCGTGCTGCTCGGTGTCATCATCGGCGCCATGATGTGCTTTGACATGGGGGGCCCGGTCAACAAGGCGGCCTACGCCTTCGGGGTCGGCCTGCTCGCCTCCAAGACCTATGCTCCGATGGCGGCCGTGATGGCAGCCGGCATGGTGCCGGCGCTGGGGATGGGGATCGCCACCTTCTTGGCTAGCAAGAAGTTCATCAAGGCAGAGCAGGAAGCGGGCAAGGCCTCCTTCGTGCTGGGGCTGTGCTTCATCTCCGAGGGGGCGATCCCGTTTGCCGCCAAGGACCCGATGCGCGTCATCCCGGCCTGCATGATCGGCGGTGCCCTGACCGGCGCCCTCTCCATGCTGTTTGGCTGCGAGCTGATGGCGCCCCACGGCGGCCTGTTCGTGCTGTTTATCCCGAACGCCATCAGCAACGTCATGATGTATATCGTGGCGATTGCGGCAGGCTCGCTGCTCACCGGCGTCTCCTACGCCATGCTCAAGCGCGGCGAAGCGTCGGCCAAGCTGGCGACGGCTTGATCATCTGGCGCAAACGAGAGGGGCGGCCCATGGGCCGCCCCTTTTTTATTTCACAGATCGAAGCTGGACTGCTCGGGCGGCTCGCCTTCTGCGGCCGCCACCTTGCGTTTGGCCGCCAGCACCCGGCGCTGGCGATCCCGGCACAGGCGCAGCACCTCCTGCTGCTCGGCCTCGCTCATTCTCTGCCAGTTGAAGCGCTCGTCGCGGCTGCGAAAGCACCCCTTGCAGTATCCCTTGTTGTTGAGTTCACACACCCCGATGCAGGGGCTTTGCAGTGGGAAAAATTCAAGCTGCTCCATGGTCACTCCTGCGCGGTGCTGCTCATGTTATAACCCATGCTCTGCCCCTTGTAACCCGCCGGTAACAGGCGTTGAAAAAAACGCATCGCAGCGGTTAAGGCGTTTGCTTTGTGGATGGCTTTTTGGCATCTTGCCGGCCATCAGAGGCGTGGTGTTGTATGAGGATCCGATGAAGAAACGCTCCTATTGGTGGTTGGCCATCCCCTTGGTGATCGGCGGTTGTGCCGGCTCGGGCGATGCCCAGAAACGTCCGCCCAAGCCCAAGGCGCAGAGCTGCTTTCTCAACTGCAACCAGGAAGAGAACCTGGGGCGCCAGTACCTCGACGGGGTGCTGCCGGGCGATCTCAATCCGGTGGCTCGGGTCAACAGTAATCGGCCCCACAACTTTCGCATGTTCGGCCCGCAGAGCCAGATCGTGGTTGACCGCTCCAAGCGGATGGCCAGCCGCTATGGCAACCTCTACTACAAGCTCAACCGCTGGATAGCGGCGGGGGGCGATCCGGCCAAGTTGCCGAGCTATGGCGTCACCCTCTCCCAACTGGGGGGGGCCGATAACCGTGGCAACATCCTCTTCACCGGCTACTTCTCGCCGGTGCTTGAGGTGCGTCACCAGAAAAGTGGCGAGTTCAAATACCCCATCTATGCCATGCCCAACTGCGGCGGGCGCTGCCCGAGCCGCGCCGAGATCCACCAAGGCGCGCTGGCCAATCGGGGGCTGGAGCTCGGTTACAGCAAGTCGCTTATCGACAACTTCCTGATGGACGTGCAAGGGTCGGGCTTTGTCCACTACGGCGATACCGATCAGATGCAGTACCTCGGCTATGCGGGCAAGAACGGCCATGGCTACGTCAGCATCGGCCGGGTGCTGATCGACCGCGGCGAGGTGCCCAAGGAGAAGATGTCGCTCAAGGCAATCAAGGAGTGGGCCGATAGTCGCCCTGAATCGGCGGTCAAAGAGCTGGTGGAGAACAACCCCTCTTATGTCTTCTTCCAGCGCCGCCCGACCAACGACGTGATCGGGGCTGCCGGCATTCCCCTGCTCGGCATGGCGGCCGTGGCCGCCGATCGCCGGTTGCTGCCGATGGGCACCCCCATCTTGGCCGAGGTTCCGCTGCTCGATAAAGAGGGCAACTGGACCGGTCGCCACGAGCTGCGCTTGCTGATTGCCCTCGATACCGGTGGGGCGGTCAAGGGCGGTCACTTGGATCTCTACCATGGCCGTGGCGAGCAGGCCGGGGTGGCGGCGGGCCATTACAAGCACTTCGGCCGGGTCTGGAAGCTGGGGCTGTAATCACGCTACCACGATGAGAAGGGTCGCCCATGGGCGGCCCTTTTCGTTATGGCGTGGTGGCGCGGCCCTTGCCTGGCTGGGGCGCGGTTGTTATCGTCTTGCCACTTCTTTTTTCGCAAGGCTTGTCGCCTTGCCTTCATCTTGAGCAGGACTGCGCAATGAGCAAACAGATAGGATTTATCGGGGCCGGTAACATGGGCAAGGCGATCATCGCTGGCATCATCGCCAGCGGACAAGTGGCGGCCAGCGATATTCATGTTTTCGATCTGCAGCAGAGCCAGGTGGACGATCTGGTGGCCCGTTTCGGTGTGCGTGGCGCCGCCTCTGCCGCTGAGGTGGCTGCGCAGGCCGACATCTTGTTTGCCGCGGTCAAACCGAACGTGATCACCCAGGTGCTGGCCGATCTGGCGCCGCGCCTCAAGGCGGGGGGGATCTTGGTTTCGATCGCTGCCGGGGTTACCCTGGCGAGCCTGGCGGCGGCGGTCGGCGCCGAGCGCAAGGTGGTGCGGGTGATGCCCAATACCCCGGCGCTGGTCAATGCCGGCATGAGCTCGCTGACCGCCAATGCCAATGTCAATGCGGCCGAGGTCGCCGAGGTGGTGGCCCTGCTGGAGAGTTTCGGGCGCGCCGAGGTGGTGCCCGAGTCGCTGATCCACGCGGTGACGGCGGTCAGCGGCTCCGCCCCTGCCTATGTGTTCATGTTTATCGAGGCGATGGCCGATGCCGCCGTGCTGGGGGGCATGCCGCGCGCCCAGGCTTATCAGTTTGCCGCCCAGACCGTGCTCGGCTCGGCCAAGATGGTGCTGGAGAGCGGCCAGCATCCGGGGGCGCTCAAGGACATGGTCTGCTCGCCCGGCGGCACCACCATCGAAGCGGTCAAGGTGCTGGAAGATAAAGGGCTGCGCGCCGGCGTGATGGAGGCCATGCTGCAATGCATGCGCAAATCCGAGGCGATGAGCCAGAGTAAATAAGCATGAGAAGGACGGGCCGGCAGGCCCGTCTTGCATCGGGAGGCGGGTAATGAAACGAGTGGCATACGGGTTGGCGCTGTTACTGGTGTTACCGCTGCGTGCCGAGGTATTGGTGCGCGAGGTCTATGACGCGCCGGCCATGGCGCGCACCTTGAGCGAACTCTATCCGGATCTGGGGGTGAGCCACTTAGGCAGTCAGTTGGTGGTCAGCGGTGAGCCGGCCCGGCTGGCCGAGGTAAAGCAGACTTTAGAGGCCCTCAACCGGCCGCCCCTGATGCTGAGCGTGCAGTGGCGGGTGGTCGGCGAGCGTAGTGAGTCGGGCTGGCAGGTGGGCGCTCGTCACGGCCTTGGCGTCGGTGCGGTGAGTCGCTCAGCCCAAAGCCAGGGGGAGTGGCAGGTGAGTGGTCTCTCCGGTCGGCCGGTGAGCCTGACTCTGGGCCAGACCCGTCCGGTGACCCTCTATGGCTGGCGCGGCGGGCGCTGGGTTGTGCTGCTCGAAGAGCGCGAGGGGATTGCCGCCACGCCGACCCTGGTGGGCGAGCGGGTCACGGTGGCACTGAATAGCCGAAGTGCAACGGGCATGGGCGCCGGCGCGAACCTCTCCACTGAGGTGAGCGGCCGACCGGGGGAGTGGATCGAGCTGGGGGCCATCAGTCAGGATCAGCAGGGGAGTGCGTTGGGGACAGCGGGCGGCGGGCAGCAGACGCAGACGTTCAACCAGCGCCTGCAAATTCGCGTCACGGCGCGTTGATCTCCTTTCATGTACAGCGGCGGCCCATGGGCCGCCGCTGCTGTATCCGTGCAGCACGCGTGATCAATGCAGCGCCGAGGGCATGGGACGGTCGGCGGCGTAATCGCGCAGTTGGCGGCTGCGCAGCAGATAGCAGAGGGCCCACAGGTTGCCAAGCAGGGTGAGCGCACTGGCCCAGTGAAAGCTCCACTGCTGGGTGTGCAGCGCCAGCAGTTGTAGCAGCAGCCCGCCGCACGCCGAGAGCAGCAGCAGGGGCAGAGTGTGACGGCGCAACCCGCTTCGCCACGGCTGGCTCTGGGCACCGCCGCAGGCGAGCAGAGCCAAGGCGGCGGGCAGATCGACGGCCATCGCCATGTAGAGGCTGCGCGGCTCGGGATAGAGCAGTGCCAGTATGTCGCTGCCCCCCTGGCGGGTGACGCCGGCCATCAAAAAGAGCCACAAGGAGCGGGTCAGTAGCAGGGCGATGGGCCAGAGCCAGAAGGGGGGCTTGAGCTGGCCGTGGCGATCGTAGCGGTGTTCGGGGTAGAGCGTCATGGGGGTGTCCATCGGGATGATGGAGCCGATATGGGGACGGTATGAAGCGGTTCCAAGCCCTTTAAGCATGCCTATCACGTTGATTTTTAAACTGTGTGTGATATCTGTGAGGGCAGAGCACAGCGGCTCTGCCAAACGATAAGGGAGCAAACAGACATGGAACGTTGCGGTCAGTGCCGGCATTTCACCCGGGCCCGGCAAAATCAGAAAGACCAGTGCGGCGCCTGGGAGCAGCCGACGCTTGCTACCCGGGCCGCCTGCGGTTTCTTCCTGCCCAGGCGGCCACCTGTGTTACCCAAAGCCGATCAGGCGAACTGATCCGGCTCGATGAGGGTCTGGATGCAGCGCGCCCCCGGCATCATGTGCTGCAACCCTGCCATCAGGCGCTCTGCGGCCTCCTGCAAGGCCTCAAGTGGCATGGCCGGCAGGCTCTCCAGAATGAACCACATCTGCTGGGCATCGGCCCCCAAGCGGGTGCGCACCCCTTGTCGCCAGTTCCAGCGCCGGCAAGTGACCCCCAGCTCGTCACGCCACACCACTTCACCCACCTCCGGTGACTCGTGAGCCGGGGCACCCTCCTTGATGGTGTCAAACAGCTCGCTGCCGTCGGCCACGACCAGGCGTGGGGAGCCCACATAGGCCGCGAGATTCTCGCCCCCAACCGGGATGGCGTACTCGAGGCTGATGGCGTTGTAGAGATCGACCACCGGATCGATGCTGGGCAAGGTCCCATCGCGCAGCACCCGTTTACGCAGCGCCTCGGCCGAGCAAGGGGTGCGCTGCGGCTTGGCGCCGAAGGCGCGAAATGCCTCAGCCCAGGCGGCCAGATGGGCCTCGCCCCAGGGCGCGCCGCCCGCGCAAACCTTCTGGCAGGCTTGTTGCAGTGCTTGGCTGGCTACCTCGGGGTGGCGTAGCTCGGCGGCCTCGACCCTGATGCTGATGGCGCGAAAACCGGGGGCAAGGGTGAGGACGCGGGGATCGATTGACGGAGAAACCGGGGTCATGACAGAATCCTATATTGACTATTTAAGAACATACTAATGACCGATGAGCACTAAAGTCAATATATCGACCGATGTAGGCAGTGATGCTGAACGCATCAGCGCCGCCCTTTCACAGCGCCTCAAGAGTTTCCGCCAGCAGCAGAAGCTCTCCCTCGACGAGCTCTCCCGCCGCGCTGGGGTGAGTAAAGGCATGCTGGTGGAGATAGAAAAGTGCGCCGCCAATCCCAGCATCGCCATCTTGTGCAAGCTGGCGGCGGTGCTCGGCATCTCGGTGGCCGACATCGTTGAGGTGGCCCCGGCCCCGACCGTTCGGGTGGTGGAGGCCGCAGCGATCCCCACCCTGTGGCAGGGCGAGAAGGGGGGCTCGGCGCGTCTGCTGGCCGGTAGCAGCGGCCCCACCATGATCGAGCTGTGGCGCTGGGAGATGCAGCCGGGCGATCGCTTCGCTTCATCAGGCCACCCGCAGGGCACCTTCGAGCTGTTTCACGTCGAGCAGGGCACCTTGACGCTGGAGATCGCACAGGAGCAGTTGGACGTGGGTGAGGGGGCCTCGGCGGTGGCCCGCACCGATGTGCCCCACGCCTATGCCAACCAGACGGATCGGTTACTGATCTTCACCATGACGGTGGCGGAGTTTCACTGAGCGCGGTTTTACGATGCAAAGGGCGCCTGCTCTTGTTGAAGGGGCGTCGTTGCGATGACACGGCGGTTTCGCGCCGCGTGGGCGTCAGATCTTCCATTGGGTGGCTTGGCTTGCATGTATTGCTGTTGCGACCCCTTTCGAGCCCCTGATCCGATAGGATAAGGGCTCAGCTTATGCGCTATTGCATAGCGAAGAGCAACCACTGAGCGGCGCTCGGCATGCTTGAGGCGTCGGCGCGCCTCACCTCACCCCTTACCCTCGTTGCTGGTCATCGAAGACCCGCCAGCTCTCAATCCTTTTTGGCGACACAGGCTAACAGTGAGACTCAATAGAGTTTTATTTTTGACAAAGTGATACATTGCTCAAAATTGGCCTGTGTTATCAACAAAATGGAACAGCTCGATCGCGCCCTAAGATTGCACCAGCTGCTGCTGGATCATCGCCGCCCCGTCCCCCAATCCCTGATCCTCGAGCGACTCGAGTGCTCGACCAGCACCTTCAAGCGGTTGCTGGCGCTGCTGCGAGATAGTTACCAGGCCCCCATCGTCTGGGATCGCGCCGCCCGGGGCTACAAGTACGACACGACTGACGGTCGCTTCACCCTGCCCGGGGTCTGGCTAAGCGAATCGGAGGCCTTCGCCCTCCTGATGGCCCACCGTCTGCTGCAAGATGTACAGCCCGGTCTGCACCAGCAGGGGCTGGCCCAGTTGCAGTCAGGCATCGGCGATCTCCTTGGCCCCCAGTGGCAGGGCCAGGCCGAGCGGCTGCGCGTCGAGAGCATAGGGCGCCAATATGTGGCCCCCGAGCTCTTCCTCCCCCTAGTGCAGGCCCTGTTTGCCCGGCGCCGGCTCCATTTTGTCTATCACGCCACCTTGCATGAAGCCGAGCCTCGCCAAGTCTCGCCCCAGCGCCTGTGCTGGTATCGGGACAACTGGTACCTGCTCGCCTGGTGCCACGAGCGAGCCGCCCTGCGCCTGTTTGCCTTAAGCCGCATTGCCGAGCCGCTTGCGCTCGATGAGGCCGCTTGCGAGCGCGAAAGCGGGGAGCTCGACGCCTTGTTCGAAAGCGGCTACGGCATCTTCGCCGGTAGCGCCTTGCAGCAGGCCGAGCTGCGTTTTGACCCCAGTGCCGCCCCCTGGGTTAGGGATGTGCAGTGGCACCGGGAGCAACGCCAGACCATAGAGCCAAGCGGCCATATCCGCCTGCGCTTCCCCTATGCCGATCAGCGCGAGTTGGTGCGCGACCTACTGCGCTTTAGTGGCGAGGTCGAGGTGCTATCGCCCCTCACGCTTCGGCGCAGCGTGATTGCGGCCATGACGGCGGGCCTCAAAAAACATGAAACATCGGCGTCAGTGGTCCCGCCGGTGAGCGAGTGAATGGGGAATAATGGGTTGCCGCAAACGAAAGAGGCTGACATGGAAGCGCTAAAACCATCAGATTTGAAGACCATCCTGCACTCCAAGCGGGCCAATCTTTACTATCTGGAATATTGCCGGGTGCTGGTCAATGGTGGCCGGGTCGAGTACGTCACCGATGAGGGCAGGGCGTCGCTCTACTGGAATATCCCCATTGCTAATACCACCACCCTTCTACTGGGAACGGGCACCTCCATCACGCAAGCGGCCATGCGTGAGCTGGCTAAGGCCGGCGTGCTGGTCGGCTTTTGTGGTGGCGGTGGTACACCTCTGTTTGCCGCCAATGAGGTAGAGGTGAGCGTGAGCTGGCTCAACTCCCAGAGTGAATACAGGCCAACCGAATATTTGCAACAGTGGGTCAGCTTCTGGTTTTGCGATGAGGCAAGGCTTAAGGCGGCCATCGCCTTTCAGCGGGTTCGTGTTGCCCAGCTCCGGCAGGTATGGCTCGGTGCTGCGATGAAACGTGAGCGGGCGTTCGCGCTCGACGAGCGCGCATTTGACAGTGCCTTGCAGCGCTTTGAGACCCAACTTGCTCGCTGCCAGAGTAGTACCGATGTGCTGGCGCAAGAGGCCAGCCTGACCAAGATGCTCTACAAGTTGGCAGGCAATGCCGTCTGCTACGGCGAATTTACCCGGGCCAAGCAGGGTAGCGGCATCGATATGGCCAACCGGTTTCTCGATCACGGTAACTATCTCGCCTATGGCATTGCCGCGACCGCTTGCTGGGTCATCGGTTTGCCTCATGGCCTCTCTGTGCTGCATGGCAAGACCCGCCGCGGTGGCTTGGTGTTTGATGTGGCTGATCTCATCAAAGATGCGCTCATCCTGCCCCAGGCCTTTATTGCGGCCATGGCAGGAGAAGAAGAGCAGGCGTTTCGCCAACGTATCATCAGTGGTTTTAACCAACATGGCGCATTGGATCTGATGATTGAGACCTTGCAGTCGGTGGCTGCCAGCCTGAGCGAGGTAGGGCGATGAACGTTCTACTGGTATCCCAGTGCAGCAAGCGCGCCTTGGTTGAAACTAGGCGCATCCTGGATCAGTTTGCCGAGCGTAAGGGAGAGCGAACCTGGGCGACGCCCATTACCCAAGATGGCCTCGATACCTTGCGCAAACTGCTGCGTCAAACGGCCCGTCGCAACACGGCTGTTGCTTGTCATTGGCTGAAAAGCACAGGGTCCGAGCTGTGCTGGATCGTTGGCAATGCCCGCCGCTTCAATGAACAGGGCTCAGTGCCGACCAACAGCACTGAGCGCAACATACTGCGCAGCCAGGATGAAAACCGCTGGCACTCGGGGGAGGCCATGGCGCTGCTGGCGGCAATCGCCGGTCTTTTTCACGATGTGGGTAAGGCTAACCACCTCTTTCAGGACAAACTCAGGGGTAAACGCCATGAGCTGAGCGAACCACTGCGCCATGAGTGGGTCTCTTTGCGTATCTTTGAAGCCTTCGTCGATGGGCGGGATGACAGGCAGTGGTTGACGGCACTTTCCAACCTGACTCCAAATGATGAAAAGCAGGCATTGGCAAGCCTTGGTAAACAGGCCGAGAGCAAGGCACAGCCGATCGGAGCAAATCCGTTTGAAGGCCTGCCGCCGCTGGCGCGCATCATCGGTTGGCTTATTGTCTCGCACCACCGCCTGCCGCAGTTCGATACATCAGAGACCCGCTTGGCAGCCCCGACCCCAGAGCAGTTGGTGCTGACCTCGTGGCGTTTTGATGCCAGTTGGAACTCCCCCCAGTGCCGCAACCCTGAGTGGGACGAAAAAGTATGGCAACGGCTTTGGCGCTTTCCCCATGGCACCCCCTTGGCCAGCCAAACCTGGTGCAGCAAGGCCAACCGTCTGGCACTGCGGGCGCTACAGTGCCCTTCACTCTGGCAGGAAGGGGAGTGGTTATCCGATCGGTTTACTGCCCATCTGGCACGGCTGTGCCTGATGTTGGCCGATCACGCCTACTCCGCCGGCAATGTCACCGAGAAGTGGCAGGACAAGGGCTATCTGGCCTATGCCAATACCGACCGCGAAACCGGCAGGCTCAAGCAATCGCTCGATGAGCACAATATCGGCGTGGGCCATCACGCCTATCTGCTGGCGAAAAGTCTGCCAAAGCTGCGGCCTTATCTACCGGCCATGACTCGCCATAAAGGGTTCACGCAGCGCAGCCAACAGGCGGCATTTCGCTGGCAAGACAAGGCATTTGATCTGGCTAGGCTACTGGCCCACCGCTCGCAGCAGCAAGGTTTTTTTGGGGTGAATATGGCCTCGACCGGCTGCGGCAAGACCTTTGCCAATGCTCGCATCATGTATGGACTGGCCGATGAAAAGCTCGGTTGTCGCTTTAGCGTGGCATTGGGTCTTCGCACCCTGACCTTGCAAACCGGTGATGCCCTGAGAGCCAGATTGGCGCTCGATAGCGACGATCTGGCGGTGCTGATCGGCTCGGCGGCGGTGCAGCAGTTGCATGAGCGGCGTACTCGCGAGGCGCAATCAGATCTAAAGAGTGGCTCCGAGTCGGCGGCATCCCTGCTCGATAGCAATCTGCACGTGCGTTACGAAGGGGCCCTCGATGATGGCCCACTACGCCGCTGGCTCACCTCATCGCCCGCCTTGCATCAACTGGTCAGTGCCCCGGTGCTGGTGAGTACGATCGACCACCTGATCCCGGCCACTGAAGGAACCCGGGGTGGCAAGCAGATAGCTCCCATGTTGCGCTTGCTCACCTCGGATCTGGTGCTCGATGAACCCGATGACTTCGGGCTTTCCGATCTGCCTGCCCTTTGCCGTCTGGTCAACTGGGCCGGGATGCTGGGGTGTCGGGTACTGCTCTCATCCGCCACCCTGCCGCCGGCCTTGCTCAGCGCCCTGTTTACCGCCTACCAGGCCGGTCGTGCTCACTTTCACAAGGGCTGCGGCGAGCCAGGGCCTATGCCTCCCATCTGCTGCGCCTGGTTCGATGAGTTCGGCGTGGCCCAGCAAGATCTGGCCGAGTCGCGGATCTTCAAGGAGCGTCATCAGGCGTTTGTCGCCGCTCGTCTGGCCAAACTGGCCGAGCAACCCACCCTGCGCCGAGGCGCACTCTGGCCTGTGGGAGCCAGCAGTAAACAGTGGGATGCGGTGGTGCAAGCCATGGCGAGCGCGGTGGGTGATGGCATGCTCCAGCTACACGGTGAGCACCATGAGCGCCACGCCTCTGGCAAGTGCCTCTCGGTTGGCGTGGTGCGCATGGCCAATATCGATCCCCTGGTTGCCATTGCCCAGCAGGTACTGCTCCGGGTTCCACCGCCCGACACCCGCATTCACTTTTGCATCTACCACAGCCACCACCCGCTGTTGGTGCGCTCCGAGATGGAGAAGCGCCTCGATGCCCTGTTGACCCGCTATGACAGCGATGCATTCTGGCAGCGCCCCGAGGTGTTGCTGGCGCTGGCACAACCCGAGACACACCATCTCTTTGTCGTTTTTGCCTCGCCGGTCGCCGAAGTGGGGCGGGATCACGACTATGACTGGGCCATTGCCGAGCCGAGTTCGATGCGATCTCTTATTCAGTTGGCCGGTCGCATCCAGCGTCACCGCAAGAGGGCCTCCGCTCATCCCAACCTCCTGATCCTCAATCGCAACGTCAAGGCGTTGCGAGGGGTGACCCCGGCCTATTGTCAGCCGGGGTTTGAGTCGAGCGAGTTTCAGCTTGCCAACCACGATATGGCACAGAGTCTGCGAAAAGAGCAGTACGAGGTGATTGGGGCGTCACCCGCGATCCAGATGCCACCTAGTCCAGGGAGTGGGCCCTACTCAAATCTGGTAGCGCTGGAGCACGCACATCTGGCCATCTCCTTGTTTGCTGAGGGGCGTCAGCCCCCCTGTGCCGTCTCTTGGTGGCAACACCAATACCATGTCGATTGGGCCGGCGAGATGCAGCGGCAGACTCGCTTTCGGGCCTCGCGCCCCGACCAGGGCTTTGTGCTCTATCAGGCCGATGAGGATGACCCCCTGCGCTTTCACCGGCTCGAAGAGCGCGGTGAGCCTGAGCTGGTGGAGGCGAGCTGTTTCGA
The DNA here is from genome assembly GCF_014892695.1 of Aeromonas simiae. Taxonomy (NCBI): domain Bacteria; kingdom Pseudomonadati; phylum Pseudomonadota; class Gammaproteobacteria; order Aeromonadales; family Aeromonadaceae; genus Aeromonas; species Aeromonas simiae. Next base: position 1,621,574 of record NZ_CP040449.1, read on the forward strand.
GCGTCAGGCATTCATACCCGCCGAGCGGGTCGCCCCCTGGTTGGATAACGAGCCAGAGCCCCTGTTGGCTGCGCTGGCCGAAGAGCTGGAGTGGGATGCCGCCAGGCTATCGCGCACCTTTACCGAGATCCGTCTGCCCATTAACGACCAGAGTGTCAGGCCTTGGCAATATGACCCGCTATTTGGTGTGTATAAGGCGCTCGATTGAGCGCCTTAATGGGAAAGCTACCTGTTCGGTAGCGAGGGTGAGCAGAAAAAAAGTACGAGTGTATTTTTCTGAGCTGTCTGTACGACAGGGAGGTGATTATAGCGAGTAACAGATTAAGGGGACACCATAAGAACATCTCGAATCTGATTAATTTCAAAAGTACGAGGGTATTGGCGTTGATCATGGCCGCGTTTATGTGCATCATTGCTTCTGTGGACTGATTTGGGTCTTTCTCAGGTGTGGTGATGAAAAAATGAAACGTCTTCTGCTCGCCGGGTTGCTTTGTATTAGCTCAGGAATTGCTAGCCACTTGCATCTGAATATTGATGTGGTGTTTTTCATTCCGGTTGGTCAGATACACCTTGTCGAGCCGCTTTAGGTTCTAGGGAGGAAGTAATGGGAGTGGATCAGTTGTCATCGGTCATCGATGACTATATCTCGGCAAGGCTGGAAGCCAAGCCGGACAAGTGGCCCAGCAAGGGGGACTGGCTCGACGAGGCCGCCAAGCGGGCCAAGCAGATCACCCTGGTGACCCATGCCCCCAAGTTTACCCACGGGGATGCCCGTGGCATCGGGGCCCGGGTTGAGGGGCAGGAAGGGGAGGGGTTTCTCTCTACCGCCAGCCTGACCGCGCCGGCGATCGATGTGATCGGCAATGCGGCGGCGCTGGATGTGGCCAATCTGTTGCTGCTCGAGGCGGGTGGCAAACGGCTGGTGGATTTGATTGAGGATGGTGATGCCTCTCCTCTCGCCGCTTTCACCAAAGATAAGGCTCAGCTAGCGACGTGGTGCGATGGCCTCTCTCAGGCCTTGGTCGGTGGCACGCTGACCACCCATACCTTGGCCAAGCAGACCTACTTCCCGGTGGATGAGGGTTACCACCTGCTGAGCCCGCTGTTTGCCAGCTCCTTGTGCCATGCCTTGTATCAACGCATCGATCAGGCCCGCTTCGGGGATGAGGCGAAGGCGGCGCGCGATGCGCGCCGTAAAAACGAGTGTTCCGATCTGAGCGTTGTGGACTTTCCCCATCTGGCGGAGCAGCACTTTGGCGGCACCAAGCCCCAGAATGTCTCTTTGCTCAACAGCAAGCGCTATGGCCGCGCCTATCTGCTGAGCTGCCAGCCGCCTGCATGGCAAAAGCGTCTGACGGCGCCTGAGAGTGACGAGCATTTCTGGAAACGCTACGAGCATCGGGTCGCGGGTACGCTTTACGAGCTAATCCATTTTCTCAAGTCGGTGGAGCGGGCCGACAACAATGACGAGATCAAGCAGCGCCGCGCCGGGCTGGTGGACGATCTGATGGGAGCGCTGCTCAACTACGGCGCCGAGTTGCGTTCTTTGCCATCGGGCTGGAGCCGTGCGATGTCGGAGCCGATGAGCGATGCATTTTGCCACTGGCTCGATCCCATGGATGGCCAACCACTCTCCGATAAAGAGGCCAATCAGATTGCTCTGGCATTTGGTCGCTGGCTCAATCAGCGGTTGCAAAAGCGATTGGCCCATGTCGGGGATGCCGAGCTGCATGTCTGGCGCCGCCTGTTGGCCCGTCAACTGCGTCTGCTGCAACTGGATTTGGAGGGATGGGCATGAGATCGACCCTGCTGCTTCGCCACCTCAAGGTGGAAAATGCCAATGCCATCGGCGGTTTGACTTACGGTTTTCCGGCCATCAGCCACTTTCTTGGTTTTACCCACGCCCTGTCGCGCCGTCTCGAGCAGATCTATGGCCTGACCCTAGGGGGCTGCGCCGTCATCGCCCATCACACCGAGCTACAGAGTCAACCGCTCGGCAATCGCCGCGAGCAGGTCTTCGCCCTGACCCGCAATCCCCTGACCAAAGAGGGCAAGACGGCACCGTTTAACGAAGAGGGGCGCGTACACCTCGACATCAGTCTGCTTATCGAGTGTGACTTTAATGCCGACCAACTGCCCAAGGGGGGAACGCTAGATCTGCGTATCGACGCGCTGCAAACCTGGTTTGAACGCACCGTGCCGACCCTGCGCCTGGCGGGGGGCACCATCACCACCCTAGGACAGGTGCAGTGGCGTGAGCATTACGACGAGCGCGAGCTGCGGCGCCTGCGCATGGGCCTGTTGCCGGGCTTTGCTCTGGTTTGCCGTCACGACTTGTTAACCCGGCACCATCAGCAGTGCTTAGAGAGCGATCCCAGGCGTGAGTTGCTCGACAGCCTGCTCGATTTTGTCACCTTGCGCCATCAGGCGCAGCAAGATGAAAGTGGGGCGGTGAGCTGGCAACCACGGGCTAAACCGGCTCCAGGCTACCTGGTGCCGCTGGCCGTGGGCTACCTGGGGATCTCCCCCCTTCATGAGCCGGGCGCGATTCCCAGCAGCCGCGATCAGGAGACCCCATTTCGCTTTGCTGAGTCTATCTACACCCTGGGGCAGTGGGTCAGCCCGCACCGGATTCAGAGTCTCGACTCCCTGTTATGGCGCTACCGCCATCAGGAACCCTACTACCTCTGCGAGAATCGTTATCACGCCCCCGAGTTGGCGTGGGACGAGAGCGACGCAGAACCCTTTATGGCAAACGACCTCTTCTGATAAGGAACTTCATCATGGCAAAAACACCGATCAAGACCGCCTCCGTCCTGGCCTTCGAGCGCAAGCTCGCCAACTCCGATGCCCAACTGTTTGCCGGTAACTGGCAAGAGCGGGATAACCTAGTGGCCTGGCGTCCGATTTCACTGCAAGAGAAGGCGGTGCGCGGCACCATCTCCAACCGCCTGAAAAAGGCCACCGCCGACGATCCGGCCAAGCTCGACAACGAAATTCAAAAACCGAACCTGCAAAAGGTCGATGTGGCGACGCTGCCCTTCGATGCCGACACCCTGCGAGTCGGGTTTACCCTGCGTATTCTGGGCAATCTGGCGCAGCCTTCGGCCTGTAACGATCAGGCCTATCAGGCGGTGCTGGGGGCGAAAATTGGCGAGTATGTGCGTGAGCACCAGTTCCACGAGCTGGCGGCCCGCTATGCCGAGAACCTGGCCAATGGGCGCTTCCTCTGGCGCAACCGGGTCGGGGCCGAGGAGGTGGAGGTGCGCGTCAGCCAGTTGGAACAAGGCGCGGTCAAGCAGCGCTGGGTTTTTGATGCTTTAAGTTTCAACTTGCGCACCTTTACCAAGCCCGAGGGGGCCTTGGCTGAGCTGGCCGAGGTGATCCGCCAGGGTCTGCTGGGCCACGACTTCGCGTTGTTGAGTGTGGAAGCCTTCGTGCGTCTGGGGGCCGGCCAGGAGGTATTCCCCTCCCAAGAGCTGGTACTCGATCAGAGCAGCGGCAAAGAGGGCAAAAAGAGCAAGCACCTCTATCAGGTGGCAGGTATCGCCGCCATGCACTCCCAGAAGATTGGTAATGCCTTGCGTACCATCGATACCTGGTACCCCGGCGCAGAGGAGCTGGGGCCCATCGCGGTCGAGCCCTATGGCTCGGTCACCAGTCGGGGGACCGCCTATCGCCAGCCGAAAGAGAAGCTCGATTTTTATAACCTGCTCGATGGCTGGATGCTCAAAGACAAGCAACCCGAAACCGAGCAGCAGCACTATGTGATGGCGACCCTGGTTCGCGGCGGCGTCTTCGGCGAGGCAGATTAAGGGGCCACTATGGATCACTACCTCGATATTCGGGTTCTACCTGACCCTGAATTTGGTCAGGTGGAGCTGCTTAACGCCCTTTACGCCAAGTTGCATCGGGTGCTTCCCTCCCTGACTCAGGGACGGGTAGGGGTCAGCTTTCCGGCCCACAGGCGCACCCTGGGGGAGTGCCTGCGTCTGCACGGTACCCTGGCCGATCTGCTTAACCTCACCGAGGTGAACTGGTTACAAGGGATGCGGGACTATATCCATATCGGCGAACCGGCCCAGGTGCCTGCCACCGCGCGCTTTCGCGTTGTGCGGCGGGTTCAAGCCAAGAGCGCCCATAACAAGCGCCGCCGCTCGGTGGCCAAGGGGTGGCTGAGCGAAGAGGAGGCGTTGACTCGTATTCCCGATACGCAGCAGAAGGCGATGTCACTGCCCTATGCCGAGATGCACAGCCTCTCGACCCAAAGCCGGATGCGCCTTTATATCGAACACGGCCCCTTGCTAGACAAGCCGGTGGTAGGGACGTTTAACGCATACGGGTTGAGTGCCACCACCACCATTCCCTGGTTCTGACCCTTTTTTTAAGGGCGTAGCTAACTCATTGATTTTTCAATGACCGTTACGCCCCGATAAAAATAGGGTTTAGCGGCAAGTTTGGGGTAAGTTCTTTAACAATCAGTGAGATAGCACTAATATGTAACACCTCGCTGCCGCACAGGCAGCTCAGAAAAGCAGTAGCGGCGATACCGTCGCCTTTATCCACCTCGCTGCCGCACAGGCAGCTCAGAAATCCCCGGCAGTCCCCATCACCTTGTCCACCTTCCTCGCTGCCGCACAGGCAGCTCAGAAATCGTCCAGCACCAGCAGGTCATAGTCGATGAGCCTCGCTGCCGCACAGGCAGCTCAGAAAAGAACGAGCAAAATAAAGGCCGCGCAATGCGGCCTCGCTGCCGCACAGGCAGCTCAGAAAAGCATCATGGCAGCCATCAAGGCGGATCCGGACCTCGCTGCCGCACAGGCAGCTCAGAAAGTGGCACCAGCAGCACCATGCTTCCGCTCTACCCTCGCTGCCGCACAGGCAGCTCAGAAAAGAAACGGTACGAACAATGTCACCATCACGCTCCTCGCTGCCGCACAGGCAGCTCAGAAAGCCCTGCGCACCGCCCGCGTCCAGCAGTTGGCCCTCGCTGCCGCACAGGCAGCTCAGAAACTGACTACCTTCACTTTGGTCAATATGCAGGTCCTCGCTGCCGCACAGGCAGCTCAGAAAATGAGCCGGGAAGGAGATGGAAAATATCGGTTCCTCGCTGCCGCACAGGCAGCTCAGAAATCACGGGATGCGGTCACATATACCGGGCTGAACCTCGCTGCCGCACAGGCAGCTCAGAAATTTTGATCTTGCGCCGAGCGCTGAAAATTTGCCCTCGCTGCCGCACAGGCAGCTCAGAAAATAAGCGTCGTAAAACCGAAGCCAAACAGGAACCTCGCTGCCGCACAGGCAGCTCAGAAATTGGAATCCCTACAGAATCAGCGTGGAGCATGCCTCGCTGCCGCACAGGCAGCTCAGAAAAGTTATGGCAGCCATCACCTGGTCTGGTGTTGCCTCGCTGCCGCACAGGCAGCTCAGAAAATAGTGATTGCAGACGGCATCCAATGATGCTGCCTCGCTGCCGCACAGGCAGCTCAGAAAAACGAGCAGGCTGTGCTGGAGCATAATGACTTCCTCGCTGCCGCACAGGCAGCTCAGAAAAGAAACGGTACGAACAATGTCACCATCACGCTCCTCGCTGCCGCACAGGCAGCTCAGAAAGCGCCGGTCGCGGTATGGATAGCCTAAAGAAACCTCGCTGCCGCACAGGCAGCTCAGAAATGCTCGTTCATTTCGGCGACGTGTCCCAGCCACCTCGCTGCCGCACAGGCAGCTCAGAAACTCGCCAACCCGATACAGAGACCCCGGATTGACCTCGCTGCCGCACAGGCAGCTCAGAAACCCAAGGGGGCCCCGTCACAATTAGCATCACCCCTCGCTGCCGCACAGGCAGCTCAGAAAGGTAAGCGCGCCCAGTTGCTGCGTTTTGGTGGCCTCGCTGCCGCACAGGCAGCTAAAAAATAAGAGACGTACCGACATCTGGCATGATCGCCATGTGATAGACAAAGAAAAAGCCCAAGCAATTGAATTGCTTGGGCTTATCATTTGGCGGTGAGGGAGGGATTCGAACCCTCGATACGTTGCCGTATACACACTTTCCAGGCGTGCTCCTTCAGCCACTCGGACACCTCACCAAATTGTCGGTTGTTGTTAACGTGGGCAAACTCCACGGTGCCGCGCTGTGCGTCGGAACGGGGCGTAATTTAGGGGAAAGGTGCGCGGTGGTCAACACTTTTTCCCCTTATTTTTCATGCTGTTTTTCATTTGCTCATGGGGTGAGCAGCGGTTGGCGCTTTTCTCGCCTCACGGCTGATCCAGCACCACCAAATCGTCGGAAAGCTCGTTGCGCTCATGGGTGGGGGGGAAGACATCCGCCAGGATCTCGCCGGTACGCTGCACGCACTCGACGAAGCCCTCTTCCACCTTGCCGCGCCGCACCTGCTCGACAAAGTCGTCGATCAGCTCTTGCCAGACGTGATCTTCGATGTGTTGGGCTACGCCGTCGTCGGCCAGGATCTCCACATAGTGTTCAGCCACCGAGACGAAGATGAGCACGCCGAGGCGATCCCGGGTGCGGTGCAGCCCCTGCTCGATAAATTGCAGGCGGGCCATCAAGGAGGCGCGGTGGTGCTTCACCGAGGCGGGCACCAGCCACATCTTGATGGGGGTCCACTGAAACAGCAGGGTGAGCAGCAGCCAGACGGCCCACTGCACCATGAGGATCTCGTGCCAGTCCATCCAGAACCCCAGCTCGTGTACCAGCAGCGGGGTGAGCATGGCCAGCAGGGCAGCCCATAGGGTCGGGATGAAGCGATAGCCGTCGCTGGCGGGGGCCAGCACGGTGACCAGCTCGGCGTCGGTGGCCTGCTCGGCCTTGCGCACCCGGGTGTTGAGAGTGTGAAAAAATTGCTTGGAAATCATGCTCTGTTCCTTGAATTACCAACCGCCGGAGGCACCGCCACCGCCAAAACTACCGCCGCCGCCGCGAAAGCCGCCACTACGGGGGCCGCCAAAGCCGCCGGAGAGACCGCTGCCGCCACCCACGTAGAAGCCGTTGCGACCACCGCGCCCCCCTTTGCCTCCGCCACCGCCCCGCCCACCGCGGAAGGTGTGCAGCAGAATCATGATGGTGACCATCAGCACGAACAGCCAGAAACCGCGGTCTTTGTCGTCGCGCTGGGATTGCACCGGCTGGTACTGGCCTTCAAGGGCTTGGATGATGGCGGTGACGCCGGCGTCGATGCCGCTGGCAAAGTCGCCCTGGCGAAATTGGGGCAGGATGCGGCGCTGGATGATGTTGGCGGCGATGGCGTCGGGCAGAGTGCCTTCCAGACCATAACCGACCTCAATGCGCACCTTGCGCTCACTGGGGGCGATGATCAGCAGCAGGCCATTGTCTTGGCCTTTCTGACCTATGCCCCAGTGGCGTCCCAGCTGGTAACCGAACTCTTCGATGGGCATCTCCTGCAATGAGGGGAGGGTGACCACCACTAGCTGGATACCGCTGGCCTGCTCGAAGGCGGCCAAGCGGCGGGTTTCACTCTCACGCTGGCTGGGATCAAGCAGTTGGGCCTCGTCGACCACCCGGCCACTCAGGGTCGGGAATGGGGGGGCTGCCTGCAGGGCCAGTGCCCATAGCCACAGCAGGAGCCACCAAGGTCGGGGAACCGCGCTCATTGGAAGCTCACCTTGGGCGCCTCTTCGCTGCCCGGTTTGGCGCTAAAGCTCGGCTTGGCCTCGAGATCGGAATAGAGCAGCTTGGACCAGATCACCCCCGGAAAGGTGCGGATCTCGGTGTTGAAGCGGCGCACCGACTCGATGTAGTCACGGCGGGCCACGCTGATGCGGTTCTCGGTGCCTTCCAATTGGGCCTGCAAGGTGAGGAACTGCTGGTCGGCCTTGAGATCGGGATAGCGCTCGGCCACCACCATCAGGCGCGAGAGGGCGCTGGAGAGTTGGGTCTGGGCCTGATCATAGGCTTGGAGCTGGGCTGGATCATTGACCTGAATGCTGCCCACCCGGGCCCGCGCGTCGGTGACCGCCTTGAGGGTCTCCTGCTCGTGCTTGGCATAGCCTTGCACGGTGGCCACCAGGTTGGGGATGAGATCGGCGCGGCGCTGGTACTGGTTCTCGACCTGACCCCAGCTTGCCTTGACCTGCTCGTCGAGCTCGGGGATGGTGTTGACCCCGCAGCCGGTGAGCGAAAAGAGCAGGGGAAGCAGCAGCATACCCTGCGTGATACGGCGCCATGTGTGGCGAACTATCATCTTGTTCTCCTTCATGATTTTGAGGGCATCACCATAACAGTTCAGCCTCTTTTTGAACATCATCCACAGCGCGCTGGCAGGGGGGGGAGGCGGCGGTTGGCCACCGATACCTTGGGCAGTTGCGGCTTGTCCTTGAGCCAGGAGGCCAGCTCGGCCCCGCAGCCGTTACCGGGCGGGATCGGGGCCTGCGGCACGCACTCCGGGCTGCCAGCCGGGCAGCGCAGGCGCACATGGAAGTGGCTAAAGTGGCCGACCCAGGGCCTGAGTTTGCCCACCCAGTCATCATAAGGGGCCTGCCGACATACCTCGGCCTTGATGGCGGGATTGATGAAGATGCGCTCGACCTCGCGGGCCTGGGCTGCCAGCTTGAGCAAGGTGAGTTGCTGTGGGCCAAAGCGGCCGGGCAGCATCCGGTAACTGGGCTCGTCGATGAGGGGCCACTCGGCGGGGTTATCCTGCTCACTTTTCCCGATGGGGCGATCGCTCATGCGAAACCAGATGTCGGCATCGAGCCCGGTCTGATGGCTGCGATGGCCCGAGCTAAAGGGGCCGCCGTGGGGCATGGCCAGATCGGCGATATAAAGGCTGGGCAGACCCGCCTGCTGGGTCTGACTGGCTAACTGGGTCAGGTAGTGGATGAGATCCGGGTGGCCATAGTAGCGCAGGCGTTTGGCCCGGATCACTTCGTAACCGGGGCCCTCGAGCGGCAGTGGTTGGCCCCCTTTGAGACAACCGCCTGCATAGCCGCCGATCGCTTCAGCCTGAAGGGCCGAGGCAAGCAGCAGGGAGAGAAACATGACAACACTCCTTGGAAAATCGAACCAGGCCAGCATAGCAAGCCAGGGGGGGCGCAGCCAGCCATGTGACTTGCCTCTACCCAGCGCAGTGGCCACAATGTGGCGCCCTCTTTTTCAAGGAATTCAGAATGATCTCTCCTTCTTCCCTGCGCGTGAGTGAGCTGGTGCGCCGCCCCGATGTGACCGTGCTGGCACCGCCTCGTGCACCCTACCTCTGGGTCATTGCCATGTTGCTGGCGGCGGCGTTGGGGGCCGTGGGCTGGGCACTGGTGTCGGGTCTCGGTGCGATGACCTTTCCCCACTGGGTCGCACTGCTCTTTGGCGCCTTGGTGGCGCTGATGCTGTTGATGCCACGCAGTTGGCAGGCGTGGCGGCTAGCGGAGCTGGGCTGGGATGCCCAACAGCTTTATCTGCTCGATGGGGGGCGCGATATGGCGTTGGCCCTGCCACGCAGCGCGCTGCAACAGGTGCATCTGGAGCGTCAGGTCGGGCATCAAGGGGAGTGGTTGGGCTTTGCACTGGATTTGCAGTTGAGCGAAGCGATGCTGGCACAGGGGCTGGCGCTACTTCGTCTGGCTCCTGAGCAGGCCTATCAGGTTGCCCCCGATGTCTACCGTTTTGCGTTTCACCGCGCCTGGCAGCGACCGCGCAGGTTACGATCGATCCTGGCGCCACTGCGGGGGGCGTGACCGACTATTTTCTCGACAATCCGTAGTAAAGACAGGATACTGACCCAAGAAATGGCTTGCCTGTCTCGCTGTGGTTTCGCTGTGACAGGGAGAGGTCGGGAGCTGTCCCGACGGACAATCGGCGGGGTTGTGGCCTTATCCGCTGGTGGTGATGCACAGTGAAGGCACCTTGAATCGAGAGTGGATGGCATGAAGATTTACGTAGGGAATCTGTCGTACCGGATGACGAGTGACGAACTGCAACAGTTGTTTGCCCAGTTCGGCCAAGTCGACAAAGTCGACATCATCATCGATCGTGAAACCGGCAAGTCCAAGGGCTTTGGCTTCATCGAAATGCCGGTTAGCAGTGAGGCTGAGGCGGCGATCAAGAGTCTGCACGGCACCGAAACCGGTGGCCGCACCCTGACCGTCAACCAGGCCAAACCGAAGACGGATGCTCCGCGCCGTCCATCACGTCCGCCGCGTCACGGCTGATGCGTTGAGATAAAGAAGAAGGCACCCCGAGGGGTGCCTTCTTTTGTTTTGGTCACGGCACATCGTAACCCAGCGCCGCCTTGCGAATGCGAAACCACTGCTGGCGTGACAGGACGAGGTCGCTGGCGCGAGCGGCCTGGGCGATACGCTCGCGCTTGCCCGAGCCGATGATGGGCAAGGGGCGTGAGGGGAGCATCAGCACCCAGGCGTAGACCACCTGCTCTATGGTCTCGGCTCCCACCTCGTGGCGGATGGTCTCCAGCTCATGGCGCAGCGGAGCGTATTCGGGGGCATGGAACAGCCGACCGCCGCCGAGGCAGGACCAGGCCATGGGGCGCACGGCCAGCTGCTGGCACTGATCCAGGGTGCCATCTAGGGTGGCGCTCTGGTTCAGTGGCGAGATCTCGACCTGGTTGGTCACCAGCGGGAAGGGCAGACGCGATTGCAGCAGGGCGAACTGGCTCGGGGTGAAGTTCGATACCCCGGCGTGACGGATCTTGCCCGACTCCTTAAGGCGTACGAAGGCCTCGGCCACCTCGTCGGCATCCATCAGCGGATCGGGGCGGTGGATGAGCAGTAGATCCAAACTGTCCACCGCCAAGTGGTTCAAGGAGCGCTCGGCACTGGCGATGATGTGGCTGCGACTGGTGTTGTAGTGGTTGAGCTGATGGGCGGGATCTGCGGTCAGGGCGATGCCACACTTGCTCACCACCTCCATGCGTTCGCGCAAGGAGGGCTCAAGGCGCAGGGCGGCGCCAAAGGCTTGCTCACATTGGTAGCCGCCATAGATGTCGGCATGATCAAGGGTAGTGATCCCGAGATCGAGGTGAAACTTGATAAAATCGAGCAGGGCGGCAGGGGAGAGCTGCCACTCCATCAGGCGCCAGTAGCCCATGATGAAGCGAGAGAATTCAGGCCCTTGCGGGTGCAAAGCGAGGCGTTGCATGGTTAAAGCTCCGTGGCGGAAAGTGTCCCATCTTGGCCAAGCCCGGGGGGCATGGCAAGATGCTCACCCTATTCAGTTCGAACCATGGTACGACAATGTCCGTTTTTGCCGAACGCTTGAGCCAGCTCATCGGGGCGGGGAGCGTCAGCGCTTTCGCCCGCAAAGTCGGCCTCTCCGAGGCCCTTATTCGCAAATACCTCAAGGGGGCCGAGCCGAGTCTGACCAAGGCCAACCAGATTGCCATGGGGGCGAACTGCTCGCTGGAGTGGCTGGCGACCGGTTGCGGTTATCTCTATCGCCAGGCCGAGGTGGTGGACAGGGAGGCGCTGCAAGGGGCGCTCGCCCTGCTGGCGGAGCAGGGGATGGTGCTCGATCACGAGCCGGAGTCATTGGTCCGCTTGCTCGCCTTCTACCAGTTCTTGCGCACCCACAAGAGGGGAGACGGGTTTCTCGATCTGGCCCTGGCCCGCGAGTTTGGCCGTCATTTGGGGGAGGCGTGATCAACGTGTGGCAAAGTGCTCGATCAGCTGGTGAAAGGTCTCTTGGTTATAGCTCTCGCCCTGCTCCAGCAGGCCGGTATTGATTGACTCGAGCAGGTTGCCCTGCTGATCCAGCACATAAAAGTGGGGCACGCCCTCATAGGCCGGATAGTGGCGCAAGAACGCCTCGTTCCGGTTCTCATCGCTCACATTGACCTTCACCACCACGAAGGTCTCGGTCAGAGAGCGGGCCAGCGACGCCTTGGCATTGAGAAAGCGCTCCATCGTCTGACACCAGTTGCACCATTCGCCGCCGACCAGCAGCAGGATTTTTTTGCGTTCGCTGGCCGCCTTCATGCGGGCCGCCAGCAGATCATCGAGGGGGCGACGGGCCGGATCGTAGCGCTGGCTGTAGCCGGGTTGCCCCTCGGCCCAGGTGGCGCTGGCGCCAAAGGGGGTGATCAGGGCGCCGGCCAGCAGCACGGCGCAAAGGGTCTTCATGCACGCTCCTTGTGAAAAGATGGGGTGACCGGCGAGCGTTACAAACAACCACCCCCGCCTAAGCGGGGGTGGTTGCGATGGTGCGCCAGCGATCAGTAAGCCTGCTGGTGCACGTCGAGCACGGCGCGCCCTGACGGATCGGCCAGCTCCTTGAACTTGGCATCCCACTCCAGGGCGGTGGGGGTGGAGCAGGCCACCGACTTGCCGTAAGGCACGGTGCGGACGGCCGATTCGAGCGGGAAGTGCTCCTCGAAGATGGCGCGGTAGTAGTAGGCCTCCTTGGTCAGCGGGGTGTTGACCGGGAAGCGGTAAGCTGCCGCCTCGAACATCTGATCGGTCACCTCTTGCTCCACCATGGCTTTGAGGCTGTCGATCCACGAATAACCCACGCCGTCGGAGAACTGCTCCTTCTGGCGCCAGGCCACTTCGTGGGGCAGCAGCTCGCCAAACACCTCGCGCAGGATGTGTTTTTCAATCTTGCCGTGACCACACATCTTGTCGACGGGGTTGAGGCGCATCGCCACGTCCATGAACTCCTTGTCAAGGAACGGCACTCGCCCCTCGACGCCCCAGGCGGCCATCGACTTGTTGGCGCGCAGGCAGTCATACAGGTGCAGGGCATCGAGTTTACGCACCGTCTCTTCGTGAAACTCGCGGGCGTTCGGGGCCTTGTGGAAGTAGAGGTAGCCACCAAACAGCTCGTCGGAGCCTTCGCCGGAGAGCACCATCTTGATCCCCATCGCCTTGATGTAACGCGCCATCAGATACATGGGGGTGGAGGCGCGGATGGTGGTAACGTCATAAGTCTCGAGGTGATAGATGACGTCCCGCAGGGCATCCAGCCCTTCTTGCACCGTGAAGTGGATCTGGTGGTGCACAGTACCAAGGGCATCGGCCACTTTCTGGGCTGCGGCCAAGTCAGGGGAGCCCTTGAGGCCGACGGCAAAGGAGTGCAGTTGGGGCCACCAGGCTTCGCTCTTGCCGTCATCTTCGATGCGGCGCGCCGCATAGAGCTTGGTGATGGCGGAGATGATGGACGAATCGAGACCGCCAGAGAGCAGCACGCCGTAAGGCACGTCACACATTAGCTGGCGCTTGACCGCGGCCTCCATGGCGGCTTTGAGTTCAGCCTTGTCGCTGACGTTGTGCTCGACCGCCTCATAGCTCATCCAGTCGCGCTGATACCATTTCTTCAGCTCGCCATCCTTGCTCCACAGGTAGTGGCCGGGCGGGAAGGTCTCGACACTCTTGCACACCGGCACCAATGCCTTCATCTCAGAGGCGACATAGAAGTTGCCGTGCTCGTCACGGCCGGTGTAGAGGGGGATGATCCCCATGTGATCGCGGCCGATGAGATAGGCATCTTGCTCGGCGTCGTAGAGGATAAAGGCGAAGATGCCGTTGAGATCGTCAAGAAACGCCGGGCCCTTCTCCTTATAGAGGGCCAGCAGCACCTCGCAATCGGAGTGGGTCTGGAACTCGAAGTCGACCTTGAGGCTCTTTTCCAGCTCTTTGTGGTTGTAAATCTCGCCGTTGACGGCCAGCACGTGGGTGCGTTCCGGGTTGTAGAGAGGCTGAGCGCCATTGCCCGGATCGACGATAGCCAGGCGCTCATGCACCAAAATGGCTTTGTCGGTGCTGTAGACGCCGGACCAGTCAGGGCCGCGATGACGCAGTCGCTTGGACATCTCGAGGGCGGTCTTGCGCAAGCTGACCGCATCAGACTTGATGTCCAGAATACCGAAGATGGAACACATCGATGTAAATCCTCTTTATTTTTGTTGGGCCCCCCACGTTTGGGCCCGAAAGTCCGTTTACATTCCTCGTTTCTCACAATGCCAGAGCCTTCCTCGTTTGCAAATAGAAAAACCGGACAAAATTCGGCGGGGCGGAAAATGCCCCATAGGGGGAGGCGGAAAGGCGTTGCCGTGGTGGCCGGCGTGATCTCGTTGGCTGAGGGGGCCAGCGGCAAGGGCAGATCAAATAAAGGGGGAGGGATAGCAGCAGAGCCGAGCGGCCCTGCCGCAGCGGATTACACCAGGGTAATGTCTTGTACCGAATCGAAAATGTGGTTGGGGCGGAACGGAACCAGGTCGATATCCTCGACCTTGCTGACCCCTGAGAGCACCAGCACGGTCTCAAGACCGGCCTGAAAACCGGCCAGGATATCGGTGCGCAGGTTGTCGCCGATGATCATGGTGTCATCGGAGTGGGCCTCCATCCGGTTGAGTGCTGCACGGATGATCCAGGCACTTGGCTTGCCGACATAGAAGGGCTTCTTGCCGGTCATCCGCTCGATGGGGGCGCACAGTGCGCCGCAGGCGGGGTACATCAGTGGGCCATGGGTATCGGGGTTGGTGGCGATGAAACGGGCCCCTTGAGAGACAAACTTGGCGCCGAGCTGCATCATGCTCCAGTTGTAGTTACGGGTCTCACCGACGACCACGAAGTCGGGATCGATGTCGGTAATGGTGAAGCCGGCCTTGTAGAGTTCATGGGTGAGCGCCCCTTCGCCGATCACATAGGCTTTCTTGCCCTCCTGGCGCTTGAGAAAGTCGGCGGTGCCCATGGCGGAGGTATAGAAGCACTCTTCTGGTACTGAGACGCCGGCTGCGAGGAAACGGTTTTGCAGATCTTTTTGGGTTTGCGCCGGATAGTTGGTCAGAAACAGCAGTTTGGTGCCCTGCTCGAGCAGGCGATGCACGAAGTGATCGGCCCCCGGGATCAGGTCATTGTTGTGCAGGATCACGCCGTCAATGTCACAGATGACGTTTTTCTTCATGAACATTCCTCGTCAGTGTCCCGCTGGGGACGGTGCAGTCTGGCGCCATTATATGCCGCTTTCCGATGAGATGCAGGCGCGCTCGCTTTGAGCTTGAGCCCACAAACCGCTAAAATGTGCCCTTTGTCACTCGGTTATGAAGCTCGAAACATGAGTCAGAACGATCCCATTTTTGATACCTCTTTCCATCGGGGGCTGCTGCATCCCCGTCATTGGGGCGCTTGGTTAGGGGTTGGCCTGTTGCATCTGCTTGGGTATGTGCCGGCGCGTTTGCGCGACCGTCTGGGTGATGTACTGGCGCCACTGCTGGTGCGTTTTTCCAAGAAGCAGTGCTATATCGCTCGTACCAATCTGGAGATCTGCTTTCCCCAGCTCACCCCTGAGGCGCGCGAGGCGCTGCTGCATAAATGCATGCGGGTGGGCATTAAAACCTTTGCCAGTTTTGGTGAGCTGAGTGTGCGTTCTCCCGAGTATCTTGAGCAGCGCACCCTGGTGACAGGATGGGAGCATGTTGAGGCTGCTAAAGAGGCGGGGAAGTCGGTGATCTTTGTGGTGCCACACACCTGGGCCATCGATTTTTGCGGCCGAATCATCGCCAACCGCAAGCCTTTCCCCATGAGCACCATGATGAAGAGTGCCAAGAGTGAAGTGTTCGATCGCTATATCAACATGGAGCGGGGGCGCGGGGGCGGCCATGTGTACGAACGCAGTGCCGGTCTTAAACCCATCATCAAGCATTTGCGGGCCGGTGGCGGCTTCTATTATCTGCCAGATCAGGATCACGGGCGTGAGGCGAGCATCTTCGTTCCCTTCTTTGGGATGGATAAAGCGACCTTGCCGGCACTGCCCCGATTGTGCAAGTTGACCGGTGCCGTACCCTTGATGATGCTGGCCATCTATAACGAGGATCGGCTGCGCTACGAGTTGGTGATCGAGCCGTTGCCCGACCCTTATCCAAGCGGCGACATGACCCACGATACACTGGTGATGAATCAGTCGGTCGAGTCGTTGCTCACCCGTTATCCTGAGCAATACATGTGGTTTTTGAAAATTTTCCACACTCGCCCCGATACGGACGAAGGCTTTTATGAGCACGAAATCCGCAAGATCCGGCGACGGAGTTGACAGGATAAGCCCGGCAAGAGCCGGGCTTTTTATGCGCCTCACCCCGGGTTGGCCAGGGGCTCTTGATCCAATATGAGCCGACCATCGCGCACCGGAATGGTGTTACCCGGCTGGTGTGTCATGCGCACGACCCCCTCCTGACCGGAGAGGCGGTAGGTGACATCATAGCCAAGCGACGCTTCACGCTCCTTTTGCACCGTACGACAACGACGCTCGTTGCTGGTGTAGGTATCGGCGCGCTGCATGTTGCCTTGCACCTGATTGCCGGCATACCCCCCCGCCACGGCGCCCGCCGCCGTGGCCAGCTTCTTGCCGTTGCCTCCGCCAATCTGGTGTCCGAGCACGCCGCCGAGCGTTGCACCTATGATGGTACCGGCGAGTTTGTGCTCATCTTGCACCGGACGACGGTGGGTTACGCTGACCTGCTCGCAGACTTGCTCCGGCATCTTGACGGTACGGGTGACCGGTTTGACGGCCAGCACTTGGGCACTGTCTGGTTGACGTTGGAGCAGATTACCGCTGGCAACGGCAGAGAGCGTCAGGGCGCTGACGACGCCAACTAGCACGCCCCCCAACATGGACTTGTTCATCGTACACTCCTTATGACAATGAGTTGGGGGCATTGTGGGCAGAGGCCACCTGAAGAGATAGGGCAAGGGGCCTCTTATGTGCCAGACTCTGTCCCTGTTCAAATTGTGTCAGTCGAACAACTGTCTTAAGATGGCGACACTTTCTCTTCGGTGGCTCCCATGCCTTCGCTCGCGTTTCTATTTCCCCTCTCTTGTATCGCCATCTGGGCCGGTAACGGCATTGCCGGCAAACTAGCGATGCAGATCATGTCGCCCGCGGCTCTTTCTTGGTCACGCTGGTTGATCGCGGCACTGGTGCTGACCCCTGTGTTGGGGGCTCGAGCATGGCGCCTGCGCCATCGACTGGTGCGCAGTGGTCACAAGCTGATGGCGTTAGCGCTGCTTGGCATGGTGCTTAACCAGACCCTCGGCTATTGCGCGGCGAAAACCCTGGGCGCCACGGAAATTGGGCTGATGATGGGACTGACCCCGCTCATGACGGTACTGCTGAGCTCACTGCTGCTGCGTGAGCCGCCAACCTGGGGGGCGCTGCTCGGGGGCGTACTGTCGCTGTGCGGGCTGGCGGTGTTGCTGGGACAGGGCGATCCCTTGAGTGTGCTGCGCCATGGCATTGCCATCGGTGACATTTATATGCTGCTCTCTGCGTTCACTTACGCGCTTTATAGCGTGCTGCTGCGGCGCTGGACGCTGGGGCTCGACAGTTGGATGATGCTCTATGGTCAGGTGTTGTGCAGCCTGCTGCTGCTGACCCCCTACTTTTTTCTGGTCGATGGCACCTTACCTGACCGGCAGGCGCTCTGGCTGATCCTGTATGCCGGGATCCCGACCTCGGCGCTCTCCCCTTGGCTCTGGATGCAGGGTATTGCCTTACTGGGGGCTAATCGCACAGCTATCTATCTGAATCTGCTGCCGCTGATGACGGCCTCGCTTGCCGTCTGGCTGCTTGGGGAGCAATTGACCATGGCCCACCTTCTGGGAGGCATCTTGACCCTGAGCGGGGTCGTCATGGCGCAGTGCATCCTGCGGCCGATGCATAGGCCCTAAAACAACACCGCCTCCCGAAGGGGAGGCGGTGCAAGAACTGGGACCGTGCTGCTCTTATCGTTAGATGTTTTGTGCTTCTGTCGGCACAATAACCGATGCATGATTGCCCTTGGGGCCTTTTTGCAGTTCATACTGTACCGCTTGGCCAGCTTTGAGCGTCTTGTATCCCTCCATCTGGATGGTCGAGTAGTGAGCAAAAATATCTTCACCCCCCTCTTCTGGACAGATAAATCCAAACCCCTTAGCGTTGTTGAACCACTTGACTGTTCCGGTTGCCATACATCTACATCCTTTTATTGATTACCCTAAAGTCGTTGAGTAACCTGCGCCCGCCCATTATAAATTGAAAAGGTATCCTGCCTCGGCCGCGGGGCAGATTAGCAAGTAACCAATTTAGTCTAAGAACTCGACGAGTCAAGAAGTTGTTAACAGCATCGTGTGACGCCGTTAACAAAAGCGGTTGACAACCCGCTCGTGGCGGGTAGTAATCTAAAGGTATCCATAGAAGGTATGGCAAAACAAAAAGAACTCTTTGTAAATGAAGAGGTTGTTGCTGACGCAAAAGTCGATCTGCAGCCCCCTCCCATGTACAAGGTGGTGTTGAACAACGACGACTATACCCCGATGGACTTTGTAGTCGAAGTGCTACAACGGTTCTTCGCCATGGATCTGGACAAGGCGACTCAGGTGATGCTGAGTGTGCATTATAGCGGCAAGGGGATCTGTGGTGTCTTTACCGCAGAGATTGCTGAAACCAAGGTAGTCCAGGTCAATACCTATGCTCGCAAGAATGAGCATCCACTGCTGTGTACCATGGAAAAGGCATGAGCAATGACAGAAACGCAATGACACCACAATGACGCTGTAGTAAGGGGAGGTGCCTATGTTGAACAAGGATCTGGAAAAGACGCTGAACGAAGCCTTCAAGGTTGCCCGCGACGAGCGTCATGAGTTTATGACCGTTGAGCACCTGCTGCTGGCCCTGCTGGACAACCCCTCTGCCAGTGAAGCGCTCATCTCTTGTGGCGTAGATCTTGAAAAGATGCGCCAGGAGCTCGCGGCCTTCATCCATCAAACGACCCCCATTATTCCCCGTGATGACGAAGATCGTGAAACCCAACCTACCCTTGGCTTTCAGCGAGTCTTGCAGCGCGCTGTGTTCCACGTGCAGTCATCGGGCAATACCGAAGTCAATGGCGCCAATGTATTGGTGGCCATTTTCAGTGAGCAGGAGTCACAGGCGGCCTATTTTCTGAAAAAATCTGAGGTCAGCCGCCTTGATGTGGTCAATTTCCTCTCCCATGGTGCACGCAAGGAGAATAAGCCGGAGCAAGGGGGACAGGCTGGGGAAGGGGAGGATGATGTCTCTTCGGCCCAGATCGAAAGTTTTGCCACGAACCTCAACCAACTGGTGCTGGAGGGGCGCATAGATCCCTTGATTGGCCGGGATCAGGAGCTCAACCGAACCATTCAGGTGCTCTGCCGCCGCCGTAAGAACAATCCCCTGCTGGTTGGTGAGGCTGGGGTCGGCAAGACCGCGATTGCAGAAGGGCTGGCTTACCGGATCGTCAAGGGGGAGGTCCCCGAGGTGATCGCAGGCAGTACCATCTACTCGCTCGACATGGGGTCGCTGCTGGCCGGTACCAAGTATCGCGGTGATTTCGAAAAGCGCCTCAAGGTACTGCTCAAACAGTTGGAGCGTCAGGAGGGGGCCATCCTCTTCATCGATGAGATCCACACCATCATCGGCGCGGGGGCTGCCTCGGGTGGGCAACTTGATGCGGCAAACCTCATCAAGCCGCTGCTCTCCAACGGCATGCTGCGCTGCATCGGTTCAACCACCTACCAGGAGTACTCACAGATCTTCGAAAAGGAGCACGCGCTGGCGCGGCGCTTCCAGAAGATTGACATTGTCGAGCCCAGCGTGGATGACACCACTCGGATCCTGATGGGACTCAAGAGCCGTTATGAGCAGCACCATAACGTGCGTTACACCGCCAAGGCGATGCGGGCGGCGGCTGAGCTGGCGGCGAAATACATCAATGATCGTCACCTGCCAGACAAAGCCATCGATGTCATCGATGAAGCCGGTGCCAGCCAGCGGATGCAGCCGGTGAGCCGGCGCAAGAAGGTGATCAATGTGCCCGAGATCGAGGCCATCGTGGCCAAGATTGCACGTATCCCGGAGAAGTCGGTGTCAGCTTCCGATAAGGAGATCCTGAAAAATCTCGAGCGCAACCTGAAAATGGTGGTGTTTGGGCAAGACCGCGCCATTACGGTGTTGACGGATGCGATCCGGTTGGCTCGCTCCGGTCTTGGTAACGAGCGCCGTCCGGTGGGCTGTTTCCTGTTTGCCGGCCCCACAGGGGTGGGCAAGACGGAGGTCACCCAACAACTGGGCAAAGCGCTTGGGGTTGAGCTGCTGCGCTTTGACATGTCCGAGTACATGGAGCGCCACACTGTCTCACGGCTCATCGGCGCCCCTCCCGGTTATGTTGGTTTTGAGCAGGGCGGGTTGCTAACCGATGCGGTGATTAAACATCCCCACTCGGTGGTGCTGCTCGATGAGATTGAAAAGGCCCACCCCGATGTTTTCAACCTGTTGTTACAGGTGATGGACAACGGGACTCTGACCGACAATAACGGCAGAAAAGCCGATTTTCGTAACGTGATCCTGGTGATGACCACCAACGCCGGGGTGCAGGAGACGCAGCGCAAGTCGATAGGTTTCCAGCAACAGGACATGAGCCACGATGCGATGTCGGTGATCAACAAGACATTCACGCCGGAGTTCCGTAACCGCCTCGATCACATCATTTGGTTTAACCACCTCGATATGGAGGTGATTAATCAGGTGGTCGATAAGTTCATCGTCGAGTTGCAGGTGCAACTGGATGCCAAGGGGGTATCCCTCGAGATCTCCGAAGCAGCACGGCACTGGTTGGCGGAGAAGGGATATGATCGCGCCATGGGAGCCCGCCCGATGGGCAGGGTCATTCAGGAGCAGCTCAAGAAGCCGCTGGCCAATGAGATCCTGTTTGGCTCACTGGTGGATGGGGGTTGTGTCAGGGTTGATCTGGGCAAGGAAGGTTTAACCTTCGATTTCCAGGTGACAGGTGCGGTACTACAGCCTTGATCTTCTAAGGGCAGGACAACAAAAACCCCAACCATCAGGTTGGGGTTTTTGTTTGAATTCCTGGCTTAGCGAGAGCGGAAAACGATGCGTCCCTTGGAGAGATCGTACGGGGTCAGGGCAACGGTGACTTTGTCACCGGTCAGGATGCGGATGTAGTTCTTGCGCATCTTACCGGAAATATGGGCGATCACGACGTGACCATTCTCAAGTTCCACCCGGAACATGGTATTGGGCAGAGTCTCCAGAATGGTGCCTTGCATCTCAATACTGTCTTCTTTAGCCATTGAATCCTCTTGATAAGCCACAACAAAAAACGGCGAGATCATGCCGGATTTAAGGCTATGTGTAAAGTTTACTCGCAAAGTCAGGTCACTTTTTTCCATTCCTTGTCTATTAACAGCTCATGAGGGTGGTATTCACGCTTGTAGCTCATCTTGCGGCACCCTTCGACCAGATAGCCAAGGTAGACCCAGTTTCGTCCGCTGTGGCGCGCCAGCTCCAGTTGTTTCATGATGGCAAAGACCCCCAGAGAGCGACCGGCTTCGTCAGGATCGAAGAAGGTGTACATGGCACTCAGTGAGTGGGGCATCAGGTCGGTAACGGCTACAGCGAGCAGACGTTCGCCAAGGCGCAGCTCCAGATAGCGTGGCGGCATCCAGTGGCAGTGAAGAAAACCGTGATACTGGCTGCGACTCGGGGGATACATGGAGCCATCGGCATGCCGCTCGCGGATGTAGCGTTCATAGAGAGCGTAATACTCCGGTTTATCCTCACTACTCAGGATCACCTCAAGATCCCCGTTCTGTTGCCAGATCCTTCGTTGCCGGCGGGTAGGGATAAAATCGTCACTGTGAATGCGCAGTGACTGACAAGCGGAGCAGGCAGGGCAGTGGGGGCGATAGATGTCGCCGCCACTGCGGCGAAAGCCGGCACTGAGTAGGCGTTCATAGCCGCTGGGGGTGAGCAGGGAGTGATCCATCAGCACCAGCAGCTGTTCGCGCCGCTCTCCCAAGTAGCTACAGGCATGCTGAGGGGTTAGGCCTACTTTGAGGATCACTTCTTCAGTCATACCACACCTCTCTGGTCTGCCAGCATCCGGGGGAAAGAGGGCGCTGGGTCAGTGAGCGCAACCGCTCGAGAAATTGCGATCTTGGCCACTCTTCGACCCCCATGCTTGCAAGAAATGGATTCTGCATCTGAGTATCGATGAGTTCGCCGCCGAAGGTGGTCAAATGGCGGCACAATGCCAGCATGGCCAGCTTGGCGCCGTTGTCGATGAGGCTAAACATGGACTCGCCGCAGAACACCTGACCCAGGGAGAGGCCATAGAGACCGGCTACCATCCGCTCTTGCTGCCAAATCTCGACGCTGTGTGCGTGCCCAAGACGATGCAGCATTTGGTAGGCAGCCATCATCTCCTGGCTGATCCAGGTGGAATCGGCAGTCCGGCGTGGCGCTGCACACCCCTCGATCACCCTATTGAAGTCACGGTTGATCCAAATGTGGAATTCACCGCGGCGCCACAACTTGCGTAGGCTCCGACCTACATGCAGGCGCGCCGGCTCGAGCACGCCGCGTGGATCGGGCGACCACCAGAGAATGGGGCGATGGGGCTCATACCAAGGAAAGATGCCGCTGTGGTAAGCTGACAGCAATCGGGCAGGGGAGAGATCCCCGCCGATGGCTAACAGGCCGTTTGGTTCATCCAGCGCCAGCTCGGGCTCGGGAAATCGGGTCGGATTGGCATCCAGTTGGGTGAGATACATCGACATCCAAGAGGTACCGCGTTGAAGAGTCTTCTATTGATACTATCCAGCCTGCTCTGCTTTGTCACCGTACCCGTCGCTGCCGGTGTTTACGAGCGTAATACGGCTCGCCCGGTCAACCAGGTGGTGTTTGGGACGGTGGAGAGCGTACGCAATATCACCCAGCGCCAGGTACTCGAGTCTGAACACTCGGGGTGGAAGACCTTGGGGGGAGCCCTGTTAGGCGGCCTGCTTGGCAACCAGTTCGGCGGTGGCCATGGGCGTGAAATTGCGACGGCTGTCGGCGCGCTGGCGGGGGCCGGTGCGGCCCAGTATTACCAGTCGCAGGGTGAGACGGTGGAGTACAAGTTGGTTGAGCTGCTCATCCGTGGTGAGGATGGCAAGCTCATCAACGTGATTCAGGATTACGATCCGGCCATGGTGTTTGCGAGTGGAGATAAGGCCAGGATCCTCTATTTTGACGATGGCGTGCGTGTCGACCGCACCTATTAGGTTAGGCTGCGCCCGCAACGGCCGCAGCTTCTAGCTCATGGGTCATGATTTTGTCACGCCCGGTGGTCTTGGCGATGTAGAGCAAACGGTCGGCTTCACACAATGCTTCGCTCAACCCCATATTATCCACGCTAAGTACCCCATAACTGGCTTTTACAAAGAGTGGGGTATCTTTGGATAACGGGAGATCTCGCATGTGCAGTCGAAACTCCTCGATACGGTTTGATAGGGCACATCCGGTGAAGCGAGGCAGCATGAGTGCAAACTCTTCACCACCGAAACGGGCCAGCAATGCATCAGGGAAAAACTTCTTGAGCTGTTGACTGAGATGGCGAAGCACCTGATCGCCCACATCATGACCCCAAGTGTCATTAATCTGTTTGAAGTGATCGACATCAATCATGCAAATGCCCATCGGGACATTCTGCTCTTTGAGCTCGTCAAACCATTTCTGGCCTTCACTAAACCAGTAGCGACGGTTATAGAGGGTGGTCAGATGATCCCTGTTGGCAGCATCTTGAATGCGCTCGAAATGCTCGAGCGCCTCCAGGTTATGGCTCACTCTGCACTGCAACTCTTCAGGCTCAAACGGCTGATTCAGAAAGTCGTTCGCCCCTTGTTTAAGATAGCGAGCCGACAGACCGGTCTTGTCTGAGCCTGAGATGCCAATAATGGCCAACTGCTGCTTGTTATAACGCTCTCTCAAGCGACGGACGAGACTAATTCCGTCAATTTTGGGCATATGGTAATCAATCAGCAGCAACCGTATTTGAGGGTGGTCGCGCATCATGACCAATGCCTCTTGGGCGTGACAGGCTTCATGCACGTTCAACAACTGGCGTCGCAGCTGAGTGGCCGTGCGATGACGAGCCGTGACAGAGTCATCAACGACCAATACCTCGATCTGTTGATTGAGATAAAGACGATGCACCAGACCGATGGCGTATTGCAGGGAGTGGCGTGAGTCTTTCATCACGTAGTCCAAGACGCCGGCTTCTAACCAATGCGCTCGCTTCTCTTCGCTGATGTCTGCGGTGAGTATCACGACAGGTAACTTGCGTTCCATCAACACGGTGACGGCTTCACCAGAAGGGGCATCTGGCAGCGTGAGATCGACGAGCGCGACTAAATAATCTTCGCCATTACAGTGACGAGTCTCCCCTAAGGTCTCGAATGCGTCGACTTCCAGTTCTGTTTGCTGGCGCAATGCTTGCGTCAGCATCCGTCGGATAGTCAGACTGTCTTCGACGATAAGGATTTTCTGTTTAATGGCTTTTTTCATATTTCTGGTTTGGATAGCGTCTTGAGCTTGGCAATGAGTGACAGGGATGACTCTCCGACGTGATAGTTAAGAATCGAGGTAACGTTCGGCATCCAGTGCGGCCATACAGCCTGTTCCGGCCGACGTAATCGCCTGGCGGTAGTTGTGGTCAGCCACGTCGCCGGCGGCAAAGACGCCTTCGATGCTGGTCTGGGTGGCGAAGCCATCGAGGCCGCCACGCACCTTGAGATAACCGTTTTGCATCTCAAGCTGACCCTCGAAGATCTGAGTATTCGGCTGGTGGCCGATGGCGATGAAGACCCCCATCAGCGGCAACTCGCTCAGGCTCTGATCCTGGGTACTGCGCAAACGAACACCGGTAACGCCCATGGCGTCGCCCAGCACTTCATCCAGAGTCTGGTGAGTGTGCAGCTCAATCTGGCCAGCCTCGACCTTCTCGTGCAGACGTTTGATCAGGATCTTCTCGGCGCGGAACTCGTCGCGGCGGTGGATGAGGTGCACTTTCTTGGCAATGTTGGCGAGATAAAGCGCCTCTTCCACGGCGGTATTACCGCCGCCGATAACGGCAACCTCTTGATTACGATAGAAAAATCCATCGCAGGTGGCGCAGGCGGAGACGCCACGCCCTTGGAACGACTCCTCGGAGGGAAGCCCCAAGTACTTGGCAGAGGCGCCGGTCGCGATGATCAGTGCATCACAGGTGTATTCACCGCTGTCGCCCTTGAGACGGAAAGGACGCTCGGTGAGGGTGACTTCGTTGATGTGATCAAACTGGATCCGGGTTTCAAAGCGCTCGGCATGGGCCTTCATGCGCTCCATCAGCAGGGGGCCGGTGAGGCCTTCTGGATCACCGGGCCAGTTTTCGACTTCGGTCGTGGTGGTGAGCTGACCACCTTGCTGCATGCCGGTGATGAGCAGCGGGTTGAGATTGGCACGGGCTGCATAGACGGCGGCGGTGTAACCGGCCGGGCCGGAACCCAGAATAATCAATTTACTGTGAGTCGAATCACTCATCTTCATCGGCACTCGAAGTGAAAGGGGGAAGGATTGTAAAAAAATAGGCCGCTTTGGTCAAAGCCAGAAAAGTAAATAGAAGTAACTAGTCACTGTTTAAGGTTGGCTGTGATGTAACCACCAACGGACCGCCAAGAGCGCGGTCAGTGACCCCAAAATGGCGCTGGCCAGCAGATCGGCGACCCAATGCATGCCGAGCATCAGGCGCGAGATCCCCACCGCCAGCGCCCACAGTGGCAGTAGCCAGGCACCGCGGGGGGCCCGTGCTAGCCAGATGAGCCCAAAAAACTGGGCCAAGGTGATGGTGACGATGGTATGGCCGGAGGGAAAGGCGTAATTCACCCCGTGCTGCCAGTGGTTGGCCAGCCAGGCGGGCAGGGCGAGCAGTTGGCTGGCCGCATGGACCTGCTCGGCACGTAGCTCGCAGCTTTGGCGATAAAACTGATCGAGCGCAGGCAGCAGTTGCTGCGCCGAGAGCCAGACCAGATAGGGACGCGGCTCCTGGGTCAGATGTTTGATAAGCGATTTGATGCACCAGTCGGCAAACAGCAGTGCGGCCAAGGCGCCGAGCAGCAGCAGCCACTCGCGGCGACCCAGCCGCAACTTCATATACGTGATCAGCAGCAGCAGGGCGGTGGTGGCGATCAGCCCCGGCAACCCGACCGTGCCTGAGAGTAGATAGGCAATATAGAGGCCGCTTTGTTGCAGATTGCTGTTGAGAAAGGGGGTCCAACCCGAGCAAGCCAGCAGGGCGAGGGGCAGGATCAAGGCTGAGCTGAAGGTGATCACTCGGGCGTTGGTCAGCATGGGGGGCTCCGATAGCGTGAAGCGCGCATTGTGCCTTTCTGAGGTGTTGGGTCAAGGCGAAGGTGCATGAAATCGGCGCCGGCTTTGCGTTAGAATGCGCCCTTCCAAGAGGTCTGGGCCGGAAGAGGTAAGCATGCTGAAAATAGTGGCCGATGAGAACATGCCCCATGTCCGCGAGCTGTTTGGCGAGTTGGGTGAGGTGACGCTGCTGCCGGGGCGCGACATGACCGCCGCTCAGCTTGCGCAGGCAGATGTGCTGCTGGTGCGCTCGGTGACCCGGGTTAACGCCGATCTGCTAGCGCAGGCCAGCCGGTTGCAGTTTGTCGGCACCGCCACCATAGGCACCGATCATGTGGATCAGCCTCTGCTGGCTGCGCGGGGTATCGCGTTTGCCAGCGCCCCTGGCTGCAACCGTATCTCGGTGGGTGACTATGTATTGAGTGCGCTGCTGGTGCTGGCCGAGCGCCATGGCCTGACGCTCGCTGGTATGACGCTGGCCATCGTCGGTGCCGGCAACACAGGGCGAGCCGTGGCCAGCCATGCGAGCGCCTTGGGCATGCAGGTGTGCTATTGCGATCCTCCGCGAGCCAGAGCGGAAGGGGCTGGGTCGTTTATCTCGCTCGAGGAGGCATTGCAGGCCGACGTGGTGAGCTTTCATGTGCCGCTTACCCGTGAGGGCACCGATGCCACTTGGCACCTGCTCAATGCGGCGCGAATTGCGGCGCTGCGGGCGAACCAGTTTCTCATCAATGCCTCGCGTGGTGAGGTGTGGGACAATCAGGCCCTGCTCGAGCGTCAGCGCGGCGCTGCCCCGCTCTCGCTGGTCATGGATGTGTGGGAGCATGAGCCCGACATTCTCACCGAGCTGGTGCCTCACACCGAGATTGCCACCCCCCATATCGCCGGTTATAGCCTAGAGGGAAAGGCGCGCGGCACCTGGATGCTCTATGAGGCGCTCTGTACCCGGCTGGGTCGCTCGCCGCGCCAGGAGCTGGCCTCTTTACTGCCGGCCCCCGATGTCCTTGCGTTGACCCTGGGTCAGCCGCCGAGCCAAGCGCTTATCGGCCGTCTGGTGCACCTTGTGTATGATGTGCGCCGTGATGATGCCCGTTTTCGCCGCGAGCTGGGACTGCCCGGCAGTTTTGACAGACAGCGCAAATGTTACCTGGAGCGGCGTGAGCTCTCCTCGCTGCGTCTGGAAGGGGCGATGAGTCTGGCCGCCCTGCACGCTTTCGGTTTTTCCCCTGCCAGCTACTGAGATCACGACGGGTGTGCGTGGCACATCCGTTTCATGCATTTAAAGGAGTCATCTTGATGAGTCAACAACTCACCCTGGCCATTGTCGGGGCCACCACCTCTGTCGGCCAATCCGTGCTGGAACTGTTAGAAGAGCGCGATCTTCCCATCGGACGCGTCGTCGCGCTGGGGAGTGCCGACGAAGCCGGAGAGACGGTGCGTGCCATGGGGCGCAATCTGGATGTCGAGGATGTGGCCCACTTTGACTGGGCCGAAGCCCAGTTGGCGCTGTTTTTGTGCTCCGCGCAGGAGAGCCTGCGCTGGGCCGATGCGGCGGCCGAGCAGGGCTGTATCGTGCTAGATACCAGCGGCGCCTTCATCAGCGATGACGAGGTGCCGCTGGTGTACATGGGGGCCAACCCGGATGCGCTCGGCGATTTTCGCCAACGTAACCTGATTGCGCTGGCCTGTGGCGTAACCAGCCAGCTGCTGGCGGTATTACGTCCGCTGCATGCCGAGGTGGGGGTCGCGCGTGCCAACGTGGCCGGCTATCTCGCCGTGGCGGGGGCGGGTGCGGAAGGGGTGAGCGAGCTGGCCGGTCAGACCGCCGCCCTGCTCAACGCCCGTCCGGTCGAGCCGGCCTGTTTCCCCGCCCAGATCGCGTTCAATGTGCTGGGGCAGTGCGGCAGCATGCTCGACAATGGCTATAGCAGCGAGGAGTGGCGGTTGCTGCAAGAGAGCCAGAAGATCCTTGGCAGCGATGTCGCCATCAACCCGACGCTGGCTCGGGTGCCCGTGTTTTACGGGGATGCGCTGGCGCTGCACCTTGAATTGTTGCAACCCCTTGATGCCGAGCAGATCCGTGCCATCTTGCGCGCAGCGCCCGGGGTGGCCGTGTTCGAGGAGGAGGAGGGGGTCCCTTCACCCGTGGTCGATGCCAATGGCCGTGATGAGGTGCTGGTGGCGCGGGTGCGTCAGGACGTTTCACATCCGTTGGGTGCGGATCTGTGGCTGGTGGCCGATAACGTCCGTAGCGGCGTGGCACAAGGAGCCCTGCAGGCGATAGAGGTGCTGCTGCGCGATTATCTGTGAGCTTGCAATGGGGGGGAATCATGACCGAGGTCACCCCGGCTGCATGAAATGTCAGCGAAGGCGTGCCGACAACTGGTCTGTGAACGCCGGCTGAATTATAGTGTTTCGACAAAATACGGGTTAACTATCCAAATTTTTCAATGCGATAGGGCCGTCAAACAAGGAACGAATATGGGACATTCCCGCATAGCATTGGCAACGTTGCTGGTTTTGGGCCTGCTGACTCCTGCCCATGGGGAGCAGCGTGAGCCCTTCTTTGTCGAACTCAAGGGGCCGGATGAGCCGGGGCGCGCCGCCGCTACGCCGGCATCTTCTCAGCCGGCTGCCCAGCCGGCGGCAACCGCCAGGGGGGGGGCTCCGGCCACGACCACTCGCAGCGAGCGTTATGGCCCGGTGCGCCGTAGCGATACCCTGTGGAGCCTAGCCAGCCGTTATCGTCCTAGCAGTCGGGTCAGCGTCTACCAGACCATGGTGGCTATCTACGAGAAGAATCCGCGCAGCTTCGCCGATGGCAACATCAACCATATTCTGGTCGGCTCATCGATCCTGCTCCCCACCGAGCAGGAGGCGCGGCGCATCTCCGAGGCCGAGGCCATCTCGCGTTTTCGCAGTGACAATGCCAGTTGGAAGGGGATCAGTCCCAAGTACCAGGCCAATCGGGAGCTGGGAGAGGTGCGTAACCTGACGGTGCACCCCAAGGTGGCCAGCCAACCCAAGCCGGCCCCCCGCAATGGCGCGGCACCGCTGCCCACTAAGGCGCAGGCCAAGGCCCCCTCCGCGAGCCGTGCTGCGTTGCCGCCTGCTGCTCCGGTCAAGACCGAGGCCGCCCCTTCGGCTGCGCTGGCCAGCACTTCTGCCGCCGTCTCCAGCGCCGTCGCGCTGGTGCCAGCAGTCAGCAGTGCCGTGGTGGCTCCGGCCCCCTTGCCGCCGCAGACGGCGACCGACCTGCCGGGCAACGCCACCGAGATGAAGCTGGCGCTCGATGACACCACCAATCAGCTGGCCCAGGTGAGTGAGACCAATCACCGCCTCAAGCTGAGGGTGGAGTCCCAGATGCAGGAGCTGGAGACCCTCAAGGCGCAACTGGTGGATCAGGCTGCGCTGCAAAAAGAGATCGGTGAGCTCAAGGGCAAGTTGCAGGGGCAGCCCCCAGCCGCCGCACCGGCGTCAACGGAAAAGAACTGGTTGGTGGAGCTGCTTTCATCGCCGCTTAATCTGGCCATGATCATTTTGCTGCCGGTGCTTCTGGTCCTGGCGCTGGTCACCCTCTGGTTGCGTGCCCGTGCTCGCCGCGAGCTGGAGGAGCAGGAGAAGAGCCTGTCGGAGTCGACGACCGCCTTCTTCGATGATCAAGATTCCCATGAGTTTGATGATCTGCTGGCACCCGGAGTGGCGCCTCTGGTGCCGGAGCCGCCGCACAGCGAGTCGGCTGAGCCGGAGCTTTCTGCGCTGCAAGCGCAACCCGATCTGGTGTTCCATGACGAAAGTGAACATGACTCGGCGGTGGGGCTGACACCCAGTCAGGACCCGGATCTGGTGCCCGAGCCGCAGGCGGTCGATGAGCCCGAGTTGTCGCCCTTTACCGCCACCGCCGCGCAGAGTGCGGCGCCGATCTCGTCCGAACTGGCCGAAGAGGTGTTTGATCTCAGCCAGCTCGATGCCGAGCTCGACAAGGTGCTGGCCGAGAGCGAAGCGCCGCAGCAGGCCTTGAGTGATGAGGCCGCTCCCGATGTCAGCCAAGACGATGAGCTGGCGCTCGATTTTGCCGAGGCCTTCCGCGAGTCCGAGGCGGCCCCGTTGCCGGAGCGTGATGTCGCCCAGCAGGAGCAGTATGTGGAGATTGACGCTCTGTTGGCTGACGCCGGTCACGGCGCCAGCTCTGACGAGCCCTATCAGAATGTGTCGCTCGATGTGGGCCTAGATGGCTTCCCCGAAGTGCTGCCAGAGAGCTCCGGCTTTGATGTCGATGCCGATGATGGTGGTGTGGGCGCCAAGCTGGATCTGGCCCGCGCTTATCTCGAGATCGATGACAAGGAGAGCGCGCGCGAGCTGCTGGAAGAGGCGGCGGCGCAGGGCTCCGACAGTCAGCGTGCCGAGGCGGAGAAACTCCTCAAGCGACTGGCCTGATCCCGTTCAGATGCCTGATGTGATGCAGGGCGGCCGGATGGCCGCCCTTCTTTTTACCCCCTGTTTGCGTATAATTCGCCGCGTTTTCATTGTCTCAGGTGTCCCATGCGTATAGCCCTCGGAATCGAATATGACGGCAGCCGCTATTTTGGCTGGCAGCGTCAACGGGAAGTGATCAGCGTACAGGCCGAGCTGGAGCGGGCCCTTGGCAAGATCGCCAATCATCCGGTCGAGATCCAGTGTGCCGGGCGCACCGATGCCGGTGTGCATGCCACCGGTCAGGTGATCCATTTTGACACCGATGCCGCCCGCAAGGAGTCGGCCTGGACCCTCGGGCTCAACTCCAATCTGCCCGGTGACATCGCGGTGCGCTGGTTTAAGGAGGTGCCGGACGATTTCCACGCCCGTTTCAGCGCCACGGCCCGCCGCTATCGCTATGTCATCTACAACCACAACTACCGCCCGGCGATCCTCGGCAGCGGGGTGAGCCACTATCACGACCACCTCGACGCCGAGTTGATGCACGTGGCGGGACAGTGTCTCATCGGTGAGCAGGATTTCAGCTCGTTTCGCGCCATCAGTTGCCAGTCCAATACCCCGTGGCGTAATGTGACGCACTTGTGCGTCAGCCGCTCCGGCCCCTATATCGTGCTCGACATTAAAGCCAACGCCTTCTTGCACCACATGGTGCGCAACATCACCGGCACCCTGCTTGAGGTGGGGAAGGGCGAGAAGCCGGTGGAGTGGGTGGCTGAGGTGCTGGCGGCGCGCGATCGCAATGTGGCGGGCCCCACCGCCAAGGCGGGCGGCCTCTACCTGGTCGATGTCGACTACCCCGATGAATTCGCGCTACCGGGTGTGCCGCTGGGCCCCTTGTGGTTGCCGGACTCGGCCCCGGGTACGACCAGTTTTTTGTAACTGCCCCCGAGAAAGTGTGCTTTAATGGCAGGCCACATATCCCCGCAGCATCGGCAAGTGATTGAATCCTCACGGTGCTGTCGTGTTTTCAAGCAGAAAAAGCATTAAGGAATTCCATGAGCTGGCTTGAGAAGATTCTTCCCAAGAGCAAGATCACCACACCGCGTCGTCACAACATCCCGGAAGGGGTGTGGACCAAGTGCAGTGCTTGCGAGCAGGTGCTTTACCGGGCTGAGCTGGAGCGCAACCTGGAAGTATGTCCCAAGTGTGATCACCACATGCGCATCAGTGCGCGGGATCGCCTGGAGCAGTTCCTCGACGAGGAGGGCCGCGTCGAAGTGGCCGCCGAGCTGGAGCCGCAGGATGTTCTGAAGTTCAAGGACTCCAAACGTTACAAGGAGCGCCTTGCCGCTGCCCAGAAGAGCACCGGCGAGAAAGACGCCCTGGTGGTCATGAAGGGAACCCTCAAGGGGGTGCCCGTGGTGGCATGCGCCTTTGAGTTTGCCTTCATCGGCGGCTCTATGTCCTCCGTGGTCGGCGCCCGCTTCGTGCGTGCCGTCGACGAGTGTCTCAAAGAGGGGCGCGGCCTGATCTGCTTCTCCGCCTCGGGCGGGGCCCGCATGCAGGAGGCGCTGTTCTCCCTGATGCAGATGGCCAAGACCAGTGCGGCGCTCGATCGCCTCTCCAAGGCCGGGTTGCCGTTTATCTCCGTGCTGACGGACCCGACCATGGGGGGCGTCTCTGCCAGCCTCGCCATGCTGGGTGACATCAACGTGGGTGAGCCCAAGGCACTGATCGGTTTTGCCGGTCCGCGCGTCATCGAGCAGACGGTGCGCGAAAAGCTGCCGGAAGGGTTCCAGCGCTCCGAGTTTTTGCTCGAGAAGGGCGCCATCGATCTCATCATCGATCGCCGCGAGATGCGCGATCGTCTGGCGGGCCTGATGGCCAAACTGATGAACACCACTGTCGACGCCGAGTAAGCATGACTTCTTCATCGTTGGATCAAAGCCGGTCGCTGGTCGACTGGCTTTCTTATTTGGAGGCCATCCACCCGGCCAACATCGACATGGGCCTGACCCGTGTCGGCGAGGTGGCCCGTCGGCTCGGGGTCACCACCCTGCCGTGCAAGGTGGTGACCGTGGGGGGCACCAATGGTAAGGGCTCCTCCTGCGCCATGGCTGCCAGCGTGCTGCAAGAGCACGGCTACCGGGTCGGTGTCTACTCCTCACCCCACCTGCTGCGTTTTACCGAGCGGGTGAGGGTCGATGGGGCTGAACTGGCCGAGGCGCTGCACTGTGAGGCCTTCACGGCAGTGGAGGCGGCGCGCGGTGATATCTCGCTCACCTTCTTCGAGTTTGCCACCCTGGCGGCGCTGTGGATCTTCGCCCGTGCCGGCATCGATGTGCTGCTGCTCGAGGTGGGGCTCGGTGGCCGCCTTGATGCCACCAACGTGGTGGAGTCCGACGTGGCGATGATCACCTCGATTGCCCTCGATCACTGCGACTGGCTCGGCGATACCCGCGAGCAGGTGGCGGTGGAGAAGGCCGGGATCTTCCGCGCCGGCAAGCCGGCCATCAGCGGCGAACCCGTGCCGCCGGCCACCATCGCCAGCGAGGCCGAGCGGATTGGGGCTAGATTGCGCCAGGTGGGACGTGATTTTCGCGCTGAGGTGGGGGAGCACGGCTGGGATTACCACGGCATCCACCACTATGCCGACTTGCCCAAGCCGGCCCTGCCGCTGATGAATGCGGTGACCGTGCTGGCGGCGTTGGAATCCCTTGGCCTGCCTCTCGAGGTGTCTGCACTTCGCCGGGGCCTGGCCCAGGCAAGGCTGGCGGGTCGCCTGCAACGGTTGCAGGAGCACCCCACCGTCTATGTGGATGTGGCCCACAACCCCCATTCGGCGGCTTATCTGGCGCAGCGTCTGCGCGAGCTGCCGTGCGCCGGGGTTCGTCGCGCCGTGGTCGGCATGCTCAAAGACAAAGACATGGCCGGCTCGCTGGCTGAACTCAAGGGGTTGATCGGTGAGTGGCACCTGGCCACCCTGGGTGGGCCGCGCGGTGCCAGCGCCGAGCAACTGCTCGGGGCGCTGGGGGAAGCAGGCCTTTGCCATGAGAGCGTGATGCAGGCCTATATGGCGGCGCTCTCTCGTTCCGAGCCCCTTGATATGGTTATCGTTTTTGGCTCGTTTTATACTGTCGCGGACGTATTGGCCGGGCACGAGCAAGAGGAGTCATAGTGGCCTCGCAATTTCAGAATCGTTTGGTGGGCACCGTTATCCTGGTGGCCCTGGTGGTGATCTTCCTGCCGGATCTGCTCGACGGTAACAAGCAGCAGGAGGTCGAAGAGGAGTCTTTTGCCAAGATCCCGCTGCGCCCCGAGCTGGAGCCGGCCAAGCCGGCGCTGCAAGTATCGGGGGCGAGCGAGTTGCAGGCGGCCCATGAGGCCAGCCAGGCGCAGGCCTCGGCTGCCCAGCAGCCGGCTTTCGAGAGCGCTCAGGTCGATGAGCAGGCACACCAGCAGTGGCAGGTTGAACCCATCTCCGGGCCGGTCACGGTGCAGCAGCCCGAGAGCAAAGCCCAACTTGCGGCCAACCATCAGCCGGCCGTGCCGAGCAAGCCACAGACGGTGACCCAGACCAAGCCGGTCGAGAAGAAACCCGATCCCAAGCCCCAGCCCAAACCGGTACAGATCGCAGAAGCCAAGCCCAAGCCGGCCCTGCCGCCCAAGCCAAAGGCGACTGAGACGCCGAAGCGGGCTAGCTCTGGGGATCCGCTGGGGGATCTGATGTCCACGCTGGATAAGCCGAAACCGGCTGCCACGGCGTCACAGGGCTCCTGGATCATCCAGCTGGGGGCGTTCAAAAACGTCGACAGCGTCAATAGCATCGTCGCCAAGCTGCGCGCCGCCGGTTATCCGGCCCACAGCGTGCCGCGCACCCCGCGCCAGGGCGAGCTCAACCGTGTCGTGGTGGGGCCTGATGTGTCGCGCGACAAGTTACAGGGCATGCTGCCGCGCCTTAACCAGCTGACCGCGCTGAGCGGCTCTGTGGTGGCCTATAACCCCTGAGAAAAGGGTCCCCCACCGAATAAAAAATACCGCGCCTTGGCGCGGTATTTTTTTAGATACATTTGACGGGCTTGGGCAGGCCGCCAATCTTGGTGGCCTGCTTGGCGGGCCCTTTGGGAAAGAGCTTGTAGAGATAGCGGCTGTTGCCCTTCTCGGGGCCGTAGTGCTTCTCCATCGCCTTGACCAAGGCGCGGATGGCGGGGGAGGTGTTGAACTCCAGATAGAAAGCACGCACGAAACGCACCACCTCCCAGTGGGGTTCCTCCATCACGATCCCCTCCTGCTCGGCCAACAGCAGGGCCAGCGCCTCGCTCCACTCATTGATGTCGCACAGATACCCCTGAGGATCGGTGGCGATGGTGCGACCGTTGAAGATCAGTTCTGCCATGGATGACTCCTGTAAAGAGGCGGGCATGGTAGCGCCTCACCCCTGGGTGAGCAACCGGGTCTGGCGGGCCAACGCCAGTAGCTCCTCGGCCTGACGGCTGATGAGGTTGAGCTGCTGGGCCAGCATCAGGTGCTCTTCGCTCTGATCCGGGCTCAGCACCGGGCAGTGTCCTATCGGTTGATTGGCCTGTTGCCCGGTGATCTGTAGCGCCGCGCTGTCGAGGGTCTGCATCAGGTAGCCGTTGATCTCCGCCAGCCCCTCGATCGCCTCCAGGGTATCGCGGTGCGCCCCCAGTGCCGAGATATAGGAGAGCAGGGCATGGTTGTGCCAGGTGAGCGAGAAGCAGAGTTCGAGAAAGTGGCGGTGCTTGGGCGGCTCGACCAGCATGCTTTGCCAGGCCAGTGCCAGCTCGCTGTCGGCTTGGTGGGCCAGTTTGCGCGCCAGCCGGTAGTCGAGCGACTCGCTGCGCCCCTGATGCAGGGCCGAGAGCACCCTGTCGAGATAGCCGGCGTTGGCCGAGAGGGAGCGGGCGATGAGGGCGGGCAGGCGCTTGTATTGCCAGTCGGGCCAGAGCCAGGCCACCAGGGCATAAGAGAGCAGGCAGCCGACCGTGGTATCGAGTAGGCGCGGTGCGACGATGGCCAGCCCAATGTTATCGAGCAGGTTGAAGGCCATCAGCACGTAGAGGGTGATAAAGCAGACCGCCGCGCTGTAGTTGAGACGCACCTGGGTAAAGAAGAGGAAGGCGGCCAGCCCCATGACCACCAACTGGGATTGCAGGTCAGGAAAGAGCAGCAGCACCGGCACCCCGAGCAGGATCCCGATGAAGGTGCCGAGCATCCGCTGCACCAGACGGCGACGGGTGGCGCTGTAGCTCGGTTGGCAGACAAACAGTACGGTCAGCAGGATCCAGTACCCCTTGTCGAGGGAGAAGGCTTGCAAGATGCCGTAACCCACCACCAGCCCGAGCGAGATGCGGATGGCGTGGCGCAGCAGCATGGAATCGAGTGAGAGGTGCTGGCGCAGTACCTGCCAGCTGATGCGCGGTGCCCGGGCCAGCGCAGGCAGCTCTCCTTGCGGCTCTGGCAGGTTGGCGGCGCTTTCGAGCAGGGCGTTGATGCTGGCCAGATTACGGCGCAGGAACTTCATCGGGGTGAGCAGGCTGCTCGGGTAGTGCTGCTTGAGATGGGTAAACTCGAGCTGGTCACCAAGCGCCTCCAAGGTCCAATGGCTGCGGCGCGAATGCTGATAAGTCTTGTGCACCAAGATGCTGTAGCCGAGGCGCTGGCATGCCTCCGACAGTTGCAGCAGCACCTCCTGGAACCCTTCCAGCACTATGCCCTGTTTCAGATCCTGCTCGAGCTGGCTGTAGGGGTAGTGACTCGAGGTCGCCCGCTCGTGGATCTCCTGGGCCAGCAGATAGAGTTGCAGCAGGCGCGCCAGCTCGGGGGAGCGATGCTGACCGAGACGGCTGTTGAGGCTCGCCTTGGCGAGGTTCATCGCCTGCACCACCTCGATGTTGAGCAGCGCCAGGTTGTGACGGATTGCCTGGGAGCCGTGCTCGTCAGCGGGGAAGAAGCGGGATTTTTCCAGCAGGTAGCGGCTGAGGGCGAAGTAGCCCTGGGCCAGCTGCTCGTGCAAGGTCTTGTAGGGCAACAGCCAGAGCCAGAGCAAGGAGACCACGCCGTACCAGAGGGCGCCGGCACACAGCAGCAGCGGCTGGTAATAGAGGTTGGGGGCATTGGCGGCGCCCAACATGGTGTAGATGGCGATCAGCAGTGAGCCAAAGCTGATGGTGGCGTAGCGCTGGCCCAGCGCCCCCACCATGACGAACAGGAAGCTCGAGCTAGCCAGCCCGAGGGCAAACAGCCAGGGCCAGGGGAAGAGAAACTGCACCGAGAAGCTGGCAAACAGGAAGCAGCCGAGTGTCATGGTGAGGTTCTTGATACGCCCCCACAGGTGGTCGTCGGTTTCGGCGATGGCACCGGCCACCACACCGAGGGAGAGCAGCACGGCGATCTTGAGATCCCCCGTGACCAGTGAGAAGCCGAGAATGCCAAGGATGGCGATCAGCACCTTGAGGGCGAAGTAGACGTGGCTGTCGGTGAGAAAGCGGCGCAGTTGGCCGAAAAAGTCGGTAGGCATGGATGACAACAGGGTCCGGAACGAATCAGTGGATAGTGATGGTAACGCAAACGCGTGTCCAGCCGACTGATCCAAATCAGAAGGGATAAAAAACCCCGCCGTGGCGGGGTTTGCATTCATTCGTCATGGAGATCAGTTACGGTTGCCGCCCAGCAGGCTGAGCAGGCTCACGAAGATGTTGTAGATGGAGATATAGAGGGTCACGGTGGCCGAGATGTAGTTGGTCTCACCGCCACGCACGATCTGCTGGGTGGTCAGCAGGATGGCGCCAGAGGAGAAGAGCATGAACATGGCCGACAGCGCCAGGTGCAGGGCCGGCATCTGCAAGAAGATGTTGGCGATCATGGCCACCAGCAGCACCCAGAAGCCGACAAACAGCATGCCGCCGATAAAGGAGAGATCACGCTTGGTGGTCAGGGCATACGCCGACAGGCCGAAGAAGGTGAGGGCGGTACCGCCGATGGCAGTCAGGACGATGTCGCCGCCGCCGTTGTTCATGAACAAGTTGATGATGGGGCCGAGGGTGTAGCCCATGAAACCGGTGAACAGGAAGGTGAACACCAGCCCCATGCTGTTGTTGCGGTTCTTCTCGGTCAGGAACATCAGACCATAGGCGCCGATGAGAAATACTGCCCAATGGGGCGCCGGCAGTGCCAGCGTGGCGGCAACACCGGCCACCAGGGCGGAGAAGCCCAGGGTGAGGGAGAGCAGCAGGTAGGTGTTACGCAGCACCTTATTGGTGTCGCGAGCGGTGCTCTGCACACCGGTAAAGACAGAACGGGTTTCCATCTGGTTGATCCTCTTGATAAATGAGACGCGGGAGGGGAAGAGCCCGCGCCATGTTCCTAACATGGGGTTGTGCCGGACGGATCGCAACCCATGATGGGGATTATTGCCCAGCGAGCTGTACGTGTCATGAATAAATGGCGGCATGGGGCCGGATGAATGCAAAAAGCCCGCTCGAGGAGCGGGCTTTCGCGAATAATGGTGCGCTCTAGTGGACTCGAACCACCGACCCCCACCATGTCAAGGTGGTGCTCTAACCAACTGAGCTAAGAGCGCAGATTGTGGTGGGTTTAATTGGACTCGAACCAACGACCCCTACCATGTCAAGGTAGTGCTCTAACCAACTGAGCTATAAACCCGCAATCTGGTGCGTCCTAGTGGACTCGAACCACCGACCCCCACCATGTCAAGGTGGTGCTCTAACCAACTGAGCTAAGGACGCAAAATGTGATGGTGCGCTCTAGTGGACTCGAACCACCGACCCCCACCATGTCAAGGTGGTGCTCTAACCAACTGAGCTAAGAGCGCATCATATGAAATCGTGGTGGGTTTAATTGGACTCGAACCAACGACCCCTACCATGTCAAGGTAGTGCTCTAACCAACTGAGCTATAAACCCACGCTTCGTCATCGCTGACGAGGCGGCATACTACCCATGCCCCCACAGGCTGTCAACAATCCCCCTCGCGTTCCTTGACTGTTTGCCGAGTTCTTGCGCAGCCTGTTGATTTTACGGGCGTAGGGAATGAAAAACGGCCCCGGGGGGCCGCTTGCGTTCAGGGGCGGGCAAAACGCCCATAGATCAGCTTGAGGCGCAGGCTTAGCATCAGGGCGGCAGCGGTCAGGCCGACGATAAAACCAATCCAGAAACCTTGTGGCCCCATGCGGGGCACCACCACATCCGTCATGCCGAGCAGTACCCCGGCCGGCAGCCCCATGCCCCAATACGCCACCAAAGTGATGTAGAAGATGGCTTGGGTGTCCTTATAGCCGCGCAGGGCAGCGGCGGCGATCACCTGCACCGAGTCAGAGAGCTGATAGATTGCGGCCAGCAGTAGCAGACTGGCGGCGAGGGTGAGCACCAGGGGATCATCGCTGTACACGTCGGCAATCTGGTGGCGCAGCAGTGCCGTCAGCAGGGCGGTGGTGGCCGCGGCCGTCAGGCCAAGTACCAGGCCGGTACGGGCCGCGCGCTGGGCTTGCGCCGGGTCACCCTCGCCGATGTTGTGGCCGACGCGAATGGTGACGGCCACCCCGATGGAGAGGGGGAGCATGAACACCAGGCTGGAGAAGTTGAGCGCCACTTGGTGGCTGGCGACAGTCTCGGCCCCGAGAGGGGCCAACAGCAGCGCCACCACGGTAAACAGGGTCACCTCACAAAAAATGGCCATGGCGATGGGAAAGCCCAAGCGAAAAATGCGCCAAATGCGGCTGCCATTGGGGCGAGCCAGTTGGCTGAACAGGGCGTACTCCTTGAACAGCCGGGAGAAATAGAGGTAGCAGATCATCGCCAGCAGCATGGCCCACAGCACGATGGCGGTGGCCACGCCACAGCCAACACCGCCCAGTTTCGGCATGCCAAGCAGGCCGTGGATGAAGATCCAGTTGGCCGGGATATTGACCGCCAAGCCGACGAAGCCGATCACCATGGTGGGAATGGTGTGGGAGAGGCCTTCACTGAAGTTGCGCAGCACCTGAAACAGGGTAAAGGCGGGCAATCCCCACATGATGGCGTGCAAAAACGCAGCGGTCTTGGCCGCCAGTGCCGGCTCCACCTCCATCAGCACCAGCGCCTTGGGGCTGACATAGAGCGCCAACATGGCCAGTGGGATCACCAGCAGCGCCAGCCAGAATCCCTGGTGTACTGCTGGGCGGATCTGATCATGTTTGCGGGCGCCGCTGAGCTGGGAGACGATGGGGGTGAGCGCCATGATCACCCCTTGCACCAGCAAGATGATCGGCAGCCAGAAACTCGAGGCGACCGACACGGCGGCCAGATCGAGGGCACTGACCTGACCAGCCATCACGGTATCGACAAAACTCATGGCCACTTGGGCGACTTGCGCGACCAGGATAGGGGCGGCGAGGCGCACCAGATTACGGGCCTCGGACCAATAGGACTGCACTGATACCTCCAGTGGGTCGGATAGAGAAAACACAGGAAAAAGAGCGGGATCTGGGGCCAGGGGAGGGGATGGCCGACGTTGCGGGTCCCAGTGTAACGATCCGGGACCCGAAAGAAAACTTATGCGTCTTGGTGATCGCTGATCAGCAGGTTGGCGGCGGCAAAGGCGGCCTGCTCGCGCAGCTCAGCCGGTACTCGCTCGTCGCTGGCGACGGTATTGAGGGCCCGCACCGCGGCGGCGATCGCCTTGGGCACATAGCCCACATCCCCCGAGCCAATCTGGCTGTAGGCGGCACGTACGGCTTCGCAACATTCATAAACGGTCATGGAAGGTCTCCTTGAGATGACGAATGGCGCGACTATAGCGATTTGCCGCTCCCTTGCCCACCCCTTGCCCCGGATTGCCGCAGGGGGGTACCCTTGCGAAGTTCCAGATAAGGAGTCCTTATGTTTACAGGCATTGTTCAAGGGGTGGCCGAGATCCTGGCCATCGACGAGAAAGAGGCATTTCGCACCCATGTGATCCGTATGCCGAGCCCAGCCTGGGGCGCGGGATTGCAAGTCGGGGCCTCGGTGGCCCACAACGGCTGCTGCCTGACCGTGACCCGCATCGAGGGGGAGGCGGTGAGCTTTGATCTGATGCGCGAGACACTGCGCCTGACCAACCTCGGCGCGCTTCAGGTGGGCGATCGGGTTAACGTGGAGCGGGCGGCGCGCTTTGGCGACGAGATTGGCGGCCATGCCATGTCCGGCCACATCATGGCTACGGCGCGGGTGTGCGAGGTGCGCGACAGCCCCAACAACCGTCAGGTGTGGTTTGAGCTGGCCCCCGAGCTGATGCGTTACGTACTGACTAAAGGGTACATCGGCATCGACGGGGCTAGCCTCACCATCGGCGAGGTGGAGGGGACACGCTTTTGCGTCAACCTCATCCCCGAGACCTTGGCCCGCACCAACCTTGGCTGGGTACACGTCGGTTGGCAGGCCAACATCGAGATCGATCCCCAGACCCAGGCCATCGTCGATACGGTGGAGCGGGTGCTGGCTGCCCGGCAATAAGCCTGTTCGCCGGGCCATGACACCATATGGGGTTTCCGACCCCAGGAGGGAGTGCCGTGTTTGTTGTCACATTGACCTATGTACGAGCGCTCGCTGAGATAGACGCGCTGATCCCCGCTCATGTTGAGTGGCTCAAGGCGCACTATGCGGCGGGCCACTTTCTTGCCTCCGGTCGCCGGGTACCGCGCACAGGGGGGGTGATCCTAGCCCATGGCCTCACCCGTGAGGCGCTAGAGCAGGTGCTGGCAAGCGATCCCTTCCGGCTGGCCGGCGTGGCGGATTATGAGGTGCTCGAATTTGTACCGAGTATGAGCGCGGCGGGGCTGGAGGCTTTGCAAGAGAGCTGAGGCAGGCGCCAGAGAGGGGGGCAGGCTGAGAAAAAGCGGGGCCACTGGGCCCCGTTTGCGTTAGAAGATCTGCTCGTCGTCCGAATCGACAAACAGTTGCAGGCAGTCGCGCGCTTCATCCCGGTGCAGACGCAGGTGGATGGGGTTGCAGCAGGCCATGCAATCTTCATAGAACTCCTGATCCCCCTGGCTGGCATCCAGCTCCACCAGCGTGTGGTGGCCGCAGTGGGGGCAGACGATGCGCTTGCTGGTGTAGGTGATCATGATCTCCTCCCGGCCCTGTGGGGCGTCTCTTGCTTTCCTTCAGTCTAGTCTGGCGCGGCATGAGAAACTGGGAGTGACCGCACCTTTATCGGCGAAGATGCGCCGCTTCCAGCTGGGCCAGCGAATCGAGCTTGAGATCGGCGATGGCCAGACGTGGATCACCGCGTAGGGCCGGATCTGGGATGATCAGCGCCTGCATGCGCGCCGCCTTGGCGGCCAGCAGGCCGTTGAAGCTGTCTTCGATAGCCAGGCACGCCTCGGGAGCGACCCCCAGCTTCTCGGCCGCATGGAGGTAGACATCGGGGTGAGGCTTGCCAAAGCGCTCCACCTCGGCCGAGTGCAGCGCCGAGAAGTGGTGGGCGATGCCGAGGGTCTCCAGCACGTTGTGCACCATGGCCATGGGGGAGCTGGTCGCAAGGCCGATGGTCAACCCCTGATCACGGATCAGCGCCATGGCGTGATCCAGCCCCTCCTTCGGAGTGCCTTCGCTGCGGATGAGGCGGTTGACCTCGTCCACGATGTGGTTGACCACCTCCTCCTGGCTCGGTGGGTTGACCAGATCCGGATAGCGCAGCGCTACCAGTTGGTCGATGCGGATCCCCATGGTGGCATCGCAGTCGGCCTGACTCATGGGGCGCCCCAGCGCGCCGAAGACCTGCATCTGGGCCCGTGCCCAGAAGGGCTCAGAGTCGAGCAGTACCCCATCCATATCGAAAATCACGGCCTTGAGCATGTTTCTCTCCCCTCGGTTGGTATCAGGTGCGCCATGAAAAGTGGCGGGGGCACTGAGCCCCCGCTTTAGGCCATCATACGCCGATCAGGCGATCACCTCGACGCGATCGGCCACCTGTTTGGCCAAGCTGACAGCCTCATCGGTGTCGCGGCCACGTGCCAGCGCCACCCCAAGGCGGCGGCGACCGTGGATCTCCGGCTTGCCGAACAGGCGCAGTTGGGCGCCGGGTACCGAGGCCAGCGCCTCGGCCAGGCCGGCAAAACGAATGTCACTGCTGTCGCCATCGCGCAGCACCACCGCCGAGGCGCTTGGCCCGTACTGGGTGATGCAGCCGATGGGCAGGCCGAGGATGGCGCGCACGTGCAGGGCAAACTCGGAGAGATCCTGGGAGATAAGGGTCACCATGCCGGTGTCATGGGGGCGCGGGGAGACCTCGCTGAACCATACCTCATCTCCCTTCACGAACAGCTCGACGCCAAACAGGCCGTGACCGCCGAGGGCGGCCACCACTTTACCGGCCACCTCCTGGGAGCGGCGTAGCGCCGCGTCGCTCATCACCTGGGGCTGCCAAGATTCGCGATAGTCCCCATCCTCCTGGCGATGGCCGATGGGGTCGCAGAAGTGGATGCCATCGACGGCGCTCACGGTGAGCAGGGTGATCTCGTAGTCAAAATCGACGAACCCTTCGACAATCACCTTGCCACGGCCAGCGCGGCCCCCCTCTTGGGCATACTGCCAGGCGTGAGCAACATCGGCCTCGCTTTTCACCACACTCTGTCCCTTGCCCGAGGAACTCATCACCGGCTTGACCACGCACGGCATCCCCACCTCGGCCACGGCGGCGCGAAAGGCCGCTTCATCGTCGGCGAAGCGATAAGGGGAGGTGGGCAGGGCCAGCTCTTCGGCGGCGAGGCGGCGAATGCCTTCGCGGTTCATGGTGAGCTGGGTGGCGCGGGCGGTAGGCACCACACGGTGGCCCTCCTGCTCCAACGCGCGCAGGGTCTCGGTGGCGATGGCCTCGATCTCGGGAATGATGAAGTGGGGGCGGAAGGTCTCGACCAGTTGGCGCAGGGCGGCGCCATCGAGCATGTCGAGGGTGCAGGCATGGTGCGCCACCTGCATGGCGGGGGCCCCTTCGTAGCGATCGGCGGCCATCACTTCAACGCCGAGACGTTGCAGCTCGATGGCGACCTCCTTGCCCAGTTCGCCTGAGCCCAGCAGCAGGGCACGGGTGGCAGAGGGGCGGGTTGCGGTTCCCAGCATGATCTCACTCCTTAACATCTAGTGGCGGCAATAAAAAAGAGGCACGCAGGGCGTGCCTCAGGATCGGGGGTTGACGCGGCTCAAGGTGGGCCAGCCGCGTCACGGCGCAGATAATGATGGCGGCAGCAAGCCACAGGTGGCCCGGCAGTGCCCAGCCAAACACCAGCCCGTCGGCGGCCAGGTTGAGCGGCAGCTTGGCAACATCAAACGGTGGCACGAACGACGCTTCGGTCACGCTGTAGGCGCGGGCAACGAGATAGTGATGGAAAGCAACCTGGCTCGAGGGGAGGCCCAGCGCGAAGCTGACGTACTGGCTCAGACTGTTGACGGCGGCGAAGCAAAGACCGGCGACCATCATCCAGACTGCACCGGCGAGGGGGGCGTGCCTGTGCATGTGCGGTATGGGGGACAGCTGTCAAAAAAGTGCGACAAATAATATCCGCAATCGTTTGTCATGCCAAGCCACAGTGGGATAAAG
Source organism: Aeromonas simiae (assembly GCF_014892695.1). NCBI lineage: Bacteria > Pseudomonadati > Pseudomonadota > Gammaproteobacteria > Aeromonadales > Aeromonadaceae > Aeromonas > Aeromonas simiae. The sequence continues at coordinate 1,665,747 of NZ_CP040449.1, forward strand.
AGGTTGCTAGTGCAGGAAAATCACTCAGGAAAGAGTGTTCAAATATTTTGAATGAATTGAGGCAACTTTTTCGCTGTGATGGTGTGCGAGGGATGGGTAAAGTGTGCCCATCGGTTCAGACAGACCGCTTTAACATCAGAGGAAAACACCATGAGCAAGGTACTCGTACTCAAATCCAGCATCCTGGGCAGCTACTCCCAGTCCAACGGCCTGATCGACAGCTTCCTGGCCGAGCGCAAGAGCAAGGGCCACGACGATCAGATCAGTGTGCGTGAGCTGGCCTCCCTCAACCTGCCGGTACTGGATGGCGAGCTGGCCGGTGCCCTGCGCGGTGGTGACAATCTGAGCGAGCGTGCCAAGAGCGTGGTCGCCCTCTCCGACGAGCTGATTGCCGAGCTCAAAGCCAGCGATCTGGTGGTGATCGCCGCGCCCATGTACAACTTCAACATCCCGACCCAGCTCAAGAACTGGATCGATCTGGTGGCCCGTGCCGGGGTGACTTTCACCTACACCGAGACCGGTCCGGTCGGTCTGGTTGAGGGCGTGCACGCCGTGGTCGTCAGCCCGCGTGGCGGCATCCACCAGGGTCAGCCGAGCGATCTGGTGACCCCCTACATGAAGCTGTTCCTCGGCTTCATCGGTATCACCGACGTCGATTTTGTCTATGCCGAAGGCATGGGCATGGGGCCGGATGCGGTGGCCAAGGGGCTGGAATCTGCCCGCGCCCAGATGGCCGAACTGGTCGCCTGAGCCAATACGCGATAACAAGAAGGGCCGGCAATATGCCGGCCCTTCTGCGTTTGCCTATCACGAGCTGTTTTTAGCGAAACTGGCGCTGCTCGCTTTGGTAATGAAAGCCCCCTTCGGCCAGGCGAGCCTCTAGGGCGGCGCGGTCGATATCGTAGGCGCGCACCAGATCGTCGAGATCGCTGTAGTTATCGCGCAGCTGCATGTTGACCAAGCTCAGCAGCATGTTGACGTCCATGGTGGCGAAGCGTTCAAGGCCCATGGCTTACTCCTGGCTAAGGATGTGTAGCTTGTCGATCGCCTCGCCAAGCTCGCGCAGTTGCTGGTTGATCTGCAAGCGCGCCTCGTCGGGCAGGTGTTGGCTCAGGGTGGTCTCCCAGCTGGCGATATCGTGCTTGAGCTGTTGGAACAGCTTGAGGCCGGCAGGGGTGAGCGAGACCAGATTGATACGCTTGTCCTGGGCATGGCTCTCGGTGCTGACGATCCCTTTCTCACCGAGGCGGTGGATCTCGCGTGAGATGCGCACCTTGTCCATGCCGCTGGCTTCGACCAGCTCTTTTTGGCTGATGGGATACTGGGCACCCAGCACCATCATGAGGCGCCATTGGGGAACGGTCAGCTGGTAGCGCTGTTGGTAAAATTGCTCGAAAGTCTCTCGCACCATCTCAGCGGCGTGAACCAGCTGGTAGGGAGGATAGTATTGGAGCAGGCCGATAGGTTTGTGCATAACGTCTCCTGCATTCTCAAAACTGCCCCCAAGAGGGCAGTTTCTGCTGATACGGGAGCATGATACGCCATTTATCAATGCTGCTCCACGCTTCTGGTACTACCGCTGACGCAGCCAGGGCAGAGCGCCGGCACGCAGCCAGGCATCGCGGGTCGCCATGGCGTAAGCTGCGGCCTCGTCACGGCTGCCGGCATGGAACCCTTCCGGCTCGAACTTAGGTAACTTGCGGCTACCCAGCAGGCAGGCCTTGATGTGGGGATTGGCTGCGACCGCCTGTGTCAACAGAGGGGCCGCTGCGTCAGCCCCTTCACGCACATAGGCCAGCAGCACCCGGTTGAACAGTACCCAGCCCGAGGCTTCATCGAAGCGGGAGAGCAGCTCGTCGAGGGCGTGCCACTCCCCGGTCAGGGCATAGAGGCTGGAGAGCGGGTAACGGCACCCCATGGGGTCGTCCTGGCACAGTGCAAGCAGGGCCAGATATTCGTCGCGTGCGGCTGCGAATTTGCCCTGTTGGCGCAGGCTATCGGCCAGACCGGCCCGGGCGGCCAGCACGGGGCGGGCGCTCGGCTCGTTCCAGGCAAACCCCCCTTGCGCCTGCCAGAAGGCCTCATCAAACAGCGGTGCGGCATCATTGACGATGCGGGCAAACAGTTGTTCGCGTTCGCTGCTCTGGCGCGAACGGGCCGCCTTGTCGAACCACCCTTGCCAGCGGTTGGCCCGCTCGGCGTCCAGCTCGATCGCTGGGGCTGCCTCGCGCCGTGACAGTTCGGCCGATTCGAGGTGGCACAGGGTGTTGAGGGCGGCCTTCATGCCTTGGCGGCTGCGTTTGAGAAAGTCGGGCAGGGCCGGGGCATCGGGCGCCGCCTGGTGGAGCATCTCGGCCATGGGGCGATCGCGAAACAGGCAGAGCTCGGCGGCCAGGCTAAAGCGCTGCATGGTGAGCGGATCATTGAGGTTGCTCGGGCGCGGCCAGTTGGCAAAGCCGAGACTGAACCCTTGGCACCACTGGCTCAGGGGCTGATCCGGGGCGAATACTGACTCGGGATCGTCGCTGGGCAGGCGGCACTGGCTCGGCAGGCTCAACTGCGCCTCGTCGGCCTGAGTCTCAAGCTCATTGATGAGGCTCTTGAGTGCGGCCGCACTCTTTTCATCCAACTCTCCCTGCCACAGTCCGGCCAGCGGCACGCTCCAGTCAGCCTGCTCGGGGCCGACCAGCCGGGCACAGAGAAAGCCGTGCAGGGCTGGATAGCTGAACTCGAGTGGGCTCTGTTCGAGCCAGGCGTTTAGGTGGCGGGTTCGGACGGACGGCGTCATCGACAGCTCCTCAGGATCAAGAAAGAGCGCGAAGTCTATCCAAAAGTAGGGTTATTCGCAGCTATTAAGCGTCTGTTTGCGCAAATAGCCAGCAAGCGGGCGGTGCTGCCATGGCGGCTTTGCGGTAAGATGCAGCCCCAAGTCCGTTGCCGGAAGTGAATGCAGATGATTGAAATTGGCAAGATGAACACCCTGACCGTGGTCGAGCTGGAGCCCAAGGGCGCCTGGCTGGAGGCAGGAGAGTATGGCGAACTGCTGCTGCCGCGCCGCCAGTTGCCAGCGGGGGCCGAGGTGGGGCAGGGCATCGAGGTCTTTCTCTATCTCGACGCCGACTGTGAGCCGGTGATCACCACCGATCGCCCCAAGGCGATGGTGGGCGAGTTTGCCGGCCTCAAAGTGGTCAACGCCAACAAGATCGGCGCCTTCCTCGACTGGGGCATGAAAAAGGATCTGTTCGTCCCCGAGCGCGAGCAGGTCAAAGCGATGCAGGTGGGGCGCACCTATCTGGTCTACCTCTACCTCGATCACGAGGGACGCATGGTCGGCACCAGCAAGATCGATCGCTACCTCAGCAGCGAGCGTCCGCCGTTTAATGCCGGTGACGAGGTGATGGTGCAGACCGGCGATCACACCCCGCTTGGCATCAAGGTGGTGGTCAACGGCCGCTGGCCCGGCATGCTGTTTAAAAACGAGATCTTCGGCCGCTTGCAGACCGGTCGCCCGACCAAGGCGTGGGTCAAGCTGGTGCGTGACGATGGCAAGCTCGATCTCACCTTGAACCAGCCCGGCATGGGCAAGGCCGATGACGCGGCGAGCAAAATAGTGGCCCGCCTCGAACGTCAAGAAGGGTGGCTGGCCGTGGGGGACAAGAGCGATCCCGAGCTCATCTATCAGCTGTTTGGCGTGAGTAAAGGCACCTTCAAGAAGGCCATCGGCGGCCTCTACAAACAGGGGAAGATCGCCATCGAGGCGGAGGGGATCCGTCTTATCAGGGGTGAGCAGGAATAATGCCCTCTCCCTGCACCGGGGCATGTCGCGCCGTGGGCGGCCTGTGTGTCAGCTGTGGGCGTACCCTCGCTGAAATTGGCCGCTGGAGCGCCATGGATGAGGCCGAGCAGGGGCGCGTCATGGATGAGCTGGCCGGGCGCCGCGCGACCCAGTGCTGCGAGCGCTGCGGCGAGCCGCTTTACTGCGCCGTGACGGCCGGTGAGGGGATTGCCGCCTGCTGGTGCAGCCAGACCCGGCCGCTGCCGTTTGAGGCCACCGCCAGCGGCTGCCTATGTCGCCGCTGCCATGGCGAGGATCAGCAGAGATGGGAAGGGATGGCGGAGGTGCCACCTATCTAATACCAAGAGGCCGGTCACTGACCGGCCTCTTGGTGTTTGCACGACGCTCACTCTTCGCTGCGAAACCAGCGCACATAGACTTGCGTCTGATCCGGCGCGAGGGGCAGCAGGTATTTGGCATAGATGGTGTCAAATTCGTCCTGATGATCGAGCAGCCCGATCCAGACTTCGGCCCAGGCGGTCAGATCGACCGGCTCGCCCAGCTCATCGGCCCAATCCGCCACCGGCAGGGTGGCCTCGACGGCACCGCGCTGTTCAAATTCAAGAGTGATGTCGACAATCTGACCCGGGGCGAGGCAATCCGGTGCCGCCTCCAGAAACAGGTCATAGGCCCACTCCACCAGCTGATCCGGGGTTCTCTGTATCATGCTCTCCTCCCTCAAACCGGCCCACTCTAGCAACAATCACGATGCTGGGCCACCCTGTTGCCTAGCAACATCGGCAGGGTACAACAAAAAGATGAAGGGATATCGGCAGCGGCGCAGCTTACGGCGCCGGCGCGAGGTGTGGTGGTGGCACTATCTGCCCCGCCATGAGCAGCGGCGGGGCGGGGGGATCAAGGAGCCTGATGGATGCGATCCAGAGTGACGCGGCCGAGCTGCCCCATCTGGCGACGGATCCAGGTTGAACGCTTGGCCACGTAGGGGGAGGGCGGATTGACCTGGTAGCGCCACGGGTTGGGCAGGGCGGCCGCCAGCAGGGAGGCCTCGTAACTGCTCAGGCGGGCGGCCGGCTTGTTGAAGTAGTGGCGCGCCGCCGCTTCGGCGCCATAGATCCCGGGGCCAAACTCGACGATGTTGAGGTAGACCTCGAGGATGCGCGCCTTGTCCCAGCCCAGCTCGATGAGCAGGGTAAACCAGGCCTCAACCCCCTTGCGCAGGAAGCTGCGCTCGCTCCACATGAACAGATTCTTGGCGGTCTGCTGCGTGAGTGTGCTGCCACCGCGCACGCTGCGCCCCTGCTCGTTGTGCCTGAGCGCGGCCTGGATGGCATTGAGATCGAAGCCGCTGTGATCGGCAAAGCGCTGATCTTCGGCGGCCACCACCGCCAGTTGCAGGGCCGGCGAGATCTGGTTGAGGTCAACCCACTGGTGGCGCACCTGCTCGATGGGGGCAGGGGGGGCGATGGCGCGCAGCAGGCGCCAGCTCCACATGGGCGGATCGATAAAGCGCAGCAGGGCGACCGAGAGCAGCGAGCCGAGCAGTGCCCACAGCAGCAGGATCACCAGCAGGCGCGGCAATTGGCGCCACTGCCAGCGTCGGCCGGGCAGGGTTAACGGCGTGATCCGTGTCACGGCAGCCATTCAATGTGGCAGAACTTCTCCTCGGCCGAGCGTGACAGCAGCAGTCGGGCAAACAGGTGGGTAAAGTCCTGCTCGTCGTTGACCAGACCAATCCACACCTCACCGTAGTCAGCGTCGTTCACGGCAAAGCCGACATCGGCCTCCCAGTCATCTCCCAGCTCCACCTCGGCCATCAATCCCTGTTCGTTATAGAGGGCGTTGAAGCGGGCGATTTCGTCGGGGGGAAGGTTATCGGAGGCGAGTTCGGTAAACAGCGCCATGGCGTTGGCGCAGAGGCACTGGTCGTGATCGGTCATAACAGTCGCAATTCCAGCAGGGGCACAAGGCCGTGAATACAGTCCACGAGGGGGCAGGGCTGCATTCTAGCCTTGCTCGCCGGGCTTGGCGAGGGGCAGATGGGCGGGGGCTCTGTCCCCGCCCTTGATTCAGGCCGCTGCCAGCAGCAGGGCGTGGGGGTGCATCACGGTGTGGTGTTGTACCTCGCCGGACCAGGCGCGGCGCACCTGTTGCAAGGCGGCGGTCGGATCGCTCGCCTCAAGGGGCGTGCCAAGGGCAACAAATCCCTGGCCGATGAGCTGCTTGGCCTCCCGCTCGTAACTGGGCGAGGCGGGGTTGAGGAAGGTCAGACACTCTCCTTGCTTGAAAAACTGATAGCGCAGCATAGTCGTCACTCCTTCTGGTGGGCTTATCGTGATGATGCCACAGCAAGCATGACAACTGCATGAACCCTGCTCCCAGATAGGCGAGCATCTTCTGGTGGTCAGGTCGGAATTTGCGGCGCCGCACAGTTTGTCCCGGCCCGGCTGGGCTCAACCGGGGGAGTGTGCTCTAATCGCGGGATCTGCCTTGGCGGCAGGACACATCGATAAAGCAGTGGAGTTAAAGATGCAAGCACAAACGTGGCAGGGGATCATGGGCCTTGGCGTGGCCGGCAACTTCGCCGGGCACCTGGAGCAGGCGGGCGAGGCCTCCGATTTTGTGGCGGTGATGGTACGCGACAAGCTCGCTCCCAAGGCGCTGTTTCCCTTCTATGTCCCCGGTATGGCGGGGCAGCTCGGGGTATTTCCCATCGGCAGCGACACCCTGCTGCTGCCCGAGGCGGCGGTGAGCGGCGACGAGAAGGTGCAAATTGAGCCAGAAGTGGCCCTATTGTGTGAACTCGAGTACGAGGGAAACAAGGTGGTGGCGGTGCGTCCCACCGCCTTTGGCGCCTATAACGACTGCTCCATCCGTCGCCCCGATGCGCGCAAGATCAGCGAGAAGAAGAACTGGGGGCCGTGCAGCAAGGGGCTCTCGGCCAACCTGATCCCCATCGACGGCCTGGTGCCGGGCGGCCCGCTCGACGGTTATCGCATCGCCTGTTATCTGGAGCGTGGCGGCGAGCTGATCCCCTACGGGGTCGATAGCGCGGTGAGCGACTACAGCTACTTTCACACCCGCCTGCTGGAGTGGATGGTCGACAAGCTCAACACCCAAGAAGATGAGGGGCCGGCCGAGCACATCAACGGCCTGTTACAACGCGCCGGTCACCCGCGCCAGCTGCTGGTGAGTATAGGGGCGACCCGCTACACCGAATTTGGCGAGCGCCACTTCCTGGCCCCTGGTGACGTGAGCTGCGTGGTGCTCTATCCGGCGGCGCGCTATGACGAGGCCGCGGTGCGCAGCGCCATCGCCCGGCGCGAGTTCGCCCCCGACATGAGCGCCTTGATCCAGGCGGTGCGAGTGGGCTGAGCCGGCGCCACCCCCGATATAAAAAAACCGCCCCTCGGGGCGGTTTCTGTTTTTAGTCGTCACTCTCTTCGATGCGCACCCGCGCCTGCCGGCGTACCGGCATGAAGCCCACCTCGTCGGCATCCTTATCGCGGCGCGCCGTGGCGGCGGGTTTGGCCGTCTTGGCCGGTTTGGCGGCGGGTTTCTTGCCCTTGCGGGGCGGGTTTTGCACCGGCTTGCTGCCGGGTAGGGTCTGGCGGGTCGGTTTGCCGCTGGGCTCAAAACCCGGCACCTGCTCGGTCTCGAGGGATTCACCGAGGAAGCGTTCAATCTGCTGCAACTGACCCAGCTCCTCGCGACAGATGAGCGAGATGGCCTCACCACCGCGGCCGGCACGACCGGTGCGGCCGATGCGGTGCACATAGTCCTCTGGGCTCTGGGGGGGCTCGAAGTTAACGACATGCTCGAGCTGATCGATGTCGAGGCCACGGGCGGCGATGTCGGTGGCCACCAGGATGCGCAGCTCACCACGGCGAAATGCCTCCATCGCGGCGTTACGCACCGCCTGGCTCTTCTCGCCATGGATGGCGGTGGCTTCGAGACCGTCGCGCTCGAGCTGCTTGGCCAGTCGGTCGGCGATGTGGCGGGTGCGGGCGAAGATCAGCGCCTGTTGCCACTGTTCGCTCTGGATCAGGTGGGCGAGCAGTTCACGCTTGCGTTCGCGGTCGACCCGGATCACCCGCTGGCGCACCTTGTCGGCGGTGGTGTTGGCCGGATCGACCTCGATCAGCACCGGATCGCGCAGCAGTTCGCCAGCCAGCGCCTTGATCTCGTCGTTAAAGGTGGCCGAGAAGAGCAGGCTCTGGCGCTCGCTTGGCAGGGTGCGCAGGATGCGCTCGATGTCGCGGATAAAGCCCATGTCGAGCATCCGATCCGCTTCGTCGAGCACCAACACCTCGAGGCGCTCGAAGGTGAGGGCCTTCTGGCTCAGCAGATCGAGCACCCGGCCCGGGGTGGCGACCAGCACGTCGACCCCCTTCTTGATCGCCTCGATATCGGGCTTGATGATCACCCCGCCATAGACGGTGAGCACCCGCAGCGGCAGGTGGCGGGCATAGTCATCGACCTGCTTGCCCACCTGGGCGGCCAGCTCGCGGGTCGGGGCCAGGATCAGGGCGCGAACCTGGCGCCGGCCACGGCCGTGGTTGAGCAGCAGGTTGTTGAGCATCGGCAGGGCAAAGCCGGCGGTCTTGCCGGTCCCGGTGCGCGCCCCGCCCAGCACGTCCTTGCCCGCCAGCACGGCAGGAATGGCCTCTTGCTGGATCGGGGTGGGGCTGGTGTAGCCGAGCTCCTCGATGGCGCGCAGCAGGTGGGGGGAAAGACCGAGATCGCGAAAGGTCATGCAGACTCCATGCTCACAACCGCCTTGGGCGGTAAAGACGTCAGAATTAGGGCGCGCACTATAGCAGATGCGCCCGTCTCACTCCACTTCATGGGTGCGCAGCAGCGCCTCAATGCGCGGACGCAGCCGATCAGGGGCGGTGAAGGGGGCATAGCGGGCCACCGGCTGGCCGCGGCGATCGAACAAAAACTTGGTGAAGTTCCACTTGATGCTCTGACCGAGCAGACCGGGACGGGCCCGGCTGACCCAGGCATACAGCGGGTGGGCGCCGGGCCCTTTCACCTCCCCTTTTTCCAGCAGGGGGAAGCTGATGGCAAAGTGGCGGTGGCAAAACTCGGCGATGGCCCTGGCGTCCCCCGGCTCCTGGCGGCGGAACTGGTTGCAGGGAAACCCGAGCACCACCAGCCCGGCCTCCCGGTAGTCACGGTGCAGCTGCTCCAGCGCCCGGTATTGCGGGGTGAAGCCGCACAGGCTGGCCACATTGACCAGCAGCACCACCCGGCCGGTCAGGGCTTCGGCGGGCAGGGGCGTGCCCTCCAAGGTGGTGAGGGGAAAATCGGTGAGCGATGTCATGGGGCCTCCTGACCATTACTATAGAGTTTGGGTCTTCTCAGGATGAGAAGAATCGTTTGTCACGGCCGCTACTTGCCGCTGAAATGCGCGCACTGCAACTTGCTTGGACATTATCTTGGATTTTCTCCCCCTCATGGACGCCATCGCCGAACGTGGCTGGACCTTGGTCGACGATTTTCTTCCCCCGGATCTGGTGCAGGGGCTGCAAGAGGCCCTGCCCGACGAGTGGCAGCCGGCCGGCATTGGCCGGGCCCAGCAGCACCAGACCAACAGTGCGATCCGCCGCGATCAGATCCACTGGCTGGAGCGGGAGACAGGCGGCGCGGTGGCGCGTTATCTCGCCATGATGGAGCAGTTGCGCCTATGTGCCAACCGGGAGCTGATGCTGGGGTTGTTTGACTACGAGGCCCACTTCGCCCGCTATCGTCCCGGTGATTTTTACGGCCGTCACCGGGATGCGTTCGCCGGGCGCTCCAACCGCCGCCTCACCACCGTCTGTTACCTCAACGAGGGGTGGCAGGAGGCCGACGGCGGCTTGCTGCGCCTGTACGGGGATGACGAGCAGTTTTTGTCGGACATCGCCCCGCGCGCCGGGCGGCTGGTGCTGTTTCTCTCCGAGGCGTTCCCCCACGAGGTGTTGCCGGCGCGGGCCGAGCGCCACAGCATTGCCGGCTGGTTTCGGGTCAACGGTAACGCGCTGGGACGGGTCGATCCGCCGCGCTGATCCCAGTGCAAGCGCTTGCGCTTTGGGCTGACAAGGGTTTGTTTCCCTTGTTACACTGGCCGCCACCTTTGCCGGCATGCCATGACGACGTGCCGGCCGCTTATCCCAAGGGATCCCAGAATGAAAAATATGCATGTTTTGCTGCTGTGCGGCGGCGGTGGCGCCGAGCACGAAGTCTCCCTCGTCAGTGCCAATTACCTCGAGAGCAAGCTCTCGGCCCTGCCTGGGGTGGAAGTCACCCGGGTTGAGATGCTCAAAGATCGCTGGATCTCCGCCGATGGGCGCGAGTGCAAGCTCGGCCTCGATCGCCTGCTCTCCTTTGCCAGCGTGGCGCGCACCGTCGATTTCGTGGTGCCCTGCATCCACGGCTATCCGGGTGAGACCGGCGATCTGCAATCCTTCCTCGAGCTGGCTGGCCTGCCTTACCTGGGGTGCAACGCCGAGGCCAGCAAGATCTGTTTTAACAAGATCAGCACCAAGCTGTGGCTGACCGCCCTTGGGATCCCCAACACCCCCTATCTGTTCTTGACCGAGAACGACGCCAACAGCCTGGATGAGGCGCGCGCCGCGCTGGCTCAGTGGGGGGCGCTGTTTGTCAAGGCGGCCTCCCAGGGCTCCTCGGTGGGGTGCTACAAGGTGACCCGCGAGGAGGATCTCGCCGCCGCTATCGAGGGGGCGTTTGGCTACTCCGATCAGGTACTGGTGGAGAAGGCGGTCAAGCCGCGCGAGCTGGAGGTGGCGGTCTACCAGTATGGTGATGAGCTGGTGGCGACCTACCCGGGCGAGATCTGCGTGCCGCAGGATAAGTTCTACAGCTACGAAGAGAAATACAGCAGCGGCAGCCACTCCAGCACCACGCTGCATGCCGAGGGGCTGAGCGAGGCGCAGGCTGCCGCCATCCACGAGTACGCGATCAAGGCGTTCCGCCAACTGGGGCTGACCCACCTGTCGCGCATCGACTTCTTCCTCACCGATGAAGGGGAGATCCTGCTCAATGAGATCAACACCTTCCCCGGCATGACCCCCATCTCCATGTTCCCCAAGCTGCTTGAGCACCATGGCCATGACTTCGGTCGTTTCCTTGGCCAGATCCTGGAGCAGGCACGCTAAACCCTGAGAAAGAGCGGGCCAGAGGCTCGCTCTTTTTTTACCCCTTCAACCCCATTCGTCCCGAGCATTCCCGAGTCTCCACCCATGAGTTCCATTCCGGATCACGCGGTCACCCGCCTGCGCGCTTGGCGCCTGGCGCGCTCGACCCGTCCCTTTCTGGCCCGCGGTGGGCGCATCCAGCGCTGCCCCGGCTGCTTGCTGCTTCCCTCTCTTTGCGCCTGCGCCCAGCGTCCTGAGCTTATCTCGGCGGCGGCCTTCTGCCTCATCATGTATGACAGCGAGCCGCTCAAGCCGAGCAACACAGGGCGCCTCATCGCCGATGTGCTGCCCGGCTCTACCCACGCCTTCCTGTGGTCGCGCACCGAGCCAGATCCCGCCCTGCTGGCCCTGCTCGATGATCCCGCCTACCAGCCGTTTCTGATCTTCCCCGACTGCGAGAAGGCGCCGGAGCGGGTCATCAGTCAGGCGAGCTGGGACCCCGGCAAGCGGCCGCTCTTTGTGCTGCTCGACGGCACCTGGCGTGAGGCGCGGCGCATGGCCAACAAGAGCCCCTACTTAGATCGCTTCCCGGTGCTCGCGGTGCAGCCCGAGCAGCTCTCGACCTATGGCATGCGGGTGGCGGCGCACGATCAGCATCTGTGCACCGCCGAGGTGGCAGCCTGCGTGCTCGAGAGCAGCGGCTTTGTGGCGGAGGGGCAGGCGCTGCAACGCTGGTTCAACCTGTTCAGTCAGCGCTATCTGGCCGGCAAGCCCAGCCGCGCCTCGGGGGAGGCGAGCAGCCCCTCCGAGCCGGTTGCCTGATGTGGGTAAATGATGCTTAACAGGAATAGATTGGCTGCCTGCGTTTCGCTATGAGGGGCGATAAGCTGCGAGTAACATCGCGCCATTGCTAAGAACGAGGTAGCCTATGGAAATGGAATTGATGACCCTGGCCATGCTGTTTGGTGTGGCCCTGGTAGCGGGCTTTATCGACGCGATCGCCGGGGGCGGTGGACTGCTCACCGTGCCGGCTCTGCTGGCCACCGGCATGCCGCCGGCCCTGGTGCTGGGCACCAACAAGCTGCAAAGCAGCTTTGGCTCCTTCTCGGCCACCTACTATTATGCCCGGCGGGGCCTGCTCGAGTGGCGCCTCATCTGGCCGGCCATCGTCTGCACCTTCATTGGCGCAGCCCTCGGCACGCTGGCGGTGCAGACCATCGATGCCGCCGTGCTCGAGCGGGTGCTGCCGTTTTTGCTGGTGCTGTTTGCCCTCTACTTCATGTTCTCACCACGGGTGAGCGATGCCGAGAGCCAGCGTCGGCTGGCCCCTCTGCCGTTTGCCCTGGTGGCCGGTGGTGGGGTGGGGTTTTATGACGGCTTCTTTGGCCCCGGCACGGGGTCGTTTTTTGCCATCGCCTTCGTCGCTCTGGCCGGTTACGGCATGGCGCGAGCCACTGCGCACACCAAATTGCTCAACTTCACCTCCAACATCGCCTCGCTGCTCTTTTTTACGCTAGGTGGCAAGGTGGTATGGTCGGTCGGCCTTGCGATGGCGGTGGGTCAGTTCATCGGGGCGCGTCTTGGCTCGCGGCTGGTGGTGAGCAAGGGGGTAAAGCTTATCCGCCCCCTGCTGGTGACGGTGTCGCTGGTGATGTGCATCAAGCTGCTGCTCAATCAATACCCCGAGCTGCTGGCCTTGGCCCACTAACCGAGCGCAATGCGCCTGCCCTGCCGGGCAGGCGTTTTATGTTGCGAGAAGATTGGCTGAGTCAGTGAGCAGGAGGGGCATGCCCTTTGCGCTCAACCCAGCCCTGCGGCGCTGCGTTGCTGAAAGAAGTGGTGCACCGCCTCGATAAAACGGCCAAGGCGCTCGCGCTTGAGGGCGTTGGGGCGGTAGATGAGGTGCAGTGGCCGGCTCAGATCGGGCAGCATACGGCAGGGAAGATCGCTGTTGCCAAGCAGCCCGAGCAGGCCGGCTGGCAGCAGGGTGGGGGCGAGCGCGGCGCGCGCCAGCTCGATCAGGGCCAGATAGGAGTCCATCTGCATCCGCGCCGGTAACCCCAGCTCTTGCAGCCGCGCCTGTAAGTAGGTATTGGCCGGGTTGTCGAGCTCCATGGTGAGCACCCCCTGCTGGCGGGCCTGCTGCTCATCGCCCACCAGATAGAAGGGCTCCTCCATCAGGCGCAGCGTGGTAAGGCCGTGGCCGGGAGGCAGGCGCCCGGCACAGACCCCGATCAGCGCCTCACCCGAGCGCACCCGCTCGACGATGACTGGGGTGTGGTGGGTGGAGAGGCGCAGGTAGGGATCGTGGGCCTGCATGTAGTCGCGCAGGAAGGGGGCCAGATACCCTGCTAGCAGGGTCTCGGAGCAGGCCACCGGCAGCACGCTGCGATCATCTAAGCTGCGGCTGTCGGAGATCTGCCCCTTGAGCTCGTCGAGAATGGGGCCGACCCGCAGCAGCAGATCGTGCGCCTCCGGGGTGAGACGGATGTGGCGCCCGTCCGGCTCGATCAGCCGCTTGCCAAGGCGTGCCTCTAGGGTGGCGATGCGCTTGCTCACCGCCGACTGACTGATGAAGAGGCGGCTGCCCACCTTGCCCATGGTGCCCTCGTGGGCCAGCAGATAGAGCGTTTCCAATCCTTCCAGCAGCATGGCGTTCTCCCTTGATGACATCGACCGCCACTTTATGAGGGGGAGCGGGGTCGCTGCAAGCGCCGTGGCGCGAACAAGATAAGATTGCCCAGCAGGGCGCAGGCCATCCCAATCCAGGCGGTCGTTTGCCATTGGTATCCTTCGTAGAGGGCCGAGAGGGTGAGGGCGACCACTGGAAACAGCACGGTGGCGTAGGCGGCATTGGCCGCGCCAATCCGCCCGACCAAGGTGAGATAGGCGCAAAAGGCTACTACAGAACCAAACAGGGCCAGATAGACGAGCCCCGCCAGGTAGCGAGGCGCACTGGGCAGCACCAGCGGCTCCCCTTTGATCAGCACCCACAACGCCAGCAAGATCACCCCGTAGAGCATGCCCCATGGCACCAGGGTCAATACCGGATACCCGGCGCGTTGACCGCGCGCCGAAACCAAGTTACCGCCACAAAAGCAGAGGGTGCCGGCGCAGGCGAGCAGCAGGCCGAGCAGGGGGGAGGCGCCATGATCGGCCTGTAACTGGGGCCAGAACAGCAGCAAAGTGCCCCCCACCCCGAATAGGGCTCCGATGGCCCAACGCAGGGTGGGGCGCTGGGCCTCCAGCGCCCAGAGCAGCAAACCGTTGAAGATGCTGGCACTGGCGAACACCACGGCAGAGAGGCCGCTCGGGATGAAGCGGGTGGCGTGATAGAAGCAGATGAAGTTGGTGGAAAAGAGCAGGGCGCCGAGTGCCATGGCATAGGGGTGGCCGGCGGCGGGCAGGCGCAGGGGGCGGCGCAGCAGCGCCAGCAGGGTAAACAGGGTCAGGGCGGCCAGCACAAAGCGATAGAGTACCGAGACTTCGATGGGAATGGCGCCAATCTGCCAGGTGATGGCGATCCAGGTCGATCCCCAGATGAGGATGGTGACGAGGTAGAGCAGGGGGGTCATGCAGCCTCCTTGGCTGAGGTGGTCTCGGCCCCATGATGCCTCGCTCTGCGGGGCGGGGATTGCAGGGAATTGCGGCTGCCTTGCATCATCTTGCGCTTTTTTGCCGGCATGGCTTGGCGGCGCCAAGGGTGGCGCTAGAATGGCTCAGGACGTAGGAGAGGAAGAGCCATGGAGCAGGGGATCTATCAGGCGCTGATGAGCACGGGGGCGCAACTGGACAACGAGTGCAGGCTCGAGCCTGGGCTGGGGGTGGCCAGCTGGCGTAACCGCTTCGATCAGACCCGTTATGACAAGCCGGGCCACCACACCCTGAGCGTCTATCTGCAAGGGGGGGAGCAGACCGAACGGCTCGATGGCCCGTGTGGCCGTGGCGGCGCCGGCAAGGTCTGCATCATGCCGGCTCAGCACCAGTCCGAGTGGCTCATTCGCGACGAGTTTCGCTTCTTTCACCTCTATTTCACCCCGGCCCACCTGCAACGCATCGCCGAGCAGGCGTGTGACAAGGAGGGGCGCCACCTCGAACTGGTCGATCGCACCTTCATCGACGATCCGCTGCTCTCGGATCTGGTGCGCGCGCAGTTGATGCCGCTCGACTGGGCCGATCCCCTCGATCGCCTGTCGCTCTCTCACGGCTGCTGGCTGCTGATGTTGCACGCCTACCGCCACCATACCCGGGCGGCGGCGCCCTTGCCGACGCCTCGCGGTGGTCTGGCGCCGGCGGTGCAGCGGCGGGTGTGTGACTACCTCAGGGCCCATCTCGACCAGTCGATCACCCTGAGCGAGCTGGCGGCGCTGGCTGAACTTAGCGAATACCACTTTGCCCGCATGTTTGCCCAGAGCCTGGGGCTGCCGCCCCACCGCTATCTGGCCAGCCTGCGTTTGGCACGGGCCCGTGAACTGTTGGCCGGGGATCTGCCCCTGGCGCAGGTGGCACTGCTGTGCGGTTTCTCTTCCCAGGCTCACTTGGGTAACCGCTTTCGGCAGGCCTTTGGCATGACTCCGGGGCAGTGGCGGGCCTCACTGTCATCTTCGCGTCATACGGTGGCGTGATAGTGGGGGGGATCACCATTGATGAGGAGAGCCCCTTGCAGCATCGTAAACGTCAACTTCGCCACCGCCAGCTCTGGTTTAGCCACTGGAATGCCCCGCTCTTGCGCCCTTTGCGCGATGCCGAACAAAATCGCCAATTACCTCACAGTTCCCGCTAGCGTCAGCGCGTGGCAATAGGCTTTTGCCGCTGCCTTTGTCACTATTGGATCAGTCATGATGGTTAGGACTGATCTTGGATGTATCTGGAACGAATCGAAATCAGGGGATATCGCGGTATTAGCCGCCTCTCGCTGGGGTTTGATCAGACGACGGTGCTGATCGGTGAGAACTCCTGGGGGAAATCGAGTCTGCTGCGGGCGCTGTGGTGCCTGCTCGGACAGGAGGCGGAAGCCTATCAGTTTGTGGCGGACGATTTTCATCGCCCCGAGGATCCCGAGCAGCCAAGCGCCACTCACTTGCAGGTGGTGCTGAGCTTTTGCGAGTTTCGCCCTGACATCAGTCTGCACTCCAGCCGCTTAGCGCGACTGGCGCCGGCCTGGATCAAACACAAAGACAAGTTCAACCGGGTGCACTACCGGGCCATGGCCGAATACAACGCGGCGGGTCAGGTGGTCACCACCCACGATTTTCTCGACGGCTCGGGCAAGAGCTTGGCCATCGATCCTGCGTTGGCGCAGTCCTTGGTGGGGTTGCTCATTACCATGAACCCGGTGTTCCGCCTGCGTGATGCGCGTTCGGCGCAGCTCTCCGAGCCGGCCTTCAACGGCCACTGGGAGCAGTCGTTGAGCGATCTGGTGGAGCGGATGCGCGACGAGCCGCAAGGGATCTCAGAGCTAGAGCTGCAAGGGGCGCTCTCGGCCGTGCGCCAGTTGATGGATCACTACTTTCGCGCCCTCTCACCGCTCAAACACAAGCCGCGCACCCAACGTGACATCATCAACAAGCCGATGACGCTGCGCCATCCCGGCAACCTCTACGATCTGCTGCAAAGCTCCGACAGCCGGGCCCTGCAACTGGCGATGGCGGGCGTAGCAGGGACCTTGCTTCAGGCGCGTGGCAACCGAGAGCTGGAGGAGGGGGCCCGCCCCATTCTGATCCTCGAAGATCCCGAGAGCCGGCTGCATCCCACCATGCTGGCGGTGGCATGGGGGCTGCTTGAGCAGCTGCCGGGGCAGAAATTGCTGACCACCAACTCAGGAGATCTGCTCTCTTCACTGCCGCTCTCCGAGGTGCGCCGCTTGGTGCGCCGTGAGCACGATATCCAGTGCCATCAACTGGGGGGCGAGCGCTACAGCAGTGATGATTTGCGCAAAATCGCCTTTCACGTGCGCATCAACCGGCCCATGTCCCTGTTTGCCCGCTGCTGGCTGCTGGTGGAGGGGGAGACCGAGATCTGGCTGCTCTCCGAGCTGGCCCAGATCTGCGGCTACAGCTTGCGGGCCGAAGGGGTGCGCATCATCGAGTTTGCCCAGTGCGGGCTGAGCCCCTTGGTCAAGATTGCCCGCGATTTCGGGCTGGAGTGGCACCTGCTGGCTGATGGTGATGAAGCGGGGGTCAAGTACGCCAACTCGGTACGCTCCCAGCTAAAAGGGGATCGGGAGCGCGATCGCCTGACCCTGCTGCCGGCGGCGGACATCGAGCACTACCTGTTCCAGCACGGTTTTGCCTCGGTCTACCGGCGTGAGGCCGGGGTGGGGGAGCGCACGCCGCTCAGTGCGGGGCGCATCATCGACAAGGCGATCCATCACCGCAGCAAGCCGGGCATGGCCCTGGCGGTGGTGGAGGAGGCCGAGCGCCTTGGCGCCGAGCACATTCCGCCCATGCTGCGGCAGATGTTTGCGCGGGTGGTGGCGATGGCGCGCGGCCAGGGCTGATCCGAAGCGGTCTGGGCGTTATACTGCCCCGGTTTCGCTAAAGGAGTCTGTCATGTTCATGCAATTGCCCCACTGGCTCTACCCCATGTTGGGTCTGATGGCGCTCGGTGCGCTGGTCGTGCTCGGTCTGGTGTTGTGGCGCGGGGATCTCTGCCCCGGCCAGCGCGCGCGGATCACCAGCCAGAGTTTCTCCATCTGGATGATCACCGCGCTCTCCTTGTTTCTTGCGGTGGAGGCGCAGGCCTCCTTTTGGCTGATCGGCATCGGCGCCGTGGCGGTGATCGGCGGCATGGTGCTGGCCGCCATTCAATCTAGGATGGAGGGCAAGCGCTCGATCGCCTCCCACTGGCTGTGGCTGCCGGCGCTGCCGCTGGCGCTTTACGGGGCGGGTCTGCTGCTCTCCCAGAGCCTGCTGCTCGGGCTCTCCCAACTGTTGCTGCTGGGCTGCGCCTTTGCCCACCTTATCTTGCTGCGAGCCCGCCACCGTTTGCAGGCGTTCAACTTGCTGCTGCCCCTTGGCGGTCTGCTCGGGGCTGTGGTGGGGTTGCTCGGCTTGGGAATGTTGACCTTGCTACAGCACGATGTGGCGCTGCTCGATACGCTGGTGCCCTGGGTGCTGACCTATGCGCTGGTGATGGTGGCCGGCCTGATCATCTGGTTTACCCCCTTGCTGGGACGGCGTGACAGCGCCCCGGCGGTGCTCTCCGTGGCGCTGGCCCTGCTATTGGTGGCCCAGTGCGCCGCCGGCAACCTGTTTCACCTCATCTGATCCTCTCTCACGAGGCGAATCCAAAACGGTCTTGGTCGGTGGCGCGATTCAGGCGCGGGGATGAGGGGGATCACCTCGGGGGTCATCCTCGGCGCTGACCAACAGCAGCAACTCGACCTCGCAGGTCAGTCGGGCCCAGATGGCGAAGTTGACCCCGCCGCCGCACAGGGCACAGCCGAGCGGGAAACGGTGGCCTCGACCCAAGCGTATGATGATGGCTCCTGTCATGGTGACGGTGCCGAGCCTGTAGGCCGTCGATTGTGCAAGGGATGGCCAGAATGGCTGAGAATGCGGCGAATGCACGGTGTGAATGGATAAATTGATGAAAACCCCTTGCAATGACAGACGATCGGCCTATTATGGCGGCCTCTGTCGCGGGGTGGAGCAGCTCGGTAGCTCGTCGGGCTCATAACCCGAAGGTCGTCGGTTCAAATCCGGCCCCCGCAACCAGCTTTGCCGTAAGGCACAGACTTCGATGTTCTGCTCACATCGGGGTGACAATTCGGACGCGGGGTGGAGCAGCTCGGTAGCTCGTCGGGCTCATAACCCGAAGGTCGTCGGTTCAAATCCGGCCCCCGCAACCAACTTTGCCGTAAGGCACAGACTTCGATGTTCTGCTCACATCGGGGTGACAATTCGGACGCGGGGTGGAGCAGCTCGGTAGCTCGTCGGGCTCATAACCCGAAGGTCGTCGGTTCAAATCCGGCCCCCGCAACCAACTTTGCCGTAAGGCACAGGCTTCGATGTTCTGCTCACATCGAGGTGACAATTCGGACGCGGGGTGGAGCAGCTCGGTAGCTCGTCGGGCTCATAACCCGAAGGTCGTCGGTTCAAATCCGGCCCCCGCAACCAACTTTGCCGTAAGGCACAGGCTTCGATGTTCTGCTCACATCGAAGTGACAATTCGGACGCGGGGTGGAGCAGCTCGGTAGCTCGTCGGGCTCATAACCCGAAGGTCGTCGGTTCAAATCCGGCCCCCGCAACCAACTTTGCCGCAAGGCACAGGCTTCGATGTTCTGCTCACATCGGGGTGACAATTCGGACGCGGGGTGGAGCAGCTCGGTAGCTCGTCGGGCTCATAACCCGAAGGTCGTCGGTTCAAATCCGGCCCCCGCAACCAACTTTGCCGCAAGGCACAGGCTTCGATGTTCTGCTCACATCGAAGTGACAATTCGGACGCGGGGTGGAGCAGCTCGGTAGCTCGTCGGGCTCATAACCCGAAGGTCGTCGGTTCAAATCCGGCCCCCGCAACCAACTTTCTGTTTATCTTCTTCTCCCCCCCATTCATCTCTTGGCCTGCCTGCATTGCCGCCGTTATCATGGCGTACCTGTTATTGCCCGATTGCTTGTACCTTCATGCTCGATTTTCGCTTCTCTGCCCCCTCCATTGTGTTGCTTGAGCGCACGTTAGATGACGTAGCCGACGGTGGCGCCGAGGCGGCCCTGCTGCTGGTGGCCGAGTCCGAGCGCCACGCCTTTTTCGATTCCCCTGTCGGGCATCCGTTTGCCCTGGCCGAGCAGATTGCGGCCCCGCCGCTCAGTTGTCTGCGCGACGGGCAATATCAATGGCTCTGCTTTATCGATCCCAAGGCGCCGGCGGCCGAACGCTATCGCCGCCTTCGCGAGGCGGTGGCCCCACTGGCCGCCCTGAAAAGTGGTGAGCTGGCGCTGCACCTGCATGGGTTTGCCGCCGATGAGGGGGCCGCGTTGGCCGAGGCGCTGCTGGGGGCCTTGCTCAGTGCCCGGATCCCGATGCCCGGTTACCAGCGTGAGGCCAAGGGGCCGGCGCCACTGCATCGGGTGACCCTCTCGCCGGCCTACCCGTTACCGCTCGATCGCCTGTTGGCGGAGGTCGAGGGCAACGGGCTGGCCCGTTATCTTGCCGTCATGCCCTCCTCGGAGCTGGGGGCGGCCAGCTATCGTCAGCGGGTGCGAGCGCTGGCCGAGCAAGAGGGGTGGCAGTGGCAGGAGCTGGATGAAGTCGAGCTGGCCCGGCGCGGCGCCGGCGCCTTTCTGGCCGTGGCGAGCGGGGCAGAGGCGGGGTAGGCCGCCATGGTGCGGCTGCGTTATCAGCCGACCGGAGCCCGATGCAAGCTGGCCCTGGTGGGCAAGGGGATCTGCCACGACTCGGGTGGGTACAGCCTCAAGGTGGGGGGCGGCATGTATGGCATGCACCTCGACATGGGGGGCAGCGCCGTGGCGCTTGGCACCTTGCTTGCCATCAGCCGTGCCGGCCTGCCTGTCGAGGTGGAGTGCTGGTTGGCGATCGCCGAAAACCACATAGGGCCGCGTGCCTACCGCCCCGGCGATCTGGTGCGAGCTTATGATGGCACCACCATTGAGGTGGTCGACACCGATGCCGAGGGGCGCATGGTGCTGGCCGATGCCCTGAGCATGGCGGCCGCAGGGGCGCCGGATCTACTGATCGACTATGCCACCCTGACCGGGGCCTGCAAACGGGCGCTCGGCAGCCGCTACAGCGGCGCCTTCACCAATCGTCCCGCGTGGTTTTCTGAATTGATAGAGGCCGGCCAGCAGGCCGGAGAGCGGATCTGGCCCTTCCCGCTCGACGAGGACTATGACGAGAGCCTCAAGAGCGAGTGGGCGGATCTGTTGCAGTGCGCCCCCGGCGCCTCGTGCGATCACATCGATGCTGCGCGCTTCTTGCAGCACTTCGTGCCCGCATCCGTCCCTTGGCTGCACCTCGATCTCTCTGGCTTTCGCCACAAAGGTGGTCACGGGCTCGTGGCCAGCGAGATCACCGGCTTCGGGGTGCGCCTCACCTTGACCTTGCTGGCCCGCCAGCAGCTTTTATCCTGCTAAACGAGAAACAAGATGTCTGCTACCGCCTACGATTGGGTGCTGTTCGATCTGGACGAGACCCTGTTCGATTTCCCGGCCCATGCGGCCCTGCTGGCCCTGCTCGAGCAGATTGGCCTGACCCCCAGCGAGCCGCTGCTGCAAGAGTATAAGGAGACCAACCATCGGCTCTGGGAGCAGTTCAATGCTGGGGCTATCGACTCTTATACCTTGCAAAGCCGCCGTTTCATCGGCATTGGTGAGCAGGTGGAGCGCTGCCCACTCGAACTCAATAAGTTGTTTTTGGAGCAAATAGTGGCACTGAGCCGGCCCTTGGATGGGGTGCTCGAGACCTTGACGCGTCTGCGTCGTCATGTGGGCATGGGGATCATCACCAATGGCTTCAGCGCGCCGCAGCGCGGGCGGCTGGCCCGTCACGCGCTGGAGAGCTGGTTCTCGCCGCTGGTTATCTCCGACGAAGTCGGGGTCGCCAAGCCGCGCGCCGCCATTTTCGAGCATGCCTTAAGCGCGCTGCCGGTGCGCGATCCCGCTCGGGTGCTGATGGTGGGGGACAATCCGCAGACCGATATCGGCGGCGCGGCCGCCGCCGGGCTGGCCACCTGCTGGTTCGATCCCCACTTCAGTGAGGCCGAGTGCCATCCGACCCACCGCATCCACCACTTCAGCCAGCTTGAGGCGATTGTCCTCGGCTAAGGTGATGTGCTTGGGTGATAAAAAGGCAGCCTGCGGGCTGCCTTTTTCATGGATGACGACGGCTAGCGGGCCAGGCGCGCGTGTACCCAGCCCTCGAGCAGATCCACGCCCTTGAGCATCACCTGCTCATCGAAGTCGAAGGCGCTGTGATGGTGCGGCGCGGCCAGATCGGCGCCCAGCACCAGATAGGCCGCTTCCCCCCCTTGCTGCTGCACCTGGGCGATGAGAAAACCGGCGTCCTCGCTGGCCCCGAAGCGGCGGCTCTGGATGGTGGTCAGCCCTTGCGTCTTGGCCAGGTGGGTCAGCTCACTGAGCAGGGAGGGGCTGTTATCCAGGCCGATGGCCTCACCCTGGCGCAGGATGCGAAAGGTGACGCCATAGGTCAATGCCGCCCCTTCCACGATGCGCTGCACCTGGGCAAACATGTAGTCGTTGAGAGCGGCATCGGCGCCGCGGGTCTCTCCCTTTAGTTCAGCATGGGCCGGGATCACATTGCGCCCGCTGCCGGCTTGCAGTTGCCCCACGTTGATCCGGGTCATGCCGTCGCGATGGCGCGCAATGCCAAGCAGCGCCGTGGTCGCCATACAGGCTGCGGCCAGGGCATTGGCACCGGCATTGGGCTCGAGCCCCGCATGGGCGGGGGTTCCCATGAAGTGCACATCGAACTTGGTGGAGCAGAGAAAATCGGTCGGGTTGATCACCAGCTCGCCGCTGCCGGCATGAATGCCGATGTGCAGGGAGAGCAGGGCATCCACGTCGGCCAGTGCGCCGCCCGCTGCCAGCGCCTTGCCGCCACGGCAACCCTCTTCGGCGGGTTGGAAGAAGAGCTTGATGCGGCCACACAACTGATCGCGGGCCGCCGCCAGCCGGCGAGCCAGCTCGAGGCCGATGGCGGTATGGCCATCGTGGGCGCAGGCGTGCATCCAGCCGCTATTACAGGAGGCAAATCCCTCCTTGGCGGGGAGGTGTTCGCCGTGCTGGCTCTCTTCTACCTCGACCGCATCGATATCGAAGCGAAAGGCGAGGGTGGGGCCGGGGCGCCCGGTATCGAGCACTCCCATCAGGCCGGTGAGTTCATCGATCTGCGCCAGCCAACCGGGATCGGCTCCCTGCTGTAGGGCGCGAGCCTTCTCGGCTGCGACGTCGATCTCGCGCCCCATGACCAGCGAGTTGGCCAGCAAGGCGTCACCCAGTACGACGTCGTAGCCGAGACTGCTCAGGTGGTTGGCGATAAGGCTAGTGGTACGGAACTCTTTCCAGGCGGCTTCTGGGTATTGGTGCAGGTCGCGGCGCCACTGGATCAGGTTTGCAAGGCTCATGCTCGGCTTCCTTGTTGCTCGGACTGCCGGCTATTGTGCCCGTTTGAGGCGATCGGGCAAGAAAAAACAGAAAAGGGAGCACAAGGCTCCCAAGGTGTGGCTGCGGAGGATGACGAGCGCAGCACACAAATACATCACAAGTGTCGCGTTTTATGGACTTGCGCCATAAAGAGGAAAAGAGTGCCAGTTTGTGTAGGATTTTACTGACTAACTGTGCTTTTCCTCGGGAGTATGCAAACTACTTAATGTTGGTGTAATCGTGCAATGTGATTGAAATTAATCACATTTGTGCAATTGAGGGAATGGATGTCGCGACCAGCGCAAAGAAAACGGTAAACACCGCAGTCACAATGAACTCTTTCATGATGCTCTCCCTCATCTGTCACAATATGCTGCATATCATAACATTCCCTGTACGTATTGCAACCACCTCAATGTAAAGATGTGTGTTTTTGCTATGAAGTGGTCGATATTTCGATGAAGTCTTTATTTCTGTGTGTTTTGTCTGTGTGGCCACCGCCTGGATATGAGCAGGAAAGGAGGGGGGGAACTCCCCTTCATCTGGGGTGATCATCAGCGAGCAATATCAGCGCTTCCTTATGTAAAAAGAGAGCCATGTAAAGAAGTGTTTACCATGTGAGGATTGTCATCAGGAAGACTTTCCGTCAGTAGAAAATCTATTTCCGGAACTTTCTCTTCTCACCGATTTAACATGCGGGTAGTATCGTCTGACAAAGAATAATAAAAGGGAGTTTAGGGTGTTAAACATAGCGCAGTCGCGTCCGTCACCGTATTTAGAACAGTTGTACGAGTGCGGTATTAATGACTCGGATATCAATTTGGTCGTGGAGGGAATGCGCCACGACTCTGGTAGCCTGCTCTCATTGATTTTGTTACGGGATGAAGAGAAAAATTTTGGTGTTCGTCTATTTTCCAGCGGCTTGAGTGATGCGCAGCAGAATTATTATCTACAGCATCATCGTCAGGATATCTGGTTCAATCACTACCTGGAGAAGGGGTGCAAGGGGGTAGTGAAGGCGGAGAGCTTGAGTCAGCGGGCCGGACTGCTGGCCGGCTTCGGGGCGCGTTTTGCCATCGGTGGTGTTTGTCAGGTTCGGGGTTATGGTGTCAGCAGCGTCAGTTGCTATCGCGATCAGAGTCAGTCCGATTTTAATGACCAAGATATCCAATATTGGGATAGCCTCTATTTTGGGTTAGCTGCCTGGAGTCGCCATTACTGGAATCTGGTTGGGTTGGAATCACAAAATTATCAATTGCAGCAATTGGTCAGACACCATGGAAAAGCGGTAGCGATCATTGATGACAAAGGTGCGATTTATTATTCCAATGCGGCATTCAACCGGGTTGCTGATGAGAATCAGGAACTGCGCATGACGCAGGGAATATTCTCGTTTTATGGAAAAGAGCAGCAGCGTTACTTTAGAGATTTATTAAATAAATTTGCATATCTTCAGTCAGGAGCTTGCATATATATGCCAGTATCCCGCACCGGTGGATTGCGTCCCTTGCTGCTGCAAGCCACCCTGATGAATGGATTGCGTAATAGCGAGCGTTTCATCGAGTTGGTATTGCGGGATCCTGAGCACGCCTTCACCCCCAACATAGAGGCACTTTCCAATATCTATCCCCTGACCAGTGGTGAAAAGGAGCTGTTGCTGCTGCTGAGCAAGGGGTATAGCAGCGGGGATATCGCCGATATGCGCCGGGTCAAGGTGGAGACGGTGCGCTCGACGCTCAAAAGTGTCTTCAAGAAAACCGACTGCCACAGTCAGAGCGAGTTACTGCTGCTGCTGCAATCCATCTCCTGAGGGGACGACTGGCTACACTGAGGTGGAGTCAGTCGTGCCGGCGCAGGGGCGCCCAGGGGGAGAGAATGTACTCATTGAAGGTTCGGGACTACATGCTGGAGCGGGCCGTGACGTTGTCACCGGACATGACGGTACCGGCGGCGGTGGAGAAGTTTCTGCATAGCAACCAGTTGGGCGGCCCCGTGGTGGATGGCGCCGGACAGGTGCTGGGGTGGGTGTCGGAGCAAGACTGCCTCGGCGCCATGTTGGAGGAGGCTTACCACTGCGAGCAGGTCGCGCTGGTGCGCGATGTGATGCGCCGTGAGGTGTTGAGCGTCACGCCCGACACCTCCATCATCGAGGTGGCCAGCATGATGCGGGGACAAAAGCCCAAAATCTATCCGGTATTGGAGGAGGGGAGGCTAGTCGGTGTCATTAACCGCCATATGGTGCTGCGGGCCATCAGCCAGCAGTTACAAGGCTGCTTTGAGCACCACCCGGCCTGATGGCCGCATGATTTGCTAAGGGCGCCCATGGCGCCCTTTGTATTGGGAATGCCTTGCACCGAGCGAGCGCTCTCTTTAGGATCGCTGCCAACTTTCTTGTTTTGTTCGCCGAGCCCGGCCCGATGGGCGGCTTGGGAAGCATGAATCACTCTCAGACTACTGATCAGGAATTGTCCCTTGTCTCTCTCTCTTCCTGCCCTGCGGGCGCGCCTTGCCCATTGCATGAACCTCGATGCCCGCCAGTTGGCCAAGCGCCTGCACGGGGCGGCCAAGCTGCCCGCCGCCAAACAGGAGGCCGTACTGGCCACCATCGACGGTGATCTGCGTCTGGCGCAGGCGCGTCTGATCAGCCGGCAAGCTGGCGTACCCGCCGTGACGTATCCCGACAACCTGCCGGTGAGTCAGAAGGCGGCCGAGATTGCCGCCGCCATCAGTAAAAGCCAGGTGGTGATCATCGCCGGTGAAACCGGCTCGGGAAAAACTACCCAGATCCCTAAGATCTGCCTTGCGCTCGGGCGCGGGGTGAAGGGGCTCATCGGTCATACCCAGCCGCGGCGGCTGGCGGCGCGTACCGTGGCGGCGCGCATCGCTGAAGAGATGCACTCCGAGCTCGGCCAGTACGTGGGTTACAAGGTGCGCTTTACCGATCAGGTGAGCGAGCAGACCCACATCAAGCTGATGACCGACGGGATCTTGCTCGCCGAGATCCAAAACGATCGGCTGCTGACCCAGTACGACACCCTCATCATCGATGAGGCCCACGAGCGCAGCCTCAACATCGACTTCATCTTGGGCTATCTCAAGGAGCTGTTGCCGCGCCGCCCGGATCTCAAGGTGATCATCACCTCGGCCACCATCGATCCGGAGCGCTTCTCCCGTCACTTTGGCAAGGCGCCCATCATCGAGGTATCGGGGCGCACCTACCCGGTGGAGGTGCGCTACCGCCCGTTGACCGACGGGGCGGACGATCGCGATGAGTTGCAGGGGATCTTCGATGCCGTCGAAGAGCTCAGCCACGAGGGGCTCGGCGATATCCTGGTCTTCATGAACGGGGAGCGGGAAATTCGCGACACCGCCGATGGGCTGCGCAAGCTCAATCTGCGCGACACCGAGGTGCTGCCCCTCTACGCGCGTCTGTCCAATGCCGAGCAGAACAAGGTGTTCCAACCCCATGCCGGGCGGCGCATCGTGCTCGCCACCAACGTGGCGGAGACCTCGCTCACCGTGCCCGGCATCCGCTACGTGATCGATCCCGGCACCGCGCGCATCAGCCGCTACTCCTGGCGTACCAAGGTGCAGCGACTGCCCATCGAGCCCATCTCCCAGGCCAGCGCCAACCAGCGTAAGGGGCGCTGTGGCCGGGTCGCCGACGGGATCTGCATCCGCCTCTACTCCGAGGAGGACTTCAACGGCCGTCCGGCCTTTACCGATCCCGAGATCCTGCGTACCAACCTGGCCTCGGTCATCTTGCAGATGCTCTCGCTCGGGTTGGGTGACATGGAAGCCTTTCCTTTTGTCGAGCCGCCAGAGTCGCGCCACATCAAGGACGGTCTGAGCCTGCTGGCCGAACTGGGGGCGGTGGAGACGCGCCGTGGCCGCCATGGGCAAAGCGAGCTCAAACTGACCGAAACCGGTCGCCAGTTGTCGCGTTTGCCGCTTGATCCTCGTCTCGCTCGCATGGTGATCACAGCGGCCGCCACTGGGTGCCTCAAGGAGATGATGGTGATCACGGCCGCCCTGAGTATCCAAGATCCGCGTGAGCGGCCGATGGAGAAAAAGCAGGCCGCCGATGAGCAGCATCGCCGCTTCGATGACAAGGAGTCGGATTTTCTCGCCTTTCTTAACCTCTGGAACTACCTGCAAGAGCAGCAAGATGCCCTGTCGAGCAACGCCTTTCGCCGCCTGTGCCAGAAGGAGTTTCTCTCTTACCTGCGGGTGCGCGAATGGCAGGATATCCACTTCCAGTTGCGCCAGAGCGTCAAGGAGCTGGGGTTTAAGAGCAATAGCCAGGAGGCAGACTACAAGAGCATCCATTGCGCCATTCTCACCGGCTTGCTCAGCCACATCGGCAACAAGGATCTGGAAAAATCGGAGTTTATGGGGGCGCGCAATGCCCGTTTCCATCTCTTCCCGGCGTCAGGGCTCTTTAAAAAGCCGCCTAAATGGGTGATGGCCGCCGAGCTGGTCGAGACCTCGCGCCTTTACGCCAGGGTGAACGCCCGCATCGAGCCCGAGTGGGTCGAGCCACTGGCCGGCCACCTCATCAAGCTGCACCACAGCGAGCCCCATTGGTCGAAAAAGCAAGGCGCCGTGATGGCCAGCGAGAAGGTGACCCTGTTTGGCCTCACCCTGGTGGCGGAGCGTCCGGTCAACTACAGCCGCATCGATCCGGCACTGTGCCGCGAGCTGTTTATCCGTCACGCCCTGGTGGAGGGGGATTTTGAGACCCGCCACCGCTTCTTTGCCGAGAATCGCAAGCTGCTGGCCGAGGTGGAGGCGCTCGAGCACAAGTCGCGCCGGCGCGACATCCTGGTCGATGACGAGGATCTGTTCCGTTTCTACGAGGCGCGCATCCCCGAAGAGGTCATCTCTGCCCGCCATTTCGATAAGTGGTGGAAAGAGGCGCAAAAAGAGGACCCCGAGCGGCTCAATTTCGAACGCGAGATGCTGATGAAGGGCGATGCCGCCCACGTGAGCGAGTTCGATTACCCCAACTTTTGGCAGCAGGGGCGGCTCAAGCTCAAGCTGAGCTACCAGTTTGAGCCGGGGGAGGAGGCCGATGGCGTCACCCTGCACATCCCATTGCCGCTGCTCAACCAGGTCGAGCCGGTGGGGTTTGAGTGGCAGATCCCGGGTCTGCGCCAGGAGCTGCTGATTGCCCTGATCAAATCCCTGCCCAAGCCGGTGCGAAAAAACTTCGTGCCGGCCCCTAACTATGCCGAAGCGCTGATGGCCACCATCCAGCCCGAGCAAGGCCCGCTACTCGATGAGATGGAGCGCCATCTCAAGCGCATGACGGGCGTGACCGTGGCTCGCGAGGCGTGGGATTGGAATGGGGTGCCCGATCACCTGAAACTCACCTTCCGGGTGGTGGACGAGCGTCAGCGCAAGGTGGCCGAGAGCAAGGATCTGCTGGCCCTCAAAGAGTCCTTGCGTGGCAAGGTGCAAGAGACCCTCTCCAAGGTGGCCGACGATGACATCGAGCAATCGGGGCTGACCCTGTGGAGTTTTGGCGAGCTGCCCAAGGAGTACAGCCAGAAACGGGGCGGTTTCGAGGTCAAAGCCTATCCGGCGCTGGTGGATGAGAAAGAGTCGGTGGCCATCACCTTAGTCGAGAGCCCGATACAGCAGCAGCAACTGATGTGGGCTGGCCAGCGCCGCCTCATCCTGCTCAATGTGCCTTCCCCCATCAAATATTTGCAGGAGAAGCTCCCCAATAAGGCCAAGCTCGGCCTCTACTTCAACCCCTTTGGCAAGGTGAGCGAGCTTATTGATGACTGCATCGCCTGCGGCTGCGACAAGCTCATCGAGCAGCATGGCGGCGTGGCGTGGGATGCCGATGGGTTTGAGACGCTCAAGGAGTTTGTGCGCGCCGAGTTGAACGACGTGGTGGTGGAGGTGGCCAGCCAGGTGGAGGCGGTGCTGACTCTGGCTCACGATATCCGCAAACGGCTCAAGGGGCGCATGCAGCTCGATACCGCCTTTGCCATGTCGGATGTGCAGGCCCAACTGGAGCGGATGATCCACAAGGGGTTTGTCAGCGAAACCGGCTGGCAGCGCTTGCCGGACTTGTTGCGCTATCTGCGCGCCATCGAGCGGCGTCTTGAGAAGTTGAGTGTCGATGCCAACCGGGATCGGGTCTACATGCTCAAGGTGCAAAGTGTCGAGCAGGCCTATCAGGGACTGCTTGCCAAGATCCCCAAAGGGCAGCCCATGCCGCCCGAGGTGGCCGAGATCCGCTGGATGATCGAAGAGCTGCGGGTCTCCTTCTTCGCCCAGAACCTCGGCACGCCCTACCCGGTATCTGACAAGCGGGTATTGAACGCCATTGCAGCGTGCTAAGCTCAAGCGACTGATAACAAAGCCATAAATGGAGCCAAGGGAATGCTGATATGGTGGCTTGGCCTGACGGCGGTGAACATCAGCGGCTACATGCCACTGGCCGAGCAGACCTGGGTGGCGCTCGATCCCGCCTGGTATCCGCTCTCGCGCCCCCTGCCTGAGCTGTTTGTCGCCTGGCACGGTAACCAATACCCGGTGCTGGAGCGCGAACGGCGTCAGGGACGCTGGCAGGTGTTGTTTCCAGCCCGCCTCACCCCGCCCTTTGCCCTGTTTGAAGGGAGCCCAACGCTCTCCAAGGTGTATCAGGCCCGCCTCAAGCGCATTGACGAGCTGGCTTATGGCATCAGCAGTACTCAGGCGGCGCGCGAGGTTGGTATCAGCATGGGCACTGTGCCATCGCTTGCCTCTGCTGACGATGAGGTCGTGCCTGCATGGGCCGGAATCGCCATCAGCCACGAGTTGGCCGGACGTCGGTTACCTTGGCTGGTTGAGAGTGGCGTACGCTGGCCACCGGTGAGCGACTTTTCTCACGTTCCGGCTCCCTCGGTGGCGAGTGCGTCGGTGCAGGGGTTGGCAGCCGAGCCTGAAGCCTGTCACAAGGTCGGCAGTGGTGAGACCCTTTGGCGCATCGCGAGCAAACTGGCGCGCGATCGCAACGGGGATACCTATGTCTATATGCTGGCGCTCCATGATGAGAATCGGGCGCGACTGGGCAAACGGGGCCAGGTGATCAGCGGCAGCACGCTGCGTTGCCCGCGCGAGGCCATACTGGCCCGCTATGGCGCCATGGAGCAGGAAGAGCGACAGGCGTTGCTGGCGACCATTGAGCGGTGATCCTCCTTGTCACCCCGGGGGAGGGCGTGCTAGTATTCGCGCTCGTTTTGCGAGGTATTGGCCGGTCGCAGTCAGTACCATTACATTCATCTGATAAAGAGATATTGCTATGTCTTTCGTATTCCAAGCAGAAGTCCGTACTGACATGGGGAAAGGTGCGAGCCGCCGCCTGCGTCATGCT
This sequence comes from Aeromonas simiae, assembly GCF_014892695.1. Taxonomy (NCBI): domain Bacteria; kingdom Pseudomonadati; phylum Pseudomonadota; class Gammaproteobacteria; order Aeromonadales; family Aeromonadaceae; genus Aeromonas; species Aeromonas simiae. The sequence continues at coordinate 1,696,173 of NZ_CP040449.1, forward strand.
GATCTGGTTCCGGCCATCGTTTACGGTGCCGACAAAGAAGCTGTTTCCCTGACCCTGGATCACAAGAAGCTGATCATCGCCCAAGAAAACCCGGCGTTCTACAGCGATGTTCTGACCCTGGTCGTCAACGGTGAAGAGATGAAGGTTAAGGTCAAGGACATCCAGCGTCACCCGGTTAAGCCGAAGCTGGTTCACCTGGACTTCGTTCGCGCCTAATCGCCGACCGATTTCAAGCAAAAGGCCGCCCTCAGGGGCGGCCTTTTTGTTTTGTGATCCTGCTGGGTCGTGGACGCTCGATGGCGGCCCTGCGTGATGGCCAGGGCTGCCATTTTGATCCTCGAGATCATGCGGATCAAGGCGCTGTGGGATGCGCGCGAGCGCTCAGGGCACTACCAGATGGGCTGTGTCAGGTAAGGGTTGCTGACCCGCTCACGGCCAAAGGTTGAGCTGGGGCCGTGGCCGGGGATGAACACCACATCGTCCCCCAGTGGCAGCAATGTTTCGGTGATCGAGCGGATCAGCGTCGCATGATCCCCACGCGGAAAGTCGGTGCGCCCTATGCTGCCAGCAAACAGCACATCACCGACCCAGGCCGCCTGTAGCGATCCTGAAAACAGGATGACGTGACCCGGTGTATGGCCGGGGCAGAAGTAGACCGCCAGGCTTTCGTTGCCAACCTTGACCTCTTCCCCTTGTTCGAGCCAGCGATCCGGCATGAAGGCATCGGTATGGGCAAAGCCAAACATCTGCGCCTGCTTGGGCAGCATCTCGAGCCAGAAGGCATCCTCTTTATGGGGCCCCTCAATGGGGACGCCCAGCTCACGTCGCAGCTGATCGGCGGCACCCACGTGATCGAGATGGCCGTGGGTCAGGATGATTTTTTGCAAGCTTAACCCGTGCCGCACTAGGGCTGCCTTGAGTTTCTCTGGCTCGCCACCCGGATCGACGAAGGCGGCCTGCTTGGTCTCGTCGCACCAGATGAGCGAGCAGTTCTGGGCAAAGGGGGTGACCGGGATCACCTCGAATTTCAGCATGAAGGGCTCCTGTCAGCTGACCGCGTTGGCGGGTAGCTGGTTGAGATAGTCGAGGCAGGCTCGGTGATCACCGCGAAACACGATGCGATCCTGTTTACGCTCGAGTTGGTAGCGATACATGGGGTCGTAGTAGCGCTCGAGCATGGCGGTGATCCAGGCCAGATGGCTGTCGCAATCACTCCCCCGTGCCTGTTCATCGAGCGCCTGGCGCATCAGGCGGTCGAGCTCGCGCCAACCGAGATCGCCGAGGCGGCGCTTGAGACGCTCCAGGCTTTCGAGCAGGGCGGTGGTGAAGTGCTGCCACCCCAGCTCATCCCCATAAAAGGCGCGGTAACGGGCAGCCAGATCGATGACATAGTCGTCACGGATCTGCCGGGCCCGCTCCTCCTGCTCGACTTCAAGCACCACGACGGGGGCTTCGCACATGCGATCGAAGAGCGGCAGGGGCAGGGCGCAGCGGCCGATGAGGTGGCTCTCGTCCTCCACCACGAAGTGGTGCTGGCCGGCGGCACGGCGCTTCAAGATCTCGATAGCCAGACCGTTCTCGAAGTTGATCGTGCTGGGTTGCCCTTCGGGCAGGCGGCCAAATGACGAGCCTCGATGATGGGCATGCCCTTCCAGATCGATCGCCTTATCGACCTTATGCAGCAAATGGGTCTTGCCAGAGCCGGTCATGCCGGTCAGCACGGTCCAACCATCTTCGCGGGCGCTCCGCGCCTGGGTCTGGATGAGAAACTGGCGCAGCGCCTTGTAACCACCTGCCACCCGCGGCCGGTTCAGGCCGGCCTCACGCAACCACTGCTGAACGGTTTGGGAGCGCAATCCACCGCGAAAGCAGTAGAGCACGCTCTCGGGATGGGCCTGGATCTGAGCTTGCCAGGCCGCCATGCGTGCGGCCTTCACCTCGCCACAGACCAGCGAGTGCCCCAGCCGGATGGCCGCCTCCTGGCCCTGCTCCTTGTAGCAGGTGCCGACCTGGGCCCGCTCGTCGTCACTCATCAGCGGCAGGCTAATGGCCAAGGGGAAGGCCCCTTCGGCGAACTCGACCGGGGCGCGCAGATCGATAAGCGGGACATCGCCCAGAAACAGGGCGGCGATATCGCTGACAAATTCCTGATTATCCACGGATGACCTCGACCAACTGGCTCTGTCGCTCCTTGAGACGGCCAACCGGTGCAAGTTGCAAGCCGGCTTCGGCAGCGATATCAAGCAGCTCGGCTTCGCTCTCCCGACCGACCGCCACCAGCAAGCCGCCGCTGGTCTGCGGATCGCACAAAATGTTGCGGCTGCGCTCATCCAAGGTCGGCAGCTTGTGGCCGTAAGAGTCGTGATTACGTAACGTGCCGCCCGGTACGCAGCCTTCATCCAAGTAGTGATCTACTTCAGGCAACAGGGGCAGGGCATCGAAGTCGAGTTCGGCGGTGAGGTTGGAGCCTTCGCACATCTCGAGCAGGTGGCCGGCCAGCCCGAAGCCGGTGACGTCGGTCATGGCATGCACGCCGGTAAGCGTGGCGAACCGCTCGCCCAGCGTATTGAGGGTGCACATGGCCTCGGGGGCCAGGGTCTCGTGCTCGGCCTTGAGCTTGCCCTTTTTCTGGGCCGTGGTGAGGATGCCGATGCCAAGTGGCTTGGTGAGATAGAGGGTATCGCCGGGGCGAGCGGTGTCGTTCTGCTTGAGCCTATCGAGCGGCACGATACCGGTCACGGCCAAGCCAAAGATGGGCTCGGGCGCATCGATGCTGTGGCCGCCGGCCAGGGAGATCCCAGCGTCATGGCAGGCCTGGCGGCCGCCGTCGACCACCTGCTGGGCAATTTCAGGGGCCAGCAGGTTGATGGGCCAGCCGAGGATGGCGATGGCCACGATGGGTTTCCCGCCCATGGCGTAGATATCGCTGATGGCATTGGTGGCGGCAATTCGGCCGAAGGTAAAGGGATCGTCAACGATGGGCATGAAGAAATCAGTAGTGGAAACAATGCCCTGGCCGTGGCCGATATCGACGACGGCGGCGTCATCCTTGCTGCTGTTGCCGACGATGAGGGTCGGGTCGTTAAAGCCGGGGATGTTGCTCTTGAGAATGGTATCGAGCACCTTGGGGGAGATCTTGCAGCCACAGCCGGCGCCGTGGCTGTACTGAGTCAGACGAACAGAAGACATGTTAGTTCCTTTTGCTCATGGGGAGCGGCAGGTTATTCATTACAGAGTGCAATGATATCTTTTTATACCCGGCTGAGCCATTGAGGCGCGCACCGTTGACATAACCCTGGGTACAACCCGAATCGAGAACGGCATAACCCATTTGCCTCGCCAGCAGCTCGGAGAGCTGCACGTGGAAGAGGGTATCGCAGCCTTGGAAGGTCTCGCGCACGGCGGGCATGACGCCTGGGACCACAGAGCGAATGTAGGCGGGCACCATGTAATGGGAGGCCATGTTGAGCAGCCCGTGGCCCATGGCCCCATGTTTCACGTATTGGCCATGATCGGAGGTGAAGACAAACGTCCAGTCACGCTGGCTGCCCAGATGGTCGAGAACCTGGCCCAACAGGGCATCGGTGCGGGCCACCGAGTTGTTGTACTCCGCCTCCAGCGAGGCCTGCCCGAAGCGCTTTTCATCTGGCCGGCTGCGCTCGGCATAAGGGGGATGAGAGCCGCGCTGGTGCAGCACGATAAAGTGTTTTCCCTGGCTGAGATCGAGCTGGTTCAGCAGGGGCAGTAGTTCATCGTCGTAGGCGTTCTCGTTATAGGGATGGCCAAAGTGGGTCGGGTCGCGGAAATCATCGATATATTGCTGCCCCAGCATGCTCATCAGTGACATCTCTGATTTGGCCTGCGCCGTATAGTCTGATTTGGCCTGCGCCGTATAGAACGCGGTGTGGTAGCCCTGCGCCTTGGCCAGCCGGAACAAGTTGGTGCGCCAACTGTAGATCTGGGCGGTGCCGTCGGGTTGGGGGATCATATTGAAGAAGGTCGGCAGCGAGACGTTGGTATAGACCCCGCCGGCGTAGGCGCTCAGCAGCACCCCCTCCTTGGCATGTTCACGCAACCAGGGAGTGGTGTCAGTGCCATAGCCAAACACCGACATGTTATCGACGTTCTGGCTCTCGCCCATCAGCAGGACGATCACCCGGCTGCCCGCGTCATGTAGTACCGCAGGGGCCTCCTGTTCATAGCGGGGGAGGTCACTGTGGGGGGTGAACTGGTTCGGCACGGTTTTTCCGAGGAACACGGCCGAGGTCTCGATGCCGGAGCGGATCGCTGAGTAGCGTTGATGGGGAGCCTGTTCATCTTTACCTCGGGCCAGGGCCGCTTGGGCAATAGGGCCGATCAATAGCAGGGTAAACAGGACGATCAGCACCTTGCTGCCGCTCTTTGGCCGTGCGACACGGCGCAGTAGCAAGAAGGGGAGAAGGGAGAGCAGGGCGATCAACAAAGGCAGCAGCAGGCTCGGCAGTAGTGTCATGCCTGCTCGATAAACCTCAGAGTACTCTTGGAAAAAAATCAGGATCTCGGCCGGGGAGAGCCAAGAGTGATAGATCCCAAGGTGGCTGAACTGGCAAAACAGGAAGCAAAAGAACAGTACGGCCATGAGGGTGCTAAACCCGGTGCTGCGCACCCGGAATGCGACAAAATAGAACGCGGCATAGATAATCCAGGCCTCGCCCTTACTAAATTGGGTGCCGACTTGCAGATAGGCTCGGTAGAGAGTTTCCAGCGCGATTGGCAAGAGTGCTGCTAGCAGAGGTAACAACGCCAGCAGGGCTACACGGTAGCCCTGCTGCATATTCCATCTGATGTGATTCATCATTCTGGTTTCTTGGTTTGTTCTGTCGAGGCGGGATTAACGGGCGCGAACCACCAATCCTTTGAGGTAAAAACCTTCCGGATAGGCGGTACCGATGGGGTGATCGGAGGCCTGGGAGAGCAGCTCCAGGATCTGGGCATCGCGGCCAGCATCGAGCGCGGCATCGGCCACTATCTTCTGGAACAGGCTCTGCTCCATCAAACCGGAGCAGGAGTAGGTGAGCAGCACGCCACCCGGTGCGAGCAGCTGGAATGCCAGCATGTTGATGTCCTTGTAGCCGCGGCAGGCGCCCAGCAGTTGGGCCTTGCTCTCGGCAAACTTGGGCGGGTCCAGCACGATGACATCGAACTTTTCCCCCTTCTCCCGGTATTCGCGCAGCAGCTTGAAGACGTCGTGACGGACGAACTGGGTATTGCTGGTATCCAGACCGTTGAGCTCGGCGTTCTGGCGGGCGATATCCAGGGCATTTTGGGAGAGATCGACGTTCACCACCTCCTTGGCGCCCCCCTTGAGGGCGTAGACGCCAAAACCGCCGGTGTAGCAGAAGCAGTTGAGCACCCGCTTGCCTTCGGTGTACTTGGCCGCCGCTTGGCGGTTGTCGCGCTGATCCAGATAGAAACCGGTCTTGTGGCCGTTGCGAATGTCCACCAGGATCTTGACGCCACCGTTCTCCTCGATCACCACCGGCTCGTTCGGGGTTTCGCCATAGATGACGCCGGTGCGCTCTTTCAGTCCCTCTTTTTTACGCACCGCCACGTCGGAGCGCTCATAGATGCTGCACTCGGGATAGAGGGTGCGCAGGGCCTGGGTGATAAGGTCGCGCTGGAACTCGGCGCCGGCGGAGAGAATTTGGCACACCAGAAAATCGGCATAACGGTCGATGGTCAGACCCGGCAGACCGTCGGACTCGGCGGCGCACAGGCGATAGCCGGTGAGGCCCTGACGCTGGATGAGTCCATCGCGGGACTCCTGCGCATAGCGCAGACGGCGGATAAAGAAGTCGAGATCGACCTGCTCGCTCTGGTCGAAGGTCCAGACCCGGGCACGGATCTGGGAGCGGCCGGACCAGGCGCCACGGGCGAGCCATTTGCCATCATGGGTGAAGATCTCGACGGTGTCGCCATCGATGGGGTTGCCCTGTACCCGCTCAATCCCCTTGGAGAAGATCCAGGGGTGGCGGCGCAGCAGGGATTTTTCGCGGCCTTTGACGAGATAGATGGAAGCGCTCATGGGTGTTGCCAGATGGTCAAAAGAAAAGGGGCCACATTTTAGGTGGCCCCTTGGCAAAAGACAAACCGGCTTAGATGCGAAGACCTTGTAATGCCTGTCCAAGCTCGTTGGCGGTGGCCTTGATCCCCTGGGTGCCGGCGACCGAGGCGCTGGCGGACTCCTCTACCGCGCCTGCTTCACCGCGTACCAACTCGAGGTGGTGGGCAATATCGGCAGCAACGGCACTTTGCTGCTCCGAGGCGGTGGCTATCTGGGCGCTCATGTCGCAGACATTGGCACTGTGACGGCTGATCCGCTCGATGTCGTCTCCGACCTGGCTGATGAGCGCCCGGCTGTCGGCGGCGCGCACCACCGTCTTCTCCATCAGATCGTTGAGGATGGTGGTGCCCTGCTGCAACGCTTCGATCATCTGCTGGATCTCCACCGTGGCCTGCTGGGTGCGTCCGGCTAGGGTGCGCACTTCATCGGCAACGACGGCAAAACCGCGCCCCTGCTCGCCGGCGCGGGCCGCCTCGATGGCGGCGTTGAGCGCCAACAGGTTGGTTTGCTGGGAGATGGCATTGATAACGCCGATCACCTCGCTGATGCGCGAGGTATTGTGGGTGAGTTCATCCACGGCCTGGGAGGCGTTGCCTATCTCATCGGCCAGCGCCCGGATGGCGGCAATGGTCTGGCCGACACGTTCGGCACTGCGGGCCGCATCATTGCTCGACTCGCGGGTCTGATTGAGCGTCTCATCGGCATTACGGGCGACCTCGCGGATGGCGGCCGACATCTGCTCCATGGCGGCCGCCAGCGAATCCATATGGTGACGCTGGGAGAGGGCCAACTGCTGCCCATCGGCCGAGTGGTCACGGAACTCATCGGCGGCCATGTCGAGTGCCTCGGCGGAGGCCTCGACCAACTGCACAATCTTGTGCTGGCGCGTGGTGAAGCGATCGATACTGGCGGCCAGCACCGAAAATTCGTCGCGCACCGGCAGGAAGTTGAGGCGGAAGGTGAGATCCCCATCGGCCACGGTTTGCAGTGCCCGGTTGGTGGAGTAGAGGGCTCCCGAGACAAAGGTCATCAGGTAGTGAGTGATGAGGGCCATGGCGCCACTTAAGATGACGATGAGGGTCAGCAGTGGGCCCTGCTCTTGCCACATGGAGTATGCCGAGGTGTCGAGCGTGCCGACCACCATGCCGGCCTCGGCGGCGGGGGCGGCATAACTCAGGGTGCCGCTGCGCTCCTCAAAGCCGGCCGTGGCGCCCTGTTGCAGGGTGAAGCCGGCCGGCAGACGCAAGCTAGGTTGCTGGGCCAGCAGGGTGGCAACGTTTTCAACCTGAAGCTGAAGGGATTGGCTACGCAGCGCCATCTCTTGCTGGTGGTTCGCTCGCAGCAGCAGTATGGTCAGAAGAGCGATCACCAGCAGGGGAAACCAGAAGGTGATCATGAATTTCTCACGGATGGTGAGGCGAATGAGATAACGGTCAATCCATCTGAACTTGACTTCTTTCATAATAGGGACGGGTCCTAGTTGGCAATCCATTGACAGCGGTACAGCATTATCGCCCTCCGCGGGGCAATCTTAATGAGAAGGGTGACGAAATGGGAGAGCAATCGTTTGTCGTGCGGGTATACGGGGTGGTGCAGGGGGTGGGGTTTCGTTACTTCACCCGCGAGCAGGCCTTGCGTCGCAAGCTGCGTGGTCATGCCTACAACCTGGCGGACGGCTCGGTTGAGGTGTGGATTGCCGGCCAGCGTGAACAGGTGCAGAGCATGCTGAGCTGGCTCGAGCGAGGCCCGCGCACCGCGCAGGTGAGCCACATCGAGGTCACCGAATGTGACGCCTTGCCACCTCCGGGTTTTCACACCAACTGATGGCATGATCATGGATCGAGAGCGGAAAGTGATCAGCGGCTTCCTGGCAGCCCATGCCACCCTGGCGCAGGGGGCGAGCGAGACGGCGGTGCACGGCTATCGCATCGCCGCCCGCCGGTTGCAATCCTTGCTCGCCCTGTGGCGCCCGCTTATCTACAAACCAAAGCTAGAGCGGCGCCTGGCGCGGGCCATCAATCGCCTCTCGGCCCTACGCGATGCCCAAGTGCATGCCTTACGATTTGGCGGCGAGGTGCAGGTTGACTCACGCAAGCTGGGATTGCCGGATCTCGCTGCCGAGCTACGTGACTGGCGCCAGCGCTGCGAGGAGTGGGGATGTCAGCCCTGCGTGGGGGAGATTTATGCCATGTATCTGGGGCAGGGGTTGCTTGAGCATATCGATATTGAGGGGCGCTGGACACCGCGCCATTGGCATCGCTTGCGCCTGATGGTCAAGGAGGCGCGTTATGGCTGCGAGCTGCTGGTGCAGGGAGGGCAGGCTTCCCCCTCCTGGCTGGCGGGGTTGAGTGAGTGGCAGGAGCGGTTGGGCCAGTTGCAGGATCGCCGCCAATGGCTCAAGCGTCTGCCCGAGGAGGCGTTAAAGGATGAGGAGCGGGCGGCGAGGCAGCACACACTCGAGCGGCAGATGAAGATACGCTGCCGCGAACTGGCATCATGGTTGCCGGCCTTGCGCGAGCTGGCGCTCAAGCTGCTGCGAAGCGGCGCGGCAGCGGGGTAACCAGGCGCTATCACAAGAAAAGAAGAGAAGAAAAAAGAAGGGGCCAAAAGGCCCCTTTTTGCTAGCGCTATCTGCAATACGAGTTACTTGACCCGCATGCCGGGCTGCGCCCCCTCCTGCGGCTCGAGGATCCAGAGATCCTTGCCGCCGGGGCCGGCGGCAAGCACCATCCCCTCGGACATGCCAAAGCGCATCTTGCGCGGAGCCAGGTTGGCCACCATCACCGTCAGCTTGCCTTCCAGATCTTCAGGGTTATAGGCGGACTTGATGCCGGCAAATACCTGACGGGTCTCACCGCCGATGTCGAGCTGCAACTTCAGCAACTTGTCAGCTTCCGGTACGGCTTCGGCCTTTTTGATCAGCGCCACGCGCAGGTCAATCTTGGCAAAGTCGTCATAGCTGATGGTCTCGCTGATGGGGTCGTCCGCCAGCGGGCCGGTCACCTTCGGTGCCTGCTCCTTGGCCAGATCCTCTTTGGAGGCCTCGATCATGGCCTCAATCTTGGTCGGCTCGATGCGGGAGAAGAGCGCCTTGAACGGGGCGACGGTGTGACTGACCAGCGGCGCTGCGATGCCATCCCAGGTCAGGGTCTCACCGAGGAAGGCCTCGGCGCGCGCGGCCAGCTCAGGCATGACGGGCTTGAGGTAGGCCATCAGCACCCGGAACAGGTTGATACCAACCGAGCAGACCGCTTGCAGCTGGGCGTCCGCCCCTTCCTGCTTGGCAATCACCCAAGGCGCCTTGTCATCGACATAGCGGTTGGCCTTGTCGGCCAGCGCCATGATCTCGCGAATGGCACGGCTGAACTCGCGGCTCTCGTAGGCCTCGCTGATGGCGGTGCGGGCATTGGCAAACTCGGCGTAGAGTTCGGGCTCAGCGCAGCTGGCCGCCAGTTGGCCACCAAAACGCTTGGCAATAAAGCCGGCGTTGCGGGAGGCCAGGTTAACCAGCTTGTTGACCACGTCGGCGTTCACTCGCTGCACGAAATCGTCGAGGTTGAGATCGAGATCGTCGATACGGCTGTTGAGCTTGGCGGCGTAGTAGTAACGCAGGCACTCGGGGTCCAGGTGGTTGAGGTAAGTGGAGGCCTTGATGAAGGTGCCCTTGGATTTGGACATCTTGGCGCCATTGACCGTCACATAGCCGTGTACATTGACCTTGGTCGGTTTGCGAAAACCCGCGCCTTCGAGCATGGACGGCCAGAACAGGCAGTGGAAGTAGGCGATGTCCTTGCCGATGAAGTGATAAAGCTCGGCGTCGGAGTCGGCCTTCCAGTAACTGTCAAAGTCGATGTCACCGCGCTTGTTGCACAGGTTCTTGAACGAGGCCATGTAGCCGATAGGGGCATCGAGCCAGACGTAGAAGTACTTGCCCGGCGCACCGGGAATTTCGAAGCCGAAGTAGGGGGCATCGCGGGTGATGTCCCACTGTTGCAGACCGCTTTCGAACCACTCCTGCATCTTGTTGGCCATCTCTTCTTGGATGGCACCGGAGCCGCGTACCCAGCCGGCCAGCCAGGTTTCGAACTGGGGCAGGTCGAAGAAGAAGTGCTCGGAGTCTTTCATCACCGGGGTTGCGCCGGAGACGGCGGATTTGGGGTCGATGAGCTCGGTCGGGCTGTAGGTGGCGCCGCACGCGTCACAGTTATCGCCGTACTGATCCGGAGATTTGCACTTAGGGCAGGTGCCCTTGACGAAGCGGTCCGGCAGGAACATGGCCTTTTCCGGATCGAACAGTTGAGAGATGGTACGGCTCTTTATCTTGCCGCTCTCTTGCAGGCGGGTATAGATGAGCTCGGCCAAGGCGCGGTTCTCGTCGCTGTGGGTCGAGTGGTAGTTATCGAAGCTGATATGAAAGCCACCGAAATCGGCCTGATGCTCCTCGGAGACCCGGGCAATCATCTCTTCGGGGGCGATCCCCATCTGCTGGGCCTTGAGCATGATCGGTGTGCCGTGGGCATCGTCGGCGCAGATGAAGTGCACCTGATGGCCACGCATTCGCTGATAACGAACCCAGATATCGGCCTGGATGTGCTCGAGCATGTGGCCGAGGTGGATGGAGCCGTTGGCATAGGGGAGGGCGCAGGTTACCAGAATTTTACGGGGATCAGTTGCCATAATGCGTTCTTGATATGCTGATTTGAGTGTTAGAGTGCCGGACATGTTACCCGAAATCGGCCGGATCTGCCTAGCATCGCCACTTGACCGGGCCGAGGAACGTCTTCATTACTATGCACGTGAGCATATTTATCAGACACAACCACCAAAAAGTGGGGAACAAAGAGTGATGGATGCAGTAAAGCGGATATTGGCCGAATTTAAACCGAAATCGTGGGGCGCAGACCTGATGGCGGCGCACGTCATCAGCGGACTCTCTCTTGAGCAAGGGGAGCTCACCATTAGCATCAGTCTGCCGTTTGCAGGTACTGGCTGGCTCGAGTCGATGAAAGAAGAGTGCGAGCCACGCCTGCGTCAACTCGAAGGGGTGCAGCACATCGAGTGGCAAATAGCCTGTGACGTGGCGGCCATGCCGCGTGCCGGTAATCTGCCGGCGGTGCAAGGGGTGCGCAACATTCTGGTGGTCGCGTCAGGTAAGGGCGGGGTGGGCAAATCCACCACGGCGGTGAACCTGGCGCTGGCACTTAAGAGCGAAGGGGCTCGGGTTGCGCTGCTCGATGCGGACATCTATGGCCCCTCCGTGCCCATCATGACGGGAACCCAGTCGCAGCGTCCGGTCAGTTACGACGGCAAGTTGATGGAGCCGGTGATGGCTTGCGGCATTGGCTGCAACAGCATCGGTTATCTGGTCGACGAGCAGGATGCCACCATCTGGCGCGGCCCCATGGCGAGCAAGGCGCTGTCGCAGATCCTGCATGAGACCCGCTGGGGCGAGGTGGACTATCTGGTGGTCGACATGCCGCCTGGCACCGGCGATATCCAGCTCACCATGGCCCAGCAGGTGCCTACCTCGGGGGCGCTCATCGTCACCACGCCCCAGGACGTGGCGCTGGCCGATGCCCGCAAGGGGGTGGCTATGTTTAACAAGGTGGGGGTGCCGGTGCTTGGCGTGGTGGAGAACATGAGCTACCACATTTGCAGCGCCTGCGGCCATCACGAGCCGCTGTTTGGCACCGGTGGCGGCCAGAAGATGGCCGAGCAGTATGGCATCAGCCTGCTCGGCCAGCTGCCGCTGCACATCGATATTCGCCAGCACATGGACGATGGCTGCCCGATCGTCTTTCGTTCGCCGGATCACCAGCTCTCTGAGAGTTATCGTAAACTGGCCCGCAACGTGGCGGCGGCCCTCTATTTCAGTGGCAAGCCGGTGGCCACGCCACTCTTTACCCGCCAGCTGGACGAATAGTACGCGAACGTCGCACCAGAAGGGCGTTGAGGGTGGGCATGGCCCACCCTTTTCCATATAATGGATCGGTTTACACTGCTCATCGGCGCTCTTCTTTTAGGTATTTGTCATGTCTGATACTCAACATTCGTGTGTGATCATCGGGATCGCCGGGGCTTCTGCATCCGGTAAGAGCCTCATTGCCCAGACCATCTATGAAGAGCTGGTGGCTGAGCTGGGGGCTGGCGAGATCGGGGTGATCTCCGAAGACTGTTACTACAAGGATCAGTCCCACCTGACCATGGAAGAGCGGGTCAAGACCAACTATGACCATCCCAATGCGATGGATCACAGCCTGCTGGTGGAGCACCTGCAGTGTCTGGCCAGGGGCGAAGGGGTCAATATTCCCCAGTACTCCTACACGGAACATACCCGCAAGAGTGAAACCGTGCTCTTTGCCCCGCGTCGCGTCATCATCCTCGAGGGGATTTTGCTGCTTACCGATCCGCGTCTGCGCGAGCTGATGGATGCCTCCATCTTCATGGACACGCCACTCGATATCTGCCTCATCCGCCGTTTGGTGCGCGATGTGCAAGAGCGTGGCCGCACCATGGAGTCGGTATTGCAGCAGTACCAAAAGACGGTGCGCCCCATGTTCTTGCAGTTTATCGACCCGTCCAAGCAGTATGCCGACGTCATTGTGCCGCGCGGCGGCAAGAATCGCATCGCCATCGACATGCTCAAGGCGCGTATTCGCCACATGTTGATCGGGTGACGGAATAGGGATGAGCCGGGGTCGCCCGGCTTTTTTTCAAGCTAATGGAGACGATATGCGCCTGTGTGATACCGACATCGAACGCTATCTGGATGAAGGAAAAATCGTAATTGAGCCGCGCCCCGGCAGTGAGCGCATTAGTGGCGTCAGTGTTGACGTGTTGCTGGGCAATGCCTTTCGGGTGTTCCGTGACCACACGGCGCCTTATATCGATCTGGGCGGCTCTAGCAGCGAGATGGCCGATGCCATTGATCGGGTGATGAGTGAGGAGATCCACATCGCCGATGGCGATGCTTTCTTCTTGCACCCCGGTGAATTGGCACTGGCGGTGACCTATGAGTCGGTCACCCTGCCGGCCAATCTGGTTGGCTGGCTCGATGGGCGCTCTTCTCTGGCTCGCCTTGGACTGATGGTCCACGTGACAGCCCACCGTATCGATCCGGGTTGGTCTGGGCGGATTGTGCTGGAGTTCTACAACGGCGGTAAGCTGCCGTTGGCACTGCGTCCCAAGATGAAGATCGGCGCGCTGAACTTCGAAGTGCTCTCCGGTGAGGCGGCACGCCCCTATAACAAGCGGGAAAATGCCAAGTACAAGAGCCAACAGGGGGCGGTGGCCAGCCGGATCAGCCAAGACTGAGTCTGGTCGTGGCTAAATAATTAATCACCCCTGACCCCAAGTGGCAGGCGCTGTCGCGTTTGCCACTTTTTTTTGTCATAAAAAAATTGATCTTGGCTCTGTTCATGATCCTGTCATCTGGCATAATCCGCGCACTTCCTAAACGAGGTGTACATTCATAATGTTTGCAATCTTTGAAGGGATGAACCTGTGGCTGGCCCTTGGGCTGGTATTGTCCGTTGTCTTCGTGTTGGCCTATGAATTCATCAATGGCTTCCACGATACGGCCAATGCGGTCGCCACCGTGATCTACACCAAAGCGATGCCGGCACACATTGCCGTCGTCTCCTCCGGCATCTTCAACTTCTTTGGAGTGATGTTTGGTGGTCTTGGTGTGGCTTACGCCATCGTTCATCTGCTCCCCATCGACCTGCTGCTCGGCATGGACTCGCGTCAGGGGCTGGTCATGATTTTTTCCCTCCTTTTTTCTGCCATTGCCTGGAACCTGGGCACCTGGTATCTCGGCATTCCGGCCTCCAGCTCTCACACCCTGATCGGTTCGATCTTGGGGGTGGGTGGTGCCTATGCCTGGCTGGTACATAAGCCGCTGAATGAAGGGATCAACATCAGCAAGGCGATCGACATCATGCTGTCGCTGATTGTGTCGCCGACAGTGGGGTTCATTCTCGCTGCCCTCTTGCTGTTTGTGATGAAGAAGATCTGGACTGGCCATAAGATCCACAAGACCCCGGAAGAGCGTCTCAAGGTCGATGGCAAGAAGCACCCGCCGTTCTGGGCCCGCCTGACCCTGGTTGCTTCGGCCATGGGAGTGAGCTTCGTGCATGGCTCCAACGATGGTCAGAAGGGGATTGGTCTGCTGATGTTGGTGCTGATCTGCATGGCGCCGGCCCACTTTGCGCTGAACATGAGCAGCAGTGCCTACCATCTGGATCGTACCCAGGATGCCGCCAATCGGATTGCCGAGCTGTACTGGCGCAACCAGGAGCAGGTAAAGCAAGTGGTCGATTTCAGCAAGGAGGGGAAATCCAGCCCCGAGCTGATGGAGCACTGCACTGCCGGGGATGCGTTGCCGAACATTGCGACACTGGACAACCGTCTTGGCAAGGCGCGTACCTATGCTGACATGAGTCTGGAAGATCGCCGTGAGGTGCGTCGCCTGCTGCTGTGCATCGACGATACCGCCAAGAAGGTCTCCAAGCTGCCACTGCCGGCCAAGGAGCTGAGCGATCTCGCCATCTGGCGTAAGGATCTCATCGCCACGGCCGAATACGCACCGACCTGGGTCATCGTCTCCATCGCTCTGGCGCTGGGTTGCGGTACCATGGTGGGTTGGCGCCGTATCGTGCATACGGTCGGTGAGAAGATCGGCTCCAAGGGGATGACCTATAGCCAGGGGATTGCGGCTCAAATCACCGCAGCCAGCGCCATCGGTGTCGCCAGTGTCACCGGGATGCCGGTCTCCACCACTCACGTGCTCTCGTCTGCGGTGGCGGGGACCATGGTTGCGAATCGTTCCGGGCTACAGACCCAGACCATCAAGACCATCCTGATGGCGTGGATCCTGACGTTACCGCTGACCATGGCTCTCTCTGCAGGGCTGTTCTTAGCGGCCCATGCTCTGTTTGCCTGAATCAGATAGTTGTGATGAAGACCGGCGCCTTGTGCGCCGGTTTTTTTATGGGCGAATGGCAACATCGATGCAGATCAAGGATATTGGTTTATATGCCATCACACAAGGATGTGAAGTCACACATTAATACCCACGCGCTCCACATTCCCGACCTTCTAAACCTTGTAAAACCGTTCTCTACGAGGGAGGGGGTCAAAGCGTCTTTATGGCTAGAAGCGAAAGGCAAAGGCTCATCATGACGTGGAGAGCGCGGGGGATCGGAGCAGGAGAGTCATAGGGGAAAACCAGGTGGGGGAAGGGGCGGACAGCTCCGTTTCATACGAGCGCGTTGATAAGGCTTTGTCTTGTGATTGGCAGCAAGAATCCTACGGCTTGTGGGCGTGGTGCATATTGTTAGCAGAGTGACGTCAACTCGCGGCTGAATTCGAGCGGCAAACCGGGAAGGAAGTCGAGGTGGCCATGCTGATCCGCATAGCCGATGATGATGGGTGGTTTGGGGAAGTGTCCTAGAAGGGCTCTTGGCTGGGGAGCACTGGCCGGTTATCGCATTTCCTGGTGGCCATCCCCGATGATGCTGGCTCCGCCATCGGCGGACACAGGGACACATAAAAAAAGAGCCACCCTGAGGTGGCTCTTTTACAGCTCTGATTTAATCAGAGGATCAGGGGCGTCCAGCCGGGCTGTTGGCCTGATGCTGGGCGGCGCTGCGGCCACCATGACGACCAGAGCTTTCTACCTCGGCCCGCACCAGCGGCGGATAAGCAACCGGCTCACGAGCGGGCAGGGCAGGGGCCGGCTCAGGACGGGTCATGGGAGCGGTGGCGCGGCGAGCGCGTGCGAGCACGCCTTGACCTGCTGCCTGACGGTTGGGCGCCGCTTTGGCCACTACCTTGGCCTTCGGCTCGGAGACCACAGGTGCCTCAACTGGAGCGGGTTCGGCGACGGTCATGCTGGCTTGTGTCGGTTGCACCGCGTCGGCGACGACCGGGGCCGGCACTTCCTCGGCAGCCACAGGGGCTGTCGGCGCGACGACCTCTGCCTCAACGACTTCCGAGGCGGTTTCGGCCTTGGCCTCTACTGGCGCAGCAACGGGGGCGGGGGCCACCACCGGCGCACCAAACAGCGGAGCTGCGGCTTCTGCGGCCAGAGCCGGCGTCTCGTTCACCATGGGGTGCTCGATCTCTTCCACCGCCGGAGCGCTAGCGGTGACCACCGGCTGCTCTTCGGCCATGGCTGGCTCTTCCTCACGCTGGCGACGCACGTCTTCATTGATGCGCTTGCGACGTTGCTGGCCTTCGCGCGGCGTACGCTCACGCTGACGGCGCTGGGCCTCGTCGACACCTTCAGCCTTGAGTGCGGTTTGCGATTCAGCCGCAGCAGCGCTGGGCTGCATGCTCACCTCTTCGCTTGCCACGACGGCGGCGTCGGCAACATCGGCACGGATCTGCTTGCGCAGTTGGCGACGTTCGCGGCGCTCTGCCACCTTCTGCTCTTTCTCTTGGCGTTGCACCTGCTCTTGCTGGCTCAGCTCGGCCTCACGAACCGGCGCAACCTGCGGCTTTTCGGCACGCGGCTCGCGCTCTTGACGCGGGGCTCGCTCCTGGCGCGGCGCACGTTCGGCACGGGGCTGACGTTCTTCACGCGGCTGGCGCTCTTCACGGGGTTCACGCTCCTTGCGCGGACGCTTGGTGCGCTCATCACGGGACGCCGTTTCGCTCTTCTCTTCGGCGGCAGGGCGGACGCTGCGCTCGTCGCGGCGACGTTCACCACGGCGGGCCTGATCGCGATCACCACGCTCACGGCGGTTATCTTCGCGAGGCTGGCGGCGGCGGGTGTCGCTCTTTTGGTGCGTCTTTTGCTCAGGTTCGCTGGCAACGACGGGGGCCTCGCGCTCTTCTTGCTTGGGGGAACCAAACAAAGAGCCGAACAGACGGCTCAGGAAGCCAGATTTGGTCTGCTCTTCTTCGACCTTAACCACTGCGGTGACAGGGGTGGCCGGAGCCGGCTTACTCGGCTGGCTAAAGCCTTGCAGCAGCGGCTGGTCACGCTCGACCACTTGAACCTGGCGCGGCTGGTAAGCCGGCTTGACCACTTCTGTCTTGAGCTCGTAGCTGGCCGCTTCCGGGATCTCATTCTTGCGAATGCGGGTGACCTCGTAGTGCGGGGTCTCCAGATGCTGGTTCGGAATGATGTAGACGCGCACGTCGTTACGCTGCTCAAGGCTGGCGATGGCGCCACGCTTCTCGTTGAGCAGGTAGGCGGCGACGTCGACCGGCACCTGGCCATGCACCTGTTCGGTGTTGTCCTTCATCGCCTCTTCTTCGATGAGGCGCAGGATGGAGAGGGCCAGTGACTCGTTGTCACGAATAACCCCCTGACCCTGGCAACGGGGACAGATGTGGCTGCTCGACTCGTTGAGGGAGGGGCGCAGACGCTGACGCGACATCTCGAGCAGACCGAAACGGGAGATCCGGCCGAGCTGGATGCGGGCTCTGTCCTGATGCACGGCTTCGCGCAGGCGGTTTTCTACCTCACGCTGGTGACGCACCGGGGTCATGTCGATGAAGTCGATGACGATGAGGCCACCTAAGTCACGCAGACGCAGCTGGCGAGCGATCTCATCGGCCGCTTCCAGGTTGGTCTGCAAGGCGGTCTCTTCGATGTCACCGCCCTTGGTGGCACGCGCCGAGTTGATGTCGATGGAGGTCAGGGCCTCGGTCGGATCGATGACGATACTGCCGCCGGAGGGGAGGCGCACTTCGCGCTGGAAAGCCGATTCAATCTGGCTTTCGATCTGGAAGTGGTTGAACAGGGGGACTTCACCCTTGTACTGCTTGACCCGGCTGATGAAGTCAGGGCGTACCAGCTCGATGTGAGACTTGGCGCGCTCGAACACGCTGGGGTTGTCGATCAAAATCTCGCCCACGTCGCGACGCAGGTAGTCGCGGATGGCGCGCACGATGACGTTGCTTTCTTGGTGGATCAGCACAGGGGCCGGTACGTTCTCGGCGGCCTTGCGGATCGATTCCCAATGGTTGAGCAGGACGTTCAGATCCCACTCCAGCTCCTCTTGGGATTTGCCCACGCCGGCGGTACGCACGATGAGGCCCATGCCATCCGGCACGGTCAGGCCGTTCATGGCCTCTTTCAGCTCGGTGCGCTCATCACCTTCGATACGACGGGAGATGCCGCCGGCTCGGGGGTTGTTCGGCATCAACACCAGGTAGCTGCCGGCCAGACTGATGAAGGTGGTAAGGGCTGCACCCTTGGTGCCACGCTCTTCCTTATCGATCTGGACGATCACTTCCTGACCCTCGCGGATCACTTCTTTGATGTTGGGACGGCCTTGATAGGAGTAACCGGAGGGGAAGTAGGTGCGGGCGATCTCCTTAAGCGGCAGGAAACCGTGGCGCTCAGCGCCGTAATCGACGAAGGCAGCTTCGAGACTGGGCTCTACTCGGGTGATTTTACCCTTGTAGATGTTGGCTTTCTTCTGCTCGTGTCCCGGACTTTCGATATCGAGGTCGTAGAGCTGTTGTCCGTCAACCAGCGCTACGCGCAACTCTTCTTCCTGAGTCGCGTTGATCAGCATTCTTTTCATTGATTTCTCATTGTTGTGTCATGTGTTTTCCTCCACAGGAGCGCAGCCAGCGCCGGCCTCGGGTCTGCAGCATACGGGGGCAACCTCCCGGTTGGGGTATGCATGAGGCGCTACAAACTTGGGCGCATTGGTCATGCCCTGATAGGGATGCAGGGGATGAAAAGGCTTCCAGTGTGGAGACAATGTGTGGTTTTGTGCACTGCGCTCTCCATGCATCAACATCGCTCCTTGGCACAGTGTCCAGCGATACGTGACCTTGGCCTGACGGGCGGAATGGGTGATGATACGCCCACGTTGAACAAGGCTTGAGCGGTCTTACAAAACCGCGTTTATTATCCCATTTAAACCTGACCCATAGCAAGGCGGCATTTTTCACGGTTTTTATAAAAACAGGGCAGCCAAGGGGAGGGGGAGGGTGATAGAATCCGCGGCCTATGACACAGATCACACAACAAGTGCAGCTGCTCACCATCGAGGCTGAGCACGAAGGGCAGCGCATCGACAACTTTCTTAAGACTCAGCTCAAAGGGGTTCCCAAGAGCCTTATCTATCGCATCCTGCGCAAGGGAGAAGTGCGCGTAAACAAAAAGCGCGTCAAACCCGAATACAAACTCAATGTCGGCGACGAAGTGCGAGTACCGCCGGTGCGGGTGGCCGAGAAAAATGAACTGCCCTCGGCCAATCTGGGCAGTATCCAGCGGCTTGAAGGGCAGATCTTGTTCGAAGATGACGCTATCATCGTACTCAACAAGCCGTCGGGTATGGCGGTACACGGTGGCAGCGGGGTGAGCTTCGGTGTTATCGAAGGGTTGCGAGCATTGCGCCCCGACGCCCGCTTCATGGAGCTGGTGCATCGCCTCGACCGCGACACCTCGGGCGTGCTGCTGATCGCCAAGAAGCGCAGCGCCCTGCGCGGCCTGCATGAGCAGCTGCGCAGCAAGACCATGCGCAAGCAATACTTGGCCCTGGTGCGTGGACGCTGGCAGTCCCACGTCAAGGTGGTGAGTGCGCCGCTGCGTAAAAATGAGTTGCAGTCTGGCGAGCGCGTGGTGCGGGTGAGCGCCGATGGCAAGCCTTCCGAGACCCGGTTTCGCATCGTGCGCCAGTTTGCTGAGGCAACACTGATGGAGTGCAGCCCCATCACAGGGCGTACCCACCAGATCCGGGTGCACACCCTGCACGCCGGCCATCCTATCGCCTGCGATGACAAATATGGTGAAGCCCAGTTTGACGACAAGATGCGCGAGAAAGGGCTCAATCGTCTGTTCCTGCACGCTTGGCGTCTGACCTTCACCCATCCAGCTGACGGGCGTGAGATCAAGGTTGAAGCCCCGCTTGGCGAACCGCTCGAGGCGTTTCTCAATCAGTTGGAACGCTAACGGTGGCGTGGCGGCAACAGGTTCGGCTGGCCATCTTCGATTGGGATGGCACTCTGATGGACTCAGTGGCGCGTATCGTCGCCTGCGTATATGGGGCGGCCCGAGACTGCGGCTATCCCATACCCGATGAAGAAGAGGCGAAACGGATCATCGGGTTGAGCCTCTCGGCCGGTCTGGCCCGCCTGTTTGACGACGACGAGCACTCAGCGCAAACGGCCCGCCTGGTGGAGCGCTATCGCCACCATTGGCTCCATGATCCTACGCCGAGCCCCTTGTTTGATGGGGCCTGCGAGTTGCTGCATGCCTGGCATAGGCAGGGGATCTTACTGGCCGTGGCCACCGGTAAATCCCGTGCCGGGCTTGATCGGGTGCTCGATGACACGGGGCTGCGTCCCCTGTTTGCCGCCAGTCGCGGCGCCGATGAGGCGCGCTCCAAACCCGATCCCCTGATGCTGACACAACTGCTAGATGAGCTGGCGATACCGCTGGAGCAGGCGGTGATGATCGGCGACTCGGTGCATGATCTGGGGATGGCGGCCAAGCTTGGCATGAAGAGGATCGGGGTGACCTGGGGTGTGGATTCTCGCGCTAGGCTGGCCCATTTTTCCCCGGTCGCATTGGTCGATTCCATGGCTGAGCTGCGACGGACGCTGGGGTGAGTGCAAAACGGGGCCATGGGCCCCGTTGTTGTTTGTCACGCTCCCGCCTCGTCAGGGGAGGGTGAGGCCATGATGGGCGAGCAGCTCGATCAGGGCAATCAGTGGCAGGCCGATCAAGGCGTTGGGATCGCGCCCCTCTAGGGCGCGAAACAGAGCAATCCCCATGCCTTCGCTTTTGAAACTGCCCGCGCAATCATAGGGCTCCTCGGCGTGCAGGTAGCGAGTGAGGGCGGCATCGTCCAGTGCGCGAAAATGCACGCTAAAGGGCTCAACCATGGCGTGCTGCTCACCAGTGGCCGCGTTGATCACACAAAGGCCAGTGTAGAAGATGACCGATTTCCCCTGCGCCGCCTTGAGCTGCGCCAGGGCGTTATCGAAGTTACCGGGTTTGCCGAGAATGCGATCATCGCAGACACACACCTGATCAGAGCCGATCACCAGAGCGTGATCATGATGCTCGGCCACAGCGCGGGCCTTGGCGATGGCGAGCCTGAGCACCAGATCCGCGCCGCTCTCCCCGGAATGCGCCGTTTCATCCACATCCGGCGCCTGCATCTCGAAGGGGAGACCGAGCTTGCTGAGCAGGCTGGCGCGATAGCGAGAAGTTGAGGCGAGAATCACTTTTTCTGGCATACTGTCACTCCGATGAAGGCAAGTCCCGCCATTCTAGGGAGTTGTGCGTTAAAAATCATCGCGGTAAGTGGTTTTTCCTTTGACTATAAGCCCTTGGATCTATATCATTCGCGCCCTATGCAAAAGGTGAAGTTGCCCGTAAAGGTTGATCCAGTTCGTACTGCCTTGAAGCTGCTCGATTATGTCGGGATAGTGGAAAAGTCGCAGATGCCCAGGCTGGAGGAGTCAACCGCTGGCTTGCTCGGTGATGTGGATGCATCCCTGCACTTTGGTAAAGATGTTCAGAAGCTGACTGTAATGAAAGGCACTGCCCATGCCGAGGTCAATCTGATTTGCCAACGTTGCGGAGAGACATTCACCCACCGTTGTGAAGCTGAATTCATCTATACTCCGATGTTCGAAAGAACTGACGAGGAAGAGCTGCCGGAAGCTTATGAGCCCATTGAATTGGATGAAAATGGCGAGATAGACCTGCATCAAATCCTGGAGGATGAACTCATCCTCGCCCTGCCGCTGGTACCCATGCACCCTGTGGATGAGTGCCCGAGAGGGAAGATGGAGATGAGCTTTGGTCACATCGAACCTGCTGATGAGCGCCCGAATCCCTTTGCAGTTCTTGAAGAACTCAAACGTAAGTGAATTAGGAGTTAGCCTACCATGGCCGTACAACAGAACCGTAAAACCCGCGCCAAGCGTGGCATGCGTCGTTCCCACGATGCCCTGACCGCTGCTGCACTGACTGTTGATCAGACCAGTGGTGAAACTCATCGTCGTCACCATGTGACTGCCGATGGTTTCTACCGCGGTAAAAAGGTTATCGCCTAAGGCGTGCCTTTGTCTGCGCTCACTGTCGCGTTAGACATAATGGGGGGTGACAACGGCCCCTCGGTTACAGTGCCTGCCTCCGTGCAGGCACTGTCGCTTTTGCCCCGGCTCAATCTGATCCTGGTGGGCGACCTCTCCCGTTGCGATGCTCTGCTGCGCCAGCATGGCCTGCTCTCTCATCCCCGCGTTCGTCTCCTGCATGCTTCACAAGTGGTGGGCATGGGGGAAAAACCCATTCACGCCCTGCGTCATCAAAAAGACTCCTCCATGCGGCTGGCTCTCGAGCTGGTCAAGAGTGGCGAGGCGGGGGCCTGCGTCAGCGCCGGTAATACCGGGGCATTGATGGCGATGGCCAAATGTGTGCTCAAGTCCTTGCCCGGCGTCGATCGTCCCGCATTGGTCAAGGGGCTGCCCGCCTTGGGGGGAAAGCGCTCTTATCTGCTCGATCTCGGGGCCAATGTCAGCTGTGATGCCGATGCCTTGCTGCAATTTGCGGTGATGGGGGCCGTGCTGGCCGAACGGGTTGAGGGGATAGCGCATCCCAAGGTGGCGCTGCTCAACGTGGGGGAAGAGGAGATCAAGGGTAACGATCTGGTGCGCCACAGTGCCGAGTTACTCGGTCAGTGTCCCGCCTTGAATTTTATCGGTTTTGTGGAAGGCAACGAGCTGTTCAGCGGCAAGGCCGATGTCATTGTCTGCGACGGGTTTGTCGGCAATGTCGCCTTGAAAACGGCGGAGGGTGTCGCACGCATGATGGCTGATGCGGTGGGCATGGGAGGACGAAAACGTACCTTTATTGGCCGTATCGCCTCATTTTTGCTCAAACAACGCTTTTCCAACTTGAACCCCGACCAGTATAACGGCGCAAGTCTGTTAGGATTGCGCGGTATTGTGGTAAAAAGTCACGGCAGCGCCAATGAGCGGGCCCTATGTCATGCGATCTTGCTAGCGGCAGGGGAAGTCAAAGCACAACTCCCTGCCCAGATTGCCGATCGCTTGGAAACTGTCCTCTCCGACAGGGATCAATAATTACATCTATGCACAGCAAAATTCTGGGAACCGGCAGCTACCTGCCAGCCTCGGTGCGAACCAACGCCGATCTCGAACAGATGGTGGAAACCAGTGACGAGTGGATCGTTGAACGTACCGGTATCCGTGAGCGCCACATCGCCGATGAGGGTGACACCGTCGCCAGTCTGGGCTATCAGGCCGCACTGCGTGCGCTGGATGCCGCCGGTCTGACCCCTGACGATCTCGACATGATAGTGCTGGGTACCACCAGCGCCGAGAATGCATTTCCGGCCGCGGCCTGCGAGCTGCAGGCCATGCTCGGGGTGACCGGTATTCCGGCCTTTGACGTGGCCGCCGCCTGCGCCGGCTTCACCTACGCCCTCTCCATCGCCGATCAGTTTGTCAAATCCGGCGCCGCCCGCAACGTCCTGGTGGTGGGGGCCGACGTGCTCTCACGCATGTGCGATCCGACCGATCGCGGCACCATCATCCTGTTTGGTGATGGGGCAGGGGCCGTGGTGATCGGCCGCTCCGACACGCCAGGCATTCTCTCGACCCATCTGCACGCCGACGGTCGCTACGGTGATCTGCTCAAGCTGCCCCAACCGCGTCGCGGCATGACAGGCTCTGAGATGGAAGCCTACATGTATATGAAGGGCAACGACGTTTTCAAAGTCGCGGTCACCCGCCTTAGCGAGCTCGTGACCGAAACCCTGGCGGCTTCTGGCGTCGAGCCCAGCGAGCTCGACTGGCTGGTGCCGCATCAGGCCAACTATCGCATCATCAATGCCACCGCCAAGAAGCTTGGTATGAGCCTTGATAAGGTGGTGCTGACTCTCGACAAGCATGGCAACACCTCGGCTGCCTCGGTTCCCATCGCCCTCGATGAAGGGGTGCGCGATGGTCGCATTCAGCGTGGGCAGTTGGTGCTGCTCGAGGCATTCGGCGGCGGTTTTGCCTGGGGCTCGGCCCTGGTTCGCTTCTGATCCCGATCTCTTCTTTTGCAAGGAGTTTGACATGACTCAATTCGCCATCGCCTTCCCGGGCCAGGGCTCTCAGTCCGTTGGCATGTTGGCCGAGCTGGCCGAACAGTACCCGATCATCAAGGAGACCTTCGCCGAGGCGAGCGCCGTGCTGGGCTACGATCTGTTCGCGCTGGTGCAGCAGGGGCCGGTCGAAGAGCTCGGCAAAACTTGGCGTACCCAGCCTGCGCTGCTGACCGCTTCAGTGGCCCTGTGGCGGCTGTGGCAAGCACAAGGCGGCCAGCAGCCGGCCGTGATGGCGGGCCACAGCTTGGGTGAGTATTCCGCCCTGGTGTGCAGTGGTGCGCTGGCCTTTGCCGATGCGGTGAAACTGGTGGAGCTGCGTGGTCTTGCCATGCAGGAAGCCGTGCCGGAAGGCACGGGTGCCATGGCGGCCATCATCGGTCTGGATAACGACGCCATCGCCGCCAACTGTGAGCTGGCCGCCGAAGGGCAGGTCGTCTCTCCGGTTAACTTCAACTCCCCGGGGCAGGTGGTGATCGCCGGTCACAAAGAGGCGGTCGAGCGGGCCAACGCCTTGATGAAGGCATCCGGTGCCAAGCGAGCACTGCCGCTGCCGGTCTCTGTGCCTTCCCACTGCGCCCTGATGAAACCGGCCGCCGAAAAGCTGGCCGCGGCCCTTGAAGGTATCGAGGTGAAGGCCCCGGTGATCCCGGTTATCAACAACGTGGACGTGGCTAAAGAGCGCGATCCCGCCGCCATCAAGCAGGCACTGGTTCGCCAGCTTTACAGCCCTGTGCGCTGGAGCGAAACCGTGGTGGCCATGGCCGATGACGGTATTGCACTCACTATCGAGATGGGGCCAGGCAAGGTGCTGACCGGGTTGGCTAAGCGCTGTGATGCCCGTGTCGAAGGGATCCACGCCAACGATCCGGCCTCTTTTGAGGCGGCGTTGGCCAAGGTTAATTGAGCAGGAGTAACGAGATGAGCTTTACCGACAAGGTTGTTCTGGTGACCGGCGCCAGCCGTGGCATCGGCCGCGCCATTGCCGAGGCCTTTGCCGCCCAGGGCGCCAAGGTCGTGGGGACCGCCACCAGCGAGAGCGGCGCCGAAGCCATCAGCGCCTATTTGGGCGAGCAGGGCTGCGGTCTGGCGCTCAATGTGACCGACGCCGCTTCTGTTGAGCAGGTGCTTGGCGCCATCAAGGCGCGTTTTGGTGAGGTGGACATCCTTATCAACAACGCCGGCATCACCCGCGACAACCTGTTGATGCGGATGAAAGATGATGAGTGGAACGATATCATCGAGACCAACCTCACATCTCTTTATCGCCTGAGCAAGCCGGTATTGCGGGCCATGATGAAAAAACGTTATGGTCGCATCATCAGCATTGGTTCTGTGGTCGGCACCATGGGCAATGCAGGGCAGACCAACTATGCTGCCGCCAAGGCGGGCCTGATTGGGTTTACCAAGTCCCTGGCCCGTGAAGTGGCCTCCCGTGGTATCACCGTCAACGCGGTGGCACCCGGTTTTATTGAAACCGACATGACCCGCGCTCTGAACGAAGAGCAGCGTGCCGGTATCATGAATCAGGTGCCGGCTGCGCGCCTTGGCGATCCGAAAGAGATCGCTGCTGCTGTGGTTTTCCTTGCCTCAGAACAGGCAAGTTACATCACCGGCGAGACGCTGCATGTTAATGGCGGTATGTACATGGTGTAATCAATTTGTCGTGAGATCTGTTCAAAATTGCGATAATACGCCGAAGTTCGTGCATTTTCGTGGTTTGACCAGAAGCAAGTTGCTTGCAAAGTCACGTCATTTGAATAAACTACTGCAACCAGACGCAATTGCGTATTTTTAAAGGAAAATTCAGGTCATGAGCAACATCGAAGAACGCGTAAAGAAAATCATCGTCGAGCAGCTGGGCGTTAAAGAAGAAGACGTCAAGAACAGCGCTTCCTTCGTCGACGATCTGGGCGCTGACTCCCTGGACACCGTTGAGCTGGTAATGGCCCTGGAAGAAGAATTCGACACCGAAATTCCTGATGAAGAAGCCGAGAAGATCACCACTGTTCAAGCGGCTATCGACTACATCAACGCCAACCAAGAATAACTTTTCTTGTGTTGCGAGAAGCGGCCTGCGGGCCGCTTCTTCTATCCAGCTTTCCTAAAATTCCTCTCGGAGACTACCTCAGTGTCAAAACGCAGAGTCGTGGTGACCGGCCTGGGCATGCTTTCCCCGGTAGGCAACAGCGCTGAAGCCAGCTGGCAGGCCCTGCTCCAGGGTCAGAGCGGCATTACCCACATCGACCACTTCGATACCACCGATTTCCCCACCCGTTTTGCCGGTCTGGTCAAAGATTTCGATGCCGAGCAGTATGGCATCAATCGTAAAGAGGCCCGCAAGATGGATCTCTTTATCCAATACGGTGTCGTGGCGGGTCTGCAGGCCATCGAGGATGCGGCGCTCACCATTGATGAGCACAATGCTGATCGGATCGGTGTCGCTATCGGTTCCGGTATCGGTGGCCTTGGGCTCATCGAGGCGAATCACGACAGCCTGATCAAGGGTGGCGCCCGCAAGATCAGTCCTTTCTTCGTGCCCTCTACCATCATCAATATGGTGTCTGGCCACCTCTCCATCATGAAGGGGCTGCAAGGGCCGAATATCGCCGTGACCACCGCTTGCACCACGGGCACCCATGCCATCGGCATGGCCGCCCGGATGATCGCCTATGGTGATGCCGATGTGATGGTGGCCGGTGGCGCCGAGAAGGCCTCCACCCCGATGGGGATGGGTGGCTTCGCCGCCGCCAAGGCGCTCTCTACCCGCAATGACGAGCCGCAGAAGGCGAGCCGTCCGTGGGACAAGGAGCGCGATGGTTTCGTACTGGGTGATGGTGCCGGTGTGCTGGTACTGGAAGAGTACGAACATGCCAAGGCGCGTGGCGCCAAGATCTATGCCGAGCTGGTCGGCTTTGGCATGAGTGGTGACGCTCATCACATGACGGCGCCGCCCGATGATGGCAGTGGTGCTGCCCGCGCCATGCTGGCCGCCATCAAAGATGCTGGCATCGACGCTAGCCAGATTGGCTACATCAATGCCCATGGTACGTCCACTCCGCTGGGCGACGTGGCCGAGCTGCGTGGTGTGAAGCGCGTGATGGGGGAGCATGCCAAGTCTGTCATGGTCAGCTCCACCAAGTCGATGACCGGTCACCTGTTGGGTGCGGCTGGCGCCATTGAGGCCATCATCACCGTGCTGGCCCTGCGCGATCAGGTGGCTCCGCCGACCATCAATCTGGATAACCCGGACGAGGAGTGCGATCTCGATCTGGTGCCCCATGTGGCCAAGAAGGGGGCGTTCGAGTATGCCCTCTCCAACTCGTTTGGCTTTGGCGGCACCAATGGCTCGCTGATCTTCAAGCGCGTATAATCGTCCCCAGGGCGATCGTCATCAGGCCCGATACCCCCCGGTATCGGGCTTTTTTATCGGAGGTGTGATGACACTGGTCAACGGCAGGATGCAAGATCGGATCGACGTACTCGACCGAGGTTTGGCCTATGGCGATGGACACTTCACCACCATGCGGGTGTGGAATGGTCGGATACAGATGTGGGATGCCCACCTCTCCCGGCTGCAACGGGGGTGTGCCAAGCTGGCGATTGATCCACCCGATTGGCAGGCATTGTCGCAGCGGGTGATGAGCCAGGTGGCGTCCATGGAGCAGGGGTGTGCCAAGTTGATGATCACCCGGGGCAGCGGCGGCCGCGGTTACGCGACGCAAGGGTGTGACGAGACCCGCTGGATCCTGACCACCTCTCCCTATCCTTCCCACTATGAACGTTGGCAGGAGGAGGGGATTGATCTGGTCGTGTGCCAACAGGTGTTGGGGGAGTTGCCGATGTTGGCCGGCCTAAAAAGCCTCAACCGCCTCGAGCAGGTGATGTTAAAACTCGAACTTCAACAACGGGATGCGGTCGAAGGTATAGTGCTTAACACGCGCAAAGCCCTGGTCGAAGGGGTCAGTGCCAATCTGTTTTGGCGCCGCGACAAGACGGTGTTTACCCCGGATCTGACTCACAGTGGCGTCGATGGCGTCATGCGCCGCTGGGTCATGGGGGCGCTCAAAGCGATGGGTATTGAATTGCGAATCGTAGAGGCTCCGCTGGAGTCTCTCTGGCATGCCGAAGAGGTGTGGCTGACCAACGCCCTGATGGGGCTGGTACCAGTCAATCGTATCGAGCAGACCCGCTATCGGCATGGCCAGCTGATTCGCCAGTTACAGGAGCGTTTGCTAATTGAAGTCTAAAGGACTCAAGCTGGCTGCCGCCGCCGTTACTCTGGCGGCGGTGATGGGCGGCATTCACGTCTACCGTCAGTATGACGCGGTAGAGCAGATGAGCATCAAGGGGCCAACCCGCCTTTATACGGTCGAGAAGGGGGTGCATGCCGCCCGGGTCATCGAAGCCTTGGCCCAGGATCAACTGCCGGACTGGGCGGTGCGATTGTGGTTGCGGCGTCACCCCGATCTCACCTTGATCAAGTCCGGCACCTACGAGGTCAAGGAAGGGGCGCGTCTAACCGAGGTGCTCTCGCTGTTTGCCTCGGGCAAGGAATTTATGTTCAACATCACCTTCGTCGAGGGGTCCCGCTTCGAGGAGTGGCGCACTCAGCTCAAGAGTGCCCCCTATCTGGAGCGGATCACCCACGAGCAATCTGACGAAGAGCTGGCGGCGGAGCTCGGCATCGAGAACGGCAAGCTGGAAGGGTGGTTCCTGCCCGAAACCTATGCCTATACCACTCACACCACCGATCTGGCACTGCTGCGCCAAGCGCATGCCAAAATGCAACGTTTCCTGGAAGAGCAGTGGCAAAAGCGCCAGGACAAACTGCCTTACAAGACCCCCTATGAGGCGCTGGTGATGGCGTCGATCATCGAGAAGGAGACGGCGCAGCCATCGGAACGTCCCCTGATTGCATCGGTGTTTGTTAACCGGCTGCGGTTAGGCATGAAGTTGCAGACGGATCCGACCGTGATTTACGGGGTGAAGGATCGCTATGATGGCAATATCCGCCGCAGCGATTTGACGGACAACAACCCCTATAACACCTACGTTATCAATGGCTTACCGCCCACTCCAATCGCCATGCCAAGCAAGGCAGCCATTGAGGCTGCACTCAATCCGGAGCAGAGCGATTACCTCTATTTCGTCGCCAAGGGGGGCGGGGAGCACTACTTCTCCAAGACCTTGGCAGAGCATAACAGCGCAGTACGCCAATACATTTTGAAGAAGCCCTGATGTCCAAATTTATCGTAATCGAAGGTCTGGAAGGGGCGGGCAAAAGCTCCGCCATCCGTTATGTCACCGACTGGCTGAATCGTCACGGGATCACCGATATCGAATGTACCCGTGAGCCGGGTGGCACGCCGCTGGCGGAGAAGATGCGCGCCCTGGTGAAAGAGGTGCACGAAGAGCGTCTGACCGTGGAAGCCGAGCTGCTGCTGCTTTATGCCGCCCGGGTACAGCTGGTTGAAAATCGCATCAAGCCGGCGTTGGCACGCGGCGCTTGGGTGGTGGGCGATCGTCACGATCTCTCCTCGCAAGCGTATCAAGGTGGGGGGCGCGGCATTTCGGCCGCGCTCATCGATGGGATCAAACAGGCGGTGCTCGGCGACTTCAAGCCGGATCTCACCCTCTATCTCGATATCGACCCGGCCCTTGGCCTGACTCGGGCTCGCCATCGCGGCGCGCTGGATCGCATCGAGCAGGAGCAACTCCCCTTCTTCGAACGAACTCGTGAACGTTATCTCTCACTGGCCGGTGGGGACCCTTCCATCTGCATCATCGATGCCGGCAAGACACCGGACGAGGTGAAACAGGCTATCGAAGCTGCACTGGATCACTACCTATGTATCCCTGGCTGAGAAAAGAGTGGCTAAACCTGCTGGAGGTGGCCCGTGCGGGCCGGCTCGGGCACGCCTGGCTACTGCTCGGTGATGAGGGGCTCGGTAAGGAGCAACTTGCCGATGCGCTGGCCCAGCGTCACCTCTGCCAGCAGCACATCGACGATCAGGCCTGCGGTCACTGCCATGCCTGCCAGCTATTTAGCAAGGGCAACCATCCGGATCTCGGGCGCATTGGGGTAGAGGGCAAGAGTATTGGCATCGATCCGGTGCGCGAGATCTGCCGGCGCCTTGGTGAGAGTGCTCAGCTCGGCCGTGGCAAGGTGGTCATCATCGAGGGGGCCGAACGCATGACCGAGGCGGCGGCCAACGCCTTGCTCAAGACCTTGGAGGAGCCGGCGGGCGATAGCCTGATCCTGCTGCTGGCCAGCCAATCCTCTCGCTTGCTGCCGACCATCCTCAGTCGTTGCAACAAACACCTGTGCCCGATCCCGCCGGAGTCTGTGACGCTGCGCTGGCTGGAGGAGCAGGGGATCAGCGCCACGCCGAGCCAGGTGAGGATCTGCCGCGGCGCTCCGCTGCGGGTCAGGCAATACCTGGAGGAAGGGGGGGATGCCCAGCGCCGTGAGCTGCTCTCCTCCCTGTGCCGACTACCAGAAGAGCCGAGCCGGCTGGCCGCACTGGCCTCCAGCATCAATGGCGATCTCGAGCGTCATCTGCAATGGCTGCAACTGCTGCTGGCCGATGCCCTGAAAGTGCAGGCCGGTTGTCCGGCGGCGCAGCTCAACATGCCAGATCTGGCCGACCCCGTCGGTGAGCTGGCCCGCCAGTGCTCGACGGAGCGCTTGCTCGATGCGCAGCAGGGGCTGCTCGCCATCCGGGAACACTGTCAGCCGGGGCAACTGACTAATCCCATGATCCATCTTCATCAGTGGTTGTGCCGCTGGTTGTAACTTTGTCGGAATTCTTATGTTACTCGTAGATTCTCATTGTCATCTCGATCGCCTGAGTTATGGCGACAAGCAGTCCGACATGGCCAGTGTGCTGGCCAAGGCTAAGGCGCAGGGGGTAGGTTACTTTCTCTGTGTCAGTGTGACCCAGCAGCAGTTTCCCTCCATGCTCCAGGCCATCGCGCCTTACCCACAGGTATTTGCTTCGTGCGGGGTGCATCCGCTCAATCAGGAGCCGGGCGTCGATGTCGATCTGCTGCGCAGCCAGGCCGCTGACCCGCGGGTGGTGGCGATCGGCGAAACGGGTCTGGATTACTACTACTCACCGGAGAACAAGACGGTGCAGCAGGAGTCATTCCGTCAACACATCCGGGTGGCGCGTGAACTTGGTAAGCCGCTCATCATTCATACCCGAGATGCCCAGGTCGATACGTTGCGGATCATGGCGGAGGAGGGGGCCGATCAGATAGGTGGAGTGTTGCACTGTTTTACCGAGTCGCTTGAGATGGCCGAAGCGGCCATGGCGATGGGGTTTTACATCTCCATCTCCGGCATTGTCACTTTCCGCAACGCCAAGGCGTTGCAAGAGGTGGTGCGGGCATTGCCCCTTGAGCGGTTGCTGGTTGAAACCGACTCCCCTTATCTGGCACCGATACCGCATCGAGGCAAAGAGAACGAGCCGGCCTTCGTGCGTGACGTTGCCCAGTTTGTGGCCGATCTCAAGGAGGTGAGTTTGGCCGAGTTGGCTGACGTCACCAGCCGCAATTTCTTCGCTCTGTTCTCTTTGGCCAAGCCTTAATTGAGTTCAATAAAAGGGGCTACCAAGCCCCTTTTTCTTTACGTCCCTCTTGAATCCCATCATTTTTCCTTTTGTTATCTCTTTTCATTTTGACCGCCCCTCGTGCTCAATGACCCCTGTTTTCCCTTGGAAAAGAGCCCCGGTCATCACAATACAACCGATTTCCTGTCTGACGTGTTTAGTGGAATAAGCGGTTTTATTTAAAGGGATTTGCGTTGGATTAATGGGAGGTTTATCCACTACTTAAGTATCGATAATATTCATTATCGATACTTGATCTTCTTTTATGATCCGGTAGGATCCTCCGCAAGATCCAGTAAAAACATTGAGTTAGGTTTGAATCTCACATCATCACAGACGCAAGAGGGCAGAGGACTACAGAGCGCCTTCGACACGCGTCTCAATCAGCGTGCCCGGCGCTTTTTACGCAGTGCCAAGGCGGGATCCACCCTCAACGCTTATGAGGCCGATACTCGGATCTTCGTCACTTGGTGCCAATTGCAGGCGCTTGATCCACTGCACGCGACCCACCTCGATATCATGAATTTTCTCGCCGATCAGGCCGATGGGGTGCTGGCCCACTGGGTATGGCTCGACAAGGAGCGCACAAGAGGGGAGCTGCGCGATGGCGCGCCACGCAAACCGGCTACCCTAGTACGACGTTTGGCGGGGATCCGTTATGCCTTTCGCCAGAAGGGGATCGAGCCTCTGCCTACCGAGCACAGTGAGATCAAAGAGATGATGCGGGGCATTGTGCGCCTTGGCGATAACCGCAAACAAAAAACCGGCGCCCTAACCCAGCAACCCCTGAACCAGGTGCTCGATGCCATCGACACCCGAACTTTGGCCGGACTGCGTGACTATACCTTGTTGCTGCTGATGTTTTGTGGGGCGCTGCGCCGCTCGGAGGCTGCAAAGATTGAGGTGGACGATCTCGATTTTACGCCGCGCGGAGTCGTGCTGCGCATCAAGCCGAGTAAACATCAACTACTTGAAAGCGAGATTGCGCTGGTGCCCGGTGGGCGGCATTGCCCAATTCGAGCGCTACAAAAATGGCTAAAACAGAGTCGTATCAGCAGTGGCCCCCTGTTTCGCCGCCTGACTCGCTGGGGCACTCTGCTACCAGATCCGCTCGGGCCACAGGGCGTCAACCTGATGATAAAACGGCGCTCCGAGCTGGCCATACTGCCGCTTGAGGTGAGTGGGCACAGTCTGCGAAGAGGGTTTATCACCACCGCCGTGACGGCAGGCAAACCGCTCAACAAGATCATCGAGGTGACCCGCCATCGGGATATCCGTACCTTGCAGGAGTACTTTGATAAGGCTAACCGCTTCGATCACCACGCCATGGAGGGGCTGCTATAGCAGTAAGCCCTGTCCGTTATTAGTTGATGTCTTTTCGATTCATCGCGGCAATCGCTATATTTCGCTACGGATTATATTATGGTAAATTGCAACGCTATGAATTTCATGGATAATTCGATGCCAGATCCGGAGGAGGGGAAAGTCGCTCCTCACTCGCAATCAATGAGAGATAACAGATGACGGAGATGAACATTGACAGGGACATTCATCCGGAAATGCAACGCCCCGATCCTATCGATAATGCAGAGCGCCAGCGCCGCCATGTACGCCGCAAGCAGGAGACTCACTCCCGGTTGCAGTGCTGGATCAGCAATCGTCACATGGAAAAGTTGAGTCAACTCGGCGTGGCGCTGGAAGATTCCCAAGCGTCCCTCATCGAGCAGGCCATCGATCTGCTTTATCACGAGGAGCTCGAGCGCGAGGCATAAAAAAGCCAGGTACTAATTCCATGTACCTGGCACAGGGGAATAGGCTCTTTGCAGAGCCGTGCGCTAACCGGGTGTGCATAATTAAGGCAAGCATAGACAGCAGCCCCTGGATTTCCACTTTGGGCGGTATTTTTCAACCCGCCCGGTAATCAAACCTCAAACAGATTGCCATCGCGCACCAGGTCGCGTGGTAGGCCGTTTTTCAGGCGATTGCCCACCCACTTTCCCAGTCCCAGTGTGTAGCCTTGATAGCGCACCACCACATCCCCTTTTGCGCTCTCGCCATCCGGGCGCACATCCCGTCCCATCATATACTCGCGCGCCAGCTCGGCATCGAGTTCGATGACGCCGCAAGAGACGCCATCCCCATAAGCCAGCGCCCATTCGTGGGTCAGCCGATAGCCCTTTTTGAAGGTCTCGGCCAGCTTAAAGCCGATCCGATCGCAGCGAATTTTGCCGATCACCCGCTCAACCTGACTCGGGAAGAGCCAGATTTCCCCTTCACGGCCATAGAGCTCACCACGCAGTGTGACGCCGTAATCACGTGCGATCTCCTGGCGCAGCGTGGCCGCCTCCTTGGTAGAAAGAGGGGAGAAGGGGAACTTGCCGAGTTTGCCCGGTTTGAAGATGTCGTTCGGCACACTGGCGTGTTTGCGCAGCCGCGCCACAAAAAATCCTTCGCTGTCGTAGATCTGCGGCCAGATATGCAGATATCCCTCTTCGGTGGTGGCGCGCTCCGCCCCTGGGAACAATCCCGCAAGCGATTCAAACGAGAGGGCATCACCAAAGCGCACCTTGATGTGCGCGCACACCTCCTGGTTCTCCTGATGGCTCAGGGTACAGGTGGAATAGACGATGACGCCGCCGGGCTTGAGCGCATGAAAGGCGCTCTCAAGCAGCGCCTTCTGAGTGGCCGCAATGTCGTTGATGCTCTCGATGCTCCAGTTGCGCAGCGCATCTTCATCCTTACGCACCGTGCCTTCACCCGAGCAAGGGGCATCGAGCAAGATGGCGTCGAACGTTTCCGGCAGCCACTGGCCGAACACCCGCGCATCGAAGTGGGTCAGGGCCACGTTGGTGACGCCGCAGCGCTGGACATTGGAAAACAGCCCCTTGATCCGGCTGGCCGAAAACTCATTGGCGATCAGCATGCCACGGTTATCCATCAGCGCCGCGATCTGGGTCGTCTTGGAGCCGGGGGCCGCAGCCGCATCGAGCACCATTTCGGCCTCATCCAGCCCGGCGGCATCAAACAGGGCGGTGACCGGCATCATGGAGCTGGCCTCTTGGATGTAAAACAGGCCTGCCAGGTGCTCGGCAGTATTGCCAAGCGGCACGCTCTCGCTCTCGGGACGGGTGAGCCAAAAACCGGTGTCACACCAAGGCACGGGGCTGAGCTGCCAGCCGCGAGCTTCCATTCTCTCGACAAATGCTTCGACCGATATTTTCAGGGTGTTGACGCGAATACTGCGCCGCAGCGGTCGCCGGCAACTGGCAACAAACTCATCCATCGAGAGGTGCGATGGCATGATCCGGGCAATATGGTCGAGAAAGGCATCGGGAAGGTAGCTGGTTTCGTGCACTGTCGGGCTCTGCCTGTGGGGAGATAGGAAAAAGGCGAAAATTTTAGCACAGGCTTTTGTTCGGAAAAAACAAAAAGCCCGGTATAAAACCGGGCTTTTTCACATCAGGGGCGTAGCAAGGGCTGCCATTCGAGCCAGGCCTTCTGAGCCTGGGCGTAGAGGGTGAAGCGAGATCCCGTGTTCACCCTGTCGCCAGGTTGGGGCGGGGTGTTAAAGGCAATTCCGCCAGCCAACAGACTCTGAAGGGTCTCAACCTCTATGCTGCCGCCAGTGAGCCCCACATCGGCCTTGAGGCCGGAAACGTTCCAAAAGCGGC
The DNA here is from genome assembly GCF_014892695.1 of Aeromonas simiae. Taxonomy (NCBI): domain Bacteria; kingdom Pseudomonadati; phylum Pseudomonadota; class Gammaproteobacteria; order Aeromonadales; family Aeromonadaceae; genus Aeromonas; species Aeromonas simiae. The sequence continues at coordinate 1,731,661 of NZ_CP040449.1, forward strand.
TGTTGCTGCGCACCAGATGGGCATATTCAGGCTCGATGCTGATGCGGGTCTGCACTGCGCTGCCATCTCGGGCCAGCTTGACCGACTCCACCTGACCCACCGCCACCTTACGAAACAGGATCGGGGCGCCGACCGAGACACCGCGCAGCTCATCGCTGGTGAGCGTCAGTTTCAGCCCACTGGGGGAGGAGATGAGGAGATCAAAACGCTCCTGCTCCCCCCCCGTGCCCGGGGTCGCCTCGATGTAGGCCCCCTTGATCAGGGTATCGAGGTGGGCCACACCGGCCACGCCGAGTTTGGCTTGCACCAACTGAAAACCCGCCCCCTTACGCAGGAAACGCTCGGCATAAGGCGCATCCAGCCTTGCCTTGAGCTCAACCCGGCCAAGGCCTGGAGCGAGCGTCACCTCACTGAGCTCACCGATAGTGACGCCGCGATAGCGCAGTGGGGCGCCGGCCGCGAGGCCAGGGTTGTGCTCCGTGAGCAGGGTCAGCTCACGGCTGGCGGTGCTGGCCTCTTGGCGATCGCGATAGAGGCGGTCGCTGCGCCGCTCACTGCCTGGCTGGTTTTCAAACTCGATGCCGCCGCGCAGCAGGTTGGCCAGATTGCCTACTTTGACGCGCACTCCAGCGCCCCCCACTTCGGCATCCACGGCCGGCAACAACCAGAAACGACTGTGGTTGCTAAGCAAAGGCGCATAGAGGGCATTGACCTCAAGCTCGAGTTTGACCCCGATGGAAGAGGCCTTCATGGCGCGAACTCGCCCCGCCTCCAGTCCACGATAGAAGAGGGGCGTACCGATGCCGATCCCATCGGCGCGCTCGCTCTCCAGCATCCAGAGGCGGCTCTTGGCCCCCGCCACCGCCACCCGCGCCAGCTCTTCGCTTGGAAACAAGACATCCATGCGCGTGTCACCCTGTAGCATCCGGACTCCGCCGCCCATCCAGGCCGAGGCGGGCAGGGCATCGACACGCACTCCCGAGAGATTGGCCTCCACTTGCAGCGGGGAGCCCTTATAGAAGCGGGCGCGACGCAGCAGATCCCGATAGGTTGAAGAGACTGAGAGTTGCAAGCTCGCCTCCCCGGAGGAGGAGAGAATAAGCCGCTCGATGCGCCCGATAGGGATCCCCTTGAACCAAAGCGGCCCCCCCTCCTGCAGACCGGAGAGATCCTGAGCCTGCAAGGTCAAGGTCACGCCCGGCTCAGCCGCGCGCTCAACGACGGCAATCTGTGTTGCCGGTGCCCCAGGCCGACTGTCGAGGCGCAGTACGGGCCCCGTCAGCAGACGCTCGACATGCTTAACGCCAGAGAGGGAGAGATCCGCCCCCTCCAGCACTAACTTACTGCGCTGGGTAATTTTGGCGGCGTGTTCGCTGGCCACCAGCGCCACCACCTGGCGCTGCTCACCTTGCAGCGTGATGGGCAGCACCCGCCCAATCTCGAGCCCCTGATAGAGGATGAGCATCCCCTCGCGCAGCGGCAGATCGCCCGCGTGCAAGACAATCTGCTCACCACGCTCGGCAGCGGCCATGCTGTCATAGAGCGGAAAGCGCTGAGTCAGCTCCGCAGGGGCCGAGCTTTTCGGAGAGTCGAAGGCGATCCCGCCCCCAAGCACGGTGGAGAGGTTGCCCATCTCGACCTGCACCCCAGCAGGGCCGAGGGAGCCACGGATCCCCCCCACATTCCAAAAGCGGCTCTCTTGCTTGATCAGGTGCTCGAAACGGCTGTCGATGACCAGATCGAGCTGCACATGCACATCGTCCTTGTCGAGGCGGGTGTTGATGACGCTGCCCACCTCGAGCCCGCGATAGTAGACCTTGGCGCCATTGGCCACGCTGCCGAGGGTATCGCTCACTAGGTGCACCATGCGCCCCTGGGCCTGCCAACCGGGGGGCGGGCCATCGAGGGCATCGAACTGAGCGCTCAGTGGCTCCCCCTCGCGCCCCGGTTGCAGGTTGATGTAGTTGCCCGAGACCAGGGTATCGAGCCCGGAGATTTCGGTCAGCGACGCCTTGGGGCTCACCAGCCAGAACTGGGAGCCCTTGCGGATAAGCGGGCGGGCCTGGCTGTCAATCTTGACCGACACGGCAATCTTCTGGCCATCACCGGCCAGATTGAGTTCGGTCACCATGCCGACGGCCACCCCCTGATAGCGCACCTGGGTCTTACCCGGCAGGATGCCGTTGCCCTGCTCGAAGTTAATCTGGATGCGCTGCCCGGCCTTTTGGTACTGCTGATAGATAAATCCCCCCGCCAGCAAGGCGGCGAGGGCGGGCAGCAACCAGACCGGCGAGAGCCAGCGATGACGACGGATGACGGGTTCGGCCCCAATCATATTCACTCCTTAAACGACGAGATGGCCGCTCAGCGCGCGGCCTTGTCCCACAGCAGCCGGGTATCTAGCATCTTGGCCGATAGCATGGTCAATACCACGACACCGGCAAAGGCGGTGGCCCCCGGGCCCGCACTCACATTGAGCAGGGTGCCTCTATCGACCAACGCCACCATGAGGGAGATGACAAACAAGTCCAGCATCGACCAGCGGCCGATGAAGTCGATGATGCGGTACATGACAAGCTGCCGCTTGCGCCGCACCGGGCGAGCACGTTGCAGTTGCAGGCAGATCCAGGCCAGCCCGATGATCTTCATGATGGGCACCACGATACTGGCGACGAAGACGATAGCGGCGATACCGCTCATGTGGTTGCGAATGAGTGAGAGGATCCCGCTAAAAATGGTGTCAGCCTGCAAGGTGCCCTTGTTGTAAAAGAGCGTGATGGGCAGCAGATTGGCCGGCAGCAGCATGAAGGTGGCCAGCGCCAGCAGGCCCCAGGTCCAGGCCAGGGAGTGGGGGATGCGCGTATGCAGTGCACTGCCACAACGAGGGCAATCGGCCCCTTCACGAAATTTAACCAGCAGGCCGCAGGTGTGGCAGCGGCACAGGCCGGCCTCACGGGCGCTCAGCATCGCGCGCTCCCTGGCAGGGCACCTTCTCCCAATAGGGGGAGGGATCAAACAGGATCAACATGGTGAGGTTGAGCAGCATCAGGATCCCAAGGCTAAGCAGACCGCCACCAAGACGGGTCTCGGCAATGTCGACCAGCTTGAACAGCGCCACCAGAAAACTGACCAAATAGACCTCGAGCATGGCCCAGTGGCGAAAGGTCTCGACCGCCCTGAGCGTGATCGGCAGGATATGCCAGCGCTTGGCGAGGCCAGAGGCGAGAGCAAAGATGCCACTGAGCAGTCCGACCGGGGCCAGCACCGCGCACCAGAGCACCAGTCCGGCCACCCAGGGCTCGCCATCTTGAAACAGCATGGCAATGCCCCGCAGCACGTTGGCCTCGACGTCGACACCCCCAAGGCGCATATAGAGCAGGGGTTCGAGAAAAGCGCTTGGCAATAGCAGAAAACCGGTGAGGGTCAGCGCCATCAGCTGGGAGGAACGAAACGCATAGCGCCCGTAGAGGTGCTGCCGGCAACGGGGACAGTGGGCATGACGCCCCAACGGCAGGCTCTGGCGCTCGATCAGCAGGTCACAGGCGGGGCAGGCAATGATGTGCTGTGGCTCGGTCATCTGGTCTGATTCAACACCTTGAAGCAATTGATGAAATTTACCCTAAAGTGGCGGCAATGTCTCTGGATGATGCGGCGTTAACCAAAAGTTGAATTGACGTTAACGTAAACGTGTCATTAGATCGACTCCATCACCGTCGTGAAAGGAGTCATGATGTCCAACCCCTCTCTCTCGGCCGGCGCCCGCTTTCGCCAGGCCCTTCGTACCGAACAGCCGTTGCAGATCGTCGGCGCCATCAACGCCTACATGGCCCTGATGGCGGAGCGCTGCGGTTTTCAGGCCATCTATCTCTCTGGCGCCGGGGTGGCCAACGCCTCCTTCGGCCTGCCGGATCTTGGCATGACCAGTCTCAACGATGTGCTGGCCGATGCCGAGCGGATCACCGCCGCCACCCGGCTGCCGCTGTTGGTCGATATCGATACCGGCTGGGGCGGAGCCTTTAACATCGCCCGCACCGTGCGCGCCTTCGAGCGGGCCGGCGTCGCCGCTGTGCACATGGAAGATCAGGTGGCCCAAAAGCGCTGCGGCCACCGCCCTAACAAGGCGGTAGTGACCCAAGATGAGATGTGCGATCGCATCAAGGCCGCGGTCGATGCCCGCGAGAGCGACGAGTTCATCATCATGGCCCGCACCGACGCCCTGGCGGTGGAGGGGATCGGCAGTGCCCTGGAGCGAGCCGCAGCCTACGTGGCGGCCGGCGCCGACATGATCTTCGCCGAGGCGGTGACCGAGCTTGGCCAATACGACCTGTTCGCCCGCGCCGCCGGGGTTCCTGTGCTCGCCAACATGACCGAGTTCGGCAAGACCGAGCTGTTTGACAAGACCCAGCTCGCCGCCCACGGGGTGGCCATGGTGCTCTATCCCTTGAGTGCCAGCCGCGCCGCCAATCAGGCCGCGCTCAATGTCTACCAACACATTCGTCGCGACGGCCACCAGCGGGCCGTGGTTGACACCATGCAGACCCGGGAGGCGCTGTATGACTTCCTTGGCTACCACCACTACGAGCAGACGCTGGATCGGCTGTTCGATCGCCAACAGGGAGAGTGACCATGGTTCAGAAAGCATTAGGAGGGGCCGGCCTGCGCGGCCAGAGCGCCGGAGAGACCCGCATCTGCACCGTGGGTAAAAGCGGCACCGGGCTCACCTATCGCGGCTACGACATCAAGGATCTGGCCGAAGGGGCGGAGTTTGAAGAGGTGGCCCATCTGCTGCTCAAGGGGCACCTGCCCTCAACCAGCGAGCTGGCCAACTACCGCGCCCGGCTGCGTAGCCTGCGCGCCCTGCCGACGGCGCTGCTTGAGGTGCTTGAGCGGATCCCGGCCGATGCCCACCCCATGGATGTGCTGCGCACCGGCTGCTCCATGCTCGGCGATCTCGAGCCCGAAGCGGGTTTTGAGCACGAGCATGAGGTGGCCGATCGGCTGCTGGCCGCCTTTCCCGGTATTTTGCTCTACTGGTACCAGTTCAGCCACGAGGGCATTCGCATCTCTCTAGAGAGTGATGAAGCCTGCATCGGCGGCCATTTTCTGGCGCTGTTGCACCAGCGCGCCCCGAGCGAGCTGGCACGCCGGGTAATGCATGTCTCTCTCATCCTCTACGCCGAGCACGAGTTCAACGCCTCCACCTTCGCCGCCCGGGTCTGCGCCTCGACCCTGTCGGACATGTACTCCTGCGTTACCGCTGCCATCGGCACCCTGCGCGGGCCGCTACACGGAGGGGCCAACGAGGCGGCCATGGCGCTTATCGAAACCTGGCAAGACGAGACCCAGGCGCGCCGCGAGCTGCTCGCCAAACTGGCGGCCAAGGAGAAGATCATGGGCTTTGGCCACGCCGTCTATCGTACTGCCGATCCGCGCAACCTCATCATCAAGGAGTGGTCGGCAAAACTGGCCCAGGCGGCGGGGGACGATCGCCTCTATCGGGTCTCTTGTGAGGCGGAGCGGGTGATGTGGGAGCAAAAAGAGCTGTTTCCTAACGCCGACTTCTTTCACGCCAGCGCCTATCACTACCTGGGGATCCCGACCCCGCTCTTCACCCCCATCTTTGTCTGCGCCCGGGTCACCGGCTGGTGCGCCCACATCATGGAGCAGCGCGAAAACAACCGCATCATCCGCCCCAGTGCGGATTACGTGGGGCCGGCGCCGCGCCCCTTCGTCTCACTGTCACAACGATAAGGAAATCCGATGTCTGCCAACGTCGACGTCAACCACAGGCCCGATCCGGATCACGTGCTGGTCCAGATCGCCGACTATGTCTGTCATCACCCCATCACCAGCCGCGAAGCCCTCACCACCGCCCGCTACTGCCTGATGGATACCCTCGGCTGTGGCCTGCTGGCCCTGCGCTTTCCCGAGTGCACCAAGCTCCTGGGGCCCATAGTACCGGGCACCGTGGTGCCGCACGGGGCGCGGGTACCGGGCACCCAGCTCTGCCTCGATCCGGTCAAGGCCGCCTGGGACATCGGCGCCATCATCCGCTGGCTCGATTACAACGACACCTGGCTCGCCGCCGAGTGGGGCCACCCGTCCGATAACTTGGGCGCCATTTTAGCCACCGCCGACTGGCTGTCGCGCAGCCGGGTGGCCGAGGGCAAGGCGCCGCTCACCATGGGCGAGGTGCTGGTGGCCATGGTCAAGGCCCACGAAATCCAAGGTGTGCTGGCGCTGGAGAACGCCTTCAACCGGGTCGGGCTCGATCACGTGGTGCTGGTGAAGGTCGCCAGCACTGCCGTGGTGACCCACCTGCTGGGAGGTTCGCGCGAGCAGGTGATCGATGCCGTCTCCCAGGCCTGGGTCGACGGCCAGAGCCTGCGCACCTACCGCCATGCCCCCAACGCGGGATCGCGCAAAAGCTGGGCGGCCGGCGATGCCACCTCGCGCGCCGTGTGCCTGGCCCTGATCACTCTGAGCGGCGAAATGGGCTATCCCGGGGTGCTGAGCGCCCCCAAGTGGGGGTTCTATGACGTGCACTGCAAGGGCAACCCGTTCACCCTGAGCCAGCCTTACGGCAGCTACGTGATGGAGAACGTGCTGTTTAAAATCAGCTATCCGGCTGAATTCCACGCCCAGACCGCGGTGGAGTGCGCCCTCAAGCTGCACGATCAGGTGAAGGAGCGGCTCGATGAGATCGATCGCATCGAGCTCACCACCCACGAGTCGGCGATCCGTATCATCAGCAAGGTAGGCGCCCTCAACAACCCGGCAGATAGGGATCACTGCCTGCAATACATGGTGGCGGTGCCGCTGCTCTTCGGCCGGCTGGTGGCCGAGGATTATGAGGACGCGCGAGCGGCCGATCCGCGCATCGACGCCCTACGCGCCAAGATGGTGGTGCAAGAGGATGCGCGTTACAGCCGCGAATATCTCGAGGCGGACAAGCGCTCGATTGCCAACGCCATCCAGATTTTCTTCAAAGACGGCAGCCACAGCGCCAAGGTGGAGGTGGAGTACCCGGTCGGCCATCGCCGTCGCCGCGAGGAGGGCATTCCGCTCTTGGTAGAGAAGTTCGCCGCCAACCTATCGACCCGCTTCCCGGCCAAGCGCGCCGACGCGATCCTGGCCCTGTGCCAGGACGAGCCGCGTCTGGCCGCCACACCGGTGCACAGCTTCATGGATATGCTGGTGATCTGAGCCGGCGCGGGTAAAACATGTTGGAAGCGGGCCATCGGCCCGCTTTTTTTGTCCTGCCATGATCGCGCTGCGCTTGCTCCGCCCATGCACTCCGCCGTTGCCGCACTGTATATTTATACATATACTTTATGAGCCCAATCAGAGGAGAAACCCCATGGCAGTTGAGACCCAATACGTGGTAGTCCGCGCAGGAGTGGAAAAGATGACCTTTGCCAGCAAGAAAGAGGCCGATGCCTATGACAAGCTGCTCGACATGAGTGATGAGCTGAGCCACCTGCTCGCCACCGCTCCCGTGCCCCTCGACGAGAGCCAGTGTGAGCAACTAGCCCTCTATCTGGCTGAACACAAGGAGTCGCTCAGCGCCATTTTGCGCGGCGCCAAACCGGCGCCGAGCGAGCCGACCACTCCCAAGCGGCCCCTCAAGCAGGTCGCCTAGCTTTGAAATATGCAGATAAATGAATCTGCATTCAAAGGTCACGGATATATCCCCGAGATTTTTGCAACCAAAGTGAATTTTACGTGCATAAATCAATCATTATGCATGCCATCACCAGCTCCGAGGGTGGAATGATGAATCACCACGGGCCTCGAAGTACGAGATAGTCCCATGAAACCAGCCATGCCCCCGGCCATGCCGTTGTTCGACACCCTCCAGCACATCGAGGAGGGAAATCCCGTGGTCAATCAGTACCTGGCCACCCTGAGCCTGGAGAAGGTCAGCGATGCTGGGCTTGTGTATGAGCTGGCCGTCGACTGGTTGTTGGAGCAGCGCCATAGCGAGAACAACTACAAAACCTACCGCAGCGAACTCACCACCTTCCTACATTGGTGCTTTGAAAAAGAGCAGATCGAGCCAAAACTGCTGACACGGCGCATCATGCACCGCTACCTCTCGTTCTGTCAGGCGCCAGATCCGGCCCTCATCGCCTATTACAACGTGCCGCAATTTATCGACAGCAAGGAGTGGGAGGCGCGCCTGCCCAATCCCGCCTGGCGCCCCTTTCTCGGCAAGCGCAGGGATGGTGCCGCCTTGCCGTACCAGCTCAGTACTCCGGCGCTCAAGACCAAGCTCGCCGTGCTCTCGGCCTTCTTCCAGTTCCTCATCCAGGAGGAGTACATGGATCGCAACCCGGCGCTACTGCTGCAACGCAGCGCCGGCCATGGGGTGACGGGGGATGATGAGCCGGTGCAAGCTTTCACCGAGCTGCAATGGTCTTTTGTGATGCAGGCCGCCGAGCAGTTAGCCATCCAGATGCCGGAGCGCCATGAACGCACTCTGTTTCTCATCTGCCTCATGTATGGCTGTTACCTGCGGATCTCAGAGGTAGCGGCGCGGCCCGGTTTCAGCCCCGTTATGGGACAGTTTCGCCAGGAGCGTCACAGCGGGGTATGGGGCTATTACATTCCGCGCAGCAAGGGAGGCAAGAGCCGTACCGTGGCAGTGTCGGGGGCCCTGCTTGAGGCACTCAAGCGTTATCGCCACGTTCTGGGGCTCACCCCCTTGCCAGCGCCAGGGGAGATGACCCCACTTTTTGTGCGCCACAAGGCCGCCGGCCATGGCCGAGAGCAGGGGGAGATCAATGCCAACCTGGGGATCCGTCAGCTAAGAGAGCTGATCAACGAGGTGATCCATCACGGTGCACAACTGGCAGAGGAGGGCGGCCTGCAGCAGGATGCCGCCGAGATGCGCAGCCTGACCGCCCATGCCATTCGCCATACCGGGATCACTCACGATATCAATATCAATCGGCGCCCGCTTTCCCATGTGCAGGCCGACGCGGGGCATGACAGCATCGACACCACCTCGCGCTATCTGCATACCCGGCAAAGCGAACGCCATGAGAGCGCCAGAGATAAGCCTCTCGATCACCTGATCATCGCTAGGTAAGAGATAACGAATCGACGTGATGTTCTGATCGTGGTGGTGGTTCATCTGAATAGTCAGAAAGGCGTTCGGCCGCTTCAAACACCAATGCCGCCATCAGGGGAGGAAGGTTGGCACTGGTGGCTCTTAACTGGCGGATCAACTCAGCATCTGACAACGCCCAGGGGTGATCGCTATCGAGGCCGGTAGCGACAAGGGTGTGGATCGGCATAGTGATTAGCTCCATAAGGGGATGGATTCGAGTAATAAATACACATTCATGAATGTGTATTTTATACCGGCGTTGTTGCCCAAATCAGCCATCAAGTCATGACGTCCCCAGCCTCAGGTGACCGTTACTCTCGGGGGTCGATAGGTAAGCCCAAGGTATTGAGTTTGTTGATGGCGCGGACATACGCCATCACTTCTCCCACTTGGCCGTTGTTGTTACACAGACTGATTTTCCCGTCAGCAACTGTTTGAACCGATACATCGCCGTCTCTGCCAGCGAGCAACGGTGGTATCCCGATATATGCTTCCTGTGCGCCAGCCCTTCCTTGCGCATTACAAGCACGGCCTCATTTCTTGGATGTCCCTTTTCCCATAGGAAAACCAGTACCGGCGACAATCAGAGTGTGAACGCTGAGGGTACCGCTTTGACCTTCCAAAAAGGGGAGAGCACAGGAACCATCAGAATCGGTGTTGGCAAAACCAGCCCAGGCGGCGTATCAAGTGTGGTGGAAGGCGGCGTGACCCATTTGCATCTTGGTGCACCAGGCCAAGCACAACGAGTGTCTTATCGCGTCAATGTGGAGCACCAGCCTTGGCTGGATGATCCTGACTCTTTAAATGGGGTTGCCGTATTTGGCAGTTCAGCGGGAAATGATCGCATCCTGTATAGCCGGGAGCGATTTGAGTAATACACTTCCTTTCATCTTCAAAGGCGCCCGATGGGCGCCTTTTTCTTTTAAGGGGAAGAGAGGGGAGGAGACACTGACGTTACAAACACCAAGGAACGAGGGCGCATATAACAATAAACACCACCAGTTATCTCTCACGCTGACAGCAGCCATCCAAAGTGAACTCTTGTCTCAACTTTGTGGTTTCAAAATATCGACGAAGGGAAGGGGATATATGACCGTTGATGGGTGTACCAAAATGCCCGCCAGTCGTGGATGACCGCCACCCGGTCGACCAACTGCCAGCGGCAGACCCACAACGGGGTGTCCCGATGAACCAGCACCAACGCACCGGCCAACGGGAACACGTCGAACCACAGCAACTGGTGGTCATCGGGCACAGGATATCCAACCGCTGCCAATCCCAAACCGGGGCGTTATTTCTCATCGGTGACGTCCGAATTCCAAACCGATCTCATCGGGGTCGACCTCGGCCAGCAACTCCGGTTGCACACCCGATTTCCAGTCGATCTCATAAGGGGGGCTCGAGTAGTTCATCAAGGGTCGGACTCTATCGTAAATGCCTCCAAATAGTAATACAGGGAGAATTCAATCCTCACATGCTCAACTTAGCCACGGGGCAGGGGGGTTATCTCTAAATTATTGAAAAAACCATCATCAGAAGCTTGGGTTTTGAGCAGCAACCCCAAGATCCGTAGGGAGCATATCGCTCATTTTAGGGGTATCGAATCCATGGCTATTTACAGAAACTATTACGTCAACAACACCGCTCAGCCAACCGGCGAACATGAAGTTCACCATGATGAGTGCGCTTATTTCTCCAGCATTAAAAGTAAGCAGCTCGTGGGAGCCTATTCCACATGCACTGAAGCGGTAGCCAAGGCTCGCCTGTTCTATACGAATGTAGACGGGTGTAAGTACTGCTCACCGGCCTGCCACAAGCGTTGATGCCGATAAATCCAGTTATCGGCATTAACAGAACATAGGGGGTTAACCATGGCTGAGACATGCGGTTATTGTGGGGCTCTTTTTACTGTCTCCTGTATCGGTGGCGGTATGGTTGGCGGAGCCTGTTTGGAGCCAATCAACTGCCCTCATTGTAAAGCGCTTATAGGGGAAGAACGAACTTCCGGTACTTTCATCGAGACTCTTGTGAAAGCACCAGACAGTGCGCTTGCTCAGTACTTGGGCATTACAGATGCCGAATGGAATGACATGGGCGCAGACCTCCATGCCAATACCGGTCATAGTGACGATACTATTTACTCTTACTGGTTCACGGTTCCAGAGGGAACGCCAGAGGATCTTTTAGAGAAGACAGGCTGGAAAGTTGGCCAAACAATCGGTGACATTCCTGTTTGGGCTGTAGAAGCTGAAGAGCCAAATATGGCTGCTTCTAACTAACAGACCAGCTTTATTGTGTTCAGGGGCCTCTGGCCCCTTTGTTCTACCTACATGCCTGACTGCGCATAATCTGTGTCCTTATGTTGAGGGTTTGTCCCCTGCGATAATGCGCAGCAGCAGGGGACCTCGACGAGCGCGGAACGTGGGCCGCGCCGCGACATCGTTCGAGCGACAGAGAGCCCGTAATATAAGGCGGGTTATGCGCAGTGCCCTGATTTTGCCGTCCGCACGGGTGGTCATCGGTACGACCACCCACGCCGGTCGGCCTGCCCAGCGGCAGAGAGCGCGACCCCGCAGGGGGCGGTTTTGTTGTTGTGTTTCGGGTCGGTCTGGGGGAGGGTGGTTGGGTCGGGTGGGAGTATTATAATCTCCCACCCAATTCTCACCGTGATAAATTCGATGTCATTTGAGGCTCTTCTTTTGGCCTGTTTTGGGGTCTGTTTTCACCTGTAAAAATCGGTTGTGTTCCGTCTGACCCTGTGGCAGCATGATCGAGTTCCGTGTTTTTATGCGGGGCGGTCTGCGGACAACTCGAGACACGTTCGTGTCTCATCCTTCGGGATAGAAGCCTTCGGGCAATGCACCCCTTCAGGGGTAATGAAAAAAACTGTTGTTGGTCCGGCCTTGGCGCCGAGGCCGGATTTTTTTTCACTGCATTGCTCTCGGACAGGCGTATGGACCCGGTATCACAGAAAACCCCTCTCAGTTCGACCATCGAAACGGCGCTGGCCGGGTTCGTGACGTTCAACGATTTCGTTGAGCTGCGATTCCCGTTTGTTTTCGACCCACGCTGCTGTGTGGGCGCCTCCGATGGGGTCGAGTTCGACGGCATCGTCAGCCTCTCCACCGAAAAAACGTTCGATGTCGACCTGAAAAAATTGGCCTCGTTGGTGCCTGACCTGCGCCTGTGTGCAGAGGTCACGTTCCAGCCCGACGGGTCGGTGATCACTGACGACCTGAAAACCCCATTCGAGTCTATCGAGTCGCATCTCGGCTCGATGGCGGTCAAAATTTATCCTCGTGGCAATTCTCGGCTGGGACTGGATCCCTATGTGTCCGCGAAAATTAATCCCTCCAAAATTTCCTACGGTTTCAACGCGTTCAGCGACATCCACACGCTCGGTCAGGCCCTCCCGGTTGCGATGTCCGCGTTTGTCCGTGGCTGCCCGGACCTCGCCGCCCTGGTCGATGTGGCTGGGTGTCAGGTCATGCGCGTCGACTCAACGTCCGGTGTGCACTGCGCCACCGTGGCCGACGTCAGCGCCCTGCTGAAACGCATTAGCCACGTGCAGATCGGGCACGTCCACGCCGCCGGGTCCATGGGTGCCTACGCCGAGCGTGAGCAGAAGATCCTCGCCAAATCCGGCGACACGGTGTACGTCAACCCGCGCTCCGAGCACCAGCGCGGGGCCGCCTACCCCAAAGGGCCCGAGGCCCGAGAGGAGGGAAAACGCCTGACTCAGGAACTCCGTCGCGACCCCGGTAACGCCGCTCTGGCAGCCCGGGTCGAGGCCCTGTCCGACCCCGATTATCAGGCCTACTGCGAAAAGCTGCTGCGCCTCGAGGCCAGAACGCTGCGCCGCGGGCTGGTCGGTCAGCTCGAACGCCTCGGTATCACCGACTGGGACGGCACCGCCGTCGATCTCATCCGCTGCGAGCGCCAGCTCGCTGATGCCGGAACCAGTTTTGTACACAGCCTCTGGGCACATGTTTGGCGCCCAGTCCTAACCGCACTCTGGGGAGACCCGTCCATGTCGCTCGCAAATGAGACTGAACTCGAGCAGAAAATCACCACCTATTACGAGGAAAATGCCGTTGGGCGTGCCCGCAGCATGGGCACGCGCCGCGCCCTGACACACCTGCGGGCGATCATCGATCGCGGCTGGACAGCCGCCAAACTGTCGCCTCCTGCCTCCCAGGCCACCTGGTACAGGACGATCGGCGAGCTCGTCGACGCCGGGATCTCGTTGGCAGACCTCCAGGCCTGTGACGGGACCGCTGAGAGCCGTCTCGCGGCTGGTGTTGTGGTGTCTCTCCGGTCGGTGCTCGAGGTGCAGGCAGTCAGCTCCGCGCCAGCGTGGTTCAAACCGGCCGATCTGTCCCGCTGGCTGGACGATCAGTATCTCCTGTCCGTACCGCACCGTCACCGCCGCGCCGTGGGCGACGGTCTGGTCGACTGCATCGGCTCCGACGATGGCCTCTGTGGTCCGGTCGATCAGCGCCCTGATACCGATGCCGAAATTTTTGCGTTTCTCGACCGATCGGCCGGTCACGGTCTGGGCTCCCACGCAGGGCGGTTCCCACCCGAGGTCGACTGGGACCTGATCGTGGTCCAGTCAGAGGTCGCCGATCTCCGCGTTCCCGCCGTACCCCGCCACCCGCAGCTACGGCTGGTATGAGGGGGTTTTATGTCACTGATTTCAGTAGCAGTTACCAAAAAGGACTGATCATATGAACGACAAAACCCAACCCCAACCCACTGTCGGAGCTTCCGGCCTCTACCTGGTCGGCGTGATCGCCGGGGTAAAAACCGATTCGTTCCGCAACGGCGAGCAGCAGATCATCCGGCACACCGCCGGGATCCGGATCACCACTGTCGATGCCTATGGCGGGGAGACATCCGAGCTCGTCGAGGTGCGGCTGCCGCAGGCCGCCGTCGATGCGGGCCTGCCGCGTCAGCTCGAGGGGCTGCGTGGCCAGGTGCTCTCCCTGCCGGTCTGGGTGCAGGCCTACACCGGACGGCGCGGGGCAGGGTACGCGCTGATGCTCGACTCAAAACAGCAGATTTTGGGGCTCTGATGGCCATCGTCACTGACAGCCTCGGTCTGGTCCTGCACGCGGTGCTGACCCACGTCGATCGCATCGAGCGCAGTGCCACTGATGCGGATCCCGCCGTCCTGCTGATCCTGGAGGCCGAGGCCGAGCTATTTGTGGTGCTCTGCCCTAGCCGGTTCGCTGGCTCCGCTCAGGAGCAGTATCTGCTGGGGCTCGTTGGCACTCTCGTGGCACTGCCGGTCGTCTCGACGCCAGCGGGGCTGATGCTGGCAGCGGGACGGCTGGCCACAACACCGATTTTGGGGAGCTGAAAATGGATCTGCTCCCCGATATTACCCCCGCGCAGGCGGTCGAACTGGTGCAGGCCATCGGCCTGCTCTGGGCCACCGCGTGGGTGCTGCGTCAACTGCGGAAAATCATCCGCTAAATCAACAATTTATGAGGAATTTTATATGGACCTGACCTCAATCACCACCGCAATTACCGGTGCCGTCACCCAGATCACGACCATCGGGCTGGCCTGTCTCAGCGTGTACGTGACAATCCGCACGTTCACCTGGGTCCGCGGGGCGTTTAAGTAACAAAAAACTGGGGGGCCGCGAGGCCCCCTCTTTATGTGGGGATGGTTATGGAGGGGGGATGGTGGATCTACGTGGGTGCTGTTTGCTGCGCACTGTGGCTGCTGTTTCGCTGATCGCGCTCACTGCACCGGTGCACGCGGACGTGGTTGAGCTGTTCCCAGGGGCCGGCACCGTTCGGGTGGCCAACGGCACCACTGGGCGGATCGTCGGTGTCACGAGCATCGACCGAACAGCCCGAACCGTCGGCGCGGTTATCGATGCTCGGGACCAATTCGGTAACGCCGTTCGCGTTAACCGCGTTCTACGGGTCGTGCCTGACGCGCTGGCCAGGTTCGGTCGCACCTGCCTGTCACCAGCGGGGGCTGCTCGCTGTGCGGCCGTCAGTGCCATCACCGCCGCAGCCGCCTATGCTGGGTACGACCTGATCAACGGGTGGCTGGAAAAACCGGCGGTGCCCGCCGGGGAGTGTCCGAGCGATTATGTTTTTTTGCCCCTGAACGGCGGTTCGGTAAAAACGTTTCCAGGCCTCCCGTGTGTTAAAAAGTACGCCTCGTATTGGGTGTTTCGCACTGCTGGGCCTGATCCAACGGTTGCCCAGTGGGCTGATCCAGATTCCACCCCGACCGTGCAGTCGAACGTTTTTTATACCACCTGGGGGGCGCCATCGACGCCACTGGGGCCGGTCGACATTTACGCGTACAGGCGGTCCTGGTTACAAAATGACGTTCGTTCCGAGCCCCTCACCGGTGGCGCGGTCAGCGACGCGGAATTTGCCGATCTGGTGCTGTCAGACCCGGCCGCGTTGCAGATCAGTCCAGGGCTCTATCCCGACGTTTTTGAGCCGGTCACTGTGGATGAGACTGCGCCAAATCCGGGGGAGGGGACCAACCCCAGTCCGGATCCGGAGGCGCAGGAGGATTTGATCACCATGAGCGATGTCCCCACAGAGACGATCGACGTGCGCCGTTTTTACGACTGGGGCAGCGGCTGGCTACCCCGCCAGTGCCCAGCGCCCACGGTTGTCCCGGTCATGGGGCAAAATTTTTCTATCGATTACGCGACCCTGTGTGGGCTGATCGAGAGCGCTGTCGCGCCCGTTCTGCGTCTGCTGGCGCTGTTTGGGTTCCTATCGATCGTGATCGTCGGCGTCGGGAGGTCTAGCTGATGTGGGCTGCATTTGGGACACTAGTGGCCGGAAATTTCGTGGCCAGAATTCTGCTCGCGCTGGGTGTTGCTGTCGTCTCCTATCAGGGACTCGACGCCATTCTGTCGCTGGCTACCTCGGAGATCCGGGCGTTGGTCACCGGTCTGCCTGCAACTGCGCTGGGGCTGCTGGGGCTGGCTCGCATTGATCTGTCCATCAACCTGATCCTGTCGGCCTATGCCGCCCGACTCGCCATGGCGGCGCTGACCACGATGCGTGTGAGGTAGTTAGCCTATGATCACCCTCATCACCGGCCGCCCAGGGAGCGGCAAAACGCTGTTGGCGGTTGAGATGATCCGCGACAATGCCAATGCAGAACGGATCAGGCCCCTGTTTTGCAACATCGACGGGTTGAATTTTGACCGGTTGCGGTGTTTCCCACTGGAGGACCCGACCGCATGGCCACAGCTGCCGTCCGGGGCCATCGTAGTGATAGACGAATGCCAAAAGATCATGCCGCCTCGTCCCAGTGGTGCGAAGGTTCCACCTCATGTTGATTTTTTGAACGAACATCGTCACGCAGGGATCGACCTGATCCTGATGACTCCAGACCCCAAACTGATCGATGTGTTGGCTCGTAAAACCGTCGGGCGGCACCTGCACGCCTACCGGCCATTCGGCATGGAGCACCGGAAGATCTTCGAGTGGAACTCATGTAACGAGGATCCGGAACCATCCCAGGGAGAGAAAAACGCACTGATCACCAAAAAACCGTTCGATAAGAGCCTGTATGAGTTGTACACCTCCGCCGAGGTGCATACCCACAAATCCCGACCACCACTGAAAAAATTTGCACTGCTCATTGGGTCGCTGCTGACAGCGATTTTGCTGTTTACCTGGTCGTTCTGGTCCATCTGGCAGCAGGGGCAGGGCGATGCCCCGTCAGAGCAGACCGCCACCGTCACCACCGCCGAGCAGGGAGCAGTGTCCGCCGCCGTCTCCAGTGCCGAGCCCAGCCTGCCGCCGCCGATCCCGGAGGCATTTTTCCGCTCCCGGGTAGCGGTGAACGGTCATCCCGAATACCGCGTCGAACTGGGGGAGGGCGGGGGATATGCGAGTCTGGGCACGTTCCCCGCGTATCGCGTCGAGGGCGCCAACGTGCTGCTACTGGCTCACGCTGGAGATGATGTGGCCCAGTGGGTGATACGTGATGCTGATCTGGTAGGGTATCTGCAACAGGACGCAGACGCGCTGATGGCGAACAGGTAGGCGCCGCAGGCGCAGGGCCGTGCGACTGGGCGACGACCGCTGGCGGGCGGCGGACAGGCGGATGGCCGGTCATCAATATAATTACGGTAACAGTTACCAATAATGATGCCGATAACCCCATTTATCGGCATCATTTACGTGACTTTTGACCTTCAACATCTGCTTTTTGACCTTCAACATCCCCATTTTGACCTTCAACATGTCTCACACCAGAGGAGCGAATGATGGGCGAAAAATTACCGTTTCGGGTCGCAACCCGCGAGGAACTGCTGGCCCGAGGCTATGTCCTCAGTCTGGCCGAGCTGAACCTGCCGGCATCGCCAGAACTGGACCAGATCATCAGCGTCCTGCAAGCGCAGCGCGGTCCTGTGGCGATGGCGATCTGGTTCCAGTCAGCGAATGGCTGGCTAGGCAGCGCCCGGCCTGTGGATGTGGTGCGGCGCATCAGTCCAGGGGAAATGTCCGACGTTCTACATGCCGCACGCCGCGAGGTCGCGCGCATAGAACACGGCTAACCGAGCCATCCAACCCGGTGAGCCGTTTTTAGGGCTGGCCGATGGCACCAGCGTTCACCGACAAACCCCGGGCGCGGGCCTCCCGCAGGCAGCGCTGCCAAAAGTGCCTGCCACTGGGCGCGGCCCATTGCACCTGGTAACGACTGGATAGCCAACAAATCGCCTCCAGCGGCAGATGGGCAAAATCCTGTTGATGGGTGTACCAAAACGCCCGCCAGTCGTTGATAACTGCCACACGGTCGACCACCTGCCAGCGGCAGACCCACAACGGGGTGTCCCGATGAACCAGCGCCAACGCACCGGCCAACGGGAACACGTCGAACCACAGCAACTGGTGGTCATCGGGCACACTGATGTCTAGCCGCCGAAAGCGATGGCGCCGCAGTTGTGCCAACAGGTCGACACCGGCGGTTAACGCATCCAGCGAGAGTCGATCCTGTGGGCGACGGCTGTGTTTCATCGAGAAAACCTCCAAAACGTACAAACCTATCACTGCGCATAATATATATTATGTTAAATGAGGTGTGATTTTTCCCAAGACAATGAGTCTCCATGTCTTAGTGCTGGTACTTCTGCTCGATTTTCCACGCAGTATCGCCCCCTCTTGCTTGCAGACATTATCCATCAAGGTGAACGGTGTATAATGGCTGCATCTCCCGCCATCGAATGGATAAGAATAAGTGGCTGAATTAACGCTAGAAGAACTCAAGCCTGCCTTCTCACCAGAACAATTTTGCTCGCTTTCACAGTGTGAACCGCTCTCTTTTGCTGACTTGCAGCCCAGAGCCATCTCTGGCATCCATCGCCTGGCGAACTTCAGCGGCGATAGCCCCGTCATGCTACTCAACGGCTTCCCTGGCGTCGATTACGAAGAAGCCTGCCGGCAACTGATTGAAGATGCCAAAGGTCAGGATGCCGATCTGTTTGACCTCTGCTTCACCGAAAATCTCAACAATCCGTTCAAGCCCATCTGGCTGCAACTACAGCCTGGCTCTGGATTCGAGTTCTGTGACATGGTGGCCGAGCTGCTGAAACTGGCCAACCATCATCTGGATGCAGAGCGTCTCGTCACCCGCATCATGCGCAAGCAAAATGATGATCCCAAGATTGGCGACTTCCTCTCTGACTTAACGGCCCACGTCGCGCTGGGGCTGCAATTTCAGCATCCGGTGCTGATCAACCTGCTCATCCACCATGAAGACAAACAGGCGCCGGTTATCTTCGGTCGAGATCTCAACTGGGACACCCTGTTTGGCTCCATCAACTACCAGACTGAGCAAGGGTCGGTGTATGCCAATCATCACCTGCTCGAGCCCGGTTTGGTGCGTGAGGCCAACGGTGGCTACCTCATCTTGCCCTTAGATGAGTTGCTCGATCAGCCCCACCTCTGGTTCAAGCTCAAAAATGCCATGCAAACCGGCCTGCTGGACTGGAACGCCTATCAAGAAGGGAAAACCCTCACCCCCTTCTTCTCACCAGAGCCGACGCCGGTTCGGCTCAAGTTGATCCTGGTGGGCGATCGCCTCGATGTGGCCGAATTCCAAATCCTGGATCGCGACATGAGCGAGCGGATTTTCCTGCGGGCCGAACTGGTTTCTGAGGTCAATGTGGCCGAGCAACTGGAGGACTTCACCCGCTACCTCGCGGGCTTGATGAATCGCTGGGAGTTGCTCGATTTTAACGCCGCAGCGGTCGCGGCGCTCTGTCGTCACGCCTCCCGCCTGTGTGACCACCAGGAGTGGCTCTCGCTGGCCGAGGTGCAGCTCAGTGCCCTGATGCGCCTTGCCGACAGCGTGGCGCGTGATGCCAATGCCGACATCATCACCGCCGAACATATCCATGAAGCGTTGAATGAGCAGGATTTTCGCCTCAACTACCTGGTCGAGCAGTCAGATCTCGGTGTCATCGATGGTCAGATCCTGCTGCAAAGCGATGGTGAAGAGATTGGTCAGATCAACGGCCTTTCGGTGATCCAGGTGGCCGGCCACCCCTATGACTTCGGTGAGCCGGTACGACTGACCGCCACCGTGCATCTGGGAGACGGTGATGTGGCCGACATCGAGCGCAAAGCCGAGCTTGCAGGCCATATCCATGCCAAGGCGATGATGATCATTCACGGTTATCTCTCCAATAAATTTGGCGCCGAAAACCCCTCGCCGCTCTCGGCCAATCTGGTATTCGAGCAGTCTTATCATGAGATTGACGGTGACAGCGCCTCCCTGACCGGCCTGTGTGCCCTGCTCTCTGCCCTCGCCCGCCAACCCATCTATCAGCATTTTGCGGTCACCGGCGCGGTCGATCAGTTCGGCAATGTGCAGCCGGTGGGCGGCGTCAACGAGAAGATCGAGGGCTTTTTCCGAGTCTGCAAGATCCATGGTCTGACCGGGAAACAAGGGATCATCCTGCCCGCCACCAACCGCCTGCAACTCAATTTATCCGACGAGGTGCTGGAGGCCGTGCAGCAGGGGTTGTTCCATATCCATCCGGTCAGCCATGTGGAAGAAGCGATCGAGCTGCTGACCGGTTGCGTGGCCGGTGAGCCGGATATCGAAGACACCCTGTTTGGGCGGATCCAGGCCCGTCTTGACGAACTCAATGGCACATTGCCTAAGCGCGGAGTGCTTCGCACCCTGCTGGGAAGGATTTTCAGCCTGTAAATGAGTGATCGGAGTTGTCTAGCGAACAACTGTACGCTAGATTGGCCCGGCATTGAGTTATCCAACGAGAAGGATTGATCCGTGACCGAAAACATGACCGCTCCCCGCCCCTCCCTCTGTGAGCAAGGCAAGCAGAGCTTTACCCGCGACGAACTGCTCGCGTGCAGCCGCGGCGAGCTGTTTGGTGAGGGTAACAGCCAGCTTCCCGCCCCCAACATGCTGATGATGGATCGCATCGTGACCATCACAGATGACGGCGGTGAGCATGGCAAAGGAGAGATCCTGGCCGAGTTGGACATTACCCCCGACCTCTGGTTTTTTGACTGCCACTTCCCTGGCGATCCGGTGATGCCGGGCTGCCTGGGGTTGGATGCCATGTGGCAGCTGGTTGGCTTCTTCTTGGGTTGGAAAGGTGGCCCCGGCAAGGGCCGAGCTCTGGGGGTTGGTGAAGTGAAGTTCACCGGGCAGATCCTGCCGACCGCCAAGAAGGTCACTTACAAGATCACCATGAAGCGGGTCATCAACCGTAAGCTGGTGATGGGCATTGCCGATGGCGTGGTCGAAGTGGATGGTCGTCCCATTTACTCCGCAACCGACCTGAAGGTGGGCCTGTTCAAGGACACCAGCAGCTTCTAAGCTCGAGTGCAATGATCAAGGGGCCCGCTGGGCCCCTTGTCGTTGTAATGGGTTACTTCATGAAGAGGCCTGAGCCCCGCCCTTCCATGGCGTCGCGCCATCCTCCCAGCCACTGGCCTCTCGCATCGAGGCATTGATACGGACACGACTCCCTGTTTTTGCCGGTAACCCCGGCTTGATACCCACGAGCTCGAGCTCTATCCAGACGGTCTCGTTTCTGTCTCTTCATCCTGTTGACCCTCTCATCGTGGAAAAAAAAGTCGACCGTTTTTTAATCGGTCGACTTCCATCATTATCCCAATCATCTGACAGGGTCAAATCCATTCTTCCCCATCATGGGTCTTGATGACGCAAGATGTTGAAGTGGATTAAGTTTTAGTGACGACGATGCCACCATGCAAAAGGCGCAGCCAGCAGCGTCAGCCAGAACAGGCTGCCACCACCACCGCCACTCTCACTCTCTTCCGCTGCGGTCTGCACGACAGGCGGGTTCGAGACCACGTATTTGCTGTCGATGCTGGTGAAATCGGCGACCGCCGGGCTCATCTTGATGCTCACCACAACACCGTTCTGCTTCTTGTTGAGATCGGTCTCGTTGTCGTAGCGATAAGCGGTGGCGGCGATACTGCCGTCAGCGCTGATCCCGTTGGCATAGGTGATGTGGTAGTACTTGCCACTGCTTTGTACGGCGCAGTTCTTACTGCCACTGTCGCTCTTGCCACAGATGAGATCGTTGAGGTACCAGGCGCTGCCGCTGGCGGCATTGTAGAGGAAGGCCTCTTGCAGACGGTTGGTGCCGCTCACCACAGGGCTGGTGT
Organism: Aeromonas simiae; assembly: GCF_014892695.1. Classification (NCBI taxonomy): domain Bacteria; kingdom Pseudomonadati; phylum Pseudomonadota; class Gammaproteobacteria; order Aeromonadales; family Aeromonadaceae; genus Aeromonas; species Aeromonas simiae. The sequence goes on from NZ_CP040449.1 coordinate 1,753,450, forward strand.
AGTTGCGGGCATCACGCCAGCCGACCACCATGCTGTGATCGTTGATGGCGGCCGCCTGGGAGTTAGCCCCCTCGGCCGGCGCATTCTCAAACGGAATGACCGCATTGCCGCTCTGGCCGATCTTGTAGACGAACATTTCGGTCGGGCGGTTGCGGTTCTTGTTGGTGGTATAGAGCTGGTTGCCCACCACGTAGCCGGCGCTGTTGACCCCGATGGCCCAGGAGTGGCGCATCTTCTTGTCACCCCGACCCGGCTCACCCAGCGCCAACGGCACCTTGCTCAGCGAGCCAAAGCTCAGGGTGTTGCCACTGAGCGTCAGATCCCAGTACACCGCGACGTTACGTCCGGAAAGCGTGCTAGAGCCCGCCTCACCGGTCGAAGAGTAACCGACGCCATAGAGCTTGCCGTTGTACTCGGCCAGGCCAGTGGCTGCCGCGGTCTCCAGCACGCTGTTATCGGCGCGGTAGTAGCTCGGGGCCACGGTCAGCTGCGGATTGTCACCCGAGCTGTCGAGTACCCAGAAAGCAGCCTGGGTATCAAAGCCAGGGCAGTAGGTGAAATGGCCGCTCTTGTCGCTGTTACCGCCGTAGCAGTTCTTAAACGAGCTGTCGGAGCCTGCGGTCACGGCCACGGTACCGGCCACGATGTAGCGGTCATCCAGCTTGGTCATGCTGTTGGGCAGCGAGAGGCTGTTGACGGCGCTGCCGCTGTCATTGGTCAGGGTGAACTTGGCGTTCAGATCGACCTGATTGCCGGCAACGCTGGCAAAGGCGGTGCGCACATGATAGTAACCATCGCTCTTATAAGGAGCCGTTGCCATCTTGTAACCGACGTAGTCATCGGACGTGTCGCCGAGCGCCGTCACGATGCCATCGTTCTCATCGCCGCTGAAAGCGCCCGTATTTTCGCGCTGACTGCCACCGTTGAGGTTGTCAATGCGCCACTGGTAAGTGCGGTGCACCTGATCGTCCCAGTAGCTGTTACAGACCGAGCTGGCCAGCAGGCAGCCCGGCTCGAAGTTGAAGCGATCGACCAGGAAATTGGCGAACGGTGCACGGGAGAAGTAAGAGCCGGCATCGTTGTCGGTGTGCAGGGTCAACAGGGCATCACCCTGCTTGCTGATCCCAATCGCCCACGGCCCTTCGTAGCCTTTGCTTGCGCTCCCTGCACTATCTTCCGTGATGGTAAAGAAAGGATCCTGAGCAGCCTGAGCCTGCAGGGATGCCCCAATGAGCAAGGCCAGCAGCGTAAATTGCTTGTTCATTCGTTATCAATCCTGTTGTTTTAGTGCTTCCAGCTCCTCCCAACGGGAGAATGCTTGGTCCAATGCAACCTCGGCCGCACTGAGCGCATCCAGCTTGGACTGGGTCTGCTCGGTGGACAAGGTGAAGAATCCGGGTTGGTTGATCTCCTCCTGCAGTGCAGCAATCTCCTGCTCGAGTTGTTCGAGTCTGGCCGGTAGATTATCCAGCTCCAGCTGCAACTTGTAAGAAAGTTTACGATTTTTTTTCGCCGGCTCAGAGGGGGCTGCGACAGGCTCTGCCCGTTTGGCCATGGCCTCAGGAGCCGGCGCCTGCTGGGCACGCGTGGCCATCATATCGGCGTAGCCACCCACATAGTCGTTGATCCGGCCATCCCCTTCAAAGAGCCAGCAACCGGTCACCGTATTGTCGATAAAGCGGCGATCGTGGCTGACCAGCAGCAGGGTGCCCGGGTAATCGGCCAGCAGCTCTTCGAGCAGCTCGAGCGTTTCGACATCGAGATCGTTAGTCGGTTCATCGAGGATCAGCAGGTTACTGGGCTTTAAGAACAGCTTGGCCAGCAGCAGGCGGTTCTTCTCCCCCCCTGACAGCGCCCGTACCGGCGTGCGCGAACGCTTGGGCTCAAACAGAAAGTCCTGCAAATAGCCGAGGATGTGGCGGGTTCGGCCACCCACTGTCACCTCCTGCTTCCCCTCCCCCACGTTTTCCATCACGGTCTGATCCGGATCGAGTTGTTCGCGGTACTGGTCGAAATAGGCCACCTCAAGGTTGGTGCCACGGCGCACCGAGCCGGCGTCCGGCTCGATGTCACCGAGCAGCAACTTGATGAGGGTCGACTTGCCACAGCCGTTGGGACCGACCAGGGCAATCTTGTCACCACGCTGCACCAGCAGCTCGAGGTTGCTAAAGAGGGTCTTCTCGTCAAAGGCGAGGTTGACCCCTTCGGCTTCGAACACCAGCTTGCCGGAGCGGTTCGCCTCTTCCATCTTGAGGCGGGCCTTGCCTTGCAGCTCGCGCCGTTCGCGGCGCTCCATGCGCATCGCCTTGAGGGCGCGCACCCGCCCCTCGTTACGGGTGCGGCGGGCCTTGATCCCCTGACGCACCCACACCTCTTCTTGGGCCAGCTTGCGGTCAAACTCGGCGTTTTGCAGCTCTTCAACCCGCAGCGCCTCTTCCTTGCCGGTCAGGTACTGATCGTAATCCCCCGGCCAAGAGGTGATGTGGCCACGGTCGAGATCGATGATCCGGGTCGACAGGCGATGGATGAACTCCCGATCGTGGGAAATGAAGACGATGGCGCCGCGAAAATCCTTGAGGAAGTTCTCAAGCCATTGAATGGCGTCGATATCCAGGTGGTTAGTCGGCTCATCGAGCAGCAGCAGATCAGGATCCCCGGCCAGGGCTCGGGCCAGCGCCACCTTACGCAGCCAGCCGCCGGAGAGGCTGGAGAGGCGCGCATCGGGGTTGAGATCGAGCAGCTGCAACACCTGATTGATGCGGGTCTCAAACTGCCAGCCCTGGCAGTGATCGAGCTGCTCTTGCAGCCGGCTCATGGTACGGATGTGCTGATCGCTGGGGTCTTTGGCCACCAACAAGGAGGCGTGGTGGTAGTCCTTGAGCAGCTGGCCCACCTCGGCGAGCCCTTCGGCGGCGTAGTCGAACACGCTGTGCTCGCTGGAGGCCGGCGGGTCCTGCTCAAGACGGGCGATTTTCAAATCCTGCTGGATGATGAGGCGACCATCGTCGAGGGCCATCTCACCGGCCAGGATCTTCATCAGGGTGGACTTGCCCGCCCCGTTGCGGCCCACCAGACAGAGGCGCTCGCCACGCTCGATTTGCAGATCGGCGTGATCGAGCAAGGGGGCATCGCTAAACGAAAGGCAGGCGCCGTGCAGGGTCAACAGAGCCATCGTGATTCCTTAAGGGAGTAAAGCGGTAAAGCGGCGCAGCGCCGCCAGATCGAACGGCCAGCCAAGTTCGCGCCCGGCCTCGTCACGCAGCACCGGAATGCGCACCCGGTAAGCCGCCAGCCATGCCGGATCATCGATGATGTCGCGCCGGCAGGTGCGCTCGGTGAGCCCTGCCGTCTCCAGCAGGGCCCAAGCCTCCTCACAGAGGTGGCAACCGTCGGTGTGAAACAGGGTCAGCATGCATCCTTCGCGTGATGGATGAGCCAGCAGTTATGGATCTGCGGGTTACGCTCAAAATCCTTGGGCAGGGTCTGCTTGCTGATGTTCTGCACCTTGAGCCCCAACTCGGCGACCCCCTCCATGTCCATCTTGAAGTGGCGCTTGTTGTTGGAAAAGACCAAGGTCCCCTCCGGCGCCAGCAGACGCTTGAGGTGACCAAGCAGGATCAGGTGATCGCGCTGCACGTCGAAGGTCGACTCCATCCGCTTGGAGTTGGAGAAGGTGGGCGGGTCGATGAAGATGAGATCGTACTGCCCCTGCGCCTCGCTCAGCCATTGCAGGCAATCTTCTTGCACAAACTGGTGCTGACGGCCGGTCAGGCCGTTGAGACGCATGTTGTCCTGTGCCCAGTTGAGGTAGGTGCGCGACATGTCGACCGTGGTGCTCTCGCGCGCGCCGCCCAGCGCCGCGTGCACGGTGGCACTGCCGGTATAGGCAAACAGGTTGAGGAAGCGAGCCCCCTTGGCCATCTCGCCGAGCTTGCGGCGGGTGGTGCGGTGATCGAGGAACAAGCCGGTATCGAGGTAGTCGTGCAGGTTGACCCAGAGCTTGGCACCGTACTCGCTCACCTCGAAGCGCTGCTTCTCTTCGGCCAGCTTTTGGTACTGCTGCTTGCCTTCCTGACGCTCGCGCACCTTGAGCACCACCTTCTCCCCGTCCACGCCGGTGACGGTGATGGCGGCCTGCACCATGTCGAGCAGGCGCTGGCGGGTCTTCTGGGCCGGGATGTCCTTGGGCGCCGCATACTCCTGCACCACCAGCCAGTCGCGATAGCGATCGATAGCGGCGTTGTATTCGGGCAGGTCGGCGTCATAGAGGCGATAGCACTCGATCCCCTCTTTTTGGGCCCACTTCTCCAGCCCCTTGAGGTTTTTCTTCAAGCGGTTGGCAAAATCCTCTGCCACCTGCTTATTGGAGGCAACCGAGTCGAGGGCGATCTGATAATTGCGCAGTTGGCACTCGATGCCGCCGTTAAATAGGCGGTACTGCTTGTCGGCGCGCAGGCGCAGGCAGCTAAGCAGCTCAGGCGAGGCGGAGAGGATCGAGGCCTTCCACCCTTGGAACTCGCGGCGCAAGGCATCGCCGAGGGCCTGGTGCACCTCGATGAGGGCCGGGAACTCGCCCAAGCGCTCACCATAGGGCGGGTTACAGATGAGCATGCCCACCTCTTCGCTGCCCTTGAGCGGGTTGGAGAGCTGCACCGCATCGCCCACGGCGAACTGGATGAGGTGCCCCACCCCGGCCGCCTTGGCGTTAGCGCGCGCCTTGGCCAGCACCCGCTCGTCGCTGTCGCGGCCCATGATCTTGCCACCGACACGGCCAAGACCACGCTTGGCGCGCACCTGGGCTTCCATCATCAGGCTCTGCCACAGCTCGGGATCGTGGCCGAGCCACTTCTCAAAGCCCCAGCGCGGACGATTGAGGCCAGGCGCCACGTCAGCGGCCATGAAGGCCGCCTCGATCAGCAAGGTTCCCGAGCCACACATGGGGTCGAGCAGGGCCTCGCCGGCCCAGCCGCTGCGCAGCAGCATGGCAGCGGCCAGGTTCTCCTTGAGCGGAGCCTCGCCGGTACCCTGACGGTAGGCGCGCTGGTGCAGCGCCGAGCCCGACAAGTCCAGGGTGATGTTCACCTTGCCCTTGCCGAGGTGGCCGAGGATGCGGATGTCTGGTTGCTTCTTGTCGACATCGGGACGCGCACTGCTGCGCTTTTGGAAACGGTCGACGATGGCATCCTTGACCTTGAGCGCGCCGTACTGGGTGTTACGAATGGTGGCGCTGGTGCCGGTAAAATCCACGGCAATAGACGCGCTGGCCGGGAAGTGCTGCTCCCACGGCAGGGTGTGAACGCCCAGATAGAGATCGAGGTCGTCTTCAACCGAGAACTCGGCCAACACCAGTACGATACGGGAAGCAAGGCGGCTCCACAGACAGGCCTTGTAGGCCTGCTCGAGCTCGCCCTTGAAGTGAACACCGGCGACGGTTTCGCGAACCTCGCTCGCGCCAAGCCCACTGAGCTCATCGGCGAGCAGGCCCTCCAGCCCCTTGGGGCAGGTTGCAAAGAATTGTTTCATCACACTCACGGGGATGCCATAAAAAGGCCGGTATTATAACGCAAAGCGGGCGCAGATGCTGCGCCCACGCAAGCGGGAAACCGAGATTTTTGCTACCCGGCCTGCGCCAGCGAGATTTCGGGCGCTTCCCAGCCGCGCAGGCGGTTGTTCATGACCTTGATAACGGCAAAACGGGGAAAGGATTTGTGGCCGGCCAGCATCAGCTCCTGCTCGAGGTTAATGCAGACACTGGCGTACTCCCCCTCCTCGACCACCATAAAGAGCGCCTCGCGTCCTTCACACTCCATGATCACCAACGCCCCCGTGGTGGAAGGATAGGATTGGTCATATTCACGGAAATACCAGCTTTGCGGCATCAAGGGTTTATAGAAACGGCGCACGGCCACGGCATTAAGAATGAGTTGTACTTTGGCAGGAGCACTCCAATCGAGCGCCTGTGCTTGGTCGAGCAGGGAATAATAGAGTGCGGCATCATCAACGCAAAATGCGCAACTAGTAAATGCAGCAGGCACCAGTTGCTTGCCCCGATATTCGGTGGCGAACAACATGCGATCGGATAAATCCAACATCAGGCGATCACTCTGGGCATCATAACTCCAGCGCCAGAGATCGTTAGGTTGAATGATCATGGGGTGCCCTTGAACTAAAACCAGCAATGGCTCTCATTTTATGCAGAGATGTCGAGCGATTTCAATTCAAGGGCGCTCAGTTATTAAATATTCATCACGATTTCTTTCACTAAGTCAGGTCCTTTGTAAATAAAGCCACTGTATATTTGGACCAAACTGGCTCCGGCCGCCATCTTTTCACGAGCCGCCATGGCACTGTCGATGCCACCGACGCCAATGATCGGCATGGATCCGTTTAACTCGGCCGCGAGTTTACGGATCACCTCGGTGCTGCGTGGTTGCAACGGACGGCCAGAGAGCCCACCGGCTTCGGCAGCGTGAGGCATGTCATAAATCATGTCTCGCTCGAGGGTGGTATTGGTGGCAATCACCCCATCAATTTGATGGCGAACAAAACAATCGGCAACCTGGACAATTTCCTCATCGGAAAGATCCGGGGCAATTTTCACCGTGAGCGGAACATGTTTTTTATAACGTTCAGCCAACTCACCCTGACGGGTTTTGAGTGCAGAAAGCAGATCGTCGAGGGCATCGCCATATTGAAGTTGACGCAGCCCTGGGGTATTGGGCGAAGAGATATTCACCGCAATATAACCGGCATGGTCATAGACCTTGTCCATGCAGATAAGATAATCATCCTTACCCTGTTCGAGCGGCGTATCTTTATTCTTTCCGATATTGATCCCGATGATCCCCTGATAACGCGCCTTTTTCACGTTTTCAACCAGGTGATCCACCCCCTTGTTATTAAATCCCATGCGGTTGATGATCCCCTCGCCCGGAATAACCCGGAACAGGCGCGGCTTATCGTTGCCGGGTTGCGGACGCGGCGTCACCGTGCCCACCTCCACGAAGCCAAACCCCATGGCCCCAAAGGCATCGATACACTCCCCATCCTTGTCCAGTCCGGCCGCCAGCCCCACTGGATTGGCAAAATTAAGCCCCATGACGGTGACGGGGCGCGGTAACAAGGTCTGACGGAAGAAACGATCGAAGGGGGTGTTCTGAAGGCGGGAGAGCTGCTTGATGGAGAGTTCATGGGCCACTTCCGGATCGAGCTTGAACAGGAAGTGTCTGGCGAGGGGGTAAAACATGGTGGCTCCTTGAAAAAGCCCCGGCGAATGCCGGGGCTTGTTGTCTTTATGCCGATGCTCGGCAATTCAACTGGAGCAGGTTCAACTCCCGCAAAGCCACCGAGAACTTGGCGAACTCATGGGTATTGGTGGTCTTAAAGTCAGCCAGCATATGGGTCCAGCGGGACAGGAGTTGTTCATGCTCCGTGATCCAGTCGGCCAGTATGGTAGCGCATTCGCCCTGATTTTTGCACCCTTCGAACACCACCGACGTCAGCATTCGCTGCTGCCAGTCGAGATCCTCACGAAACGCAGAGCGCGCCATCGCTTGCCAGTGGTTGGCCACCGGCTGGTGGTTGATCTGAGTCAAGAACCAGTGCAGCTCGAGCCGGGCGCCGAGACGATAGTAGACATCCGCCACCCGCAGTACCTCCACCTGCTGCTCGGCGGCCACCTGAGCCAGATCCAGAGCAGAGAAGAGGCTGCTCATGTGGGCCACCTGGCGAGCCAGCGCCTCGGGTACCCCCTCCCCAACCAGACGGGCCACGCTCTCCTTGTGCTCGTCGACTTCGCTTGGCTCCATGACCTCATAAAGGTGTTCGGCGAGCTGCTCGAAGGCGGGACGGAAGAAGGCCACCGTCTCCTCAATACCCCAGTTACGATTACGGGCGCGCAAGAACCAGCGCGTGGCGCGGCGCAAAATGCGGCGACTGTAGAACATCATCTCCCGCTGTATATCGGCACTCACCCGGTTATCGAGCGCCTCAATGGCTCGCCACAGGGCATCGAAGCCGAAGACCTCCCGCGCCATGGCAAAGCAGAGCGCCACTTCGGCCACGCTAGCGCCGGTTTCATCCTTCATGCGGCTGGCAAAGTTGAGCCCCATGTCGTTAACCAGGAGGTTGGCCACCCGGGTGGCGATAATCTCGCGGCGCAGCGGATGCTGCGCCATGGCGTCCGCAAAGCGCTGTTGCAGCAAGGTGGGGAAGCTTTTGATCAACATGCGGGCGAAGAAGGGATCTTCGGTGATCTCCGGCACATTGAGCTGCTCTTTGAGCACCATCTTGCCATAGGCGACCAGCACAGCCAGCTCGGGGCGGGTCAGCCCCTGTCCGGCGGCCATCCGCTCAGCCAGCTCCTCGTCACTGGGGAGAAACTCCAGCGCCCGATCCAGCTTGCCTTCCCGCTCCAGGCTTTGAATAAAGCGCTGCTGCTCCTTGAGCTGCTCGTCACCGCGATAGGTGGTGACCGAGATAGACTGGGACTGGCGGTAGGCGTTGTTGATGACAATCTGCGCCACCTCTTCGGTCATCTCATAGAGCAACTGGTTGCGCTGCTTGAGGGTCAGCTCGCCGGCCGCCACCAACTGGTTGAGCAGGATCTTGATGTTCACCTCGTTATCGGAGCAATCCACCCCGCCCACGTTGTCGGTGAAGTCGGTGTTGATGCGCCCCCCCTGCATGGCGTATTCGATGCGCCCGCGCTGGGTAAAGCCGAGGTTGCCCCCCTCGCCCACAATGCGGGCACGCAGCTCACCGCCATTGACCCGCAGGCCATCGTTGCTGCGATCCCCCACCTCGCCGTGGCTCTCCTTGCTGCTCTTGACATAGGTGCCGATACCGCCGTTCCACAGCAGATCCACATCGAGGCAGAGCAGCGCCTTGATGAGATCGTTCGGGGCCATGCTGGCCTTGTCGGTGTGCAGCAGCGCCTGCATCTCGGGCGAGAGCGTGATCGACTTGGCCGAGCGCGGGAAGACGCCCCCCCCTTGGGAGATAAGGCGCTGGTCATAATCGTCCCAAGTCGAGCCGGGCAACTCAAACAGACGCTGGCGCTCAGTGAAGCTGCTGGCCGCATCCGGGTTGGGATCCACGAAGATATGCATGTGGTTGAAGGCGCCCACCAGGCGGATGTGCCGGGAGAGCAGCATGCCGTTGCCAAACACGTCGCCGGCCATGTCGCCAATCCCGACACAGGTAAAGTCCGTGCTCTGGCAGTCAACCCCCATCTCACGGAAGTGGCGCTTGACCGACTCCCAGGCGCCGCGCGCGGTGATCCCCATCTTCTTGTGGTCATAACCGACCGAGCCGCCGGAGGCGAACGCATCGCCGAGCCAATGGCCGTATTCTTGGCTAATTTCATTGGCAATATCGGAGAAAGTGGCGGTGCCCTTGTCGGCGGCCACCACCAGGTAGTAGTCATCCTCATCGTGGCGCACCACCGCCTTGGGCGGGATCACCTCTCCTTGGATGATGTTGTCGGTCACATCGAGCAGGCCGCGGATAAACAGGCGGTAGCACGCCTTGCCCTCCTCCAAGATGGCGGCGCGGCTGGCTCCTGCTGGCATCTGCTTGCAGTAGAAGCCCCCCTTGGCGCCCACCGGCACGATGACGGTGTTCTTCACCTGCTGGGCCTTGACCAGCCCCAGCACCTCGGTACGAAAGTCTTCTTTGCGATCGGACCAACGCAGGCCGCCGCGCGCCACCTTGCCCCAACGCAAGTGCACCCCTTCGACCCGGGGGGAGTAGACGAAGATCTCAAATTTGGGCAGCGGCAGCGGCATCTCGGAGATGGTGGCCGGCGCCAGCTTGAACGAAATGTAGGGCTTCTCCTGTCCTGTCCCCTCTTTTTGGTAGAAGTTGGTGCGCAACGTGGCCTCAATCATCTCCATGTAGCGGCGGATGATGCGATCGTCATCGAGGTTGGCCACCTGATCCAGGCAAGCGATGAGATCCCCATGGCACGCCTGCTCCGCCTTTTCGTCACGGGGGAGCGCCGGGTTCATGCGCAGCTCGAACAGGCTAAACAGGGCGCGGGCTATCTCGGGATAGCGGGTCAGGGTCTCCTCGATATAGGCTTGGCTGAAAGAGACGCCGGTCTGGCGCATGTACTTGGCATAAGCGCGCAGCACCGAGACCTGGCGCCCGCTGAGGCCAGCGCCGAGCACCAGGCGGTTGAAGCCGTCATCTTCCAGACGCTGGTACCACACGGCAGCAAACGCCTCCTGGAAGCGGGACTGGCACTCCTCCAAATCGAGCGCCTTGCCGGTGAAGATCATGGCAAAGTCGAGGATCCAGAACCGCTCACCGGCGGCGTTGCGTATCTGGTAAGGGGTCTCGCCGATCACGCGCAGCCCCATGTTCTCCAGCATCGGTAACACGTCGGAGAGGTGGATAGGCTCATGCTGCTGGAACAGCTTGAGGCGCACCTTGCGCGCGTCACTCTCCTCTTGCGGACGATAAAACTGCATACCGAGCGGGCTCTGCTCATCGAGCGCTTCGAGTTGGATGATGTCGGCCACGGCGGAGCCCGGCAGCACCTCCTCTTTATACGCGCGCGGGAAGGCGGCGCTGAAACGGCGACGCAGGGTATTGCCACGGGCCTCGCCAAAATGGGAGAGCAGCACGGCATCGAGGCGATCATCCCAACTGCGGGCCGCTTCGATCAGGTTGTTCTGGATCTCGTTCACATCCACATCCACGTTGTTGTTGTTGACGCGCACTATGTAGTGGGTGCGGGCCAGCACCCCTTCGGTGAAGTAAACGTTGAACTCCACCTCCTCCTGGCTACCGAAGTAGTGTTGCAAGATCTGCTGGGTCTTGACCCGCAGCGCGGTGTTGTAACGCTCCTTGGTGACATAGACCATGCAGGAGAAGAAGCGGCCGTAAACATCGCGGCGCACAAACAGCCGCAGCATGTCGCGCTCTTGCATCTCCAGCACGCCGAGCCCGGTATCGAGCAGCTCACTCTCGCTGGCTTGGATCAGCTCGTCGCGGGGATAGGTCTCGAGCACGTTGAGCAGCGCCTTGTAGGCGTGGGAGCCTTTCTCAAAGCCCGAGGCCGCCATGATGCGCTCAACCTTGCGGTTGATAAGCGGGATCAGGGTAGCGCTGGTGTTGTAGATGGAGGAGGCATAAAGGCCGATGAAGCGATCTTCGCCGATCACCTTACCCTGTTCATCGAAGCGCTTGATGCCGATGTAGTCGATGTAGGCGGGGCGATGCACCCGTGATTTGCTGTTGGATTTGGTGAGGATCAAGAGATCCTGGCTCAGGGCCGCATGACGGGCGCTGGCCGGCATGGCCCCCAGACGCATCCCGCCCTCCTTGACCGAGTTCTTCATCAATCCCAGACTCGAGCCCGCCACCGGGGTGATCTCGTGATCCCCTTCAACCGTCTTGACGTCATAGCGGCGATACCCCATCAGGGTGAAGTTGTGCGCCGCCACCCACTTGAGAAACGCCACCGCCGAATCGATCTCCTCACGCGCATTCGGGCAGGCTCGGGTCGGCAGTTCGTCGATGATGCCTTGCAGCTTATCTTGCATCAAAAGCCAGTCACCCACCGCCAGCGCCACCTCGTCGGCGACCGAGTGAAGCTCGGTGGCAAGGGCCGCCATCTGGGCGTCATCGGTGAGGCGATCGATCTCGATAAGGAAGATGGTCTCGACCGATGTCTGGCCATCGGTGTTGCCCATGCCGAGGATCTCGCTCACCTCCCCCTCTTTCCCACGCACCAGATGCAGCGGCTGGTGCAGCATCATGTGCGAGGTGATGCCGAGGCGCTTGAGCGCCATGCGAAAGGAGTCCACGAGGAAGGGGCTGTCCGGCACTATCATCTCGACGATGGTGTGCGGCGACTGCCAGCCATGACGAGTCAGCTCCGGGTTGTAAACCCGGATCCAGGGACCGGCGGGTTTGCGCTCATTGAGCGCATTCCACAGGCTGATGGCCGCACCGTACAGATCACTGTTGTTGCGATCGACGAGATCGTCGCTGCCCATGTTGCCGTAAAGCTTGGCAACAAAGCACTCCACCAAGGGGGCGCGGGTAGCAGACACTTTCTGGGAGACAAGCTGGATAACGTTTTCAAGCAGGACGGAAATGGGGGCGTCTTTTAATGCCATTGTGGTTTTCCTTAGCGGACTTCACACCGCACGACGACAGGATGTCGCTCTGGGTACTAGGGTCAGCGCGAGTGTAATCCCAAGCATGCAACATGGCGAGACGAGGTGATAACAAGGTGTTAAAAATACGGGCAGGATCACAACCTGATTCGTGAGATATGCTACTTGATAAGCAAGATAACAGGCAAAGTCACTGCCTATGTGTGGGTTTTACCATGTACACGTCGGCAGTGACGGGAAGAATGTGACTGAGTTGTTACTCAATGCGCGACAGCGCCAGGAAGCGATGGTCATCCTGGGTCTTGAGCAAAAAGCGGCCGTAGATCCCCTCAGGGGTGACAAAAGGGCGCAGCCGCTCGGCCGCCAGCTCCAGCACTGGCCCCTGATCGCTGCGTACGATCAGTTTGCGCGCCTGCCCCTGGTAGATGCGCAGGACCTCGTCGGCGGGCAGGGTGAGTCGGAAGGTGTACTGTTTCATAGGTCACTCAAAAACCAGGGCGGCTCACGCCGCCCCTCTTCATGACTGTTGCAGAGCCTTGTCAATCTTCTCGAACAGATCGACCGCCAACCCTGGCAGGGCCGCAAGGCGCGCCAGCTCGGCACGGATCAGGGCCTTACGCCCGGCATCGAGCCGCTTGAACTGGATCAGCGGCGTGATCATCCGCGAGGCAGTCTGCGGATTCACTTCATTGAGCACGATGAGCTGATCGGTCAGGAAGCGATATCCGCTGCCATCCTTGGCGTGGAACTGCACCGGATTGCTGGCGGCAAAGCTGCCGATCAGCGCACGCACCCGGTTTGGATTGCGAATGCTGAAGGTCGGATGGGCCATCGCCGCTTTGATCTCATCGAGCACCTTGTCTGCCGGTTTGGTGCCAATCAGCCGCAGCCAGTTGTCGAGCACCAGCCCATCGTGGCCCCACTTGCGTTCAAACTCAGCCAGCAATGGCTCACGGCAAGGCAACAGGAAGGCATTGGCCACCTGTAGCGCGGCCAGCAGGTCGGTCATGTTGTCACTTTCACGAGCCTGCGCCGCCACCAAGCTATCGGCGCCGACCCCATCGCGGGCCGCCAGATAGCCCAGCAGTACGTTGCGCAGCGCCCGTCTGGCCGCCGCCGCGTGGCTTATCTCGAAGCGTTCCGCCTTGAGGCGGGCATGCCAGTTGGTCAGACTCGGCCCAAAGGCCTCGGCCAGTGCCTGTTGCAAGGCTTGGCGCACTGCATGGATGGCATCGATGTCGGCCTGCTCGAACAACTCGGCCAAGGTCCCCTCGCCCGGCAGGGTCAGCAGCTCGGCCTTGAAGGCCGGCTCGAGGCGCTCATCGTCCAGCACGCTGGCAAAACTGGCGAGCAGCGTCGGGGAGAAATGTATGCCTTCATTGCGCTGCACCCGTGCCACATTGGTGACCACCGCCTGGTTGAGCAGGATCTGCGCCGCATCCCAGCGGGCGAAGTCGTTGCGAGCATGGCGGATGAGAAAGGCCAGCTCTGCTTCGCTATAGGGGTAATCGAGGCGTACTGGCGCGGAGAAGTCGCGCAGCAAAGAGATAACGGGCGGCTCATTTATCTGTTCAAAGACCAAGGTCTGCTCGTTTTCCAGAATATCCAGCACCTGATGCTGCGTCTGCCCGTCGATGATAAGCGGCAGCACTCGCCCATCGGCACCGTAGAGCTCGATATCGAGAGGAATGTGCAGGGGGAGCTTCTCGGCCTGATCCAGGGTCGGCGGCGTATGCTGGGTCACATGCAGGCGCAGCTCCTGGCGCGCCGCGTCGTAGTCACTGCGCACGGTCAGCTCGGGCGTCCCCGATTGACTGTACCAGCGGCGGAATCGGCTGAGATCGGTGGCGGAGGCCTCTTCCATCGCCGCCACAAAATCCTCGCAGGTGGCGGCCGTGCCGTCGTGACGAGCAACATACAGGCGCATACCGGCCTGGAACTTCTCCTCCCCCAGCAGGGTGTGCAGCATGCGGATCACCTCTGCCCCCTTCTCGTAGACGGTCAGGGTGTAGAAGTTGTTCATCTCGATCACCACATCCGGGCGGATCGGATGGGCCATGGGGCCGGCATCCTCGGCAAACTGGGGGCCGCGCATGGTGCGCACGTTGTTGATGCGATTGACCGGGCGCGATCCCACGTCGGAGGAGAACTCCTGATCGCGAAACACGGTCAGCCCCTCTTTGAGGCTGAGCTGGAACCAGTCGCGGCAGGTGATGCGGTTGCCGGTCCAGTTGTGGAAATATTCGTGGGCGATCACCCGCTCGATGCCGTGATAGTCGAGATCGGTGGCGGTGGCGGGGTTGGCCAGCACGAACTTGGAGTTAAAGATGTTGAGCCCCTTGTTCTCCATCGCCCCCATGTTGAAGAAATCGACCGCCACGATCATGTAGATGTCGAGGTCATACTCGAGGCCAAAGCGCTCTTCGTCCCACTTCATCGCCTTTTTGAGGCTCTCCATGGCAAAACCGGCCCGATCCAGATTTCCTTTGTCGACGAAGAGCTCAAGGGCCACCGCGCGTCCGGATCGGGTGGTGAAGGTGTCGCGCAGCACGTCAAAGTCCCCGGCCACCAGCGCAAACAGGTAGCTGGGTTTGGGGAAGGGATCCTGCCATTGCACGAAGTGGCGGCCACCGTCGAGATCGCCGCTCGCCACCTTATTGCCGTTGGAGAGCAGATAAGGATACTTGCTCTTGTCGGCGCTGATGCGGGTGCTGTAGCGGGTCAGGATATCCGGCCGGTCGAGGTAATAGGTGATGCGCCTGAAGCCTTCGGCCTCGCACTGGGTGCAGAAGGCATCCCCGGATTTGTAGAGCCCTTCGAGCGCCGTGTTGGCGGCAGGATTGATCTCGGTTTCGATGGTCAGTACGAATTCGGCCGGCAGATTGGAAAGCTCCAGCCCCCCCGAGACCTCCCGATAATCGGCAAACGGTCTGCCGTCGACGGCAATGGCTCGCAGGATTAACGCCTCCCCGTCGAGTCGCAACGGCTCGTTGTGTTCACCATTGCGACGAACCCGGGAGATGGCGGTGATGTGGGTCTGCTCCTCCCCGAGCTGAATATCCAGATCCAGTGTGTCGATCAGATAGTGAGGAGCCTGATAATCGAGTCGATATTTGGCCGTCACGGCCTCGCTATGTTGCGCCATTATTATTTGCTTCCACGCTTGTATTGACGAAGACGAGGCTGGCATATGGCTGACAGAGGGTCAACCGCTTTCACCCCTTATCGCCCCACGCTCGACATGCTGGTGGAAAATGGATGGAGATTGGGTTGCAGAGGTGGCCCTCGTTTGTCTCTCACTTTTTATAACAAACACTAGTGTGATGGCATACATTATACTCCTACGCCCCTCGCACTTGATGACAACGGCCGATCTTTTGCCATGACGGCGTGAGGATCAGAGATCCAGCGCCCCGCCAACCGAGATATGGACAGCACAGAGCCACCATAACCAATCGGCTTATCGCGAAGCGAAATGGTAGATCCACCCTTCCTCTTTCGGCATCTCGGGAGGCGCAAAGACCAGGCTTGGCAGCGCATCACACCCTCCCCCGGCCGCATGTTGCAGGGCCATCAGCGCGCAAAGCGCCGCGTCGTAAGGATCGCTCCCAGCCATCACCGCTTCTGGCAACAGGGCGTGCAGTGCGGATGTTGCCTGGCCTCTTCTGCCATTAGGCTTTGCCAGTGCCGGATAGGTCTCTATCGCAACCATCCCCTCCCGATATGGTTGTACCGGTACGATGGGGATATTCCAGCTTCGTAGCAGTGCCATCGCCAGCGTGGCATTGTTGCCCAGCCGATCGAAGCTGGCTGAAAGTGGCTTCTTGCCGTAGTGCTGATGCAGCCAGCGCTCGCACTCCCGATATGCATAGGGGTTGTCGATTTCACGTTCGGGAATGAGGGGTGGCGCCGTCTCCTTGCCTTGGAGCAGCGCGCATAACGCACGGGGAAAAGCCAGAGGGGCATCCACCCCAAGCGTCACCGCAGGGGCTGATAACACCCAGGAGAGGCGCTCTTCGCTACGCAGCGCCGGCATCAGCAAATGGGTAAGCGTCGGCGTGGAGCGTGAACTTAATCGAAATGCCGTGGAGATCCCTAACCACTGGAGGGGCTCACCACGCCGCCATCCTACTGCGGCGATCGCTTGTGACTGTCCTTGCCAGCCACCGACATCCCAGCCCAACCCGATCGCATCAAACATCCTCATTACCCTACGCAGCACCATGGCTGCGCAGGGTAACGGATGAGATCTGGCAGGTGAAGAGGATCAGAAGGATTTCTTGAAGTTAACCAGCGGCAGCAGCGGGAAGATCCCGTTTTCCGCGTAGTTGGCCAGACCGATTTGCAAGCCATCAAGATGCTTGGTGGCATTGATGAAACCAAGCTGGAAGGTGGTGCGCTCGGCATAGTTGACCAGGCCCACGTTGGCCAGCGCGTTCCCCTTGGCCACGTTGACCGCACCGAAGTTAAGCCCTTCAACATTGTTGGTCAGGTTAACCAGACCCACGTTGACACCGGTGTCATGCCCTTCGTGCCAGTTGGCCAGCCCCAGTGCAACCCCTTTGAATTGGCTACGCACATGACCGGCGCCAAAGAAGACACCCAGCTGAACACCGGTAAAGCTGTCGGTATCGGACAGGCCCAGTAAAGAGATATCAACACCGCTCACATCGCTAGTACGACCATACAAAGCGGACAAGCGCAATCCCTTGACTTGATTATCAGAGGGCAGATTCACCCCAGGCAGGGAGAGCTGAACAGGGGTAGTAGCCCAGCTGGGCAGAGTGGCAAACAGCAGCGCCAGAGGAAGTACACGTGCTTTCATCGTTATTATCTCCAAACCGTGACGATTCGGGATGCAGTCTACTCCCCTCCCCCGGAACGCCAAGCCACCAGGTGGTGAAGTGCGACAGGCTACGTCCGGCATTTGCCTCCTGGCGGCGCCAGCCCTAGAATGGCCCCCTCGTTTTTCTCACTATCGGGAGATCCCCCATGGAAACCTTCAATCTGGAAGGACACCCTTTTGTCGAGCTGTGCGATCTGCTCAAGCACCAAGGGTGGGCAGACAGTGGCGGTCAGGCCAAGCAGTTGATCGCCGAAGGACTGGTTGAGGTGGATGGACAGGTCGACACCCGCAAGCGCGGCAAGATCAGAGCCGAGCAGCTCGTCAACTTCAACGGCATGAAGGTGGTCGTCAAGCCCTGAGCCCCGGCCTTAAGCGCTCACCTCAACGAAACGCTCGCCATCGGTTCGTCGCCATCATGCAGCGAACCGGTGGGGCGGGCGCTTCCACTTCGATCGCCGAGCACTTATCCATTCTCCCCTCGCTCACCTCGGTGCCTCACCCTCTTGCAGGCAACACGCGCTTAGCTCCGTCTTCCCCTCTTCTCCTGCGCCATCTTCCACCAGCCAGAAGGCGAACCGCCGCCACCCAACCGGTACGCCCCATCAGGACGGGGTATCAGTAAGCGCATGTTTGCTCAGGGTGTGTTCGATGGGGGGAGTTGATCTTCCCCTCAACAACAAGGGGGGCCTAAGCCCCCCGCGTTTGTATCAGGCGCGCTGCCCGGCCGGCTCACCCGATTGCTCCAGCCAGGCCCCTTGGCTCTGCATCTCAAACAGACGGGCATAATGGCCCCCTTGCGCCATCAGCGCCTCATGCCGGCCTCGCTCCTGTACCCGACCACGCGAGAGCAACAGGATCTCGTCGGCATCGACAATGGTCGACAGACGATGGGCCACCGCTATGGTGGCGCGTCCACGCCGGGCACAGGCTAACGCGGCGGTCAGCGCGGCCTCGGTCTGGGAATCCACACTGGCGGTCGCCTCGTCGAGGATGAGGATCTTCGGATCGCAAGCCAGCGCCCGGGCAAAGGAGAGCAGTTGCCGCTGACCGGCCGAGAGGTTTCGGCCCCCCTCGTCGAGGGCACTCTCCAGCCCCGCCGGCAATGCCCTGACAAACGCCGCCAACTGCACCTCTTCGAGCACCTGCCAGAGCCGCGCATCGTCGATACCGGAGCGCCCCAAACGCAGGTTATCAGCCAGGGAGCCGGCAAAGATGAAGGGATCTTGCTGCACCAATCCTATTTGCCTGCGCACGCTAGCCAGCCCCAACTGCGCTATGGGGTGACCATCGAAGCACAACTGCCCCTGCGCCAGGGGATAGAAGCCCATCAGCAGGCTGATGATGGTGCTCTTGCCACTGCCGGTATGGCCGACCAGTGCCAGCATCTGGCCGGGACGCACCGCAAAGCTGACGCCCTCCAGTACGGGGTGAACACCGTCATAGCTAAACCCCAGATCACGGCAACTGATCCGTCCCTCCAGCGCCAGCGGGCTCCCCAGCGTGCTCTCGCGCGGCTCGTCTAGCAATGAGAAGACTCGCTCACCGGCCACCATGGACTGTTGCAACTGGCCGAGCTGGTTGGTCATCTCGATGATGGGCTCGATCATCCGCCCCAGATAACTGATGAAGGCGTAGAGCACCCCTACCTGGATCGGGCTGCTCTGGCCACTTTCTCTGGCATAGATGGCCAGCAGGCCGATCAGCACCAACATATAAAAGAGATCGATAAGCGGGCGCAGTAGCAGCCCGTTGATCTTGAGCCCGCGGATCCGGGTCGCCCAGTGCTCGCCATTAACGGCAGAGAACTCCTCGGCAAAGCGCCGCTCCTGCACCATGGCCTGGATCACCGCCATCCCCTGCAACGACTCGTTGAGACGGCTGTTGATCTCGGAAAGCAGGCTACGGGTGGTGCGCACCACCGGCACACTCAATCGCTGATAGAGCCACATCACCGCCAGCACGGCCGGCAGTAACATGGCACACACCAGCATCAGGTGCAGATCGAGCAGCGCCATCGAGCAGAGGATGCCAAGCAGCAGCACACACTTTTGCACCAGCTGGCCGATCACCTGCACGTAGAGGCTCATGATCGCCTCGGTGTCGTTGGTGATGCGCGAGATGAGCGCGCCAGAGCGGTGGCGATCGAAGTAACTGGCCGGCAAACGAATGGCGGTGGAGAAGACCTGCTCCCGCAGCCGCTGCACCACGGACTGGGCAATCCGATTAAACAGCAACGACTGGCGGTAAAACCCCAGGGCAGAGAGCAGTTGCAGGCCGAGGTAACCGGCGGCCAGAGCCAGCACGGCGCCCGGCACCATGTTGCGCACCGCCAGATGGTCGTCGATAAAGATCTTGATGAGCAGCGGCCCCGCCACCTCAGCCATGGTGGCCAGCAGCAGCCACCCCAGCCCGCGCAGCAGCCAGCCCCGATGCGCCATGGCATAGGTCAATAGACGTTGAACGGTCGGATTCACAGCCCCTCCTTCACATCCTGCTCAAGACGCTGGTAACGCACCATCTCTGAGTACCATCCCCCTTGCGCCATCAAGCTGTCGTGATCGCCTCGCTCGCGCACGCCCCCCCCCTCGAGCACCAGAATTTCACCGGCCTGCTCAACCGCCGTCATGCGGTGCGAGGCGACAATCAAGGTGCGCCGCTCTTGCCCCAGCGCGCGCAAGATGGCCTGCTCGGTGTGCGCATCCACAGCCGAGAGCGCATCGTCGAGCAGCAAAATCGGGGCATCGAGCAGCAGGGCGCGGGCGATGGCGATGCGCTGCTTCTGCCCGCCAGAGAGGGTCACCCCCTTCTCGCCAACCTCGGTGGCATAACCGTTAGGAAAACGCACGATGTCGTCGTGAACGCAGGCCACCCTGGCCACCCGTTCAATCTCCGCCTGGCTCGCCAGCGGTCGCCCTAGCGCGATGTTGGCGGCGATGGTTGTGGAGAAGAGAAACGGCTCCTGTGGCACATAGGCGTACTGACGGCGCAACTCACTCAGGGCCAACCGCTGGAGCGGCTGCCCACCCATAGTGATGCTCCCCTCATCCGGGTCGGAATAACGCATCAGCAGCTTGAGCAAGGCGCTCTTGCCCGCGCCGGTACGCCCGACAATCCCCAGCATCTCGCCGGCGGTGAGCGTAAAAGAGATGTCATGCAACAGCCTTCGCCCCTCCAGTTGCCAGGCGATCTGCGCCAGTTGCAGTGGCAGCGCCGCCGAAAAGGGCAGCGGCGTATCGGGCTCACGGATGGCGCCTTGCTCTGCCAGCAACGACTCGATGCGCGAATAGGCGGCGCTGCCGCGCTCGATGATGTTAAACAGCCAGGCGATGGCAAACATGGGCCAGATGAGCTGGCCAAGATACATGGTAAAGCTGGTCAGCTCCCCCAGGGTCAGTGCGCCGCGCAGCACCAGCACGCTGCCTCCGGCCACCGCCAGAAAGTACGAGCCGCCGATACAGAGGTAGATCACCGGATCAAACTTGGCATCGATGCGGGCCACCGCCATGTTGCGCTCCCCCGCTTGGCGGGTCAGCTCGGCAAAGGCCTGATCCTCGAGCGTCTCCACCGCGTAGGATTTGAGCACCCGCACCCCGGAGAGGGCCTCCTGGGTCTTGTCATTGAGCCGCGAAAACGCCGCCTGTGCCTGCTTGAACTCCTTATAAATCTGCTTGCCAAAGCGATTCATACACAGTGCCATGATGGGCAGTGGCAGCAGCGCCAGCAGGGTCAGTTGCCAGGAGTACTGGGTGCACATGATGGTCAGCACCAGCAGACCCACGATGAAGGAGTCCACCAGGGTCAACACCCCTTCGCCGGCCGTCATCTCGACGGCCTGAATATCGTTGGTGGCGTGGGCCATCAGATCGCCGGTGCGATGCCGGCGATAGAAGTCAGGGCTCATGGCCGCAAAATGGCTAAACAGCCGATTGCGCAGCACGAAGGCCAGCCGATAGGAGGAGCCAAACAGCATCACCCGCCAGACATAGCGCAGCAGATAGATAAGCAGCCCCAACACCAGCAGCAGACCGAGGGCGCCGGGCAACCGCTCGGCCTGCTCGCCGCTGGCAACCCAGTCGACCACTGAGCCCACCACCTTGGGTGGAATGGCGGTCAGGCCAGCCACCGCCATCAACAATACGATGGCAGTCAGGTAGCGTCGCCACTGTTCACGGAAAAACCAGCCGAGCCGGAAGAAGACAGACACGAGTACTCCTCGGGAGATGAAGGCGGTGGCGCCATTGTAACGAGGGATAAACAAAAAGCCGTCGCATTTATTGCATGGCCCCCGGCTGGGGGAGAACGCGGGTGCATGTTATGCTGCCGTCTCGTCAGTTCCATAGGAGCCTTCTTTATGATCACCTATTGCAGCCACTGCCTGGCCAAGAACCGCCTGCCGACCGACAAGGCCCCCGATGAGGCGCGTTGCGGCCGCTGCCACCAGCCGCTGGCCAGCCATACCCCCCTCACCGTGACAGCCGAAAATATCGATACGCTGATCGCCTCTGACATTCCCGTGGTGATCGATTTTTGGGCCAGTTGGTGCGGCCCCTGCATGCAGTTTGCCCCCGTCTTCACTCAGATGGCCCACGAGCTGGAGCCCAAGATCCGCTTTGCCAAGCTCGATACCGAGCAGCAGCAAGCACTGGCCGCCCGCTTCGCCATTCGCAGTATTCCGACCCTGATGGTGTTTCGTTCGGGGCAAATGCTGGCCCAGCGCAGTGGCTCACTGCCCCCTTCACTGTTTAAGGAGTGGCTGCTGGAATTGACTGGCGCTTAAACAGATTATGCTGGCCGAGCTAGGTCGGCCAGCTGTAGAAAGGGAGATTACTGTGAGTCGCGGCATGTTTTAAACGTAACAGACTACCTCCACGCTAGAACAATCACGTAGCATCGGTAACACAACAACAACCAAAAACCTACCGAGGCCATGAACGTGCAAACACAACCTAAACTTCAGCCCGACCCGCTTGCACCGCAAGCTCCTCGCCAGTGGCTGGACATCAAGTCCGGCATACTGATTGCCGATCTCCTGCTATTGGCTGCCCTGCTGGCCTGGCTTCCTTTCGATGCCAACGTCAACAAGGGGCTAGCCATCCTCATCTTCATCGCCGTGCTCTGGCTGACCGAGGCGGTGCATATCACCATCACCGCCCTCGCCATTCCAGTGCTGGCCACCCTGCTCGGGGTGTTCGAGATGAGCAAGTCGCTCACCGATTTTGCCAACCCGGTCTTGTTCCTCTTCTTCGGTGGTTTTGCGCTGGCGGCCGCTCTCTCCAAACAAGGGCTCGATACCCAGATTGCCGCCAAGGTGATGCAACTGGCCAAGGGGCACCTCGGCTGGGGTGCCATCGTCCTTTTCACCATCACGGCGGCGCTCTCCATGTGGATCAGCAACACCGCCACCGCCGCCATGATGATGCCGCTGGCCCTGGGGATGCTCAAAGGGCTGGACATCCACAAGGAGCGCCGCACCTTGGTCTTTGTCCTGCTCGGTGTGGCCTACAGTGCCAGCATTGGTGGCATCGGTACCCTGGTGGGCAGCCCACCTAACGCCATTGCCGCCGCCCAGATGGGCCTTGGATTCACCGACTGGCTCAAGTTCGGTATTCCGGTTGTGCTTATCTTCATGCCGGTCGGCATTGGATTACTCTATCTGGTCATGCGCCCCAACCTGTCCCACCAGGTCAAGAGTGAAGCGGTCTCCATCCGTTGGACGGGGCAGCGCAAGGTCACCCTGGCTATCTTCCTGACCACTGTGCTGCTGTGGATTGGCTCGCAGCCTATCTCGCAAGCCTTAGGGGGGATAGCCCAGCTCGATACCCTGATCGCCATGGGCGCCATACTGGCCATTGCGGTGAGCCGGGTCGCCACTTGGGATGACATTAACCAAAACACCGACTGGGGTGTGCTGATGCTGTTTGGTGGTGGCCTGACCTTGAGCGCCATTCTCAAGCAGACCGGTGCCAACGCCTTCCTGGCTGAGCACCTCTCGGGCACCTTGTCGGGTATGCCGCTGTTTATCATCCTGCTTTGTCTCACGGCCTTCGTGGTCTTCCTGACCGAACTGGTCTCCAACACCGCTACCGCCGCCCTGTTGGTGCCGCTGTTTGCCGGGGTTGCCGAGGCGCTGGGGGTCTCCCCGATCGTCATCTCGGTGCTGATCGCCGTTGGCGCCTCCTGCGCCTTCATGTTGCCGGTGGCCACCCCGCCGAACGCGATTGTCTTTGCCAGTGGTCACATCAAGCAGCGCGAGATGATGCGCGCAGGGCTGGTATTGAACCTGGTCTTTACCGTGATCCTGACCCTGCTCGCCTACTTCGTTGGTAACATACTGCTCTAACACCTTGCGGATCAGGGCCCTGCGGGGCCCTTTTTCTTTGTCCCCTTCCCTGCCCTGGTGATAAAGGCCGGCCGCTCTGCTCGTTAGCCGGCCCTCTTACCCCCCTATCCTTGCCGTGTCTTCATCTTCTCTTCGTGCCCCATGCCGTTGCGATCGCCAAGCCACAGGCCGGCTCCGATGAGGGCGCCACAGTAACCCGCACAGGGATAGGCTTTCTCCTTGAATCGCCTCGTTGGGCATGGCGACGTGGCCCACCCATCACACGAAAACGGCGCATAAAAAAACCCCGCCTGATGGCGGGGTTTGAATTTAGCGTTGCGCTCAGTCTACCTTGCAGCTCTTGAGGCTCCAGATCTGATCCACGTAATCCTGGATGGAGCGGTCAGAGTTGAACTTGCCCATGGTTGCCGAGTTGATGATGGCCTTCTTGGCCCACAGCTCAGGGTCACGATACCAGGCATCCAGCTTCTTGTGCGCTTCGGAGTAAGAGTCGAAGTCAGCCAGTGCCAAGTAGGTGTCACCACCTTCAAGCAGTGCGCGCTTGATGGAGGAGAGCTCGCCCGGACGACCCGGCGTGAAGTAGTCGGTATCGAACCAGTCCAGCACCGCCTTGATCTCGGAGTTACCGTAGTAGAAGTCGTACGGGTTGTAACCGCGCGCCTTCATGGCCTTCACCTCATCCACGGTCAGACCGAAGATGGCGCAGTGCTCTTCACCTGCCTCTTCCGCGATCTCGATGTTGGCGCCATCCAGCGTCCCGATGGTCAGGGCACCGTTCAGGGCCAGCTTCATGTTGCCGGTACCGGAGGCCTCATAACCGGCAGTGGAGATCTGCTCGGAGACATCGGCGGCCGGGATCAGCTTCTCTGCCAGGCTGACGCGGTAGTTGGGCATGAACACCACCTTGAGCTTGTCCTTGATGCGCGCATCACTGTTGACTCGCTCGGCCACCTTGTTGATGGCGTAGATGATGTCCTTGGCCAGCTTGTAACCCGGCGCTGCCTTGGAGCCGAAGATGAACACACGCGGGTGCATGTCATAGTCCGGATCGGCCAGCAGACGGCGGTACAGAGCCATGATGTGCAGCAGGTTGAGCTGCTGACGCTTGTACTCGTGCAGGCGCTTGATCTGAATGTCGAAGATCGCCTCGGCGCTAACATCGATCCCGGTTTCGGCCTTGATAACCTTGACCAGCTTCTCCTTGTTGCGGCGCTTGATGCTCATGAACTGCTTCTGGAATGCCTTGTCGTCGGCCATCTTGAGAACGCCACGCAGCAGATCCAGCTTGAGCGGCCACTCCTTGCCCACGACTTCGTCATACAAAGAGGCAAGCTCAGGGTTACAGGCCAGCAGCCAGCGACGCGGAGTCACACCGTTGGTCACGTTGCAGAACTTGTTCGGCCAAATCTGGGCGAATTCGGGGAACAAGTCCTCCTGCACCAGACGGGAGTGGACTTCGGCCACACCGTTGACCTTGTTAGAGCCGATCACGCACAGGTTACCCATGCGCACCTTGCGCTGATCACCCTCTTCGATGATGGAGAGCTTGGCCTTGATGGCGTCATCACCCGGCCATACGGCCTCGACCTTCTCGGAGAGGAAGCGGCGGTTGATCTCATAGATGATCTCAAGGTGACGCGGCAGAACGCGCTCGAAGAGATACACAGCCCACTTCTCCAACGCTTCCGGCAGCAGGGTGTGGTTGGTATAGGCGAAGACCTGATAGCAGATCTCCCAGGCCTGATCCCAGTTGAGCCCCTCTTCGTCCAGCAGCACACGCATCAGTTCGGGGATAGCCACGGTCGGGTGGGTATCGTTGAGCTGAATGGCGACCTGGCTGGCGAAGGTGCTGAAGTCACTGCCATGGGCACGCTTGTAGCGGCGCATGATGTCCTTGATCGAGCAGGCGCAGAAGAAATACTGCTGGATAAGGCGCAGTTCCTTACCGGCTTCAGTCTCATCGTTGGGGTAGAGCACCTTGGAGATGGTCTCTGCCTGCGCCTTTTCGGCTTGCGAATCGACATAGCCACCGGCGTTAAACACGTCCCAGTCAAAGAACTCGGAGGCACGCGATTCCCACAGACGCAGGATGTTGACGGTGGAGCCGCCAAAACCAACGACCGGGATATCCCAGGGCACACCCTTGATCTTACGACCAGCGTGCCAGACCTTCTTCATGGAGCCATCTTCGCTAAAGACGGTTTCAACGTAACCGTAGAGCGGGATCTCCTGCACCGATTCGGGGCGGCAGATTTCCCAGGGGTTACCATATTCGCGCCAGGAGTCCGGACGCTCGATCTGACGGCCATCCTTGATCTCTTGACGGAACAGGCCGTGCTCATAGTGGAGGCCATAACCGATGGCCGGATAGTTCAGGGTCGCCAGCGAGTCAATGAAGCAGGCGGCCAGACGGCCGAGGCCACCATTACCCAGCGCCATGTCCGCTTCGCATTCGCACAGATCAGCCAGATCCAGGCCAAGCTCGCGCAGCGCCTCATCACACACCTTATAGAGAGAGAGGTTGTGCAGGTTGTTGGAAGTCAGCCGCCCCATCAGGAACTCGGCCGACAGGTAATGAATTGCGCGGGTGTCTTGCTTGCGGTGAGTCTGCTGGGTACGGGTCAGACGCTCGTACACCTGTTCATTGACCGCCGCAGCCGTCGCCTTCCACCAGGATTCTTGAGAAGCCTTTTCTTCGCAGGTGCCCAGGGTGGAGCGAAGGTGATGCACAATGCTCGCCTTCAGTTGCTCCTTATCCAGTGCAATGTCGGTCTTCTTCTTGCTTGCCATAACCTTATTCCTTCGTTACTGAAACTGAGTGGCCTGTCCCGCTGTGGGAAAACTGTAATTATCATGGATGCCACGCGTAGTGAGGATAGTATCGAAACAAAACACAATAAAAGTGAACCAAAGTCACACTTTGGCGGCTTAAAATGCCTTTTAAATAATGAAAACCCTTTCTTTTTCAGCGCAACACTTAGAAATTTTTATTGATATTTATCATACAGATAAACGCAATCAAGGTCGTGCTGCGGGTGAATAGGTTTTCATGATTTTCACTTTTATTGGTTTTGCCAAATTAATAGCTCAAACCCCTCATTAAGAAAGCGATTTCACGTCGTTCACAGGCTCTTGAATTGATTGTTCAGGGGGTCATATCGATAGCCGCTGGCTAAGAGGCGCTCGGAGAGTTCCCCTTGATCCAGTCCGTAGTACGCCTGCAACTCGGCCAAGGAATCGCATTCGAGCCGGAGTTTCTCATTGACAATACCGAGCAGGATGTTGACGTCGATACGTTGCAGTTGGCTGGCATCCATGATGTTTCTCCCTCTTTGATGATGACAGGTAAAGAGTGAGCACAAAGCATACCCCTGTCCACCTTGCCTCTCCCAGAACAGAACCTGTTGCACAAGTGAATACAGCCATGTACTGTATGCGCATACAGTGCTTTTGCACCCATGATATCCCCCATGTCGAGCAAGGAGTCACCCGCGATGCATCCACAATGGCCGCTTCATCAATACTGCCTCTCCCAGCAACCGGAACAACTGCGCGGCACGGATAATCTTCTGCCCCGCCTTGCCGACATCAGCCATAAAAAGAAAGGGTGGGTTCTGCTGATCGCCCCGCCGGGGGGCGTCAGTGCCAAGACGCTGCATAGCAAGGGCATTGATCCACGCTATGTGCTGGTCATCGGTGAGTCCAGGATTAAGGATTGGCAACGCACCCTCGAAACCAGCTTAGGGAATGGTTGTTTCAGTGCAGTGATAAGCTGGTTACCGGCAGGCGTTTGTCTGGATCACCGTAAACTGGAACAGGCCAGCCGCCGCTCGGGCGCGCTTGCCCACTTCGTGCAACCGGTACTGTCGATGCCACTCAATTTTGCTGACCAGCCGCTGTTTGGCTGTCACTGAGTCAAACAGCGGCTGGTGGCAGAGGAAAAAACATCTGTCATTTATTGGCCAACATGCTGAGATAACGCGCGTTTCGCTCGTTAATAGCACAACACAAAACAAACCATTAACATTTAATTATCTTTTGTGTATTCTCTCACTACTGGTCTGATTTCTTACCTCTTACCAGATCCATAGAATCATGCCGGTAATTATGGAAGAAGCTGAAAAAACAGTGGATCAAGCCACCATCTGGCAGCGAAAGATCCCCAAATAAGAGAGAACACTATGACTACTGCCTTTTTCAAGAAGAGCATCCTCACCGTCGCCATTGCACTGGCCAGCAGCCAGGCCCACTCTGCGGCCTTTCAGCTGAACGAACATTCGGCCTCCGGTCTGGGGCGTGCCTATGCCGGTGAGGCGGCCATTGCCGACAACGCATCGGTGCTGGCTCGCAACCCTGCCGCCATGACTCGCTTCGACAAGATGGCCCTGTCCATCGCGGGAACCTATATCCGCCCGGATGTCGATGTAGATGGTGATGTGACCTATGGTGGCATGCCGCTGGCTAAGGCCAGTCGCAGTAACATCGCCCCTGATGCCTTCGTCCCGGCAGCCTATTTTATCCAGCCGATCAAGGACGATCTGGTGTGGGGCCTGGCCATGTTCACCAACTATGGCCTCTCGACCGAGTACCCCAGCAATTACAACGCCGGCACCGTTGGCGGTAGTACCGAACTGACCACCTTCAATATCAACCCGAACCTGGCTTATCGCGTCGCCCCTGGTTTCAGTCTGGGTGCCGGTCTGAACCTGGTTTATGCCGAAGCAGAACTCAACCGCTATGCCGGTGTTCTGCCGGCACTGGCTGGCCAGCCCATCCCTGCCAATACCAACGTCAGCCATCTTAAGGGCGATGACTGGGGCTTTGGTTGGAACGCTGGCATGCTCTATGAGTTCAATCAAGACCACCGCGTCGCCTTGACCTACCGCTCCAAAGTCGACATCAAGTTCAAGGGTGACTACAAGGGCACCTCTTCCGGCATGCAGAAGGTGGATGGCTCCCTGAACCTTGAACTGCCCGCGATGGCGGAGTTTGCGGCCTACCACCGCATCGATCCTCACTTTGCTGTGCACTACTCGGTCAACTGGACCGACTGGAGCGCCTTCAATGAGCTGCGCGCCACCAGCAACGACTGCGCCAATGGTGTCTGCCTGCTTAAGGAAGAGAACTTCAAAGACAGTTGGCGTTACTCCATCGGTGGAACCTGGTACGTCAATCCGAGCTGGGAGGCCCGCATCGGTCTTGCCTATGACACCACGCCGATCCGCTCCGAGTATCGCAGCCTGAGCATCCCCGATTCAGATCGAGTCTGGTACAGCGCCGGTGCCACCTATCATATCGACCAGAACATGAGCATCGATTTCGGTATGACGTACATCGATGGCAAAGAGGTCAAGGTCAACGAGGGCATGATCACTCACGAGGGCGAGCCGCGCTGGCAGGGCTCCTCTCATGGCGACGCGTTCCTCGCCTCAGCCCAATTCAACATGATGTTTTAATCTCATCATCGATACACAAAGGCGCCTACGGGCGCCTTTTGATTTGCTCGGTATCGCGAGCGCGGCATTCACACGAGTCGATTGATGTTTGACGGCCTCCCGACCTTATTCACACTCCACGGCAATCGCCGTCGCCTCTCCCCCACCGATGCAGAGCGTCGCGACTCCACGGCGTAACCCCCGCGCCCGCAGGGCGTGGGTCAATGTCACCAGGATGCGAGCCCCGCTGGCCCCAAGGGGATGCCCGAGGGCACACGCCCCCCCATTCACATTAAGTTGCTCATGGCGTATTCCGAGCCCCTGCATCGCCAGCATGGCAACCATGGCAAAGGCCTCGTTGACCTCGAACAGATCCACCTCATCCACACGCCAATGGAGGCGATCGAGCAGCATATTCACCGCCCCGATAGGCGCGGTGGTAAAATCGGCCGGCGCGGCTGCATAGCTGGCGTAACCACGGATAAGAGCAAGAGGTCTCAAGCCACGTCGCAGCGCCTCATCCCGACACATCAGCAGCAGCCCTGCTGCCCCATCTGAAATTGAGCTAGCATTGGCTGCCGTGATGGTTCCCCCTTCGCCAAACGCCGGTTTCAACTGGGCTATCTTGTCGATGCAGGCTCGCCCAGGCTGTTCATCTACCGCGAGCAAACACGGATATTTTGCCTTGACCGGCACCAGCTCTCGCACGAATCCGCCACTGTCGATAGCCGCTCGGGCACGCTCCAGTGAGGTGATGGCGTACTCATCCATGGCTTTGCGAGTCAGACCATGCCGCTCCGCCATCTTCTGGGCATAGTGGCCCATCAATTGTCCCTCGTAGGCATCTTGCAACCCGTCGAGAAACATGTGATCGAGCAGGCTATGGTGACCCATACGCAGTCCTGAGCGAGCCTTATCGATGAGATAGGGAGCGCGGCTCATGCTCTCCATGCCCCCCGCTATCATCACCCGCCCCTCGCCCTGCCGCAGCTGGCTGGCGGCCAGCATGACGCTCTTCATCCCCGAGCCACACACCTTGTTGATCGTGGTGCACGGCACGCGGTGATCAAGCCCTCCCAACAGCGCAGCCTGACGTGCCGGCGCCTGCCCCACGCCAGCTGGCAGCACATTTCCCATGTAGAGCTCGTCAACATCCGCCGGCGCAACGCCGCTGCGAGCCAGCAGCTCAGCCACCACACAAGCGCCAAGCTGCGGCGCACTGACCGTCGCCAGCCCCCCCATAAAGCTGCCCATCGGCGTGCGCAGCGCCTCGACAATCACCACGTCCATGACAGCCCCTCCTTGTTTACATTTTCACAACATTATCACTTCTCCCTTGCAAGACAACCGGTTGCACCCCTGTAAGGGTTTGGGTAAGGTGCCATGCACGATGGACAGCACGTGGAATGAGCATGGGAAACAAGGAAGATCAACACACCTACAGCATCAGCGATCTGGCGCGGGAGTTTGATGTTACCACCCGTAGCATCCGTTTCTACGAGGATCAGGGGCTGCTGCACCCCACCCGACGCGGGCAAACCCGCATCTACAGCCGTCAGGATCGGGTTCGCCTCAAGCTCACCCTGCGCGGTAAACGGCTGGGTTTTAGCCTGGCTGAGATCCGCGAGCTGTTTGATCTCTATGATGCCGATCGCAGCAGTCACTCCCAGCTCACCACCATGTTGGCGCTGATTGACGAGCGTCGCGATAGCCTTGAGCAGCAGATGGAAGATATCCGCATCGTGCTGCTGGAGCTGGAGGCCGCCGAGCAGCGCTGCCGTGAAGCGCTAGGGGCACTGGGCCGTGATGCCGAGGCAAAAAAGAAGGGGCCTTAAGGCCCCTTCTCATTATCTGTGTCTTATCATGCCGACTTGGTCCAGCGCTCAGGATCGTAATCCGGGCTGTATTTATCGACGATGATGGCGCAGGCCGCATCACCAGTAATGTTAAGAGCAGTGCGCACCATGTCGAAGATACGATCGAGGGCGAACAGTAGCGGCAATCCCTCGATGGGAATACCAGCCGCCAGCAGCACCGCCACCACCAGGAAGGTCGGCCCCGGCACCCCGGCCTGACCAATGGCCCCCAAGGTCGAGGTGATGATGATCGCAGCCCATGCTCCCATGCTCAGATCGATCTGGAAGACCTGGGCAAAGAAGATGGCAACCAGACCGTAATAGATGGCGTTACCGCTCATGTTGATGGTGGCGCCAAGGGGCAGCACAAACGAGGCGGTAGCGTTGGTCACTTTCAGCTCTTTTTCCACCACTTCCATGTTAACGGGCAGCGTGGCCATGGAAGAGGCGGTCGAGAAGGCCACGACCTGCGCCTTCTTCATCGCACTCATGTAACGCAGCACCGGTGTGTTGGAAAACAGCATGACCAGCGCCGGGTAGACCACGAAGCCATAGATGAGAATGGCCGCCACGTAGACCACAAACAGCTTCATCACCACAGTCAACACATCAAAACCATAGGTGCCGATGGCATCGGCCATCAGACCGAACACCCCGAGAGGAGCAATCAGCATCACCTTGTTGATCATCCACACGAAGGCATCGACCAGGGTGTTGAGTCCATCGACCAGCGGCTTGGACTTCTCGCGTGGCTGCTTGGCAATCGCAATCCCGAGGAACAGGCAGAACACCAGGATCTGCAGGATGTTCGCCTCATTGAGCGACTGGAACACGTTGGTGGGGATCATGCCAAGCAGGGTCGAGACGGCATCGGGCAGCGCCCCCTTGTCGGAGTAGTCGCCGGAGAACATCCCCTCAACACTGCTGAGATCGACGCCGACCCCAGGCTGGAACAGCTTACCCATCACCAGTGCCAGCAGCACAGCAAGGGCGGAAGTGGCCAGGAAGAAGACCAAGGTGGTGATACCTATCTTGCCGGCTGCCGGACTGGCCCCCAAATTAGCGGCACCGGAAATGATGGCAACCGCCACCAGCGGGATCACCAGCATCTTGATGAGTTGAATAAACAGGGTACCGAGCGGTGCAAAGACGCTGCTTGCTCACCCATGAGCGCACCAACCGCCGCCCCCAGCACCATGGCAACCATGACCTGAAAGCCAATATTTTTCACGAATCCTTTTGTCAACACAGAGTTTCCTTATTAGTTTTTCATGCACAGACGTGCAACATGTTTGACCAAACAGGGCCACCAACTCCTGTTCATAGCCCTGCGGGCACGTTTTATCTCACATTTAAATCTCGTTTTAAATGGGGGTTACCATCACCTCCACTATTGATAACCCACCTTATGTTGATAGTGCGACCGCAGGGGACGCAGCCCCCTGCAAATTCCCCATGACAAACGGCGCCATGGCATGCTAATTTGCCCACAGCACTCAGCTACAAGGACGAGAAGATGTTGAAAAGCAACGAGTATTTTGACGGAAACGTAAAGTCTATCGGTTTCGAGCACAAGGGCGATAAGGCCACCGTCGGCGTGATGGCCGCAGGCCATTATGAATTCAATACCGCCGCCCCCGAGCGCATGACGGTCGTCAAAGGTGCGTTGACCATCCAGCTCAAGGATGAAGATGAGTGGCACACCTATCAAGCTGGCCAGGCCTTCCAAGTGCCTGGTCACTCCTCCTTCAAGCTGGAGGTCAAACAGGCCACAGCGTACCTGTGTGAATTCCTCGACTAAGCATCGAAAGATAAGGGGCCTTCCGGCCCCTTATCTTTTCTGCCCTATTTTGTTAACATGCACCGATAACTGGTGTTTTTAACAGCAGAATTTAGGGAAAATGACTGTCTTGATACGGAATATCCAGCACGATGACTGGAGCGCCATCCTGCGCATTCAGGCGCAATGCTACCACGCCCTGACCCCGGAACCCCTCGATGCCCTGCGCAACAAAGTGCAGCTCTCCCCCGCAACCTGCTGGGTGGCCGAGCATGCGCGGGAAGTGCTCGGCTACCTGCTCTGCCATCCCTGGCACGATGGCCCCCCCCCCTTCACTCTCTACTGCGCTGACCCACCTCGAAGGGGACGAACTCTTCTATATGCACGATCTGGCCATCTCGCCGAACGCGCGTGGTCTTGGCATCGGCCAACGTCTCATCGACACCGCGCTCAATTACGCCAGACAGGACGGCTATGAAGAGGTGGCATTAGTCGCGGTGCAGGATGCCCCCGCCTACTGGCTGCGCCAGGGATTTGCCCCCTCACCCACCAGCAAATGCCTGCGCGAATATGGCCCGGGAGCCCAGTTTATGAAGCGCTGGCTTGGCACTGCCGAGCCTGCCTGACCCTCGCAGTGACAACAAAAAGGGCGCCCGAAGGCGCCCTTTTCTATTCGAAGCTCATCAGCCCTTGAACTTGCTGAACACCAAGGAGGCGTTGGTACCGCCAAAGCCGAAGCTGTTGGACATGACGGTATTGAGATCGGCAGCCTCGTACTCGCGCACGATGGGCAGACCCACGGCCTTCTCGTCCAGATTCTCGATGTTGATGCTGGGGGCGATGAAGCCGTGTTCCATCATCAGCAGGGAGTAGACGGCCTCGTGTACGCCGGCGGCGCCCAGGGCATGGCCGGTCATCGCCTTGGTGGCGGAGAGCTTGGGCGCATTGCTGCCAAACAGGGTCTGGATAGCTTCCAGCTCCTTGGTGTCACCGACCGGGGTGGAGGTGCCGTGGGTATTGATGTAGTCCACCTTGCCAACCCCCTGCATCGCCATCTTCATGCAACGCACGGCGCCTTCACCGCTCGGGGCCACCATGTCATAGCCATCGGAAGTAGCACCGTAACCGGTGATCTCGGCGTAGATGTGAGCACCACGGGCCAGAGCGTGTTCCAGCTCCTCGACCACCACGATGCCACCGCCACCGGAGATGACGAAACCATCGCGATCCGCGTCATAGGTACGGGAGGCTTTTTCCGGGTTGTCGTTGTACTTGGTGGAGAGCGCGCCCATGGCGTCGAACTGGATAGTGGAAGACCAGTCCAGCTCCTCACCGCCGCCGGCAAAGATGATGTCCTGCTTGCCAAGCTGGATCAGCTCAAGCGCATGACCAATGCAGTGGGCAGAGGTGGCGCAGGCGGAGCTGATGGTGTAGTTAACCCCCTTGATCTTGAACGGGGTGGCGAGGCAGGCGGAGGTGGTGGAGGACATGGTGCGCGGCACCATGTAGGGCCCCACGCGCTTGACGCCCTTCTCACGGGCGATGTCCGCAGACTCCGAGGTGTTCTTACCGGAGGCGCCGCCGGAACCGGTGACGATACCAGTGCGCTCGTTGGAGACCATCTCCTCCGGCAGGCCCGCATCTTCGATAGCCTGCTGCATGGAGAGGTAGGCGTAGGCCGCGGCGTCACCCATGAAACGCATGACTTTACGGTCGATCAGTTCAGACGGCTCGAGTTTGATGTTTCCCCAGACACGGCTGCGCAGGTTGTACTGCTCAAACTGCTCGGAATAGGTAATCCCGGACTTGCCTGCTTTCAGGGAGGCCAGTACTTCTTCCTTATTGTTGCCGATACTGGAGATGACGCCGATACCGGTGATCACTGCTCTTCTCATTAATCCATCTCGTCTGGTAATACTGGCACCGAGTCTACCCGCTTTCGGCTGCCAAACTGGTCTGCTTTCACGTAGAATGCCCGCGTTTTGTGACGGGAGTTGGAGTCAACGTGAGCCAAACATCACTACATCATGCCCAACTGGAGTGGAATGAGGCGGGCACGCCAGTCTCCAGCGAGTTCGGGGATGTTTACTTTTCCAATGATAATGGGCTGAACGAAACCCGCTACGTATTTTTGCAGCAAAATCGGTTACCTGAACGATTTTCGCACCACGATCGCGATCTTTTCGTCATCGCCGAGACAGGTTTTGGCACCGGACTCAATTTTCTCGCCAGTTGGCAGGCCTTTGCGACCCATCTCGCCGCCAGCCATGAAGGGGCGCGTCGGCTGCATTTCACCAGTTTCGAGAAATTCCCCCTCACCCGGCGCGATCTCAGCCAGGCATTGGCCGCTTGGCCCGAGCTGGCCGATTTCAGCTCATCCTTGGTCGCGCAGTGGCCGCAGGCCCTACCCGGCTGCCATCGCCTGCAATTTGATGCAGGACGGATCACCCTGGATCTCTGGTTTGGTGACATTCAAGATTGCCTGCCCCTAGTGCCCCACGGGGCCGAA
The DNA here is from genome assembly GCF_014892695.1 of Aeromonas simiae. NCBI lineage: Bacteria > Pseudomonadati > Pseudomonadota > Gammaproteobacteria > Aeromonadales > Aeromonadaceae > Aeromonas > Aeromonas simiae. The sequence continues at coordinate 1,788,347 of NZ_CP040449.1, forward strand.
GGCATGGTGGATGCCTGGTTTCTCGACGGTTTCGCGCCAGCCAAGAACCCGCAGATGTGGACGCCTGAGCTCTTTGCCGGGCTGGCTCGTCTGGCTCGGTGCAGCGCCACCCTCGCCACCTTCACCTGTGCCGGCTTTGTGCGTCGTGGCCTGATTGACGCCGGTTGGGCCATGCAAAAGGTAAAAGGCTATGGCAGCAAGCGCGAGATGCTGATTGGCCAGCGCCAAGATAAGCAGCCCGAACCGGGCATGCAGCGCGGCTATCCCCGCCCGGCGGGTCGTGAAGGCGAGATCATCATAGTGGGCGGTGGTATTGCATCCGCCATGACGGCCCTCGCCTTGGTCCGGCGCGGCAGAAACGTCACCTTGCTTTGCGCCGACGCGGCGCCGGCAGCGGGCGCCTCCGGCAACCGCCAGGGGGCGCTCTATCCCCTCCTTGGCGGCGAACACGATACGCTATCGCGCTTTTATGCCGCCGCCTTCCCGTTTGCCCGCGCCCGTCTGCATGATCTGGCCGAGCACCACCACATTGCCTTCGATCTCTGCGGCGTGACGCAACTGGGTTACGATGAGAAGTCCGCCCAGAAGCTGGCCAAGATGCTGACCGGCCCCTTCCCGCCTGAATTGGTGCAGCGGACAACGGCCGAGCAGATGCAGGCCCAGGTGGGCCTAGCCACCGGCTGTGACGGGGTCAGCTACCCGCAAGGAGGCTGGCTCTGTCCGGCCGATCTGACCCGAGCCGCCCTGGCAGAGGCGGCCGCGACAGGCCGGCTGACCTGTCATTACCAGGTCGCCGTCACGACCGTGCGCGAAGAGGGTGAGCAATGGATTGCCGAGGGGCCCGCTGGACGCTGGCAGGCGCCTAACTTGGTGGTCGCCGCCGGCCACCGCCTGCCGGAGCTACTGCCCTTTGCCGAGCTGCCGCTCTATCCGGTGCGCGGCCAGGTGAGCCACGCCAGAAGCAACCCCGAGCTGGCCCCGCTCAAGCAAGTGCTCTGCTACGACGGCTACCTGACTCCGGCCCATGCCGGGCGCCACTGCATCGGTGCCAGCTATGGCCGCAATCAGACCGACCTCACCTACCGCGCCGAGGAGCAGGCCGACAACCGGGAGCGCCTGATCGCCTGCCTGCCTGATCAGAGCTGGCCACAGCGGGTCGATCTCTCCGATGGCGACGCCCGCGTCGGGGTGCGCAGCGCCAGCCGCGATCACCTCCCGGTCGTGGGGCCGCTCGCACGGCTTGACCGCCTTGAGGCGCAATGGCGCGAACATGCCGACGAGCCAGAGTGGCCATTGCCGACCTGGCCTGGCCTGTTCGTTATCGGGGCGCTGGGCTCACGCGGCCTCTGCTCTGCCCCCCTGTGTGGTGAGCTGCTCGCCGCCGAGATCTGTGGCGAGCCGATCGGGTTATCCCGCGATCTCCTTAACGCGCTGCACCCGGCTCGCTACTGGGTGCGCAAACTGATCAAGGGAAAACCCCTCTCCTGATCCCACCAAAAAGAGCGCCATCAGGCGCTCTTTTTTTATCCAGGCGGGTGGGCCTTACTGTGGCCAGATCGCCCCGAAGCGGCGGCCATGGCCGCTCTGCTCGGCCTGAACGTTCAGCGCCTTTTGCACTCGCTTGAGCTCCTGCTGGCCCTGTTGCCAGGCGGCCTCTTGCAGCGCTGGGCAACTGACGGCCGTTGGCAACGCCGCGATGGCGTAACCGATCTGCCAAGCCCCATCCTGAACCAACCGCCGCTGCGCCCCTTCATAATCGGCCAGCGCCCCCAGCAGGGCATACCAGTCACGCCGCTCGTGGGCACTGGCCGTCTCCAGCTCATACCAGCGTGGCAGCGCAACCTCCCCTTTCAGACGAGTGGTCACCTGCCGCAGCCGACACCCCTGCGCGCTGGGCTCAAGATCCAACTGCCAGTCAAGCCGGTAAGAGGCTTTGCCCAGCACCCTGACATCCCCCACCAATGGGGCGCGGATCCCCAGAGCCGGTAGCCACTGCCGCGCCGTGGCCGCCGTAATGGGGTAGAAATTGACCTGAACGGAGGATTCACTTTGCACCATCGCGCCCTGAGCCGGCAGGGCTCCTAGCAGGAGCCATGCTCCCAACCAGTATCCTGTTTTCTTCATTCTCGGCCTCCGGCTTGGCAACATCTCACCCTCATGATAACCACCCTACGTCCCCCGCATTGTGAGCGCAATACGATGATTCTCAAGAAATTCTGCGCTGAATCAAAATAGGCCCGCTTTATTCTCGCCGGATCGGCGACAGCGTCATAGAATCATCCGACTCCTTTCTGACAGGATTTTCCTATGCTCTCACTGCTTATCGGCACCCTGGTCACCCTGCTGGTGGGCCGGGCCATCTTCAAAGGCTACTCCGCCACCGGCGTGCTGCTCGGCGGGGGCCTGCTATTGCTGGCCATCACCGCCCTGATGGGTCGTCCCATTCTGCCGGCCAAGGTGGCCAGCACCGGTTATCTCGCCACCGATATCTTCGAATACGTCCGTTTCCTGCTCAACGATCGGGGCGGTGGACTCGGTATGCTGATCATGGTGCTGTGCGGTTTTGCCGGCTACATGGGCCACATCGGCGCCAACGACATCCTGGTCAAGCTGGCCAGCCGGCCACTGCGCATCATTCGATCGCCCTACCTCTTGCTGGTGGCGGCCTACCTGGTCGCCTGTGCCATGTCGCTGGCCGTCAGCTCAGCCACCGGACTCGGTGTACTGCTGATGGCGACCCTGTTCCCGCTGATGGTCAACATGGGGATCTCGCGCGGCGCGGCCGCCGCCGTGTGTGCCTCACCGGCCGCCATCATCCTCGCCCCCACCTCGGGGGACGTGGTCATGGCCGCCCAGGCCGCCAACATGGAGCTGCTCGACTTTGCCTTTCGCCTGACCCTGCCCATCTCCCTGCTCGCCATCGCCTGCATGGCGGTGACCCACTTCTTCTGGCAGCGTTACCTGGATCGCCGCGCCGGTGAGCACAATGAGCCGGTGGCGCCGAGTGAGCTCAAGACCACGGCGCCCGCCTTCTACGCCATCCTCCCTTTCACCCCCATCATCGGGGTGCTGATCTTCGATGGCAAATGGGGTCCCCAGCTCGACATCGTCACCATCATCGTCATCTGTATGGTGCTGGTCTGCCTGCTTGAGCTGCTGCGCCTTCGCAGTGGCCGGTTACTGCTCGACGGCTTGCAGGTGTGCTGGCGTCACATGGCCGACGCCTTCGCCGGCGTGGTGATGCTGCTGGTCGGTGCTGGCGTATTTGCCCAAGGCCTGATGACCATCGGCTTTATCGATACCCTGCTGGCCCAGGCCCAGAGCTTCGGCTCCGGCGCCATGATCATGATGCTGGCCCTGGTGGTGATCACCACCCTTGCCGCCTTCACCACCGGCTCGGGCAATGCCCCCTTCTACGCCTTCGTCGAGCTGATCCCAAGCCTGGCCACCAGCCTTGGCATCAACCCCGCCTACCTGGTGATCCCCATGCTACAGGCCTCCAATCTGGGGCGCACCGTCTCGCCAGTTTCCGGCGTGGTGGTGGCCTGCTCAGGGATGGCCAACCTCTCCCCGTTCGAGGTGGTCAAGCGCACCTCGCTGCCGGTGGCAGTCGGCCTGCTGGTGGTGATCCTGGCGACCCAGATCATGGTTCCGCTCTAAACCCGATGAGGGTCAGCCGAAGCTGGCCCTCCCCCCTGCCCTTGCGTTAGACTTGCCTCCCTTTCCTGCTGCATCGACGAAGGAGGCCCATGCCTGTAGCCCTTCATCTCGCTCACATGAGCGATTGCCACTCCCATTTCGACGGGGCGCCGCTGCGCCTGCTGACGCCGGATGGCCAGAGTGTGATGCGCGAGTGCGGCGGCTATCCCAGAATAGCGACCCGCCTTGCCCAGCTACGGGCCGAGGCACAGGCCTGCGCGATCCCCCACCTCTTCCTGCACGCCGGAGATACGTTCCAAGGTTCGCTCTATTTCAACCGGTTCAAAGAGCGGGCCAACGCCACCTTGCTCGGTCAACTCGCCCCCGATGCCATGGTGATCGGCAACCACGAGTTTGATCTTGGCAACGAGGCCCTGCGCGACTTCATCCGCGCCGTCCCCTTTCCGGTGCTGGCCGCCAACCTCGACAGCCGCCACGAGCCGAGCGATGCCCAGGCGCCGCTGCGCGGCCTGCCCAACCTGTTCGATGCCGAACGCCCCTGGCTGGAGAAAAACCTCGGCGGTACCCGCTTCGCCCTGCTTGGCATTACCCTCTCCCAGATGGCCGACATCGCCAACCCGGATCTTCACACCCGCTTCCTGCCGGTGGAAGAGACGCTGGCGCAGACCCTCGCGGCCATCCAACGGGCCGGCATTCGCCACATCATTCTGTTGAGCCACCTAGGGATAGAGCAAGACAAGAAGCTGGCCGAGCGTTTTCCCCAACTGAGCCTGATTGTCGGCGGCCACACCCACAGCCTGCTTGGGGATCTCTCCCATCTCGGGATCAGCCACAGCGAACCCTATCCGTTATGGCACGCCGGCGTACCGCTGTTTCACGCCGGCCACAGTGCCCAGACCCTCGGCGTCTGTCGCCTGCTGTTTGACGACACGGGCCGGGCTATCGAGGCCGATGGCCGCACCGAATGGCTGCTCTGGGAGGCGGTGGCCGAGCTGCCGGCCCTGACGGCCATCGCCCCCGAGCCCACCCTGGAGCAACACCTGGCGCACCACTATCGCCCCGTGCTGAGCCAGATGGCGAGCCACTCCATCGCCACCCTGCCCGCCCCGCTGCACCATCAGCGCCTGCCCGATGCCCAGCATCCCCATGGCAGCGAGCTGGCCCCGCTGGTGGCCGAAGCGATGCGCTGGAGTACCCGCGAGCAGGTCGGCCGGGTCGATTTCGCCCTGCACAACGCCGGTGGTGTGCGCTGCTCGCTAGAGGCAGGCCCCATCACCGAGGCCGACATCGCCGGGCGCCTGCTCCCCTTCGCCATCCCGCTCATCCTCTACGAGGTGTATGGCCAGGAGCTGATCGATGCCCTAGAGGGGGCCATCAACAACGCCACCGACAACGGCGTGGTCGGCAACGGCAGCGGCAGCTTCCCCTATGTGGCCGGCCTCGACTACCGCTATGACGCCGACGCGCCGCTTGGCCGCCGCATCACCCATCTGCGCTGGGAGGCCGCGCCCGGCCAGTGGGAAAACGTGGCCCCCCAGGCGCGCTATCGCGGCGTGTCGAGCGCCTATACGGCGGCCGGCAAAGAGGGCTACATGGCGCTGCGACGCACCCTCTCGCACCCGCGCCGCGAGCTGGGGCTGACCCTGGCCGATGCGTTCGTGCGCTGGGCCCGCCATCAGGGCAGCCTGACCGCCCGCCCCCCGCTCGGACACTACCAACCCCGGCGCGCCTGAAAAGTAAAGAAATCACGGCGGCCCCATTGTCTCCCGGGGCAGGGATGGGCAAGATAGCGGCACCTTGTCCATCCGTACCGCCTTTTTGCCGATGAACCGTCCGATGCGCCTCGCGCCGCCCCGTCACTACCCTTTTCTGCCACCCTCGGTGATCATACTGACCGCCCTGCTGGCGCTGCTCTTTTGCCTGCGTAACCCGCTGGTCTATGCCATGGCACCGGGGTTTGATGCCTCCCTGTTCGCCGTCATGGGCAAGATGTGGGCCGACGGTGGCGTGCTCTATCGCGACATGATCGACATCAAGGGGCCGATGATCTTCGCCATCGATGCCCTCGGTTATCTGCTGGGCGGCTTTCGTGGCATCTGGGGGTTGGAGTGGCTCGCCTGCTGGCTCGGCCTGCTGGCGAGCTGGCATGCCTTAGCACAGCTCGAACTCTCGACCCGGACTCGCCTTGGCAGCCTGCTTGCCATCTTGGCGCTCTACGGCACCCGCTATTACTACGGCAACATGACCGAAGACTGGACCTTCCACCTCGCCCTCATCGGCCAGTGGGCCTTCATCACCCTGCTGCTCGACGGACGCTTTCGCCTCTTCCCGGCGCTGGTGGCCGGCCTCACCTTCGCCATCGTGGCCTGGATGCGGATGAACAACGGCGCCCTGTGGGGAGGCTGGTATCTGACCCTGTTTGTGCTGTGGATCATCCACAACCAGTGGCGCAGTGCCCTGCTGCTGCTGCTCTCGAGCCTAGGATGCCTGGCGCTGGTGGGCGCCCCGCTGCTCGCCTACTTCCGCCACTACGGCGTGCTCGATGAGTTCGTCTACTACTCCTTCTCCATCTTCTTCGAGGGGAGCTACGGCAATGGCACCTCGCTGGCGGTCGGCGCCGTCGGGCTGTTTCGCACCGGCCTTGTCATGCTGCTGCCGGCCTTCGTGCTGGTATTGCTGGCGCGCAACTGGCACTGGAGCCTGCCGGTACTGTCCGCCACCCTGCTCGGGGTGGTGTTCACCCTGATCGCCAACTCGGTCTCGGGCCATGTGTTCGATCACTACGACGTGCTCTATCTGCAACTGGGCCTGCTGCCGCTCGCCTGCCTGCTGGATCGCAGCAAGGAGCAAGGCGATGCCCTGGCCCTGCTCTGTGTCGGCAGCGTGATCCTCACCGCCGCTTGGCTGCTGGCCCAGCAGCTCGGCTTTGGTTGGAGCACCAAGGAGTGGTCACTGGAGCGGGTGCGCGAGGTGCTGGGTACCAGCCTGCTGTGGGCTCTGCCGGTATTGGTGCTGGTGCCACTGTGGCGCGCCTGGGATGTACGCAGCCTCACCCCTTGGCTGGCGACCTTGGCCATGCTGATCGTGATGATCGACAACGCCTGGGACGGCACCGAGATGGGGCGCCCGTTCAATCCGGCGGCCCAACTGCGCGTCGATCGAGTGCTGGCCGAGAGTCAGCCCGGCGACACCCTCTGGGTCGATGGGATCTGGCCTCAGTACTACCTCTGGACCGATCGCACCCCGGCCTCGCCCTATCTCTTCTTTGCCAACGTCAATCCCCCCTATGACGTGCGCGAACGCACCTTGGAGAGTCTCAAGCGCCAGCAGCCGAAGTTCATCATCGGCAAGCAGGCACGCTTTAACGAGATGATCGCCAGCTTGCAAAAGCAACCCCCCTCGACCCAGGCCTTCTATCTCTACCTGCTGGATCACTACGAGCAGGTCGCCGACGGCCTCTACCGTCGCCGCTAAATCCACAGGGGCCACCATCCGGTGGCCCCTTGCTTGAGGAGACCCTTATGCAGTTGCCCTATCTGAGCGGCTACCCCGACCACCTGCTCGAGCAGGTACGCACCCTGATCCGCGAGCAGCGCCTCGGCCCCCTGCTGGCTAAACGCTATCCCCAGCGCCACACCACCCAGAGCGACGCAGCCCTGCGCGACTACACCATGGATCTCAAGGCCCGCTACCTGAAAAGCTCCTCCCCCCTCTCCAAGGTGGTGTTCGACGGTAAGATCAACATCATCAAGGATGCCCTCGGGCTGCACAGCTATGTCAGCCGGGTGCAGGGAAGCCGGCTCAAGGCCAAGAACGAGATCCGTATCGCCGCCCTGTTCAAGGAGGCGCCTCCTGAGTTTCTCGAGATGATCGTGGTGCACGAGCTGGCCCACCTGCGCGAAAAGGATCACAACAAGGCCTTCTACCAACTGTGCTGCCACATGTGTCCGCACTATCATCAGTGGGAATTTGACATGCGCCTGTGGCTCACCTGGCGTGATCTCGACAAGGAGTGATCCGTGCCCCTTTTGCGTTGGCTGCTGCTCTTTCCCCTGCTGCTGCAAGCATCACTGGCCGCCGAGCGCTGGCAACGTGATGCCTATCTGACCGAGAGCTTCATCACCAGTGCCCTCGGCCGTGAATACCAGCCCGGCCAGGACGCGACACTCACCCGCTGGGAGCAGCCGCTGCGTTATTTTCTGGTCAATCAGAGCGGTGATAAGGCGCAGCAGCGCGAGCTGGTAACGGTACAGATGACTCATCTGGCACGCCTGACCGACCTTTCAATACAACCGGTACAACATGAGGCGGCCGCCAATCTGGTGGTGGTGATGACGCGCCAAGCGCAGATGGGGAGCTGGATTGAGCGGCGGATGGGCGATAGCGCCGATGTGCAGGCCGCACGTCAAAATGGGCTCTGCCTCGGCCACTTTAGCAGCCGAGGCCAGCAGGGGATCGTCCGCGCTACCGTCCTCATCCCCACCGATCAGGCCCGCGACAAGGGGAAATTGCTCGACTGCGTGGTCGAGGAGCTGACTCAGGTGATGGGGCTACCCAACGATTCGGATCGGGTCTTCCCCTCCATCTTCAATGACCGCAGCATCGATCACTTCCTCAGCCCGCTCGACTACCTGCTTATCCGTATGCTCTACTCCCCAGGGATGCGTAGCGGCATGAACGAACGCGAAGTGCGGGCAGCCCTGCCCGCCATCTTGGCCCGGCTGCGCCAGCAAGGTGAGATGCGCGATGCGCCGCGCCGGGTCAACGAAGGGAGTCTGCGCCAGTGGGCCGGGTTGTGAGCAACCCGCCAGCCGCGGCTGACTCAGGGTGGGGAGTGGCGTGTTACCTCGATATGGAGAGACCGGCCAGTTGCCAAAGCGCTTAAGCAAGCGCCTTGCTCGCCCCGCAGCCGCCCATGGCGGGGCCGATCGCGGCACCCCCACACCGAGCATAAAGCGGGGCCCAAGGCCCCGCTTTATGGGGTCACCTCAGGCGGCGGACTCCTCTTCCGGCATCCAACTGTCGGCATCCTCCCACACCGACTGCACCAGCGCCTCGACCTCCTCTTTTTCCTCACGGCTGGCACGGGTCACGTTCATGGCCATGGCACTGCCGGCCGCGACCCTGACCTGTACGTCGGGATAGTGCTCTCCCAGCCGGGTGAGCAGCGCCTGATAAAGGGCATCCATGATGCTCTGGGATACCTGATGCTTGCGGTCGATGATGATTTCAACTTTCATCCGTGTGCGCCTCATGTTACGCATTGTGAAAACAACTGTATTTTTGTACAGTGCATTATCATTGTAAAGCCCTTTCCTCTTTCCACGGCATGGAGGCCCCATGGATAACCCCTTCTCCTCACTTGAATGGCGCCGTATCAACCTGAGCCGCCAGGGGCTGCTGGCCCCACCTGCCAGCTTGGCCGAGGCCGTGGCGCGCCTCGGTTACGTGCAGATCGACGCCATCCACGTAGTCGAGCGGGCTCATCACCATGTGTTGCACAGCCGCCTGCCCGGCTATCATGGCGCCATGCTGGACGAGGCGCTCGAGCGAGGCGAGCTGTTTGAGTACTGGTCCCACGCCGCTGCCCTGCTGCCGATGCAGGATTACCGCTTCAGCCTGCCGCGCAAACTGGCCCTGCGCGAAGGGCAGCGCCATTGGTTCGAGCGCGACGCCGCCGTCATGGGGGAAGTACTGGCCCGCATCAGTGCCGAAGGGCCGCTCAAGGCGAGCGACTTCCAGCATCCAGGCCATAAGGGGGGCTGGTGGGAGTGGAAGCCGGCCAAGCGCGCGCTCGAGCAACTGTTCATGGAGGGGGCCTTGATGGTGCGCCGGCGCGAGCGCTTCCAGAAGGTGTTCGATCTGACCGAGCGGGTGCTACCGGCCGGCGTCGACACCCGTCCCCCGAGTGACGAGGAGTTCGCCCTTCATCTGGTGCGCCGCTTCATCAAGGCCCATGGCTACGGCACCTTGAAGCAGATGGGCTATCTGCGGCGCAATGTGCAGCCACACCTCAAGGCCGCGCTGGCGGCGCTGCACGGATCAGGCGAGCTGGCCTGTTTCAGCGCCCATGGTCAGACCCACTGGTTTGATGCCGCCTTGCAGGTGCCACCGCCCCTGCCGGATCGGGTCTGGCTGCTCAATCCGTTTGATAACCTGCTGATCCAGCGCGAGCGGCTGCGCCACTGGTTCGATTTTGACTATCAGCTCGAGGTCTATCTGCCCGAAGAGAAGCGGCGCTTTGGCTACTACACCCTGGCGGTGCTGTGGCAGGAGCAGTTCATCGGCCGCCTCGATGTCAAAGCCGACAGGGCGCGCCATCGGCTACACCTGCGCCGCCTGACCCTGGAGCCCGCAGCCTATGACGCAGCGGGCGGACTGCGCCCCTTCCTGCCGGCACTGGAAGCGGCGCTGGCCGATTATGCCCGTTTCAACGGCTGCACCCGCTGGAAGCTCGAGGCATGCAGCGACCGCACCCTACGCAGCCACTACCGCAAACAGCAGTGGCTGGCGGATTAACGCGGTGCAGGCCGAGCCATTTGCCGCGCTTTGGTTTACCATGGTCACACCTTGCTGCGGTGCCCGCCACCGCCCAACCTTGAGCGGCAACGCCGCCCCATCTTGGACACCATGAGCAAAACAGCACATTCCGGCTCCCAGCCCACCCTCTACTTCCACGATTACGAAACCTTCGGGATCAGCCCGGCCCGGGATCGGCCGGCCCAGTTTGCCGGAGTACGCACCGATCTCGACTTCAACCTCATCGGCGATCCGCTGGTCATCTACTGCAAGCCGCCGGCGGACTACCTGCCCGAGCCAGAAGCCTGCCTCATCACTGGTATCACGCCGCAAAAGGCCCAGCGCGACGGGTTGTGCGAGGCCGACTTCATCCGTCAGATCCACGACGAATTCGCCGCGCCGGGCACCTGCGTGCTCGGCTACAACAGCATTCGCTTCGATGACGAGGTGACCCGCTACACCCTCTATCGCAACTTTTACGATCCGTACGCCTATAGCTGGCAAAACGGCAACTCGCGCTGGGACATCCTCGACATGGTGCGTGCCTGCTACGCCCTGCGCCCAGAGGGCATCCAATGGTGCTTTGATGACGAGGGCAAGCCGAGCTTCAAGCTCGAGAACCTGACCCGAGCCAACGGTATCGGCCACGAGCAGGCCCACGACGCCCTCTCGGACGTGCTGGCCACCATCGCCATGGCCAAGCTCATCAAGACCTCCCAGCCACGCCTGTTTGACTACCTGTTTGAGCTGCGCAGCAAACACAAGGTAAAGGCATTGATCGACGTGGTGAACATGAAGCCGCTGGTACACGTCTCGGGCATGTTCTCCCCCTGGCAGGGGTGCGCCAGCTGGGTGTCGCCGCTCGCCTGGCATCCGACCAACCAGAACGCGGTGATCGTGGTCGATCTCACCCGCGATCCCCAGGTGCTGCTCGATTTAGACGCCCCCGCCCTGCGCGAGCGCCTCTACACCCGTAAAGAGGATCTCGGTGAGCTGGCCGCGGTGCCGGTCAAGCTGGTGCACATCAACAAGTGCCCTGTGCTGGCGCCCGCCGCCACCTTGACGGCAGAGCGCGCCGACGAGCTGGGCATCGATCGCGAGCAGTGCCGAAAGAGCCTAGATCTGCTGCGCCGTCACCCAGAGATCCGCGAAAAGCTGGTCGAGGTATTCAGCCAGGAGTGGCCAGGGCCGGCCGACAGCGACCCCGATACCCAGCTCTATGCCGGCTTCTTCGGCCAGGGCGACAAGGCGGCCATGGAGTTGGTGCGCGCCACCCCCCCTGAGCTGCTCGGTGAGCGGGCCTTCTCGTTTAGCGATGCGCGCCTGCCCGAGCTGCTGTTTCGCTACCGGGCCCGCAACTGGCCGCACACCTTAAACGACGACGAGACGCGCCGCTGGCGCAGCCACTGCGCCGACTACTTCGCCACTCGTCTGCCCGATTACGCTCCGCGCCTAGAGGCGCTGGCCAGCCAATATCAGGACGACGAGAAGCGTTTTACCCTGCTGCGCCAGCTCTACCTTTACCTGGAAAATCTGTGACTTTGTGAGCCCGCTCTCGCCTTTTCTCTTTTCGGCCTGGGGGCAGAGCGGGCATACTGCAAGACGATGACCTGCGTGCGACTGCCGAGGAATAGGATGGGAAAAACGAGCTCTGGATTGCTGTTGACTGCGCTGCTGGTGACCCTGCCTGCGGCCGCAACGCCGACAGCTCCCTTCTATCTGCTGGAGCTACCCAGCCAGGCCTATGGGGCACTGGCCGGCACCTTTTCCCACCTCTACAATGCCACCGACTTCACCCCGACCATCACCAACAGCTACTTCAGCCACTCCGATCTCTACAACTTCGCCGGGGTGCCGCTCGCCATCACGGCGCGCAACGGCTTTCAGTTCGAGCTATTCGGTCAGCTCTACAGCCAGGCTTCGCAGGGCTATGTGCACATGAGCGAGGATCAGTCTCTCTACGGGGTGATCCGCGCCGACCTGATGGGCAGCCAGCGGAACCAGATTGCCGGGGGGGCGGGCCTCGGTGTGCCGCTCAGCCCCTCCCTCTCCCTCAAGGCCATCGCCTCGACCAACGAGATCCCGGGCTATGGGCCAGCCAACCTCGCCGTCGGCATGGAGTGGCACTTCTAGCCGCACCGGCGCACAGATGAAAACAAAAAGAGGCCCGCGGGCCTCTTTTTGTTGATCAGGGCAGCCACACCACCTGCCCTTCGCCCGGTTGCAGCTCCAGCGTCGTGCCCAACGGGCGCTCGTCCCAAAACGAGCGCGCCCCGGCGGGCAGTGAAACACGCCGGCTCGCTTTACCCCAGTTGAACAGGCACTGCAAGCGGTGGCCATGCCACACCAGCTCGCCACAGGCAAAGTCCAGGCTGGCAAAGTGTGCCGCCGGCGCCTGCGCTTGGCACAGCGCCAGCAAGCGGTGCAGCCGCGCGGCCTGCTCGGGCGCCAGATCGCGCAACCGATCACCGGCCAGCACCATGCCCCCGCCCGCCACCATGGCCGCCAGATGGAAGGCATACTCTGCGGCGCTGGCATGCTGGCCGGGGAGATCCCGCAAACAGACACAGTCAGGATCGAGCGTCCAGAGCAGCTCCCCCTGCCAGGCACGGCAGAAAAGCTCGCGGGCAATCTGGCGGATCCGCGGGCCATTTCGCTCCACGTCATCGCCCACCCGCATGCCATCAACCAGCCCGATACTCGGCCAGATGGGGGCATTGCAGCCAAGCAGGAAGGAGGCCTCCCCGGCGCCGCGACGCACTGCCGCCATGCCGCGCCGATAGGCCTCGATACGGGTGGCTCCAGCATCGAAGAAGCGCCCGCCGTGGATGGCCCCCCAGAAGTTGGCGTCGAGCTTGAAGTAATCGATGCCCCACTGCTGGCGCAGCGTGCGAAACAGGCTCTCGAGGTGCTGCTGTACCTCGGGATGGGTGCCGTCGAGCACATACCAAGGAGTGCAACGCCAGCCTCCGTAGGTGACCGCCTCAGCAGGCAAGGGGTGACCCTGCTCATCCTTGACGAACCAGTCGGGGTGGTCGCGAAACAACTGCGAGCCCGGCTCGGCGATGAAGGGAGCGACCCAGAGCGCACTCTTGCGCCCGGCGGCACGGATCTCGGCGGCCAGCCCCGGCACGCCGCCGGCAAAGCGCGCTGAGGGGGTCAGCCAATCCCCCATGAAGGCCTGATAGCCATCGTCGATCTGCACGTATTCGAGTTCAGGAAAACGCGCCTGCATCTGGGTCAGGTTCTCGCGGATATCCGCCTCGGTCACCTCGGCATAGTAGTGATACCAGGAGCACCAACCGCTTGGCCGGCGCCCTGCCCGGCCACCGTGGCGCTCAGCCAGGCGGCGACCGAGTTCGCTCAAGAGCGCCGCACGATCCGGCCCTTCCAGACAGAGCAGCACCTCGCTGTGCCAGTGACCGCTCGGCGGCAGGCGTTGACCCTCGCAGCGCATGACGATCTGTAACCGCCCGCAGGGATAGAGGCGAAACTCGCCGCCAAAGCGCTCGGTACTGGCGAAGGCGAGCAGCAGCCAGCCGGTTGGCGTCTCGACCAGCAGCAGGTTGTGAACGGTGTGAAACCCTTCATCGCGGGTGATGCGATAAACGGCGGCATCGGGACAGCGCCCAACGGGCTCGGGGTGTGACCAAGAGCCCATGGTCTGGGCCAGCATCTGAAAACCCTCGCCATAAATAGGGGCATCGGCCAGACCGAGATCACCGTCAAACAAGGGCCACGCTTGCAAAGGCAACGGCGTCTGGGTCAGGTTGTCGAGGCGCACCTCGGCGCAGGGGCCATTCCAGGCGACGGTGGCCAGCATGCCGGGATGGGGCGCACCACAAGCCAGGGTACGCAGGGACGCGAGCAGAGTCACGAATACCTCTCTTTTCGTGGAACTGATGCCGGATTATTTGGCCTTTGCGCCCGCTTGTCCCTTCAGCATGAGAGGGGATCTGTTAAACTGCGCCCTTGCTCACATTTCTCAGGAGGGAGTGCCCATGTCGTTTCCCTTATTGCTGGCCTACCTGCGCGATGCGGCCGTGATCCTGGCAGCTCTGCTGCTGGGTAAGGGGCTCGCCGCCCTGCTGCCCTTCCCCTTTCCAGGCAGCATCATAGGTATGCTGATCTTGTTTCTGTTGCTCTCCACCCAGCTGGTGCGTTTGGCCTGGGTCGAGCGCGGCGCCACCTTGTTGCTGCGCCACATGGGGATCTTGTTCGTGCCGGTCGCGGTCGGGCTGGTGGCCTGGCTCGAGCCGCTCCATGACTCTCTGCCACTTATCCTCATCACCATCCTCAGTGGCATCGTGTTGATCCTGGCCTGCGTCGGCCATCTCTATCAGAGGATGAACAAGCAATGATGTTCTGGCTCGCCCTGCCACTGACCGTGGTGCTCTACTCACTGACCCGCACCCTCTATCGTCATCTCTCCTGGCCCGTGATCAATCCGGTGCTGCTGCCCACCTTAGTGATCGTCGCCCTGCTGCTCATGTTCCACCTGCCGCTCGAGCAGTATCAGCAAGGCACCACACCGCTGACCATACTGCTCGAGCCGGCCGTGGTCGCCTTGGCGCTGCCCCTCTACCAACAGGCACGGCAGATCCGTGCCAAGCTCAAGCCTATTCTGATCTGTTGCCTGCTCTCGGTGCTGATCTCCGTCATCACCACGCTGTTGATCGGTTACCTGCTGGGGGCTGATATCACTATGCTGGCCTCCATCGCCACCAAGTCGATCACCACGCCGCTGGCCATGAGCGTCAGCCAATCCCTCGGTGGCATCCCTGCCATCGCCGCCGCTGTGGTGGTCATTGTCGGGGTAACCGGGGCGCTGATCGGCTTTCCACTGCTCAAGCTGCTCCGGGTGACCGATCCGGAGGCTCAGGGTCTGGCCATGGGCGCCTGTGCCCATGCAATAGGGACTGCCGCCAGTGCTGAGCAAGGGGTGACACAAGGGGCCTTCTCCTCACTGGCCATGGTGGTATGCGGTATTCTCACCGCACTGACCGCCCCACTGCTGTTCGCCCTCTATCATCTGCTGGGGGCATAGCCGCTCCGCACTGAGAGCTGGCGCACAGTTTTGTCCTGATAAACGTTTGGCTTGCCAGGGGGTGCAATGATGCCCCCCTGGTCGTGATCACCATCACTATGTTCTCCTGTGCCACTGCCGTACAATGCCCCCCCGATTGGCCATGAGGAAGAGTCATGCATCCCCGTTTTGCCAAGCCTTTTGCCGACCTGCCGGCCTCATTGCAGGATGCCCTCGCCCCCCTGTTGGATCAGGATTTCAACGCCCGCTTCACCCCAGCCCAGATCGTCGAACTCAAGCGCGCCAGCCAGCTCGATGACAGGGCGCTGCGCCTTGCGCTACTGCCGCTGGCTGCCGCCTGCTCGGTTGCGCCCATCTCACGCTTCTATGTGGGAGCCATCGCCAGTGGCCTAAGTGGTGCTTGGTATCTGGGGGCCAATATGGAGTTTGCGGGTCAGGGGCTGTTTCACTCGATCCACGCCGAACAATCAGCCATCTCCAATGCCTGGCTCGGTGGTGAGACCGGGATAAGTGAGATCACTGTCAACTACACCCCGTGCGGCCACTGCCGCCAGTTCATGAACGAACTGAGTACCGCCAAGAGCATGGCCGTGACCCTGCCAGATGATCACAGCCCGCTGCACGCTTTCCTGCCCCACTCCTTTGGCCCGGGCGATCTGCAGATCAGCGATGCCCTGATGAGCCCGCAGGCGCATCCGCTGCACCTTGAGAGCCGCGATCCCCTTGAACTGGCCGCCTTGGCTGCGGCACGCAGCAGCTACGCCCCCTACAGCCAGGGCTATGCCGGTGTGGCCGTGGAGTGCGAGAATGGCCAGATCTACGAGGGGCGCTACGCCGAGAATGCGGCCTTCAACCCCAGCCTGCCCCCCATGCAGATGGCCTGTACCCATGCGGTGCTGGCCGGCGCATCGCTCGCTGACATCCGCCGGGTGGTGCTGGTTGAACACCGGGCCGGCCTCATCAGTCAGCTGGATGGCACCCTCTCTGTCATCAAGACACTACCGGGCGAGATCGCGTTTCAGCACTACGCGGTGTGACACGCGCTATTAGGTAAAGGATCAGTAAAGTCACTAGCCCCAATAGGGGCTGATGCATAGGATGGCCCGGGTCAAGCAGTCCGGGCTTTTTCATAGCCGGCTGCGCAGTCACGACAGAGGACTCAACATGAAATACTCCGCTCTCATTGCCGCTGCCCTGCTCGGCGTGGCCTCCTTTGGCGCCGCTGCGGCGCAAAAGCAACCCTGCCAACAGGCTCATAACAACTGCGGCAACGCCAAGGCTGCGCACCAGCAGCACGATAGCAAGCAGCCCAGCAAGAGCCACTCGGCCCATCAGTCTGACAACAAGCATCCGGGCAAGGAGCAACCGGCCCACAAGCCCGGCAACAAGCAGCCAAACAAGGATCAACAGGCCCACAAGCCCGGCAACAAGCAGCCAAACAAGGATCAACAGGCCCACAAGCCTGGCGACAAGCAACCGGGCAAAGATCAACAGGCTCACAAGCCTGGCGACAAGCAACCGGGTAAAGAGCAGCCGCTCAAGCGTTAATACCACCATGCCGATGCCTGCCATCGGCATCCTCTTTTCTGCGCAGGTGCATTGCCTTTTCCCACTCCTCCCCACACAATACTGGTTATTCATACAGTGCAATGGTAATGCAGATGGCAGGGCGTGGCAGCAGCAACAATGTGGATCACCGGTTTACCTTGCAGCGCATCGAGACCGTCGATGATGGCTGGTGGCAAGCACATAGCGCCCCTGCCCCCACCACCTCGGTCACCGAGATCAACGCCCGCTCCATCATCAGCCGCAACCGCTCGCCCGATGTCCCTTTCAATGCCTCGATCAATCCTTATCAAGGGTGTGAGCATGGCTGCATCTACTGCTATGCCAGACCGAGCCATGCCTACCTAGAGCTCTCCCCCGGCCTTGACTTCGAGACCCGGCTGTTTGCCAAGCAAAATGCGGCCGCGCTGCTGCGCGCCGAGTTTGCCCGCCCCGGTTACCAGCCCGAGGTGATCTGCATCGGCGCCAATACCGATCCCTATCAGCCCATCGAGCAGCGGCTGCGGCTCACCCGTCAGTTACTCGAGGTGATGCGCGATCACCACCATCCGGTGACCCTGATCACCAAGAGCGCCATGGTGCTGCGCGATCGGGACATTCTGGCCGAGCTGGCGGCCGAGGGGTTATGCCGAGTGATGGTGTCGGTGACGACACTAGATGAGGAGCTGCGCCGGCGGCTCGAGCCACGCACCACGCCGGGCCAGGGAAGAGTCAGGGTGATGGAGCAGCTCAACCGTGCCGGCGTGCCGGTCGGCGTGCTGGCCGCCCCCATGATCCCCCGCCTCAACGAACACGAGCTGGAGCGGATCTTGGAAGGCGCGGCAGCCGCCGGCGCTGACTGCGCCGGTTACATACTGCTCCGGTTGCCCCACGAGCTGGCCCCCCTGTTCACGCAGTGGCTGGCCGAGCACTATCCCCAGCGTCAGGAGGCAGTGCTCTCAATCCTGCGCCAGAGCCGCGAGGGGGCGCTCAACAGTCCGGCGTTTGGTACCCGGATGCGGGGTGAAGGGGAGTTTGCCGCCCTGCTGGCTCAGCGTTTTCGCCTAGCGGTGCGCCGCCTCGGGCTCGATCGCTCGCCAGCACCACTGCGCTGTGACGGCTTCCGCCGTCCTGGCGAGCAGCTTGCCCTCTTCTAGCGCCCGCCGCGCAGAGGCGCGCCGGGGCTCTCTTCCTGCACCTCCCACTCCTGCAACGCCTGCGGTTGCGACGGCGCATCCCCCCACATCAGGCACCAGAGATCCCAGAAGATCCAACTGCTCATCTCACGCTCTCCTTATCATGGTTGCCATCGAGCCTGACACAGCGCCATGACATCCCCGTGACGGAGATAAAAAAAGAGCGCCAATAGGCGCTCTTTTTCATCGGGAGGGGCTTACTCGGCGGTGTCGTCTGCCGGGCTTTCGCCCTCGGCGCTCACGTCACCTTCGGTGCTTACGTCACCCTCGAGCGGCTCGATCTCATCATCGTCATCGCTCTCGGCGATACGCTGCAAGCCGACCACGCACTCCTCTTCACCGGTGCGGATAAGGCGCACACCACCGGTATTACGACCGATGACGCTCACTTCACTGACACGGGTGCGAACCAGAGTACCGCCATCGGTGATGAGCATGATCTGGTCGGTCTCGTCGACCTGGATCGCGTCGATCACCTTGCCGTTACGCTCGTCCACCTTGATGGAGATAACGCCCTGGGTGGCACGGCTCTTGGTCGGATATTCGTCCAGCGCGGTGCGCTTGCCGTAGCCATTTTCGGTCGCGGTGAGGATGGCACCATCGCCACGGGGCACGATGAGGGAGACCACCTTGTCAGCGGCGCCCAGTTTGATGCCACGCACGCCAGCAGCAGTACGGCCCATCGGGCGCACACCCTTGAAGCTGCCGCCCTTGCTTTCGCCTTCGGCGGCGTCGTCATCGGACTCGGCCTCGTCACCCTCTTCCACTTGATCCTCGGCACGGCCGGCGCCTTCGAAGAAGCGCACCACCTTACCGGCGTCAGAGAAGAGCATGATCTCGTTGCTGCCGTCGGTGATGTCGACACCGATGAGCTCATCTCCTTCCTTCAGATTGATGGCTCGGATCCCCGAGGAGAGCGGACGGCTGAAGTCGGAGAGGCTGGTCTTCTTCACGGTGCCGTTGGCGGTGGCAAAGAAGACGTACTTGTCCGCATCGTACTCCTTGACCGGCAGGATGGCGGTGATGCGTTCACCCTCTTCCAGCGGCAGCAGGTTGATGATGGGACGGCCACGGGCGCCACGGGAGGCCTCCGGCAGCTGATAGACCTTGAGCCAGTACACCTTGCCACGGGTCGAGAAGCACAAAATGGTGTCGTGGGTGTTGGCCACCAGCAGGCGCTCGACGAAGTCCTCTTCCTTGATACGGGTCGCGGACTTGCCCTTGCCGCCACGGCGCTGGGCTTCGTAATCGGAGAGCGGCTGATACTTCACGTAGCCCTGGTGGGACAGGGTCACCACCACGTCTTCCGGGGTGATCAGATCTTCGATGTTGATCTCGGCGCTGGAGGCGCTGATCTCGGTGCGACGCTCGTCGCCATACTGCTCGCGCACGGCCAGCAGTTCACCCTGGATCACCTCCATCAGGCGGGTCGGGCTCGCCAGGATGTGCAGCAGTTCAGCGATGAGATCGAGCAGGGATTGATACTCTTCGAGGATCTTCTCATGCTCGAGGCTGGTCAGCTTGTGCAGACGCAGGTCGAGGATGGCCTGGGCCTGCTGCTCGGTCAGGTGATAGAGACCGTCGCGGATACCGAACTCGGGCTCCAGCCACTCGGGACGGGCGGCGTCGCCACCGGCCTTCTCCAGCATGGCGGCCACGTTGCCGAGCGCCCACCCCTTGGCAACCAGGCCGGCTTTCGCCTCGGCCGGGGTCGCGCTGTGGCGGATCAGCTCGATGATGGGATCGATGTTGGCCAGCGCGACCGCCAGACCTTCCAAGATGTGGGCCCGATCACGCGCCTTGCGCAGTTCGAACACGGTGCGGCGGGTCACCACTTCACGGCGATGCAGCAAGAAGGCTTCCAGCATCTCCTTGAGGTTGAGCACCTTGGGCTGGTTGTTATCCAGCGCCACCATGTTCATACCGAAGGTGGTCTGCATCTGGGTGTGCTTGTAGAGGTTGTTCAGCACAATCTCGCCAGACTCACCGCGCTTGATCTCGATGACGATGCGCATGCCGTCCTTGTCGGACTCATCACGCAGGGCACTGATCCCCTCGACCTTCTTCTCTTTGACCAGCTCGGCGATCTTCTCGATGAGGCGCGCCTTGTTGACCATGTAGGGGATCTCATGAACGATGATGGTCTCACGACCACTCTTGTCGTCCACTTCCACGTCCGCCTTGGCCCGCACATAGATGGAGCCACGGCCGGTACGGTACGCCTGCAGGATGCCAGAACGACCGTTGATGATACCGCCGGTGGGGAAGTCGGGGCCCGGGATGTACTCCATCAGCTCGTCGATGCCGATGTCGCCATTCTCGATCAGGGCCAGACAGCCGTTGATCACCTCGGTGAGGTTGTGAGGCGGGATGTTGGTGGCCATGCCCACCGCAATACCGGAGGAGCCATTCACCAGCAGGTTCGGCACCTTGGTCGGCAGCACAGCCGGGATCTGTTCGGTGCCATCATAGTTGGGCACCCAGTCCACGGTTTCTTTGTCGAGATCGGCCAGCAGCTCGTGGGAGATGCGCGCCATACGCACTTCGGTGTAACGCATGGCCGCGGCGCTATCGCCATCGACCGAACCGAAGTTGCCCTGACCATCGACCAGCATGTAACGCATGGAAAAATCCTGCGCCATCCGGACTATGGTGTCATACACGGCAATGTCGCCGTGCGGGTGGTATTTACCGATTACGTCACCGACCACACGGGCCGATTTCTTGTAGGGCTTGTTCCAGTCATTGCCGAGCTCGTTCATTGCGAACAGCACACGGCGGTGAACCGGTTTCAAGCCATCACGCACATCCGGCAGGGCTCGTCCCACGATGACGCTCATGGCGTAATCGAGATAGGAACTCTTGAGCTCTTCCTCAATGTTGACCGGCGTGATCTCTCTGGCCAGATCGCTCATAGAAAGCCTTAATCCCTATTTAGTTGTTCTTTGGCTTAAACAGCGCGTCATATTAACACACGGCGCCTAAATGCTTAAGCCAAAAACGGTTCTGGCCTGTCAGGGGGTGTCCGTTATAATGCCCGCAAAATGTCAGGACCGCCCCCCGGCGGTCAGCCAGAGGAAGTGTTGCGCATGAATGCTGAACAGATCGCCGCCAGCGGCAACGTCGATTCGTCGGAAATCGCCAAGTTCGAGGCCATCGCCTCGCGCTGGTGGGATCTCGAGGGGGAATTCAAGCCACTGCACCAGATCAATCCGGTGCGTCTGGAGTGGATTGATACCCAATGCGGCGGCCTGTTTGGCAAGAAGGTGCTCGACATCGGCTGCGGTGGCGGCATCCTGGCCGAGAGCATGGCCCGCCGCGGCGCCATCGTGACCGGCATCGACATGGGCAAAGAGCCGCTTTCGGTGGCCCGTCTGCACGCCCTCGAGCAGGGGGTAGAGCTCGAATACCGGCAGATCACCGCCGAAGCCCACGCTCTGGAGGCCGCCGGTCAGTATGATGTGGTGACCTGCATGGAGATGCTCGAGCACGTACCGGACCCGGCATCAGTGCTGCGCGCCATCGCCACCCTGGTGCGCCCCGGTGGCCAGGTGGTGGTCTCGACCATCAACCGCAACCCCAAGTCGTTTCTCATGATGATCGTCGGCGCCGAGTATCTGCTGAAGATGGTGCCCAAGGGCACCCATGACCACGCCAAGTTCATCATGCCGGCCGAGCTGTGCCACATGGCCGAGCGGGCCGGCCTGCTGGTGCGCGCGATGAGTGGCGTCCACTACCGCCCCCTGGCGGGGGATTTTCGCCTCGGTGCCAACGTCGACGTTAACTACATGGTCTCCTTGGTGCGTCCGGAGGGAGAGCGATGAGCCAGGTCACCGCTGTGCTGTTCGATCTCGACGGCACCCTGCTCGACACGGCGCCGGATCTCGGCGCCGCCGTTAACCACGTGTTGGTGGAAGAGGGGTTTGCCCCCTTGAGCGAACACATCATTCGCCAGACCACCTCCCACGGCGCACTCGGCCTGCTGCGGGCTGGCCTCGGTGACGAGCAGCTTGAAGAGCTCGGCGCCGCGCGCCTGCGCACGGCCCTACTCGACTATTACGCCGCCCATCTTTGTATCGGTACCCGCCCCTATGAGGGGATGATCGATCTCATCGACTGGCTTGAGGAGCAGGCCATGCCGTGGGGCATTGTAACCAACAAGCCCGGCTTTCTCACCGAGCCGCTGCTGGCCCAGTTGCCGGCCCTCAAGGGGTGCGGTGTCACGGTCAGCGCCGACACCCTGCCAGTGCGCAAACCCGATCCCGCTCCCCTTTTCTATGCCTGTGAACGGCTCGGGGTGAACCCGGCCACCACCTTATATGTGGGGGATCATCTGCGCGACATCGAGGCCGGCCGCAACGCCGGCATGCCGACGGCGATCGCGGGCTGGGGATATCTCGATGAGCGTGAAGATCCCGCAGACTGGCAAGCCGATCTGCACTTCGATACGGTGCAGGCGCTGCATCACTGGCTGCGAATGCGTCGCTAAGAGCGCGTGTGTCGCCCTGCTCTCTCCCCTTCCAGCCCACGGGGTGTCGTCAACTTCTGACAGAGGTTGCACAGCCAATAAACAGTGCGTTGGCACTAGTAAAAAGTGCCTCTCGGTGCAAGCAAAATAGTTGCGATAAATTTTGCCTCTGCCCGGATCTAGGAAGTGGAAAAGCGCAAGGAAGAGTTGCCGACTCCCTCGCTGTGAGCAGACACTAACAGCCACGCCAGACTCACACCTTATCCACAGGTAATGCACCCTTAGATGGATTGCAAAGACGTGTTTAACTCACTATCTTGTAGTCCGGTTTGAAAATAACACTATATCTTGTGCCTCACCCGCCAGCCCTCGCTGTCGCGGGTGAGGGTTTTCGGGAATCAAAAATAAGAAGGTCAATTCATGAACTTGTTTGTGACTAAGCGCAACGGCAATAAAGAGCCGATCGATCTGGACAAGATCCACCGTGTACTGGATTGGGCCGCCGAAGGGCTCGATAACGTCTCCGTCTCCCAGGTTGAGCTCAAGTCACACATCCAGTTCTACGACGGCATTCGCACTTCCGATATTCACGAGACCATCATCAAGGCGGCCGCCGATCTTATCTCCCAAGAGAGCCCGGACTACCAGTACATGGCCGCCCGTCTGGCCATCTTCCATCTGCGCAAGAAGGCCTATGGCCAATTCGAGCCGCCCCACCTCTACCAGCACATCGCCAAGCTGGTCGACATGGGCAAGTACGACAAGCACCTGCTGGAAGACTACACCCAGGCCGAGTTCGACGAGCTGCACGCGCATCTCGATCACAACCGCGACATGACCTTCTCCTACGCGGCCGTCAAGCAGCTGGAAGGGAAGTATCTGGTACAGAACCGGGTCACCGGCGAGATCTACGAGAGCCCGCAGTTCCTCTATATGCTGGTGGCGGCCTGCCTCTTCTCCAAGTACCCGAAGAGCACCCGTCTCGATTACGTCAAGCGCTTCTATGACGCGGTATCGACCTTCAAGATCTCCCTGCCGACCCCGATCATGAGCGGCGTGCGTACCCCGACCCGTCAGTTCAGCTCCTGCGTGCTGATCGAGTGCGACGACAGCCTGGACTCCATCAACGCCACCGCCAGCGCCATCGTGCGTTATGTCTCCCAGCGGGCTGGCATCGGCATCAACGCCGGTCGCATCCGCGGTCTGGGTAGCCCGATCCGGGGCGGTGAAGCCTTCCATACCGGCTGCATCCCCTTCTACAAGTACTTCCAGACGGCGGTAAAGTGCTGCTCCCAGGGCGGCGTGCGCGGCGGTGCTGCGACCCTGTTCTACCCCCTGTGGCACATCGAAGTCGAAAGCCTGCTGGTGCTGAAAAACAACCGCGGCGTAGAAGAGAACCGGGTTCGCCACATGGACTACGGGGTGCAGATCAACAAGCTGATGTACCAGCGTCTCATCAAGGGCGGTGACATCACCCTGTTCTCCCCGTCCGATGCGCCGGGCCTGTACGACGCCTTCTTTGCCGATCAGGACAAGTTCGAACAGCTCTACGTCCAGTACGAGCAAGATCCCTCGATCCGCAAGAAGACCCTCAAGGCGGTCGATCTCTTCTCCCTGATGATGCAAGAGCGCGCCGGCACCGGCCGCATCTACATCCAGAACGTGGATCACTGCAACACCCACAGCCCGTTCGATCCGAGCGTGGCCCCGGTACGCCAGTCCAACCTGTGCCTTGAGATCGCGCTGCCGACCAAGCCGCTCAACAACATCGACGATGAGAACGGCGAGATTGCCCTGTGCACCCTCTCCGCCTTCAATCTCGGCGTCATCAACAAGCTTGAAGATCTCGAAGAGATGGCCGAGCTGACCGTGCGTGCTCTGGATGCCCTGCTCGACTATCAGGACTACCCGATCGGAGCCGCCAAGAAGGGCAGCATGAACCGCCGTACCCTGGGGATTGGCGTCATCAACTACGCCTATTACCTCGCGAAAAACGGCGCCCGTTACTCCGATGGCTCCGGTCTGGCCCTGACCCACCGCACCTTCGAGGCGATCCAGTACTACTTGCTGAAGGCCTCGGTACAGCTGGCCCGCGAGTTTGGCGCCTGCCCCTCCTTCAACGAGACCACCTACGCCCAGGGCATCCTGCCGATCGACACCTACAAAAAGGATCTCGACGGCCTGTGCAACGAGCCGCTGCACTACGACTGGGAATCGCTGCGCGAAGAGATCCGCCGCGTGGGTCTGCGTAACTCCACCCTGACCGCCCTGATGCCGAGCGAGACCTCCAGCCAGATCTCCAATGCCACCAACGGCATCGAGCCGCCGCGCGGCCTGGTGTCGGTCAAGGCCTCCAAGGATGGCATCCTCAAGCAGGTGGTGCCGGAATACAGCCGCCTCAAGGATCAGTACGAACTGTTGTGGCAACAGCCGAGCGTCGATGGCTACCTGCAACTGGTCGGGATCATGCAAAAGTTTGTGGATCAGGCGATCTCCGCCAACACCAACTATGATCCGGCCCGCTTCGAGGGTGGTAAGGTGCCGATGAAGCAGTTGCTCAAGGATCTGCTGACCGCCTACAAGTACGGGGTCAAGACCCTCTACTACCACAACACCCGTGACGGTGCCGACGACACGCAGACCGATCTGCAAGATGACGGCTGTGCCAGCGGTGCATGCAAGATCTGATACGATGGGCGGGAGGTAATACTCCCGCCCTGCTGCTTTGGTTTATCCCCTCGTTCCCACTTATTTTTTGAAAAGAAGAAGCTATCGCCATGGCCTACACCACCTTCAGTCAAACCAAGAATGACCAGCTCAAAGAGCCCATGTTCTTCGGCCAGCCGGTCAATGTGGCTCGTTACGATCAACAGAAGCACGAAGTCTTCGAGCGGCTGATCGAAAAGCAGCTCTCCTTCTTCTGGCGCCCTGAAGAGGTGGACGTATCGCGCGATCGCATCGACTACCAGGCCCTCCCCCCCCACGAGCAGCACATCTTCATCTCCAACCTGAAGTACCAGACCCTGCTCGACTCCATTCAGGGACGCAGCCCCAACGTCGCCCTGTTGCCGCTGGTGTCGCTGCCGGAGCTGGAGACCTGGATCGAGACCTGGTCCTTCTCCGAGACCATTCACTCCCGCTCCTATACCCATATCATCCGCAACATCGTCAACGATCCGGCGCTGGTGTTCGATGACATCGTGACCAACGACCAGATCCTAAAGCGCGCCAGCTCCATCAGCCACTTCTATGACGACCTGATCGAGGCGACTGCCGTTTACAATCTGCACGGTGAAGGAACCCACACCATTGCCGGCAAGACAGTGCACCTGACCCTGCGCACGCTCAAGAAGAAGCTCTATCTGTGCCTGATGAGTGTCAATGCGCTGGAAGCAATCCGCTTCTACGTCAGTTTTGCCTGCTCCTTCGCCTTCGCCGAGCGCGAGCTGATGGAGGGCAACGCCAAGATCATCAAGCTCATCGCCCGCGACGAGGCGCTGCACCTGACCGGCACCCAGCACATGCTGAACCTGATGCGCAGCGGCAACGACGACCCCGAGATGGCCGAGATTGCCCAAGAGTGCGAGCAGGAGTGCTTCGCGCTGTTCAAGGAGGCCGCCATCCAGGAGAAGGAGTGGGCCGAATACCTGTTCCAAGACGGCTCCATGATCGGCCTGAACAAGGACATCCTGTGCCAGTATGTCGAGTACATCACCAACCTGCGCATGAGTGCGGTCGGCCTGCAACCGGCCTTCGCCGCCAAGCAGAACCCGATCCCCTGGATCAACACCTGGCTCTCCTCCGACAACGTGCAGGTGGCCCCACAGGAGGTCGAGATCAGCTCTTACCTGGTCGGCCAGATCGACAGTGAGGTAAGCCACGAAGATCTCGGCGACTTCGAACTCTGATGACGGTGATCGCGCGCCCGCTGGACGTCGAGCAACGTCCGCGGATCCACACCGAGGCGGGCCCCATGCAGCCGGCACCGGGGGAAACCCTGCTCGAGACTCTCGAGCGCCACGGTATCGAGGTCGAATATCAGTGTCGCAGCGGCTACTGTGGCGCCTGCCGCACACCGCTGCTGGCCGGGACCGTCGACTACCTGCAAACACCGCTGGCCTTCGTGGCCAGCGGAGAGTGCCTCCCCTGCTGCTGCCGACCGGTGGGCTCGGTGCAGCTCTCGCTCAAGCGCGCTCGCTGATCCGCTGATGGATAAAAAAACGGCCAACATTTGTTGGCCGTTTTTGTTTGTGGGCATTTAACCCTTTTTCTTTCCCGTGATCCGACTGCTGAGATCGGCGGTGATATACGCCGCCTCCTGCAAGAAGGCATCCGGCGCCTCATAGTCAGCCGGCAGCGCATCTAGGGATTTCACCTGCGGCTTACCCATGCGCTTTAAGCGCTCGTTGGTACGCACCAGGGCCATCGCATCTTGCTTCTCCTGCTCGGCACGGCGCTCTGCCTCATTGAGGGAGACCGACTTTCTGTCTTTCTCCTTCTTGTATTCGGCAATGTCCTGTTGCAGGTAGGCAAACTCCGGATCGCGCGCGGCGCGGGCCTGATAACGCTCGTCAAGCTGAGGCAGCAGGGACGAGAAGCTCCCTACCCGCTGATAGCGCGCCGAGGCAATCTTGTCCCACGGCAAGGCATTGGGCTCCTGACTCTCGCCGGTCTCCTCATGGGGAATGGCCGTCGGGAAGGCGATGTCCGGCACCACCCCCTTGTTCTGGGTACTGCCACCGTCGATGCGGTAGAACTTGGCGATGGTGTACTGGACGTGGCCAAGCGGCTCGTCGTAGAAGTCATACACCTTGGCGAGACTGCGGTGCTGCTGCACCGTGCCCTTGCCAAACGAGTTCTCACCGATGATGACGGCGCGGCCGTAATCCTGCATGGCTGCCGCGAAGATCTCAGAAGCCGAGGCGCTGTAGCGATCGATGAGCACGCTCATCGGGCCGCCGTAGTAGACCTGACCATCATCATCGCTGTTGACGGTGATCCGCCCCATGTGATCGCGGATCTGCACCACGGGGCCAGCATTGATGAACAGGCCGCTCAGGGCGGAGGCCTCCGTCAGGGCGCCGCCACCGTTACTGCGCAAGTCGACCACCAAGCCGTCAATCTTCTGCTTGTTGAGGGTGGCCAACTCTTTGATCACATCCTCGTGCAGGTTGACGTAGAAGCTCGGGATCTCGATGACCCCGATCTTCTTGCCCTCGGCGCTCAGCACCTTGGACTTGGCGGCCCTGTCTTCCAGACGCACCTTGTCACGGGTCAGCTCGATGACCTCGGTCTTGACCGTGGCCCCCTTGCCCCGTTGGATCTCAAGGCGCACCTTGCTCCCCTTGGGCCCCTTGATGAGATCGACCACCTCATCGAGGCGCCAGCCGATGACATCGACCACCTTGCCGTCCGCCTGCCCGACCCCGGTGATCTTGTCATCGGGTTTGAGCTGGTTGGACTTGGCGGCCGGGCCACCGGGCACCAGAGAGCGGATGATGGTGAAGTCATCCTCGGCCTGCAACACGGCGCCAATCCCCTCCAGCGAGAGGTTCATCTCGGAGTTAAACCGGTCGGCATTGCGTGGGGAGAGGTAGCTGGTGTGCGGCTCAATGGCGCGGGCGAAGGAGTTCATGAAGAGCTGGAACACGTCTTCGCTCTCAGTCTGAGACATGCGCTTGATGGCGTTGTTGTAACGCTTGGCCAGCAGCTCCTTGATCTCGGGCCACTCCTTACCGGAGAGCTTGAGACTCAAGGCATCGTACTTAACCCGTTGCCGCCACAGCTCGTTGAGCTCGTCGCTGCTCTTGGGCCAAGGCGACTTGGCGCGGTCAAAGACGTATTCGTCCTTCTGGGTGAAATCAAACGGCGTATCGAGCAGCTTGAGCGCATAGACGTAACGCTCGTAGCGACGCTGCTGGCTCAGGTTAAACATGTCATAAGCGGGATCGAGACGACCCCGCTCCAGATCCTTGTTAAATCCGCTGCGGTATTTCTCGAAGCGTTCGATGTCAGCCGCAAGAAACAGGTTGCGACTGTAATCGAGGCCCTCCAGATACTTGTCAAAGATCTGGCCGGAAAAGGCGGCATCCAGCTGGAACTGCTTGTAGTGAGAGCGGGTAAACAGATTGGTGATCCGTTTGCTGGCAGTGGCGTGCTGACTCTCCTGGTTGAGAACCGGCAGGTCACTCTCCTTGAGCACGGGCTCGACCGCCTGGGCAAACCCGGCCAGGGCCAGGCTACAGGCGATGATGGAATAACGAATGACGCCTTGCTTCAAAAAATGCCTCCTTAGAGGACCAGGTGTTCAAATTTGACACGCAGCATCATGCCGGTCTGCAACTGAACTTGCACGTCATCCTTGGTGATCTCCTTGATGGTGGCGGCCATCGGAGATTTACCCAGAACCACCTTGACGCCTTGTTCAATCTTGAGCTCGCCAGCGTTCACCGGGGTCAGCACCGGAGCGGCCACCTTGCGCGGCTGCGGACGACGGGGCTTCTTGGGCTTATCGGATTTGTCCGCCTTGTCGGCGTTATCGGCCTTGCCGGCGGCAGCATTGGAGGCCCGACGGCTGGCAAAGACACGGTCCTTGCTCTCCTTCAGTGCCTGCTTGGCATGTTCGATGTGCTCTTCGGTCAGCAGCTCGCCGGGATTGCCGTCGAGATCGACACGGGCCATACCGGCCTTGAGGCCATGCAGATAACGCCAACTGGAGGTGTATTGACGCAGAGCTGAGCGCAGCAGAGTCTTGGATACCTTGGGATCGTCGGTCAGACGTTCGGCCAGATCCTGGAAGATGCCGATCTTGAGCGGCTTGGCTTCCCCTTCGGCGATGAAGCAGGCGGGGAACTTCTCCACCAGATAGGCAATGACCTCTTTACTGTTCTTCAGCTTTTCAGTGTTTTCCATGTATAACCTTGGCTTAAAAATGACCGGGCTCAGCCCTGTACGACAAAGGCCCCATTATAAAGAGCTTGGGCCGGTTTGCGAACTTCTCATGCGATGGATGACCAACCGCGTTCCAACATGGCCACGATTCCCTCGAGACCCGCCGCATCATTTGCATCGAAACGACTAAAAAGTGGGCTGTCGATATCCAGCACCGCCACCACTCGACCTTGATGACGAACCGGAATGACCACCTCCGAATTGCTGGCCGCATCGCAGGCGATATGACCGGCAAACTGGTGCACGTCTGCGACCAGTTGGGTCGCGTTCTCGGCGGCTGCCGTCCCGCACACCCCACGACCGACCGGAATGCGGATGCAGGCCGGTTTGCCCTGAAATGGACCGAGCACCAAGGTGTCGCCGCGCAGGATATAAAATCCGACCCAGTTAATCCCTTCCAGCTCAAGATTGAGCAGGGCGCTGATGTTCGCCATGTTGGCTATCGCGTCCGACTCCCCCTCAATGAGGGCGCTGACCTGCTGTTGCAGGCGCAAATAAAAGGCGTTCTTGTCACTCATGTGGTTAATGTCGTGAGGTGAAATGGATGCACGTTAACTGTCGCAGAAAAAATTTCAAATGATTTTTCATGCTCTTGTCATTGATCAGCGACCAAAAAAGGGATCATCAGGGGGGAATGGCCCGGTAATTCGACCACGATTTGCCACACCATACCGGCATGCGTACAGGCGCCCACCATCCCCTCAGCGACCCAATCCCCCCCTTCTTGCCGCAGCAGCAGCGGGATGCGTCCCATGAACATGCTGCGCCCCTCTATATAGGCGTTTGTCGGAGCGATCGCCGGCGCATGCAGGCGCAGCAGAAAAGGAGACTCGGAACGGATCGGTTGCTCGCTGCTGCTCACCAACACAGCGCTATCGCCCAATGGCAGGCGACACGCCCCCTGTGACAGATCGCAGGGCGTGGCATCATGCACCTGCGTCGTCACCGGCGGGGTGAGAGTGCGATACACCACCAGTCCCAGCAAAAGTGCCAACATGATCACAATTTGTAACAATTTCCGTTGAGTAAGTTTGCCCTGCATCTCATTTCCACACTGAAAAAACCGTCAAAACAGGCCATTGCCACCTCAATCCACGAATGGATAAAAGCCAGTAACGACGCTGCTCTGAGCCAAATATATCACTGTTTATACTGTTATTTTACCCACTGCTTCAGTATCATCAGCAGCGAGTTTTCATTTCCCTCTCTTTTGCTTTTCGTTTCATTAACAACGAGCAACAGATCGGGTAATGACGTCACGTTGACCCAGTTGCTAGCGGTTCCACCCGAACCACAGTTTGAGAACAACAGCATCGGAAGCGGAATATAACGATGAGCCATACGACAACCCATCCCGAGTACAACTACACCGTTGTCCGCCAATTCACCGTGATGACCATCATCTGGGGGATTGTCGGCATGTCGGTGGGCGTACTGATCGCGGCCCAACTGATCTGGCCTGCCCTCAACTTCGACACCCCTTGGCTGACCTACAGCCGCCTGCGCCCGCTGCACACCAACGCCGTCATCTTCGCCTTCGGCTGTAGCGCCCTGATGGCCACCTCCTTTTATGTGGCACAGCGCACCTGCCAGACCCGGCTGTTTGGCGGGCCACTGGCAGCGTTCGTCTTCTGGGGCTGGCAGGCCATCATCCTCTCGGCCATCATCACCCTGCCACAGGGCTATACCAGCTCGAAAGAGTATGCCGAGCTGGAATGGCCCATCGATCTGGCCATCACTGTGGTCTGGGTGGCCTACGCCATCGTCTTCTTCGGCACCCTGATAAAGCGCACCACCTCCCACATCTATGTGGCGAACTGGTTCTTCGGCGCCTTCATCATCACCGTTGCCGTGCTGCACATCGTCAACAACATGGAGGTTCCCCTCAGCCCCATGAAGTCCTACTCCCTCTACTCGGGAGCCATGGATGCCATGGTGCAGTGGTGGTATGGCCACAATGCGGTGGGCTTCCTGCTGACCGCAGGGTTCCTCGGCATGATGTACTACTTCGTGCCCAAGCAGGCCGGGCGACCGGTCTACTCTTACCGCCTCTCCATCGTGCACTTCTGGGCGCTCATCTCCCTCTATATCTGGGCCGGCCCGCACCATCTGCACTATACCGCCCTGCCCGACTGGGCCCAGTCACTCGGCATGGTGATGTCGCTCATCCTGTTCGTCCCCTCCTGGGGTGGCATGATCAACGGCATCATGACCCTGTCGGGAGCCTGGCACAAACTGCGCTATGACCCGATCCTGCGCTTTCTGATCGTCTCCCTCTCCTTCTACGGCATGTCGACCTTCGAAGGGCCCATGATGGCGATCAAAACGGTCAACGCCCTCTCCCACTACACCGACTGGACCATAGGTCACGTCCACTCCGGCGCGCTCGGCTGGGTTGCCATGGTCTCTATCGGCTCGGTCTATCACCTGATCCCGAACCTGTTCGGCCAGAGCCGCATGTACAGCGTGCGCCTTATCAATGTCCACTTCTGGCTGGCCACCGTCGGCACCGTGCTCTATATCGTCGCCATGTGGATCTCCGGCGTGATGCAGGGGCTGATGTGGCGTGCCGTCAACGAGGATGGCACCCTCACCTACAGCTTCGTGGAAGCCCTGCAGGCCTCCTACCCCTTCTACTTCGTGCGCTTCCTGGGTGGCTGCTTCTTCCTGGCCGGCATGCTGCTGATGGCCTACAACGCCTATCGCACCATCACCGCCCCCAAAGGCTCGCTCGAGCCCATCGCCCAGCCGGCCTGACTGAAGAGGTAATGTCATGAGCAACAACAACCGCCACGAGATATTTGAAAAGAGCGTGCCGATGCTGGCGCTGGGGATCGTCTTCGCCATTAGCCTGGGCGGCCTGGTCGAGATCACCCCGCTGTTTTTCCAAAAGCAGACCACCGAGCCGGTCGAGGGGCTCAAACCCTACACCGCGTTGCAGATGGAGGGGCGCGACATCTATATCCGCGAGGGGTGCAGCGTCTGTCACAGTCAGATGATCCGCCCGTTCCGCGCCGAAACCGAGCGCTACGGCCACTACTCGGTCGCCGGCGAAAGCGTCTGGGAGCACCCCTTCCTGTGGGGCTCCAAGCGCACTGGCCCCGATCTGGCCCGGGTCGGCGGCCGCTATTCCGATGACTGGCACCGCGCCCACCTGCGCGATCCCCGCTCGGTCGTGCCCGAGTCCAACATGCCCGCCTTCCCTTGGCTGGAGCAGAACATGCTAGATGGCAAGCTGACCGGCAAGAAGCTGGCCCTGTTTCGCGATCACTTCGGCGTGCCCTACAGCGACGAGCAGATCCAAGGGGCTGGCGAGGCGGTCAAGGGCAAGAGCGAGATGGACGCCCTGATCGCTTATTTGCAGTCCATCGGCACGGCCCTCAAGTAAGGAGCAAGGGATATGGATTACGGCACTTTCCGCGGCCTCTACACCCTGCTGCTGATCATCCTCATGGTCGGCATCATCCTCTGGGCTTTCAGCAAACGCCGCAAGGCGAGCTTCGATGAGGCCGCCAACCTGATCTTCGCCGACGAAGAGCCGACCCGCGATGGGAATAAGAACGCAGGAGCGAAACAAGAATGAGCACTCTGTTGAGTATTTTTGTCACCGTGATCACCCTCGGTACCATACTGGGCTGCTTCGCCCTGCTGTGGTGGTGCCTCAAGGATAAGATGGGGGTCGAAGAGGGTAAGCCGATGGGCCACACCTTCGACGGCATCGCCGAGATCAACAATCCGCTGCCGAAGTGGTGGAGCTATCTGTTCATCATTCTCATCGTGGTCAGCCTCATTTATCTCATCGCCTACCCCGGCCTTGGCAACTTCAAGGGGCTGCTCGGTTGGCAGAGCTCCAACCAAGACGTGCGCTCCTTAAGCGACTCCAAGGCGGCCACCGCCGCCGCCCGCGAGCAGGGGCTGGCAGTGCAGTATGATCGCGAGCAGGCCAAGGCCGACGCCCTCTACGGCGCCAAGTTCCGCGAGCTGACCTACGAGGCTGACGGCAAGACCTACAAGGCCATCGAGCAGATAGCCAACGATCCGAACGCCCTTAAGGTGGGTCAGCGCCTGTTCCTGCAAAACTGCGCCCAGTGCCACGGCTCCGATGCCCGTGGCGGCAAGGGCTTCCCCAACCTGACCGATGGCGAGTGGCTGTGGGGCGGCCAGCCTGAGCAGATCAAGACCACCATCATGAACGGCCGTCAGGGGATCATGGCCCCTTGGGGCGACGTGCTCGGCAAAGACGGGGTGAAGGAGGCGGCGGCCTATGTGCTGAGCCTCTCTGGCCGCACCGTCAACCCCATCCAGGCCAAGAAGGGCGAGGCGCGTTTTGCCACCATCTGCGCTGCCTGCCACGGCCCGGATGGCAAGGGCAACCCGATGCTGGGGGCCCCGGATCTGACCAACAATAGCTGGCTCTATGGCAGCTCGCGGCAAACGGTTGAGGAGACCATCACCTATGGTCGCCACGGCGTGATGCCGGCCTGGCATGAGGTGCTGGGAGAAGACAAGGTGCACCTGCTCGCCTCTTACGTCTACAGCCTCTCCCACTAGCATAAAAGCGTGACTCTGCCGCGACTTATCGGCAAAAGGCCTCGACTCGTCGGGGCTTTTTGTTATCTTGGGGAGGCCAATTTTAACCGGCGCGGTTAATCATTCGTTTCACGGTAGTTGCTCATGCCCCAACCCTGGTATCGCCAATTCTGGCCCTGGTTTCTCATCTTCCTGCCCCTGTGCGCCGTGGTGGCCAGCATCTACACCGCCATCATCGCCGGTCGCGACGGGGTCAACCTGGTGGCCGAGGACTATTACAAGCAGGGCAAGGAGATCAATCAGGATCTCAGCAAGTTTGACAGGGCCGAGGCGCTCGGCATCACCATGGTGCTGGCCGTCAACGGCCGCGAGATCACCCTGCGCAAGCTGACGGGCGCCATCCCCCCCCATCAGGCCCTGCGTCTCTCTCTTTTTCACCCCACCCTGCCGGGACGCGATAGCACCTATCTGCTGACGGCCGACGGCAGCGGCACCTATCGCCTGAATCTGGACGCCCCCCTGAGCGGCAAGTGGCAGGTGCGCATCGACGCCTTCGACAGCGAGTGGCGCTTGCAGGAGACAGTCCACCTACCCCTGGCGAACGGCCACATTTTCGACCCCAAGGGGCGCTGAGATGAGCGCCTGCTTCCACTGCGGTGAACCGGTCACCGCCCCCGGCTATGACCTTGAGATAAAGGGCGTGGTGCAACCTTTCTGCTGCCCCGGCTGCAAGGCGGTGGCCGACACCATCCTCGGCTGCGGGCTGGCCAGCTATTACGAGCACCGCAGCGCTCCCGGCGCCAAAGGGGATCTGCTCCCGGCCGATCTGGCCGCCCTCGCCCACTACGATCTGGCCGAGGTGCAGCAGGATTTTGTCAGCGAGCATGGCCGCGAGCGCGACATTCAGCTCACCGTCGAGGGGATCACCTGCGCCGCCTGCGCCTGGCTCATCGAGCGCCATCTGTTCACCCTGCCGGGGCTGCGCTATGTCAACGTCAATACCACCACCCACCGCGCTCGGGTGCGCTGGGATCCCGAGCAACTCCCGTTAAGCGAGATCCTCAAGGGGTTTGCCGCCGTCGGCTATCGCGCCTACCCCTTCCAGACCCACAGGCAGGAGGAGCGCTACGCCCACGAGGTCAAGGGCTACCTCTACCGCATGGGGCTGGCGGGGCTCGGCTCGATGCAGGTGATGATGTGCTCCATCGCCCTCTACATGGATCTCTTCGTCAGCGTGGAGGAGGAGTTTCTCATCTACTTCAAGTGGATAAGCCTGCTGCTGTCGACCCCCATCATGCTCTACTCGGCCCAACCCTTTTACGTGGGGGCCTGGCGCAGCCTGAAACAGGGGCACCTCTCCATGGATGTCTCGGTATCGCTGGCCCTCATCGGCGCCTTTCTCGCCTCCATGTGGGCCACCGTGTTCAACACCGGCGAGGTCTACTACGACTCCATCACCATGTTCGTCTTCTTCCTGCTGCTTGGCCGCCTGCTTGAACTGCGGGCACGTCGTAAGGCCTCGGAGTCGAGCTCCAACTTGGCACGCATGGTGCCGGTGATGGCCACACGGGTGAGCGGCAACGAAGAGCAATTGGTCGCGGCCAAGACCCTGGCCGTCGGAGACACCATCCGGGTGCTGGCTGGCGCCACCGTGCCAGCCGACGGCCTCATCCTCGAGGGGACAGCTAGCCTAGATGAATCAATGCTGACCGGCGAGTCACTGCCGGTGGCTCGCCGCCCCGGTGAGCCGGTCTATGCCGGCACCCTCTGTAGCGACAGTCCGCTGCTGGTACAGGTCTCCCGCCCCATCTCGGCCTCGCGTATCGCCCAAATCCTGCGCCAGCAAGAAGCCGCCCTGGAGGAGAAACCGCAATTGGCGGTGATGGCCGACCGCCTCTCGCGCTACTTCATCTTGGCGCTACTGCTCATCGCTGCCGCCGTCTGGGCCTTCTGGCATGTCCACGCGCCCGAGAAGGCCTTCTGGATCACCCTGGCCGTACTGGTGGCCACCTGCCCTTGCGCCCTTTCACTCGCCACCCCCACCGCCTTGACCTCGGCCACCGCCCGCCTCACCCGCGCCGGCATACTGCTGCGCCGCGCTCAGGTATTAGAGGTGCTGACCCAGGCCACCCGGGTGGTGCTGGACAAGACCGGAACCCTGACAAGCGGCACCATCCGCCTGAGCCGGGTGCAGGCGATGCAGCCCGAGGCAGCCGAGCGGCTGCTGCGGATTGCCGCCAGCCTGGAGGCGCGCTCTGAACACCCTATCGCGCGCGCCTTTCGCCGCCATGAGGCGCCGCTCCCGGTGGCCGACTATCACCTCACTCCGGGCCATGGCGTAGCCGGCACCATCGCCGGCAAGCGCTATCGTCTCGGCAGCGCCAACTGGCTCAAGGCCCCCACCGCCTTCGAGCGCGGCCTGTGTATCTGGCTGGAAGAGGAGGGGCTGCTGGTGGCCCGCTTCGAGCTGGACGATGCCCTGCGCCCCGATGCCCCCGGCCTCATTCAGGCGCTGCATCGGGAGGGGCTCGCCATCACCATGCTCACCGGCGATGGCTCGGCACAAGCCGACAGGGTGGCCAGCGAACTGGGGATCGATGCACTGATCAAGGGGGCCACCCCCGATGACAAGCTCGCCTACCTCAAGGGGCGCGAAGCCAAGGGAGATATCTGCATCATGGTGGGTGACGGCATCAACGACGCCCCTGTGCTCGCTGGCGCTCACGCCTCGTTCGCCATGGCCGGCGGCACCGATCTGGCCAAAAACAGTGCCGATGCCATCTTGCTTGGCGACGATCTGACCAAGCTGCTGGAGGCGCGCCACCTCGCCCGCCACACCCGGCGCATCATCCGTCAGAACTTCGCCTGGGCCCTCGGCTACAACTTGCTGGTGCTGCCGCTGGCCGCCAGTGGCTGGCTACCTCCCTACCTGGCGGCGGCCGGCATGTCGCTTAGCTCCTTGGTGGTGGTCGGCAACTCCATGAGGCTCGGCAAGCTATGAACATCATCTTCGTGCTCATCCCCATCGCCATCTTGTTCGTCATCATCGCGGCGGTACTGTTCTTCTGGGCCATCCGTGCCGAGCAGTTTGAGGATCTCGATCGTCAAGGCTCGAGCATTCTGTTTGACGACGAAGAGCCGTCCACCAAGGAGCCGCAGGATGACCGGCGCGAACCTTGATCTGCTCGGCGCCCTCTTAATGGGATTGGCCGCCAGCAGCCACTGCTTTGCCATGTGCGGCGGCGTGTCGGCGGCGCTCTCCATGGCCATTCCGGCCCACCATCAGCGCTTCACACCGCGTCTGGCCTACCTGCTTTGCTACAACGCAGGGCGCATCGCCAGCTATGTGCTGGCCGGGGCGCTTGCGGGCGGGCTGCTGGCTTCGCTGGCCGAACTTGGCCAGAGCCGTCACGCCCTGGTCGGCCTGCAACTGGTGGCCGCACTGATGATGATGGCGGTAGGGCTCTACCTGGCTGGCTGGTGGCAGGGGGTATTGGCTATCGAACGGCTCGGGGCCCGCCTGTGGCCGCTGATCCGCCCTCTGGCCAACCGCTGCCTGCCGCTACGCACCCCGCTGGCAGCCCTCCCTTTTGGCATGGTATGGGGCTGGCTCCCCTGTGGCATGGTCTACTCCATGCTGACTTGGAGCGCCGCTGCCGGCAGCGCCGGTCAGGGGGCCTTGGTGATGCTCAGCTTTGGAATCGGCACGCTGCCGACCCTGTTTGCCTTGGGAGGATTAGCCGATCGGCTGCGCTACTGGCTCGCCCTGCGCAGCCTGCGCCTGGGCAGTGCCATCTTGCTGATCCTGTTCGGCCTGCATGCCCTCTGGGTGGGAATTAGACTCCTTTAGGACTCTATCCAACTGTGGGTGGTTAATGGTAGACTCTTTGACATAAATCAATTCTTTCGAAGCGCCTATGATACCGGAAAAGAAAGCTGGCAGACGCGTGCAGAGCGGCGGTTGTGCCATCCACTGCCAGGATTGCAGCATCAGCCAACTCTGTATCCCCTTCACGCTCAACGACAATGAGCTGGATATGCTCGATAGCATCATCGAGCGTAAAAAGCCGATCCAGAAGGGCGAAGAGCTGTTCAAGGCAGGTGATGAGCTCAAGTCGCTCTACGCCATCCGCTCCGGTACCATCAAGTCTTACACCATCACCGAGCAGGGGGATGAGCAGATCACCGCCTTCCATCTGGCCGGTGATCTGGTGGGTTTTGATGCGATTCATAAGCAGGCCCACCCCTCTTTCGCGCAAGCCTTAGAAACCGCGATGGTGTGCGAGATCCCATTCGATGTCCTCGATGACCTTTCAGGCAAGATGCCCAAGCTGCGTCAGCAGATCATGCGCCTGATGAGCAATGAGATCATGGGCGATCAGGAGATGATCCTGCTGCTCTCCAAGAAAAACGCGGAGGAGCGTCTCGCCGCCTTCCTCTACAACCTGTCGATGCGTTTTTCCGAGCGGGGTTTCTCCGCCCGTGAGTTCCGCCTTTCCATGACCCGTGGCGACATTGGCAACTATCTTGGCCTCACGGTGGAAACCATCAGCCGCCTGCTCGGCCGTTTCCAGAAGACCGGTCTCATCAGCGTCAAGGGCAAATACATCACCGTCCTCGATCCACAAGCGCTGGCCAACATGGCTGGCAGCACCCCGACCGACTGCAATTGATCTCCCCCGCCGGATCACCACAAAGTGATCCGGCCCACGCCCCTTCTCTCCTATCTGATCTACCCTTGTAAATAGCCGAACTACCGTCTACCGAGGCTGTGCTGCAAGGGAGGATATATGGTCAAATACCGCAAAATTCTGGTTGTCGCCAACCCGGAAGAGGAGCTGCAGGTTGCCCTTAGCCGCGCCGTCAAGGTGGCTGAGCTAGAGCAAGATGCCGAGTTGACCCTGCTGCTCCCCATCTACGACTTCTCCTATGAAATGACCTCCATGCTCTCGGCCGAGGAGCGCCGTGAGATGCAAGATGGTGTCATCGCCCAGCGTCGCGAGTGGCTCGAACAACTGCTTGCCCCCTACCAGGCGCAAGGGCTCAAGGTCGCCAGCAAAGTGGTGTGGCACAGTCGTCCGTTCGAGTGCATCCTGCAAGAGGTGCTGACCGAGGGGTATGATCTGGTGGTCAAGGCCACCCACCATCACAGCTTTCTGCAAACCTTCATCTTTACCCCGACCGACTGGCACCTGCTGCGCAAATGCCCCTGCCCCATCTTGCTGGTCAAGGAGGGGCAATGGGTTCGTGGCGGCCATATTATCGCGGCCATCAACTGCACCAGTGAGGACACCGAACAGCAAAAGCTCAACGAGCGCATCACGGCCGAGGGGCTCGAGGTGGCCGAGTTGCTGGGAGCCAGCCTCTATCTGGTCAACACCTACCCGGGTACCCCGGTCAATGTCGCCATCGAACTTCCCGAGTTTGATCCCCGTGCTTACAGCGAGGCCATCCGTACCCATCATGAGCAGCTGATGCATCAGCATGCCGCGCACTTCGGTATTGGCGAGGCATGGACCCGAGTCCGCGAGGGATTACCAGAGGAGGTGCTGCCCGAGTTGGCCAGGGAGCTCAATGCCAACCTGATGATCATGGGCTGCGTTGGTCGCACCGGGCTCTCGGCGGCCCTGCTTGGCAATACCGCCGAGCAGGTGGTGGATCAGCTCCACTGCGACATGCTGATCTTAAAGCCTGACGACTACGTCTGCCCCGTCGCAACCCGCCGCAAGGGTTGACTTGCCCTGACCCGGGACACGGCTATAATACCCGCCTGTTTTTGTCCCGGGTTTTTGACGCCATGCAAGACGCGCTCACCGCCAAAGAGAAATACAACTTCAACAAGCTGCAAAAACGCCTGCGCCGTAACGTAGGCCAGGCCATTGCCGACTTCAACATGATTGAGGAAGGCGATCGGATCATGGTGTGCCTCTCCGGTGGCAAGGACAGCTTCGGCATGCTCGACATCCTGATGAACCTACAGCAGAGCGCGCCGGTGCATTTCGAGCTGGTCGCCGTGAACCTAGATCAGAAGCAGCCCGGCTTTCCCGAGCACATTCTGCCCGAATACCTTGCCGGCCTCGGCGTCGAGTACAAGATTGTCGAGGAGGATACCTACTCCATCGTCAAGGAGAAGATCCCCGAGGGCAAGACCACCTGCTCGCTCTGCTCACGTCTGCGCCGCGGTATTCTCTATCGCACCGCCCAGGAGCTGGGCTGCACCAAGATTGCACTGGGCCACCACCGCGACGATATCCTCGAGACCCTGTTCCTCAACATGTTCTATGGCGGCAAACTGAAATCCATGCCGCCCAAGCTGGTGAGCGACGATGGCAAGAACGTGGTGATCCGCCCGCTGGCTTACTGCAAAGAGAAGGATCTGGTGCGCTATGCCGACGCCAAGGCCTTCCCCATCATCCCCTGCAACCTGTGTGGCTCGCAGGAGAACCTGCAACGCAAGGCCATCAAGCAGATGATGCAGGAGTGGGATCGCCGCTTCCCCGGTCGCATCGAGACCATGTTCACCGCCATTCAGGACGTGGTGCCGAGCCACCTGCTCGATCACTCGCTGTTTGACTTCAAGAGTATCAACCGCGACTCCGGCATCATCGATGGCGGCGACAAGGCCTTCGATCCCCCCGAGCTGCCGGCCTCCCCCCTGCTCGACATCGACAGCATGGAGCGCCTCGACGTGATTGAGGTGCGCTAACCCTAGCCACCCGAGATGCAGAGAGTAAAAAGGAGCCTTGATGGCTCCTTTTTACGTACTGTATTCATGCACCGCACCTTGACCGGTTATCGCGCCGGCAGCCAGGGGGTCAGGCGCAGCACCGGCGAGTCCAGTTGCAACGTGCCGGCAGAGAAGGCCGCCAGCGAGTCCTTATCGAGGGTCAGCTGATGCGCTTTCCAGGCCAGCGTTTGTCTGCGCCCCTGCACCTGCAACGCGCCCTCGCCGCGCTCGGCCAGCATCTCAAGGCGTACCCCCTGCATCTCGGGCAAAAAGAGCCGCCCGAGCCTGCCCGACATCTGCTCGAGCAGCCGCTGCATGTCACCCTGTGCCTGCTCGAGTGTCGCCACCTGAAGCAGACCGGGTGATAACTCGGCCATCACCTGCACCGAGAGGCTGCACTGGGACTCGTCGCCCAGCTCAAGCACCACCTTCGCCTTGTCAAGGTTCAGCCCCTCGTCATACGGCAAACGCAACTCGGCATCGGCCGTGATGGGGATCGGCACATGGCGATCCAGCGTCTCGACGCTGCCGCCCAGCACGGCGCAGCGCCGTCCATTTTGCTGATCGGTCAGATAAAACCCGAGCCTGGCCAACCCAAACTCCCCCTTGGCCGCCCGCTGCATCGGGCCGTAGAAGTCGGCATAGTTTATCTCGAGCGGCCAAGCCGATGCGCCGCCGGCCAGCAGCAGCGCCCCCATCCATGCTGACTTCATCTGCCCTCCTAGGCGTTGAAGTGATCCGGCTCCGTCGGCGCCTCCGACACCTCCACGGCGATGCCGCACAGATCCCGGTAGAGAATGCCTTTGATGTTGTAATAAAGGGGGGCAACCAGAAGCAGGCCAAGCCCCATGGGGATGACCGCCAGCATGAAGAGCGCCAGCATCACCATGTGCAGCACGATGAGCGAAGTCCAGCCGTGCAGGAACAGACGAACCGAGGTGACGATCGCCTGCCAGGGGGTCATGCCCCGCTCCAGCAGCAGCGGCACGCTAAAGAGCAGCGCCATGTTGAGCAAGGCGGTGGGCAGCAACACCAGTGGCATGGGAGCGCCCAGCATGGAGAGCAGGGTCCCCGCCAGCGACCCCATCAGGGTCGTGAGCAAGGAGAGGGTGCCAAGGCGGATGAAGTGGCGAAAGAAGTCGAACACCTGGGCGGCGCGGGCCCGGACTCCGATGGCCTGCTGCACCCCGAGCATATCGAGGGCGGCGGTCATGGGGGCCATGATGACGGTGATGAGCAGACTTAAGGTGAGCGACAAATCCATGCTCTCCTCCCCCTCTGTGGTGATGGAGTGGCCCAGCACCCATTGGGTCAGCAGCAACCAGATGGCCACCACGCCGACGATGGCCAACAGCAACCCGAAACCATTGCGACGAGTCTGGGTCCACCCTTCCGTCAGCAGGCCGCGAAGATCGATACGATAGCCCTGGGTCAGGGAGTGTTGCAGATCTCCCCCGATACGAATTCTGTTGCTCACGTTTGTGCTGACTCTCGATATGCGTGAAAAATAGCGCTGCATTATATCTCGAATCATGCGTGGATCAGCTTTTTTGCCATCATCTCCTGGCAGGATCGTCTCATGAAGGGTGAAAAGGCTTTGAATTCAAAGGGGGCAGCCCTAAAATACTGCCCTCTTTTTTCATGATGGCCAGCGGGTGGGGTAATACTGCGTCGATGACAAACAACACCAGGACTATCGTTTCGCTGACGGGGATCAGCAAGGGGTATGACGGAAAACAGGTCATACAGGGCTTGGATCTGGAGATCATGGACGGCGAGTTTCTCACGCTGCTCGGCCCCTCCGGATGCGGAAAAACGACAGTGCTCAGGATGATCGCCGGTCTCGAATCGGTCGATGAAGGGCGCATCCTGCTGGGTGATGATGACATCACGGAGATCCCGGCCGAGCATAGGCACATCAATACCGTCTTTCAGAGCTATGCGCTCTTCCCGCACATGACGGTGTTCGACAACGTCGCCTTCGGCCTGCAAATGCAGGGCATCGACAAGGGCGAGATCGAGAGCCGGGTGCGCGAAGCACTGGCCATGGTGCAACTCGAGTCATTGGCCGATCGCAAACCGGATCAGCTCTCCGGTGGTCAGCAACAGCGTGTGGCCATTGCCCGCGCCGTGGTCAATCGGCCGCGGGTGCTGCTGCTCGACGAGTCGCTCTCGGCGCTCGACTACAAGCTGCGCAAACAGATGCAAAGTGAGCTCAAGGCCCTGCAACGGCGCCTTGGCATCACCTTTATCTTCGTCACCCATGATCAGGAAGAGGCGCTCTCCATGTCGGATCGCATCGTGGTGATGGAGGGAGGACGCATAGTGCAAACCGGCACGCCGCGCGACATCTACGAAACCCCGGCCACCCTGTTTGTGGCGCGCTTCATCGGTGAGATCAACGTGATGGAGGGGGCACTGATCAGCCACCTCGGCGGCGATGTCTGGCAGGCCCGGGTCGAGGGGCGTGAATGCCGCATCCATACCCCCCTGCCCTTCCAGGCCGGCGAGCCGGTGCTGGTGCTGCTGCGCCCCGAGGATCTGCGCATGGAGATCGCCGCGGCCGAGCCGGCTGCCGATAGCCTGCCGGGCCGCATTTTGGATCGTAACTACAAGGGCGCCACCCTGGATTCACAGGTCGAGCTCGAGTCGGGCAAACGCATTCTGGTCTCGGAGTTCTTCGACGAGGACGACCCCGATTTTGACTACCGCATCGGTCAGACGGTGGCCGTCCACTGGGTCGACAGTTGGGAGGTGGTATTACCCCATGAAGAGCAGTGATCGCATCAAGGAGGCCCCTCTGCGCCCTCCCTCAAACGGCTTTGCC
Organism: Aeromonas simiae; assembly: GCF_014892695.1. Classification (NCBI taxonomy): domain Bacteria; kingdom Pseudomonadati; phylum Pseudomonadota; class Gammaproteobacteria; order Aeromonadales; family Aeromonadaceae; genus Aeromonas; species Aeromonas simiae. Next base: position 1,831,817 of record NZ_CP040449.1, read on the forward strand.
CACAACGGCTTTCGCAATCTGGCCATCGCCCTCATTGTCGGCTGGCTCACCCTGTTTGTGCTGTTTCCCAACCTGATGATCCTGGCGGTCAGCCTGCTGACCCGGGATGAAAGCCAGATGATTGCCCCCCTGTTTACCCTCGGCAACTACCTGCGCCTGCTCGACCCCCTCTACTGGGATGTGATCCTCCATTCACTCTGGCTGGCGCTGCTGGCGACCCTCATCTGTCTGGGGGCCGGTTATCCGTTTGCCTGGCTGGTGGCCCGCCTGCCGGCCCGAGTGCGCCCCCTGCTGCTGTTTCTGATGGTGGTGCCGTTTTGGACTAACTCCCTCATCCGCACCTACGCCCTCAAGGTGCTGATGGGTACCCGTGGCCTTGTCAACAGCCTGCTGCTGGATCTGGGGCTCATCGAGCGCCCTATACAGATGATGTATACCGAGTTTGCCGTCATCATCGGCCTGGTCTATGTGCTGCTGCCCTTCATGATCCTGCCCCTCTACTCGGCGATGGAGAAGCTCGATCTGCGCCTGCTTGAGGCGGCGCAAGATCTCGGTGCCAGCCCCTTGCAGCGCTTTGTCCACGTGGTGCTCCCCCTGACCCTGCCCGGCATCGTCGCCGGCTGCCTGCTGGTATTCCTGCCCGCCATGGGGATGTTCTACGTCTCGGATCTGTTAGGGGGCGCCAAGCACCTGCTCATCGGCAACGTCATCAAGACGGCGTTTCTCAACACCCGTGACTGGCCGTTTGGCGCCGCCACCAGCGTCACGCTCACCGTGCTGATGGGGCTGCTGCTCTGGTGCTACTGGCGCGCCGGCAAGTTGCTGCGCAGGAAGGGGGCTCTGGCATGATGCGTCTGCTCAAGGGGGGCTACCTGGCCCTGATTTACGCCTACCTCTACATCCCCATTGCGGTGCTGATCGCCAACTCCTTCAATGCCTCGAAATACGGCATCGACTGGCGTGGCTTCACTTGGCAGTGGTACGAGAAGCTGCTTGGCAATGCCAGCATGATGCAGGCGGCCCAGCACTCGATGACCATAGCGGCCCTCTCGGCCAGCGCGGCGGTGGCCATCGGCACCCTGGCGGCGGTGGCCCTGTTTCGTTACCGCTTTCGCGGCAAGCCCTATGTGGGCGGCCTGCTGTTTGTGGTGATGATGTCCCCCGACATCGTCATGGCCATCTCCCTGCTCACCCTGTTCGTGCTGCTGGGAGTCAAGCTCGGCTTTGTGACCCTGCTGATCGCCCACATCACCTTCAGCCTGCCGTTCGTGGTGATCACCGTCTATGCGCGGCTGGTGGGGTTTGATGTGAAGATGCTGGAGGCGGCCCGTGATCTCGGTGCAGGAGAGTGGGTGATCTTTCGCCGCATCCTGTTACCCCTGGCCATGCCCGCCATCGCCGCCGGCTGGCTGCTGGCCTTCACCCTGTCACTCGACGATGTGGTGATCAGCTCGTTTGTCACCGGCCCCAGCTACGAGATCTTGCCGCTCAAGATCTACTCCATGGTCAAGGTCGGGGTCTCACCCGAGGTCAACGCCCTGGCCACCCTGATGCTCGGCTTCTCACTGGCGCTGGTGCTGCTCTCCCAGTGGTTGCTGCGCCGCAAATAACCCCGTCGCCCGGACGGGCGGCTTGTTTGACTGCGGGCCTGCGGGCCCCCAACCCCGAAAGGAGTGTTGCGATGACCCACCGCACTTTCAAAAAGGCGACCCCTCTTGCCCTCGGCGCCGCCCTTCTCCTCGGCGCCCTGGCCCCTGCGCCAGCAGCATTGGCCGATGACAAGGTAGTCTACTTCTACAACTGGTCCGAATACGTGCCCGATGGCCTGCTCGAGCAGTTTCAGAAAGAGACTGGGATCAAGGTGATCTACTCCACCTATGAATCCAACGAGACCCTCTACGCCAAGCTCAAGACCCATCCCGATGGTTACGACGTGGTGGTGCCGAGCACCTACTTCGTGGCCAAGATGGCCAAAGAGCAGATGCTGCAACCCCTCGACCGGGCCCTGCTACCTAACTTCAAGCACCTCGATCCGAGCCTGCTCAACCACGAGTACGATCCGGGCAACACCTACTCCATCCCCTACATCTGGGGCGCCACCGGCATCGGTCGCAACAGCGACGTAGTGAGCCAGCCGGTGAGCGCATGGAAAGATCTCTGGGCCCCTGAGTGGAAAGAGAGCCTGCTGCTGATGGACGACGCCCGCGAGGTGTTCCACATCGCCCTGGTGCAGCTCGGCCACAGCCCCAACAGCCGAAAGCCTGCCGAGATCAAGGAGGCCTTCGAGTACCTGAAACAGCTGATGCCCAACGTCAAGGCGTTCAACTCCGACAACCCGGCCGATCCCTTTATCGCCGGTGAGGTCAACCTCGGCATGCTGTGGAACGGCTCCGCCTATGGCGCCCAGCAGGAGTACCCCAGCATCACCTTCACCTGGCCCGAGGAGGGCACCATACTGTGGATGGACAACTTGGCCGTCACCGCCAAGGCCAAGCACGTGAAGGAGGCCCATGCCCTCATCAACTTCCTGATGCGCCCGGATGTGGCCGCCCAAGTTGCCGAGGCGATCGGCTATCCGACCCCGGTCAAGGATGCCATCCCCCTGCTCAAGCCCGCGTTTCGCAATAACCCCATGATCTTCCCAAGCGAGGCCATCAAGCAGAAGGGGGAGTTCCAATCTGATGTCGGTGAGGCTTCCGTCCTCTACGAGCAGTACTTCCAGCAGCTCAAGGCCATGGTGGCCAAGGCGGGCTAAGCAGAACAAGGGGCGCCACCATGGCGCCCCTTTTTCATCCTGCCTCATTGCCTGCCATCGCCAGGAGCGTAGGATGGAGTCCCCATAAGGAACGTTGCAAGGAGCCTCCCGTGTCTGATCTCACCCTCTATCTAGCCCCCGGTAGCTGCGCCATGGCCGTGCACATCGCCCTCACCGAGGCCAATGCCGGGCACCGCTATCACCAGCTGGATCTGGCCGCCGGCGAGCAGCGTCGCCCCGAATACCTCGCCATCAACCCCAAGGGAAGGGTGCCCGCCCTGATCACCGAGCAGGGAGTGCTGACCGAGACCCCGGCGCTGCTACTCTATGTGGCGCAACGCTTCCCCGCCGCCAACTTGGCGCCGCTCGACGACCCCTACCTGCTGGCCCGCATGCAGGAGGTGCACTGCTTCCTGGCCAGCACAGTGCATATCGCCTTTGCCCACGGTCGGCGTAGCAGCCGCTGGGCCGATGACGAGCAAGCGATCGCCGCCATGCGCGCCAAGGTGCCCGCCAACATGCGCGACGGTTTTGCCCAGATAGAGCAGTACTACCTCACCGGCCCCTGGGTGCTGGGGGAGCGCTTCAGCCTCGCCGACATCTACCTGTTCGTGGTGGCCGGCTGGCTCAAGAGCATCGACATCGCGCTCGATGAGTTCCCCAAGCTGGCTGAGCACCACCGCCGCATGCTGGCACGCCCCGCCGTGCAACAGGCGCTCGCCCTCTGACTTAGATGGGGCCCCCTGGCCCCTTCTTTTCCCCTTCCCAGCCCCAAGCGACAACACCCTCTCCCTTCCTTTGAGATCCTTTTCACACTCCTGAAATATCGCACTGGCATCCCCATCCCAAGGGGCCTACCCTTCAACGCAACCGGTTACGCAACCGGTTGCGTAACAACTCAGTAGACAAGGCCACAGGGCCAAGAGGTGTAGTATGAAACGAGGCAAGCTGCTCAATGCGCCGCTTAGCGCACTGGTCGCCCGGGTCGGTCATACCGACGAGATCGTGGTCTGCGATGCGGGGCTCCCGATCCCCGATGGCCCCGAGCGCATCGATCTGGCGCTGATGCCTGGCACCCCTTCCCTGCTGACCACCCTCGACGCCCTCTTGTGCGAACTCACCGTCGAGAAGGCGATCCTCGCCAGCGAGATCAAGAGCGTGAGCCCGCGCTGTCACCAGCTCATCCTCGAGCGCCTCGAGCGCCACGGCGCCGAGCAGGGCAAACCCATCGCCATCGAATACCAGCTACACGAGGAGTTCAAAGCCAGAAGCGTGCGCAGCCGCGCCATCGTGCGCAGCGGCGAGACCACCCCTTACGCCAACCTCATCCTCTGCGCCGGCGTCGCCTTCTGACGGGAGCATGCATGAATCCGATGACCACTCCACTGCTTGAGCTGACCGGGATCGTCAAGACCTTCCCCGGCGTGCGCGCCCTCGACGAGGCGGGCCTGCGCGTCTACCCGGGCCGGGTCATGGCCCTGCTCGGCGAAAATGGCGCCGGCAAGTCGACCCTGATGAAGGTGCTGACCGGCATCTACCAGGCTGACAGCGGCACCCTCACCTACCGCGGCCAGCCCATCGCCTTTCGCGGCCCGCGTGAATCCCAGGATCAGGGGATCAGCATCATCCACCAGGAGCTCAACCTGCTGCCCGAGCTCTCGATCGCCGCCAACATCTTCTTGGGGCGCGAGCCGCGCACCCGTTTTGGCAACATCGATCACCGGGCACTGCGTGAGCGCGCCGCCAGCCTGCTTTCGCGCCTTGGCGTGCGCCACGGCCCGGATACCCGGCTTGGGGATCTCTCCATCGGCGAGCAGCAGATGGTGGAGATCGCCAAAGCCCTCTCCTTTGATGCCAGCGTCATCATCATGGACGAGCCGACCGATGCCCTGACCGACACCGAGACCGAGCAGCTATTCAAGGTCATTCGCGAGCTGCGCGCCCAGGGCTGCGGCATCGTCTACATCTCGCACCGGCTCAAGGAGATCTTCCAGATCTGCGGCGACGTCACCGTGCTGCGCGACGGCAAGTGGATTGGCGAGTGCCCGGTGAGCGACCTCGACGAGGATCGCCTGATTGAGATGATGGTAGGGCGCCGTCTCGACGAGCAGTACCCACGTCTAGCCCGCGCCCCCGGTGCGGTGAGCCTCCAGGTGGAGCAGCTTTGTGGCCCCGGCGTGCACGGCGTGAGTTTCACCCTGCACGAGGGGGAGATCCTCGGCTTTAGCGGCCTGATGGGCTCCGGGCGCACCGAGCTGATGAAGCTCATCTATGGTGCGGCGCGCCCCAGCGCCGGCAGCATGACCCTCGGCGGCCAGCCGCTGGTGACCCGCTCCCCGGCCGATGGCCTGGCAGCCGGCATCGCCTATATCTCGGAGGATCGCAAAGGCGATGGCCTGGTGCTGCCCATGTCGGTACGCGAGAACATGACCCTGTGCGCCCTTGGCGAGTTCGTGCGTGGCCTTCACATCGACGGCAACGCCGAGCGCCAGGCGGTCAACGACTACATCCGCCTGTTTAACATCAAAACGCCAGGCGCCGAGCAGCCGATCCGCCTGCTCTCGGGGGGCAACCAGCAGAAAGTGGCCATCGCCAAGGGGCTGCTCACCCGCCCGCGGGTGTTGATCCTGGACGAGCCGACCCGCGGCGTCGACGTGGGGGCTAAGAAGGAGATCTACCAGCTCATCAACGAGTTCAAGAAGGAGGGGATGAGCGTCATCATCGTCTCCTCCGAGATGCCGGAAGTGCTCGGCATGAGTGACCGCATCCTGGTGATGCACGAAGGGCGCGTCAGCGCCGAGATGAATCGACAAGAGGCCAATCAGGAGCGCCTGATGGCTGCCGCAGTAGGAAAACAATGGCAAGAGGTGCCGGCATGACATCCCAAACCGCAGCCCGGACGGGCTTTCTGAGCAAACGCTGGTGGATTGACAACAAATCCTTGGTCGCCCTGTTGCTGCTGATCGTCGTGGTCTCGCTGCTCAACAACCAGTTCTTCACCTTAGACAACCTGCTCAACATCCTGCGTCAGACCTCGGTCAACGCCATCATCGCCGTCGGCATGACCCTGGTGATCCTCACCGCCGGCATCGATCTGTCGGTCGGCGCCGTGCTGGCCCTGTGCGGTGCCTTCGCCGCCAGCATGATCGGCATGGAGCTGCCCATCTACGTGGCCGTACCCGCCGCCCTGCTGGCCGGCGCCGCCTTGGGGGGCCTCAGCGGTGCCATCATTGCCCTGGGCAAGGTGCAGGCCTTCATCGCCACCTTGGTCACCATGACCGCCCTGCGCGGCGTCACCATGGTCTATACCGAGGGGCGCCCCATCTCCACCGGTTTTAGCGACGGGGCCGATCAGTTCGCTTGGCTCGGCACCGGTTATCTTCTCGGCATTCCGGTGCCCATCTGGCTGATGGCGCTCACCTTCCTGTTTGCCTGGTATCTGCTAAACCACACTCGCCTTGGCCGCTACATCTATGCCCTGGGGGGGAACGAGTCGGCCACCGCCCTCTCGGGCATCAACGTGGCGCGGGTCAAGCTCGCGGTCTACAGCCTGTGCGGCGTCTTCTCCGCCCTGGCGGGGCTGATCGTCACCTCCCGTCTGTCGTCGGCCCAGCCGACCGCCGGCATGGGCTATGAGCTCGACGCCATCGCCGCCGTGGTACTGGGGGGCACCAGCCTGATGGGGGGCAAGGGCCGCATCATGGGGACCCTGATCGGCGCCCTCATCATCGGCTTTCTCAACAACGCCCTGAACCTGCTCGACGTCTCTTCGTATTACCAGATGATTGCCAAGGCCAGCGTGATCCTGCTCGCCGTGATGATCGACAACAAAAGCAAGTGATGACACACACAAGGAATGAAACGATGAAAAAGCTCAATACCCTGCTCGCCGCCGCCGTTCTGTCTGTCATGGGCACCGCCCACGCTGCCGATCAGACCCTGGCTTTGGTGGTCTCGACCCTCAACAACCCCTTCTTCGTCACCATGAAGGAGGGGGCCGAAGCCAAGGCCAAGGAGCTGGGCTACCAGATGATCGTGCTGGATTCCCAGAATGACCCGGCCAAGGAGCTGGCCAATGTGGAAGATCTCACCGTGCGCAAGGTCAGTGCCATCCTGATCAACCCAACCGACTCCGCCGCCGTCGGCAACGCCATCGTGCTGGCCAACCGCGCCGACATCCCGGTGCTGACCCTCGACCGCGGCGCCGCCCAAGGCAAGGTCAAGGCCCACATCGCCTCCGACAACGTGGCGGGCGGCAAGATGGCCGGTGATTTCATCGCCGAGAAGCTCGGCAAGGGGGCCAAGGTGATCCAGCTCGAAGGGATTGCCGGCACCTCCGCCGCCCGCGACCGCGGCGAAGGCTTCGCCCTGGCCGTCAAGGCCAACGACTTCAAGGTGCTCGCCTCCCAGCCGGCCGACTTTGATCGCACCAAGGGGCTCAACGTCATGGAAAACCTGCTGGCCGCTCAGCCCGACGTGCAGGCGGTGTTCGCCCAGAACGACGAGATGGCGCTCGGCGCCATCCGCGCCGTGCAGGCCGCCGGCAAAGAGGTGATGATCGTCGGTTTCGACGGTACAGACGATGGCAAGGCCGCCGTGGCCAAGGGTAAGCTGGCCGCCACCGTGGCCCAGCAACCGGCGCTGATCGGTGCCATCGGCGTCGACACCGCCGACAAGGTGCTCAAGGGCCAAGAGGTGCCGAGCGCCATCCCGGTACCGCTGCAAGTCGTCTCCAAGTAAACTCCGGTGCGGGGGCACAAGCCCCCGCCTCGTCGCCGGCTCAGTATCGCCTGGCATGCGGCCGCCACGCGGCCCCATCCCAAGCCGTATCGAAACAGGATCTCTTATGAAGCAACTCGTCGTTCTCGGCAGCGTCAATGCCGACCATGTCCTGCGCGTCCCCCACTTCCCCCGCCCCGGCGAGACCCTGCGCGGCCACAGCTATCAGGTGCTGCCCGGCGGCAAGGGCGCCAATCAGGCGGTGGCCGCGGCGCGCCTTGGCGCCGACATCGGCTTTATCGCCCGCATCGGCGATGACGCCATCGGCCGCCAGATGCGCGATGGCTTCGCCGCCGACGGCATCGACGTGAGCGCAGTCGAGTGTGATCCCGCCCTGCCCACCGGCATCGCCATCATCTATGTGAGCGACGAAGGGGAAAACAACATCGGCCTCTCTGCCGAGGCCAATGGGGCGCTGACCCCTGAGGTGGTCGAGCGCCACGCTGCGCGCATTGCCGGCGCCGATACCCTGCTGCTGCAACTGGAAGTGCCGCTTGAGAGCGTGCTGCACGCCGCCACGCTTGCCCATGCGGCCGGCACCCGGGTGGTGCTCAACCCCGCACCGGCCCAACCGCTGCCCGCATCGCTGCTCGCCTTGGTCGATCTCATCACCCCAAACCAGACCGAAGCCGAGCTGCTGACCGGCGTGGCCGTCACCGATGAGGCGAGCGCCCGCGCGGCGGCAGCGCGTTTCCACGCCATGGGGATCGCGAGCGTGATGATCACGCTCGGTGCCCAAGGGGTCTACTGGAGCGAGCAGGGCGAAGCGGCCCTCATCCCCGGTTTTCGCGTCACCGCCATCGACACCACGGCGGCCGGCGATACCTTCAACGGGGCGCTGCTGGCCGAGCAGCTACGCGGCGCTTCGATGCCGGAGGCGATCCGCTTCGCCCACGCGGCGGCGGCCCTCTCGGTTACCCGCTTCGGCGCGCAAAGCTCGATCCCCCACCTTGCCGAGGTGCGCGCCTTTCTCAAGGAGCACCCCTGATGGCCAATATCCGGGACGTGGCGACGCTGGCCGGGGTGTCGACCACCACCGTCTCCCACGTCATCAACGAGACCCGTTTCGTGGCGGACGAGACCCGCGAGCGGGTGTTTGCCGCCATGCGCGATCTCAACTACGCGCCGAGTCTGGTGGCGCGCAGCCTCAAGGTCAAAGAGACCCACAGCATCGGCATGCTGGTGACCACCTCGAGCAACCCCTTCTTCGCCGAGGTAGTGCGCGGGGTGGAGCGCTACTGCTTCGAGCAGGGCTATAACCTGATGCTGGGTAACACCGAAGGGGAAGCGACCACCGCCCAATCCTATCTCAAGATGATGCTGCGCAAGCGGGTCGACGGTCTGCTCATCATGTGCAGCGAAGGGCAGCGCGAGGTGCTGGGCCAGCTCGACTGGCTGGGGGATCTGCCGGTGGTGCAGATGGACTGGGGCAGCGGCGGCGCCTGCGATCTCATCGCCGATAACTCCCACCACGGCGGCATGCTGGCCACCCGCCACCTGATTGCCCTGGGTCACAAAAAGATGGGCTGCATCACAGGGCCACGGGATCGGGCCCCCGGAACCGAGCGGCTGGCGGGATTTATCGAGGCATTGCAAGAGGCGGGATTGCCCCTTCGCAGCGACTGGATCTTGGAGGGCAACTTCGACTGCGCCAGCGGCCATCAGGCCATGCGCTCGCTGCTGGCACAATCTGAGCGCCCCACCGCCCTGTTTGTCTGCAACGACATGATGGCGATGGGGGCGATCAGCGCCGCCACCGAGGCGGGGCTGCGCATTCCGGAGGATCTCTCGATCATCGGTTATGACAATGTGGCACTGGCCGAATACATGTCACCGCCGCTCACCACCATCAACCAGCCCAAGGAGGAGCTAGGCCGCCTCGCCGTCACCCGGCTGCTGACCCGCATCAACGGCGAGCGCCCTCAGGAGACCCTGATCACCCTGGAGCCCAATCTGGTGATCCGCCGCTCCTGCTCTACCCCATCGACTCAATGAACGCGATCCGTGCCTGTCCCTTCATCGAGCCGGGTGCGCAGCTCCTCGTGCAAGGCGGGGTGGTAGTGCACCCGCTCGCCGAGATCCCCTAATTTGGCGCGGTTGAGCGCCAAAATGGCCTCGTCGAGCAAGGTGGCGTGATCCCGGTGCAAAAAAGCGATCCCGAGCCGGCACTCGACCCGAAAGACCCCTTCGCGGCAGGCAAAATCGAAGCTGATGAGCTGGCCGAGCTGTTCACACTGCGCCTCCAGCAGTGGCGGGCTGGTCTGCACCAGCAGCACGGCAAACTCGTCCCCGCCCAGCCGAAAGGCGTGCTCGCCATAGCGCTGTGCCAACATGCCGGCCACCTGACAGAGCAGGCGGTCCCCCACCTGATAACCCATCAGATCGTTGACCTGCTTGAAGCGCTTGAGATCGAGCACCACCAGGGCGCAAGGCTCCCCCCCGTGCTCGGCGAGGCGCTCGTGCAGAGCACGGCGGTTGCCAAGCCGGGTCAAGGGATCGAGGCGAGCCAGCCGCCGATTGCCGATATTGGCCCGGATCAGCGCCAATACCAGCAAGCTCCCCGCCAGCAGCAAGATGAACTGGCACCACTGGAGCCAGCGCAGGTTTTCGCGGATGTCGCTGACCGAACGCTCCTGCTCATGGCTGGAGAGAATGCGGCTGCCTACCCGATTGACCTCCTCAACCAGCGGCTGCAAGCGTGCCAGATGGCCAGCCAGGGCCGGTTGCTGCAAGCGGGTGGCGCTCTCCATCATGGGCTCTAGCCCCTTGATCTCGACAAACAGCGCCTGCAACCGCTCCCCCATGCCATAGCGCTGGCGCATGTCGGCCGTCTCTTGGCCGACGAGGAACACATCGAGCTGATTCCACAGAATGTCATAACTGCGCGCCACCTCGTCAAAAGAGAGCGCCCCCAGCTTGAACAGACGCAGCTCGAACAGCAGACGCTGGGAGCGCAGCAACATCTGGGTCACGTTCCATTGGGCATTGCGATAAACGTTGTCCACCAGCTGCTCATGGCGACGCTCCAGCCATAGGCTGGTGATCGAAGAGGCCAGAAAGAGGGTGACGATCGCCCCGAGCAGCAGATCCTGGCGGCGATGCATCAGCGCAGCACCTCGATGCGCTCGACCTGCCACACCATGGCATTGTGCACAGCCGGCACATCCATCTGCGGGTAGTCGCTAAAAGAGAGCAGCAGCCAGATGGGCCCCTTGTTACGCCGGCTCATGGGCTGGCCATCCTGATAGCGGGCCAGCACCAGCGGCGCGTTACGAAACTGATCCAGCTCGATCACCTGCTGATAGTCATTGAGCGCCGTGACCGACACGCGCTCTGCCTCCATCACGCCGGCTTGACGTAGCAGATCGCTCAGCAGCGGGCCACGGTAGGTGTGCTTGCCCACCGTCCAAGGGGTCGTCGTGGTGAACTGCTGCTGTGGCAATGCGGCCAGGGCTGTCTCATCCCAAGCTTGCTGGCGCCCATCGGGAAGGGTCAAGACAAAAAGAGGCGCTGCCTGCAACGGGGCAAAGGCAGCGCCAATCAACAGGATGAAGGGGAGTAGCACACGCGGTAAGGGTGGCATCATATGGCACAACTCCGTAAAGAGAACGTTGCGGCCAGTTTGGTCACTTATTAATACCTTTGCAATGACCTTTACTCTTTTCCAATCAGCCCGGAATAGGGCTCAGCCATGGCCCTTGGCCCTATCATTCCCATCCCGGCCAGTAGCTCGTCGACAAACGCCGGAACCAGATGAGAGGCCGGCCCATAGCGCTTCTCGTCAAACTGACTCTCGACCTCGCTCGGCTCAAGATTGAGCTCGAGGGTATGGGCCCCAACTAGACTTGCCTCGTGGACAAACCCCGCCGCCGGGTAGACGGCCCCCGAGGTACCGATGGCAATGAAAAGATCGCAGCGGCCCAGTGCCGAGTAGATGCGATCCAGCCCGATGGGCATCTCGCCAAACCAGACCACGTGCGGGCGCAGCGGCTGGGGAAACTGACAACAGGCGCACAGATCATCTTGATCCAGCGCCCCTTTCCACTCCACCACCTGACCGGAAGAGGGGCAGCGCGCCTTGAGCAGCTCCCCGTGCATGTGAATGAGGTGGCGACTGCCGGCACGCTCGTGCAGGTTGTCGATGTTCTGGGTAATGAGCGTCAGGGTACCGGGAAACAGGCGCTCAAGACGCGCCAGAGCGTAATGGGCTGGATTGGGGTGTACCCCCTCCTGCTGTAGCTGGGCTCTGCGGGCATTGTAAAATTGCTGTACCAATGCCGGATCGCGAGCATAGCCATCAGGGGTGGCCACATCCTCAATGTGGTGCTCTTCCCACAGCCCGTCATGGGCGCGGAAGGTGCGGATCCCCGACTCGGCCGAGATGCCTGCGCCGGTAAGAATCACGATGTGCTGATAGGGTTGCGCCATGGCCACCTCCTTTTTCAAGACCCTAGCATTGGCTACGCTTGGCTGCCTATTCGCCCTTGGTCGCAGAGCGCCAGGGATCGAGCGCCGTCAAATCGAGCCGCACCACCTGGGTCGCGCCCCCCGTCACACAAGAGAGCGGTAATCCCAGCCCTCGGAGCAGGGTCAGCATGGGGCGATTCTCGCTTAACACCTCGGCCACCCACTCCTCTACGCCCTGCTCTCTGGCCAGCAGCGCCAACGTCAGCAACAGGGCGCGGCCCAGCCCTTGTCCCTGCCAGGCATCGGCCACCACACAGGCAAACTCGGCCCGCTCGGGACACCGGCGTCGCACCGACTGGGCGTGGGCGATCACCTCCCCTTCCGGCGTTTTTAGCAGCAGCGCCAGTTGCCGCTCTCGGGGATAGCGGGTAAACCAAGCCAACTGCTCCGCTGTCGGCTCGGCCAGCATTCGCATGAAACGCAGGTAACGACTCTGTTCGCCCAGCATGGCGTAAGCGCGCAGCAAGGCGGGCTCATCTTGCTCGGCAACCTCACACAGACGCAGCGTCAGCGCTCTCCACGGCACCTGGCAGGGCAACTGGCGGCGAGAAGAGGGCCAGCCGGGCCGGTGCAAGCTTATCGACAGACGCCTCTCATCGGCAGGCTGACACTGATAGCGGCCCATCCTACCAGCGCCCGTGAAATCCCCGCCCTTCCCACCAGACACTGTCGAGCAGGGCGTAAGGATCGTCCAGATAGAGGCGCAACTCCTTGTCACGGGCCCGTTGCAGGAAGCTCTCCAACCATCCCCCCTGCTCCAGCATGGGCAGCAATCGGCGCCCGAGTAGCAAGGCGGAGAGGGGCAGCCGCTCGAGCAGCTCAAAGGAGAGAAACTCCGGGCGATCGATGAGCAACGCCAGTTCAGCGCCGGCCAGACGGGCCTGTAGGGCCAGTGAAAAATGCTCCTGACGCTGTAGCAGCTCATCCTGAGGACGGATGAGCAGGGTCAGGTGCGCCGCCTCACGCCCTCCGGCTTCGAGCCGCTCACGCAGCGCTTCCCAGTTCATGCCGAGACTCCCCAGCAACAGCCAAGCGGGATCGCAGCTCAGAGGCAGATCGCTAAGGCGACCCAAGGTGCCCAGCGTCAACCCCTCCCATGAGCGGATATGGCGCAGACGAAACCGGTTGGTCGGCAGCCGTGGCCGGCCACCATAGGCCTGTAGCAAGATAGGCAGCAGCCGGGCCAGATCGAGCGGCTTGGTAAACGCGCCGACGACAGGGACGCCCTTCTCCCCCAGCAGACGCGCCGCGCCGTCGATCAATACCTGATCATGGCCGGAGAGCAGGATCACCGGCGTTTGGGTGCCGCTTTGTCCCTGCAGGTGGATAGCATCATCCTCGGCCAGCGCCAGATCACAGATGAGCCAGTCAAACGGCTGGCGCGCCAACTCGAGTGCCCACTGCTGGCCATCTTGCACCAGCACGCAGTTGGCACCGGTGGAGCGGATCTGTTGCGCGATCTGCTCCCCCTGGAAGGGGTGATCTTCAAGCAACAAGATCTGCTGCCCGGTCAGCCATTGGTTCCAGCGCGCCATCGCCTGCTCCAGACGCTCCAGCCAAGGCTCATCGATACTCAGGACGCCGGGGGCTTGCGCCAACGCCGCCATATAGAGGCGCCCCTCATGCTGCGCAGGATCGTAGAGGGCAAACTGGGTGCTGCCAAACCAGTGCATCCATTGCCAATCCAACTGGGGATCGGCGCACAGCACCACCACCCCGTGGGGCAGAGAGTGGGCTGACACCGCACGGAAGCTCGCTTCATCGAGGGCGTACAGCGTTAGGGGACGAAACTCCTCACCCTCCCCCACCCCATCCAGCAGGGCGCTCAGCTCTTCGTCACTGATGATGCTGGTCATGTTGTCGCAACCTCTGCTCTGTCTCTTCCATCATCTGTTGCAGGGCGTCGATGGCATCCCATTCCCGCCGCTGCTCCCACGCGTCTATCAATCGAACCAGTTCCCTGGCCCCCACCATCTTCGCCGAGCCCTTGATGCGGTGCAATTGGGCAGCCCATCCCGGCCAATCCTGTGCTCGCCAACAGTGCATTACAGCGTCAAGATCGCGCCGGTTCGTCTCGCAATACAACGCCAGAGTCGCCTCATCCAGTAACGGCAGATCGCTTACCACGGGCGAAGGAACGTAGCGTTGCAGCAAGGCCGCGAGCTCCTGACGGCGCACCGGCTTGTCCAACCGCCCATCGCAGCCGCATTGCTCGAGCCGCTTGATGGCCTGTACGCTCAAATCGGCCGTGATCACATAGACCGGCAGATGGCGCCAGCGAGGCTCCTGCTTAAGGCGCAGGCATAAATCGGCGCCGTCGAGACGGGGCATTTGCAGATCAGTCAGGATCAGATCCACCATCAACCCCTGCTCAAGCAGGGTCAGGGCCACGGCGCCATCCTCAGCCATGGTGACCATGGCGCCCAACTGCTGCAATTGCATCGCCAGCACGTGCCGATTGAGCTCATGATCTTCCACCAACAGCACCCGTAGCTCATCTCCCCGCCGCGGGAGTTCAGCACCATCATGCCCCACCTCTTCGGCCAGCACACTCAGCATGCTACCAGGTACCAGTTGTTGACCACGCCAACGCCAACAAGGCAGTCCATATTCATCGGGCTCTTCGATCAGAGGTTCGGCGCTGGCATCTTCGATCACCTGCATCCGAGCTAGCCAGTGCAGGCACTCCAGACGCCGCTCGGCCGGCATGTGCAGCGCGATACGACTCACCTGGCGACGCCGTGGCAAGGGATGCTCAGGCTGAACCAACGGCAAGCGGCACCAAAAGCAGCTCCCTTTCGGTCGACGTGCCATCACACCGATAGAGCCTTCCATCTGGGTCACCAGCTGATGAGTGATCGCTAGGCCAAGCCCGGTGCCTTCGCCGGTCTGCTGCGCGTCACGCCCCTGCTCGAAGGGGAGAAACAAGCGTGAACGCAAGGAAGCATCGATCCCCGGCCCCTCGTCCTCCACCTGCAACAGCAACTGGGAGTCCAGTCGGGTCAGAATAACGCGCACCGTCCCCTGCTCGGTAAACTTGATCCCGTTGGAGAGCAGGTTGTGCAGGATCTGCGCCATGCGATGGGGATCGAGCCAGAGCGTCTCGGGAAGATCGGCCGAGATAGACAGACTTAATGCGATGTGACGGGCCTTAGCCTTGGGCCAGTGTATGGCAATCACCCGCTCACAGAGCCACGCCAGATCCACCCGCTGCGGCGTCAAGGCCAGGCTGTGTTGCTCGTTACGGGTAAAGTCGAGGATGTCGTTGAGCAAGCCAAGCAGCTCATCGGTCGCTTGACGCACTCGCTCCAGCGCGCGCGATTGATCCTGTCCAAGACGGGTGCCCGCCAGCCATTCGAGCAAACCTATGATGGCGTTCATGGGAGTACGGATCTCATGGCTGATCGCCGCCATGAAACGCCCCTTGGCCTGCGCCGCCGCTTCGGCGCGCTGGCGAGCTTCCGAGAGTCCCTGCTCGACCAACCGCCGCCGCTCAATCTCAAGCGCCAACTGCCGCCGAGAGCGCCAAATGAGGAAGATGACCACCCCACCGCTTAGCAAGAGCAGCAGGGTCGAGCTGATCCAGAAGCCATAGCTCACGCCCTCGACCTGAGTGACCGAGAGCTGCAACCAACGCTGGCGCAGCTCGTCTTGCTGGACCGGCGAGATCCCCATCATCGCCTTGTTGAGGATCCGCTCCAACATGGGGCGGTTGGGGGCGATGGCAAACGGCAACCCCCAGCGCTCATCGACCAGATCACTGATGCTCAAATCCTGTAACTGATTGAGGCGCAGCGGATATTGCAACTGATAGAGATCGGCTAACAGCGCCCTGCCCTCACCACGGCGCAGACGCGCAGCCCCTTCCACCACAGAGGGTACCGGCTGCCAATCAGCCTTGCCCAAGCGTTCAAGCAGGGAAGGATCCCACAAGCTCGCTGGCACCCATACCGTCTCGCCATCTAGCTCCTTCAGATTGGCGTGCAACCCATCGCGGCTGAGCAAGGCCCAGTGACTCATCACCATGATGCGGGTAAAGCGCAGTACCTCAGCCAAGGCACTCGACTCCGGCACCCCCAGCATCATGTCAATCTCGCCGCTACGCAGCAGGCGGATCCCCTCCTCCCTGTCGCGCACGCCCCGCCACTCCACCCGAATACCATGGGGGCGTAGCAACTCACGCAGCATATCCACCGACCAGCCGACGGGAACACCGTTGCGATCCCGGCTGGCGAAAGGGGGAAGGCCTGGATTGATGGCCACCCGCAGTACCTGGGTGCGGGCCAACCAGGACTGCTCCTCATCACTCCATTCAGGCAAGTTGATGCTGCCAGCGCTACTGATGGCATAGCTGTCGAGCAGACGATAGACGTTGGCGGGGGGTAAGTAGCGCACCGCGGTATTGATGGCTTCGCGCAGTGAAGGCTCGTCACGCATCACCAAGCGCATGCTCATCTGCCAGTGATCGTGCTCAAGCAGCCGGATACGGACATTGAGATCCGGGTGCTGACGCAGCAGCTCACGCAATGAGAGGTAATCACCCAGATAGGCATAGGAAGGCTCGCTATGCAGCAACGCGGGTATGGAGACGCTAGGCTGCGCCGGGGTGATCGTGCGCTCTGGCATGAAATGGTTGAGCAGCACATGGGAAAACCAGGCCGGCTGCATCAGCACGGGGCCACTGTCCTCCTCGGTGCGATAGAGCATGGCGGCCATCACCGTCATCAGCGGAGCACTCTGCGGCCCCAGCTCACTACCAACGCCTTCCGCTGAGACCAGCGGCAACAGATCGCAGTGCCCCTGCCTATAGGCCTCCTTGGCCTGCTGCCAGTCGGGGTAAATACGGTTTTTGGTCTCGACTCCCAGCAACTCCGCCAGTTGTGCCACCAAATCCGGCACCAGTCCCTTCCCTTGCTGGAAATAGGGCTGATAGTGAATATCGGGATAGCAGATGGTCAGCTGACGGTGCTGCTTGAGAAAATGATCCACCTCATGCGACAGCGGTAGCGTGCCAGCCTGGGTGGAAACCGCCAATAGCAACAGTGAAAAAAGCCAGGCGGAGCCTGGCTTTTTATTACTCTTCGTTGGGTTCGACATTTTCGACCCTGGCTTTCAGCTTCTGCCCTGGACGGAAGGTGACGACGCGCCGGGCCGTGATAGGTATGTCTTCCCCTGTCTTGGGGTTACGACCCGGGCGCTGATTCTTCTCGCGAAGATCGAAGTTGCCAAAGCCGGAGATCTTGACCTGCTCGCCCCGTTCTAGGGCCATTCTGATCTCTTCAAAGAAGGCTTCCACCAACTCTTTGGCCTCGCGCTTGCTCATCCCAAGCTGGGTGAACAGGTGCTCTGCAATATCGGCTTTGGTCAGCGCCATAGATTCAGTCCCTCAAGGATGCGTTGAACTCTTCAGCGAGCGCCTTGACCACGCGATCGACAGTCTCGGCAATCTCTTTTTCTTCCAGAGTACGCTGGGTGTCTTGCAACACCAGGCTGATGGCGAGGCTCTTCTTCTCCTCGGACATACCAGCACCCTGGTATACGTCGAACAAGTTTATTCCAACTACCTGATTTCCGCCAACTTTTTTAATTACTGCCAAGATATCGCCAGCCAGAACCGCAACGTCAACCACCACGGCGATGTCACGGCGGTTAGCCGGGAACTTGGAAACCTCGGTCGCGGCGGGCACCTTGGCCGGAGTCAGCTTGTCCAGCTCCAGCTCAAAGAGCACGGCGCGGGTCTTAAGGCCCAGCTTCTTCTCAAGGCTCGGGTGGATCACACCGATGTGACCGATGACGACGCCATCGCGCAGGATGGCGGCGCACTGGCCCGGGTGCAATGCACTGTGCTCAGCACGCTCGAAGGTAAAAGCGGCCCCTTCGGCGGTCAGATCGAGTACCGCTTCCAGATCGCCTTTCAGATCGAAAAAGTCGACGCCACGGCCCTTGCCATCCCAGTGCTCTTCGCTCTGGTTACCGGTGATGATACCGGCCAGCATCGGCTCCTGACGGATGCCGTTCTCGGCGCCCTCGTCCTTGATAAAACGCAGCCCCTGCTCGAACAGACGCACGCGCGGCTGCTGACGGTTCTGGTTATACACCACTGCCTGCACCAGACCCGGGAACAGTGACACGCGCATGGCGGACATCTCGACCGAGATGGGGTTCGGCAGCACGATGGCTTCACTGTGCGGGAACAGGGCCTGCTGGGCCTTGGGATCGACGAAGCTGTAAGTGATCGCCTCTTGGAAGCCGCGGTCAACCAGGAGATCGCGCACCCGCTTGAGGGTCACTTGCCCCTCGGCCTGCTCGACCATGGCCAGCGAAGCGACCGGTTTGAGGTTCGGGATATTGTTGTAGCCGTAGATACGGGCCACTTCCTCGATGAGATCTTCCTCGATGGCGATATCGAAACGCCAGGAGGGGGCCAGCGCAGTCCAGCCGTCGGCATTGGCAGTGACCTGCATGCCGAGACGGGTCAGGATCTCGACCACCTGCTCGTCGGCGATGGCGATGCCGATGACGCGCTCCATCTTGCTGCGACGCAGCGTGATCGGCTGAGCCTTGGGCAGGTGAGCATCGGATTTGACCTCGACCACCGGGCCGGCTTCGCCGCCGCAGATATCCAGCAGCAGGCGGGTGGCTCTGTCCATCACCTTGGCTTGCAGCTCGGGATCGACCCCGCGCTCGAAGCGGTGGGAGGAGTCGGTGTGCAGGCCGTAGGCACGGGCGCGACCGGTGATGGAGAGCGGCGCGAAGAAGGCGCACTCGAGCAGGATGTCGGTGGTGGTCTCACTGACGCCGGTGCGATCGCCGCCGAAGATCCCGGCCATGCAGGCAGGGCCAGTGCTGTCGGCGATGACGAGGGTATTCTCTTTGAGCTTCACGTCGCTGCCATCGAGCAGGGTCATGGGCTCGTCGGCCTTGGCGCGGCGCACCACCAGCTCCTTGTCCAGCTTGGCCAGATCGAAGGCGTGCATCGGCTGACCGTATTCCAGCAGCAGGAAGTTGGTGATGTCGACGATGGCGTCGATGGAGCGGATGCCGCCACGGCGCAGCTTCTCCTGCATCCAGAGCGGGCTCTGAGCCTTGAGGTTCAGCCCCTTGATGACGCGACCGAGATAACGCGGGCAATCGGCCGGCGCCTCAACCCGGATCGGGAAGGTAGCATCAATGGTGGCAGGGGCCGGGGCCCAGCTCGGCTCGACCACGTCGGCGCGGTTGAGCACGCCGATTTCACGGGCCAGACCCGCGATGCCGAGGCAATCGGCCCGGTTCGGGGTGAGATCCACGTCGATGGCAACGTCGTTGAGGTTCAGATAGTCACGCACATCGGTGCCAACCGGAGCATCGCTCGGCAGCTCGATGATGCCATCGGCTTCCACATCGATCCCCAGCTCGCTGAAAGAGCAGAGCATGCCGTGGGACGGCTGGCCGCGCAGCTTGGCCTTCTTGATGGTGAAATCACCCGGCAGGGTCGCCCCGACCTTGGCCACGCAGACCTTGAGACCTTGGCGGCAGTTCGGCGCGCCGCAGACGATGTCGAGCAGCTCGGCCTCGCCCACGTTGACCTTGGTCACCCGCAGCTTGTCGGCATCCGGATGCTGGGCACACTCAACCACTTCACCGACCACCACGTTGTTGAACTGGCCCGCCACCGGCTCGATAGCGTCCACTTCCAGGCCAGCCATGGTGATCTGCTCGGCCAGCGCGTTGTCACTTATCTCGGTGCGGACCCACTCCATCACCCAGGATTTACTGAATTTCATGTTCTCTCGCCCTTACTTGAACTGCTTGAGGAAGCGCAGGTCGTTTTCGAAGAAAGCGCGCAGGTCGTTGACCCCATAGCGCAGCATGGTCAGGCGCTCAACGCCCATGCCGAAGGCAAAGCCGGCGTATTTCTCCGGATCGATGCCAACCGAACGCAGCACGTTCGGGTGCACCATGCCGCAGCCCAGCACTTCCAGCCACTTGCCGTTCTTGCCCATCACGTCCACTTCGGCGCTCGGCTCGGTGAACGGGAAATAGGAGGGGCGGAAGCGAATGGTCAAGTCTTCCTCGAAATAGTTGCGCAGGAAGTCGTGCAAAATGCCTTTGAGCTCGGTGAAGCTGGCATGCTCGTCGATCAGCAGGCCTTCGACCTGATGGAACATGGGGGTGTGGGTCATGTCGTAGTCGTTACGATAGACGCGGCCCGGCGCAATGATGCGGATCGGCGGCTGCTGCTGCTCCATGGTGCGGATCTGCACGCCCGAGGTGTGGGTACGCAGCATCAGATCCGGGTTGAAGTAGAAGGTATCGTGGTCGGTACGCGCCGGGTGGTGAGCCGGGATGTTCAGGGCATCGAAGTTGTGAAAGCTATCTTCGATCTCCGGGCCGCGCGCCACGGTGAACCCCATCTCGCCAAACAGACGCTCGATGCGCTCGATGGTGCGGGTCACCGGGTGCAGGCCGCCATTTTCGATGCGACGCCCCGGCAGGGTAATGTCGATCGTCTCGGCGGCCAGCTTCTGGTTCAGTACCGCCGCTTCCAGCGCCTCGCGACGCTCACTGAGCAGATCCTGCACGGCCTGCTTGGCCTGGTTGATCACGGCGCCGGCGGCGGGACGCTCTTCGGGCGAAAGCGCGCCCAGCCCCTTCATCTGCTCGGTAAAGAACCCTTTCTTGCCCAGATACTTGACCCGGATTTCGTCGAGGGCGGCGATATCGCTTACGCCCCCGATCTCGGCCTTCGCCTGGCCGACCACTTCTTCAAGCTGCTGCATGTCTTCCTCGTCACCGCTCCCGGAATGGGAGCCTGCTCAAGCAAAAATTAGGAAAGGGCATGATAGTACTAAAAAAAGCGTGATCCTGACTAGCGCATTCACCAGCACTATCCCCTATTTCTTCCCAGCCAGGCAGGGGATAGGGCTCTCTCCCTCCCCCGGCGCAGCGCTCTGGGGATGCCCGCCTAAGAAAGCACCACATGTCGCAATCACGAGGGGCTGGGAGAGTCATGACTTACTGGCTGATTTAAGTAATAAGCCCCCCACATGACGATCAACGATCTCAGTGCGCGGATTGACCGCACGCGAGATCAATGGTTGCAAAGGCTACGCCAGGAAAACGGGCATGGTGGCTTAGGGATAACGCCCGCTCCGCCGATTCTCCACCAGCTCCGCCAGTATGGTGTTTACCAGACGCATGGCCGCGCTCGGGGTTTCACCCCGGCGCCGCGAGGCAATCACCGATATGGAGAGCTTTTCATCCGCCACCGGCATGAACTCCACCCCTTCCCGGTTCAGCTTGTGCACCTGCTCAGGCACCAGGGCAAACCCCATGTCCGAGGCCACCAGTGACAGCGCCGTCTGCACATCGTTAACCTGCTGGCTCACCTGCAACTTCAGGCCACGACGGTGAAACAACCCCTGGACGACATCGGCAAAATGGGGGCCGGCGCCGGCAGGAAAAATCACCATGGGCACTTCTGCCAACTCGGCCATGGTCGGCGCCTGCCGGGTCAAAGGATGAGAGGCGGGCAGAGCGACAATCAGAGGCTCGTTAAACAGCACCTCTTGTTCCACGTCCGGATCGTCGATACGCACCCGGCCAAAACCGATGTCTATCTTGCCACTCTTGAGCGCCGCCACCTGCTCCTGGGTCTTGAGTTCATGCAGCACAAGTTCCAGGTTCTTGTTGCGCCGTAGCCGACGCACCATCAGTGGCAGTTGACCATAGAACACCGAGGGCACAAAGCCGATGGCGAACACCATCTTGCGCAACTGGGCGATCTGCCGGGTGCCTTCGATGCTGGCCTCCAACCGCTCCAGTAGAGTGCGAGCCTGCTGCAAAAAGTAGGTGCCGCCCTGGGTCAACTCCAATCCCCGCGCCTTGCGAATAAACAACTGCACCTCCAGCTCTTCCTCTAGCTGTTTGATTTGGCGGGTCAGCGGCGGTTGGGCAATAAACAACCGCTCCGCCGCCCGGGTCAGGTTCAGCTCTTCCGCCACCACAATGAAATTGCGGAGGTATCTCAGCTCCATCCATACCTCCAGGGTATTGCTGGCGACTAAATCAATATTGGTGCGTATGACAGCGTAAATGTAACCTTTTTGCAACAATCAATTATCACCAAGGTGGTAGAAGCGTCATGTCAGCAACCATATCCCCCATTAAGACCGGACCGACCCTACGCCACGCCCGCCGCCCATGCTCATCGGGCGTATCAACGTGGGGATGCTCAGATAAGAAGTGGAGAACGCCATCCTCCATCGCCGGGCTGGCTGAGGGATTAGGCAGCCCGGAGCGCATTAAGCTGACCATAAATAGCCACGCTCACAAGGCGGCCCCAGCCGGCGCACGCCAGCCACGCCTTAAAGGAGAGCCTAAGCGGGCCGCCCTGAGCTACCGCTGGGTCAAACCCACTGTGATCACCGCCCGGCGAAATCCGCTGGGCCAGCCTGACCGCCGCCCTCCCCTTCTTATCTCGACGCCATGCGCGCTGCACCTGAGTGCGCAGATCCTCCTAGCTGGCGAGGGCGCCCCCCTTGCCACCAGCAAAGCGTGGGGGATGGGGGCGGTTCGCATCGACGAGGCCACCATCGCCACACACCCAGCGTTGCCCCCCACCAAGGCAGCGTGCCTGGGCCCCACTACCCCGAGCGAGGGCGCGCGCCATAAGCGCCCTCGCGCCTGAGTATTCATCGCTGCTTGCAGCCTGCCGTCCGGCCGCCCAAGGCGGGCCGGACAATAACACCACATGGAGTGAAAGAGATGACTAACCAACTGGACCGGCTCGAACAAAAAATCCGGGGCGCGGTAGAAGCCGACCCGCAAACCGGCCACTACCGCTGTAACCGCAGCATGTTTACCGATAAAGAGCTGTTCGATCTGGAGATGAAGCACATCTTTGAAGGCAATTGGGTGTATCTCGCCCACGAAAGCCAGGTGGAAAACCCCAATGATTACTACACCACCACGCTCGGTCGCCAACCTGTGCTCATCACTCGAACCAAGGAGGGCGAGCTGCGTGCCCTGCTCAACACCTGCTCCCACCGGGGGGCCACCCTGTGCCGCAAGCGGCGCGACAACAAGGCCTCGTTTACCTGCCCCTTTCACGGCTGGACCTTCAAAAACGACGGCACGCTGCTGAAGGCCCGCGATCAGCAAAAAGGCGGTTACCCGGAGAGCTTCAACCACGACGGCTCCCACGATCTGAAGCCGCTACCGAAGTTCGAGTCCTATCGCGGCTTCCTGTTCGGCAGCCTGAGCGCCGACGTACTGCCGCTGGCAGCGTATCTGGGGGAAACCACCAAGATCATCGACAACATGGTCGATCAGGCGGAAGAGGGCCTCGAGCTCCTGCGCGGCAGCTCCACCTACACCTATGAAGGCAACTGGAAGCTGACCGCCGAGAACGGCGCCGACGGCTACCACGTGGGCACGGTGCACTGGAACTACCTGTCCACCATGGGTCAGCGCAACTATGAAAAAGGCGGTACCGAGGCGGTGGACGCCAAGAGTTGGTCCAGCGAAGGGGGCTTCTACGCCTTTGACCACGGCCACATCATGTTGTGGACCCGACTCACCAATCCCCAGGTACGCCCGGTGTTCAATCACCTGGCGCGACTGCAACAAAAAGTCGGCGAGGCCCGTGCCGATGCCATCGTCAACACCACCAAGAACCTATGCCTGTACCCCAACGTCTACCTGATGGATCAGTTCTCCACCCAGATCCGCGTGCTGCGCCCCATCGCCGTCGACAAGACTGAAGTCACCATCTACTGCTGGGCCCCCAAGAACGAGCCGGCCGCTGAGCGAGCCAAGCGCCTGCGCCAGTATGAAGACTTCTTCAACGTCAGCGGCATGGGGACGCCGGACGATCTGGAAGAGTTTCGAGCCTGCCAGCAGGGTTACCAGGCCCGTGGCATGCAATGGAACGACATGAGCCGGGGCGCCGCCCACTGGATTGATGGCCCAGATGTCGGCGCCGTTGCCATCGGCCTTACGCCTCGGCGAAGCGGAGCCAAGCCCGAGGATGAAGGCCTCTATGTGACCCATCACCAGCACTGGGTCAACGAAATGCTACAGGCGGTGGCCAGCGAACGCGCCCAGCAGATCGCCATCACCGAACAGGAGGCGCTCGCATGACCATGCCCATTGAACAGATCCAGGCCTTTGTATTTCGGGAAGCCCGTCTGCTGGATGATCGCCAGTGGGAGCCATGGTTGCAGTGCTACAGCAAGGAGGTCGTGTACTGGATGCCCGCCTGGGACGACGATGACAGGCTGACGGAGGATCCCCAGACCGAGATTTCCCTCATCTATTACCCCAACAGGGAAGGACTGGAAGATCGCGTCTACCGCATCAAGACCGAGCGCTCGGGTGCCAGCTCACCGCCAGAGCCGCGCACCACTCACCTGATCAGCAACCTGGAGATCCTGGCGCAAGATGCCGACGCCGTGAGGCTGCGCTTTAACTGGCAGACCCTCTGCCACCGCTACCAAAAGACGCAGACCTACTTTGGCACCTCCTTCTACACCCTGGATACCCGCGGCGAGCAACCGCTGATCACGGAAAAAAAGGTGATCCTAAACAACGACTACATCAATCAAGTGATTGATATCTATCACCTGTAACCGGCGGGAGCAGAGCATGAGCTACAACATTGCCCTCAACTTTGAAGACGGCGTGACCCGTTTTATCCGCTGCAACGCAGGGGAAACCGTGCTGGATGCGGCCTACCGCAACCGGATCAAGCTCCCCATGGACTGCGCCGACGGCGTGTGCGGCACCTGCAAAGGGCGCTGCCGCCAGGGAAGCTTCGAGCTGGGTCATGACTACATCGACGCAGCCCTGACCGAGCAGGAGCGGGCCGCAGGCAACATCTTGACCTGCCAGATGGTTCCCTCCAGCGACTGCGTGGTCGATATTCCAGCCGCATCCAGCCTGTGCAAAACCGGCACCACCGAATTTGGCGGCACGCTGGCCGAGATCAACCTGGTCTCCCCCACCGCCATCGCGCTGAACGTGGTGGCCGATGAGCCCATCCACTTCCTACCCGGCCAGTACGTCAACATCCAGGTACCGGGCAGCCATGAAACCCGCGCCTACTCTTTCAGCTCCCGTCCGGGGTGCCGTGAGCTGCACTTTTTGATCCGCAACGTCCCGAGCGGCCTGATGAGCACCTGGC
The DNA here is from genome assembly GCF_014892695.1 of Aeromonas simiae. Lineage (NCBI taxonomy): Bacteria > Pseudomonadati > Pseudomonadota > Gammaproteobacteria > Aeromonadales > Aeromonadaceae > Aeromonas > Aeromonas simiae. The sequence goes on from NZ_CP040449.1 coordinate 1,856,986, forward strand.
TGGTGAGACAGGCCAGGATCGGCGAGCGCCTCACTCTGAGCGGCCCCATGGGGGTGTTTTACCTGCGCCCTGTGGTGCGCCCTGTGCTGATGCTGGCCGGGGGCACTGGCTTGGCGCCATTCTTGGCCATGTTGGCGCAGCTTAAGGTGACGGGCTGCAAGCAGCCGGTGCACCTTATCTACGGCGTCACCCATGACGACGATCTGGTGGGTATCGAAGCACTGGAGCAATGCGCGGCCGAGCTGGATCAGTTCAGCTTCAAGACAGTGGTGGCTGATGCCAACAGCCGCCACCCGAACAAGGGGTATGTGACCCACCACATGGAGCAGGCCACGATGGGACAAGGTGAAGTGGATGTATACCTGTGCGGGCCGCAACCCATGGTGGACGCCGTACTGACACACTTTCGCGACCAGGGCATTGAGCCGGCCTCCTTTTACTACGAGAGGTTCAGCCCCAGCATTGCCGCCATCACGGAGCACGTCGCATGAGCGCCCGCTTTAGTAACAAGGTCATGGTGATCACCGGCGCGGCCCAAGGCATAGGGCGGCGGGTGGCCGAGCGGGCGGCGGCGGAAGGCGCAAGCCTAGTACTGGCCGATCTGGCGGAGTATGTGCACGATCTGGCGGCCGAGCTGCAACGTCAGGGCCGCGAGGTCATCGCCGTGCAGACCGATCTGGAAACGTGGGAAGGCGCTGAAACCCTGATGAACCAGGCGCACGCGCGCTTTGGCCGCATCGATATCCTGATCAACAACGTGGGCGGCACCATCTGGGCTCAACCCTACGAGCACTATCGCCCGGAGCAGATCCAAAAGGAGATCCAGCGATCGCTCTTTCCTACCCTGTGGTGCTGCCGGGCCGCGTTGCCCTATATGTTGGCGCAGCAGGGAGGAGCCATCGTCAACGTATCGTCGGTGGCCACCCGTGGCGTGATGCGGGTGCCCTACGGCGCAGCCAAGGGGGGGGTCAATGCCCTCACCGTCAATCTGGCCTATGAATACGCCGAGCAGGGGATCCGGGTCAACGCCACCGCCCCCGGAGGCACCGAGGCGCCGCCCCGGCTGACCCCGCGCAATACCGATCCCCAGAGTGAGCAGGAACGGCTGTGGTACCAGACCCTGGTGGATCAGACCAGAGCCACGAGCCTGATGCACCGCTACGGCACCCTGGACGAACAGGCGTCGGCGATTTTGTTTCTGGCATCCGATGACGCCAGCTACATCACCGGCACGATTTTGCCGGTCGCCGGCGGTGACCTAGGCTGATCAGCAGCCAAGGCTGCCCAAAGGCGGGGCCGCGTTTTACTCGATCGCGGCCCTCCCCCAACACTTGGCGGGTAGGTGAGCTGACAGCATCAGCGGCGCTGAGGCAAACAGTGCTCAACCAGAGCAGCAGCGCCACCTGCGCCTTCCTCCTTTCAAGGGAAGATGCGGCTCTGGCGCGCCTCATATCGCTTGCGACGGCGACGCTCTAGCGCACTACGGCGTAATACCACACGAGGTGGCGGCGCTGTTGCCCCACTCGATGCGGCTTAACTGGCACTCATTGATGGGGTAGAAACCAGCACCTCTTCTTCAAGCGAGCCTCGAGGTGAGTGTCGATGGACTTTCGAATGTGGCTAAACCTGCGTGGACATAATGTAGGCACCGGCGATGTGCGCTACATAAACAAAAAAGGCCACTCGTTGGAGTGGCCTTTTCTAACATGCTGATATTACAGCATTAAATCGTGGTGCCCGGAGCGTCTCTAGAATCGAGCAAATAACATTATGATTTTGTTGGTTATTTTTATTCGTCATCATTGTTTGTGCCCCCAAAAAGGCCCCCAGGCTCGTTTTCCTTAGCCCCTAAAAGGCGGCCAGCCAGAAGAAGCCCAAGGGTCTGGCGGTAGCCTGTTTGACACACTGACCATCCCCCATCGCATCAGCGACCGCCTGAGAGCTCATGAGGGGCTTCCTGTGCATCGGCGCAGGGCTGACCATCCCCCAACGCACCAGCGACCGCCTGAGAGCTCCTGAGGGGCTTCCTGTGCCATCGGCAGAGCCGACCATCCCCCAACGCACCAGCGACCGCCTGAGAGCTCATGAGTGGTTTCCTGTGCCATCGGCAGGGCATGATCATCCCCCAACGCACCAGCGACCGCCTGAGAGCCCCTGAGTGGTTTCCTGTGCCATCGGCAGGGCATGACCGCCCCACGTGGTAGCACCTCACGGAAAATAGAAAATCCCCCCCATTTGGCTTGGTGTGTTCGGTCATCCGGTTCGGCTGTTTGCGGCTGATCCACTCACCAGGATCGGGAGGCGAGGCACCTTAAAAATTTCACTCGTGAAATTCTTCAATCGAGCCAAAACAGCCAGCTAGGCCGCGCCACGTCTGGGCTTGCCACTTTTGCACGCTGGTTGTACCAGTTAGACGCCTGTCTGTTCACAACCCACGAAAAATAGAATTTATTTCATAGAATTCAATTGGTTGCGTTTTTTCGTTTCGCGTTTTCGTGGTGATCGAATCGCCACAAAACGATCACAAAATGCAGTTTTGTGAAATTCTGGTTTTACCCCAAAGCCCCAATACTGGCGCGGGCTGGCGAATAGAAATGCACAAAAAAAAATTTCACAAAAAAATTTATATACAGCCCGCAGGTGGGGGGGGAGGAGTGCGGATTCCGTGAGTCAGAGGATCTCGCCGTAGATACTGGGCTGCGGGCCTGTGTGGTGGCCACAGAAACAGAGAATAATCGCCATACAGAGTCCGATAGGCTTGGTGAGGCTGAATAGAGTTGCGCATAAGTATTCATTTGAGGATGTTTGTTGCTAGCGGTGGCGGCCCCTTGGCGTGGCGGTAGTGGTGGGTTAGGTTGTTGACCTTCAGCAAAAAACAACAGGGGCGCCATTGTAGCGCCCCTGTTGTTTTTGATGGCGAGTTATCCGCGCCGGGTATGTTCTTATTTCGCGTGTGCTCGAGCAGTCAGATCAACTCCCAACGCTCGCATCACTGCCTGCGTGGTTTTTAGTGTGGGGTTCCCGCGCACGCTGAAAGATGTGTATAGCTGCTCTCTGGCCAATCCTGTTTCCCTGGCTAGCTCTGACATTCCTTTGGCGCGGGCAACGACCTCCATAGCCTTGGCGATATAGGCGGCGTCTCCAGTTTCCAGGGCATCCGTTAGGAATACGGCGATAGCCTCCGGGCCGTCCAACGCCTGTGCTAGGTCATAGTCATAGATGGGTTCTGTCATTGTGGCCTCCACTCGTTTGCTAGGCGCTTTGCGGTATCTATATCCCTGGCCTGGCTGCCCTTATCTCCACCGCATAGCAGGATGACAATTTCAGTCCCCCGCTGCTGGAAGTACACCCGGTAGCTTGGGCCGTAATGAATCCTCAACTCACTTACCCCTTGCCCGACGGTGAGACGTCTCCGGGGAGATCGTTAGCGAGACGGAAGATCCAGGCAGCAATAGCGGCCTTTGCTCGCTGAGCTTTCAGCTTGCTTTCCCATGCCATGAAGGCGGCGGTTTGCTTGATCTCGATCACACTTAAGCGTGTAGTTTATAAATTACAAAAATTCAAGTTGGTACGCGTTCCCCGGCAACCGCAATGCAAAAAATAAATATCGCCAGCCAGAGAAAAAACTATTGACGTAAACTCAGCAGCTTTGCTATTCGCGCGCACCTGCGCACACCTGACTCAAAAAACGTAGGTAACCGAGGTAACGAGGTAACTTGACCCTCTAGGCCGCGCCGTTACTGGGTTTCTTGGTTACCTCGAAAAAGTAGGGCCGAGGTAACTTTTTCCATCGAGGTAACCTGCTTTGTCTCGGTTACCTCAGGTTACCTCGTGGTTACCTCGAAATTTCACCTTCAAGGTAACCAAGCAAACCCTTATAAATAAAGGGCTACAGCTTGATTTATATCTGTGGTTACCTCGTTACCTCAACTTTTAAAGTTTTTCGTGCGCGCGGCTGCGCGCACGCGTGATACATGCTCAACCAGAAAGAAGCAAGGGCCGCACATGGCGACCCTGATCGTTCTTCTGGCTGGCTTATTCGTCGTTTTCCGGCTCTTCGGCTGCATCTGAAAGAACCAGCTCGGTCAGATGATAGACTCGGCTAGCCTTGCTCATGCCTGGCAACTTAACCACGCTTTGCGATCGCTTCTGGCTGTCCTTTGACGGGCGCAACCAACCCGCCTCAACGCACAATTGCGCCGCTCGCTTTGGATCGTGCCCCTTGGTGACCTCCGCCCAAGCCGACGGCAAGACGATAAAGCTCACGCTGCCCCCCTCCACCTTGCGGTAACCCACCATGTTTGCCGGGCGGTGATTAGGGTCAAACCAGTCTGCAAAGCGGCTGAACTGATGCGCAACCATAAAGCCCCGCACTTGATCGCGTGTCGCCTTGTCTTCCTTGTTACCCAAGTGCCCCCGCTCATCCAACCACGCCTTGAGGCACACCCGCACCGACCTTGTAGCCTCCCCCTGGGGCCAACCGGTGATCCCCAGCTCGCTCGCCAACTCACCCGCCGCCGCCACCAGGGCAAAGCGGTTGATAGCTCGCCCGACCTGATTACCGGCATCCTTTGGGGTGAACTCATACGCCAAACGCTTCATCTCCGCCTTCAGCCGCTCCCTGTACACATCCAGCCCTGCGGCCAACGCTTCGGCATAGGTACGAAAGGCGGTGCCGTATTCGCGCTTACAGGCATCATTGAGCGCATCTGCGAACGCTCGCCCGTCCGGCTGGCTGTGAAGCGCCTCAAACGCCCCATGCTTGCCGGTGCTGCTCGGGATCTGAATAGTCCGCACCTCCATCCCTGCTTGTGTGCGTTTGCCTGCCTCGGCGGCATGATCTTCAAGGGACAACTCACCGGTCGAGAGGAACAGCAGCCGCCACGCTTTGCGCTCGCGCAATTCGCCATCCTGGCGACTGCGGCCCTTGCCTTGTCCGTTCGCCAGCATGTAGGCCACTTGCCCGGCCTCGCGCCCGTCCAGCTCGCCCAACTCATCGAGACACAGCAGCGCATCATTACGCCGTCCGGCAATCCCCTCGATAGCGTTACCAGTTGCCCGCCAAGTGTGGCTAAAACGATCAGGCTGGCCGTAAACACTTGCCGCCGCCTTCATGATGGTTGATTTACCGTCTGTACTCTCGCCCTTGAGGTGGAAACCACCGCCCTCAAGCCCCACCAGAGACAGCAGGGGCGCGGCAAAGGCCAAAGACAGGGCAAACCCAAGTCGGCTGTTACCAACAGCCACAGAGGCAATTTGGCGCTGCCATTCGGCCAGCTCCCCGGCACTGGTGAAATCGCTGTCCATGTAGCCACCCGATTGCAGGATCACATCACCGGCATTCGGCCCAATGCCACCGCTTGGCAGTACATACGTTCCATCATGCCAACCGGTATGTTCAACACAGGTGATCTCACGGCTCGGCTGGCACATCATCAGATAGCGGGTGAACTTGTTGCGCTTCTCCATGTTCACGAACGCCAGCCCGCCATCAACCAGTGACACTAAGGCCGCTTCCCCTCCACGTTGGATCAGCCTGTCCATTGGCATAGCCCATTGACGCAGACGGCCTTTGCTGTCCTGCCACTCCAACAGTTTTCCATGACCATAGCCCCGCTCGTTGGCGGTACGTGCCAACACGCGCACAACTGGCGATAACAGCACCTCTTCACGCCGCGCCTCTTCTCCGCGCCCGACCCACTCAATCCCGTACAGCCCGCCATGTTTGATAATGAACCCTTCCGGCAGATCATCATTTTCATCGTGTGCCTGCGAGGCTGGGTCTGCTTGCTGATCCGGCAGGAAGCCGGGATCCCCTTCTTGTACCGCACTTACTGGGTTTGGCTCAGTGCTCACCCCCTGTGCGCTGTCCGGGGTTGCCTGCTTGGCCGCCTGCTGGCCCTTGTGCTTCTTCTGGCTAGCCGCTTTTGGCGTCTCGGCTGGCGGCGGCGCAACAGGGATCACCCCCATGATCACCGCCCCTGTGTCCTCACGCCCATAGGCTTGGTGATAGTCGTTCCAATCACCTGGGGCAGGCGGTAGCGACACCAGCCCTCCCACGGCTTGCGCGGCCTCCTCGGCCTTGACCTTGCCGGGGTTGTTCGGCTTGGCCACGTCGTTGTCACCACACACCAAGATCATTGCCTGGGGATATTGCCGGCGAGCCGTGCCGGCCACGTTCACCAGGTTACCGGCGTCCATCGCACAATAGACCGTGGCCCCGGTCACCAGGTGCACAGATAACCCCGTGGCATAGCCCTCCACCACGGCAATCAGATCCCCGCCATCGATGCGGTGATAAGCCCCTTGTTTCTGACCACCTGGCAGATAGCTCTTGAATCCGTCATGCCGAATAAGTTGCACGTTCACCAGGTAGCCGCCTTCGTCGGTCAGTGGCACCACGGTTGAACCATGGGGAAAGCTCTCCTTGCCAATGGCGATCACCGTGCGTGTCATCAGCCCATGTGGCCATCTCACGCGCTTACCGACCAGATAGGGAGAATGCCCCGTTTGGCAGTCCTGCACGATAGCAGCGGCCCGACTGGCGGCCTTCTTGCGCATCAGCTCGCCTTGCTTGCGCTCCTGCTCTGCCCTTGCCTGTTGCGCTTGCTGTAAGCGCTCACGCTCTGCGGGATCCATCCCTGCACCGCTTAACCCCACCAGAGGGGCCACCATGGCGGCAGCCTCCTTGAGTGGTTGACGGGTCACCCTGGCAACCAAGTCCAACCCGTCACCCGCACCGCACTCGTTGCAAATGAATGTACCGCGCCCCCCCTTGTCATCAAGGCGGAAACGGTCTTTCCCACCACAGGCTGGGCAAGGGCCATGCTTGCGCCCACTAGGGACATCGATCCCCAATGACGCCAAGACCATAGGCCAGCGCCCACAAGCGGCTGCCGCGACATCAGAGACTGTGCTTGCATAGTGGTTGTTATTCGCGCTCATGATTTTCCCCTTGTTCTTGTTGCTTCTGTCGCTCCTCTTCGCAGATCTTGGCGGCCTCAATCGCGAATATTTCCGCCCGCAGAATGTGCTCGTGTGTTTCAGGCTTGAAATAAACGACTCTCTCATACCCGACGTTGGGATCAGGATGTCTGCACGTCCTGGCTTCGCTCGTGATCTCCAACAGCCGTCTGGGCAATAAACTGGGGTCTAAACCAAGTTCCTGGCATTGAAATTTCAAGGTCTGTATGGAGTAGCCGTCACCCCGTTCGAAGGCGCTCACAGGTCACCCCCAGCCAGCAGATCGACCAGCTCATGAAATGCCCGGTCATCTAAACCGGCTTTCAACTGGCGGGCCTTTTTGGCAGTCACAGCGAGCGCCGTACCTCGGGCCTGGGCGATGAACTGGCCACGGGCTTTACGGCTCGGGAAGACGCTCAAGCTATCCGCTTGCGAGCGTTTGCCGGTGCGTGGATTGATAGGGTCAACGAATCCGGGTTCGTTGGCTGCTGCCCATGCGAAAAAAGTGAATGGCATTCTCATGACATACCCCCTTCACGGTTCAGCTGGTCGTTAAGTTCGCTGATATGGCATGAATTTTCGTGCAGATTACCGGCAACCAACTCCAGCAAGCCAGAAACCCCATATGACAGAGTTGCAGGGTCAAAACGGGGATCGGTCTTGGTTTGTTCGGCATTGCTTGCCAACAGGTAAGATAGGGTTTGGAGTGCGGATACAGAGGTATCAAGCTCAAGTTGCACACGGTTCAAATCGATATGATGGGTCAGATGGCTTGTCATGCTGCCACCCCCTTGTTACTCGGGGTGCGGGACAGGAACACCAGCGGCAGGCCAGGCAGATGGGCGCGGGCCTCAGCTTCGGTATGAGCCGTGGTCGAAACGGTGCGAATGCGGGGTAGCTCGGCCACACGACAACCGTGCGCAGCGAGCAGAAAGGTAAAGAGTTTGGATGTAGCAAGGGTGGGGATAGTAGCCATGATGGCAGCCTCTGAGTTCGATAGATATTCACTACCGACCAGAGTTTCCACACTCATGGCGGTAGCCCGAGCGGGGGTGGAAATACCGGCGAACCCAGAGGAAACCGGCCAGCCTGAAAGCTGCCCCGCCCGAGCCACCATGACACAGCAGACCCCGCCGACCAGATAGGCCAACAGCGCCCCAAGCAAAGGGGATCGAGTGCCAACAAAAAACCACGCAAGCGCGTGGGTTGGCGCTGAGTTCAATTCCGGGTTTCCACGCCCGGCAACGGATTTTGCCGTTGCGTTGAAGATCTTACCGTGTCGATACGTATCACGCAAGCCACCGAGTACCAGATGTTCAACTTGTCGCCAAGTATGCAGGTTGCGTCCATGAATGTATTGCGTGACAAGACTCGTCAATATAAGTGAAATACATTGCCAGCATTTCACATGAATAGCATAATGCACAGGTCTTTCCTTGGGTAAATTGAAAGGCAGTGGGAAATAGAAGTGGCGGGCGTACAAGGCCCGCCACTTTTTATTTGCGGTTTTTCATATGATTAACTTTGCATTTATAGGCAGGTGATGAACCCTTGCTGATTTCGTGATGATATTTAGTGTTGACTTGCTCAGTCAGCATTTCGGCAATATCCATGCGAACACCAGTTTTATCTGTATCCACATTATCCATTGCAGGCTTAAGCAATTTCATAAGTTCAGCTTGTGCCCACGCAATGGCGGCCTCCTCGCCTTCCGCAATCTTTTTGATTACGGCCAGTTCTGCAAGTCCGCCGATATGAGGCAGCAATTTAGCGGTTACCATTTTAATGCGACCAGTGATTTCAGCGTTGGCCAGGCGCTTGTATTCATAGCGCAACTTATTACGCGCATTCTCGAGCGCCGCATGGGCATTGGCAAGGTCAGGCCAATGGCACTCATCATCAATTTTTAGCGCCTCCAGCAGCTCACTTGCATCTTCCATGTGATTAGCCAGGTCACGCGATGACTGACGGTCTGCCATTGCTTCAGCAACACCGGCAGAAGGGGCCAGCACCTTCCAGTTATCTAGCTTACTTTTAGCATCCGCAATCATTGCCTTCAGTTCAGCTTGTTTATTGCGGATTGCATCCATTTCTGATGCGCTAGCATTAAAGCGAGATTTGGAATGCTCAAGATCACTCACTGCTTTTTCAATATGGTTCATGCTCTATCTCCTGTTATTTAGCAATGGATATGGCATCGAAAGCCGCATACGCTTTGGGCTCTCCCAACGAATAACCTGAATGGCGGTAATAACGCATTGCCCATGCCTTGCTATCATTCACGTCTGTTGCGTTTACTCGCTCACTATTTTCCTCAGTAATAACCATCATATTTTCAAGGAAAGTGATAGCGAAATAGTTTCTCGGCATATTTTGGTTGGTCATTACCGGCATATCGGCAATTTTCATGCGCTGGTCTTTATCGCGAACCTGGCCGGGCTTGATATAAGCCTGCTTGTGAGCCCGCAACAACTCGCCACCGACCAGCACAACCAAACGCGGGTCGTCGCGGTATGCTTCCGGCAGTTTGTTTACCAGGTGGTAGGCCATGGCATCCAGATCGGCATAATCGCCGCCACCTTTGACATCAAACACTACAGGGGCCAGCAATACACGCTCCCCAGCCTTATCGGCATCCTTTGCCGTCTGATGCCAGCCCCGCGCCACATCTTCCCCGTTGGGGTGAGCAGAGGGATCGGTCTCTGCTTCAGCGGCAATACCATGAAAGCCAATACGAATGATGTCTTCCGCCACGGCGAGCAACATCAAGCCCTGTAGCACCTCGTTGGCTTGCTGCTGGGTCATCCTGCCGAGGATTTGGCTCAGCTCACCCCAACTAAACACAGTGCCACTGTCCATATCAGTCAATTCTGGCGGGGTATGGCTAGGGGATGCCTTTACCTCAAACCGTTCGCCAATGCGCCGCCCGGTACGTAAGCCTGGTTTGAACCCATCGAACTGGGCTGCGTGGGGGTCTGCCACATGGAGAAATGTGATCCGGGAGAGAAGCGGGGAAGATTGCGCCAAGGCTGACGTCAGCGCAGCACTGGCAACGGGGTCAAGAAATCCGTCACGCTGCGAGAACGAAAAACGAAAGTCGCTGGTAATAACATTGATATCCATATTCATGGGCTCCGAAGTTGGCGCGTTAGTCACTGAAAATTGTTTGGTCATGTCATGTGTCATGGATTTAATGTGCTGGAATTGCTTATTTAGCTCCTTAGCGTGAGTAAGGAGATTGAAAAAGTCGTTATCTCTTTTTTCGACATAACTACCAGCCCACTGCATCGGTACGCCTCTCGGCGTGACACCTTGAGCACTAAATTTAAGTGCTGTTGTGCCGGTACTGTCAGGGGTATCGGTTAATCCAAGCGCAGCCAAATACATCTTGCCTGACTTGGCAAAATTAGGTCTTGGCTCAATCGAGCAAAAACAGAGCTTCCCCTCTTTGTTCACCTCAATAAGCGCGAGGTTTGGTTTCAATACAGCAAACAGTTTGGTAATGCCATTTTCCACAGCGGACTTTAATGCCATGACATGGCCCATCGGCTCTGTTCGGTTATGCTCTGGCCACATGGTGGCGGTATAAAACTCAGGGTCATAACTACTTGCCATATCGACAAGCCATTCAGGTTTAATTTCTTTTTCTGACACTGTTGGCCCGGATGAGGCAATGCATACCCATCCAGTTGTTATTTCTGGATTGACCATTTCAAACCTCACATAGTAATTTTGACGTTTGCACAGGGTTATTTATTCAGCTTGGTTAACTCCTCAATAATCTTTGTCCGTGCTTCAGGTGATAGTGCATCAAGTAGCGCAATAGCAACTGAATGGCCCTGTTTTGATGATGGCCTTGTTGTATGGCTATATGCCAGTGTTGAAACCCAAGCATGTCCGCAGGAAGCTGATTTACAACGACAATATAAACGAGAGACGTTTTCAGATATGCGGTCTGACTTGGTTATGATGCCAAGGCTGCCACACTGGTTGCAGCGAACTCGCACAGCCATAATGCGGCTCAGTTGCTAGCGGATTGACTAGTAGGGTTGCTTTTTTCAGCAATCCAGGCGCGCACATCAGCGACAGGCCAGCCGGTAACGCGACCGGATACCTTGACTGGCTTGGGGAACTTGCCAGCAGCAGACCAACGCCAGACCGTGACCACTGATATCCCCAGAACCTTGGCCAACGTGCCAGCCCGGACAAAGCCGTCCATTGGTAATTCAGATGATACGTGTAATGACATGTTGTGATATTCCTCGATGCGTCTTGCTATGTAGGACTATCTGAGCACAGAAAAAATAGTATTGAAATAGAATTTAAAATATTGACAGCTAGCGAATAGCTCTAAAATAAGTACATCGAGGGACATAGTGCCACAAATAGCGACATAATAGGACGGTGCTTGCTTTTGATTATTTTCACTAAAACGTGATCTATATCAAATTTCTGGGTAACCTAGGTAGTTGTTAGGCTGATAAAAATTGGCAGTTAGTTTGACTGTAGTGGGAATGAATCCATGATGCACGCCCCATAATCTGAGGTGGCTATCCAGGCGTTAATGTTATGGAGGGAAATAAAAATGATGGTGTGTATGCATGAGGTATTATTTCATCCCATGCAACACGTTATTGGCATATGTTTATTGCTATTATTTTTTTGATTTCACCATAGTAATAAATGGCAGTAATCGGTCAGAGCAATATATACAAGTACTGAGCGTGAGGTATTTCCACGTGTAATTTTCATCGACTTTATTAACCTGTCTGGCTGAAATTCACAGGCTGAACATTGCTCCCCTGCTGTGATTCATAGAAATCGGCTAGCCACTGTAATAGCTTACGCCGGTCGTCTAGGTATTCGGCGCGGTGATATGCCGCCCTAACCTTGTTACGCTCAGCATGAGCAAGTTGGCGCTCTATCACATCAGGGTTGAATCCCTCTTCATTCAGAGTGGTGGAAGCCAGCGCCCTGAATCCGTGCGGTGTGGCAATACCCTTGTAGCCCATGCGCCCCATGGCATAGCTCAAAGTGTTCTCACTGATTGGGGTAGTTAGGCGGCGCTCACTGGGAAACAACAGCTCACAATGTCCCGTCAGACCGCGCAGCTCATCAAGCACGGCCAGCACCTGGCGGGACAAGGGGACAAGGTGCGGGGCTCGCATCTTCATGCGTTCGGCGGGGATCCGCCATTCAGCCCGCTCTATGTCGAACTCATCCCAGCGCGCAAAGCGTACCTCACCGGGGCGGGTCATGGTCAACATAAGCAGATGGAAGGCTAGACGGGTTACCTGATTCATTGGCTCAGCGGCCAAGCGGCGGTAGAACTCCGGCAGCTCTGCCCGTGGCAATGCGGGGCGGTGCTCCTTCTTGGCCGCAACAAGCGCCCCCTTGAGGTCTTGCGCCGGGTTGTATGTGGCTCGCCCCGTCTGGATGGCATAGCGCATCACCGCGCTGATCCGCTGCAACACACGACCAGCAGTTTCAGACGCACCGCGCTTTTCCACCTTACGCAGCGCCTCCAGCATCATGGGGGCTGTCAGCTCGGTAACGGGTACCGCGCCGAGATCCGGGAATGCGTCGGCCTCCAGTGACTCGATCACTCTGCCGGCATGGCTTGGGCTCCATCGCGCCAACTGGCCTTGATGCCACTCCCTCGCAAGCACTTCAAAACAGTTCTCACGGGCTATCTGCCCGGCGATCTTGTCCTGCTTGCGAGCAAGGCACGGATCAACGCCTTCAGCGATAGATCTCCGGGCATCGTCTCGCCTGGCTCTCGCCTCTTTTAGCGACACTTCAGGGTAGACCCCCAGGGCTAGTTTCTTCTCCTTGCCGGCGAAGCGATATTTCAGCCGCCAATACTTACCGGACTTATTGACTAGCAGGAAAAGCCCCTTCTCATCGGTCAGCTTGTCGCCGCTCGGTTTGCCGCTCCATTTGGCTTGTCTTGCTGTGATGTCGTTCAAAGGCATTGGGGCCTAAATCTCCCGTGTTGGGGGCCTAAGTCCGCTATCCGTGGGGGCCTAAACTATTTTCCTTGAGGCCTTACATGGCAACGGCTGGCCGGTGTTTTGGGGGCCTAAATTCACCCATTGAGATTTAGGCCCCCAAAAAGGCCCCCAGACTTGGGGGCATGTATCGACACGATATGATACGACAAGACACAACAAAAAACCCGCAGAGCCTTACGCTATGCGGGTTTGGGATACCGTATGATACGATATGATATGAAAAAGTGGTGCCCGGAGCGGGAATCGAACCCGCACAACCAAAGGTCGAGGGATTTTAAATCCCTTGTGTCTACCGATTTCACCATCCGGGCAGTGACTGATTGCAACAGGGCCCGCTCTGCGGGCCCTGAGAATGTGGAGGCGCGTTCCGGAGTCGAACCGGACTAAACGGATTTGCAATCCGCTACATAACCGCTTTGTTAACGCGCCATGCTCTCAACGAGAGATTGGAGCGGGAAACGAGACTCGAACTCGCGACCCCGACCTTGGCAAGGTCGTGCTCTACCAACTGAGCTATTCCCGCCTGTCTTCGGCTTTCGCCCTGACTGTGACGCAGCATTCTATCGGCTTGCCGCACTGAGTCAACCCAAAAAAGTTAATTGACTGATCGTTCGAGCATTTTTTGCCCCAAAAGAAGCGCCAAGGGCGCAAAAACAGAAGACCCGGCCAAGCCGGGTCATTCCGTTCACCCTCTTTGCTCACTCAGAAGCGAGAGTGGTAGCTGAGATCGGCCCAGGCCGCCTTCAAATACTGGAACATGGACCAGAAGGTCAGCACGGTCGCCACATACAGCAGCAGATAAGCCAACCAGATCATCCAGATGTCGTACTGCCAGATGAGCCCGGTCAGTGAAACCATCTGGATGGTGGTCTTCCATTTACCAATCCAGCCAACCGCCACCGAGGAGCGCTTGCCAATCTCCGCCATCCATTCACGCAGGGCCGAAATCAGGATCTCGCGGCCAATCATGGTCAGCGCGGGAATGGTCACCCAGACCGTGTTGTAGTGCTCGACAATGACCACCAGCGCGGCCGCCACCATGATCTTGTCGGCAACCGGATCGAGAAAAGCCCCGAAAGCCGTGGACTGGTTTAGTTTGCGGGCCAGATAGCCATCAAACCAGTCGGTTACCGCCGCCAAAATGAACACCACGGCAGCCGCCATATAAGACCAGTGATACGGCAGATAGAACAGAACGACGAAGAAGGGGATCAACAAGATCCGAAAGTAGGTCAGCAGGTTGGGGATATTGGTCATTATTGTCAGCCACTTCAGCAGAGAGCGAGGGCGATGGGCGGCAATGCCGCAGCGCCGGGGATCCGAGCAGGCTCGGAAATGCGCCCGAAGGCAGCCCGGTCATTATGGCATTGCCACCCGCCTGCGTCACCCGTTTGCGCCGTGAAACGCGGCATGGATCGCTTCGGCCATGGCCAGGCTGATCCCCGGCACCTTGGCCAGCTCCTCGACCCCGGCACGTTTAACCTCTTGCAGCCCCCCTAGGTACTTGAGCAGCGCCTGTCGCCGCTTGGGCCCCACACCGGGGATCTCTTCAAGCGAGCTGGTGACCCGCGCCTTGGCGCGCCGCGCCCTGTGCCCCGTGATGGCAAAGCGGTGCGACTCGTCGCGGATATGCTGGATGAGATGCAGCGCCGGCATATCGGTCGGCAGGTTCATCTCTTCGTGGCTCTCGCCGATGATGAGGGTCTCTAGGCCCGCCTTACGGGTGACCCCCTTGGCCACCCCGATCAGCAGCGGCTGCTTACCGCTGAGCTTGTCTAAGTGGCAGGCAAGGATCTCCTCGGCGCGGCGCAACTGGCCGAGGCCACCGTCGATAAAGAGGATATCGGGCACCTTGTCGGCATCTTGCTGCTTGCCAAAGCGCCGCTCCAGCGCCTGCTCCATAGCGGCATAGTCATCCCCGCCGGTGATCCCCTCGATGTTGAAACGGCGATACTCCCCGCTGATGGGCCCCTCGCGACCAAACACCACGCAGGAGGCCACGGTGCGCTCCCCCATGGTGTGGGAGATATCAAAGCACTCCATCCTCGCGATGGGGCGCTCGAGTTCGAGCAGCTCTTCGAGCTGACGCAGCCGCTCGGTCATGGTGCTCTTGTGGGCCAGCCGTGACTGCAAGGCGGTCAGCGCATTGGTGCTGGCCAGCTTGATAAAACGCGCCCGATCGGCGCGGGTGCGGCTCACCACCCGCACCTTGTAGCCGGCGCTCTGGCTCAGTGTCTCGGCGATCACCTCTTCGTCCTCAAGCGCCACATCGAGCAGCACCTCGCTGGGGATCTGCCGCCCCGACTGGCCCGAAAGATAGAACTGGAGCAGGAAAGATTGCACCACCTCTTCGAGCGGCGTATCGCTTGGCACCTTGGGAAAGTAGCTGCGCGAGCCGAGCACCTTGCCCTGACGGATGAACAAGACGTGCACGCAAGCCGTGCCCTGGCTCTGGGCCACCCCTACCACGTCGAGATCATCGAGCACGTTGCCGCTGACCGACTGCTGCTCGGTCACCCGGCGCAGCGCCTGGATCTGATCGCGAAACCGGGCCGCCTCCTCAAAGCGCAGCTCTAGGCTGGCGCTCTCCATCTGCTCCACCAGCCGACCGATCACCTCCTGATCCTTGCCCACCAGAAACAGCCGGGCCAGATCGACTTGGCGTGCATACTCCTCGTCGCTCACCAGCCCCGCCACGCAGGGGCCAGCGCAGCGCCCCAACTGATACATGAGGCAGGGGCGTGAGCGGTTGGCATAGACGGCGTCTTCACACTGGCGCACTGGGAAGATCTTCTGCATCAGGTGCAGGCTCTCGCGCACCGCCCCCCCCGAGGGGTATGGGCCGAAATACTCCCCTTTGATTTTGCGCGCCCCCCGGTGCACGCCGATCCGCGGGTGGCGCTCATCGGTGATGATGATCCAGGGATAAGACTTGTCGTCGCGCAGCAGCACGTTGTAGCGCGGTTGGTACTGCTTGATGAGGTTGTGCTCGAGGATCAGCGCCTCGGTCTCGGTGTGGGTCACCGTCACCTGAATGTCCGCGATCTGGCTGACCAGGGCGCGGGTCTTGGCGCTGTCGACCTGCTTGCGAAAATAGGAGGAGAGGCGTTTTTTGAGATCCTTGGCCTTGCCCACATAGATAACGGTGCCGCCCGCATCATACATGCGGTAAACACCGCTCTGGTGGGTCACGACCTTGAGAAAGGCCTTGCTGTCAAACTGCTCGCTCATGGTGCTCCATCAAGGGAAAAGGCGGCCATGGCCGCCTTCCTTATGCTGTTTACTGCGTGGCCACTGCCGCTCAGAGGGTATCGGCATCCAGCATGCCATAACGGATGGCGAGGTGGGTCAACTCCACATCCCCGTTGATGCCGAGCTTGCTAAAGAGCCGATATCGGTAGCTGTTGACCGTCTTCGGGCTCAGGTTGAGCTGCTCGGAGATCTCGTTCACCTTCTGCCCCTTGGTGATCATCATCATGATTTGCAGCTCGCGCTCGGAGAGGGACTTGAAGGGGTTCTCGTCATGGGAGGCAAACTGACTCAATGCCATCTGCTGGGCAATCTCCGGGGAGATGTAACGCTGGCCCGAGTGCACCAGGCGAATGGCCTGGATCATCTCCTCAGGGGCGGCGCCCTTGGTGAGGTAACCGGCGGCGCCGGCCTGCATCACCTTGGTCGGGAACGGGTTTTCTGAATGGATGGTGAGCACTATGATGCGCACATCCGGGCAAATTCGCAGGATCTTGCGGGTGGCTTCCAGTCCGCCGATGCCAGGCATGTTCATGTCCATCAGAATCACATCCGGATGATTCTGGCGGCAGTAGGTCACGGCCAGCTCACCGCTTTGCGCCTCACCCACTACCTTGATCCCGCGGACATCCTCCAGGATGCGTCTTATCCCGGTACGCACCAGCTCATGATCATCGACCAGAAATACATTTATCACCCGGATTACCCCATCTTTTTATATTTTTATTGCCCAGCGGGCATACCACACTTGTCTTGCATCATAACGAAACTGATGCGTTTGGCAAACACCGGCTTTCAGGGTGCGCTAAGATCCGACACGTCCCAACAAATCAGATAATTAGCGTCAAAAAGCCACGTCAGACATGCATAAAAAAACAGCGCCTTTGGCGCCGTTTTTACCTCATTTAGCGAGCAGTGCCCGCACCTTTTCAAGATCCGCCTGAGTATCAACCCCAACCGGCGGGGCCTCCAGCGCCTCGGCCACATGGATCTTCTCCCCGTACCAGAGCACCCGCAACTGTTCGAGGGCCTCTATCTGTTCAAGCTGGCTCGGCGCCCACTGCACATAGCGCTCGATAAAGCCAGCGCGATAGGCATAGATGCCGATGTGGCGCTGGAACCAGGGGCCAATCACTTCATGGCTCGCTGCAAAGCGATCCCGCTCCCAAGGGATGGGGGCGCGGCTGAAGTAGAGGGCATAGCCATCCTTATCGGTCACCACCTTCACCGCGTTGGGATTGAAGGCCTCGGCCGCATCGTGAATGGGTACGCTCAGGGTTGCCATCGGAGCATCGGCCGCCGCCAGATTGTCGGCCACCTGGCGGATGATGGCGGGCGGGATCAGCGGCTCGTCCCCCTGCACGTTGACGATGATGGTGTCGGCGGCAAAACCGCACAGACGGCACACTTCGGCCAACCGCTCGGTGCCGGACTGGTGATCGGCCGAGGTCATGCACACCTCGACGCCGCTACCGGCTAACGCCGCCTGCACCCGCGCGTCATCGGTGGCGACGATCACCCGCTCCGCCCCCGACTGCATGGCCTTTTCCACCACGTGCTGCACCATGGGCTTGCCGTGGATGTCGGCCAGCGGCTTGCCCGGCAAGCGGGTCGAGGCATAACGGGCCGGGATGATGACAACGAAACTCATGGGTTCAGCTCTTCCAGCGGCAGGTGGCGGGCGCGGTTTTCCAAGAGCACCGGGATCCCCTCCTCCAGCGGATAGGCGAGGCGATCGAACCGGCACACCAGCTCCTGCTTGCTCTTGTCATAGTTCAGCTTGCCCTTGCAGACCGGGCAGGCAACGATATCCAGCAGTTTCGGATCGAGAGCCACTGTGTCACTCCTTTAGGGATGTCATGAGGGTGCCGAGCAGCCCTTCGGGCAGGTCGGCACGCACGGGAATATACCACCAATTCGGCCGGGCAAAGGCGCGGCACTTCACCGCATCCTTCTCGGTCATCAGCAGTGGCCGCTCGTTAAAGCGGGCCACCAGCTCAGCCTCGTCAAAGCCGTGGTGATCGGGGTAACCCTGCGCCTGCACTAGGTCGTAACCCAGCTCGCGCAAGGTGGTAAAGAAGCGGGGCGGATGGCCAATCCCCGCCAGGGCATCGACGCGCGGGCCGAGCGGCCCTGTTGGGGGCGCGTCATCCAGCACCCGGCGCGGGGCATCGGGCACCAAGCGCATGGCCCACTCCCCCGGCTGCGGCTCGCCGCCGTTGCAGATGATGGCGTCAACCGATGCTAGCCGTGATAGCGGTTCGCGCAGCGGCCCCATTGGCAGCAGGCACCCATTGCCAAAGCGGCGCACCCCATCCACCACCACGATTTCAACGTCGCGGGCCAGCCCATAGTGTTGCAGGCCGTCGTCGGTGACGATGATGTCTACCTCACCGCTTTGCTCGAGCAGGCGCACCGCCTCGGCCCGCTTGGGGGAGACCGCCACCGGGCAGCCACAGCGGCGATGAATGAGCACCGGCTCATCCCCCGCCTCGGCGGTGCCGGTGTCACCGGTCAGTCGCAGCGGATAGCCGGCAGCCTTGCCGCCGTAACCGCGGCTCACCACACCGGGACGAAAACCGTGGGCACGCAAGGACTCCACCAGCCAGATCACCACAGGGGTCTTGCCATTACCGCCCACCGAGAGGTTACCCACCACGATGACCGGCAGCGTTGAGCGATAGGCCTGACACCACCCCAGGCGATAAGCCGCGCGGCGGGCCCCCGAGACGGCGGCAAACAGCCCCGCCAATGGCAACAGCCCCCAGCGAAGGGGGCTCTTGTCATACCAAAGGGAGGCCATCATCAGCCCTTTTCACCAAACTGGATGGCCCGCAGCTGGGCATACGTGCCTTGGCGCGCCATCAGCTCGGCGTGGTTGCCACGCTCGACGATGCGCCCCTCGTCGATCACCAGGATCTCGTCAGCCTTCTCGATGGTGGAGAGGCGGTGGGCGATGACCAAGGAGGTACGCTGTTTGCTGAGCTCATCGATGGCCGCCTGGATGTGGCGCTCCGACTCGGTATCGAGCGCCGAGGTGGCCTCGTCGAGCAGCAGCACAGGAGCATCGCGCAGCAAGGCGCGGGCAATCGCCAGACGCTGGCGCTGGCCGCCGGAGAGGGAGGCCCCGTTCTCGCCGACCACGGTGTCGTAACCCTGGGGCATCTTGCTCACGAATTCGTCGGCGTGGGCGGTGCGGGCCGCCTCGATGATCTGCTCGCGGCTGTAGCGCTCCTCGGCGGCATAGGCGATGTTGCTCGCCACGGTGTCGTTAAACAGGTGTACCTGCTGGGAGACCAGAGCAAACTGCTTGCGCAGCTCGCTCAGGCGGTAATCGCGGATGTTGACCCCATCGAGCAGGATCTCCCCCTCATCGATGTCATAAAAGCGGGTAATAAGGCTGGCGATGGTGCTCTTACCCGAGCCAGAACGCCCCACCAGGGCCACCGACTTGCCCGCCTCCACCTTGAAGCTGACGTCGCGTAGCGCCGGGCTCTCTTTGGTCGGATAGGTGAAGGTGACGTTACGAAACTCAATCTCGCCGCGAGCGCGCTCTAGGGTGCGGGTGCCGCTGTCCTGCTCCGGCTCGGTATCGAGCAGGCCGAACAGGCTCTGGCAGGCGGTGATGGCGCGCTGGAACTGGTTGTTGACGTCGGTCAGGCTTTTGAGCGGTTTGAGCAGCATCATCATCGAGGTGATCATGACGGTGAAAGTACCGGCGGTCAGCTCGCCGCGCACGCTGTCGATGGTCGCGACATAGAGGAAGACCGCCAGGGCAACCGAGGCCACCATCTGCACCACAGGGCTGCCGATGGCATCGGCGGCGACCATCTTCATGGTCTGCTGGCGCATGTTGTTGCTGACATCGAAAAAGCGCTTCTCTTCGACCTTCTGGCCCCCGAACATCAGCACCTCTTTATGACCCTTGAGCATCTGCTCGGTCGAGGTGGTGATGCTGCCTACCGCATGCTGCAACTGGCGGCTGATCTTGCGAAAACGGCGGCTGATAATGCCGATGATCACGCCAACGACAGGGCCGACGATCAGGAAGATGACCGACAGCTGCCAAGAGTGGTAGAACATCAATCCCAGCAGGCCGATGACGGTTGCCCCCTCGCGCACCAGGGTCACCAGGGTGTTGCTGGCTGCGTTGGAAACCTGGCTTGCGTCATAGGTCACCTTGGAGAGCAGATGACCGGTGTTTTGCCGATCGAAAAAGCTCAGCGGCATGATCACCATGTGGTTGAACACCTGCTGTTGCAGACGCATCACCACGTGGTTGCCGACCCAGGCCATGCAGTAGTTGGAGAGAAAGTTCGCCACCCCGCGCACCGCCACTATGCCCAGCACAAAGAAGGGCATCCACTTGAGCACGGTCGGATCGTTGCCATTGATCCCCTTGTCGATCAGCGGCTTGATGGAATAGACGAAGGTGGTGTCAACGGCGGCGTAGCCGAGCATGCCGATGATGCCGCCGATAAGTCCGAGCTTGCGATCGCGAACATAGCCGAGCAGGCGCTTGAAGATAGGCCAACTAGCCTGGTTGCTGGTTTCTTGCATGAAAGAAGCTGCTTGTGATTTGAAATGACAGGCTATTCTAGCCAAAGCGCCGGTTTCCACCAAGCTCCACTGCGTCGGTACCAAGGCCCATGTTCACGCTCGACCCGAATATCGAGCCCCTTATCCCCTGCCGTCAGTCGCACCTCTCCCACCACACCGGTCACCCACTGCCTGGCTCCTGCCGCCTCAACGCGGGCCACCACTTCGGGGCGCGGAAAACGCCAGCGGTTCTGAAAGCCGGCGCTGTGGATCACCAGATCCGGCGATACCGCCGTCACAAACGCAGGGGTCGAAGAGGTGCGGCTGCCATGGTGGGCCGAGACCAGCACAGTGCTCGCCAATCCCGCCCCATGCCGGCGCACCAGTTCGCGCTCGGCCGGCGCCTCGATATCCCCCGGTAGCAGCAGGCTCCACCCTGCTCCGGCAAGGCGCAGCACGCAGCTGTTGTTGTTGCGCGCCGAAGGGCCACGCCATCCCCCCTGCGGCGGCCAGAGCACTGCCACCTCCACCCCGCTCCAGCGCCACGTTTGACCTGCCATGCAGGGGTGGGTCAAGGGGCCAAACGGATGAGAGGAGAGTTCACGGCGCACCGGCAATGCGGTCAGCAACGCCGCTCGATTACCGGCGTGATCCCGGTCTTTGTGGCTCACGATAAGGGTATCGATGATCCGCACCCCGCGCTGGCGCAGTCTGGGCAGCACGACGGCATCGGCCATGTTATACCCGCCGGGGTAACGGTCACCGGTGTCGAAGATCATGGCTCGCTCGCCTTTGCTGATCACCACAGAGAGCCCCTGCCCCACATCGAGCACACTGATCTCGACCCGCTCAGGGGATGGCCAAAGGGCAAGCCCCATCAGCCCCACCGAGGGCAACAGCAACCAGCGCCCGCCAGGTAATCGCCAGGCGGTGAAGGCCAGCAGCAGGGGAATGCAGAGCAATGCCCCCTCGGCAGGTAGCGGCCACCAGAGTCTGGCCCCCGCATCGAGCCAGGCCAGCAGTTGCATCACATGACCCAGCAGAGCATCGGCCAGCCAGAACAGCAGCCCCGCCCCACCAAGCGGAGCAAGCAGGCCCGCCACCAAGCCGCAGGGGATGATGATCAGCGCAAACAAGGGGAGCAGCAGCAGGTTGAGCAGCAGCGCCAGCGGCGCTACCCCTTCAAACAGCATGAGCTGAAGCGGCAGCAATCCGAGCATCATGAGCCACTGGATGCGCCACAAGTTGGGGCGCCCCCAAATCAAACCGGCCACCAGCAGCA
Source organism: Aeromonas simiae (assembly GCF_014892695.1). Classification (NCBI taxonomy): domain Bacteria; kingdom Pseudomonadati; phylum Pseudomonadota; class Gammaproteobacteria; order Aeromonadales; family Aeromonadaceae; genus Aeromonas; species Aeromonas simiae. The sequence goes on from NZ_CP040449.1 coordinate 1,879,033, forward strand.
GTGCCACCGCCAGAAACGAGAGCCAGAAACCGGCGGACCAGAGCGCCCATGGGTCCCACAGCACCAAGGCGGCAAAGGCCCACAACCAGATCCGCCACCCCGGCCAATCGCGCCTGAGCTGGCGCAGCAGGCTCCACAGCAGCACCATGATGAGCGCCCGCTCGGTAGCGATGGCAATATGCTGGCCCGAGATGGCTATCACATGGGTCAACCCGGCACCACGCAGCAGATCCCACTGCTCGCGGCTGATCCCCCCTTGCTCACCAAACACCAGCGCCCGTAGCAGCGGCGCCGTCGCCAGCCCTTGCCACGCCCGCTCTGCCGCCTCCAACCAGCGATCGCGCCAGTGGCTGGGGGCCGGGGTCACCGCCATCACGGCGCGCAAGGAGCCAGTGGCCAAGATCCCCTTGCCAAGCAGGCTACGCCGCCCATCCCAGCCGGCCTGATTGGCCAGGCCATGGGCAGGCTTAAGGGCGACGCTCAGGATAAGATGGCTGCCGGTGGGCCACTCGGGCAGTGGCCGGTATGCCGATATCTGGATCAGTGGTGCAGGCCAGCGTTGCTGCGTTCCTAGCCGGTCCAGGCGCAGCAGCAGGCGGGTAAAATCAGGCTCGGCGCGCTCCTGGCGTAGCAACGTCCCTTCGATCGTCACGGCGTGGCCTGCGGGCAGTTCATCAAGCCAGCCGAGACGCAGCAACAACGATCCCTGCATCCAGAGCAGACCGAGACACAGGGCCGCCACACCGCCGCGCCAGCGCCCGGACATCGTCAGCAGAGCGAGCAACATCACTAGGGGCAGCAGCGCCCATGGCCAGGCCGGCAGGCGGGGCCAGAGTAGGGCCGAGCTGGCGGCCAGACAGAAACAGAGCAGGCGAGCATCCATGCCGCCAGTGTGGCGCCGCTTCGGCCATCACACCCTGTGCAAACCCGCAGGTATTGGCGAAGAGGCCGCCCGACGCTAGACTGGCCCCTTCTTAGGGGAGAAAGCGATGTTCAAACAGGTTCGGATCACCCGTGAATCCTTGCGCCAACAGAAGTGGTTCAGTCTGTTTGGCGATCGCCTGCTGGCGCCTCGCCTGTGGCAAAAGACGCCGGTGGCACTCAGTGGCGCCGTGGCAGCGGGGATCTTTGCCTCCTGGATCCCGCTGCCGATGCACAGCCTGATCGCCGTGGCCATCGCCCTCTGGCTTGGCTTCAATCTTCCCCTCACACTGGTGGCGGTCTGGTTCAACAACCCAGCCACCCTGCCATTGATGTACCTGGCCGCCTACGAAACCGGCTGTAAGTTGCTGGGGATCACCCCCCAGCATTTTCAACTGGAGTGGAGCCTGCGCTGGTTCGAACTGGAAGCCGAGCGTCTGCTTCCCCCTTTCCTGCTCGGCTCGCTGCTGCTCGGCCTGCTCTGCGCCCTGCTCGCCTACCTGTTGACCCGCCTCTTGCTGACGTTGTGGCAACACTGGCTGCGGCGCTGACGTTGCCGTGCGGGCATGCGGCGGTTAGACTGCGCCTCCCCTATGTTCTGTGAGCCTCGCCATGACACTTCTTGCCAGGTTACAGCGCCGGCTGCCCAGTGCCGAGGCGCTGCGCACTCACCCAAGGCTGCAACGCTTCGGCCAGCATCTGGACTGCCCCCAGCTCTGGCAGTTGGATCGCCGCAGTGCCACCCGAGCCTGCGTCGTCGGCCTCTTTTGCGCCTGGTTGCCACTGCCCTGCCAGATGCTGCTGGCCACCCTGGGCGCCATCGTACTGCGCGCTCACCTGCCACTGACCCTAGGGCTGGTCTGGCTCAATAACCCCTTCACCATGCTGCCGATGTTCTATGGCGCCTATCGCGTGGGAGCCTGGCTGCTCCCGGGTGAGCCGGCCCCCTTCTCCTTTGCTCTGAGCTGGGAGTGGCTGGCCCAATCACTCGGTAGTGTCGGCCCCGGACTGCTGCTCGGCTGCCTGCTTCTCGGTGGCGTGTCTGCCCTGCTCGGGGCGGCATTGGTCGCCTGGTGCTGGCCCGCAGCCAAACCGGCAGAACACCAATAAAAAACGCCCTCCGAGGAGGGCGTTTTTTCATTGTGTTTGATCAAACCTGGCTCGGCTCGCGCGCCGCGGCCTCACAGAGGCTCTCATCTTCCGCCATACAGGCCGCCGCCGTGAACAGCACGTCGGTGGAGCTGTTGAGCGCCGTCTCGGCAGAGTCTTGCAGTACGCCGATGATGAAGCCCACCGCCACCACCTGCATGGCGATGTCGTTACTGATACCGAACAGGCTGCACGCCAGCGGGATCAGCAGCAGCGAGCCACCCGCCACACCGGAGGCGCCACAAGCGCTGATGGTGGCCACCACGGAGAGCAGGATGGCCGTGCCCAGATCGACACTCATGCCCAAGGTATGCACTGCCGCCAAGCTCAGTACCGTGATGGTGATGGCCGCACCGGCCATGTTGATGGTGGCCCCCAGCGGGATGGAGACCGCATAGGTATCTTCCGGCAGACGCAGCTTCTCACACAGGGCCATGTTGACCGGGATATTGGCTGCCGAACTGCGGGTGAAGAAAGCCGTGATGCCGCTCTCTTTCAGGCAGGTCAACACCAGCGGATAGGGGTTGCGCTTTATCTTCCAAAAGACGATCAGCGGGTTGACCACCAAGGCGATGAACAACATGCAGCCAAGCAGCACGGCCAGCAGTTTGGCATAGCCGAGCAGGGCATCAAAGCCGCTTTCGGCCAGGGTGGATGCGACCAATCCCAGAATACCGAGCGGGGCGCAGCGGATGACCGCTTTCACGATCCAGGTGACGCCATGGGAGAGATCGGTGATGACCGCCTTGGTGCTGGCGCTGGCGTGACGCAGGGCAATCCCCAGTGCGATGGCCCACGCCAGAATACCGATGTAATTGGCGTCAATCAGCGCCTTCACCGGGTTAGTCACCACATTGAACAGCAGGGTTTGCAGCACCTCGGTGATCCCGCCCGGTGGCGTCAGCTCGGCCGAACTGGCCGAGAGGTGAAGCTCAGTGGGGAACAAAAAGCTGGCCGCTACCGCCACGGCGGCGGCCGAGAAAGTGCCGAGCAGATAGAGCAGAAGAATGGGCTTCATGTTGGTCTTCTGGCCCTGTTTATGGCCGACGACCGCCGCCATAACCAATACAAAGACCAGTACCGGCGCCACCGCCTTGAGCCCGCCGACAAACAGCGAACCGAGCAGGCCGACTGACTTAGCTGTCTCGGGGGAGAGCAAGGCCAGTAGGACACCAAGGATCAGGCCAACCAGGATCTGGCTGACGAGGCTGGTACTATTGAGCAGTCTCACGAGAGGGTGTTGTTGTTTCGTCATCTGAATCGTATCCCTGAGTGCCCGATGGCTGCGTCCGTTGCTGTGGCTCAGGCATTGCACGGCAAATCGACGCAAGGCAGCGATCCCGCCACCCATACACCCTCTAGGCACCGTTTTATAATGGAGTTTCGCCGGCCTGAGCAGTTCGGATACTCCCATCAATTACGGCGAATTTCCATCACAAACACTGCGACCAGAAAAACTTTTAGCACGAATGCACGCGCAGATCACAAATCGCCATCATTTCGTTTACATAAGCCAGCAAGGGCCATGGATCTCACCCATGTACACGCCAAGAGATACGACCACTTTTGCGCAAATAAGCAGCAATAAATGGCGTGATGATGGAAAAGGAGGATAAAGAAAAGGCGGGCCCTGACAGGCCCGCCTTTTCACTCGAGAACGCAGTGGTTATGCCGCTTCATCATGCAGGCGATCAATCAACTCGTTGACCTCCTGCACCGTGCTGCGATGGGGTTCGTCCGGCTGGCGTGGCATGATGAGGTGTCCCCCTTCAAAATCGAAGCGCCCCTTGCCATGCACATAAATTCGCCCCTTGAAAAAGGTTTTGACGTGCTTGGCAATCATCAGCGGAAGATACTTCTTGAACACACGCATGTTATACCCCTCGACAGTTACCCCATCCAACCACAGCGTCTGCGAAAAAGTGCTAATAAAGAGAAATTTTATTCTTCTATTACCTATTTATACTATACGCCCGGCCAAATGTTAACAGTTTGTTTCTTATCGGATGGTGTGAGGCCCCTCTAACCAGCTCAGCTGGCCCTTGCCGTCCTGATAATCGATACAAGCCAGCCCGGAGGTGGCAAACAAGGGGGCATCGTGGCCAGGGCAGAGCTGATGCACCAAATACCCCACCAACGGCAGGTGGCTCACCACCAGCAGGTTCTCCCCCTGGCTGGCCAGCGCTTCAAGATAAGCCGCCACAGAATCCGGATCCCCATAGGGGGTGATCTCGGGGCTCTCTTCAACATGGGTGGGAACAGGCAACTCCTTGCATATGGCCTGCCAGGTCTGACGAGCCCTCAGGTAGGGGCTGTGGATGACCCGATCGAGCGTCTCGAGTTGGGGGGAAAGCCAACGCGCCATCATGACCGATTCGTGGATCCCCTGTTCGGTCAGGGGGCGCTGCTCGTCACTCTTGGCGTTCATGCCAGCCTGGCCATGACGCATGATATAGATCTTCATCACTACCTCGCCCTTATCGGGCCTCCTCAATGAGCCGGGAATTTTACTCCGGCTATCTGGGTGAAACAATCGTACAGCTCTCAGAAAAGAATTTGCCTAGGAGCCCCCGTGGGTCAATAATTGTCTTTACTTGACAATAACTTGCGTAATGAGCACAGCATGATCCCGCACCTCAGTCCGAATGATCACCGACGCTACCAGGCACTGCGACTCGATAACGGGCTGCGGCTGCTGCTCATCGAAGATCCCGACGCCGACAAATCTGCCGCCTCGCTGGCCGTCAACACCGGCCATTTTGATGATCCCGCCGATCGCCAAGGCATGGCTCACTTTCTTGAGCATATGTTGTTCCTTGGCACCTGTACCTATCCCAAACCAGGCGAGTACCAGCAGTTCATCACCCGCCATGGGGGCAGTAACAACGCCTGGACCGGCACCGAGTTCACCAACTTCTTTCTCGAGATCGACCGCGACTATTTTGAGCCGGCACTGCACCGTTTCTCCCAGTTCTTCATCTGCCCAACCTTTGATGCCGCCTTGGTCGATAAGGAGCGCAGCGCCGTCGATTCGGAGTACAAGCTCAAGCTGCAAGATGATGTGCGGCGCAGTTATCAGGTGCACAAAGAGACGGTCAACCCGCTCCACCCCTTCGCCAAGTTCTCGGTGGGCAATCTGGAGACCCTGTCCGATCGCCCCGGCCGGGATCTGCGCCAGGAACTCATTGCCTTTTATGAACAGCACTACAGTGCCGACAGGATGGCACTGGTACTGCTCTCATCGGCCAGCCTTGCCCAGATGCAGGCGTGGGCAGAACGCTATTTTGCTCCCATCGTGAATCGCAATTTGGGCGCTCCCCAGTTGGTCGTGCCGCTTTATCGCCCCGAAGATCTCGGCATTCGCGTCGACATCCGCCCGGTTAAGGAGAGCCGTCGCCTCTCGGTGGTGTTCCCGCTGCCCTCGGTTGATCACCTCTACCGGCAAAAACCGCTCACCTTCTTAAGCCACCTCATCGGTCACGAAGGGGATGGCAGCCTGCTGGCGCTGCTCAAGCACCTGGGCTGGTGCAACCAACTCTCGGCAGGCAGTGGCATCAGCGGCAGCAACTTCAAGGATTTCTGTGTCACCATGGCGCTCACTCCGGCCGGCCTTGGGCATGTCGACGACATCGTCGCCTTGCTGTTTGGTTATCTACGCCTCATTCGTGAGCAGGGCATTGAGCCATGGCGTTACGACGAGAAGCGCTGGGTGCTCGAATCGGCGTTTCGCTTCCAAGAGCGCGGCCGCCCCATCGACACCGTTTCGGGGTTGGTGATGAACCTGTTCATGTACGAGCCGCAGGATCTGCTCTATGGCGACTACATGATGAACGGCCTCGAGCCTGAGTCGCTGCTGTCGCTGATGGACCGTTTCACGCCGGACAACCTGAGGCTGCTGGTCACCGCCCCCGAGGTGAGCACCGATCGCCACGCCCAGTGGTACCAGACCCCCTATGCGGTGCATCGCCTCACGGCCGAGCAGCGCCAACGCTGGCGCGATGCCCTTGCGGATGCGGCGCTGCGGCTGCCTTCCCCTAACCCTTTCATCTGCCAGCGCCTCAGTGCCCGCCAGCCCGAGCTGGCCGCCTCGGTGCCGAGCCCCCTCATCGAGCGGCCCGGTTTTCGTCTCTGGCACCTGCATGACCCTCAGTTCAACGTGCCTAAGGGCAATCTCTACATCGCCATCGACAGCGAGCATGCGGTCAGAAGCCCGCGCCACATCGCCATGGCGCGCCTGGTCGTCGAGCTGCTCACCGATCACCTCAACCCCCTCACCTACCAGGCCGAGCTGGCGGGCCTCTCCTATCAGATCTATGCCCACCAGGGGGGCTTCTCCATCGCCATTCAAGGCTTCTCGGAGCATCAGCTGCGCCTGCTCGACACCATCTTGGCTAATCGCACCCTGGGCTACCCCGATCCGGCGCGCTTTGCCGAGATCAAAGAGGCGATGATCCGCAACTGGGAAAACCAGGCCCATGCCCGCCCCATCTCCCAGCTGTTTAACCAGCTCACCAGTTTGCTGCAACCCAATAACCCCCCCTTCGAGCAGCTGCTACCACACCTGCAAGCCACCGAGTTGGGCGACATGCCCGAGTTCGTCGCCAGCCTGTTTCAGGAGATCCACGTCGAGTGTCTGGTGCATGGGGACTGGCTCGAGAGCGAGGCGCTTGAGCTGGCCGCCCTGCTTGAGCGCCACCTCGCTCCCTACAGCCGGCCCAGTCGCGAGACCCGCCGCCGGCTGGTCGACATTCGTGGCCGCGGCACGCTGATCCGCGAACACGGTTGCCAGCACGATGACTCGGCCCTGCTGGTCTACTATCAATCCCCCGTGGTGCGGGCCCGCGACATCGCCTGCTTCACCTTGGCCAACCACATCATGTCATCGACCTTCTTCCACGAGCTGCGCACCCGCCAGCAACTGGGTTACGTGGTGGGCTCGGGCAACCTCCCCCTCAACCGCCACCCCGGCCTCATCTTCTATATCCAGTCGCCAGTAGCAGGCCCGCAGATCCTGCTCGATGCCATCGAAGAGTTCATCGATCTCTTCCCGCTGGCCATGCTTGAGCTGACCGAAGAGCAGTGGCAGGCCAGCAAGGCGGGGTTGCAGGCCCAACTCTCGGAGCGCGACACCAACCTGCGCACCCGCGGCCAGCGGCTGTGGGTCAGTATCGGTAACAAGGATCTCGGCTTTGATCAGCGCGAGCGGGTGCACGACGAAGTGGGTAAGCTCACCCGGGCCGATCTCATCCGCTTTATCACCCGCCTGCGCTCGCGCACCTCGGATCGATTGATCCTCTGTAGCTATGGCCAAGGCCATCAGCATGACGAGCGCATCAGCGGCCAGCTCATCGACGACACCCGCGAGTTTCGCCTGAGCGCGCGCAAGTTCTACAACCTCTAGCCGCAGATCGCCGCATGCACGCAAAAAGCCCCGCTCTGGCGGGGCTTTTCTATCCAACCTGGGGCGCAGTGATGAGACACCGTGGCGAGAAAAAGAGAAAAGAAAAGCCGACCCTGGGGTCGGCTGGAAATACCACATCAAACACGGCTTGAGCCGTAAAGTGAACATGAGCGTGAAAATCAGACACCGATCGATAACCCGAGCAACCCCGGCACCGACAGTGATTGAGAAACGCATTCATAGTAGGGACAAGCCGCGCGGGGGGCGTTGATCTGTATCAAAGGTGGTAGAAAGAGCGCCTTAGCGACGCACCAATCGATAGCACACCTCATCAAAATAGGAGAGCTGGCCGCTCACCACTTTGGGATGATCCGCCTCGCTCTGGCGCCCCAGCACCTCGACCGTGAAGTGGGGCTCAAACAGACGGCGCACCTCCAGCTCACACACCGAGAAGGGGGGCTGCTGCTGCGGATCGGGCTGGTATTCGATGGTCACCAGCAAGATCTGTCCCCCCTGCTCCACCATGGTGGCCAACTGCTCGGCGTAACGGGCCCGCATCTCGGCCGGCAACGCGATGAGCGAGGCACGGTCATACACCAAGCGGTAGCGTCGGCCGAGCTGGCGGGCTGCAAAGAAATCGCCAAGATAGAGGCGAACCCGCTCATGGGCAAAGCGCTGGTAGGGCCCCTCCGGCGCCTCTTGCGGCGCCCATGCCTGCTCGGCGAAAAACTGCTGCACCGCTAAGGGTGAGAGTTCAAAACCGTGCACCTCATGCCCCTGCTCGGCCAGCCACACCATGTCACGCGACTTGCCACACAGGGGCACCAGCACCGGCTCATCCATGGCCTGCGCGGCCCACCACTCCTGTAACCAGCGATTGAAGTCGCTCTGATGGAACCCGATGCGGTTCTCTTCCCAACGTTGATGCCAGAAGGCGGCGTCCATATGTCTCTCCCAAGGTATATATGGGATGCCACTATGCCCAAAGGGCTTGGGCAGACGCAAGGGGGCAGACTATTTTCATCGCCACCCGCGCCGTGGGACTGGCCGTCGGCGCCAACCCCATCGCCTTGATGATCCCCTGCCACAGAGTCATCCAACAAAACGGCAAGCTCAGCGGCTATCACGGGGGAGAGACCCGTAAGCAGGCTGTATAGATCTAGTTATCACCTGTCACCTCTCAGTAGGCTGTTGAACAGCCAATTCGAGGACGGTGGTACAGCGGAGCTGTGGGCATCCTATGCCCTGTGGTTCCTTCGGCCCGTTGATACAACAAGATCATCCACAAAGAAGACTGCTGCCGGGAAAAAGCCCTCTTAAGTAGCGCCGTGCTTGAGCCAGCAAGAAATCACTCGTCCACTAACTGCGTGGCGGCAAGTGCTCCTGGATCTGAAGCTCTTTCCACAGACCCGGGTCGGACATCAGCAGACTTGTGATGAAATCATCCTCTGGTTCCACCTTCACGAGCTATCCAGCAACGCCATCGCAAAGCACCAATGCAACGCGTTCTTGCAACTCCGTTGACGCGCAACCTATCGACTCAGAAACTCGCCACGACAACATGGGCAACACGGCCTTCACCCCCTGCGTTCGAGGTCAAATTGATCCGCAAACGATTGGAAAAAGAAAAGGCGCCCCAAGGGCGCCTTTTTGATAGTTTTGTATTTTCGGCGGGAAGAGGCGTTAGCCGCTTATTCCCACGCCTTTTATTCCCACTCTATTGTAAACAAGACATTTTTATCTTTTATATTCAATGGCTTATTTTCCTGCTAATTGGTAATACCATGAAAAATACCATGCTCAGAAAAGGCTTAACAATATTTTGAAAAATTGCCTACTGAGCGCTGCCGCACAGCTCCATAGGCCGCTTTCCTGGCTTTGCTTCCAGATGTATGCTCTTCTGCTCCTGCAGCTAATGGATCACCGCAAACAGGTTACTCGCCTGGGGATTCCCTTTCGACCCGAGCATCCGTATGATACTCATGCTCGATTATTATTATTATAGAAGCCCCCATGAATAAATCGCTCATCATTTTCGGCATCGTCAACATAACCTCGGACAGTTTCTCCGATGGAGGCCGGTATCTGGCGCCAGACGCAGCCATTGCGCAGGCGCGTAAGCTGATGGCCGAGGGGGCAGATGTGATCGACCTCGGTCCGGCATCCAGCAATCCCGACGCCGCGCCTGTTTCGTCCGACACAGAAATCGCGCGTATCGCGCCGGTGCTGGACGCGCTCAAGGCAGATGGCATTCCCGTCTCGCTCGACAGTTATCAACCCGCGACGCAAGCCTATGCCTTGTCGCGTGGTGTGGCCTATCTCAATGATATTCGCGGTTTTCCAGACGCTGCGTTCTATCCGCAATTGGCGAAATCATCTGCCAAACTCGTCGTTATGCATTCGGTGCAAGACGGGCAGGCAGATCGGCGCGAGGCACCCGCTGGCGACATCATGGATCACATTGCGGCGTTCTTTGACGCGCGCATCGCGGCGCTGACGGGTGCCGGTATCAAACGCAACCGCCTTGTCCTTGATCCCGGCATGGGGTTTTTTCTGGGGGCTGCTCCCGAAACCTCGCTCTCGGTGCTGGCGCGGTTCGATGAATTGCGGCTGCGCTTCGATTTGCCGGTGCTTCTGTCTGTTTCGCGCAAATCCTTTCTGCGCGCGCTCACAGGCCGTGGTCCGGGGGATGTCGGGGCCGCGACACTCGCTGCAGAGCTTGCCGCCGCCGCAGGTGGAGCTGACTTCATCCGCACACACGAGCCGCGCCCCTTGCGCGACGGGCTGGCGGTATTGGCGGCGCTGAAAGAAACCGCAAGAATTCGTTAACTGCACATTCGGGATATTTCTCTATATTCGCGGTTCAGCAGGCATGTCCCCTTTGAGGGCGACCCGACGACAGGATAATCGACCTTATGGTGCGCAAATATTTCGGCACAGACGGTATTCGTGGCAAAGCCAACGAAGGCGCGATGACGGCGGAAACCGCCTTGCGCGTCGGCATGGCGGCTGGCCGTGTCTTTCGTCGCGGTGACCACCGCCATCGTGTCGTGATCGGCAAGGATACGCGCCTGTCGGGCTATATGCTTGAACCCGCGCTCACAGCCGGTTTCACCTCGATGGGCATGGACGTATTCCTTTTTGGCCCGCTGCCGACAACGTATAGGAAGAATAAACGCCCTTTTCACCCAAGTCCAACAGCTTTGGACCGCAGTTGACTCTTTCGACACCCCTGCGATGCAACCCAATCCGGCTGACGGGGAGCCAGCAACGCTGAAAATTTACCCTCCTCTTTCCCACTAGCGGCTCCTTTTCCGACAACCAGCACGGCGGATCCCTGCCGCGGCGCTGTGAACGCAGCATTTTGATTGGTATCGTTGGCCTTCAGGCTCGTCAGTCAAACAGACCCAGGAGCAGCTCAGCCGGTGGCGCCCGGCTTTCGGGTAACGCCCTGGTCCCGCTGGTTTCGGCTTTGTGCTTCAGGTGATCAAGGATCTGCTTGATCACTATAGGGTCTTCAATGCAGGCGATGACTTTCATGGCGCCGCCGCAGCCGCTGCAGGTCTCGATGTCGATATTGAAAACACGCTTGAGCCGTTGCGCCCATGTCATCGACGCTCGCCGTTGTGCTGGTGTTGCCGGTTCATCAGCCACCCTGACCTTGTTGCCCCTGCCCCGTTTTGCCGGCGTGACCAACGCCCGGTGCCGACTGTTGGGTGCGAACACCCCGTGGAAGCGGGTTAGGTTGACTCTGGGCTTCGGTACCAGGGCGGCCAGCCTTGCAATGAAATCCAATGGTTCGAAAATGACGTGCGTGGTGCCGTCCCGGTACGGCGTCTTGAGCTGGTAGCGCACGTTGCCGCCTCGTGTTAACGACAGCCGCTTCTCGGATACCGCCGGGCGGCTGATGTACCGGCACAGCCGTTCGAGCTTCTTGCGTTCATCGGCCCTGGCCGCCACGCCGGCGTGCAGGCTGGACCCGGCTACCTTGCCAATCCCGTCACCGAACGGATCACCACTGGTCGGCAGAGTTTGCAAAGTGAACACCTTTCGCCCCGCCTGTGAACCGACAGCGATACGGTAAGTGATCGAGTGCCCCAGCAGGGGTGTCATCGGGTCGTCATCCACCGCATCCGAGGCCAGATAGCTGTTTTCGACATCCCGTTCCAGCAGGCCTTGCCGTTCCAGATAGCGACCCACCCGGTGGGCGATGGTGTGCGTCAGCTGGGTGAGCTCTGGGCTGGTCGGCGCCTTGACCCAGCGGAAACGCGCTGAGCCGTGGGATTGCTCGACATACACACCGTCGAGAAACAGCATGTGGAAGTGAACATTCAGATTGAGCGCCGATCCAAAACGCTGGATCAGGGTGACCGCGCCCGTCTTGGCCACTTGGTGGGTATGGCCCGCTTTCTTGACCAGGTGCGTGGCAATGACGCGGTAAACGATGCCCAGCACCCACCCCATGATCTCGGGCCGGCTGGCAAACAGGAAACGCAGCTGAAACGGGAAGCTCAACACCCACTGACGCATGGGTTGTTCAGGCAGTACTTCATCAACCAGCAAGGCGGCACTTTCGGCCATCCGCCGCGCCCCACAGCTCGGGCAGAAACCGCGACGCTTACAGCTGAAAGCGACCAGGTGCTCGGCGTGGCAAGACTCGCAGCGAACCCGTAGAAAGCCATGCTCCAGCCGCCCGCATTGGAGAAATTCTTCAAATTCCCGTTGCACATAGCCCGGCAATTCCTTTCCCTGCTCTGCCATAAGCGCAGCGAATGCCGGGTAATACTCGTCAACGATCTGATAGAGAAGGGTTTGCTCGGGTCGGTGGCTCTGGTAACGACCAGTATCCCGATCCCGGCTGGCCGTCCTGGCCGCCACATGAGGCATGTTCCGCGTCCTTGCAATACTGTGTTTACATACAGTCTATCGCTTAGCGGAAAGTTCTTTTACCCTCAGCCGAAATGCCTGCCGTTGCTAGACATTGCCAGCCAGTGCCCGTCACTCCCACTCTATTGTTAATGACGAATAAAACACTTTATTATTCAATAACTTACAAACACAACCACCAGCAATGCCATTAACTATACCATGCCCTGAATAACTGGTTTTTCCGTCTCAATAGTCCTCGAAATAAACAGTCCCCAATAGATAACGCTAGCTATGCACCACTTAACCAGCAACTAATGCTTCAGTTTGGATGTCTTCATCTCTGACTTTGACCACATCCAAGCGAGCTTGCACTTCCAATTCATCTAGCCGTGCTAGCAGCGCTTTTAGGGGAAGTTCTCGATTAAACCACCAGTCAGTCGACCAAATTCGGTGAATATTCCAACCTAAACCTTCGAGCACCATCTGGCGGAGGCGGTCTCGATCTCGGGCACTTGGCGCGGAATGATAAGTGGCACCATCACATTCGACGCCCAGTAAAAATTTGCCTGGGGCATGCGGATTGACCACTGCCATGTCGATACGATAACCAGATACACCCACTTGTGGCACAACACGCCAGCCGCGGTTGCGCAAGGCTTCTATGACCTGTAATTCAAGAGGGCTGTCCGGTTCCCGACCCGTCGGGGTCGCTTGCTTAGCCAAAACTCGAGCTCCATGCAGCGCAAAATCCAGATAGGCTTTCATGTCTGCCACCCCCCTGGCGTTAGTGCGCGATAAGTCGATATCCTCTGGACGTAGGCTTGAAAAAATCTTGACCTTGTGACGGGCTCGGGTTACTGCCACGTTAAGACGACGGTGGCCACCCTCCTTGTTCATAGGGCCGAAGTTCATGCTCAACTTACCGTTTGCATCCTTAGCAAAGGTTACTGAGAACAATATGATGTCTCGCTCATCACCTTGGACATTTTCCAAGTTTTTGATGAAAAGTTCTTCTGAGCCTGCCTGCGCGATGGATTCATCCAGCTGTCGATTCGCAAGACGTCGTTGATCCAACAATTTCTCTATTAACGCCTGTTGTGTGGAGTTAAAGGTGATAACTCCGATGGAGAACTCCTTCCCCGCTCCTGAGAGGTAATGGCGCTCAATCTCATCAACTATTTTGGCGGCTTCAATCTTGTTTGTGCGGGATTTTCCGGGCTCATATATGCCCTGCGAGTCAACAAACTCCACCGAGTTATCTATTTCCACAGGACTTGGGAAGGTAACTAAATCCGAGCCGTAGTACTGGTGGTTGCTAAATGTAATCAGCCCTTCGTTGCGCGAGCGATAGTGCCAAGCCAGACGAGACAACGGCATGCCACAAGACAAGCATTCATCCAGAATTGACTCCATCTCTATAAGGTTTTCATCATCAAAGTTGCCAGAAGCATCCGAGGAACTAAAGAAGTTAGTTGGAGGCAACTGTTTGGGGTCACCTACGCAAATCAATTGGTTACCCCGCGCAATGGCGCCAACTGCATCCCATGTTGGAATCTGTGATGCCTCATCAAAAATAACTACATCAAATGTTTGCGTGCTTGTATCCAAATACTGCGCAACTGATTGAGGCGACATCAGCAGACAGGGTTTCAGGCGGGGCAAAACTACTGCGGATTTTTTAAGCACCTCGCGGATAGGTCTGTGCATCTTCTGCTTTTGCGCTTCATGACGTAAAAACCCTACTTCGCTTTTTAGATCACCAGACAATTCGGAGCCGTTCGGAATTTTGCTACGTAGCTTGGCCTGAACATACTGGATGGTGAGTTTCTGAAAGCGCTCATCCGCCTGCTGAAACTCTGCAATCTTATGGGCTTGTGATGCACCAGAGAAGTTCGCAAGCAAAGGCTCTCTATCCAAAATACGCTTCAACCACCAGCTCGCATAAGACACCACAAAATGTCCCTTTAGATCGGCAAGATCTACTAGGCCCTGCTCAACTTGATCAATCAGGCCCTGCAAGCCCAGTGACAGCGCCTTGGAACGTGAGTCGTTCCAAACACACCATGGCTGAATTTCCTGCTTGTTTGTTTGCCACTGAGCCTGCGTCGAGCGTATACGACTCAGAATCCCAATTTGGGTCGCGCCACCTAAAAATTCGTTATTGTCAGCGAGATCCTCAAGACTGTTGTAAGCCGCTGTGAATGCCGAGTAAGCGTCACGATAGGCCTGCGCTACGTTGTAAAGACGCCCGCCAGGAACGAAGGAATCACTTTGATCAGTAAGCAGAATGCGAAGCGAGTTTCTTGCTGTTTCAAGGTGTTCCATCTGTGCGTCAAAGGTTTTTTGCACGGATAATGCCAGGGCTTCCATCCAACGAAGATGAGCTGCAGCCTTATCCCAATCGGTATTCTCAGCCTTGAAAACATCACCCAAACAAGTTGCTCCAACTACTGCATTCTCGTGAAGGTACAGATCCTCTTCATTTAATTTGGCCAAATTATCAAGGAACGAATCCATCGCATCATCGGTCACCCGAGTTTTGTCTAGACTAAAAAGTCTAATTTGATTAGAGACTTTGCGCTTGGTAAACCACTTCTTGGGCCACCAATCCTGAGAAGCGCTTCGCCAATGAAGTTTCAGAGGTGCAGCTTTCAGCGTTTTTAGTTCCGAATCATAGTTATGGAAACAAGACCAAAGCGTTGTGCGAATCTGACCATGACGGATCAGTTCGCCTAGTTTCTTGCGCTCTTGCGCACTGAAAACCTGACTGGCTGACTCCATCGGCACCTGTGAAGCGTTAAGCAACGCATTTGCAAGCTCATCAATGGACTGGAGTTGATTCAAACTAGCAAGGTTAGCGTCGATTTTTACGAGTGCTGAAAAGTCCTGCAGTCGAGCCTCGAGATTACAAACTTGCTCAGCGCATTGCTTAGCCGTTTGCAAGAGATTGTCCTGCCACGAGGGAGTCCACGTTGCTTTTTTCACTTCACTGAGAGGGTGTGACGCTATTTTTGAAAGACGAGTGGCGAGTGCGGCTAAATCGCCTACGAAATCCTCCAGATTGCATTTTTCCTTGTAGTCATGCACCTCTGGGTCGGCCCAGTCGAATCGAGCTGGTTCCTTGTCGCTCGCCAACGTCCAACCCATAGCTTCGTAGACAGTCAACCCGTTTCGATGGGTCTGGTGCAGCGCTCTTACCAAAGCATTCAGTTCGTTTCTGAGCACTGCTAACCGCTCTGCCTCGCGTTCCCAGTCAGCCACGAGTTTGTTGTCGGCACAGTCGAGCACCTGAACGAATTGCTTGGAAATCTCTGATTTCTTTGCTTTGGTCGAGTGCAGTTCCAGGCAGAACTCAGCCAGCCCAATGTCGGTCAAGCGATTGTGAACCACCTCCAAGGCAGCCATTTTTTCAGCCACAAAGAGTACGGTCTTACCATTCGCAAGGAAGTGGGAGATAAGGTTGGTAATGGTTTGGGACTTGCCCGTTCCTGGAGGACCCTCCACGACCATGTTGCGGCCTTTCTCAGCAGTGCAGATCACGGCCAATTGAGACGAGTCAGCCAGCAACGGTGTATATAGCGATTGAGGTGCAAAATCGCGATCCAAATCCTCAGGTCTGACCGCTTTGGTGTCGTCCTGGAAGTTCTCGCCGTGATGGTTTACCAAATGGTCCACCACCTTATTTTTGAGCAAATCCTGCGTATTTTTGGATAGGTCCCGCCACATGAGGTACTTAGCAAAAGAGTACAGCCCAAGATAAGAATCCCCGATGACTTCAAAACCTTTCAAGTCCTCGATTTTTTTCCTTAATGTCGCAAAAATTTTGTCTACATCCACGCCGGAGTCATCAGTAGGCAGTTGTCCGTCGACATATGGCAGGGCGATATCGAATGTTATTGCCAGCTTTTGCAAAAGTGTGGGGTTAAAGATGGTCTCCTCATCCAGACGTTCTAATCGGATGCCGGAGCCTACTGCACCGCGCTTCAATTTCACAGGCACTAAAAGAATGGGTGCCTTCAAGACGGTCTCAGCCTCGGGTGTTTCTTTCCAGCATAAGGTACCCAGCGCAAGATATAGACTATTGGAGCCAGTCTCATCCAAGGCGTTTTTGGCCTCTCGGAATATGACCGTGGCGTAGTCCTGTAGTTTGTCTTTTTCTACATCAAAGCAGATCTCTTTTTTGGACAACACTGACTTGGCGTGCAGCTCAGCTGAAGTCATGCCGTGCTCAGCTTTGAATTCATCCTCACTGCGAGGATCACCCATGTCAGCCATCGAACGCTTAGCTACGAGCTTAAATTCACCGCCAGCAGCAAGTGCGTCTTCCAGATCACCAGCATCATGGATCACAACTTTCAGGAATTTTTTGCTGGGTTTGAAGTTCAGCAACCGATTACGCAGGGTCAGGTCTAGCAATTTAGATTTCCAGTTTGCCATGCGACCTTCTGGCGTGTTGTCGGTCACCACGTTTTCGGTGGTTATGACACCAGGATCTAGTGGGGGCAATACAGGAACATCTTCAATTGTCGGTCCAACAGGAGGTAGAACAATTCCAGGTTCGACGGCACCCTTACCAACTTCTGCGGCAGCGCGCATCGGACGAATGTGATTCTGGCGAGCTCTCTTGATGTCAATGGCGTATTCAAAAGTATGCTCATGGGCTCCGTCTAGGTAATGCGCTGCATCGGCAATAGCTTTTTTCATGGAAGCAGCCTGAGGAATCACGGTAGTCTCAAGCGTGAGAAACTCTCCAGAGGCAATCCGCTTTCTCACATCTTGGGCACAGTCTTCAACGGGGTTGGAAAAGTACGAATCGACCAACCAAACCCCGACCCACGCGTGACCTTCTTTGAGTAATATCACGGGGTTTAAACCCGCCTGCTCCAGACAAGCGGCTAGGAGTACGCTGGAGTCCAGACAAGTCATCATCTTGCCATCAAGGATCTGGGCGGTTGTGCGAATCTTCTGCCCAGTTCGTTCAAAAGAAGCAGGCGGCGGGGCATATTGAAAACCCATATTTGCCAACGTCTGGTAAATTGCATTTACCTGTTTCCAGACATACTCGCGGTTCTTGCTCTGATATCCATTCATGCTCAATCCTGCCGATGACTTGAGCAAAGATGAGGCGGAGGACAGAATGCGATCGACTTCTATGGGGGTGGGTTGAACATGCGCCGCCAAGAGTTCAGGTAAACCAAGAGTGGCCCCCCACTCGTTGCGCGCCAATACGCGGATTGGCTCGTGGTGCACCAAGGACTCTTCGCCTTCTTTGGCTACTGTAATTATGATGTCACCAGACTCGGCCTCATCTAAATCAAACAGATAATCGTGTTTTAACGAGAGATTTAGTTGAACTGAATTGAAGGTTCGAGATTCTGCAGCACCGAAGGTATCAAAGGTAAATCGCTTGGACTCGAAAAATGCAGGATTGGCGCTGATCTGCAAATCCACCAGTTTGAACGGCTGATCGGTCTTGTTGCGAATAATCAGGCGTTGAACCAGCGGAATGTTATTTTGGGCGGCGGCGTAATTCATTATTTTAGCCGACTCGATTGACACATCAAAGGCATCACGAAATGAAGTAACTGAGGGCGGGTCCTCCAAACTCATTACATTATCTTCATCGTAGAGATTCTCGGATGTATCACTCATGTACTAATTCCTTATATTGAATCAAGATTATCGGCTGTATCACCCGTTCTTCTTTCGCATAACGCCCCATCATAAAGAGAACGACTGATCGATATACCCTTCTCACGACAAAGGCCTCGAATGAACCACGCCTTTCCGCTGTAAGCAATTTCGCCAATCACTCAACATTCTGCTGGCTTAGCCCCTCATGGCGTTACTTGACCTAGTGTTAGCCATTGATAAATGACTCAAAAGTATCCTATGCGTTGATACATTGACGCAACCAACATATTGAAAAATTGGCATAAACATTAACGACGAACAAAAGTTTTAGCGATCTATCGATGGACGGGCCGTCAAGCGTTCGTAACAGAGCACTGAACGAATAAATACAGAAATATGGTGCCTAGATAGAATGTATGACGGATATAGCTCATTATGAGACTCAATTGGTAGTGACACAATGCTGGCAGCTAACCTCGAAGGAGATGAACGATGACAACATGGACACAAGAGCAATCCATCAACTTTGAATGTGCCAGAGAGGCGATCAATCATGTGATAGCCATCTACTCTGCAGAGGTCTACAACGAGGAGAAGAAAAATTCTCCCGATGAGCAACGGCTGGAAATGATGAATGATCGGTGCTTACAGCTCACCAGGGAGCGCTCCGCCATGCGTGTAAACGATGATGAGATGGTTGCAGAAGTACGAGCAAAATATAGCGCCATCCTCCGCGCCCACGCCAAACACCAAGGAAGCATCACTGACCATGACCAATGTCATCAAGTTTCCTGAGCGGAAGAAGCCAGCACAACAGACACCTGGCCAGCCAATTAAGCCCAAAACCGCCCCGAACCTGCTGCAGAGTCTAAGAAGAAAGACCCTGAAGGCCGTCTGGTACATGACCGTACTATCATGGCCGCTACTTCGATGGGTATTGGCCTTTGATGTCACCATTCAGTTCATCCGGATGCTGATCGACTGGAACCATCCTGATACCTATTCAGGATGGCGATTTCTGCTCCACTTCGCGGTGTTTAGTGCCCTGACCTACTATGTTTCGCTCTATGACCCCGACGGCAAAAATGCGTAACAAGCCAGACATAACCTCCCCCCAAACTGGCAGAATGCGATTTCAATCATGAAAAGGCTCAAAAGAAGCCTTTTTACATCGAAATGCTTACCTCTCTCGCCTAACCTAATCGTTCTCAAATGAATCGAAGGATATGAGCACGATGAAAAAGCTGGTGTTGGGAATTCTCTTGGGTATGGCCACTGTGGGTATGACAGCTTGTTCTTACAAGCAAGGAACTGAAGTCAATCAGGCAACCATCTCCAAGTTTCAAGTGGGTAAGACCACGAAGGATAAGATCATCTCTGCCCTTGGCGTTCCACAAAAAATGACCGCTGACGGCACGGATCAGTGGCTGACATATAGCTACACCGAGATCAATTCTCTCGGCGGGAACAAGGATGAAAGTACAGCCTTTATCGTGAACAAAGATGGGGTGTTGAAAAATATCGTCAAGGGGAAAGGTGACGGCGGCGATAACCCACTGATTAAAGCCGCCATGTAACTGCCTCGGGGATGGAACCAAAGATGAGATACCTAGTCATCGCCTGCACTCTGATGATCTGTGCCTGTGGTCAACCAGAGAGGGTCTATGACCGCGACTACTACAAAGCCCACGCCGACGAAGCCAAAAGTGTACTGGAAAAGTGCGCCAGCGGTGATATGTCTGGCGATAACTGCACCAATGCTCGCTCAGGGTTGAGTAGTGCCAAGGCTCAAGCGGCTTACGACAAATACAAAGACAAGTAAAATTGGCAGCCTCGAAAGAGGCTGTTCTTTCCTCTGCTGGCATAGTCAGTCATTGATACGCTGCAAGGCATATAACAAGGCAACGGCCACCACCTTGATCGGTGATTATACAGATTCGAATCAGCCACTAACGCTGCGGGCGTTATACCAACTTACTCCATTCTTCTCGATGTTCTTCGCGCAAAGAACGCACAATCGGGTTGTACTTTGTTCGAACAGCTGCAACTGCAACGTCATCATCAGCATCCAAAGCTGATCTTTCTTGATGCAAACGGCTCCTTTCCGCCAAGAGACTATTGATTAACTCCGAGTCTGGTATCGCCTTTCCCTTTTCTGCATAAATTTTTGTCGTATAAATGGCCATCAGATCGTTGATTACTTCCCTGGCACATTCAAAGTTGATCGATTGTTCCTGCGTCCAGCCCATGCCTAAAACCTCCAAATTTTTAGCCGCTAAAGTTTTCCTGCTCATTCCAGACCAAACATCAGTGACAGATCTGCCTGGCCCCTTGCTCTGACGACCATAGCCGATACTCAAAGCGATCTCCATTTCCAGAAATCGGTAAAGACTGACACACCAGCGGTCTCTTGTTGCTGGGCCTGCTTGAATGGTCTTGGCCAGTACGACAATAGATCGTCACAGTTATTAATTCCGTTATACCGGTTGTGCCGTGAGCCGAATCACCGCTATTATCGGCTCATTGTGTGAGCCGAATGTGCGTTCGATTCGGCTCGTCTGGCGTGATCTTGTAACCGAAAAGGACTAGGCAAGCAGATGACAGCGAACTGGATCTGGCAACAGCAAGGCTGGCCGCACTTTTGCTGGCAGGATGAACCGCTACAGCCACGGTTGCGGGCAGCGCAACGCAATCTGGGGCTGCTGCTGGGCACTCATTCCGCTCACGGCTCTACGCTGGCACAACAAGACCAGGCGCTCGATACGCTGCTAGCGAATATCCTCGCCTCCTCGGCCATTGAAGATGAACGGCTCAATGCCCAATCGGTACGTTCATCACTGGCCCGCCGGCTTGGCGTATCCGAAGAGCAGCCCTACCCCATCTCGGATCGTTCCGAAGGTCTGGCGGCCATGATGCTCGATGCCATCGACAATCGACATCAGCCGCTGACGCTGGAGCGCCTGCTGCAATGGCATCAGTGGTTGTTTCCCGCCTCTGACTGGACAGTGCAGCGTGTGCGCGTGGGTCAGCTGCGCGGTGAAGAGCCGATGCAAGTGGTATCTGGACGAGTGGATCGCCCGACCGTGCATTTCGAGGCCCCACCACGCCAGGGACTCGAATCGGCACTGGCCAGCTTTATCGACTGGTTCAATACCAGCCTGAACGACCCCAGCCAAGATCCATTGCTGCGCGCTGCCATCAGCCACCTCTGGTTTGTCACCTTACACCCGTTTGATGATGGTAATGGCCGGATCACCCGCGCCCTCACTGATTTAGCACTCTCCCAGGCTGATAGCCAGAGTATCCGCCTGTATGCCATGTCGGTGGCGATCCTGGAACAACGCGCCGATTACTATCGCGTTCTGGAGCAGACCCAAAAGGGGAGCCCGCAGAATTCGGAAAAAATCGTACGCTAAGGTTTTCCGGGCATCCGTAAGGGCCGAAACTTCCCGTCTTCCAGTCTGCGGCTCTGCCGCCAGACGTAATCGCCGGTTAGGTTGATGTGCTCCCAGCCCAGCGGCGACAGGAATTGCAGCAGCTCGCCGTCCACCGGCTTGCCGGCCTCGACCAACCCCTGGGTGGCGCGTTCCAGGTACACCGTGTTCCACAGCACGATAGCCGCCGTCACCAGGTTGAGGCCGCTGGCCCGGTAGCGCTGCTGCTCGAAGCTCCGATCCCTGATTTCCCCAAGGCGGTTGAAGAACACCGCCCTGGCCAGCGAGTTGCGCGCCTCACCTTTGTTCAGGCCGGCATGCACGCGGCGGCGCAGTTCAACACTTTGCAGCCAGTCCAGGATGAACAGCGTGCGCTCGATCCGGCCCAGCTCGCGCAGGGCCACGGCCAGTCCGTTCTGGCGCGGGTAGCTGCCGAGCTTGCGCAGCATCAGCGAGGCGGTGACGGTGCCCTGCTTGATCGAGCTGGCCAGGCGCAGGATGTCGTCCCAGTGGGCACGCACGTGCTTGATGTTCAGGGTGCCGCCGATCAGCGGGCGCAACGTCGGGTAGGCTTGCACGCCCTGCGGCACGTACAGCTTGGTTTCGCCGAGGTCGCGGATGCGCGGCGCGAAGCGGAAGCCTAGCAGGTGCATCAGGGCAAAGACGTGATCGGTGAAGCCGGCCGTGTCGGTGTAGTGCTCCTCGATCCGCAGGTCGGACTCGTGGTACAGCAGGCCGTCGAGCACATAGGTGGAATCGCGGACGCCGACATTCACCACGCGGGTGCTGAACGGCGCGTACTGGTCGGAGATATGGGTATAGAACAGCCGTCCCGGCTCGCTACCGTACTTCGGGTTGACGTGCCCGGTGCTCTCGCCCCGGCCACCCGCGCGGAAGCGCTGGCCATCGGAGGATGAGGTCGTGCCGTCGCCCCAGTGGGCGGCAAAGGCGTGGCGATACTGGTGGTTGACCAGCTCGGCCAAGGCCGCCGAATAGGTTTCGTCGCGGATGTGCCAGGCTTGCAGCCAGGACAGCTTGGCGTAGGTCAGGCCGGGGCTCGACTCGGCCATCTTGGTCAGCCCGAGGTTGATCGCATCACCGAGGATTGCGGACAGCAGCAACGTCCTGTCTTTGGCCTCGGCCCCGTCCTTCAAGTGGGTGAAGTGGCGGCTGAAGCCCGTCCAGTCGTCCACGTCCATCAGCAGTTCGGTGATCTTGATGCGCGGCAGTAACTGGCTGGTTTGGTCGATCAGCGCCTGCGCCCGATCCGGCACCGCCGCATCCAGCGGGGTGATTTTCAGCCCTGACTCGGTGAGGATGGCATCGGGCAGCTCGTTGTCCTTGGCCAGGCGGGTGACGGTGGCCAACTGCTCGTCCAGCAGCTGCAAACGCTCTTCCAGGTACTGGTCGCTGTTCGGGTTGATCGCCAGGGGCAGGGCCTGCTCGCGCTTGAGTGCGGCGAACTTCTCGGCCGGCAGCAGGTAGTCGTCGAAGTCGCGGAACTGCCGCGAGCCCTTGACCCAGATGTCGCCGGAGCGCAGGGCGTTCTTCAGCTCGGACAGGGCGCAGATTTCGTAGAATTTCCGGTCGAGGCCTTCCGGGGTGATCACCAGCGGCTTCCAGCGCGGCTTGATGAAGGCCGTGGGTGCATCGGCCGGCACCTTGCGCAGGTTGTCGGCGTTCATCTCACGCAGGGTCTGCACGGCTGCCAGCACGCCTTGCGCGGCCGGCGCGGCGCGCAGTTCCAGCACCTCCAGCAAGGCCGGCGTGTAACGGCGCAGGGTGGCGAAGTTCTCGCCGACCAGGTGCAGGTGGTCGAAGCCTTCCGGCCGGGCCAGCAGCTCGGCCTCGCTGACGCTCTCGGTGAACTCGTCCCAGGGAATCACCGCCTCGATGGCGGCATAGGGGTCGCTGCCGCTTTCCTTCGCTTCCAGCAGCGCCTGGCCGATCCTGGAGTACAGGCGCACCTTGTCGTTGATCGCCTTGCCCTGCTTCTGGAACTGCTGCTGATGCTTGTGCTTCGCGCCGCTGAACAGCTTGACCAGGATGCGGTCATGCAGATCGACCAGCTCATCGATCACGGTCGCGGTGCTCTCCAGCACCACGGCGGCCAGGGTCGCGTAGCGGCGCTGCGGCTCGAACTTACCGAGGTCTTTGGGCGTCATCTGCCCACCCTCGCGGGCCAGCTTGAGCAGGCGGTTCTGGTGGATGTGCCGGCCCAGGCCTTCGGGCAAGTCCACCAACTGAAATGTCTTCAGCCGCTCGATGTGTTCCAGCATGTGCCGAGAGTTGGGTTTCAGCGGTGCCTGGCGCAGCCAGGTCAACCAGGTGATGCTGCTGCCGGCCTTGAGCTTCAACAGCTCGTCCAGCTTGGCCCGATGCGAGTCCGTGAGTGGTTCGACCAGGGCGCGGTAGACCCGCCGATTGGCTCGCGCAATGGCTTCCGAGCAGGCCCGGTCAATCACGCTCAGCGCCGGCAGGATGCGTCGTTTCTGCCGTAGGCTCTCCAGGGCCTGACCGGCCAGCAGCAAGCCTTTGTCGGTCTGCTGGGCCAGCTCGGTTAGCTCGCGCACCAGGGCGCGGAAGTCGGACAGGCCGAACGGGGCCAGTTGCAGGTAGGTGCGCAGTTCCTGGGCATGCTCGCGACGGGTCACGTCGCGCTCGCCGTACTTTGCCCAGCTCGCCGGCTCGGCCTGGACTTGCTTCGCCACCCACAGGATGACCGGCTCGGGCAGCTCGCTGTCGGTTCCCAGCGCGTAACCGGGGTAGCGCAG
The DNA here is from genome assembly GCF_014892695.1 of Aeromonas simiae. Classification (NCBI taxonomy): domain Bacteria; kingdom Pseudomonadati; phylum Pseudomonadota; class Gammaproteobacteria; order Aeromonadales; family Aeromonadaceae; genus Aeromonas; species Aeromonas simiae. The sequence goes on from NZ_CP040449.1 coordinate 1,903,215, forward strand.
CAGGCAGAGCTGCACGGCGAAGCCGAGGCGGTTGGCGTCGCCGCGTCGCTGGCGGATCAGCGACAGGTCGGAGTCGTTGAAGGTGTAGTAGCGGATCAGGTCATCCTGGCTTTCCGGCAGCGCAAGCAGGGTGTCCCGCTCCGTGGCCGAGAGGATCAAGCGACGCGGCATGTGTCAGTCGTCCGTGCGGAGGTACTGGTAGAGGGTTTCCCGGCTGATGTTGAACTCGCGGGCAAGCTGCGCCTTGGGCTCGCCGGCCGTCGCTCGCTGCCGCAGGGTAGCAGCCTGCTCATCGGACAGGGCTTTCTTGCGGCCCCGGTACGCGCCACGCTGCTTGGCCAAGGCGATGCCCTCACGCTGCCGCTCGCGGATCAGGGCGCGCTCGAACTCAGCGAAGGCCCCCATCACCGACAGCATCAGGTTGGCCATCGGCGAGTCCTCGCCAGTGAACACCAGGCCCTCCTTCAGGAACTCGATGCGCACGCCGCGCTGAGTCAGCTTCTGTACCAAGCGACGCAGGTCATCGAGGTTGCGGGCCAGCCGATCCATGCTGTGCACCACCACTGTATCGCCTTCGCGGACGAAGCTCAGCAGCGCTTCGAGCTGGGGGCGCTGGGTGTCCTTGCCCGATGCCTTGTCGGTGAACACCTTGCTCACCTGGGTTTGTTCCAGCTGGCGTTCCGGGTTCTGGTCAAAGCTGCTGACCCGGACGTAGCCGATGCGGTGCCCCTGCACGATGTCTCCTTGGTTGAAGGCGGCTTAAGTGCACTTTCTGTTCCGTTGTGCCTCAAAGCCCATTTCTGTCAGGCTGAAATCTATAACCTTCGCGGGCATGTGTCAAAAAATGGGAAAGCAGACTCTATTCTGACGAAGCGGCGCGGCCCTGCCTGACATCAAGTTAGGGTATAGCCTAGATTGACATGCGCGATGCAACCCTTAACTTGCTTGCACCTATCGTTTCCATGCTAGCTTTATCGTAACGCTCAAGAAATTGGGCTTAATGCCGAAAACAATAAAATAAAACAGCCAACCCTTGAGGTTCTTATGCGCCAGAATTTACCAGTGACGGGTCGAAACTTAGAACTCCCAAAAGATGCCAATATTCTTTCGACTACCTCCCCTCAAAGCCATATCACGTACGTTAATCCTGACTTCATTAAAATCAGTGGTTTCACTGAGGAAGAACTATTAGGCCAGCCTCACAACATCGTAAGACACCCAGATATGCCGCCTGCTGCATTTGAGCATATGTGGAGTACATTAAAATCTGGCCGCTCATGGATGGGGCTAGTAAAAAATCGCTGTAAAAATGGCGACCACTATTGGGTAAGTGCTTATGTAACGCCAATAGCTAAGAATGGTTCGATTGTTGAATACCAGTCTGTAAGGACCAAGCCTGAACCTGAGCAGGTTTTGGCTGCGGAAAAATTATATGCTCAATTGAGAAGCGGGAAGGCCGCGAGGCCGAAATTGGCTGCTAGCTTTTCCGTGAAAATACTCTTGCTCATATGGGGTAGTATTATATCAAGCGCAATGGCTGCCGGCATGCTTACTGATACATCAATAAGCAGCTTATTGTTAGCCACTTTAATGTCAGGAAGCTTAAGCTCTGTTAGTGTTTTGGCTATTCTCTCTCCTCTTGGAAGACTGGTTGAAAGAGCAGGGCAAGATCACGAACGAATGTAGATCACATTTATTAAGATGCCGCGATGCTTAACCGAGCTAAAACACTCATGTTCCGCTGCATAAAGTCTACAAAAGTGTGATCAAGATCTGTTCATGCTCTCGCCCTGGTTGAAAGAGCCAGGAATATTTCCAATAACCCATTAAGTCAATCCCTCTACACTGGGCGCACCGATGAGTTTGGCCAAATAGAGTTTGCTTTACGAATGATGCAAGCTGAAACAGGCGCCATAGTAGGTCGCATAGGTGATGCATCAAATCGGCTTAGCGAACACACCCGAGGCCTACTAAAGGATATTGAGTCAAGCAATGTACTTACAGTTGAGCAGCAGGCAGAGACAGATCAAATAGCAACGGCAGTAAACCAAATGGTGGCAAGCATTCAAGAGGTTGCGAGCAATGCACAGCATGCTGCAGATGCGGCCGGAAGAGCAGACACTGAGACGGCATCTGGCCAGCGTCTGGTAGCCCACACAAGCCAGTCAATCACTGCCCTTGAAGGTGAAATTAGGCAAGCCACTCAGGTTATTCATGAGCTTGAAGGTCAAAGTAACGAGATATCAAAAGTTCTTGACGTTATACGAGGGATCGCCGAGCAAACGAATTTGTTGGCACTCAACGCAGCAATTGAGGCCGCGCGTGCTGGTGAGCAGGGGCGTGGTTTTGCTGTTGTCGCCGATGAGGTTCGCAGTCTTGCTGCTCGCACACAGCAATCGACAACGGATATTCAAAGCATGATCAGCGCTCTACAAGAGCGAGCGCAATCCGCTGTTACAGTCATGGAGCAAAGTAGTCGGCAAGCGCACACGAGTGTAGCTCACGCAGAGGAAGCAGCTACAGCTCTTGATGGAATTGGCCAACGCGTTAACGAAATTACCGACATGAACGCGCAAATAGCGACTGCGGTCGAGCAGCAGGGAGCAGTAAGTGAAGACATAAACCGCAGTATTATCAATATACGCGATGCTGCTGATACCAATGTACAGACCGGGCAGAATAATTTGCAAAGTGCGAAATCTGTCGCTCAGTTAACTAGCGCTCTGAGCGAACTGGCAAAACAGTTTTGGGAAAAACGAGGATAACGCTTTTCAGTATCTCGACAGGGATAACTTACTTTACCATCGGTTATCCCTTTTAGCCGCACAAATTTTAGCCATGGCTTTTCAGGAAGTCAGGGCTATCAGAATGGCCTTAGAAAGCCTAGTCAAAGAGCTGTCACGAGAACACCGTTAGCTTAGCGTACGATTTTTTCCGAATTCTGCGGTTCCCCCCAAAAAGGCAGCCTGGATATCACCGCCTGGTTGGTTTGGTTTCTGGATACGTTGAATGCCACGCTAGAGCAAGCCCAACAGGCGATCACCCGCACCCTGGCCAAGAGCCGGTTCTGGCAACAACACGGCAGCGATCCCCTAAGTGCCGAGCAAATCAAGGTACTGAACCGGCTGTTAGACGGCGGCGAGAACGGCTTTTTGCAGGGCATCAGCGCCAGCCAATATCAGAAAGTAGCCAAGGTCAGTAAGGCCACGGCCACACGCCATCTGGCCGACTTACTTGAGAAAGGCTGTATTGAAAAATTGCCTGGTGGCGGCAGAAATACCCGCTATCAGATCAAGATGATAAGATAGCCAACCAGTATTCAGTCATCGCCGCTTACCGGACGCCACAGACAAAAACACCGATACCATGTTGGCATTTCTAATTGTGGATCATCGATCCATATGTTAGCTGTTACGCATATAAGCCGTGGTTAGTATCGAGTCACACCAGACAAATAACCGAGTACTTTATCAATCACATTTGGCTGGGCTCTGTAAAATATATCATGATTCCCTGGTTCTCCTGAAATTTGTTTTTTACCATTTAAATCACTCAAATCATAATCTATAAATTGCTTTATAATTCTTAAGTATATATCTGTAGAACATATATCTATGCCGATTTCTGGGTTCGGTATTTGATTCAATTTGAGCGCTGTGAAAATTTCACTCTTGTTTTTACTTTTTAATGTGTCGATTAGTTCTGGAGACCTTGTCTTTATGTAACACATCATGACTGTTATCACTGTATATTGATATATACCAAGAATTTCGCTAGACATGTTACAACATGAAAAGAAAGTACCTAAAACACGTTCAATCTCTCTAAACGTCAAATTGTAATATTTCCCAATTGCTTTAAATAAATTACTAACATCTTCAATATTTCTAACGTTTTCATCTCCAATCATTCCGCAAATCGCAAATTCTATAAATCTGCTTGTATGGTCTGAAAATTTACTATCTTCATGTGGAAGAGATAACCAAAGATTTACAAACTTGTGAAGGTAGTTATTGGGATCAACTCGCTCGCCATATCTTAACCTTATGATTTCATTAAGCTGATTCCTATTTGTGACAAGCAAAAACACTATTCCATCAACAGAGAAAAGGTGCTTGACTCGCTCTAGCATTTCAAGAGCAAAATCTGGTCTGCATCGGTCAAGTTCATCGATTATGAATATCAAAGGACGGCCGTTGCCTGTTTTTTCTGCAACTTCTTTTAAATACACCTTGAATTGCTCTACCGCTTCTCTATCTTTATGCGCCCCTTCAATTTTCATGGAAAGGTATTCATCATATTTTGGCTTGGCAGTGGCATCGTTAAATAAAGCATTTATTTCATCTAAGCCTATTGCACCTTGGCTTTTTAGCTTAATGCCAATGTCTAATGCGCTTCTCATCATTGATAAAAATGCGGCTGATAACTTTTCTTTAAACTGTTCTCTATCTGCATCATCTATAACTGCATATATTTCAGATGCTATAGCCATAAACGGATCGGCTTGATAATCATTTTCGAATGCGTCGAAATAGATGTTTTTTACACCTTCTTCTTTAAGATAGTTAAGCCACATTTTAATGAATGTGCTTTTCCCTGTTCCCCATGCAGAATCCAGCGCAACGACCGTACTACCAGACGTATTGACTAACAGATTCGTTAGCTGTTCGCCGAACGGTTTCCGTCCAAAAATATCGTATTGTGAACCGAATCTGAGTTCACTTTTAGGTACTGGGGGAAGGGTGATGCGCATCATTAAGATCCTCGATAGCTAGCTGACTGTCACCAGCATAAAGAGATTTCACAGATACTTAAATGGAACCAGTGCTCAAAAGAGGGAAAAGCGAGCAGCATCGATATCGCGTTCGTCTGTATGGTATCTCACCCCTCTTCGGGGCAGAATTACATAAATCTTCCCTTGAGCCCGTGTTGCATTTGATGGTCTCGGATGGTAATTCGACGCTATTGTTTTGTGGCGGTAGGAATATCCCCACGTTAAAAACCCAAATTCCAGTTAGCTGTGGCGGTAGGAACATCCCCACGTTAAAAACTCAAATTCCTGTATTTTTAGACAAGAAAACCAAAGGCGGCCTTGGCTGCCTTTGGTGTACTGGGTTGCGTGGTTAGGTGGCCACCGCCTGGCGAATCCTCGCTAGCGCATACTGGAACTCATCCTCTGCCACTGCCCCCGTATCCGCCTGGTAGTAGAGCAAGGTACATAGATTGGCGATGGCTTCTGCGACTGGAGCAATTTGTTGCGCCGTCTTCTGATCAATGAACTTCTGCAATGCCAGCGTAGCCGCAGCATGATGTATCGCGTGCTGGACTTGGCGGTTATCGGTAGACGCCATGATGGGTACACGCCCTTTCCGCTCGTTTGTAGAGATTGTCTGTTTCATTGTGGGCTCTCCTTAGGGCTCTTGGCGGTCACGGTTTACAAAACTGGCGATCTCGTCATTGCACTCCTGCTGACGAATTTGAGCATCCGAGACGAAGTCCTCTACGCCAGAAGTGTGCTGTTGGGGATCGAGAGATTGCCACTGCGCATGGGCCTGACGAGCCTTGAGCTGATCTTGACTAGACAAACCACTGAAACCGCCCGATTGACTGGACCAGCCGCCGCTGTTACCACCGCTCAAACTATCGCTAGCAAATGAAGGGGCTGAACCATTAGCATCTGCAGCATCACTCGCTGAATTGTCCCTTACGTCGTCGCTTCCTTGCTGCGCCATACTCTCGCGGATCGATGTAGCCAAACGCCCGCCAGCCGTCTGGCTTACCCTGTCCTGGAATTTTCCTGCCATCTTGGCACCAACGCCTTTTGCTAGTTCGCCAGCCGTTCCGGCAGCCAGAGAGGCAGCACGGCTAACTCGGTCGCCGATACCCGAGCTGGAATCACCAGACGAGCTTGCCCCCACCAAACCTGCGGCTTGTGCAAATTCTGAAGCTCCTGCGCCAGAACTTTCCCCGCCAGTGCGGCCCCCGCCCCCTCCAAAATCTGGTGAGGCTCCTTCAGCCATGGCCCCCTGAGCCTTTTCAACGGCGGCCTGCAGTGCACTCACGCCACCGGCCACATTGGTTGCTCCAGCCATCGCCGCGCCGCCCAAGGCCGCGCCACCTGAAGCCACCGCTGCACCGGCACTTACTGCAGCACCAATCAGTGCGCCGGCACTAAATGAACTGCCGGAGCTCGCTGCCGCCCCACCGCCAGGAACCAGTCCAGCAATCAGGTTGGGAAGGGAGTGCATCAACAACGCCAAGACAAAGGCGACAACGAAAACAACCAGAAGCTCGCGCATTTCCGTCCCCGCCGATAAATCGGCGTAGTAACTATCCATGACGGATACGGCAACGCCATTCAGCAGCGTCATGGTCAGCAGTTTCAGACCAATACCAAGAACACTTCTGAAGTAGCTGATTGCAATGTCCGAAGTCCAACGGGAACCGCCGAACCCCAGCACAAATACACCGGCATAGGCCATGATCCAGGCCGTGACCAGAACCAGGAGCACGTTGGCCGCCACAACCGCCAGACAGGCCAGGATCGCTAGCGAGATAAAGAAGATAGAGAGATTGTCTATGGGGCTGGTGATGCTGTACGACTCACCGGCTTTGACGATGATATCGAAAGCAATGCTGATGGGCTCCGATGGCGTCAGTTCACGAGGCAAACCAGCCGCAGTAGCACCCATGGTTCGCATCGAATCAATGATCGACATGGCAAAAGCAGGACCATTGCTCAGCAACCACCAAAAGAAACCGGTAAAGATAGTGAACTTGATAAACTCCGCAAAAAACTCTCCGATATCGGCGCGGCGCAGAGCCATCTGGCCAAATGTCCATACCATCGAAATCGTCACCAGTGTCCAGAATAGCCAGGACGCATAGTCGGTAATGGTCGCCCCCCATGTGCTGCTGGCAGCCAGAAATCTGGCTGCTACCTCATCCAGAACGCCATCCGGCTGCACTGCCGCAGTCGCCGTCTTGGCTGTCAGCAGAATCACCAGGAATACAGCCAGACGCAGAAGTGTGTTGTTCATGATTAGAACCCCCTGTTCCTGGTGCGATCCGTTGACTTGCCCATATCCCAAAGACAATGGCCTTGTTCTCTCTGCAGACGAGTCAGATTGGGATTGTCGCAGTCGATAACGGCCACTGCCGCTGGTTTACTCTCGCCACAGGCCACAAGAAACACGGCGGTCAATGCACTCACGATGCAAAAAACTCGGGTGAGACTCTTCATGGTTAGAACCCCTTGTTTTTTGAGCGGTCAGTCGGCGAGCCCATATCAAACAACCGCTCACGCGATGCCTGATATTGCGCCTCAAGGTCGGCTTCGGCCTGCATTTGCGATGCAACCGCATTTTGCTGGGTGATCAGCAAACTCCGGATCTGCAGCAGTTGGTTGCTCTGGTTACTGGCAAGCTGATTGGCAAACCCGATAGCCGCCAGCTGCCCGTCAGCACTTTGCGCGGCGGTTTGCAGGCGCACCAGCTGGCGAGCATCCGCTTGCAAGTTCTCTTGCTGCTGGGCCAGGCCTTTAAGCAGCGCATCATTGGCCTTCTTCCGTGCTTCAGATGCCAGACGGCGGTTCTCTTCCATGGCCGCCTGTTCGGCTTCACTGCACCCCTCTTTGGAAAAACAGGGCGATCCTCGGTAGAAAGCCACGTCCTGGTATTTGCCCAGATAAGCTTCGAGACTACCCAGCTGATTCCGATAGTAGGCCAGCGTATTGGTTGCCTGGGTGAGATCATTGATAGTGCCTTGTGCCTGATCCCAGATGTAAGCAGCGGGTGCCATGGTGTTCTGCAACTGGTTTTCATATTGCTGCAACTGCATTTGATACTGCTGGATCTGTTTTGTGGTTTGCGCGACGGCTTCCATCGCAGACATGATGTTCTGCTCCAGGTTGGCACCATCAACAACCGGAATACCGGCATAGGCCGTGCTGGATGTGTTTAACGCCAAGAGGATGGCGAGCGCAGGAATTTTAGCGGCTAAATTTTTGGTCTTTAGCATGATCGGATGCCCTTAGTATGGTTATGACTAAGTTGCATTCACCCAGGCGGAATTAGCCTCCCGGTATGAGCATGACCATACCGGCAGATAAGAAATTCAGCGGTGAATGTGGACCGTCACATAGATAGCTCGTCACTGACTATCTCGGCGTCCGACCTGCGCGATACCGTTGGAGTGCGCGGCCATATTTTGTTGAACATCGGCATCATCGCCCTAGCGATAGTTGCATCGCCTGAGGACGTCTCCCTGTTACAGCCGTTGAGCCAAGTGCTCATGCTTAACCAACAAGCCAAGCGTCACATTGAACGGCCTTTATTCTGCTTATTGGCTTTTTTCGCCTCCATCTCTGCCTGTAATTTCGCCTTGCGACTATCCAGATACCCATTCCCTTGAGGAGCCGGCACTTTATTGCCCAAGCTGAGTGCGGCAAGTTGGGACAAGGAGTGCAGCCGGTTCCGACGCATCGGCGGGGGAGCCTTGCCGATAGGCGGTATGTTCGCTTTGGTTGTCGGTGAGCTGGTCATGCTCTTACGACTCACCAGTTCCTGGCGATAACGCTCCAAGGTGGCATCGGCAAATCGGATAGCTAACTGCCCGTCAACAGCAGCCTTGATCACCTTTGCCTTGAACTCCGGCGAACCATTGACCGTAATACAGTCACCATAACGATCCAGCGCCAATTTCAGGGCTTGTTGCACTCCGGCCTGATCAGACTCCTTGGATATCTGGAGACGGTAGCCATCATCACGCACCGCACAGGAACCTGCTCGGTAAATGATGGTGCCCTTTTTGGTAATGTTGTCGATCTTGGCTGCACGCGCTGGCTGACTGTTACCTTGACCCTGGATGGTATTGCCCTTGAGTCCTTGAGCGACATCCCTGGCTCGAAGCGCATCCAGGGCTTTTTCATTCCCGTTCATCGCTTCGTGTTTCAGCCAGTCGAGCCACTGTCGGCGTTGACCGTGTTGATAGATGGTGTTCCGCTCCAGGATGTAATTCTTGCGAATAACCTCCAGATCAGTACGCAAAGCCGCGCTGACTTGGGAATAGAGCAGTTTCTTTACCAGTCGGCCATGGCCCACTAGCTTGATCGCAGAACGCCTCATCGCCGCCGCCCGTTTGGCATTCTCAATAGCCCGCACCTTGCGTCGCTGAGCTTCGGCCAGCGCCTGATCTCTTATCGAGAGAAGATTTTTTTGATCTTGCTTGTACCTGGCATACAACTCGGTTGAGTCGACTCGCAACCGCGCCGGCTCTTTGCAATAGCTTCGCTGGGCCTGATGTGTCGGGTGCTGTTCGGTAGATGCCCGAAAGCTACCCAGTCGCTTTTCCAACGCAGGTTTGGACAGATCTCGGCTCACCGTACTGGCCTTAACCATGGTTCCATCGCTGGCCTTGATGAGCAAACCATTACCCCGAAGTGCCAGTTCAAGGCCATTATCACGCATCTGTTGATGCAGCTCGGCCCACGATTGTGCCCCTCTTATTGCATCCAGGCACTCGCGCCTAATCCACCCAACCAGGCTATCTATTCCGGCGTGACATTCCATGTCGTTCGCCCTCGAAGCGGCAGCACACTGGCGAGGAATATGGTTATCCCGCTCCAGACCAAACTCCTGCTCCAACGTAGTACAGAGATCCGATAATGTTCGGTGAGAGTAATAGGGCTCATGGATCGTATTCTTGCGCGGGTGAATTTTGTTAATGGCAATGTGCAGATGCAAATTGTCAGTATCGTTATGCACGGCTGTGATGCGCTGATGTTCGCCATAGCCAAGCCCAGCACTAATCCGCTCTTCAACCGCCTTGAGGATTGCATCGCTCGGCTGCTCACCAGCGCGAAAGCTGACAATCAGGTGATACGTTTTGTCCCCTTTGGCTCGGGTATTGATCTGCTGGGTAGCCAGTATTTCAGTGATGGCATCGCGCACCGTCTCTGCATCACAATTGGTGATGTAGACATTGCCAAGCCGGTGCTCTTTGCTCTGTTTGTCGGTGATGTATCTGGCCAATCCGGCGAAGTCAGACTTTCCCGCCGAGCGCATAGGCACATGTTTGGCAATCATTCCTGCCCTCCCCTCGGACGCACGACGCGCTCCATGGTGCTGCTCATTTGCTCCTGGGTCGCCTCGATGCGGGCGAGCAACGCCAGAATAGTGTCGGCACCAAAGCGAGCAGTACGGACATCGTCAGTCAACCATAACTTCAGCAAACCGCCCAATCGACCGAGATCACCATTGATTCGCACCAGCTCGCGCACGCTCTCAAAATCCGTGACGCCATGAACACGATAGCCCTGCCCCACAGCCAGCAAATAGGCAGATGTACTCAAGCCGGCCGCCTTGGCTCCAGCTTCGATGATGGCCCGTTCTTCCGGTAAGCAGTACACCTTGATGGGTGGGCTGTTCTTTCGCGTGATCTTGGTTTTATGAGTCTCCATCCTGGCGTCCTCTTTTTTGCCGGCTCCTGCCGGCTGGCCCCGCAGGGCAGGATGAACGTTGAGCACCGCAGGTGCGAATAAGTACCAGTGAAGAAGCCGACCATGCTTGCATGGTGGGACTACTTCACACATCCTGCCCGTCTTTCAGCCCCGTATTACCCCCGAAACCATCCTCTTATTTCGCGCTATATCGAGCCGCTGACGTGCAATTGCACAGCAGAAGCGCAAAATTGAACGAAAAATGACAGCGTCCGCCTGGTTACAGCGATTGAGCAGCCCTCGGTAGCGCGAGAACAGCAACTAACAGCGTTCCAACCCCGCACTGATAGCGTTTGAACAACGGCTTTTCGGATTCTAATCATCACTAGGAAAACCTACTCACTTTGACGCCAGAGAACAGACGGTAGAGCCGCCCTCGGTGCGTTCCGTGATGTACTTGCGAACATATTTCAGGAATGTCTCGTAGCGAAACGGAATGCGGCCAGTCTCGCGCAAAAACTCCCAGATGGTTTTGAGGTCATAACCTGCTTCCATTGCATCCATCACATCGGTTCTGGCCAGCAGAAAAGCCGCGGGATAATCAGCCCGCTTTAAACTGCCGGATTCCAGCTCCCGCGACATATAGGCGGTAATTTCCTGCTCAAATTTGGTTGTCATATCTCTCATTCCTCCCCACTAAACATCCTGTGCATCCACTCCGGTTGGCGAAGTGGCGCCCCTCATATGTCAATGAAACGCCCCCAAGTGTCACGGAACAGATCAATCTCCAATGAATCCCATGACAGTTTGAATCGATATAGATTTGGCCTTTAGATGGTCTCTAACTCGCCCTGCTTGGTTGCTTATTCAGCGATCACATCGACAAACAACACCGTTTTAGCCGCCAAGCGCCCCTCATATGTCAATGAAGCCCTCTCAAGTGTCATAAAGCCCATCGTCGGCCCCTCCAAAGCGCCCCCCAAGTGTCAACAAAACAAACCGCTCCACCTGAGCTGTTGAGAAACACTGAACCCTGAGGTACACAACAAATTAGCGTTTCTTCCCTTTTGGCGTTTATCGGCCTATGGCCGATTGATAGAGGTGAAATCGCCCGCCTCAAGCGGGTGGTTTCACCGCCTGGAGATCCTGAAATATCCTGAATATCCTGCTAAAACCGTAAAATATCGGGCCGCTGTGGCACGCCATCGGGCCGCTGTGGCACGCTATCGGGCCGTTGTGGCACGCTATCGGGCCGCTGTGGCACGCTTTACTCGGTAAGCAGCATCTATCTCTATTCCAATTGCGAGTAACCTGTCGGCATCTTCTTTCAAGCGAAATCGACTCTTGCGTAACTTCATGCTATTTGGCTCCTCGCCACACACAGCACGGATCAGAGTATCCAAGTGCCAGCCTCCTGCAGGATCGTGCTTGTGAGTCAGTACATGCCGCGCAACAGCCTGGCTAATCCCGTGCTGCAACCGAGCAATAGGCCCTGGTGGGTAGTACAACGATAAATCTCGTTCCAGTAGCATCACCAGAGCCACGCCCAGGCGAACCCGCCACAGATTGCGTTCACCACCCGATAGAGGATCACGGCGGGTCATGGGCGACGGAATAACATGGTCAATCAGCCCACCAATGATGCGATCTCCCCTCAGCTCAAGCTCCGGCGTAACAATCTCGACCGTGGCAGCACGAAGATCTGTAAGCAGCTTTATGATGCGGTCATGACTGTACTGGTGATCAGATAACGTCCGTCGCAGCCTCGCTGGATCGACCAGCAGCTCTATCCCGCCATCTGAAATATCACGCCGACGCTCGGCAACATAAAGCATCGATTCCACAATGTCGGCATGACGCTGTCCAAGACGGCCTGTCACTCGACAGCGACCGAAACCGGTATCCATCCACTGACCTTTACGCTCTTGCGGGCGTTGACTGGGTTGATAAATCATCACTCGGGCCTGCAACGCAGTGCTGGTAGGCACAACTTGATTACCAGCTTTCATCGCGCCTCCTAACCTCTGATTGTTGTTTCACAGGTTGCTTCCGCTTCCGTCGCTCAAGCACTGCAGGCCTGAGCACACCACCTTCCTGACGACGAAACCAACGCTCAGAAAATGGCGCACCGTAGTTAGCTTTGCTGATACCAAAACGCACAAAGAAGCCTCGCTGGCTATCCTCGACACCCCAATCTTCTGCTTCGCCTGGCGTCATACTCGCCAAGTAAGACTGCCATCGGATGTTATCGACCAGCACACTACTGCCTCGGCTGGCCTGCTGCTGATCGCTTGTCCCCATCGATACCGCCCCCTTGCTGGAGTGGTGCAGAAAAACGATAGAACAACCTGTCTCAGCGGCGATGGACTCCATTCGGCCAATTAGCTGGGACATGGGGCCACTCGCATTTTCTTCCTCGATATGGAAGCGTCTCAGGGTATCCAGAACCATCAAGCGGCGGTTCTCGGCAATCTTCTTGAGACCATCGAACCAGCCCGAGGACATAATGTTGGGACATTGACCAATCAGGGGCTCAATCAACAATCCATCAGCCACCTTTTGGCGTTCCAAGGCTGACAGGTGAACGCCAAGAGCATAGAGCCGATGGTGAATGGCCACGGGAGGGTCCTCAGCCGGCAAGTAAGCCACTGGGCCGGAGGGGAATCCCCCCACATCAAGCAGATCAGGCCCACCGGCAATCTGTGCAGCCAATTGAAGAGCAAGCATGGATTTACCAGCCCCTCCAGGCGATACAATTGCCCCCACGGTTCCCGCAACCATATTAGGCAGAACGTAATCGATAGGAGGTGGCAATTCAGTAAATGCCGATATCAAATTAAGAGCCATGCTGCTATCTCCCGATCATGTAACCAGGGCGAACAGCTTGGAATCCAGAGGCTTTGCGCTCTTCAATCCATTTCTCCACTTCAGACAAATCCCAAGCGACATTTCTACTAGTAAGAGCAATACGCCGAGGGAATTCCCCCCGCAGCTCCAGGTTGTAAATAGTTCTGTCTGACAGCGGAATCATGCCCAAGAGTTTTTTTCTGTTTATAAGCACTTTATTTGCCATTGTTTGCATGTGGTTGCCTCCAACAACGAGTAGAGTCCTTATCGTGCATGACATTGCCTATTGAATAAGCCTAGTTATTGGCTATTATGGTTGACATGGAAAATAAAATACTCATACCGATTTGGGAGCATTGTGATCCAGCCGTTTCAGCCGCCATCCGGCAGTTTGAAGAACGTTGGCAACCATACTCTCAATCCTCTCAACGCTACCCGATAGTGGGGTTGATCAAGGATGTGATCGATCCAGCCGTGGCTGCCTATCTGAGAAACCTCCCTGAAGGGTTTACCGGCTTTATCCCTGGAGCAGTGCCTGGCGTCGGATTCAGCAAAATCATAAGACTGGTGGGACTCGAAGCAATGCTTCGTGTGCAACGGCAGTTACTGCGACAGTTCATCATGACGGAAGACCAGCAGACGGCCAGAAATCAGAGCTTTGTTGCAACACTTGAATCATTGATCGAGTTGGTTTTGGCTTGCATGTGCAAACGACCACAATCATCGTCCGCAGAAAAAGGCGTCAACTTAAACAACCAACGAAAGCATGGATATTGTGAATGCTGTGGCAATTTAACGGAGTTCTCTACTTTTATATCGACGGTAGCAGAAGAGCAGATCAATGATGTCGAGCTTGAAGAGCATAATAAACTAGAACTCAGCGATAAATACTGTGTTGGGCACAAACCGAAATTAACTACAGGCGAATGGAATCCCGCCTATAGGCAAGCAAAACGCTCTCTAACGCAATTTAATATTGAACTGGCCAGGCTTACTCGTCAGTGCGCAAAACGATCAGAAGTGAGTGCAAAATCCGGTGATAAACTGATCGATGAATATTTTTACCATTTCATGTTGAACTTAACCATACAACCAGCAGACCATGCAGAGCTGCGTAATCTTGCTCGTAAAATGGTGGACTCAAAACTATCAGACACCAAAAAGAAAATGCTGGCACTGCAAAAATTGGGATTTAACCAGACTGAGATTGGGCAACGATTATTAAACGTCAATCATCAGCCTATGACACGTCAAGCGGTGTCTAAAGCCTTGGCATCAGTACGAAAAGAGTTCCTACTATGAAGGCCAACGGGACTGAGGAAGAATTTTAGCGGCTAAAATTTCCTGCCATATTAAGCCGTCCATTCATCAATCATATCCGCCCAGTCCTGCAACATGGCAGTGCGCTGTTCGCGGTACTCGGCTTTGTTGTAAACAGCTCTAACGCCCTTCTGTTCGTGAGCCAAGCATTTCTCAATCCAGTCGGTGTTGTAGCCAGCCTCATGTAGCAGGGTACTGGCCGTCCGTCTCAGATCATGGGGCCCGAACTTAGCAAGTGGCTTTCCTTCCTTCTGTGCCAGCTCGTAGGTCAGTGTCATCACACGATTCAGCGTGGCACTGCTCATCGGCAGATCCGAGTCATAGCGAGATGGCAGAATAAAGTCTGAACCGCCAGAAAATGTCTTCAAGGCGATCAGAATATCCAAGGCCTGGCGCGACAGGAATACCAGGTGGGGGTTACGTCGTTTCATCCGCTCCTTGGGGACAGTCCAGAGCGCTTCGCTAAAATTGATCTCGCTCCAGGTCGCATTAGTCAGCTCACTTTTACGCACCATGGTCAGCAATAGCAATTTCACGGCGGCACGGATGGTCGGTGATGTGCCGATCCGCTCCATGTAGTGGTACATAAGCCGGATTTCCTCCGGAGACAGAGTCCGATCTCGCGGTTCAAATCTAGCGATACTCGAAGGCCGCACCATGTCGGCCGGATTTTCTACCTTCTGCCCACGCTCAATCGCCCAACGGTAAATCTGAAGCACTATGTCACGTGTATGGACAGCGGTAGCCGGTGCACCGCGCTCGACAATGGCATCGGTCAGAATGCGCAAATCTTCATGGGTGATCTCGGCTAGTTTCTGATTGCCGAAGGCTTTCTCCAACTCCCGAACATAGACAGAGCGGCGCATATCCCGAGTGGACTCAGCCATCTGGTAGCCCCTAAGCCACTTCTCAGCCCAAGCACCGAATGTTTCCGCATCCTTTACCCGCGCCTTGTTCCGAGCTTTCTCTCTCGCTGGTGACTTGCCATCAGCCAGCATTCGCTTGGCTGCTATCAACCGTTCGCGAGCTTCAGCCAGCGTGATACCACCTGCCCCGTAGCGGCCAAAGGTAAGCGTCTCTTGTCTGCCATTTACCGAGTAGTTGTAACGAAACGAGATAGAGCCTGCTGGCGTGATGGCCACATAGAGACCATCACGGTCATTCACCTTGTAGAGCTTGTCCTGAGGCTTGAGGTTTCGCAGCTTGGTATCGGTCAACATTTGCCAGATCCTTTATCAATTCTGATACCATGTAAAAAACAAACCAGAAAAATGTCATTTATTTCATATAAAACAGCATGTTACTGAAATCTGATACCATGAACTAACAAAGAGTCATCGCATGGTATCAGCCATCATTCATGGCATCCTAAATTGATAATACCATCCCAAATACCATACTCAAGCGGTGCTTACCGCTGCCAGATGTTGCCAGATAATGCAGGTCTTAAAAACAAAAAAGCCCATGTAAACATGGGCTTAGGTGTTGTTTGTTGCTAGTTACTACCAGCTATTGCCTAACGCGGGATTATTCCCACTCGATGGTAGCGGGCGGCTTGCCGGAGACGTCGTACACCACGCGGGAGATACCGTTGATCTCGTTGATGATGCGGTTCGACACGTGGCCGAGGAAGTCATACGGCAGGTGAGCCCAGTGGGCGGTCATAAAATCGATGGTCTCGACGGCGCGCAGGGCAACCACCCAGTCATACTTGCGACCATCGCCCATGACGCCGACCGAGCGCACCGGCAGGAACACGGCGAACGCCTGGCTCACGCGGTTATAGAGATCGGCGCTACGCAGCTCTTCGATGAAGATGGCATCGGCGCGGCGCAAGATATCGCAATACTCTTTTTTCACCTCGCCAAGGACGCGCACGCCCAGACCCGGGCCCGGGAACGGATGACGGTAGAGCATGTCATAAGGCAGGCCGAGTTCGAGACCGACGCGGCGCACTTCGTCTTTGAACAGCTCGCGCAGCGGCTCGACCAGCCCCATCTTCATCTCTTCCGGCAGGCCGCCGACGTTGTGGTGAGACTTGATGACGTGGGCCTTACCAGTCTTGCTGGCTGCCGACTCGATGACGTCCGGGTAGATGGTACCCTGGGCCAACCAGCGGGCATTTTTCAGCTTCTTGGCTTCGTCGTCGAACACTTCCACAAAGACGCGACCGATGGTCTTGCGCTTGGCTTCCGGCTCGTCGATACCGGCCAGCGCGGAGAGGAAGCGCTCTTCGGCATCGACCTTGATGATGTTCAGGCCGAAGTGATCGCCGAACATGTCCATCACCTGCTGGCCTTCATTCAGGCGCAGCAGACCGTTGTCGACAAAGACGCAGGTGAGGCGATCGCCGATGGCGCGGTGCACCAGCATGGCAACCACGGAGGAGTCCACGCCGCCGGAGAGGCCCAGGATCACCTCGTCGTCACCCACCTGCTCGCGAATGCGGGCAACGGCGTCGTCGATGATGGTGGCCGGGGTCCACAGGCATTCGCAGCCGCAGATATCCTTCACGAAATGCTCGAGGATACGGGCGCCCTGGCGGGTGTGGGTCACCTCAGGGTGGAACTGCACGCCATAGAACTGCTTCTCTTCCCACGCCATGGCCGCATGCGGGCAGGTCGGGGTCTGGGCGATGGTGGTGAACGCCTCGGGGATGGCCACCACCTTGTCGCCGTGGCTCATCCAAACGTCCAGCATGGCGTTGCCATTGTCTTTGAGCGCGTCTTCGATATTGCGCAGCAGCGCGCTCTGGCCGATCACCTCGACCTGGGCATAGCCAAACTCGCGCTCGGTGGAGGAAGCCACCTTGCCGCCGAGCTGCTCGGCCATGGTCTGCATGCCATAGCAGATGCCAAACACCGGCACGCCGGCGTTGAAGACATACTCAGGCGCGCGCGGGCTGCCCGCTTCGGTGACGGATTCCGGGCCGCCGGAGAGGATGATGCCGTTGGGATTGAATTCGCGGATCTGCTCTTCGGTGACGTCCCAGGCCCACAGTTCACAGTAAACGCCGATTTCACGCACGCGGCGGGCGATCAGTTGGGTGTACTGGGAACCGAAATCCAGGATCAGGATACGGTGATCGTGAATATTTTTACTCATGTTCGTCCTGTTTCAGGCTGGTGTGGGGTTACAAAACGTTGGCAAAACGGGGCACACGGCCCCGCTTTGATCAGCTCATCCGATAGTTGGGCGCTTCTTTGGTGATGGTCACGTCGTGGACGTGGGACTCTTTCATCCCGGCGCCGCTGATGCGCACAAACTCAGCCTTGGTACGCATCTCGTCGATGGTGCCGCAGCCGGTCAGGCCCATGGAGGAGCGCAGGCCGCCCATCTGCTGGTGGATGATCTCTTTGAGGCGGCCCTTGTACGGCACACGCCCTTCGATCCCTTCCGGCACCAGCTTGTCAGCCGCGTTGTCGCTTTGGAAGTAGCGATCGCTCGAGCCCTTGGACATGGCACCGAGGGAGCCCATGCCACGGTAAGACTTGAAGGAGCGCCCCTGGTAGAGCTCGATTTCGCCCGGTGCCTCTTCGGTACCGGCAAACATGGAGCCCACCATGACGCAGTTGGCGCCAGCAGCGATGGCCTTGGCGATGTCGCCGGAGAAGCGGATACCACCGTCAGCAATAACAGGTACGCCGGTGCCAGCCAGGGCGTCCACGGCATCAGAGATAGCGGTGATTTGCGGCACGCCGACACCGGTCACGATGCGGGTGGTGCAGATGGAGCCAGGGCCGATACCGACCTTGACGGCGTTGACACCGGCCTCAACCAGCGCCAGTGCGCCAGCGGCAGTGGCCACGTTGCCACCGATAATTTGCAGCTCCGGATAGGCTTCGCGGGTCGCCTTGATGCGATCCAGCACCCCTTGGGAGTGACCGTGGGAGGAGTCAATCAGCAGCACGTCGACACCGGCCTCAACCAGGGCGGCAACGCGCTCCTCGTTACCGGCACCGGCACCCACGGCAGCACCGACGCGCAGGCGGCCCTGCTCGTCCTTACAGGCGTTGGGCTTGCGTTCGGCTTTTTGGAAATCTTTAACGGTGATCATGCCCTTGAGCGTGAACGCGTCATTGACCACCAGCACCTTCTCGATGCGGTTCTTCTGCATCAGGCCCACCACCTCTTCACGAGAGGCCCCTTCACGGACGGTCACCAGACGGTCCTTCTGGGTCATGATCTGTTCGACGGTGAGGGAGAGGTCGGTCACGAAGCGCACATCACGGCCGGTGATGATACCGACCAGCTTGTTGCCGTCGGTCACCACCGGATAACCGGCGAAACCGTTCTTGTGGCTCAGCTCCTTGATTTGGGCGATGGTCATGTCAGGACGTACGGTCACCGGGTCGGAAACGACACCGCTCTCGTATTTTTTGACCTTACGCACCTCAGCAGCTTGCTGTTCGACGGACATGTTCTTGTGGATGAAGCCGATACCCCCTTCCTGGGCCAGCGCGATGGCAAGACGCGCATCGGTCACGGTATCCATGGCGGCGGAGATCATGGGAATGTTCAGGCTGATTTTGGCAGTCAGCTTGGTACGCAGATCGGCGGTATTGGGGAGAACGGTGGAGTGGGCGGGAACCAGCAACACGTCGTCGAAGGTCAGCGCTTCTTTGGCAATCCTGAGCATGGCAATATCTCACCTGTGAAGTGGGGGTGTAAAATATTGCCGGCGAATTCTACCGATGAAACCCCATGCCGTAAAGGACAATTTTTGAATTTTTTACGACATATCGCGCTTTTGTCAGTCCAACGCGGCAAAAGACCAACAAATACAGCCGTAACCATGCTCTTTTTTGCGAAAAGAGGCTCTTTTTTGCCGTTGGGGTACGATTCGGCCTCAACGTCCCAATAGTTCACTTTTCAGCCGCCCTCCCCTCACGATTTGCCGTTGTAGCGGCCCGGCTTGTGCCAATTCATCAACATGGCGTTCATGGCCAATGCGCTTAAGCTGGACCACAGCAGCAGGGGCCAGGAGAGGGTCAGCAGCGACAGGGCAAACACCAGCAGATCGAGCAGCAACTGGCTCTTGCCGGCATTGATCCCCGCCCTGCGCTGCAACCACAGCGTCACCACACCGGTGCCGCCAACCGAGGCATCGTGGCGGGCCAACGAGAGCACCCCCATGCCGAGAAAAGTGCCCCCCACCAGCGCCGCAAAGAGCGGATGCACATAGCTCACCTGCATCAATTGCGGCACCGCCTCGGTCGCCAGCGAGAGCGCCAGGTTCACCGCCAGGGTCTTGAGGGTAAAGGCCCGCCCCATGCAGCAGGCACAGAAGATCATGAACGGGATATTGACCAGAAAAAACAGCATTCCGATGGAGAGTGAGCTGAAATGGCCGATGAGCAGCGCAATACCAGCCACCCCACCGGTGATCATCCCCGAGCATTTGAGTAAATTGAGCCCCACCGCGATGAACATGACCCCGAGCAGCATGCCGTAGAGATCGTCCTTGAGCGTATGGGCCACCCCCTTATCGCGCGAGGGTAATACCAGCGTCGCATCGCTTGCCATCACACACCTTCCTGTTGTGCCATACGTTGTGCTGTGAGTCGTGCCATGAAGTCGTGCTATGAGTTGCGCCGTGAAAAGAGGCGGCGCTTTCCCCTCCCTTCGAGTGCTTATCCCAGCAAAAAGAGCACCAACCGGATGATGAAATGGCACCACCTTTCAACTTTAGTGTTTATCGCTATCCATATTGAAAGTATCAGCTCATAACACCGCCGTGAGCCGCCCCTCGCCGGGCTAGGCAGCATATCTGCGTGATGTCGCTCCCCAACGGGGGCTCACTTGGTCTTCAACATTGCAATTGATTGTATTTTAATGATTTTCCTACTTCTCTTTCTGCTTTCCCTCCTCCACTGCTAGGTAAACGCACAAAGATGGTGCACTGCCGCACGCCAATTAAGTGCAACACAGGTATCCGCGGCGATCAGAGATAAAAAAGCCGGCCCAAGGGGCCGGCTCTCTCTTTCACGTCAATGACTTACCTTACTTCAGGTATTTGCCATCAGCCCCCACCTTGCCGGGGCCGTTCAGAACCCAGATACGGGCCGAGTAGGCCGGAACCTGGAAGCTCAGGCTGCCATTGCTGACATTTTGGGTGGTGCCGGTCACGGCATCGGTGTAGCTGCCGTTCTTGAGACCACTCATGGTGACCTGCTGGGCAGCGTTGGCTGCGAGGCCAACGGCCGCGTAGCTCCCCTCGGCGCTCAAATCACGCACGAAGCTCACCCCTGCTCCCCACTCGTTGACCTGGCTCATCGGCGCCTTTTGCAGGGCCGGAACGGCCTTGCGGATCTGGTTCAGGCGCTTGATGTGTTGGTAGAGCGGATGAGAAGCCGTGGCCGGGTTATCCAGCACATCCCCGTAGTAGGCACGACCGGTCTGATCGACGGTCATGGTGGCCCCGTCGATGTCCTGCGGCTTGCCGGCCTGGAACATCACCTCTTCCCCGTAATAGAGGGTCGGGATGCCGCGCGCGGTCCACAGCAGGTTATAGGTCATGGCCGCATTGCCCTCTTCCCCGCCGTAGCGGTACTTGAAGTCGTTATCCGGGCCGACGTCGTGGTTTTGGAAGAAGGTCACCAGCTTGGTGGCATCCCCATAGACCCAGTCCATGGAGAAGATGCCGCCCACCCCGCCGAAGTTCCCCTTGGTGACGTTGTCACGGAACGTCGAGAAGAGGGAGAAATCGAGCACAGAGAGACCCGAATCACCGCCGGCACGGGGATCGGCCGGGTTCGGCGTGGTACGGGTATACCACCAGGGACGGATCACCGCCGACGCGTTGTCGTTGGCGATCTCCGAACCCCAGCCGGTACCCTTGACCAGGTTCTCACCAAACACAAACAGACCCGGCTTGTAAGCCTGCCAATTGTGGATATAGGTCAGCAGCTCATCACGCTCAATGTGCTTGAGGGTATCGACACGAATGGCATCCACCCCCATGTCGAGGTACTGGTGGATAGCGCCGTTGATGTAGTCCTTGACGTTCTGGTTACCGGTCGCCAGATCGATGCAATCCCCTGCCATGTGCTTGCGCTGCAAGGAGAGCTGCGCCTCCCAGTCACCGCCCGACATGAAGCCGTCGAGGTGATACCAGTTCGGATCCAACCCCTGAGCGTCGATGGCGAAGAAGCGGTTGGGATCGTAACCAGGGCTCGGCACGGTGGCACCGGTCTTGGGATCGATCAGCGGGGTGGTGCCGGTCGGATCAGACTGGCAACGGGCACGGTACCAGTCAGGCGCGACCGGGTTGTCATCGTCACAGCGGTTGGTGCTGGCGTAATCACCCAGGTTGCCCTGATAGGGGCCATTGTCAATCATGCCCTGCTGGGAGCCCTTGGGGACGTAGTATTTGATGGGCAGATGATCGATCCATACCTTGCCGCGCAAGCCGTACTGGCTCGAGTGGTTTACCACCACGTCCTGGATCACCTTGATCCCCTTGGCGTGGGCGGCCTGGATAAATTCGCGGTAACCGGCGCCTGGCGACTCGAGACGGGGATCGACCCGGTAGAAGTCATAGGCGTGGTAGCCGTGATAATCGAGACCAGAGCGGTTCTCCACCGGCGGGGTGACCCAGATGGCGGTAAAGCCGAGATCCTTGATGTAGTCGAGCTTCTCGATAAGACCCTTGAAGTCGCCACGCCAATGGGGATCGCCCGCCTTGTAGCGGTCACGGTTGTAGTAGTTGTTGCTGCTGTCGCCGTCATAGAAGCGCGCCGTCATCAGGAAGTAGATGCTCTCGCCACGGAAATCACCGCTGGCCACGCTCTGCTCGCCGATGTAGTAGCTAAAGCTCTGCTCGCGCTGATTGCCGGTGGCATCGACGCTCAGGGTCTTGATCACCAGATCGGCGCCGCTGCCCTTATCGCTCGCCACGATGGCCTGACCGGCGTAGAGCGGGGATGAGGTGGAGGGCTTGCTGCCATCGGTGGTGAAATAGACCTTGGGCGCGCTGTCCTGATCGTCGCTCACACTCAGGGTGATCGACTGGGACTGGGTATAGGAGCCCGCCGCCGGCGATGCACTGACGGTCGGCGCCTGGGCATCGACCCCCAACAACGTATCGAGGGCGATCGCCTTGGTCGTGGCATCGAAGCAGATGCGGTAGCTGGTGTTGGCCGTTACCTTGTAATCCTGAGCCGGATAGGTCTCGGTCCAGTCACCCTTGTGGTCAATCTTGAAGCGGGGATCGCTCGCCCCAAAACTTTGCTCGGTACAGAAGGTGATCCCGTCGCTGCTCTCCATCGGCGTGGTGCCCCAGTTGTTGGGGGTGCCGCGGAAGTACCACTTGTCGGTGACCACCGTCTCCTTGACCACCACGCTCACACTACTGCTGGCCTTGGCGCCCTGATCGTCGGTGACGGTCAGGGTATAGGGATAGGTGCCCGCCTTACTGGTGTTGATGACGATGCTTTCGGTGGTTTCACCGCTGCTCCAGAGGTAGCTGACAATCTGGCCATCCGGATCGGTGGAGTCGGCAGCACTCAGGGTCAGGCTGTCACCGATCGCCACTTGCACCGTGCCACCCGGGGTGATCACCGCGAGCGGAGCCTGGTTGTCGCCTCCCAGCGCCGTCACGCTGTAAGCCATGGTCTGATCGTTTACTTGCAGGCGCACCGCACCGGTGCCACTCCAGAGGATGTCGTTGCCACCGCGCTCCAGCACGCCGTCGCCGTTGCTGTCGCCAAAGTTAGTGGCCCAATCCCCCGCCTGATCGAACTTGAAGCGTTGGTTGGCCTGGCCGTTCATCTGCACGTCCACCTGCCACAGGTGATCGGCCACCAGCGTCATCGCCGTGCTGGCCCAGCCATTGAAAGTGCCACGCACTTGCAACTGCGGCAGTGTCTTGGCAAACCCCTGGCTGTCGCAGCTGGCGACTTCCGTCGCGGAGACGGCGTTATTACTGGTATTGATGCGTACCTGGTAATGGGTATTAGCGTTGACCACATAGTCAGCGCCCGGATAGCTCTGCTGCCAGTTGCCATACCTGTCCACCTTGAAGCGGGGACCGCCCGTGGCATCGCCTGCCTGGAACAGTTGGCAAGTCTCAAAATTCACCCCGTCGCTTGACGTCATGGCGGTCGCCGCCCAACCATTCGGGGTGCCCCGGAAGAACCATTCTGCCGCACCAGCGCTCGGAGGGATCACGAGCGACCCAAACAAGCCAGCGGCGATTATCCATTTAGCCATTGATAATCCTTTATTTCTTTTAAGTAATATGCCGGACCCGCGTTCCGGCATGACGCTCCCACCTGCAACCGCCCGAACATCAGATGAGCGGGTTCAGTCTAGAGAGGAAAAACGTTTTCTTGTCGTAGATAAATGCGTAATGTGACCCTTATCGGGTTCACTCTCTGATATTTGTGACTGAGAGCGCTTTCAAAATAAAGAAGGGTAATCAATAAGATAGACTGGGATTATTCTGACATTCTTATGTCTTTCCCATTAAAATGGGGGGCGTTCAAATAAAAAAACACATATAAAAATGGCATGTCATTGTCGTGCCTGTGCTATTTTCACGGCATTTTCATCAGGTCATTTAATTTGCTTGAGAGAAACAGCGTGATTCACAATAAGAGAGCACCAGCATGTCCCGAGAAATTAGGTTTCGATTAAACACAGTGCTCGCGCTCATGATTGGATTTTCAGCCGGTATCGCGAGTGGCTATTACTATGCGAAGTGGGAACCTACCCTTCGCTCTTTTTATTCCCTCTCCCAGCAAACCTCGTCCGCCACCAGTGACACTGGCGATATTCGTAATCACGCGGATTTAGAGGCCAAGCGACAGGCGGCCCGCATGGAATTGGAAGCTCAATTACATCGGAGGCCCCGTTCAGAAGTGGAACACTATGGCGCCTTGATCGTCGATACGCTTCGCCGGCACATGAAAACCGACCCAGCAATGAGAGGTAAAACCTGTCGGTTGACCCTGACCCTGGCTAACGATGGGGCCATCACCGCCATGATTGCTGACAAGGGAGACCCTCAGGTATGCCAAGCCGGCATCAACGCGGCGCAAAAAGCGGGGCGAGTGCCGATGTCGAGCGACCCGGCCATCTACCGTCAACTCAGGCAAATCACTCTGCTCATTGACCCTTTTGGCGGCGGTTAGCCTCGGCAGGCGCGCGGCCCTGAGGTAAGATAAGGCGCGTTTATCTCTTGCCACCGACCAACTAAGGGTTTGCCTTGCACTCATCCACCCAACCCCAGGTCTTCACCGTCACCCGCCTCAATAGCGCCGTACGCATGCTGCTCGAACACGAGCTCGGCACCGTCTGGCTCAATGGGGAGATCTCCAACCTCGCCATGCCCGCCTCCGGCCACTGGTACTTCTCGCTCAAGGATCTCTCCTCCCAGGTGCGCTGCGCCATGTTCAAGGGCAGCAACCGCCGGGTCGCCATGCGCCCACGCGATGGCATGCAGGTGCTGGTGCAGGCGCGCGTCTCCCTCTACGAGCCGCGCGGCGACTACCAACTCATCATCGAGAGCATGCAACCGGCCGGTGACGGAGTGCTGGCGATGCGCTTTGAGGAGCTCAAGCAGCGCCTTGCCGCCGAAGGGCTGTTTGCCGCCGAGCGCAAACGTCCGCTGCCCACCCAGCCTAGGGCAGTCGGCATCATTACCTCCGCCACCGGGGCGGCGCTGCACGACATGCTCACCGTGCTGCGCCGACGCGCCCCTTCCCTGCCCGTCATCATCTACCCGACCCAGGTTCAGGGTCAGGCGGCCATCGGCCAGATTGTCCATGCCCTCTACACGGCCAACCGCAGAGACGAGGTGGATGTGCTCATCGTCGGCCGTGGCGGTGGCTCACTCGAAGATCTCTGGTGTTTCAATGAAGAGGCGGTCGCGCGCGCCATCGCCCACTCCCGCATCCCGGTGGTGAGTGCGGTGGGCCATGAGGTGGATGTGACCATCAGCGACTTCGTAGCGGATCTGCGCGCCCCCACCCCGTCGGCCGCTGCCGAGCTGGTGGCACCGGATCAGGGGCAAGTGCGCGAGCGCCTTGCCGTCCTCGCACGAAACCTGCATCGCGCCATCGCGCAGCAGCTGCAAGAGCGTCGTCACCATCTCGCCCTGCTGGGCAAGCGCCTTGAACATCGCGATCCCAAGCGTACGCTAGAGCAGCAGTCGCAGCGCCTCGACGAGCTGGCCTTGCGCCTCGAGCGCCAGATGCAGCGCCAACTGCAAGGCAGCGAGCGCCACCTTGGCCAACTGGCACAACGCCTTGAGCGCCACACCCCGCAGCGCCGCATCGAAGAGGGGCGCCGCCATCAGCAACTGGCGGCCGAGCGCCTTGGCAGCGCCATGGCGCGTCTGCTGGCCACACGCAGCCACCGCATCGGCATGCTGGCCGCTCGCCTTGATGGAGTGAGCCCGCTGGCGACCCTGGGGCGCGGTTACGCCATCTTGCGTGACGAGCAGGGCAAGGTCGTGCAGCGTGCCGCAGACACCCACATCGGCCAGCCGCTGTCGGTTCGCCTCGCCGAGGGCAGCCTCAGCGTGCGCGTGGAGGAGCAAAAATAGCCCCGCAGATCAGCGCGCCATCCGGGGATAGCCCTCTTGGTCGGCACTGAACGCCTGCGCCAGCCATCGCGTAGTGACCTTGCGCCACGGCACATACGGGCACTAAGCCCATGCCATTCACGCATTCGCCTGGCGTTCCCCCTGCCATCCCAATCCTGAGCGCAATAAAAAGGGCTGCCCATGGCAGCCCTTTTCTCTATCCGATGCGCCTTAGGCGCGGCGCGCCTTGATGGCGGCGGCCATGCGGCGCAGCAACAGCTCGGTGTCTTCCCAGCCGATGCAGGCATCGGTGATGCTCTGGCCGAAGGTCAGCTCGCAACCCTCTTTCAGATCCTGGCGCCCCTCCACCAGATGGCTCTCCACCATGACCCCGAACACGGCCTGGCTGCCCCCGGCGATCTGAGCCGCTACATCCTCGGCCACCAGCATCTGGTTCTTGAACTGCTTGCTGCTGTTGGCGTGGCTGAAGTCGATCATCACCTTCTGCGGCAGGCCCGACTTCTCAAGGCCAGTGCACACCTCGGCCACGTGGCTGGCGCTGTAGTTCGGCTCGCGGCCGCCACGCAAAATGATGTGGCAATCCGGGTTACCAGCGGTGGCGACGATGGCCGAGTGACCGTACTTGGTCACCGACAGGAAGTGGTGGGAGGCACTGGCAGCGCCGATGGCATCGATGGCGACCTTGATGGTGCCGTCGGTGCCGTTCTTGAAGCCAACCGGGCAGGAGAGGCCGGAAGCCAGCTCGCGGTGCACCTGGGATTCGGTGGTACGCGCGCCGATGGCGCCCCAGCTCATCAGATCGGCCACATATTGGGGGGTGATCATATCGAGGAACTCGGAGGCGGTCGGCATTCCCATGTCGTTGAGATCAAGCAGCAGCTTGCGACCGATGCGCAGACCGTCGTTGATCTGGCAGCTGTTGTCGAGATAGGGATCGTTGATGAGCCCCTTCCAACCGACCGTGGTGCGCGGCTTCTCGAAATAGACCCGCATCACCACTTCCAGCTCACCCTTGAGCTCATTACGCAGAGCCAGCAGGCGCTTGCCGTACTCGATGGCGGCTTGGGTATCGTGGATGGAGCAAGGGCCGATCACCACCAGCAGGCGATCGTCCTCGCCATTGAGGATCCGGTGGATGGCCTGACGGCTCTCATAGACGGTGTGGCTGGCAGTTTCGGTGGCCGGAAACTTCTCCAGCACCGCGACAGGTGGCAGTAACTCTTTGATTTCCTTGATACGAACGTCGTCGGTTTGGTGCTGCATAATGGTTTCCTGCGTAAATGCATACAACGAAGAAATTCCAATCTAGCCCGCACACCGCCATGTGTAAATAGAAAATTACATCACACTAAAAAATATTTTCGATAGCAATCTTGCAAGATACATAAAGCATGCTAAAGGCCCGCCAGAAGGCGGGCCGGAAGGTCACTCACTCACGCTGATGGAGGCCAGCTTGGCGAAATAATCGGGGAAGGTTTTTGAGGTACAGCCCGGATCATTGATGGTGACGGGCGTATCGGAGAGGGCCACCAGGGAGAAACACATGGCGATGCGGTGATCGTTGTAGGTGTCGATGGCCGCATGCTGCAAGTGCGCGGCCGGGGTGACGCGAATGTAGTCGTGCCCCTCTTCGACCTCGACCCCGAGTTTGCGCAGCTCGGTCGCCATGGCGCTCAGGCGATCGGTCTCTTTCACCCGCCAGTTGTAGATATTGCGGATGGTGGTCGGCCCCTCGGCAAACAGCGCCGTGGTGGCGATGGTCATGGCCGCATCCGGGATGTGGTTCATGTCCATGTCGATGCCATGCAGCTCGCCCTGCTCGGCTTCGATGAAATCATCGCCCCAGGTGATGCGCGCGCCCATCTTCTCCAGCACGTCGGCAAAGTGGATATCGCCCTGAATGCTGTGCTTGCCGATCCCGGTGACCCGCACCTTGCCCTTGATGGCGCCGGCGGCGAGGAAGTAAGAGGCGCTCGAGGCATCCCCCTCTACCAGAAAATCCCCCGGGCTGACGTAGGTCTGATTGCCCTTGATGTAGAAGGTTTGGTAGTTGTCGTGCTCCACCACCACCCCGAACTGCTTCATGATGTGCAGCGTGATGTCGATGTAGGGCTTGGAGACCAGCTCCCCCTTGATGTGGATGCGGGTATCGCCGGCCGCCATCGGGGCCGCCATCAAAAACGCCGTCAGGAACTGGCTCGAGACCGAGCCGTCAACGTGCACGTCGCCACCCCACAGCCCCTTGGCATCGATGGCCAGCGGCGGGAAACCTTCGTTTTTCAGGTATTGGATATGGGCACCGGCTTCGCGCAGGGCATCGACCAGGTGGCCGATGGGGCGCTCTTCCATGCGCGGCTCACCGGTCAGCAGGTATTCACCCGATCCCAGACACAGGGCGGCGCACAAGGGGCGCATGGCGGTGCCGGCGTTGCCAAGAAACAGGCGCACCGTCTCCTTGCTGGCAAAACTGCGACCCAGGCCATGCACGGTGCACTCGGTCTTGTCGGCCGAGAGCTGATAGCGCACCCCGAGCAGGGTGAGTGCCTCGAGCATGTGACGAATGTCATCGCTGTCGAGCAGGTTGGTAAGACGGGTGGTGCCGCGCGCCAGGGCGGCAAGCAACAAGGCGCGGTTGGACACGCTCTTGGAGCCGGGCAGATTGACAGTGCCTGCCACGCGGGCGATCGGCTCAAGGGATAACGACTTCATAGACATCCTGTACGTAAGCAAAAAAGCGGACCTGCTCTGGACGTTAACAGCCACGGCAGGCGGCGGCAAGACTCTTGCTGCGCCCGATAAAAAAACGGCGCCAGGGGGAACCCAGGCGCCGCTTCGCTGTCACCCGGGAGCATCAGCCGTGGGTGTTGGCGAATCGCTCCATAAACGCGATCAGCGCCTGGACACCCTCGATGGGCATGGCGTTGTAGAGGCTGGCACGCATGCCCCCCACCAGCTTGTGCCCCTTGAGCGCCAGCAGACCGGCCTCTTTGGACTCAGCCAGGAAACGGGCATCGAGCTCGGGGTTTTTGAGCTGGAACGGCACGTTCATGCGCGAGCGGCAGGCCGAGTCCACGCTGTTGGAGTAGAAGCTGGAGTTGTCGATGTAGTCGTACAGCAGCGCGGCCTTGGCCTTGTTGCGGGCTTCCATCTCGGCCAGACCGCCGATCTCCTTGAGCCACTCGAACACCAGTCCGGCCAGATACCAGGCGTAGGTGGGCGGGGTGTTGAACATGGAGTCATGCTCGGCGGTGAGGCGATAGTCGAGCACGGCGGGGACATCGGCGCGCGCCTTGTCCAGCAGATCGTCGCGCACGATGGCGATCGCCAGCCCAGAGGGGCCGATATTCTTCTGGGCACCGGCATAGATGATGCCAAAGCGGCTCACATCGATGGGGCGAGAGAGGATGGTCGAGGAGAGATCCGCCACCAGCGGAATGTCGCCGGTCTCGGGGATATCGAACATCTCGACCCCCTCGATGGTTTCATTCGGGCAGTAGTGCACATAGGCCGCATCGGCGCGGAAGGCCGGCGTCGGCAGCAGACGGGTGATGCCGTCCTCGCCCTTGACGCTGCCGGCATGCCCTTGCATGTCGCCGAACTTGACCCCTTCCTTGAGGGCCCCCTGCGACCAGACACCGGTCAGCAGATAGTCAGCCTTCTGATTGTCGCCACCGAGCAGGTTCAGCGGCACCGCAGAGAACTGGCCGCGGCCGCCGCCGTGCATGAAGAGCACCTTGTAGTTGTCGGGGATCGCCAGCAGATCGCGCAGATCCTGCTCGGCCTTGGCGGCCACCGCCATGAACTCTTTGCCGCGGTGAGAAAGCTCCATCACCGAGGCACCCAGTCCCTGGAAGTTACAGAATTCGCGCTGGGCGCGTTCCATCACCGGCACCGGCAGCATGGCCGGGCCAGCGCAGAAATTGTAGATTTTTTGGTTCATGACAGTTCCATGGCGTGATCCGTTGAGAAAGATGCTTTTACACCGAACCGCCTTAGTGAGCAAAGGCTTTTTGCGAGCGACCTCGCATTTTTGCACCGAAATGAAGCAGACCACCCCTGACCTGCCACCCCGTACGCTCACTCACGCTATCGGCCCACCGTGAGTGGCATCGGCGGCCCCGCTAGATCTTTTCGATCAACTCGGGCAACAGGGTGAAAAGATCCCCCACCAGGCCATAATCGGCAATTTGGAAGATGGGCGCCTCCGGGTCCTTGTTGATCGCCACAATCACCCGCGACCCCTTCATCCCAGCCAGATGCTGGATGGCACCGGAGATACCGACGGCGATGTAGAGCTCAGGAGCCACCACCTTACCCGTCTGCCCCACTTGCAGCTCGTTACCCACAAAGCCGGCATCCACTGCGGCCCGCGAGGCGCCCACGGCGGCGCCGAGTTTGTCGGCCAGCGCTTCAATCAGGGCGAACTGCTCGCGCGAGCCGAGTGCGCGTCCCCCGGCCACCACTACCCTGGCCGTCGTCAGCTCGGGGCGTGCCGAGCACTGGGCATGGTAAGCCAGCACGCGGGCGCGCCCGGGCATATCATGCAGCGCCAGCCTCTCGATGGGCGCCGCCGGCTGCCTCCCCACCGGATCAAAGGCGGTACTACGCAGCGTCAACAGCCGCTGCGGGGCACTCAGGCGCACGCGCGCCAGCGCATTCCCTGCATAGATGGGGCGAACAAAAGTCTGCGCATCTTCAATGGCCACCACATCGCTCAGTGGCTCCACCCCAAGACGGGCCGCTAGACGAGGCAACAGATCGCGCCCCAGGCTATCGGCGGCCATCAGGCAGACCTGGTAGTCAGCCAGCAGCGGCAGCAAAACCTGGTCGGCGCCCAACTGCCCACTCTGGCTCAGCCCCGTGGCCACCTTGACACTCGTCACACCGGCCAGCTCGGCGGCCTCGGCGGCGGCCTGCTCGGCCCCCTCCCCCAGCAGCAGCAGATCACACCCCTCACTCAAGGTGGCGGTCGCCCCCACCAGACGCGTCACGTGACCGGCCAGATGACCGGCGTACTGCTCGGCAATGATCAGCACCTTCATGAAATCACCTTGGCTTCATCTTTGAGTTTGCTCACCAGCTCATCCACCGAGCCGACCCGAACACCACTGTGGCGCGTCGGGGGCGCCATCACCCCGAGTAGGGTGATCTGACCCGGCGCCACCACCCCGAGCGCCTCAAACTCATGCGTCTCGAGGGGCTTGCGCTTGGCTTTCATGATGTTGGGCAGCGAGGCAAAGCGCGGCTCGTTGAGACGCAGATCCACGCTCACCACGGCCGGCAAGCCCAGCGCTACCGTCTCAATCCCACCGTCAACCTCACAGGCCACGTGCAGCTCGTCACCGTCGACCTGAAGACGTGACGCACACTGCGCAACAGGCCACTCCAGCAGGGTGCCGAGCAGCGCCGGCACCTGGCCGTTATCGCTGTCGATGGACTGCTTGCCAAGCAGCACCAGATCCGGCTGCTCTTGCCGGCATACCTCAGCCAGGGCTCGCGCCACGGTGAGCGGCTCAAGACGCTGATCGCTCTGATAATGCAGTGCCCGATCGGCGCCCAGCGCCAGGGCGTGGCGCAACGGCTCGGCCGCTGCCTCGGGGCCGAAGGTGACCACCACCAGCTCGCTGGCCTCCCCGCGCTCACGCAGGCGCACCGCCTCTTCCACCGCGATCTCACAAAAGGGGTTGATCCCCATCTTGACATTGGCAAGATCCACATCCGTGCCGTCGGGACGCACGCGGACCTTGACGTTGTAATCGATGACCCGCTTGATGGCGACCAGCAGTTTCATGATCACTCCTTGGTTGAGTGGTGGCAGCAACAGAGCCTGAGAGGGCGCTGCGGTTGCCAGGGTTCGAATATATGTTTACGTTTACGTAAACTTCAGCAACAACCTATGACAAATCGGATGCGGGGGCAAGATGGAACGCGAAGCAATGGAATTCGACGTGATAATCGTGGGGGCTGGCCCCGCCGGGCTGACGGCCGCGATTGCCCTCAAACAGCAGGCCCCCGATCTTTCCGTCTGTCTGCTGGAGAAGGGGGCCGAGATTGGCGCCCACCTTATCTCCGGCGCCCTGTTTGATGCAATCGCCCTGCGCGAACTCTTTCCCGAGCGCTGGCAAGAGGCGCCGCTAGGCACGCCGGTGACCCGTGATGAGGTCCATCTGCTCATCGATGGGCAACGCGCCGTGCGCCTGCCCGGCTGGGCCGTCCCTCCCTCCATGCATAACCCAGAGAGTCATATCATCAGCCTGGGCCAGCTCTGCCGCTGGCTGGCCAAGGAGGCCGAGGCGCTCGGGGTCGAGATCTACCCCGGCTTTGCCGCCAGCGAGCTGATCATTGAAGAAGGGCATATCAAAGGGATCATCACCGGCGATCTCGGCCTTAACAAGCAAGGGGTGCCACGGGCCGATCACGTCCCCGGCATGGCGCTGTATGGCCGCTACACCCTGCTGGCCGAAGGGGCCCGCGGTCATCTTGGCAAGCAGCTCATCGAACAGTTCGGGCTCGATGCCGGGCGCCAGCCCCAGCACTACGCCATTGGATTTAAGGAGATCTGGCAACTGCCCCCCGGCCGCGCTGAAGCGGGCCGTGTGCTGCACGGCAGCGGCTGGCCCCTCGGCAAGGGCTGCCATGGCGGCTTCTATCTCTACCATCTGGGGGAAGATCGGGTGGCCGTCGGTCTTATCGTCGATCTCAACTACCAAAACCCTTGGCTCAGCCCGTTCGATGAGTTCCAGCGCCTCAAACACCACCCGCTGCTGCGCCGCACCCTAGAGGGGGGCGAGCGCATCGCCTACGGCGCTCGCGCCATCGCCAAAGGGGGCTGGTACTCATTGCCGCGCCTGCACGCACCGGGGTGCCTGCTGCTGGGCTGCGACGCCGGCACCCTCGACTTCTCGCGCATCAAGGGCATTCACACCGCCATGAAATCGGGGCTGCTGGCGGCCGAGGCGGTGATCCGTGCACGGGCAGCGCATGCGGGCGGCCCGGCGGATCTCGCCCATTACGAGCATGCGCTACGCGCCAGTTGGCTAGGCGAGAGTCTGCACCGGGCCCGCCACTTCGGGGCGGCGCTGCACCGCTTCGGCCCCTGGCTCGGGGGCGCCTTCAACTGGCTGGAGCAACGCCTCTTCCCCCGTGGTCTTCCCCTGCGTCTGCGCGATCCCGAGCCTGACTACCGCACCTTGCGCCATCAGAGCCGGGCCACCCCCATCAGCTACCCGCAACCGGATGGCAAACTCAGCTTCGATCGCCTCTCTTCGGTCTACCTCGCCAACCTCCATCACGAGGAGGATCAACCTTGCCACCTCAAGTTGCAGGACGCCTCCATCCCCATCCGGGTCAATCTGGCCAACTGGGCCGAGCCGGCCCAGCGCTACTGCCCGGCCGGGGTGTTTGAGATCCTCGATCGCGAGGGGGAGCCGCATTTTCAGATCAATGCCGCCAACTGCATTCATTGCAAAACCTGTGACATCAAGGATCCCAGCCAGAATATCTGCTGGACACCCCCCCAAGGAGGCTCGGGCCCCAACTACCCCGGCCTGTGATCTTTACCCGCTCTTTTTTTGAGCAAACCCATTGAATATTCACTGAATAACCCTGACAACGGCGACCTGCCCCTGTATAGTTCGCCGCAGTCAGGTTTTCTTTCTTTCGGCCTATGCGTCGGTTGCATTCCTCTGTCGTCCCTTCGGGCGCCGCATAAACCTGAGTGACCATCCCTGCCAACCCAACTGCAACAAGGGGGGAAACAGATGATTACCGCCTACATCCTCAACAATCAGGTGCTGGACATCCACACCCTGGGTCCGGACGATGTCCTGCCTGACAACACCATCTGGCTGGACGTCTACAAGCCCGACGACGAGGAGCGGGAGTGGTTGACGGGTCTGTTCCTCGAAGAGGTGCCGGATAAAGAGGAGCTCGACGACATCGAGGCGTCGGCCCGCTTCTATTGGGACACCGATGGTCTGCATATCCACTCCCTCTTTCCCCAGCGTATCGGCCGTGACACCAAAGGGGTGCACGTCTCCTTTACCCTGCGCAGCAATCTGCTGATCAGTATCCGGGAAGAGGATATCGGGCTGGTTCGCCTGCTGCGTCACTACATGCGCCAAGATAGGCTCGAGGTGGAAGATGCCTTCGACGTGTTGCTGGAGGTGCAAAACCTCAAGGTCGAGTATCTCTCCGATCTCATCGAGGATGGCTACAAGACCCTGGAAGGCACCGCCGATCAGGTGTTCGACGCCAACCAGCTGACCCCCATGCTCAAAGAGCTGATCGCCCAGGAAGAGACCAACGGCCAGATCCGACTCTCTTTGCACGATACCCGCCGCGCCTTGCGCTTTTTAAAGCGCAGCCTGCGCCAGCGCATGAGTAACGAGCAGGCCAAGTGGATCGACGAGATGCTGCACGACGTGGAGTCCCTGCTGCCCCATACCCAGTTCATCTTCGACAAGATCAACTTCCAGCTCGAGGCCGCCATGGGGGTGACCAACCTGGAGCAGAACAAGGTGATCAAGATCTTCTCGGTGGCCGCCGTGGTGTTTCTGCCCCCTACCCTGATTGCCAGTATCTACGGTATGAACTTCGCCCACATGGAGGAGCTGGCCTGGGATTACGGCTACCCCATGTCCCTCGGGCTGATGATGCTCTCGGCCTTTGGCACCTACTTCTTCTTCAAACGAAAAGGGTGGCTTTAACCCCCCCTTCCTCTGCTCCCACAAAAAAGGCCCTCACAGGGCCTTTTTTGTCACTACTCCAGCAGCTCGCTGCGCAGCTGCGCCACCTGATCGCGCAGGGCGGCGGCTTGCTCGAACTCGAGGTTTCTGGCGTGCTCGAACATCTGATCCTCGAGGCGCTTGATCTCGCGGGCGATCTCGGCGGCACTGCGCCGCTCGTGGCGCGCCTTGGGTTCGGCCTCCTTGCGCCGATGGGCACGGTCGCCACTTTCGCCACCTGTGTCCATCATGTCGACAATCTTCTTGTTGAGCCCCTTGGGCACGATGCCGTGCTTGAGGTTGTGCTCATGCTGCAAGGCGCGGCGCCGCTCGGTCTCCTCGATGGCCACCCGCATCGACTCGGTGATGCGGTCGCCATAGAGGATCACCTTGCCGTTCACGTTACGCGCCGCCCGGCCTATGGTCTGGATCAGGGATCGGGTGGAGCGCAGGAATCCCTCCTTATCGGCATCGAGGATCGCCACCAGGGAGACCTCCGGCATGTCGAGCCCCTCGCGCAGCAGGTTGATCCCCACCACCACGTCAAACTTGCCCAGACGCAGATCGCGGATGATCTCGACCCGCTCCACCGTGTCGATGTCCGAGTGCAGATAGCGCACCTTAACGCCGTGATCAGCCAGGTACTCGGTCAAGTCCTCGGCCATCTTCTTGGTCAATGTAGTGACCAGCACCCGCTCATCCACCGCCACCCGCTGGCGGATCTCTGAGAGCAGATCGTCCACCTGGGTCGTGACCGGACGCACCTCAAGCTCAGGATCGAGCAGGCCGGTCGGGCGCACCACCTGCTGCACCACGTCGCCGCCCGACTTGCCAAGCTCGTAGGGGCCGGGGGTTGCCGAGACGAACACGGTTTGCGGCATCAGGGCCTCGAACTCGTCGAACTTGAGCGGACGGTTGTCCAGCGCCGAGGGGAGCCGAAAGCCGTACTCGACCAGGGTCTCCTTGCGCGAGCGGTCGCCCTTATACATGGCCCCGATCTGCGGCACGGTCACGTGGGACTCGTCGATGATGAGCAGGCCATCCCCCGGCAGGTAGTCAAACAGGGTCGGCGGCGGCTCGCCAGGCGCCCTTCCCGACAGGTAACGGCTGTAGTTCTCGATGCCCGAGCAGTAGCCGAGCTCCTGCATCATCTCGATGTCGAACTGGGTGCGCTGGCTGATGCGCTGCTCCTCGAGCAGCTTGTTCATCGAAAGCAACGTGGCCTTGCGCTCGCGCAGCTCCTCCTTGATCTTGTCGATGGCCCCAAGGATGGTCTCGCGCGGGGTGGCGTAGTGGGTCTTGGGGTAGACGGTCCAGCGTGCCACCGTCTGCTCGACGGCGCCGGTGAGGGGATCAAACAGGCTAATGCGCTCAATCTCGTCGTCAAACAGCTCGACGCGCACTGCCTGCTTGTCCGATTCGGCCGGAAAAATGTCGATCACCTCGCCGCGCACCCGGAAGGTGCCGCGGGCAAAGGCCATCTCATTGCGGGTGTATTGCAGCTCGGCCAGCCGGCGCAGCATGTCGCGCTGGTTGATGCTGTCCCCCACCCGCAGATGCAGCATCATCTGCAAGTAGGCCTGGGGATCGCCCAGGCCATAGATGGCCGACACCGAGGCGACGATCACCACGTCGCGCCGCTCCAGCAGCGCCTTGGTGGCCGACAGGCGCATCTGCTCGATGTGATCGTTGATGCTGGCGTCCTTCTCGATGAAGGTATCGGTCGAAGGCACATAGGCCTCAGGCTGGTAGTAGTCGTAATAAGAGACGAAATACTCCACCGCGTTGTCCGGGAAGAACTCTTTCATCTCCCCGTAGAGCTGCGCCGCCAGGGTCTTGTTGGGGGCCAGGATCATGGTGGGGCGCCCGAGATGGGCGATCACATTGGCCATGGTGAAGGTTTTGCCCGAGCCGGTCACCCCGAGCAGGGTCTGATGCGCCAACCCGCTCTCGATGCCGTCGATAAGGCGTGCGATGGCCCCAGGCTGATCACCGGAGGGCTGAAACTGGCTGGAGAGGGAGAAGGTCTTGCTCATGGGATCTCCGGACTGCGATGACGAAGCGCAATAGTGTAACGCGTCCCTCTTTTTCTGCCTACGCCAAGCGGTGCCCTCCCTCTTCGCCCAAACGACCTTGACCTGCCCACCCCCTTTCTGTAATATCTGCCTCCCTGCCGGTCATTCCCCCGTAGTTCAGTCGGTAGAACGGCGGACTGTTAATCCGTATGTCACTGGTTCGAGTCCAGTCGGGGGAGCCAACAGAACTCACCATCCAGGTGCAACTTCTCCACAGCCTGCACCACAAATCCGCAAAGTAATACACATCCGGGATCTTCTTATCCCCTGGCCGATCTTATCTAAGATCCGGCCCTTCAGCATTTTGTTCTGTCAAACTTAACTCATTGTTTTTAAATGTAAGTTTTTTCATGCGCTATTTTTTCTACAGCGCCTCAAAGCCAGTGTTCATGCGGCCTACAGCCATTTCTTCAATTTTAATAAACAGGGTTATCCACAGAATCTGTGGGTAACTAGCGCCAGCCCAAGCCCCACTTGGGTTACCGTCTCTTCCCCCCAAAAATCGTCGATGGAGATCTCAAAAACGATTTTCTGCTGAGTCCAGCAAAGCGTGACCCAGAGCACAGACGCCCACGTTCCGCCAGTTCGGTGCGCCACCGGGGAAACACGCCCTCTCCTCTCTCCCTTCTCCCCTGCACGACCAGTTTTTTTTTCTGTGAAAACGCTACCTAAACATCGCCTACAGCAGAAAATAAAGGGCGGCTTGCCTGCCGCTGGATCGGGTGGCTCCGTCCATCTGAACCCTCCTCGACAGAGGAAATCACTGCCCCCTCAGCGCTTTCCATGAAAAAGGCCACCCGAAGGTGGCCTTTTGCTGCACAGAAATGAAACTCAGCGATTGCCGCTGCGCGTGGCAGGCTTGTGCCGCCCACCGGCAGCCCCCTGGCCGCTGCGCTGACCTGCCGGTTTGCCCTGGCGGTTACCCCCATTGTTGCCACGCGGGGCGCCTGCCCCTTCACGGCGCGGCTGACCTTCACCACGGGGGGCCTGCGGGCGACGCGGTGCCTGGCGCTGCTCGCCCGGCTCACGGGGCTCCTTGCGCGGCGGCTGGCCAATCCCCTTGGCGATGGCCTCTTGGGTCTCACGGGAGGGCTCAAAGCCGGCAACCGGCTGCTTGTCGATGGTCTGCTTGATGAGGCGCTCGATCCCCTTGATGAGCTTGCCTTCATCGGCGCTCACCAGTGAGATGGCGTGACCGGCAGAGCCGGCACGACCGGTACGACCGATACGGTGCACATAGTCCTCGGCCACGTTCGGCAGCTCGAAGTTGACCACCTGCGGCAGCTTATCGATGTCGAGACCGCGGGCGGCGATGTCGGTCGCCACCAGCACGCGCAAAGAGCCATCCTTAAAACCGGCCAGGGCGCGGGTACGGGCCCCTTGACTCTTGTTGCCGTGAATGGCGGCGGCGGTGACGCCCTCTTTTTCCAGCTTCTCGGCCACCCGGTTGGCAATGTGCTTGGTACGGGTAAAGACCAATACCTGCTGCCAGTCGTTGCTCTTCACCAGATGGGTCAGCAGCGGGATCTTGTTGGCCTTGTCGACCGGATGCACCAACTGCTCGATGCGCTCGGCGGTGCTGTTGCGCGGAGCGACCTCGACCACGGCCGGATCGTTGAGCAAGCCGGTGGCCAGCTCGCGGATCTCGTCGGCGAAGGTGGCGGAGAACAGCAGGTTCTGACGCTTTTTCGGCAGCAGGGCCAAGATCTTGCGGATGTCGCGGATAAAGCCCATGTCGAGCATGCGATCCGCTTCGTCGAGCACCAGGATCTCCAGCTCGTCGAAACGCACCGCCTTCTGGTTATAGAGATCGAGCAGGCGGCCCGGGCAGGCCACCAGCACGTCCAGACCACGGCGCATGGCCATCATCTGCGGGTTGATGCTGACCCCGCCGAACACCACGTGGCTGCGAACCGGCAGGTGCTTGCCATACTCGCGAACGCTCTCGCCCACCTGGGCGGCCAGCTCGCGGGTCGGGGCCAGCACCAGGGCGCGTACCTGGTTCGGGGAGACGCGGCGCTGGCTCTCGGTCAGACGCTGCAACATCGGCAGGGTAAAGCCGGCGGTCTTGCCGGTACCGGTCTGAGCGGCTGCCATCAGATCGCGCCCTTCGAGCACGACCGGGATGGCCTTCTGCTGGATCGGGGACGGAGTGGTATAGCCTTGCTCGGCCACGGCACGCAGCAGCGGGGCACTCAGGCCCAGTGATTCAAATTGCATGAAGTTCCTTGATGGAATGATGACGCGGCGACGGTGCGGCTACTCTGCTAGGCTCGACCGGCCGGATCAGGGGAATATCGGGTTGCCACCGGGGATGCAGAGCGGACGGGGCAAGCGGGTGCGCGCAGTGTAACGGCTTTGTGGTCGTTAGACGAGAAAAATGTGAGTGAGATCGCAGACGGGCCCGCAGGCCCGTCTGTTGTCTCTTAACGCAGTTGCGGCGTATCGGTATGCACGCCCAGGTTCTGAGCCCGGTGGCGCAGCAGGTGATCCATCAGCACCAGCGCCAGCATCGCCTCGGCGATGGGCACGGCGCGGATGCCGACACACGGATCATGACGACCACGGGTGATCATCTCGGTCGCCTCACCATGGGTGGTAATGGTCTTGCCCGGCACCGTGATGCTGGAGGTGGGCTTGAGCGCCATGCTCACCACAATATCCTGCCCGGACGAGATCCCGCCCAAGATGCCACCGGCGTGGTTGCTGGCAAAGCCCTCCGGGTTCATCTCATCACGGTGCTGGGAGCCCTTCTGCTCGACCACGGCAAAGCCGTCACCGATCTCGACCCCCTTGACCGCGTTGATCCCCATCATGGCGTGGGCGATGTCCGCATCGAGGCGGTCAAACACCGGCTCGCCGAGCCCCACCGGCACGTTGCGGGCCACCACCTGCACCTTGGCGCCGATGCTGTCCCCCTCTTTTTTCAGCGCCCGCATGAACTCATCGAGCGCCTCCAGCTTGCCCGCATCCGGGAAGAAGAAGGGGTTTTGCTCAATTTGCTCGGCATCGAACGCCTCGGCCTTGATCGGGCCGAGCTGGGAGAGAAACCCCACGATCTCGATGCCGTGCACCTTCCGAAGGTACTGCTTGGCGATGGCGCCGGCTGCGACCCGCATCGCGGTCTCGCGGGCCGAGGAGCGACCGCCGCCGCGATAGTCGCGCAGGCCGTACTTCTGGTGATAGGTGTAATCGGCGTGCCCCGGACGGAACAAATCCTTGATGTCGGAGTAGTCCTTGGAGCGCTGATCGGTGTTCTCAATCAGCAGGCCGATCGAGGTGCCGGTGGTTTTCCCCTCGAACACCCCGGAGAGGATCTTCACCTCGTCCGGCTCGCGGCGCTGGGTGGTGTAGCGCGAGGTACCGGGCTTGCGCCGGTCGAGATCGCGCTGCAAATCCGCTTCGCATAGCTCAAGCCCCGGCGGGCAGCCATCGACCACGGCGCCGAGCGCCAGGCCGTGGCTCTCGCCGAAAGTGGTCACGCGAAAGAGTTGGCCAAAACTGTTCCCTGCCATGAGTGCTCCTGCTCTTAATTCTTGTAGATGGCGAAATAATCCTGATACTTGACCAGCTCGTCGCGGGTCATGACGAAGACGCCGTGGCCACCGTTCTCAAACTCAATCCAGGTGAAGGGGATCTCGGGGAACTCGGCCTCCAGGTGCACCATGCTGTTGCCCACCTCGACCACCAGCACCCCCTCCTCTTTGAGGAAGTCGGCAGCATGAGCCAGCATCCGCTTGGTGAGTTTCAGGCCATCAGAGCCCGAGGCCAGCGCCAGCTCCGGCTCGTGGCGGAACTCGTCGGGCAAGTCCGACATGTCCTCGGCGTCCACATAGGGGGGGTTGGAGACGATGAGATCGTACTGATCCCCGGCCGGCAGATCGCGAAACAGATCGGAGCGGATGGGGATCACCTGCTGCTCGAGGCCGTGATCGGCGATGTTGCGCTCGGCCACATTGAGGGCATCAACACTGATGTCGATGGCGTCCACCTCGGCGTGCGGGAACTCGTGAGCCATGACGATGGCGATGCAGCCCGAGCCGGTGCACAAGTCCATGATCCGGGTCGGCTCGTGCTTGAGGAAGGGGGCGAAGCGCTGGGCGATCAGCTCGGCGATCGGCGAGCGCGGAATGAGCACCCGTTCGTCCACATAGAACTCCCACCCGGCGTACCACGCCTTGTTGGTGAGATAGGGCGCGGGAACGCGCTCCTGTACCCGGCGGATGATGAGCTCGGCCACCTTGTGGCGCTCACTCGGGGTCAGCCTGGCGTAGCGGATCTCGGGATCGACGTCCGGCGGCAGGTGCAGGGCAGGCAGCACCAGTTGCACGGCCTCATCCCAGGCGTTGTCGGTACCGTGACCATAAAAGATGCCGGCATCATTGAAGCGGCTCATGGCCCAGCGCAACATGTCCTGGATGGTGTGCATCTCGGCAACCACCTCGTCGATAAATATCTTGTCCAAAACCACCTCCAAGTCGAGTAATATCCGGCCCAGATTTTCCAACCCAAGAGCCTAAAGACGAGCCCCCGATGAAAAAGACGCCCCATGTGACTGACGAAGAACGCCAGCTGTTTCGCGAAGCGGTCAAGGGTACCCGTCAAATCAGGCAAGATACCATAAGTGCCGAGTTCAGACCGGTCAAGCAGAAACGCCAGCTGCGTCTTGAGCGCGAAAACCTTGGGCTTGAGCACCATTTCAGCGATGAGTTTCACCCCCATCTCGACAGCGAGGGGCCGATGCGCTATGTGCGGGCGGATGTCTCCAAGTTCGAGCTGAAAAAGCTGCGCCGCGGCGACTACCCGCCCGAGATCCTGCTCGACGTGCATGGCCTCAGCCAGTTGCAGGCCAAAGCCGAGCTCGCCGCCCTGCTGTCAGCCTGCGAGCGGCAACACCTGCACGTGGCCTGCGTGATGCACGGCATCGGCAAGCACATCCTCAAGGAGCGGGTTCCCGCCTGGCTGGCCCAGCACCCCAGAGTCCGTGCCTTTCACCAGGCCCCCCGCGAATGGGGCGGCGACAGCGCCCTGCTGGTGCTGCTCGACATCGAGGAGTGATTCACTCCTGCATCATGCGCAGCCAAAAGCCAGCCTGGCAGAGATTGCTAAACACCTTGCTGGCCGGTGTAACGCTCACCCCCTGCGGCGTGTCGACCACCGCGTAGCGGATCCAGCACTCGCCGCAGACGCCCTCCTGCGCGGCCCCCTCGTCGTCCAGCTCCAGCTCGTAGCGCAGCACCACGCCGTCCTCGAAGCGGTAATCCACCTGCTCAGAGAAGGTCTCAATTCCCGCCTCCTCTGTGCGCTGCGCGTGACGCTGGGTGATGACAAAGGGCAAAGTGCTGCGACCGTGCAGGGCAGCGACATAACGATGAAGGGGGATGGGCATGGGGCGCACTCCGAGGATGGACGTGCGCCACTTTATCGCGGGAGGAAAAATCGGGCTAGATCTTGCGACCCGCCACCGGCTCGTCGATGTCGGCCATGTTGACCAAATTCCACGGCAGAGCGCTGTGGCGAAACAAACGCTGCTGCTTATCCGGGTAGTCGCACACGTCGCTTCCCAGGCGTGCCCCCATCACCAGGCAGCGCAGCACCCCCTCCCCGCAATTGCGCAGGTTGTGGCCAAGCCCACCGGCGCGATAGCCGATGAAATCCCCCGCCGACACATGCACCGTCTCCTCCCCGATGCGCGCCTGCGCCTCCCCCTCGAGGATGTACACCGCCTCATCCTCCATGTGGTGCAGGTGAAACTCCGAGCTCAGGCAGCCGGGAGGCACCTCGATGAGGTGTACCCCCAATGTGGTGAGCCCAGTCAGATCCCCAAGCGACTTGTTGACCCGGCGCGCCTCGCTGTTGAGAAAGTGGGTCTTGCGGATCCCCTCAAGCCGAGCCAGCTCGTCGGCATGCAGTACATAGCGGTCCATGGCGGTACTCCTCATCCTGATGTCCGCCCCAAGTATATGCAGCAGGAGCGGCGCCGCAGCGGCGGTTAGCCACGCACGGCGCGGATCAGAATGTTGCGCGGCGTTAAGGGGCGCGCGCAAAACTCCCCGACCTCAACCACATAGCCCGCCTCTTCGAGGCGCAGCGCCCGATCCAGCACCAGCCACAGCTCCAGCGGACGGCGAAACAGGCTCTGCACCAGCTCAAGGCGCCGAACCCATGCGGCTCGCTCGCGCCCTTTGGCAAGCCAATACCCCTCGTCAATCACCTCAGGCAGCGTCAGATCACGGCGCTCGGCCGCCCAGCGGCAAAAGGCGGTAAACCCCTCCCCGAGCAGGCTTTTTTGCACATTGGGCACCGCCAGATAGCGATCCACGCCGCGCACGGCGCGCTGCAAACTGTCAAAGGCGAGGCGCCACACCACCTCCTGCTCGCGCAGGCGGCTCACCCGGGCGCCGGCGGTGACCGTCTCCTGTAGCGGCAGACGCAACTCCCCCTTGCCAAGGCGCAGGGTGCTCTGCTGCCCCGCCCGGCTCAGCGGCTGGTAGTGATCGCCGCGGATCAAGTGATAGCAGCAAGGCGAGAGGGTCACCCCCCGCGCCTGCCCGGCCACTACCCGCTCAATCAAGGTGGTGTGCAGATCGCCGCAGGCATGCAGGGCCAGGGCGTGCTGATCTGCCTCGATCAGCGCCATGGCCTCGGGGCTAAAGGCATCCCCGTGCACAAAGTGCTGGCAGGCGCCGTCACGCAGGGCCAGCGTTCGCCCCTCCTCGCACAGGGCCGATTGCCACTCTAGGCTGGTCACCGCCGCGCCCCGGGTCAGGGCCACCAGCCGCCCCAGATGCCCCTTGCCGGCGCACCACTCCAGCCAGGGGCCGGCGTGCGCCGGCAGGGCGGCACTGAAGGCGAGGATCTGCGCCCATTTTCGCCCAGGAATATCCCGGGCCAGGAAGGCGCTGGCCTGCACGGGCACACCATCAAGTGGCGCTAACTGTGACAGGGCATGCAGCTCGCGCGCCGGCGGGATCCAAGGTGCGAGCCAGCGCTGACGCGCCTCACCATCGGCCTCCAGCGCCTGTACCTGTGCATCGTTCAAGCCGGTCAGCGCCTGGGCCAGGGCCGGATCTGCGATAGCGTCTGCCAAGGCGGTGTGATGATAGGGCTGGATCTGCCAC
This sequence comes from Aeromonas simiae, assembly GCF_014892695.1. NCBI lineage: Bacteria > Pseudomonadati > Pseudomonadota > Gammaproteobacteria > Aeromonadales > Aeromonadaceae > Aeromonas > Aeromonas simiae. The sequence goes on from NZ_CP040449.1 coordinate 1,947,293, forward strand.
CAGTGGGTGGTGGCGGTGAGCAGGGCATCGAGACGTGAGAAGCGTTCGCTGAGCACAAAGGGCATCCGGTGAAGAAGATCGCCGCCATTCTAGCGATCGGCCATCGAAATGCACGGGGCTCGGCGCAGGCCGCAGAAAAAAACGGCGCCCCGCGCCCCGTTGAGATGGCGCAGGCCCTGCCCGAGCGCTGAGCAGCCCCGTTGCTCGCGGCGCATTGGGTGCCATATGGGGTGCTATCTCGAGACCAAGTGGCGGCGTGGTTCAGCACGTTCATCCGGTGCACGGCCCCATCATGACCCCAGCGTTCGGCCCGTTAGTCACGCGGCACAATCACTGCGCCTTGCCCTCCTTTCGGAGCGCTGCCGGCCGATCCCCTTCACCGGCCGCTGATAGTGCTACCAGCTCGCCGCTTTTTGGCGTAAGGCGCTGCCGCACCCTTCTTTGTTCACAATGAACAGGGCATACTAGCGGCCCCTTGTAACTTCTCGGTTAGTCCGGGCAATGACGATTGATTTTGTGACCCTGCTTCATCAAAGCGACTCCCTGCTGCTGTTTGTGGTGCTGGCCTTCGGCCTGCTACTTGGCAAGGTTCGCCTCGGCAACTTCCAGATTGGCAACACCATAGGGGTGCTCTTCACCGCCTTGCTGTTCGGCCAGATGGGGTTTCAGTTCACCACCTCGACCGAAAATGTCGGCTTCATGCTGTTCATCTTCTGTGTCGGTATCGAAGCAGGGCCGCACTTTTTCAGCGTCTTCCTGCGTGACGGCATCCACTACATCACCCTGACCTTGGTGATCTTGCTCTCGGCCCTGCTGCTGACGGTGGGATTGGCCAAGTTCTTCGATCTCGGCCCCGGCATGGCCGCCGGGATCTTGGCCGGCTCACTCACCTCGACCCCGGCCCTGGTCGGTGCCCAAGATGCCCTGCGCAGCGGCCTGCTCAACCTGCCGCACCAGACCGACATGCAAGGAGTGCTCGACAACATGGGCATCGGCTATGCCCTGACCTATCTGGTGGGGCTGGTGGGCTTGATGGTGGTGGTGCGTTATCTGCCGGCGATGGCCCGCCTCGATCTCACCACTGAGGCGCAGAAGATAGCCCGCGAGCGCGGCCTCTCCGACACCGAGCACCGCAAGACCTATCTGCCTATCATCCGCGCCTACCGGGTTGGCCCCGAGCTGGCGGCCTGGATTGGCGGGCGCACCCTGCGCGAGACCGGCATCTATCCGCACACCGGCTGCTATGTGGAGCGGCTGCGCCGCAACGGCATTCTGGCCAGCCCCGATGGGGACGCCATCATTCAGGAGGGGGATGAGATTGCTCTGGTGGGCTACCCGGAGAGCCACGAGAAGCTCGATCTCAACTACCGCAACGGCAAAGAGGTGTTCGACCGGGATCTGCTCGACCTGCAAATCGTCACCGAAGAGATAGTGGTCAAGAACGACGCCATCGTCGGGCGCCACCTGGCCGAGCTCAACCTGACCGAGAAGGGGTGCTTTCTCAACCGCATCGTCCGCTCCCAGATTGAGATGCCCTTTGATCGCAACATCATGTTGCAAAAGGGCGACGTGCTTCAGATAAGCGGCGAGAAGCTGCGGGTCAAACAACTGGCCAGCAAGATCGGTTTTATCAGCATCCACAGCCAAACCACGGATCTGGTCGCCTTCGCCACCTTCTTCGTGATGGGGCTGCTGATTGGCTCGGTTTCGCTGGTGTTCGGCCAGATTGAGTTCGGCCTTGGCAACGCGGTCGGCCTGCTGGTGGCCGGCATCCTGATGGGCTATCTGCGCGCCAACCACCCGACCGTGGGCTACGTGCCCCCCGGTGCGCTGCGCCTGGCCAAGGATCTGGGTCTGGCCGTCTTCATGGTCAGCACCGGTCTCAAGGCCGGCAGCGGCATCCTCACCCACTTAAGCGAGGTGGGGGGCATCGTGCTCTTCTCCGGTTTCATCGTCACTGCCATCCCGGTGCTGGTGGGCTACCTGTTCGGGGTCTGGGTGCTGAAGATGAACCCGGCACTGCTGCTCGGCGCCATCACAGGGGCCCGCACCTGCGCCCCGGCCATGGACGTGGTCAACGAGGCGGCCAACAGCTCGATCCCGGCGCTCGGCTACGCCGGCACCTATGCGGTGGCCAACGTCATGCTCACCCTAGCGGGCTCGTTTATCATCAGTTTCTGGTTCTAGCCGAGCCCGCTGCCGCGACGCCTCCTTCGGGAGGCGTCTTTATTTGTGCGATCGCCTTGCGGTTTTTCCTCACCACTTCGTGGCTATACTCCCCCTTCACCCGAGACGAGGAGAGCATCATGCAAGGAACCTGTCTGTGCGGCGCCATCACGGTGACAGCGCCGGATCAAACCGAGGTGGGCGCCTGCCATTGCAGCATGTGCCGTCGCTGGGGCGGCGGCCCATTGCTGGCGCTGCACGGCGGCAGTGACGTGCACTTTACTGGCGCCACTCCGAGCGTCTATCGCTCATCCCAGTGGGCCGAGCGGGGTTTTTGCCCCCATTGCGGCAGCCACCTTTTCTATCGGTTGGTACAAAGCGGTGAGTATGAGCTACCGGCTGGCCTGTTCCAGGACGCCCCCCTTCACCTCGCCAGCGACATTTTCATCGACGAAAAACCGGCCTACTACCGCTTTGCCGACGTGCCCAAGCAGCTCACCGGCGCCGAGGTTTTCGCCCTGTTTGCCCCCAAGCCGAGCGAGTGAACATACCAAGGGCGCCCTCAGGCGCCCTTGGTTTACGGCAGATCACTATCTTAAATGGGGTAAAGCGCCACCCGCCCGGTCAGGCGCGTCACCAGCTCATAGGGAATGGTGCCAACGTACTCGGCCACCCGCTCCACCGGCAACCCCTCCCCCCATAGCACCACCTCATCCCCCACCCTATCGCTGGCATCCGGGCCGAGATCGACCGTTAGCATGTCCATCGACACCCGCCCGACGATCGGCACCTCGCGGCCATTGATCAGCAGCGGCGTCCCCTCCGGGGCCAGCCTGGGATAACCGTCCCCATAGCCAGCCGCCACCACCCCGAGCCGGGTCGCGCGCGGGGCAATCCAGCGCCCCCCATAACCGACCGGCGCCCCGGCCGGGCACTCGCGCACCGCCATCAGTCGGCTCTTGAGGGTCATCACGGGGCGTAACCCACGATCGGTGCCACGCTCACCGGCAAAGGGGGAGATGCCGTAGAGAGCCAGTCCGGGGCGAACCCAGTCACCGCGGGCATCGGGCCAAGCCAGCAGGCCGGCCGAATTGGCCAGCGCCTTGTCTCCCGGCAGATCACGGGTCATGGCATAGAAGCGGGTGATCTGCTCGGCCGTGGTGTCGCAGTCAAGCTCGTCGGCGCGGCCAAAGTGGGTCATCTGGTGCACCGGCTGGGCCACATTCGGGCAACAGGAGAGGCGCGCCATCATATCCGCCAACTGCGCCTCTCCGATCCCGAGCCGGTTCATTCCCGTGTCCAGCTTGAGCCAGACCGTGACAGGACGGGCCAGCGACGCCTGCTCCAGCGCCACCAACTGCTCTTCGCAGTGCAGTGAGGTCTGCAAATCCAGCCTAGCCAGCGTCGCCAGCGCCTCACTCCCCTGAAAACCGCCCAAGATCAGGATTGGCTTGGTCACCCCCGCGGCCCGCAGCGCCATCCCCTCCTCAATACGAGCCACCCCATAGGCATCCGCCTGCGCCAAGGCCTTGGCCAGTGCCACCATGCCGTGACCATAGGCATTGGCCTTGAGCACCGCCATCACCCGGCTCTCCCCGGCCCGCTCGCGCAGCACCGCCAGATTGTGGTGCAGTGCTTCCATGCTGATCTCTGCTCTCACTCGACACTCCTGTCGTTTCCACTTTCGCCACCATTACTGGCATACCCCACCAATCATCAGCAACATCTTGGTGATATACACCAGACAATGCCAATATCATGGTCTCTGCGAGCAGTATACGGCATGATTTACAGATTTTTTACCCAATTTAACCACCAAGCAACACAAAAAACAAAATAAAAAACCAACAAGAAACATCAATGCAGTCAGCCGATAAAAGCCCCACGACATGTACCTCATAAACCACCAACCACAGGCGCAATGACCACCACAATGTCCCACACGCACTCGCCTCCCCCTGCCTGCCTCCTGTGGTGTGATGCCCCTTTCGCGCCTCACTGGCAGACCCGCCAAGAGGTCGAGCGCCCGGCTCCGCCGGGCACCAATATGCAACAGCCCCGCACTGCGGGGCTGTTTCTCTTCCTACGCGCCTTCAACGCTCCCAGACCACGTTGCGATCCGCTGGCCAGTGATGACCCAACTCGGCATAGCGCTGCTCAAGCAAGTGGCGGCGGATCTTCATGGTGGGGGTGAGCACACCGTTTTCGATGTTCCACGGCTCTTTGACCACAAACAAGCCGCGCAGCTTGGCGTGCGGCTCAAGGCGGTCGTTGACCTTCTGTCTGGCCGCATCCAGGATGCGCTCAAGCACGGCCCGCTCCTCCTGATAGGCCTGGGCGGTCAGTTGCACCAGCGCCAGGGGCTGCGGCATGCCATAGCCGATCACGCACAGCTGCTCGATGAGCGGCTCCTGACCCAGCATCCCCTCGATGGGCACCGGCGCCACGTACTTGCCCTTGGCGGTCTTGAAGAGATCCTTCATCCGCCCCGTGATGGTGAGATACCCCTCGCTGTCGAGCTTGCCCATGTCCCCCGTATGCAGCCAGCCATCATCATCCAGAGCGGCCCTGCTGCTTTGCTCATCCTTGTAGTAGCCGAGCATCATCCCCTCGCAGCGACAGAGGATCTCCCCCTCCTCTGAGATGCGGATGGTGACGCCGGGGCCGGCCCGCCCCACCGTGCCTATCTTATCGGCGCGAAACGGGTAGTTGAGGGTCGAGTAGGCATGGTTTTCGGTCATCCCCCACGCCTCGGTGATGTCAAGACCGATGCTGTGGTACCACTGCAACAGGGCCGGGGCTACCGGTGCCGAGCCACAGCCAAGCACCCGCGCCTTGTCAAGCCCCAGCCCCTCGCGCAACTTGCGCTTGATAAGGCTGGAGAGCAGCGGAATTTTCAGCAGCAGCGCCAGTTTGTGCGGCGGCAGCTTCTCGTGGATCTTGCTGCGAAACATGGCCCACAGACGCGGTACCGAGATGAAAACGGTGGGACGGCAGCGTTTAACATCCTCGATGAAGGTGTCGAGGGACTCGGGGAAGGCGATGGTCGCCCCGCTGTAAAGGCTGCCGCCGTAGACGTAGACCCGCTCGGTAATGTGGGCGAGCGGCAGGTAAGAGAAACCGCGATCGGCGGCAGTGAGCCCCACCGCCTCGACCAGCTTCTCGCAGGACCAGGCATAGCGCTCGACACTCAGCATGGCCCCCTTGGGCTTGCCGGTGCTGCCCGAGGTGTAGACCAGGCTCAGCAGTGCGTCGGGCTCTTGCAGCGGACTCTCCTTGATGGGCTCGTGCGCCGCGAGCAGCTCGTTCCACTGCTGCGCCGCCGGCATGGTCGGATAGGGAAAGGCGATGCGCAGCAGATCCTCGGGCACGCCGTGCGCCTGGGCCTGCCAGTCGTCGAGTTTGCCGACAAAGATGGCCTTGGCTTCGCTGTGACGCAGCACGTATTCGATGGTGTCACTGTTGGCAGTGGGGTAGATAGGCACGCTGACATACCCCCCCATCTGCAACGCCAGATCGGCGATAAACCACTGAGCACAGTTTTTGGAAAGCAGGGCGATGCGATCCCCTGACTGCATGCCGAGCGCGCGCAGAGCCGCCACCATGCGCCGCGTCTCGTCGGCGACGCGAAACCAGCTGTAATCGTCATATTGGCGCTGGAGTGTCTGGCGCAGGTAGATACGTTCAGGAGAGTGCCGCTCCCAGTGATAGAGCATCTCGAGCGGCAATCGGTGGGCAATCTTGGAATGGGTGGCCATGGTCTAGTCCCTTACACAGTTGGCACCCAAATTATTAACGATTTGTTAATTATCGGAAAAGCTCAAACTCGCTCCTGAGTTTGAAATGTGACTCACGCCTCGGCTTGCTGCTGCAACTGTTGCCACATGGCCAGCACCAATGCCTGATCCTCATCGGAGAGCTCCCCTTGCAAGATCGCCTCGTTGAGGCTTCGCATCACATAATTTTTGACATCGCGCACCAAATTGCGCCCCTCCAGCTCGGCCCGAGCCACCGCCAGAGAGATATGGCCACGCAGGTAGCCCCCGGCAAACAGCTCGTCATCGCTTGCGCTAGCGACCTGGTGATCGATCAGTGCCAGTAGCTTTTGCTCGTATTCCTGGATCGACAACGTACTTTGAATCGACATGATGCAGCCTCACAGGCCGGGTTCGCCGGCGCTTACGTAAAATGATGATTCCTTGCCCAGACGGTTTAGCGCGGGTTGGCCACCGGGTAGATGACCTGATCCCGCCAACCGGTGATGATGCGCCTATACCCCTCAAGGGCAAGGTCGAGCGCCTCATCCCCGGTATCCACCAGCAGCGCTCGCCCCCCGAGGGCGGCCAGCTTGGCCTTGGTGGCCACCACCATGATCTGCTCAGGCCCGATGTGGCGGATCACCGCCGGGCTGAGCTGCTGATTACCCCGTCCAAACAGATGGCCCTGACCGCCGATCGGCGTGATGACCAACCGGCAAGGCCGCCCAGCGATCCGTTCAAGGATCTCGTCGGCGCGCAGATCCTGCCCGATCAGCCGGCCGTTTTCCACCAGATCCACACCGAGCAGTGTGTTTTCGAGACCCAGTTCATCCATGCAGGCGGCCACCGTGCTGCCCGAGCCCATCAGATAGAGGGTATCGGGCTCCATGCGCGAGACCACCTCAGCCGCGATATCGGGCAGCACCAACGACGCGTGCTCGCGACCGGCCAATTTGACCGCCTGCACAAAGCGCAGATCCTGAGGCACCAGCAGCTCGCCATAATGGCGGGTTCGCACCCGGCCGGCCCGAAAGGCCACCTCGTCGATGTCCATCACCTCGCCTTCGCACAGGGAGAGCAGCTCACCGCGAACCATACGGGCGACCAGCCGCCCCGCCGCCTGGGGCGTCACGGCATAGACGCCGGAGTGGATCTTGCAACCGGCCGGGATACCAAGCACATGCACGCCAGCCCCCACGGCGGCGCACAGATCGCGCGCCGTGCCGTCACCACCGGCAAACAGCAGCAGATCAACCCCTGCCGCGCACATGGCCTGCGCCGCCGCACGGGTATCCTCGGCCGACGTCTCGGCACAGGCCGGCCGCCAGATCACCTCACAGGCAAAGCCCAGCTCGCGCGCCAGGCGCTCTCCCATCTCACCGGCCACCGTCACCAGTTGCAGCGGCAACCCGACGAGTTCACCTAGCGCGGCGCGGGCCCGTTCGCCGGCCAGTGGCACAGCCCCAAGCTGGCGGGCGCGCTCGGCCATGGCGTCGGTGCCCTTGAGCGCCACCGCGCCCCCCATGCCGGCGATCGGATTGATAATTAGCCCCAGACGAAACATGTCAGACTCCCTTCATGACGAGAGAGGCATTGTACCCCTTGATAGCAGTGGAACAAGGGAAGCGGCAGCGCTAGAATCGCCGCCGTTTCTCCTCTGCAAGGTATGCAACATGTTTGAATGGATCCTCGATCCCTCCGCCTGGATAGCCCTGGCGACCCTGACCCTGCTCGAAATCGTGCTCGGTATCGACAACATCATCTTCATCTCCATCCTGGTCGGCCGTCTGCCCGCCGCGCAGCGCCAACGGGCCCGTGTCATCGGGCTGGGGCTGGCGATGGGCACCCGGATCCTGCTGCTGCTCTCGCTGGCCTGGGTCATGCGCCTGACCGAGCCGCTGTTCACCGTGCTCGGTGAAGAGATCTCCGGGCGTGACCTCATCTTGCTGGTGGGGGGCCTGTTTCTCATCGCCAAGAGTACCCATGAGATCCACCAGAGCATGGAAGGGGGCGAAGAGGGCGAAAGCGGTCTGGCTAAGGCCGGCGCCGGCTTTGTCTCGACCCTGATCCAGATCGCCATCCTCGATATCGTCTTCAGCCTCGACTCGGTGATCACCGCAGTCGGCATGGCCGACCACGTACCGGTGATGGTGATGGCCATCGTCATCGCGGTCGGCATCATGATGTTCGCCGCCAAACCGATCGGCGACTTCGTCGATCTGCACCCAACCCTCAAGATGCTGGCCCTCTCCTTCCTGGTGCTGGTCGGGTTTGCCTTGATGGCAGAAGGGCTGGATCTGCACATTCCGAAGGGTTACATCTACTTCGCCATGGCCTTCTCGCTGACGGTGGAGATGATCAACATTCGCCTGCGCGGCCACCTCGGCAAGCCGCAGGCCTGATCCCCGCAGAAAGTAAAAGAGCGCCCCATGGCGCTCTTTTTTTATTGCATGCGGTCTGCTCAATCGGTGATGACGATGGCCACCCGTCGATTCTGGCTGCGGCTGGCCCGGCTAGCGTTGCTCTCGACCGGAAAATCGGCCCCCAGCCCACGCACCTGCAAGTTGGCGCGCGGCATGCCCGACTCTTCCAGCACGTCGGCCACCGACTGGGCACGGCGCAAAGAGAGCTGCTGGTTATATTGCGCATCACCGTAGGAGTCGGTGTGGCCGTCGAGCCGGGCCCAATCGATCTTGGCCGCCTTGAGCGTCTTGCCCAATTGCAGCACGCTGGCTCTGCTCTGAGCATTGAGCTGGCTGGATTCGTTGGCAAACAGCACCTTGCTGCTTAACCCCAGCTCCCAGCCCTCTTCAATCTCCTGAAAGCCCTGCGCCTTGAGCACGGTCACCTGAGTCGGGTTGAGACGCCCCTCAGGAAGACTCTGGCACCCGCTCAGTCCCAGAAGGCCGATCCATAGTAGCGGCAGCGTATGCCGTATCGTCTTGCTTGGTTTGATGGTGTACCCCCTTGTTGTTTCTTGCGGCCTGTTTGGCACGGTACATCTCCTCATCCGCCTCGCGCATCAACTCGTCGATATCGCGCAGTACAGGCGGACAATGGCTGTGGCCGATGCTCAGGGTGGCCACCAGTGACCGCCCGTCAGGCAAGGTGATCCCCTGCGCCATGACCTGATGCAAGGCTTCAACCAGTTGTGATGCCATGGCGGCATCTTCTCCTTGGAGCAGGATGGCGAACTCATCCCCTCCCAGCCGTGAAGGCAGTGCCGAGGCGGGCAGCGTGGTGCGCAGTCGCTCGGCAATGGTCACCAGCACGGCATCACCGGCCGCGTGACCATAGGTGTCATTGATCAGCTTGAAGCGGTTGCAATCCATATAGAGCAGGCACAAAGGTCGCTGCTCGCTGCGGCAACGCGCCAACGCTTGCTCCATGCACTCTTCGAGCAGCGCCCGGTTGGCAAGGCCGGTCAGGTTGTCGTGGGTGGCCTGATGGCGCAAGGTGGCGTGCACCTCTTCTTGCCAGGATTGCCAGCGCTCCAGCTCGCCCAGCAGGGCGTTAAAATCCTCATTGAGCTGATCCAACTCGGCAATCGAGGTGCTCGGCAGGCGCTGACTGAAATCCCGCTTGCGCCGCACCTCATGGGCCAGTTTGGCCAGCTGTTGCAGTGGACCGAGGATGTGCAACTGGGTGCGTTGGGAGACCACATAAGCCCCCCCTCCGCTGATCAGCAAACAGCCGATGATGGCGATCATCACAATGATGGTGAAGGTGAGCAGCGTCGTGCCATGGGCCTCGAGATCCAAGGTGGCTACCACCCGCTCCTCACTGTGGATCGGCATGCTGATCTGCTTGGGTAAGATCCAGCCGGCCAACTGACGGCTCAAGGCGTCGAAGTTACTCCGGTTAGGACGACGCCAGTGCACAAACTCACTGCCATCGGGCAGGCGCAACATGACATCGGAGACCTCTTCACGACGCGCTATCTCGCGCACCATGCCCAGCGCCGCCTCCCGATCCCCAAACACCACGGCCGCTTCGGTGGTATAGCTGATGGAGCGGGCCACCAGCTCCAGATTGTGCACCGCATAACCACGCAACGCCCACAGGGCCGCCAAGGTCAAGCCAATGGTGGCCAGTCCGACCGCCATCGCCATGCTGCCAAGATTGGCCCGCCGCAGCAGGGTGTGCAGTGAAACCGAGTGATTCATTGCCCCCCCCTTCCCTTGCGCCCCAGTTTAAGCACGCCTGGGTGAACTTTGAGACCGCTACGCGAAAGCGAATCGAGATTGACACTGAAACTGATGCGATCCGCCCCCAGACGCAGGCAGAAGATCCCACCCCGTTCACAACCCGGATTATCCTCTTCAATCGCTAATATGCCGCGCCCATTGAGCAGATCCGGTAAGGCCTCCCGTTGCTCTGACGCCATCTTTCCCAAATAGACGACATCACAGCCATCGAACTGCGCCGGCTCGGCCAGATCGATGCGGCGGGTGACGAGCACCCGCCCCTCGTGATTGTGCTTAAGACCGAGCAAGCTGCCGGCATAGGCGGTTTGCCCCGCAATGCACATCTGCAAGGCAGAGATGGGATGCGGCCAGCGGGTATAGGTGATGATATCGATGACCACGTCGTTGACGGCGACCGCGCACAGTTCGGCGCTGATGGCCTCCGCCGCCAGGCTGGCCGGCAAGGAGGGCAACAGCAGCCCAGCGACCACGAGCAGCGCTCGCAGCCACCCTTTATTTCTTACCAAGACCATATTCACGTAATTTGTTGGCGATAGCCGTGTGGGAGACCCCCAGCCGTTTGGCCAGTTGGCGGGTCGAAGGAAATTGTGGATAGAGCCGCTCGAGCAAGCGCCGCTCGAAGCGCTTGACCGCCTCATCGAGATCCCCTTCGAACCACTCGTCGATGGCAGGCATCGGCTCGCTGTCCGCAGGCAGATCGATCTGCTCGGGCCCAAGCTCATCCCCATCGAGCAGCGTCATGGCGCGATAGAGACTGTTGCGCAGCTGCCGTACGTTGCCCGGCCAGCGATAGGCTTGCAGGTAGTCACCCAGATTGCGGCTAAAACGCGGCCGGCTGCGCTGCAACTCGGTGGCAAAGCGCGCCACGAACTCCTGAGCCAGCGGCACGATATCGGCCTTGCGCTCGCGCAAGGGGGGCAGGGTCAGGCTCAGCACGTTGAGGCGGTAGAAGAGATCCTCGCGAAACTTGCCCTGGCCCACCAGCTCCAGCAGATTCTTCTGGGTGGTGCAGATGAAGCGCACGTTGACCTGCACCTCCTGCTCGTCCCCCACCCGGCGAAAGACCCCATCTTGCAACACCCGCAGGAACTTGGTCTGTAAGTGCGGCGACATGTCGCCAATCTCGTCGAGCATCAGGGTGCCGCCACTGGCCAGATCCAGCACGCCGCGCTTGCCCTCGGTGTTGTTGCCAAAGGCACCCGGCGCATAACCAAACAGCTCGCTCTCGGCCACGTTGTCGGGCATGGCGGCGCAGTTAAGTGCCATGAAGGGGCGGCTCGAGCGCAGGCTGGCGCCGTGGCAAGCACGGGCCAGTAACTCCTTGCCGGTACCGGTTTCACCCATCAGCAGCAAGGGGGCATCCTGCATGGCCAGCTTGGCCGCCTCGGCCAGCACCTGCTTCATGCGGTTGCTCTGGGTCTGGATGTGCTCAAAACCACCGATTTCGTCCGCATGCAGGGCGTTGAAGTGCATCCCCACCCGGCGCGCCGATTTCAGCACCACCACGGCACCGGCTAGCGCCTGTCCCTCGCGCTCCCCAGGCACATAGAGCGGGATAAGATCGGCCAAGTACTCCTCGCCGGCAAAGCCCAGCTTGCAGGTCTGCGCCTTGGGATCGCCCGATTCGAGCCAGCGGCTGAAGGCAAACCCCTTGATGTGGTGGCCAAGGGCCGCCCCTTTAAGCTCCTCCAGGCTCGAGCCGAGCGCCGATAGCGCAGCCTGGTTGGCCTGATTGATACGGCCACGCGCATCGAGCGAGAAGATGAGATCGGGCAACGCCTTGAGCAGGGCTCGGATCTCATGGTGCTCGCGCTCCGAGGGCATGAAGGGGATGGTCTTGACGTCATAAACGCCGGGAATGCGGCGGATTTCCGGCATCAGGTGTTGAAAATCGGCGAAATCGAGTTCAGGAAAGTTCAGATAAATGATGCCAGTGGTGTCGATCTCGATACCCCGCAGATCGATATTGCGCTCCACCAGGCGATCAAGCAGCTCACGGGTCAGGCCCAGTCGGTCTTCGCAGCTCACTTCGAGACGCATGTAAGGTTCGTATCCTTGCAGACGGTAGCATTATCCGCGGATGATACAGACTCGCCTGACCTGGTGCGAGTCTTGGCCAGAAAAAATGCGGGTTCGCCACGGATCACGCGGCGAACCCGGACAGAAGTGGACACAATCAGAACAGTTTGTCAGTACGCGCCGCCATGATGAAGTCGTTACGATGCAGCCCCCCTATCTTGTGGGTCCACCAGGTCACGGTCACCCTTCCCCATTCGGTCAGGATGGCGGGGTGGTGAAACTCGGCCTCGGCCAGCGCCCCAAGCCGGTTGGTAAAGGCCAGCGCCTCCTTGAAATTGCGAAAAGAGAAGACGCGTCTGAGCATCAACACGCCCTCCTCTTCCACCGGTTGCCAGTCAGGGATGGCGTGCATCAGCTCCGCCAACTCGGCCTCGCTCACCCTAGGGGCATCGGCACGGCAGGCATCGCAGTGTTGGGCAGCCAGTTCGGTCATAAGGTCACTCCTTCTCGTTTTGCTCAACCAGCCAGCGCCGGCTTAGGGGGAAACAGGGGCGCCCGCAGCCCGAGGCGCATCGCCTGGTGCACCGCCCCCATGATGTCGCGCTCGGCCAGCTCGAACAGATCGTCTAGGCGGCTCAGGGCAAAATAGAGCGGCTGCATGATGTCGATGCGATACGGGGTGCGCAGCACCTCGATGAGATCAAACTCCGCCACCTGAGGGACGGCACCAAGGGCATAACGGGTCTCGCCGATAGAAGAGAGGATCCCGCCGCCATAGAGGCGCAGCCCAGCGGCGGTGCGCAGCAGGCCAAATTCCACCGTGAACCAGTAAAGACGCGCCAGATAGACCCGCTCTTCCTTGCAAGCCGCCAACCCCAATTGCCCATAGACCTGAGTGAAGTGGGCAAACGCCGGGTTGGTGAGCAAAGGGCAGTGACCGTAGATCTCGTGGAAGATATCGGGCTCTTGCAGGTAATCGAGATCTTCCGGGCGGCGGATGAAGGTGGCCACCGGGAAGCGGCGCTGCGCCAGCAGCGAGAAGAAGCGATCAAACGAGATAAGCGCCGGCACCGCCGCCACCGACCAGCCGGTGGAGCCCTCCAGCACCTGCCCCACTTCGTCCAGTTGCGGCACCCGGCTTCGCGGCAAGTTCAGACGGGCCAACCCGGCGCAATACTCGTCACAGGCCCACCCCGGCAACTCGGCACTTTGCCGGGCGATCAGGGTCTGCCAGGTGGCATTTTCCACCTCGCTCCAAGGGATCCGACCATCCGGGCCGGGCGTGTGAGCCACATAGGGAGTCGCTTTCATGGCCGCTTCCACATCGACAGGTCTTATGGCTCAAGATACTGGCTCGGCCCGAAAAACAGCAGCCACCGCGAACGGTGGCTGCCTGGGCTAATCGTAACAATATCGTTACAACGATGACGCATCGGGACGGCGGGTGAGGTAGCCGGTCACCTTCTCCACCAGCGCCTTGCGGTACTGGGCCAGCCGGGGCCGCTCCTCGCCCTGCCAGGGAATAGGGCGGCAGGTCTCCATCACCTTGATCCCAAGACGGGCGGTGAGCAGCCCCGCCCCTACCCCTTGTGCGGCGCGTGCCGAGACCCTCCCCGCCAGATCCGCCCCCAGCACATCCACCCCCACGTCGGTCACCAGCTCAGTGGCGCCGGCATAGAGAAGATTGCGAAACACTTGGCGGATAAGGCGGATGCGGCTCCAATAGCCCAACTCGATACCGTAGACATCGGCGATATCGTCGATCATGCGCAGGTTGCGCCACAAGATCAGCGCCATGTCGACCACCGCCAGCGGGCTCAGCGCAACCATGACCGCCGCCTCGGCCGCCCACTTGACTACCCGGCTCTGTGCCTGACGGTCGCGCTCGGCCAGCACCAGCTGGCTATAGAGGGTGAGCACCTCAGCATCGCTGTGGGTTGCCTCAAGTTGACTGCAAAAACGGCGATACCCCTCCGAGCCCCGCTCCCCCGACTCCTCGGCCAATCGGATGCACAGCGCCTCCCCCTGCCCCACCCCTTGATGGGCCAGCAGATCCTCGGCGCGCGAGCGCACATCCTGGCGCTTTTTCAGGCGGCGCAAGCGGCGCCACTCGCGCCCGGCGGCCAGCGCGGCGCCACAGATCACCAGGCCTGAGGCCAGCAGCCAAGCCCCGCCCCACAGCGGCTCTGCCAGCCACTGCTGCCACAAAAAGTGACCATACTGGCCGAGCGAGAGCAGCCCCACGCCCCCCACACCCCAGGCCAGCAGGCGATGACGCCGCTTCGAACGTGCGGGCCGGGGGCTGAGGCTCTCCTCGACAGCCTCCTCAAGCGGAGCAAAGCTCTGTGGCTCGAGTGTGACCGGGCTGGCCGGGCGCGTGTCGGCGACCGGCGGCGCCAGCTCATCGAGCATCACCTTGCCGCGCGGTTTCTCCTCCATCTTTCCTCCTTAAACCAGCTTGTCGCCGAGCAGGAACTCCAGCGCCGCGTCGAGGCGAACATGAGGCATGGCCTGATGGGGCGCCATCGGCAGCGGCCGGAATGATTGAAAGTCAAAGCTGCCCTGTTGCCACCAGGCGGCAGTGGGTGGGGTGGCGGGCACCTCGCCGGGAAACAGCAGCAGGGGCTGGCCATCGAGCCCGGTTCCCTTGAGGGCGGGGAAGGTATGACCGCCGCTTTGCCCCTGCCCCACCTCGGTGGCGCGCACCGAGGCCAGCGCCATGCACTCGGTCTCGATCCCCTCAAAATGGGCCTGACCACGGCCGCCACGCACCAGTGACTGGAGCAAAGAGACCAGTGCCGGATGCTGCTCCGGGGTCACGTGATCGGCCTTGCTCGCCACCAGCAGCAACTTGTCGATACGCGGAGAGAACAAACGTCGCCACCAGTTGCTCTTGCCGTAGCTGAAGCTCTCCATGATGCGCGAGAGGGCCTGCTGCATGTCGGCAAAGCTCTCCGGGCCGGCGTTGAGCGGTTGCAGGCAGTCCACCAGTACGATCTGGCGATCGAACCCGGCGAAGTGCTGCTCATAAAATCCCTTCACCAGGTGCTGCTTGTAGTGCTCGAAGCGATCGCGCAAAGCCGCGTAGAGGCTGCCCGCGCCACACTCCGCCTCCGGCGCCTGCCACACCCAGGGGACGAACTGCAACATGGGCGCACCGGCATACTCACCGGGCAGCACGAAGCGCCCCGGCTGGATCAGGTGCAGACCGAGTTCATCCTTGCAGCGATGCAGCCACGCCGTGTAGGTGCCCGCCACGGCGGCCACCCGCCCCTCATCGAAAGGGTCCGTGGCCTGCCAGCGGGTCTCCAGCCAGTCACTGGCCAGCTCGCGCAGGGCCGGGCGCGCCAGTTGGGCGCGCACCTGCTCGCTCCACTGCTCGAAGCTCAGCGCCAGCAGCGGCAGATCGAGTAGCCACTCCCCCGGGTAGTCGACAATCTCAAGATAAAGGGTGCTGTGTTCGGCCAACTGGCGACGCAGCAGGTGACGGCTCTGATAACGCAGCTCGAGGCGGATCTCGGCCACGCCGCGGGTCGCCTCGGGCCAGGCCGGCGGCTCGCCCAGCAGGGCCTGCATGCCGCGCTCATAGGCAAAGGTGGGAATGTGATGGTTGAGCTGCGGCACCCGGCGCGCACCGAGCAGCCGACCACGGCGCACCGCCTCCCACTGGGGCAGGCGGGCATCGAGGGCCGCATGCTCGAGTTGATTCACCAGCGCCGTGATAAACGCGGTCTTGCCCGAGCGCGACAGCCCGGTCACCGCCAGGCGCACATGACGATCGAGGCCGCGGTTGACCACGTCAGTGGCCTTCTCCTGCCAGCGCCGCAGGGTATGCTCGAGGCTCATCAGAGTTTGTTGAACTCCCTTCTCAGGTTGAATTCACGGGAGGTGACCAGCCGCTCTAGGGTTTGCAGCCGCGGCTCGAGGCTCTCGAGCTCACGACTGACCCTGGCCAGCGCCTGGCGTGGCGTGCTACCGGCCTGCCAGCTGCGCTCCTTCATCAGGATCCCGTCATCGGTCAGCCGCTGGGGACGTTTGTCGAGCAGCAGCCAGGCGGCGCAGTAGGCAAAAAAGGTAATGAAGCCGGCGAAGATGAGGCCCGAGATGGCGAGCAGGCGCACGATCCAGATCTCAACCCCGAAGTAGTCGGCGAGCCCCGCGCAAACGCCGGCAATCTTGCCACGCTGGGGGTCCCGGTAGAGGCCACGCGTACGCGGCTCCTCTTGCCATGCTCCACTCATGCCTTGCTCCTCCAGCCAGGGACTTCCACATCGAGGATCGACTCGAGGGCGCTGACCCGCTCCTGCATCTTCTCGGCGCGGCTGATGAGGGCGTGCAACTGGGCACGCTCCTCCTCGGCCAGCCCCTCACCCAACCGCCTCTTGGCGCGGTAGTGGAGGATCAGCCAGATAGGCGCCACCACCACCATGAAGACCACCATGGGGATCATCAATATGCCGAGCAGTTCTTCCATCGCTTACTCCCCTTGCACCTTGTCGGATTGACCCAGCTTATTGCGCAGCGCCTCGAGTTCACGGCTGATCTGATCGTCTGCCTCGAGTTCGGCAAACTGCGCCTTGAGGGTGCGATCACCGCCACCGATGTCGGCCTTGGCCTCCATCTCGTCGATGCGCCGCTCCATGCGTTCAAACTTGTCGACCGCGCCCGCACCGGCGCCGCGCTCCAAGGTGCCTTGCACATTGATGCGGCTGCTGGCGGCCTCGCTTCTGATGAGCATCGCCTTCTGACGGGCACGGGCATCTTCGAGCTTGGCCTGCAACTGGCCGATCTCCTCGCCCAGCTTCTGAACGCCGGCTTCAGCCGCCGCCAGCTCACGCTCGAGGGAGGCGACCAGTTCGCTCTGCTTGCTCTTCTCGATGAGGGCGGCGCG
This sequence comes from Aeromonas simiae, assembly GCF_014892695.1. Classification (NCBI taxonomy): domain Bacteria; kingdom Pseudomonadati; phylum Pseudomonadota; class Gammaproteobacteria; order Aeromonadales; family Aeromonadaceae; genus Aeromonas; species Aeromonas simiae. The sequence goes on from NZ_CP040449.1 coordinate 1,964,335, forward strand.
GGCGAGATCCTCACGCCCCTTGGTCAGGGCCAGTTCGGCCTTGCTCTGCCAGGCATCGAGCTCTTCGCGGTGGCGCGCCACCTGGCGGGCCAGATCTTTCTGGCTGGCCAGGAAGCGAGCCAGGTTGGAGCGCTCCTTAACCAGTTCATCCTCCATCTCCTGGATGATGAGGCGCACCATCTTTTGCGGATCCTCGGCCTTGTCGAGCAGGGCGGAGAGGTTGGAGTTGATGATGTCGGCGAGACGGGAAAAAATGCCCATGATGGACTCCTTGATAGGCTCATGTGTTAACGCTACAGACACTAGAGCAAGGGCTGTGCCAAGTTGGAATTCTTGCTTAATACCTTGATTTGTCTAGCCTAACACCGTCGAATAGGTGGTGACAAATCCACCTTCGTGGTTAAATACACCAACTGTTGGCCCAAACGACCAAGGAGCATACATGCAGCCCGCCATGGAGAGCCTGCTGGGCGAGTCCAACGCCTTCCTCGAGGTGATCGAGCAGGTATCGCGCCTCGCCCCCCTGCGCAAACCCGTTCTCATCATCGGCGAACGCGGCACAGGTAAAGAGCTGATCGCCCATCGCCTGCATTATCTCTCCCGTCGTTGGGATCAGAGTTTCATCACCCTCAACTGCGCCACCTTGAGCGAGACCCTGCTCGAGACCGAGCTGTTTGGCCACGAGGCGGGCTCCTTCACCGGCGCCGCCAAGCGCCATCAGGGCCGCTTCGAGCGGGCCGACGGCGGCAGCCTGTTCCTCGACGAGCTGGCCACCTGCTCGGTCAGGGTGCAAGAGAAGCTGCTGCGCGCCATCGAGTACGGCGAATTCGAACGGGTCGGCGGCGCCAAGCCGGTCAAGGTCGACACCCGCCTCATCTGTGCCACCAACGAAGATCTGCCGCAATTGGCCAGTGATGGAAAATTTCGCCATGACCTGCTGGATCGGCTGGCCTTCGATGTCATAACCTTACCGCCCCTGCGCGAGCGCCCCGAGGATATCCTGCTGCTGGCCGAGTACTTTGCCCACGGCATGACCCGCGAGCTGGGCTTTGCCCTGTTTGCCGGCTTCACCCCAGAGGTGCGCCGGACCCTGCTCGACTACGCCTGGCCGGGCAACGTGCGTGAGCTTAAAAATGTCATCGAGCGCAGCATCTACCGGCAGGCGGCCCCGGATGCGCCGCTGGCAGCCCTAGTGCTCGACCCGTTCGACTCGCCATGGCGCCCACGCAAACGTGACCCCGAGGGGCCCGCCACCGACGCGCTGGCCCTGCCGCTTAACTTAAAGGAGTCGGTGGCTCAGTTCGAAGTGGCGCTGATCCGGCGCGCCATGGGCAGTGCCCAGTACAATCAGCGCAAGGCGGCCGAACTGCTTGAGCTGAGTTATCACCAGTTTCGTGGCATGCTACGCAAGTATCGATTGCAGGATGGCGACGACGCCTGATCCCTTTTCACTACACGGTTCGACCATGATCACCAACAAATACCTGCTGCTGGCCGGGGCGCTGCTACTGGCAGGCTGCCAGCCTCAGGAAAAGAGTGCCGCCCAGGCGGGCCTGATCTACTGCTCGGAAGGGGCACTGCAGACCTTCAATCCGCAGCTGACTAACCTCAGCACCACGCTGGATGCCGTCTCATTCCCGCTCTATGACCGGCTGCTTGAGGTCAACCCCATCACTCTGGCCATCGAGCCTGGGCTCGCCAGCCACTGGCAGATGAGCCAAGATGGCCTGACCTACACCTTTACCCTGCGCAAGGGGGTGATGTTCCACCACAACGCCAACTTTGTGCCGAGCCGCCCCCTCAATGCCGACGACGTGGTCTTCACCTTCACCCGCCTCATCGACACCCACTCCCCTTACAACCCGGTCTCCGGCGGCCGTTACCCCTATTTTCACAGCCTGGGGCTAGATCGCCTGATCACCTCGGTGCATCGTCAGGGGGAGCAGGTGGTGTTCACGCTAAGCCGCCCCAATGCCGCCTTCCTCGCCGATCTCGCCAGCGCCTATGCGGTGATCCTGTCGGCCGAGTACGGCGAGCAGATGCTGCGCGCCGGCACCCCGGAGCAGCTCGACCGCCAGCCCATCGGCACCGGCCCCTATCGCCTCAAGGAGTACCGGGATCGCCAGTTTATCCGTTACCAGCGCCACGACGCTTACTGGAAGGGCCCGGCCCATCTGGAGCAACTGGTGTTTGATATCACGCCCCGCTCGGCCAAGCGACTGGCCAAGCTGCTGACCGGCGAGTGCGATGTGATGGGTTACCCGGCGGCTAGCCAGGTCAAGGTGATCCAGGAGCACGACGATCTGGCCTTGTCGGTGCAATCGGGCATGAACGTGGCCTTTTTGGCCCTCAACACCCGCCAGCCCCCGTTCAACGACGTCCGGGTGCGGCAGGCACTGGCCTACGCCATCAACCGGGAGAACCTACAACAGGCGGTCTATTTCGGCACCGGCGAGGTGGCGCGCGCCCTGCTGCCCTCCCTCTCCTGGGGTTATGATCCCGCCACCGTGCTGCCCAGCCCCGATCTGGTACTGGCCCGCAAGTTGCTGGCCGAAGCTGGCCTAGGTCAGGGGTTCGAGATGACGCTGCTGCTGCAATCAGGCACCCGTCCCTACAACCCGGATCCGCGTAAGAGTGCCCAGCTGATCAGAAACGATCTGGCTGCCATCGGTGTTCGGGTCAAGATCCAGGTACAGGAGTGGAGCGTGATGCAGCGCACCCTGGAGGCTGGCCGCTATGATGCGGTGCTGACCGGCTGGCAGGCCGACAACACCGATCCCGACAGCTTCTTTCGCCAATTGCTCGGCTGCCACGCCATCGCCGCCGGTAGCAACGTCAGCCGCTGGTGTGATCCGGGGTTTGAGCAGTTGCTCGACGATGCGGTCAGCTCGGCGAAGATGGGGTTTCGCATCCGCAACTACTACTATGCCCAGCAGATGCTCACCAGCCAGATGCCCCTCATCCCGCTGGCCCATGCCCTGCAAACCCAGGCCAGCCGCCGCGACGTGCAAGGCCTTACCATGACGCCGCTGGGGGGCACCCTGTTTAACGGAGCCTATCGGAAATAACATGCTGCTCTATACCCTGCGCCGCATCAGCCTGCTGCTGATCACCATACTGGTGCTGACCCTGGTCGCCTACCTGCTCGAGCACCGCCTGATCCATCAGGAGGTTCCCCTGTGGGGTGGCTACGTCGATTACCTGCAACGCCTCGCTGACGGAGATCTCGGCCTCTCTCAGGCCTCCGGCCTGCCGGTGATGTCCCTCATCGCCCTTTACTTCCCGGCCACCTTGCAGCTCTGTCTGGCAGCGTTTTTGGTCTCGCTGCTGCTGGGTATCCCCCTCGGCACCTTGGCGGCCCTCAACCAGGGGCGGTTGCTCGACATGGGAATAATGAGCGCCGGCCTGGTCGGCTACTCGGTTCCTGTCTTCTGGCTGGCGCTGCTGGCGGTCTCGTTCTTCTCCCTCGATCTCGGCTGGCTCCCTTCATCGGGACAGCTCAACCTGCTCTACGATGTGCCGCCACTCACCGGGGCGCCACTGCTCGATATCCTGCTCTTCCCAGCCCCTTGGCAGCACGCCGCCCTGCTCGATGCCCTGCGCCACATGGTGCTGCCCACCCTGGTGCTGGCCATCGTGCCGACCGCCGAGGTGATCCGCCACGTGCGCAGCTCCCTCATCGTGGTGATGAAGCAGAACTACGTGAAGGCCGCCGCCAGCCGCGGCATGTCGCGCCCGGCCATCGTCTGGCGCCACGGGCTCAAGAATGCCCTGCCCCCCATCATCCCCTTGCTCGGCCTGCAATTTGGCAGCGTGCTCACCTCGGCCATGGTGACCGAGGTGATCTTCGACTGGCCCGGCATCGGCCGCTGGCTGGTCAGCAGCATCGCCGTGCAGGACTACGCCGCTATTCAGGGAGGAACCCTGGTGGTCGCCAGTTTCGTCATTCTCGCCAGTGTCACGACCGAGCTGCTGACGACCCTGTTCTATCCGGTGCGCCGCAAGGAGCTGTATGCAAGATAATCTCTACCCGGAGCTGAAGATCCTCTCGCCGCTGGAGCAGACCTGGGCCTCATTTCGCCGCAACCCGCTGGCCATGGTCGGCTTCTGGAGCCTGCTGGCCCTGCTGGCGCTCACCTGTATCGGCCCCTGGGTGCTTCCCTACGGCATCGATCAGCAGCACAGCAACGCTCTGCTGATGCCCCCCTCCTGGTCGAGCAAGGGGAGCATCGATTTCTTCCTCGGCACCGACGATCTGGGCCGCGACATTCTCTCGCGCCTGCTGCTTGGCGCCCGCCTCACCTTCGGCAGTGCCCTGCTGGCGGTGATCATCGCCCTGCTGGCCGGTACCGCCATCGGTATCCTCGGCGGCATGAGCCGCGGGCTCAAATCGAGCGTGCTGCACCACCTGCTCGACACCATTCTCTCCATCCCCTCCCTGCTGCTCGCCATCATCATGGTGGCGATACTGGGACCGGGCCTTGGCAACACCCTGATCGCCATCACCTTGGCGCTCATCCCCCAGTTCATCCGCGCGACCTACCACGCGGTGCATGCCGAGATGCAAAAGGAGTACATCATCGCCAGCCAGCTCGACGGCTCGCCGCCGCTGCGCATCATGCGCCTCGCCGTGCTGCCCAACATTGTCGACACCCTGGTGACCCAGACCACCCGCGCCCTCTCGGCCGCTATTTTGGACATCGCCGCCGTGGGCTTTCTCGGCCTCGGCGCCCAGTCACCCCAGCCCGAGTGGGGCGCCATGCTCGCCGAGTCGAGCGATCTGGTCTATCTCGCCCCTTGGACCGTGACCCTGCCCGGCGTCGCCATCTTCTTTAGCGTGCTGGTCACCAACCTGGTGGGCGAAGGGATCCGCGAAGCCCTGAAAGAGGGGGATGACTGATGCCACTGCTCGACATTCGCAACCTCACCATCGAGATCGAAAGCTCGCAAGGCAAGGTCAAGGTGGTGGACAAGGTAAGCCTGACCCTGGCCGAGGGGGAGATCCGCGGTCTGGTCGGAGAATCCGGCTCGGGCAAGAGCCTGATCGCCAAGGTGATCATGGGACTTGAGAAGGATAACTGGACGGTGCGGGCCGATCGCATGCGCTTTAACGATCAGGATCTGCTGATCATGGAGCCACGGGCACGGCGCAAGCTGCTCGGCCGCGAGATCGCCATGATCTTCCAAGATCCGGTGAGCAGCCTCGACCCCTCCGAACTCATCGGGGCCCAGCTTGAGGAGGCGATCCCGACCCGTGCCTTCCAAGGCCGTATCTGGCAGCGCTTCCAGTGGCGCAAAAAGCAAGCCATCGCCCTGCTACACCGGGTCGGCATCAAGGATCACCGTAAGGTGATGCACGCCTATCCCCATGAGCTCTCCGATGGCATCTGCCAGAAGGTGATGATCGCCATGGCGATCGCCAACCAGCCGCGCCTGCTGGTGGCCGACGAGCCGACCAGCAGTATGGAGGCCACCGCCCAGTCACAGGTGCTGCGTCTGCTCGACAAGATGAACAAGCTGGGTAACACCACCATTTTGCTCATCAGTAACGACATCGCCGCCATCGCCAACCTGACCGACAACATCAATGTCATGTATTGCGGCCAGATGGTCGAGATCGGCACCCGCGAACAGATCCTGACCAACCCGCACCACCCCTACACCGATGCCCTGCTCAAATCGAGCCTGGATCTCGATGAGCTGGTGCGCCACAAGTCGCGTCTGCACGCCCTACCCGGCGTTATTCCTCCGCTGCAACACCTGCCCATCGGCTGCCGGCTGGGGCCACGTTGCCCCTACGCCCAGAAGCAGTGCGTGACCACGCCGGGCATGACCAAGCTCAAGGGGCACCAGTTCAGCTGCCACTTCCCCCTGAACCTCGAGGAGAACAAGAAGTGAGCGAGTCCACTCCGCTGTTGCAGGTGCGCGGCCTGAGCAAGACCTTCCACAACCGCATCGGCCTGCTGCGTCGCCAGAAGGTCGATGCGGTACGCTCTGTCTCGTTCGATTTGGAGGTGGGCCAGACCCTGGCCATCGTCGGTGAGGCGGGCTCGGGCAAGAGCACGCTGGCACGCATTCTGGCCGGCGTCATCGAACCGAGTGATGGCGAGATCCACATCAGTGGTGAGCGGATGGTGCATGGCGACTATCAGACCCGCTGCAAGCTGCTGCGCATGATCTTCCAAGACCCCAGCTCTTCACTGAACCCCAAGCTCCGGGTCGGGCGGATCCTCGAGACACCGCTACGCCTCAACACGGCATTGAGTCCGGAGGCACGTGAGGAGCGGGTGATGGCGGCGCTACGCATGGTGGGGCTGCTGCCCGATCACGCCCTCTTCTACCCCTCCATGCTGGCCGCCGGCCAGAAACAGCGGGTCGCGCTAGCGCGCGCCGTCATCCTCAATCCGCTCATCGTGGTGGCCGATGAAACCCTGGCCACCCTCGACGTCTCGATGCGCTCGCAGATGATCAACCTGCTGCTCGAGATGCAGGAGAACATGGGGCTGAGCTACATCATGGTGGCCAACGATCTGGGCGTGGTGAGTCACATCAGTGACGAGGTGCTGGTCATGCATGAGGGGCGCGTGGTGGAGCGCGGCAAGACGCTACAGGTCTTCACCGATCCCCAGCATGACGTGACCAAACGTCTCATCTCCAACTACGACAACGAGTACCGGCGTTAAGAGTCATGGCGTAACAACGAAGGCTGCCTTTTGGCAGCCTTTGTTGTTACCGGCGCGAAAAAAAACCCGGCTGGGCCGGGTTTAGTGAAAAACACAAATTGAGTCGCTCGTAGTAGGAACAGCGCCTAGATTAGAGATCGCCTTTCTCATCAACAACTGTCAGATCTAACAGGAATACCGCTATGGAAACGGAACTGGGGATCGGGTGTGTTGATGAGCTCGGCCTCCACCTGGCCAATGAAGTGTACGCGCTCCTCGATCGCTTCGCCGGCAAATTGTGCGGCCAGGCTCAGATAGTCCTGATAATGGCGCGCCTCGGAGCGCAGCAGCGAGACATAAAAGCGCCCCAGCTCCTCATCCAGATGGGGCGCTAACTTGGCAAAACGCTCGCAGGAGCGCGCCTCAATATAGGCACCGATGATCAGCTTGTCGACGATGGTGGCGGGCTCGTGGGTGCGCACATGGGCCAGCAGGCCACGGGCATAACGCGAGGCACTCACCGGGCCATACTCGATGCCACGGGCCGTCATGAGCTCAAGCACCTGCTCGAAATGGTGCAGCTCCTCTTGAATGAGCCTGACCATGGGAAAGAGCAACGGGTTACGCTCCAGCTCGGCGAACACGCTGCGATCGCCCTCCCCCATGGTGCGCTTGCCAAGCACCTGCGCCTTCTCCGGGATCGCATCCAGCTCGCGGTAGAAATCGAGCTTAGGCAGCAGATGGCGCTTACCCTTGGGCAGGCAGTAGCGGCGCACTAGGCTGTGGGCGGTCATCGCCGCCTTGGTTTCACAGTTGGCGTGATCGATGAGCAGCACCGGCAGGCTCTCGGGGCGGCGGGCCAGCGCGATCCACTCATCCGGGGTTTCACAGTGCAGGAAGCCCCTCACCGGGGCCAATAGCGCGTCCATCATCATCGCAAGGCTCATCTTAGCGGAATCAATCGGGGCGCTATCCTAACGGATCGCGCCGGATCGGCCAATAAAAACGGGAGCCCCGAGGCTCCCGCTGTCCTATCCAAAGAGAGGCGAAACGTTTAACTGCCCTCGTTGAAGATCTCCAGGTTGCTGGAGTCCTGCCACTCCCGCACCGCCTTGCTGTCATCGTTGCGCATGGCGTTGAGGTGATCCAAGTAGTGCTGATCCACGTCAGAGGTGACGTACTCGCCGTTAAACACCGAGGTCTCGAAGTGACGCAGCTCCGGGTTGAGTTCGCGCACTGCCTCCTGCAAATCCTCCAGATCTTGGAAGATGAGGCCATCGGCACCGATCAGGGCGCAGATCTCTTCCACCTCACGGCCATGGGCGATCAGCTCGTTGGCCACCGGCATGTCGATGCCGTAGACGTTGGGGAAGCGGATCTCCGGGGCGGCGGAGGCAAAGTAGACCTTGGCGGCGCCGGCATCGCGGGCCATCTGGATGATCTGCTCCGAGGTGGTGCCACGCACAATGGAATCATCGACCAGCAGCACCTTCTTGCCCTTGAACTCGGAGCTGATGGCGTTGAGCTTGCGACGAACCGACTGCTTGCGCTGAGTCTGGCCCGGCATGATGAAGGTGCGACCGATGTAGCGGTTCTTCACGAAGCCCTGGCGATAAGGCAGGCCGAGACGCTGGGCAATTTCGAGGGCGATATCGCAGGAGGTCTCGGGAATGGGGATCACCACGTCGATATCGAGCTCTTCCCACTCACGGGCGATCTTCTCACCGAGCTTGCGGCCCATGTTGACCCGAGCCGCATAGACAGAGACCTTGTCGATGAAGGAGTCAGGGCGGGCAAAATAGACGTATTCGAAGATGCAAGGATTGTGCTGGGGCGCCTCGCTGCACTGCAAGGTGAACAGCTGGCCCTGCTCGGTGATGTAGACCGCTTCACCCGGCGCCACGTCACGCACCACCTCGAAGCCACTCACGTCGATGGCGACGCTCTCGGAGGCCACCATGTACTCGACCTGCCCCCGCTCGTCGCTACGACGGCCGAGGATCAGCGGACGAATGCCGTTGGGATCGCGAAATGCCAGCAGACCGTGGCCGATGATGAGGGTCACCACAGCGTAGGCGCCGCGCACCTGAGCATGGGTACGGCGCACGGCGGTGAAGATATCCTCCGGTTGCAGCACCTCTTTGCCCAGCAGATCCAGCTCGTGGGCCAGGACGTTGAGCAACACCTCGGAATCAGAGGTGGTGTTGATATGGCGGCGAGCCCGCTTGAACTGCTCTTCCTTCAACGCCCGGGCATTGGTCAGGTTGCCGTTATGGGCCAGCGCCAGGCCGTAGGGAGAGTTCACATAGAAGGGCTGCGCCTCGGCGGCGCTGGAGCTGCCGGCGGTGGGATAACGCACATGGCCGATCCCCATGTTGCCCTTGAGCCGCTGCATGTGGCGAACCTCAAACACATCCTTCACCAGCCCGTTGGCCTTGCGTTGGCGGAAGTTACCCTCGTCGATGGTCACGATTCCAGCCGCGTCCTGGCCCCTGTGCTGCAACACCGTCAAGGCGTCGTAGAGGGCCTGGTTGACGGGAGTGGTGCCTACTATACCAACAATGCCACACATGTCCTTGCTACCTCGAAGTCACTATACGTGTTGAAGAAAACTCGATGAGTTCTGCATGAACCCGAAAAACCACTCGATCACCGGACGGAACTCGGGGATAAAGCGTGACGCTTTCCACCAGTCGCTCTGATCCAGTGTCGTGAGAAGATCGATAAAAAACAGCAGGGCGCTGATGATAAGCACGCCGCGGATGGCGCCAAAGCAGATGCCAAGCACCCGGTCAGTACCAGAGAGGCCAGTCTTTTCCACCAGCATGCCGATGACGTAGTTCACCACACCGCCCAGGATCAGGGTGGCGATGAACAAGGCGGCGATGGCGACCCCGTTTTGCACCAGCGGATCGCTGAAGGTGGTGATGTAAACGGCGAGATCGGGGTAGAAGCGGCTGGCGACAAAGAAGGCGACAAACCAGGTAATAAGAGAGGTCGCCTCTTTCACAAAGCCACGAACCAGGCTGATGAGAGAGGAGAAAGCGATGATGCCGAGGATGGCGTAATCAATCCAGACCATAGAAAACAGCTGTCCTTCGAAATTGCGGCGCAGTCTAACAAAAACGATTGCGCATTGCTTGAGAAAGTTACGTAAATTCACAAAAGTGGCCACAACGGCCGGCGTCACCCAGAAGAAAAACGGTTGAGTGACGCCAAAATGACAAAGCCATGGCAATGCCATGGCTTTGTCTCTCCCGACCGGCCTTAGCCGATGTGAGTCATGCCGCCCAGATAGGGGCGCAGCACTTCCGGGATCTCGATGCGGCCGTCGGCCTGCTGGTAGTTCTCCATCACCGCCACCAGGGTACGGCCCACCGCCAGCCCCGACCCGTTCAGGGTATGGATGAGCTGCGGCTTGCCGCCGATGCGTACCCGGGCCTGCATACGGCGAGCCTGGAAGTCGGTGCAGTTGGAGACCGACGAGATCTCACGGTAGGTATTCTGAGCCGGCAACCACACCTCAAGGTCATAGGTCTTAGCAGCGCAAAAACCCATGTCGCCGGTGGAGAGGGCCATCACGCGGTACGGCAGGTTCAGCAGTTGCAGCACCTTCTCGGCGTGACCGGTCATCTCCTCGAGCGCCTCCCAGGACTTCTCCGGGTGCACCAGCTGCACCATCTCGACCTTGTCGAACTGATGCATGCGGATGAGACCGCGGGTGTCACGCCCGTAGGAGCCCGCCTCGGAGCGGAAGCAGGGGCTGTGGGCGGTCATCTTGATGGGCAGCTCCTGCTCATCGAAGATCTCGTCGCGGGCGGTGTTGGTCAGCGGCACCTCGGAGGTCGGGATCAGCGAGAACTTGCGCAGGGTGCCTTCCAGCTCCCCTTCCCCGCCGATACCGGTGTTGAAGAGATCCTCGGAGAACTTGGGCAGCTGGCCGGTGCCATACAGGCTGTCCGGGTTGACCAGATAAGGAACGTAGCATTCGGTGTAGCCGTGCTGCTGGGTGTGCAGATCCAGCATGAACTGGGCCAGCGCGCGATGCAGGCGGGCAATCTGGCCGCGCATCACCACGAAACGGGCGCCGGAGAGCTTGACGCCATTAGCAAAATCGACGCCCTTGAGCCCTTCCCCGATGTCCACATGATCGCGAACCGGGAAGTCAAACTCGCGCGGGGTGCCCCAGCGGCGCACTTCCACGTTATCGTCTTCGTCGCGGCCCACCGGAGTGGTGTCGCTCGGCAGGTTGGGGATGGTGTCGGCGATGGCCTTGATCTCACCCAGCAGGGCGTCGAGCTTGACCTTGCAGGCATCCAGCTCGTCGTTGATCTTGGTCACCTCGGCCTTGAGCGGAGCAACATCCTCACCACGGCGAGCGGCCTCACCGATGGACTTGGAGCGGGCATTGCGCTCTGCCTGCAGCTCCTGGGTACGGGACTGCAGATCCTTGCGTTGTTCTTCCAGTGCGGTCAGTGCAGCGACGTCCAGCGTGTAGCCACGGGTGGCCAAACGGGTCGCTGCTTCCTCGATATCGCCACGCAAATATTTGGGATCCAGCATTGTTTATCCTACTTGTCATAAAAACGGGATCCGGGCCAGGGCGCGCCAAGCCAGACAGATCCGCAGTGGGTTCAATCCAAGCGCCCTGCGGGAGAAAACAGCCTTGCAGGGCAGTAAAAACAGTGTATCAGCAGCAACCTTACCGGAACAGCGGCTATTTACCGCGTTTGCGCGAACTTTGTGCATCCAGATCCCGCAGATAGTCGAGTTTCTGCGCAATCTTAATCTCCATGCCGCGCTCGGTGGGTTGGTAGTAGCGCCGCCCCGCCAGCTCGGGGGGAAAATACTCCTCCCCGGCGGCATAGGCGCCCGGCTCGTCATGGGCGTAACGATACTCGGCGCCGTAACCGAGCTCGCTCATCAATTTGGTCGGCGCGTTGCGCAGGTGCAGCGGCACCTCGAAATCAGGCAGGGATTTGGCGTCGCTCAGCGCCGCCTTCCAGGCGGTATAAACGGCGTTGCTCTTGGGGGCGCAAGCGAGGTAGACGATCGCCTGGGCAATCGCTCGCTCCCCTTCGGCCGGCCCGACCCGATGAAAGCAGTCCCAGGCCGAGAGGGCCACCTGCATGGCGCGCGGATCGGCGTTGCCCACGTCCTCCGAGGCGATCGCCAGCAGGCGCCGGGCGATGTAAAGGGGGTCACACCCCGCGCTCACCATGCGGGCATACCAGTAGAGCGCCGCATCCGGGGCCGAGCCACGGATCGACTTGTGTACCGCCGAGATGAGGTCGTAGAAGTGATCCCCACGGTTATCGAAGCGGGCGATGTGCTCCCCCACCACGGCCGAGAGCAGGTTGGCGTCGATCACCTTGCTGCCCCCCTCACCCGGCTCGGCCATGTCGGCCAGCAGCTCCAGGTAGTTGAGCGCCTTGCGTCCATCCCCCTCCACCACCCGCGCCAGCGCCTCCTTGGCCCCCGGCGCGAAGGTGAGCGCCGGATCATTGAGGCCGCGCGCATCCTGCATCGCCTGCTCGATCATGGCGAGGATGTCCTCCTCCTCCAACCGCTTGAGCAGGTAGACCCGGGCACGCGAGAGCAGCGCGTTGTTGAGCTCGAACGAGGGATTTTCGGTGGTGGCACCGATGAAGGTAATAGTGCCGTCTTCGATGTGGGGCAAAAACACATCCTGCTGGCTCTTGTTGAAGCGGTGCACCTCATCGACAAACAAAATGGTGCGCACCCCGCGCCAACCGTTCTCCTTGGCCTTGTCGATGGCGGCGCGCACCTCCTTGATGCCGGAGGTAACCGCCGAGACCCGCTCGACCTCTGCGTTGCAGTAGTGGGCGGCCAGCTCGGCTAGGGTGGTCTTGCCGGTGCCGGGCGGCCCCCACAGGATCATGGAGTGGCAGTGGCCGCTCTTAAGCGCCTTGTAGAGCGGCTTGTCGGGGCCGAGGATGTGACGCTGGCCTATGTACTGCTCCAGCGTCTGTGGCCGCATCCGTGCGGCCAGGGGACGGAAGTCGGAATCGGAGGCGAAATCGAGAGTGAGATTACTCATGGGCCGCCTCAGCGCCGCTGGTCGTCGAGCTCGGCGCCCTTGGGCAGCGTAAAGGTAAACTCATTGCCCTTGAGGGCCGGCTGGCGGTTGAAGTTACTCAAGTGAAACTCGCTCCACTGCCCCTGGGCCTCTTTGACGTCGAAACGACTGATGTTGTTCTGCCGATCGAAGGTGACCCGGAACGAGGCGATAAGCTCGCTCTGGTTACGGCTCGACACGGTGAACACATCCCCTTGACGGGTCACATCGTAATTCTTCCAGAAGCGATCGTCGGTGCCCGAGATGAGGATGAAGGGGGTGTTGACCACCGCATCCTTGAGGGTCATGGCGGTCGCCTGCTCGACAAACGGGTCCCACAGCCAGACGTCCTTGCCGTCGGAGACGATCAGGCTCTCGTCCGGCGAGGTGGTGTGCCAGTTGAAGCGGTTGGGACGCGAAACCACCAGCTCACCGGCCGCCTTCTGCAACTCCTGCCCCTTGACGTCGAACACGGTCTGCTCGAAGTGGGCGGAGAAGAGCTTAACCTCGGCCAGCTTCTGCTTGAGCTGGTCGGCCGCACCGGCGGCCCAGGATTGACCGCTGGCCAGCAGCAGGGATCCCATCAAAACGGCTTTTTTCATGGTGTGCTCTCTTGTAAATGGCCAGCCCGAAGGCTGGCCTGAGGTTAATCGTGAACTCAATCGCGCATCGGTGCCGGGGCCAGCACATCGCGCTGACCATTGCTGCCAGGGGAACTGACGATGCCCTGATCCTGCATCTGATCGATGATGCGGGCGGCGCGGTTGTAACCGATCTTGAACTTGCGCTGCACGCTGGAGGTCGAGCCGCGACGCGATTCGACCACGAAGGCCACCGCCTCGTCGAACAGGGGATCGAGTTCATCATCGCCCCCGCCGCCAAACTCACCAGCACTCCCCTCGCCGCTCTCGCCGGAGAGGATCTCTTCGATGTAGTTGGGCTCGCCGCGCTGTTTCCAATCGGCCACCACCTTGTGCACCTCGTGGTCATCGACGAAGGCACCGTGCACCCGCACCGGATCTGAGGTTCCGGCCGGCATGTAGAGCATGTCGCCCATGCCGAGCAGGGATTCGGCGCCGCCCTGATCGAGGATGGTGCGGGAATCGATCTTGCTCGATACCTGGAACGAGATCCGGGTCGGGATGTTGGCCTTGATAAGACCGGTGATGACATCGACCGAGGGGCGCTGGGTGGCGAGGATCAGGTGGATACCGGCCGCCCGCGCCTTCTGGGCGATCCGGGCGATCAGCTCTTCCACCTTCTTGCCGACGATCATCATCATGTCGGCAAACTCATCGACCACCACCACGATGTGCGGCAGCTTCTCAAGCTCTGGGGGCATCTCGTCCATCGAGTCACCCGGACGCCACAAGGGGTCGAGCAGCGGATCGCCTTCGTCGATGGCGGCCTGAACCTTGGCGTTGTACCCCTTGAGGTTACGCACCCCGACCGCCGACATCAGCTTGTAGCGGCGCTCCATCTCGCCCACGCACCAGCGCAGGGCGTTGGCGGCGTCCTTCATGTCGGTCACCACCTCGGTCAGCAGATGGGGGATCCCCTCGTAAACCGACAGCTCCAGCATCTTGGGGTCGATCATGATGAAGCGCAGCTCGTCGGGCGAGGCCTTGTAGAGCATGGAGAGGATCATGGTGTTGACCCCCACCGACTTACCCGAGCCGGTGGTACCGGCCACCAGCAGGTGCGGCATCTTGGCCAGGTTCACTACCACTGGCGAGCCGGCAATATCTTGGCCGAGCACCATGGTGAGCGGGTTTTCGCTCTCGCTAAACCCAGGACAGTCGAGCACTTCACGCAAATAGACGGTCTGGCGCACCCGGTTAGGTAGCTCCAGGCCGACGAAGGTCTTGCCAGGAATCACCTCGACCACCCGCACGCTGCTGGCCGAGAGGGAGCGGGCCAGATCGCGCGACAGGTTGGTGATCTTGCTCGCCTTCATGCCAGGGGCGAGGTCGAGCTCGAAGCGGGTGATGACCGGGCCCGGATAGACGCCGACCACCTTGGCCTGCACGTTGTAGTCGGCCAGCTTCGCCTCCACCAGACGGGCCATGCGCTCGAGCTCGTCGTTGCTCATGGACTGGGTCTTGGCGGGCGGACGATCGAGCAGATCGAGGGAAGGCAGCGGCGGCAGGCTTGCCACCCGCTTGGGTTTGGGCTTGAGGGCCGAGGCGCGCAGGGGGGCGGCCGGACGCGCCGGCTCGCTCTCTTCCCCCGCCCACGGCATGTCGTCGAGATCATCGTCCTCGAAGGCATCCTCATCCAGCTCGGCGGCGCGGCGGGCCGAAGCGGCCTTACGCGGCGCCGGGATCTCGTCCTCGTCGTCGTCAAAATCCGGCTCGAACTGGAAGGTATCTTCATCCAGCTCGGGCAGCACGTCGGCCTTGCGCTTGCGTGCCGGACGCGACATGGACAGACGCGGCGCCAGCTCATCCTCGTCTTCCGGGGTCAGGGTCACCCCGCCTGCGTCGAGCAGGGGATCGGGCCCCTCCTCACGCGGATCGCGGCGCCAGCCGCCGTTCAGCCACTGGCCGAGCCGCATCGGGAAGGTATAGATGCCGGTAACAGTGCCGATGGCGGTAGCGCCAATGCGCTCGACGATGGTGAGCCAGGACCAGCCGGTGAACATGGTCACGCCGGTGGCCACGAAGCACAGCAGCATCAGGTTGGCGCCGACCCGGCCAAACAGCGGGATCACCGCCGAGGCGATCACATCCCCCACCAGACCACCGGCCGAGAAGTTGTGCAGATCGTTGAAGTTCATGCTGCCGATGGCGGACATGCCGAGCACGGTCAGCACGAAGCCGACGATGCGCACCCCTAAGGTGAGGTAATCCACATCGAGCAGACGCTTGGGCTTCCACAGCAGACCCCAGCCCAGCAACACCAGCAGAAACGGCACCAGATAGGAGAAGACACCGAAGGTGAACATGGTGATATCAGCCAGCCAGGAGCCGGTCGCTCCCGCCAGGTTATGCACCTCACCCTCCCAGGCCGTCTGGGACCAGCCGGGATCGGCAGGGTTGTAACTGAGCAGGGCCAGCATGAGAAACGCGGCCGCGATCGTGATAGCGATCAGCACAGCCTCAGAAATGCGCTGGATACCTGAAAGGGGAGTAAAAATCTGCGGTTTGACGGCCAAACTCCGGCTCCTTTGTCATCGTCATAATGTCCGGGGCGCCTAGTATCTCTGAAACAGCACCGTCCTGTCAGCACCCCCGCCTGACGACAGAAGAAGAAACGAGCGGACCAGCCGCTCGTTTCATTCACTTTACTCGGGTCGACAGGACTAACGAGTGCTGATCACCAACCGGCTGCTCTGTTTGACCTCTTCCATCACCACGTAGGTGCGGGTGTCGTTTACGCCAGGCAGGCGCAGCAGGGTTTCCCCCAGCAGACGACGATAAGCGGACATGTCGCTTACCCGGGTCTTGAGCAGATAGTCGAAGTCACCGGAGACCAGATGGCACTCCTGGATCTCTTCGAGTACCTGTACCGCCTTGTTGAACTGCTCGAACACATCCGGCGCGCCGCGATTGAGGGTGATCTCGACGAACACCAGCAGGGAAGCATCCAGGAAATGCGGATTGAGAATGGCGGCGTAGCCTTCGATATAACCCTGCCGCTCTAGACGGCGCACCCGCTCTAGGCAAGGCGTAGGGCTCAGTCCTACTCGCTTGGACAACTCAACGTTCGAAATCCTGCCATCCTTTTGCAGCTCATTCAGAATGTTGCGGTCGATCCTGTCCAAGTCCTTTAGTCGACTCTTAACTTCCATCATTTATTCCATCCTTAGGCTATTTTTTGGTAAGAATCACTAACGATTTTATAATAATGAACACAAATCCTGTCAACTCCCACATATACTTGGCGAAAATGCCGCTGAAATAACCCGCAACATAAAACACCAATCACGTGAGGGACAACATGATAATCGGTGTACCCAGGGAAATAAAAAACCATGAATACCGCGTAGGCATGGTTCCGGCCAGTGTACGTGAACTGACTGCCCGAGGCCATAGTGTTTTTGTCGAAAGCCGCGCCGGCCTTGGCATCGGCTGTCGTGACGAGGACTACTTGGCCGCCGGCGCAGGGGTACTTGACTCCGCTGCCGAGCTATTCAGTCGCAGCGAGATGATCGTCAAGGTCAAAGAGCCCCAGCCAGCAGAACGCGCCATGTTGCGCAAAGGGCAGCTCCTCTTTACCTACCTACACCTCGCCCCCGATCGGCCGCAAACCGAGGAGCTACTCCGCAGCGGCGCCATCTGCATCGCCTATGAGACGGTCACCGACGAACGCGGTGGCCTCCCCCTCCTCGCGCCTATGTCAGAGGTGGCCGGTCGCATGGCGATGCAGGCCGGCGCACTGGCACTGGAAAAATCCCGCGGTGGTCGCGGCGTACTGCTCGGGGGCGTCCCCGGTGTCGAGCCGGCCAAGGTGGTGATCCTCGGGGGCGGCGTGGTCGGCGCCAATGCGGCGCGCATCGCCATCGGCATGCGAGCCGACGTGACCGTGCTCGATCGCAGCATCGAGGCGTTGCGCCAGCTTGATCGCGAGTTTCAGGGGCGCGCCCGCCTGCTCTATGCCACCAGCGAGGCTATCGAGCAGCAGGTGCTGACGGCCGATCTGGTGATCGGCGCCGTGCTGATCCCGGGCGCAGCTGCGCCGAAACTTGTCACCCGTGGCCACATCAGCCGCATGAAGCCGGGCTCGGCCATCGTCGATGTCGCCATTGATCAAGGGGGTTGTGTCGAGACCTCGCGCCCCACCACCCATGAAGATCCCACCTACCTGGTCGATGGCGTGGTGCACTACTGCGTGGCCAACATGCCGGGCGCGGTGGCGCGAACCTCCACCTTTGCCCTCAACAACGCCACCCTGCCCTACATCATCACCCTGGCAAATCAGGGATGGCGGGCGGCGCTCAAGGGCGATCCCCATCTGATGAACGGCCTCAATGTGCTGGAGGGGCATCTCACCTGCAAGGAGGTGGCCGAGGCGCACGGGCTGGAGTACCGCGATCCCCACCTGCTGCTGGCCTGATAGTCACCATGGCGCTGCGTGTCGGGCCCGCCAAGGGCCCGAGTTATTTTCACTCCCCCTTGCCCCACGCCTGCGGCCACTTGTAACCGGCAAAACGCCCCTTGGCGTAAGCACGAAATGCGGCCGAGTTATAGGCTTCGGCCACGTCCTTGGCGAAGGGTTTCTCCTTATCCTCGCTGCGCACCACCACCCAGTTGATGAAGGTGTAGCCACGCTCGAGAAACAGCCCGCTCTGGAACGGGATACCGCTTGAGGCGGCGAAGTTGCCATTGATGACGACAAAATCCACATCCTCACGTGCTCGTGGCAACTGGGCCGCCTCCAGCAGCACCCACTTCAACCCGTGGGGATTGGCGACCACGTCGAACTCACTCGCCTTGAGCGGATCGATCCCCTCTTTTAGCCTCAGCCAGCCGAGATCTTGCAGCAGGAGCAGGGCGCGGGCCTGATTACTGGGATCGTTTGGCAGCGCCACCGAGCTCCCCTGCGCCAGCTCTGTGAGCCGCTGCTTCTTACCGGCATAGAGCCCCATCGGGCCTGTGGGCACCTGAGTGAGCGGGGTCAAAGAGAGACCGCGCTCCGTGGCAAAGCGATCCAGATAAGGCTTGTGCTGAAAGCAGTTCACATCGAGAGATCCATCGGCCAGCGCGAGATTGGGAGAGACATAATCGGTGAACTCCACCAGCTTGACCCTGTATCCCTTGGCCTCCAGTTGCGGTTTGACGGCATCGTTCACCATGTCGGCGAAATCCCCCACCGTGGTGCCGATCACTATCTCGCGCTTGGCCGGCGCCACGGCCCACAACGTCTGCGGCAGTAAGGTCATCGCTAGGGAGAGGGCCAAGAGGGAACGACGCTTCATCACAACACTCCTTGTTCCGATTAAATCACATTGGCCGTTTAGCCATCTAAACATCCTTACGGCAAATTATCAGAGTTCACCCCAGCCTGCCAAGCATAAAATCGGGCGAACACCCACTTGGGTTTGCGAAATGGCCCATCTCTTTTCCACCCTCTCACACAACCACCCCTTCTCTTTCCTACCGCCCGCTTCACCGCTGCCTTAGGATGGGGGGTCAAAGGCTGACAGCGCCGGGGCCGCAATGAGCCTCGGGCAGGAACGATGGAGGGAGATCATCATGCTCAACCGAGCGCAGACCGGCCTGCTGGTCGTGGACATACAGGGCAAACTGGCGCGACAGGTCGAGCAGAGCGAGCGGCTCATCGCGCGCAGCGCACTGTTGATTGAGGGGCCAACATACTGGATCTGCCGCTCATCTGGCTGGAGCAGGCCCCGGAGAAACTCGGCCCGACGGTCGAGGAGCTGCGCCCCCTGATGCAAGAGCCGGCCTACGCCAAGTTCACCTTCAGCGGCCTGCGCACGCAGGCTATCGCTGACGCCATCGCCCGTAGCGGCGTGCAGCACTGGCTGGTGTGCGGCATCGAGGCCCATATCTGTGTCTACCAAAGCGCACGGGATCTGCTCGCGCGCGGGGCGGGCGTGTCGCTGGTGTGCGATGCGATCAGTGCCCGCCACCCGATGGATAAAGCGGTGGCGCTGCAACAGCTCACCGCGCTGGGGGCCCACCTCACCACGGCAGAGATGGCCCTCTACGAGCTGCTGGAAGATAGCCGTGATCCGGCGTTTCGCCGCGTGCTGGCGCGAGTGCGCTGAGCCCGCCCCTTGGCGCAAACGCCGAAGGAGCGCACGGGAAACGGAAGTGGATCAAAGCGGTATACCGCAAAATGCGAGACACTCGGAGCCCTTATCGAACGGCGAAGGAGTTCCCCATGCGCGCACTGCTGCTCCTGACTCTGCTGACCGCCCCCGCCTGGGGGGCGCCGCAGACCAGTCACCCGGCCAAGGAGAGCGACAAGATCATCACCGATCGGCTCATTCGGGAGTCTATTGCCGCCTATCCGGGCAACTGTCCCTGCCCCTACAGCCAGATGCGCAACGGACGGCGCTGTGGAAAGCGCAGTGCCTGGAGCCGGCCAGGGGGCAAGGCGCCGCTCTGCTACCCCGAGGATGTTAAAGCCCGGAAGATCGCGGCCGAGCGCCAACGCTGAGCGCTTCGCCCGATCCCCTCAGCGCCTGCTGGCGATAACGCTCGATCACCCCCTGCGCCTTCATGGTGCGCAGCGTCGCGGCCAATACCGGCAGCAGGGCCCGATGACGGCGATTGAGATAGGCGTAGGTGGCGCTGTGCTCCATCACCCCAGCCTGATAGAGGGCGGCAAACTCGAGCGGATGGCGCTGTTTGAGCGCCTCCACCACCAGCGCCTGCTCCACATAGAGATCGCTGCGTCCGAGCAGCAGCTTGCGCAATCCCTGCTCTGGGGTGGCGACATCGGAGAGCCGATCGCGCGCCAACACCCCGTTTAATCGCATCTCCGGCTGACGGGCACCACGGCGAAACTCCACCCGGTAGCGGCTGCCGCTCAGACTCTGCCAGCCAGCCAGGTGCACACCGGGGTGCCGCGTATAGGCCACATAGTCGGTATAAAAGTGCGGCTCGGGCACCCGCAGCAGGGTGTCAGTTTGCAGCGCATAGTCGGCCCCCCTGTGGATCTCCCCGTCGACCCGCCCCTGCTCGGCCAGCCGCGGCGCCCGTCCCCCCGGATAGCCCAGATAGGTGAAGTCATAACCAAGGCGCGCGAAAGCCTCGCCATAGATGAGCGCCAACCAGCGACCATAGGGGGAGTCATGGGTATCTTGTGAACTCACCAAGGTGATGGCGGGGCGCGCCAAGGCGCTGGAGCAGAGCAGCAGCCAGAGCCATAACCAGCCGACTCTCATCCCAGTGCCCCCTGATGGTAGTGATAGCCTCCCACCGCGTCGGGCACGAAACACAGGCGATGGGTCAAACCGGCCGGGGCATCTTCGGGGTGGTGAGAGACAAACAATACCTGGCTGCGCCCGGTGGCGATGAGCCGCGCCAGCACTTCGCGCACCAGATGGCGGTTGAGCGGATCGAGCCCCTGCAAGGGCTCGTCAAGGATCAGCAGCGGCGGCTGCTTGACCAGGGCGCGGGCAATCAGCAGTAGCCGCTGCTGACCAAACGAGAGGGCATGAAACGGCTGCTCCCCCTGCCCTGCCAGCCCGAGCAGGTTCAGCCACTGCTCGGCCAGCGCCCACTGGCGATCCCCTGGGGTCACATACAGGCCGATGCTGTCATGAAAGCCGGAGAGGATCACGGTACGCGCTGAGCAGGCGACCCGATAGTCAAGGTGCAGCGCCGGGCTGACCAGCCCGATGTGACGCTTGATCTGCCAGATGCTCTCGCCACTGCCGCGCCGCACCCCGAACAGGGTGAGATCATTGCTGTAGCCCTGAGGGTGATCGCCGGTGATCAGCGCCAGCAGGGTCGATTTGCCCGCCCCGTTGGGGCCGGTGATCTGCCAGTGCTGACCGGGCAGCAGTGTCCAGTCGAGGCCATCGATGATCACCTGCGCCCCGTAGGCCACTCGGATCTGGCGCATCTGCACCAGCGGGCCGGGAGGCAGCGAAGGTGGCGGCTCATAAGGGGGTGGCAGCGGCGGGGCGGTGCGATTGAGCGCCATCAGTTGGCGCACCTCAGCACTCCCCTCCACCTCGGCACGCGCCCCGGCCAGTAGCAGGCACCCGTCACTGAGCAGGCCGAGGTGGGTGGCCCCGGTGGGGATCTCGTCGAAGCGGTTGACGATGAGCACCAGCGCAAGCCCGGCCTCCGCCAGCTCACCGATCAGCGCGGCCAGATCGCGGCGGGAGTCTTGATCCAGCCCATCGAACGGCTCGTCGAGCACCAACCGCGTCGGGTGCGCCAGCAGAGCCCGAGCCAGCAGCACCTTGCGCCCCTCACCGCTAGAGAGAAAGCGCAGCGGCCGTGACCAGAGCGCCTCGACACCAAAGCGCCGCAACCAGTGGCGCGCCTCTGCCTCGTCGCCCTGCTCAAGCAGCAGGGTCGAGACCAGATAGCCCGCCTCCTCCTCTTCCCCCACCATGTCGGTGTTGCGCCGCTGCCACTCCGCCGCCATCAACTGCTGCTGGGATTCGAACGAGAGGCGCAGCGCCCCGGTGATCACCGGCGCCCGGCCTTGGCACAGGGGCAGCTCGCCGCACAGGGCGCGCGCCAGCGCCGTCTTGCCGCTGCCGTTGCTGCCGACGAAACACCATTGCTGACCCGCCAGCAGCGTCAGGGCGGGGATCGTCAAGCGCCGCTCCCCCCCCAAGGCCAGTCGGGCCTCATGCCATTGATACTCCACCTTTTCTTCCTGTCATCGACGGTTGCAGCTCCTAGCACCATAACCAGAGAAGCCCGCAGAGAAAAGCCGCCCTGAGGGTGAAGGGTAAAATACTGCGGCGAGCCAGCCGTCGTCATGCCCTGTGGCAGGGAGCGGCTGGCGTCGTGAGGGGCCGATTACTGCACCTCCAGCTCGACCCGGACTAAACCGGAAGCCGGGTTGGCGATGGCGCTAAACGCCGAGCGGGAGAGATCGATGATCCGCCCCTTGGGGAAGCGACCGCGATCGTTGATGCGCACCACCACGCTCTTGCCGTTGGCCGGATTGGTCACCTTCACCTGGCTACCGAACGGGAGTGTCTGGTGGGCGGCGGTGCGCCCCTCCTTGCGATAGGGCTCGCCGCTGGCGGTGCGCTTATTGTGGTAGCGATCGGCGTAGTAAGAGGCAAGACCGCGCTCGCGATAGCCGTGCCAGCTGCCGCCGTGCGCCTCGTCATAACGGCTGCTGCACGCCGTCAGCAGCAGGCACAGCAGCAGCGCACCGGCCTGTTTCACTCTTTGCATTCCCTCTTCCTCCCTCTGCTTGCGCATACAGAGCGGGAGGCCGAAGCCCCCCGCATCCTACACACCATTAGGCACTGAGCCTGGCCGCCTCGTCGGTAAAGCCAAAGCCGCGCAGCCCCACCACATGCACGTGCTCGTGCTTGCCCTGCACCTTGCGGATGAGCTTGTAGGTGGTGCCCTTCTCCGGACTGATGTTCTCGGGCGCGGCGATAAGCAGCTGCATATCTTGGCGCTCACACAACTCGAACAGGGTGGCGATGGACTTGGCATCCAGACGCGCCGCCTCGTCGAGGAACAACAGACGGCAGGGGGCGATGTCCTTGCCACGCAGGCGGCGGGACTCCTCCTCCCAACTGATGAGCACCATCAGCAGGATCGCCTGACCGGTACCTATCGCCTCACCGGTGGAGAGCGCCCCGCTCTCGGCGCGCAGCCAGCCATCGGCTCCGCGCAGCACCTCGATCTCCAGCTCCAGGTAGTTGCGGTAATCGAGCAGCACGTCCCCCATCACCTGATAGTTGCGATCGCTCTGATCGACCTGCGGATTGAGGCGCTGGAACAGCTTGGCCATCGCCTCGGAGAAGCTGAGCTCCTTGTCGGCGAACAGATCGTTGTGCATGGCACTCTGATCGGCCAGCGCGGTGAGCAGACGAGTGTGGGCCTCGCGCACATTGACGTTGAGGCGCACCCCGCGCACCAGACCGAAGGCGATGTTCTGCAAGCCCTGGTTGAGCACTCGGATCCGGTTCTGCTCGCGACGGATGATGTTGGTGATCTTGGCCGCCACCTCGTGGGAGGAGAGCGACAGGTGATTCTCCCGCTGCTTGAGCTCATCGGCCAGACGCGCCAGCTCGATCTCCATCTCCTCGATGGCCTCGACCGGATCGTCCGAGCGGATGATGTCGTTACGGATACGATCCTTGAGGTAGCGATAGACCTGCACGTAGAAGGCCACCTTCTGCTCGGTGCTGCGGTTGCCCTCGGAGCGGCGCAGGGCATCGCGCAACTCCTCGTCGTGGGCCACCGCGACCCGCAAGGCGCCGAGCGCCTTGTCCGACATGGAGCGCAAGTCGTCGCCATCGAGGTAGGCCAGCTCGCGGCGGTTAAGACGCTTCTCTACGTCGGTCTCGCGGGCCAGACGCACCACCCGCGACCAACTGGCCTTGTGACCGACCAAGGATTTACGGGCGCTGAAATAGTCCTTGCCCTCCACCTTGAGGCGACCGCCGAGGGACTCGATCTCGCGCTTGGTCACCTGCAACTGGGCCTCGGCACTGGTGCGCCGCGAGCGGGTGCGAATGAGCAGCTCCTCCACCTCTTTTTTGTGGGCACGCGCCTTCTCCTCCATGTCTTCCGACAGGGTCAGCCCCATGGCGGCCAGCTCCTGCTCGAACTCGCGCAGCGTCTCGCCCTTGGCCGAGGCACTGGAGTCGAGCGCGGTGCGCACCTGCAACGCCTCGGTGTGCTGGGCACTTATCTGCTTGTGCAGCTCGCCAGCGGCGCGGGCATCCACCTCGGCAGCCTTGAGCTTGGCCTTGAGGTGCTCGCTCATCTCGGAGGCCTTGCCGAGCAGGTCCTGGGCATCCTGATAAGCCAAGTGCGGCAGACGGGCCACCACCTGATCGAGCAGGTAGCAGCGCCGTTTTTGCTCGGTGAGCGCCCCGCTTGCCTGATCGAAGGTGATCTGCAACTCGGCCAGCCCCTGGGGATCCTGGCGCAGTGCCTGACTCAGGGTGTCGAGCTTTTCCAGCGCCACGCCGTGGCGCGCCACGAAATCGCGGGCCGCATCGAGACGGGCCACCTGGGCGCGCGCCTCATCGAGTTTCTCACCGACCGGCTCATCGAACAGGTGGACCAGCGGCAGCATGGACTGGGCCAGTTGCAACTGCCGGGCGATCTGAGACTGGGCCCCCTTGAGCGCTTGCAGCTCGCGCTCGCTCTCGCCGACCACTCCTTGCAACTGACGCAGGACCGCCTGCTTTTGCTCGATGGCAAGCTCAGGATCGTCGTCAAAGGCGATGCCAAGGTGGCTGCCGACAAAATCGCTGAAGTGCTGGTAGAGGCGATGGAATTTTTGCTGCTCGAAGGCGGCCTTAGCATAGGCCTCGACCAGGGCGTCGCGCTCCAGCTCGAGCTGCTCGATGCGTTTCTCCCGCGCCGCGCGGCCAAACAGGGGCAGCTCGGGGTAGCGCGAATAGCGCACCTGGCGCTTGCTGCTGCGCACCAGCACGGCGTTGCCGAGCTCGTCGGCTTCGAGCAGATCTTCGTCAAACGAATCGGGGTTGCCCTGGATGAGGTAGATGTCCTCCGGGCAATCCTCGATGGCCTTGAGGCGCTCGATGGCCCCTTCCAGATCGAGCACCACCAGGGCGCAGCGGGCCGGGCCGTAGAGGGCGGAGTAGTAAGGCGCATCGTCGATGGAGATGTCGTCGTAAACATCGGAGAGCAGCACGCCGCCCACCTGCTCGGCGATGCGCGACAGGCGAGAGTCGGCCTCGCCAGCCCCCAGTTGCAGGTTCTTGATCTGCTGCTCGATGGCCTGCTTGCGCCCCTGAATGTCGCGGCTCTCCTGCTCAAAGCGGCGCTCCTCGGCCAGCACCTGGCTCATGCCAAGGGAGATCGCCTCGGCCGTGGCAAGGGGCAAGCCGCTCTGCTCGCGCAGCTGCTCGAGCTTCTCGCTCGCCTGCAACCAGCGCGGCGCCAGGGCGGTGAGCGTTTTGATGTCGCGCTCGAGCTGTTCGCTCTGGTGGTGGCGCTCGGAGCGGCGCTGGGCAATGCCCTCAGCCTCTTCGTCGAGCTCCTCGCGGCGGGTACGCAGCCCCTCGAGCAGCAGCTCGAGCGCCTCGGCATCCTCCACCCGCACGCCGCTTTCGGCGAGCTGGGCCACCAACTTGCCAAGCTGCTCGGCGCCGGTGGTCTCTTTTTCCAGCCGGGTAAGAGCGGCGCGCAGCCCCTCCCCCTGCGCCAGCAGGGCACGCTCTTCAATCAGGCGACGGCCAAGCTGCTGGGCTACCGGATAGGCCTCGGCCCGCTCGGTACCGGGGGCCACGGTCAAAAGCAGCGCCAGGGCCTGCTCGTAGTCGCTGGCGGCGGTCTTGGCCAGGGCCAGCTGCTGCTCGGCATCGAGCACAGCACGGGTGAGCTGACTCTCGCGCTCACGCAAGGCGGCCAGCTGCTCGTGGGCATTGTCGGCCGTCAGATCGGACTGCTCGCACTGCTCGCGGGCGGTCTCGAGGGCCTGCACCGCCTGGCGGTACTGGATGGCGCGGGTCTGCTGGATATCCAGCGCCTGCTGGTAATCGGCGAGCTGGGTCTTGAGGCTGTCGACCTCCCCCAGCGCGCGCTCGCGGCGCTCTTCAGCCTCGAGCAGGCGCGCCTGGATCTCCTCGACCACGGCGCTCTGCTGCTCCAGCTTGTCGGTAAGCTCTTGCAGATCGGCGCGGTAGAGATCGATCTTCTTTTTGAGCGCCACGGCGGCCATCACCTTGCCCAGGTGCTCGGCGGCCGTCTCCAGCTCGTCGGTCAGCAGTTTCTCGCGGTTGCTAAGCTGCTCCGCCTCGTCGGCCAGATAGATGGCGCGCTGGCGCTCTTCGGCCAGCAGACGGCGCTTATCCGCCAGCTCGGCTCTGGCCTTGAGGGCCAGCTCGGAGAGGCGCGCCTTCTCGGCGGCATTGCGCACATAGTCGGCCGCCACATAGTGGGTGGTCTCGGTGATGAGGTTCTTGAACAGATCCCGCTGCCCTTGGGTCTCCTTGATCGCCTCCAGGGTTCGGCGGTTCTCGTAAATAGCCGCCTCCATGTCCTGGAACGCCTTGCGCACGCCGGAGTTCTCCGGCAGCAGGTATTCGCGCAAGGAGCGGCTGATCGACGAGGAGATGCCGCCGTAGAGGGAGGCCTCGATCAGGCGATAGAACTTGCTGCGATCCTTTTGATCACGCAGCTTCTTCGGGGTGATGCCGAACTCGAACATGAAGTTGTGGTAGTCGGTCACCGAATTGAACTTAGCCACCTTGAGCGAGCCCAACTGCACCGCCGCCGCTTTGAGATCGGCAAACGCCCGCACCCGGCCCTTGCCGTCGTCGAGTTTTTCCAGCAGCAGATCGGTCGGCGCTAGCCCGTCCGGCACATCGATGAGGGCGAACGGGGTGATGTTGACCTTGTTGTCGCGGTTGGCCACCTGCTCGAGGTGCACCCCGACCCAGATGCGCTGCTCACGGCTGTTCATCACCTCCAGCAAGGAGTAGCAGTGGCCCCGTTGCAGCTTGCCGTACAGCCCCTTGTCGCGCGAGGCGCTCGATGAGCCCGCTTCCGTGGTGTTACGAAAGTGAAGCAGGGTCTGATCCGGGATCATGGCGGTGATAAAGGCCGCCATGGTGGTGGACTTGCCCGCCCCGTTACCGCCGGAGAGGGTGGTGACCAACTGGTCGAGATCGAAGGTCCGGGCGAAGAAGCCGTTCCAGTTGACCATGGTCAGGGATTTGAACTTGCCTCGCACCGTTTATACCTCCAGATCCAGTTGTTCTTCGTCGAGATCCGCCTCGACATCCTCAAACAGACTCTCGCTGCTCGGCAGCTCGTCGTCGTGGAAAATGGCCTCCCCTTCCTGGATCATGCGCAGCTGCACCGCGCGCGGATCCTCGTCGCTGCGCACGTCGGCAGCAAAGCGGAACACCGACTCGTTGACCTTGAACTTGTCACCGTTGCCAAGGGCCGTGACCATGCCAAGCCGGCGCAGACGGCGCAGGGAGGTGCGGATCTTCTCGAGCAGCTTCTTCTTGTCGAGATCGGTGCCGCCGGAGCGGCTGTTGACCATGCGCAGCAACAATTTCTCATCGGCGAGGGTCAGGATCTCCTCCTGCAACTCGGCCATGGCGAACACCCCTTCCGAGGCGAGCCGCTCTGGGCTCAAATAGAGGTAGCAGAGCACCTTGCCCACCAGCATGTCGAGCTCGGAGAGCACAGTGGTGCCGATGTCGGCACTCGGACGCGGGCGCAGGTAGAAAAAGCCCTCCGGCGCCTTGATGAGCTCGACCTGATAGCGGCCGTAGAAGAGTTCGAACTCCAGGTGGTAGTCGACCAGCACGCTGTGCTGCTCAAACTCGTCGGCACTGATGTGGCGCCCGGAGCGCAAGGCGGTGTCGATACGCGGAAACAAGGGATTGGCGATCGCCTCTGCGAGCCGCATCGGCAAGGGAAACTCAGTATTGATCAATGACATAGGCCTGAACCTTGGATCCATGTTGGTTGACGGGTTTCCAGCTCGGCTGGGCGTGCGGGGTCGAGTCGCTGCTGTGGCCAAGGCGCACCGCCTGATCCACCAGCAGGCGAGTCACGTCGAAGTGGGCGTGGGCCGGGAAGTCATCCAGGTATTCGCGCAGCACCTCGGCCACGTCGAGAGGCAGCCCGGCCTCCTTGTAGCGCACCAGGTGACGCTCGATGCGCTCGGCCAGCTCGGCACTGATGTCGACCACCTCCTGAAACTCGAGCTCGGTCGGCACCTCACCGGTGACCTCCTCGTCGTGGATGGCGATGGTCTCGTCGCGCAGCTCGAGCAGGCGCGGCTCCTCGGCCACGCGCAGCAGCCAGTTGTGCTGCTCGAACAGACGGATGGATTCTCGCAGCCGCTGGCTGAAGGCGCGGTTCTTGTCCATGTCGATGGCGGTGCGGATGAACTTGTGCACGTGCCGGTCATAGCGGGCCCACAGCTCGATGCACTGCTGGCCCCAGCTGGTGATGACATCCAGACGCCCTTGCAGGGCCTGGGTCAGCTCCTCGACGTGGAACAGATCGTCGCGCCCCTGGGCCGCCTCCTGGATGTTCAAGAGCCCCTCTTGCAACCGGTGACCGGCCGCATCCAGGGTGTCTTGCAGCTCACGCAGGGTCTGGCCGGTCTCGCGCAGCAGCTTTTCACAGCTGTGGATCGCCTCCATCCAGTCCTGGGTCAGCAGGGCGGCGATCTCCTCTTTGACCTTGTTCTGCTGCTCGTCCATGGCGCGCTGGGTGTGATCGATGCGCTCCATGGTCTCTTCCAGCGAGAAGGTCAGGCGCGGCAGCACCTCGGCATCCCACTGCTCGCGGGTGTTGGTCTCCAGCGCCGCAGTGCGCGCCTTGTCGAGCTCGCTGGCCAGGTGTTCAAGCAAGATGGAGAGCTTGATCGAGTCGACCTGGCGCTGGTCGAGAAAGAAATCGACGATGGCGACCCCGAGCCGCGACAGGCGATAGAGGCTCTCGCCGGCCACCGGATCGGTGGTGAAGCGCGCCAGCAGTTGCTGGCGAATGAGATCGTTGATGGCGTTGTTGGCCCGGGCGGTGACCGTCTCGTCCATCTGACCGAAGGCGCTGCTCACATAGCCGAACGCATCGTGCAGCGCGGCCTCGAACAAGTCAGGCTCCTCCTCGGAGAGAGTCTTGATGGCGACGAGGAAGGCCAGCCGGTCGGTGGAAAGCTGCAAGGCGAGCCCCTCCTGGCGCACCCAGCCGATGGTCTCGGGCAGGGAGCGCTCGGAAGCGGCCAGCGGCGTCGCCTCCTGGGTGGCCAAAAGGCCAGGTGTACTGGTCATGCGATCATCTCGTGTTGTGGTCCCGTCATGATGGAGGCATGGTTCAAAGCGGCTTTTGGGCCATGACATGGATGTAACGACCCAGGGAAACGAACGGCTCCTGGCGGCAGTAGTGCTGCTCCATGGCCAGCAGATCATCGAACTTGCCGCTCTGATCTTCCTTGTGCCGCATGTAGTCGTGAATGACGCGCACCCCGGTCTTGCCGATGATGCGCAGCCCCCCGCGACCCACCCAGTCGTAGACCTGTTCAGGTAGCTGGGGATTGGTGGGGGTCAATGCGGTCTGGCGCTTCTTGCGCAGCCCGGCCCTGACGTAGTCAAAGTTCCCCACCACCAGGCTCTGAAACAACAGGCCGTGGCGGTTGTAAAAAAGCAAGGACAGTATGCCGCCCGGCGCTAGGAATGGAAACAGACCGAGCAGGGTTTGCCGCGGCTCGACCAGCCATTCGAGCACCGCGTGGCAGAGCACCAGATCAAAGGTGCCCTGCACATGCAGTTTGAGATCCTGAATTGGGCAGTGGATGAGACGAACCCTGTCGCCAAGCCCCTCCTCCTCCACCGCGCTGCGGGCCATGGCCAGCATCTCTGCCGAAAGATCGCACAGGGTCACCTGATGGCCGAGGGCGGCTAGGCGGCGGGCAAAGAAGCCAAAACCGCCCCCAGCGTCAAGAATGCGTAGTGGCCGGTGGCCAAGCCGGGCGAGGCAGGCCTCCAGATCGCTCCACACTACGGCGGTGCGGATGCGCCCCTTGCTGGAGTCATAGATGTTGCGGGCGAACTTGTCGGCGCGCCCGTCGAAACTCTGATCGTGCTTCAAGAGATAGACTCGAAAACGGGCCCGATTGGCCCAATTCCAAAAGGGGCATATTCTGGCATACTCCCGGGGTCTGTGAAAACTCGAGGAACCGGCTCCGTGTTCGTGATCAAAAAATGGCTCGGCCATCTGCTGATGCCCCTCCCCTTTGGCCTCTCCTTGCTGCTGATCGCCCTGCTGCTACTGTGGTTCACCCGTTTCCAGCGCAGCGGCAAGCTGATCGCCACCCTGGGGGTCATGGTGATCACCCTCTTCGCCCTGCGCCCGGTGAGCATCGAGCTGGCCCGCCCGCTCGAGCAGGCCAACCCGCCCTTCGTGGTGGCCGACCACCCGCACATCGATGCCATCGTGGTGCTCGGCAACGGCCACGTCTCCGATCCGGCCATCCCGCTGACCAGTTGGCAAAACAACATCGCCTTGGCGCGCACCTTGGAAGGGGTGCGTCTGGCCCAGGCCTACCCGCAGGCAACCCTCGTCTTCTCGGGCTATGTGGCGGGGGATACCTACTCCAATGCCGAGGTCAACGCCCGCATGGCACAGAGCCTCGGCATTCCCCGCTCGCGCATGCGGTTGTTTGAAAACAACATGGATACCCATGATGAGGCGGTCAGCATCAGTCAGGCGCTGGCGGGTCAGCAGGTGGCGCTGGTCACCTCGGCCACCCATATGCCGCGCGCCCTGGCCCTCTACCGTGGCCAAGGGATGACCCCCATCCCTGCCCCCACCGACTACACCGCCAAGGTGAGCCAGCAGCCCCAGCCCCTCTACAGCAACCTGCCCCGAGGACGCTATATGATGTATTCGGAAGCGGCCTTACATGAGTGGATAGGACTGCTCTGGAGTCGCCTGCGCGGTCAGAGCAACGAGTGAACAATCAAGGGGTTGTAAACTGACCTGGATCAGGGAAAGCGAAAAAAAATTACGTCATTTGCTGTCGGGTCGGCTATCTTGGGCCCGGTTCACTTCTTATAATGACCCGCAGTCAAACATCTCAGGAGGAAGAGAAAATGAGACAGCCCCTGGTAATGGGTAACTGGAAACTGAACGGCACCAAGGCTTCTGTGGAAGCACTGATCAAGGGACTGGCTCCGGCCGCCGCCGCCCACCCCTCTGTCCAAGTCGCCGTCTGCCCCCCGGTTATCTTCCTGGGTCAGGTCGAGCAACTGGCCGCCGACACCAAGATCGCCTACGGCGCCCAGAATGCCGACGTCCATGAAGCCGGCGCCTTCACCGGTGAAAACTCCCCGGTCATGCTCAAAGAGTTCGGCTGCACCTACTCCCTGGTCGGTCACAGCGAGCGTCGTACCCTGCACGCCGAGAGCGACGACGTCGTTGCCGCCAAGTATGAAGCGATCCAAAAGGTCGGCCTCATCCCGGTACTGTGCATCGGTGAAACCCTGGAGCAGTTCGAAGCGGGCGTGACCAACAGCGTGGTGGAAACCCAGCTCAAGGCCGTGATCGACCGTTGCGGCATCGCCTCCTTCAGCAACGCCGTCGTGGCTTACGAGCCGGTATGGGCCATCGGTACCGGCAAGACCGCGACCCCGGAAATCGCCCAGGCTGTGCACGCCCACATCCGCCAGTACCTGGCCGGATTTGACGCCGACGTCGCTGCCAAGGTACAGATCCTGTACGGTGGTTCCGTGACCGGTGCGACCGCCGCCGATCTGTTCGGTCAGCCGGACATCGACGGTGGCCTGGTGGGTGGTGCGTCCCTGAAGGTGGACGACTTCTCCCAGATCATCGCTGGCGCTGCCAAGTAACATTGATAAACCGCCAGAGGGGGCTACGGTCCCCTCTAGCGGTTTTCTCATGGGCCCGCCGCGGGAGGCGACCCATGCGAAAGCCGGATAAAACAATAACAGGCTACCTGATTCGTAAACTCAGCTTCAGAGGCACACAATGACCAAACAGATCAAACGCATTGGTGTATTGACCAGCGGCGGCGATGCCCCGGGTATGAATGCGGCCATCCGCGCCGTGGTACGTTCCGCCTTGAACCACAATGTCGAAGTGTTCGGCATCAAGGATGGCTATCTGGGCCTGCACCAGGATCGTATCGTCAAGCTCGAGCGTCACAGCGTCTCCGACGTGGTGAACCGTGGCGGTACCTTCCTCGGCTCTGCCCGTTTCCCCGCTTTCAAGGAAGAGAAGGTTCGTGCCGAAGCCATCGAGAATCTGCAAAAGCACGGTATCGATGCTCTGGTGGTGATCGGCGGTGACGGCTCCTACATGGGGGCCAAGAAGCTGACCGAGATGGGCTACCCCTGCATCGGCCTGCCGGGCACCATCGACAACGACATCGCCGGTACCGACTTCACCATCGGTTTTGATACCGCACTGAACGTGGTGGTCGATGCCATCGATCGCCTGCGCGATACCTGCAGCTCCCACCACCGCATCTCCGTGGTCGAGATCATGGGCCGCCACTGCGGCGATCTGGCCATGTCGGCCGCCGTCGCCGGTGGTGCTGAGTATGTGATCGTGCCGGAAGTGGCCTTCGACAAAGAGAAGCTGCTCGAGCAGATCAAGGCGGGTGAAGCCAAGGGCAAGAAGCACGCCATCATCACCATCTGCGAGCACGTGACCGACGTCAACGCGCTGGCCAAGGACATCGAGTCCATGACCGGCCGCGAGACCCGCGCCACCATTCTCGGCCACATCCAGCGTGGTGGTACCCCCACCGCCCGTGACCGTATCATGTCGAGCCGTATGGGTGCCTACGCCGTTGAACTGCTGATGGCCGGCCACGGTGGCCGCTGCATCGGGATCCAGAAAAACGAGCTGGTACACCACGACATCATCGACTGCATCGAGAACATGAAGCGCCCGTTCGATCAGGAGCTCTACGATCTCTCCAACACCCTGTTCTAAACCGGGTCAGTCATCAAAAACCACCGCATCTGCGGTGGTTTTTTTATGTCTGCGCTGTTGAGCAAATCCGCAGACGGTACAAAAACCCCGAGTTGCCTCCCTCTGCCTGTATCCGAAGCCACCGCCTGCGATACAAAAAGAGCAACCCCGGCGCAGGCCGGGGTCGCTTCCTCGATACCACGCGTACGGCGGGATCAGGCCCAGGCGATGGCGCCCTTGCCCACCCCTTCGTAAGCCACCACCTTCAAGAACTTATCCCCCACCTGTTTTTTCACCTCGCGGGCGATGAAGTGGGCCAGCAGCTCGACCGTGGTGTCGGTGTCGATCATCTCCACCTCGGCGCGCGGCATCGCCAGCTCGAAGCGCCCCTGCGGCGCCTCATAGGCAAAACCGATGTGGCTGGAAGGTTCCAGCTTCGCAGCATGTGAGCTCAATGAGAGGGTCGACAGCGCCACTTCGTCTTCCAGGGTGCCGAGATAGATGTCGCCCCAGCGCTCGGCAAAGGCGGCCTCCAGCGCCTCATCGCGCTCCCCATCCACATAGAGCTCCACCGGTGAGCGGTGGCCGTGGGCGATACGCTGGCAGTTGCCATCGTGTTTTTTCAGCCCATGGCTGTAGTGGTAGAAGGCGCCCTCAATCTTTTCGTGACGCAGGGTCAGGGTGAGATCCTTGATGTTGCCCGGCAGCTCGCGCTCTAGCACCTGCATCAGATAGGCGGTCAGGCTCTCCCGCTCGACATGAACGCCGGGGATGAAGGCAAATGCCTGCTCGGGGCAGCGCAGATGGATAGAGCGCCCCGGCCGCAGCCAGTCGACGGTGAGCTCACCCGGCGCCGCGTCCCCCTTGCGCAGCAGGGGGTTGTCTGCCGGCACCAGCAGCTTGTGATCGACCTCGCGGTCGATGATCGCCTTGATGAGCTTCTTCACCCGGCCAAAGTCGAGCAGCATGCTCATCTCGTTGAGTTCACCACCGAGTTCGATGTCCACCAGCCAGCTCTCGCCCACCATGCCGCGGCGCTCGCACAGGTAGCTCGAATCGATGACGGTGAGATCTCTTACAAATAACTTCATCACGTTGCCTTGCCTACAGGGAATTCCCGGATTGCGTTATTATGGCGTGCGATCTTAAGCAAAGGAACTGGAACTCCCCATGAACAAGCTGCTCATCTCCCAGGCCACCCTGGTCAATGAAGGACGTATCTACGCCGCCGACGTGCTGATCGAGGGCGAACGGATCAGCAAAATCGCCCCCCACATCGAGGCGCCGAGCGATGCGCTCGTCATCGATGCCCGTGGCAAGCACCTCATCCCCGGCATGATCGACGATCAGGTGCACTTTCGTGAGCCGGGGCTAACCCACAAGGGCACCATCAAGAGCGAATCCAGAGCAGCGGTCGCCGGCGGCACCACCAGTTTCATGGAGATGCCCAACGTCAATCCTCAGACCACCACCATCGAAGCCCTCGAAGCCAAGTACGCCATCGCCGAACACGCCTCCGCCGCCAACTACAGCTTCTACCTTGGCGCCACCAACGATAACCTCGATCAAATCAAGCAGCTCGATCCCAAGCGCAACTGTGGCGTTAAGATCTTCATGGGCTCCTCCACCGGCAACATGCTGGTCGATAACCAAGAGACCCTGGCCGCCATCTTCCGTGACAGCCCGGTATTGCTGGTGACGCACTGCGAAGATACCCCCACCATCGCCGTCAACGAGCAGGCCGCCCGTGAGCGCTGGGGCGAGCAGGTGCCGATGCGCGAACACGCCCACATCCGCAGTGACGAGGCCTGCTACCGCTCCTCCTCGCTGGCCGTGAAGCTGGCCAAAGAGCACGGCGCCAAGCTGCACGTGCTGCACCTGACCTCGGCCAAGGAGCTGTCCCTGTTCACCCCGAGCCACGATGTGAAGGAGCTGCGCAGCAAGCAGATCACCGCCGAGGTGTGCGTGCACCACCTCTTTTTCAATGAGAATGACTACGAGACGCTGGGCAGCCAGATCAAGTGCAACCCCTCGGTGAAAACCGTGGCGGATCAGCGCGCCCTGCTCGATGCAGTGCGCAATGACGTGCTCGATATCATCGCCACCGACCACGCGCCGCATACCTGGGAAGAGAAGCAGCAGAGCTACTTCAAGGCCCCTTCCGGCATCCCGCTGGTGCAGCACTCCCTGCTGGCCCTGCTCGAGCTCTACCACAACGGCGTCTTCACTCTGGAGAAGATCGTGCAAAAGACCTCCCACGCGGTGGCCGAGCGCTATGAGATCGAGGATCGCGGCTACATCCGCGAAGGCTACTACGCCGATCTGGTGCTGCTCGATCTCGGCAAACCCTATGTGGTGAGCGACGATAACATCCTCTATCTCTGCGGCTGGAGTCCGTTCAACGGCTACCGCTTCCACAGCAGCATCGACACCACCCTGGTCAATGGTCAGATCGCCTACCAAAATGGCCAGGTCACCGATGCAGTTTTGGGCAAACGCCTGAGCTTTGACCGCTAAACGGCGCGAAAGCAGGCAAACGCACCGCAAGGGACAGATTGCGTGTTGACACGCAGGGGGCGGGCCCATAGACTCAGCCCCCGTCAGCCAAGCTGACCACGTCGGCGTGTAGCGCAGCCAGGTAGCGCACTGTCATGGGGTGTCAGGGGTCGGAGGTTCGAATCCTCTCACGCCGACCATCATTCCCCCGAAAAGGCCTTGTCATTCGACAAGGCCTTTTTGTTGTCTCTTTTCCCACACGCCAATAAAAAGGGCCGCCCTTGGGCAGCCCTTGTCAGCGATGGCGAGCCTTACAGCTCGACGACATCAAACTTCACGTCAGGATTGACGTCGGCGTCGTAGTCCACCTCTTCCAGACCGAAACCAAACAGGCGCAAGAACTCCTGCTTGTAGCCGGCATAGTCGGTCAGCTCGGAGAGGTTCTCGGTGGTGATGGTCGGCCACAGGTCGCGGCAGGTCTGCTGCACGTCTTCACGCAGCTCCCAGTCATCCATGCGGATGCGGGCCTGCTCGTCCAGCGCCAGATCGGCACCATAGAGACGGGTGCGCATCATGCGGTCGATCTGCTCCATGCAGCCCTCGTGAATGCCCTTCTCCTTCATGATCTTGAAGGCCATGGAGATGTAGAGCGGCATCACCGGAATGGCGCTGGAAGCCTGGGTGACCACGGATTTGAGCACGGCCACGTGGGCAGTACCGCCCTTGCCTTCGAGATCGCCACGAATGGCGCTGGCGGCGCGATCCAAGTCTTCCTTGGCGCGGCCCAGAGTGCCATGCCAGTAGATGGGCCAGGTCAAGTCGGTACCGATGTAGGAGTAGGCTACCGACTTGGCGCCTTCAGCCAGCACGCCGGCATCACGCAGGGCCGCCATCCACAGCTCCCAGTCCTGACCGCCCATCACGGTAATGGTGTTTTGGATCTCTTCCTCGTTCGCCGGCTCGACGCTGGAGGTAATGATCTGATCTTTGTTGGTGTCGATGGCGGTGGAGGTGTAGACCTCGCCGATTGGCTTGAGGGCCGAGCGCACCACTTCACCGGTGTCCGGCATCTTGCGCACCGGAGACGCCAGGGAGTAGACCACCAGATCAATCTGACCCAGATCCTCTTTGATGACCTCGATCACCTTGGCGCGGCATTCGTTGGAGAAGGCGTCACCGTTGACGCTCTTTGAGTAGAGGCCAGCCTCTTTGGCGGCCTTGTCAAAGGCGGCGGAGTTATACCAGCCAGCCGTGCCGGTCTTGGACTCAGAGCCGGCCTTTTCGAAGAAGACGCCGAGGGTGGCAGCGCCGGAGCCGAAGGCGGCGGCAATCCGGGAAGCCATGCCATAGCCGGTAGAGGCACCGATGACCAGCACCTTCTTGGGGCCATGTTCGATGGCGCCCTTGGACTGGACATAGGCGATCTGACGACGGACGTTGGCTTCGCAACCGACCGGGTGGGTGGTGGTGCAGATAAAACCGCGAACCTTGGGTTTGATAATCATACGAGTCTCTGATCCGTTTTATGGATGAAATCGGGGCATAAGATACCCCATTGTGCCCCGATTGGGTGCTCTGATGTGTTGTGCCACCCGAAAAAGTACCGTGTCAGCCAAGCGCATCAGCCGGGAATTGCCGCCCCACAGGGGTTGTTCGGTAGCAGGTGCCCCTCTCACCCCTTCGCCAGCTCAAGGCCTCTTCCCATGGCGCCATCCAGACCAGTCGCGTTGGCCATCAGGCTCATCACAGGGCACCAGTTTGTCCACCTGCCGTTGTCACCGGCAGAGGCAGCCTTTTCATCTTCAGTGCCCGCGCCTCATCAAGGCGAGCCGGCACCCGAACTCAGATGGGCCGACGAGCCATGCGCTTCTCCGGCAAAAAGCGGGTCAGGATGGATGTGTCAACATATAAACGTGAAAGGAAGAACGCGATTCATGGTAAGAGCAATGGTGCATATCACGCTGCAACCAGAAAATGGCCGCACACCGGCGAGGCGCCGCATACGAGAGATGGCTGATAGAAGCGAGGTGGTGCGGCTACATCATCCCGCTGATGTAGAGACGGGCCTCATCATCGGCCACCAGCAGCGCTTCTTCCCACAGCTCGGCGATCAGCAACCCCTCCTCTCCCATGGCCTGCTCCTCAAGGTACTCGAGGCTGCGGGCATCGCTCAGGGTAAAGGGGTTGTGGCCCACCAGTTGTTGGGCCTCGGCAAGCAGCGACAGGGTTCTGGTCATGATCTCTTCCTCCGGTGGTTTTCCTCAGGATAGAAAGAGCCTGTCAAATGTGCCCGCTCAAGGGCAGTGCGGATCGATAGTGAAGGTGCGGTTAACATCCACCGCGGCCCCCATCTGGCGCAGGGTGTTGCGGCCCAACAGCACCGGGTAGGTCATCTTGCTGCGATCATTGAGCGTGAACTCATCGTCGAACACTCGTTCGCCGACACAAATGGCCATGCGCACCACGGGACGGGTCTCACTGCCACCAGCGCCACGAACGTGTACGTAACGCACCACCTCTCGCTCAATGCGCTCCTGTGGCCTCTTACTCCCCTTTCCTTCGCTAGGAACGATAAAGCTGACCCAGCGCTCCCCTTGATGCTCAAACTCACGCAGACGCCGGGCATCCAGCGAGGAGGTATCGGCCCCGGTATCGAGTTTGAGACGCAGCACCGGGCCGCCCGGCTCCAGGCGCCCGAGTTCAGCCCAGCCGTAGATCTGTGGCGCCCCATAAGCCCCCGACCCAGCCAGAGCCATCAATCCAAATACTATCCAGGCGCGCATGCACACTCCCCTCCCCCTAAATTTGTGGCGCAAAGCATACCCGCTTGCCGAACTACGATAAACCGCCCTCTCAGGAGGCCTGACAAGGTCAGTCGTACCTTCATTCGCTTTCAGGTGTGCCAGCAACAAGAGCGAGGTCAGGGCCATGATGTGGAGCCGGGTCTACTCCATACAGAGTACGACGTTCGATCTGCTGCTGATGGCCGGCTTGGGTGTATTGGGCTATGTGCTGGGCAAGCTTAACGTCCCGCTCTCGCCACCCATCCTCGCGTTGTACCGGGCGAGATGCTGGAGCAACATCTGCGCCGGGCGCTCTCCATCAGTAACGGAGAAATCCGGATCTTGTGGGAAAACAATATCAGCCAGCTACTGCCAGATACTGTTGGTGCTCGCCGTCTTGGTCATTGCACTGCCACCGCTGCTGCACCGGCTGCGACATGGCCGAGCCCTGCTCAGGCAGGGGAATAAAAAACCAAAGGGGCCCGAGGGCCCCTTCTTATTAGGCTGAGCATCAACGCCGATGCGTTACAGCACGCCTTGCGCCAGCATGGCTTCTGCGACCCGCACAAAACCGGCGATGTTGGCGCCCTTCTCGTAGTTGATGCGGCCACTCTCCTCACGGCCATGCTCAACGCAGAGCTTATGGATAGAGGTCATGATGTGGTGCAGATGCTCATCGACGGTCTCACGGCGCCAGGAGAGGCGCTGGGCGTTCTGGCTCATCTCCAGACCCGAGGTGGCCACCCCACCCGCGTTGGCGGCCTTGCCAGGCGCAAAAGCGACCCCCGCCTCATGGAACAGGCTGATGGCGTCGGCGGTCGAAGGCATGTTGGCGCCCTCTGCCACCAGTTGTACCCCGTTGGCGATCAGCGCCTTGGCATCGACCGCATGCAGCTCATTTTGGGTGGCGCACGGCAGGGCAAGCTCGGTCGGCACAGACCAGGGAGTACGACCTTCCAGGTATTCGGCGCCCACGGCCCGCGCATATTCGCTGATCCGGCCACCGCGCTCCTTAATGTCGCGCAGCAGTGCCAGCTTCTCGGGGGTGAATCCGGCCGGATCGTAGACCGAGCCGCTAGAATCGGATGCGGTGATCACCTTGCCACCCAGCTCCATCGCCTTCTCAATGGCGAACTGAGCAACGTTACCCGAGCCAGACACCGAGATAATCTTGCCGGCCACCGATTGCCCCTGCTCTTCGAGCATGGCGGAGACAAAATAGAGCAGACCGTAACCGGTAGCCTCCGGACGCAGCTCACTGCCGCCGAAGGTGAGCCCCTTGCCGGTAAAGACGCAGGAGGTACGGTTGGTCAGTTTCTTCATCATGCCGACCATGTAGGCCACTTCACGGGCCCCCACACCGATATCGCCGGCCGGGACATCGGTATCCGGCCCGACGTGACGATGTAGCTCCAGCATCAGCGCCTGGCAAAAACGCATGATCTCGCCGTCGCTCTTGCCCTTGGGATCAAAGTCACTGCCACCCTTGCCACCGCCCATCGGCAGCGAGGTCAACGCGTTCTTGAAGGTTTGTTCAAACGCCAGAAACTTGAGGATTGAGGCGTTGACGCTCGGGTGAAAACGCATCCCTCCCTTGTAAGGACCGATGGCAGAGCTGTGCTGCACCCGGAAGGCCCGGTTGATCTGCACTTCGCCCTTGTCATCCACCCAGCACACTCGAAAACGGATCAGGCGTTCCGGCTCGAGCATGCGCTCCAGCAATCCTTGCTGTTGATATTTGGGGTTGGCGCTATAGAAAGGCCAAATGGAATTGAGAACTTCACGCACCGCCTGCAAATACTCGGGCTGATGCGGATAACGCTGGCTGAAACGCTCAAAGAACTCCTGATACTGCATTACACACTCCCTGTCAGTGTATTTAAAATCATCCTTGTTCTGCCCAGCCTTCGGCCGTGAAGAAGATCACGGCTGATTGCTCACAACACACATTGGGTAATGTTGCCGAACCGACTTCCAGCACTGAACGCTGCCGAGAGGGCCCGAAAGACAGGACTCGAGAAATCCGACCTTATCATATAATGGATAATAAGTTACTGCTAATGAGAGGATATTCGCACTCAAATATCGAAAAAATTGCCACTGACTTCACAAAGATCGTGCTGCGGCGCGTTTT
The DNA here is from genome assembly GCF_014892695.1 of Aeromonas simiae. NCBI lineage: Bacteria > Pseudomonadati > Pseudomonadota > Gammaproteobacteria > Aeromonadales > Aeromonadaceae > Aeromonas > Aeromonas simiae. Next base: position 2,004,561 of record NZ_CP040449.1, read on the forward strand.
CCTACCCAATAAGCGCCAAATCAACCTTGCATTTCACTTCGTAAATAATGCATACAAGGCACAGGTTTCCATGTGATGCATATCCGCCCTTGCGCACCAATTTCCCTATGGGTTGAGCCCCCGACATTCCCAGCCTTTATCGGTAAGCCAGTGTGAGGAAGGAGTAGCGATGACAACAGCCAGCACATCTATCCGACCACCACAAAAAAGCCCAGTCGCTCGACAGGGCTTCTTGAATCGCCCCTACTTTCCTAGACACCCCAAGAGCCTCAAACTGAGGTCATTCAGGAGGTGTTATGAGCAAGCAGCAACGTTACACGGAAGAATTCAAACTGGCCGCCGTCAAGCAGGTGACTGAGCGCCATTACCCAGTGGCAGAGGTCGCTGAACGACTTGGTGTTTCCAGCCACAGTCTTTATGTCTGGATCAAACGCTACAGCCAACCCGAAGCGCAGCAACAGCATGACTCCAGCCAGCAAGCCGAAATTCGGCGCCTCAAGGCTGAACTGCGGCGCATCACCGATGAGCGAGATATCTTAAAAAAGGCCGCCGCGTACTTTGCCAAGCTGTCAGGGTAAGGTACGCCTTCATCCGGGAGCACGCGTCCACACATCCCATCCGCCGACTGTGCCGGATGATGAATGTCCACCCGAGCGGTTATTACGCCTGGCAGCACCAGCCTTTATCTACCCGAGCTCTGGAAGACCAACGCCTCCTAGGCCAGATCAAGCAATGTTGGCTAGAAAGCGGCGGCGTCTATGGTTATCGCAAGATCCGGGACGACCTGCGAGAGATGGGCGAGACCTGCGGGAAACACCGGGTGGCGCGATTAATGCGTCATGAGGGTTTACGTTCACAAACCGGTTATCGTCGCCGTCCCGGTCATTATGGTGGCCGGCCAACGGTGGTTGCACCGAATTATCTTGAGCGCCAGTTCGATGTGACTGAGCCAAACAAAGTCTGGGTAACGGACATCACTTATATTCGAACCCATGAAGGCTGGCTCTATCTGGCCGCGGTATTGGATTTGTTTTCACGACAAGTCATTGGGTGGTCAATGGGGCCACGGATCGACCGAGAGTTGGCCATCAGCGCGTTACTGATGGCGGTGTGGCGACGGCAACCCGAGCAGGAAGTGCTGGTTCATTCTGATCAAGGGAGCCAGTTTAGCAGTCATGACTGGCAGGATTTTTTGCGGGAGCACCAGCTCAAGGCCAGCATGAGCAGACGCGGCAATTGTCATGATAACGCGGTTGCGGAGAGTTTCTTCCAGCTCCTCAAACGCGAGCGGATCCGACGTAAAACCTATGTGGATCGCGAGGAGGCTCGGCAGGATGTGTTCGATTACATTGAAATGTTTTACAACCCCAAACGTCGGCACAGTTTCAACAATGGGCTATCGCCAGTAGAGTGTGAAAAGCAATATTTCGAACGGCTCGAAAGTGTCTAGAGAAGCCGGGGCGATTCAGAGGGGGTATCCGAAGGCCGAGGCGATGGCCACCTCTGTGGTCGTCCGGCGATTCGCAATACAGCGATACACAGCGATAAACGCCCCATGCAAAAGCAAAAAGGCCTTCCCATCAGGGAAGGCCTTCAATAGTTAGTGGCGGAGCGGACGGGACTCGAACCCGCGACCCCCGGCGTGACAGGCCGGTATTCTAACCGACTGAACTACCGCTCCGCATTCGGCTAGCTTATTGCTAAATTGGGTGCCTGGCAGTGTCCTACTCTCGCATGGCATCTGCCACACTACCATCGGCGCTACAGCGTTTCACTTCTGTGTTCGGCATGGGAACAGGTGGGTCCACCGCGCTATGGCCGCCAGGCAAAATCGTAATCCGAAAAGCTGATTGCACTCACGATTCTCATCACAAGCACTTAAGTCGTTCTCGCTTCGTCACAAGCGCTCAAAACACTTCTTGGGTGTTGTATGGTTAAGCCTCACGGGTAATTAGTACGGGTTAGCTCAACGCATCGCTGCGCTTACACACCCCGCCTATCAACGTTGTGGTCTCCAACGGCCCTTTAGGACCCTCAAGGGGTCAGGGATGACTCATCTCAGGGCTCGCTTCCCGCTTAGATGCTTTCAGCGGTTATCGATTCCGAACTTAGCTACCGGGCAGTGCCACTGGCGTGACAACCCGAACACCAGAGGTTCGTTCACTCCGGTCCTCTCGTACTAGGAGCAACTCCCTTCAATCATCCAACGCCCACGGCAGATAGGGACCGAACTGTCTCACGACGTTCTGAACCCAGCTCGCGTACCACTTTAAATGGCGAACAGCCATACCCTTGGGACCAACTTCAGCCCCAGGATGTGATGAGCCGACATCGAGGTGCCAAACACCGCCGTCGATATGAACTCTTGGGCGGTATCAGCCTGTTATCCCCGGAGTACCTTTTATCCGTTGAGCGATGGCCCTTCCATACAGAACCACCGGATCACTATGACCTGCTTTCGCACCTGCTCGACCTGTCCGTCTCGCAGTTAAGCTGGCTTATGCCATTGCACTAACCTCCTGATGTCCGACCAGGATTAGCCAACCTTCGTGCTCCTCCGTTACTCTTTGGGAGGAGACCGCCCCAGTCAAACTACCCACCAGGCACTGTCCGCGATCCCGATTCAGGGACCTGCGTTAGAACATCAAACATACAAGGGTGGTATTTCAAGGTCGGCTCCACGACAACTAGCGTCATCGCTTCAAAGCCTCCCACCTATCCTACACATGTAGGTTCAATGTTCAGTGCCAAGCTGTAGTAAAGGTTCACGGGGTCTTTCCGTCTAGCCGCGGGTACACCGCATCTTCACGGCGATTTCGATTTCACTGAGTCTCGGGTGGAGACAGCATGGCCATGGTTACACCATTCGTGCAGGTCGGAACTTACCCGACAAGGAATTTCGCTACCTTAGGACCGTTATAGTTACGGCCGCCGTTTACC